>CAWBCU010000001.1:0-91247 GCA_963787335.1 uncultured Solirubrobacterales bacterium
ACCTGCTATTTGTTCCCCCGCTTGCCCACCGGCTTGGTGGGGAACCGATCCCCTGGAGCGCTCCCGCATGATTCGATCTCGCCTGCTCTTCCTCGCGCTGACCCTTGCGCTGCTGGCCGTGACCGCCTGCGGCGGCGCGTCCGACTCGACCTCCGGCGGCGCGTCGACCGACAAGGGCTCGAAGTCCCTGTCGCTCGTCGCCTACTCGACCCCGCAGGTCGTCTACGACGAGATCATCCCCGAGTTCCAGAAGACCGGCGACGGCGAGGGCGTGGGCTTCAAGTCCTCCTTCGGCGCCTCGGGCGAGCAGAGCCGCGCCGTCGAGGCCGGGCTGAAGGCCGACGTCGTGTCGTTCTCGACCGAGCCCGACATGACCCGGCTCGTGGACGCCGGCCTCGTCGGCAAGGACTGGAACGCCACCCCGAACAAGGGGCTCGTCACGACCTCCGTCGTCTCCTTCATCGTCCGCAAGGGCAACCCGAAGAACATCAAGACGTGGGACGACCTGATCAAGCCGGGCGTGCAGGTGCTCACCCCGAACCCGTTCACGTCGGGCGCCGCCAAGTGGAACCTCCTGGGCGGCTACGGCGCCAAGAGCGACGGCGGCAAGAACCCCCAGGCCGGGCTCGACTACCTGACCGAGCTGATCACCAAGCACGTCAAGGTCCAGGACAAGTCCGGCCGCGAGGCGCTGCAGACCTTCACCTCCGGCACCGGCGACGTGCTGCTGTCCTACGAGTACGAGGCCACCACCGCCCGCAAGAAGGGCGAGGAGCTCGACTACGTCATCCCCGACGACACGATCAAGATCGACATCGATCTCGCGGTCACCGAGAAGGCCGCCCCCGTCGCGCAGAAGTTCGTCGACTACGTGCTCTCCAAGCCGGGCCAGGAGCGCTTCGCCGACTGGGGCTACCGCCCGGTCAACCAGGAGGTCTTCGACGCCAACAAGTCGAAGTTCCCGACGCCGTCCGGCCTCTTCACGATCGATGACCTCGGCGGCTGGCCGAAGGTGAACGAGGAGCTGTTCGACCCGGAGAAGGGCTCGGTCGCCAAGATCGAGGAGGAAGCAGGGGTGTCGACGGCCTCATGAGCGTCGCGCTCCCCATCGGGCGCCGGCGCTCCGGTGCCGGCGTCCCGACCGGGGCGCTGGCGATGGGGGTGTCGATGCTGTGGCTCAGCCTCATCGTCGTGATCCCGCTGGCCGCGGTCGTGGCGAAGTCGCTCGACGGCGGCCTCGAGGCGTTCTGGAACGCGGTGACGTCGCGGCAGGCGGTCAGCGCGATCCGCTTCACGCTGCTCGTCTCCCTGGCGACGGCGGCGATCAACGCGGTCTTCGGCACGCTGATCGCGTGGGTGCTGGCGCGCGACAGCTTCCGCGGCAAGTCCGCGGTCAACGCGGTCATCGACCTGCCGTTCGCGCTGCCGACGATCGTCGCCGGCCTCACGCTGCTCGCGCTCTACGGGCCGAACAGCCCGATCGGCGTCAACGTCGCGCTCACGCAGTTCGCCGTGCTGCTGGCGCTGCTGTTCGTGACGCTGCCGTTCGTGATCCGCTCGGTCCAGCCGGTGCTGCTCGAGCTCGACCGCGAGATGGAGGAGGCCGCCGCGTCGCTGGGCGCGCGCCCGATCGTGATCTTCCGGCGCGTGATCCTGCCCTCGCTGGTGCCGGCGATCCTGTCCGGCGCGGCGCTCGCGTTCGCGCGCGCGGTGGGCGAGTTCGGCTCCGTGGTGCTGATCTCGGGCAACATCCCGTTCGACACCCAGGTCGCGTCGGTGTTCGTCTACAAGCAGATCGAGTCCGACAACCCGATCGGCGCCGCCGCGGTGTCGGTCGTGCTGCTGCTGCTCTCGCTGCTGGTGCTCGTCGCCATCCGCTGGTTCGGAGCGTGGGGGGCCCGGCATGAACGTTGACCGCAGGGCGCGCGTCGGTCTGCGCGTGGTCGCGCTCGGCTACCTGACCGTGCTGCTGCTCGTGCCGGTCGGGCTGATCTTCTACCGCACGTTCGAGAAGGGGATCGGGGCGTTCATCGACTCGATCACGACGCCGGCGGCCATCCACGCGCTGTTCCTCACGCTCGAGGTGGCCGCCATCGTGGTCCCGCTCAACGCCATCTTCGGCGTGCTCGCCGCGATCGCGCTGGTGCGCGGGCGCACGCCCGGCAAGCGCGTGCTCGACGCGCTGATCGACCTCCCGTTCGCGATCTCGCCGGTCGTCGTCGGGTTGTCGCTGCTGCTGGTCTTCGGCCGCACGGGCTGGTTCGGGCCGTGGCTGGCCGACCACGGGATCCAGATCATCTTCTCCCTCCCCGGCATCGTCTTCGCCACGCTCTTCGTCACGCTGCCGTTCGTGGCGCGCGAGGTCGCGCCGGTACTGCAGGAGATCGGCGACGAGCAGGAGCAGGCGGCGGCCACGCTCGGCGCGGGGCCGTGGCAGACGTTCTGGCGCGTCACGCTGCCCGCCATCCGCTGGGGCCTCGCCTACGGCATCGTGCTCTCGACCGCGCGGGCGATCGGCGAGTTCGGCGCGGTCAGCGTCGTCTCGGGCAAGATCTCGGGCGAGACCGAGACGCTGACGCTGCTCGTCGAGAAGCGCTTCCAGAACTTCGATCTCGCGGGGGCGTACGCCGCCTCGGCCCTGCTCGCGCTGATCGCCCTGACCACCCTGTTCGCCATGAGCCTCATCGGAGACCGGAGAAGCGAGACATGATCGCCGTCGAGTCGGTTTCCAAGCAGTTCGGTGACTTCAAGGCCCTCGACGACATCTCGTTCGAGGCGCCCGACGGCAAGCTGACGGCCCTGCTCGGCCCCAGCGGCTCGGGCAAGTCGACCCTGCTGCGCATCATCGCCGGCCTCGAGGTGCCCGACAGCGGCACGATCGTCGTCTCCGGCACCGACGCGACGTGGCTGCCGCCGCAGAAGCGCGGCATCGGCTTCGTCTTCCAGCACTACGCCGCGTTCAAGCACATGACGCTGCGCGACAACGTCGCGTTCGGGCTCACGATCCGCAAGAAGCCGAAGGCCGACATCAAGGCCAAGGTCGACGAGCTGCTGCACCTCGTGGGGCTCGACGGCTTCCACGACCGCTACCCGGCGCAGCTCTCCGGCGGCCAGCGCCAGCGGATGGCGCTCGCCCGTGCGCTGGCCGTCGAGCCGAGCGTGCTGCTGCTCGACGAGCCCTTCGGCGCCCTGGATGCCAACGTCCGCGCCGACCTGCGCGCATGGCTGCGGCGCCTGCACGAGCAGGTCCCGGTCACGACCGTGCTCGTCACGCACGACCAGGAGGAGGCGATGGAGCTCGCCGACCTGATCGTGCTGCTCAAGGACGGCAAGATCGCCCAGGCCGGTGCCCCGCGCGAGCTCTACGACGACCCTGCGGACCCCTTCGTCATGGGCTTCCTCGGCCGCGTCTCGAAGCTGGACGGCAAGCTCGTGCGCCCGCACGACGTGACGTTGTCGGACCGGCCGGAGGACGGCTGGGAGGAGGCGATGGTCCAGCGCGTCGTGCACCTCGGCTACGAGGTCCGCGTCGAGGTCGTGCGCCCCGACGGCGAGGAGGTCACCGCGCAGCTGACGCGCGCGGAGGCCGAGGCGCTCGAGCCGCACGAGGGCTCGATCGTCTACCTGCGCCCGCCGGCCAGCGGCGTCAGCGTCTGATCCGCGCGTCCGGGTCGTCGCCCATGCGCCGGATCTCCTCCGGGATGTTGCCGCTGGCGAGGTCGGCGAGGGTCACGTGCTCGACCACCGAGCGCACGCTGGCGCGGACGGCGATCCAGATGTCCTGAAGGTCCTTGGCGGGGCCGGGGTACTCGACGTCCTCGGGCGCCTCGCCGCGGACCGCGGCGAGCGGGCCCTCGACGGCGCGGATGACGTCGGCGAGGGTGATGTCCTCGGCCGGCTGGGCGAGCCAGTAGCCGCCCTCCGATCCGCGCTGGCTGCGCACGAGGCGGGCATGGCGGAGGTCGGCGAGGATGTTCTCGAGGAACTTCGCGGGGATCGACTGGGCGGAGGCCAGCGCGTCGCCCTTGACCGGCCCACCGCCGGCGGCCGCCAGCTCGGCGGCGGCGCGCAACGCGTAGTCGGCTCGGGCGGAGATGCGCATGGCCGCGCAGACTACGCTGCGCGGATCGACACCTTCACCCTCATCGTGACCATCGGGCTGGTGCTGATGGTGCTCGCCGTGCTCGCGCTCGGCCAGTGGTATCCCGGCTCGGGGGCCGAGCAGCTCGGCTGGAAGCCGACGCGCTCGCCCGAGCTCGAGGCCCAGAACGAGATCGACGACGTCGCGCAGATGCTCGAGGCGCAGAACGAGCGCCGGCGCCGCCGCGGGGCGCCCGAGCGCACCGAGGAGGAGATCGCGGAAGAGGTCAGCCGCGAGCAGCGCGCGATGCGGGCGCGCGCGGCGGAGTTCCGCGCCCGCGAGGGCCACCCGCCCGACGAGGCGTGAGATGGCGCGCGTCCTGATCGTGGGCTGCGGCGGGCGCGGCCAGGCGCTCGCGCGCGAGCTGCTCGCCGCCGGGCATGCGGTGCGGGGGACCACGCGGGATTCTGCGCGTTTGGATGCGATCGCCGCGGTGGGCGCAGAGGGGTACGTGGGCGACCCCGACCGCATCGCGACGCTGATGGAGGCGTTGGCGGGCGTGACCGTGGTGGCGTGGCTGCTCGGGAGCGCCGAGGGGGCCGGGGCGGCGGAGCTGCACGCGGGCCGGTTGCGGATGCTGTGCGAGAAGCTCGTCGACACGCCGGTGCGGGGGTTGCTCTACGAGGCGGCCGGTTCGCTGGGCGAGGATGTGCTCGCGGGCGGCGCGGAGGTGGTTCGCCGCGCGGCGGCGACGTGGAACATCCCGGTCGAGGTGCTCACGACCGACCCGGCCGAGTGCGAGCGCTGGACCTCCGACGCGGCCGGCGCCGTCGCCCGGCTCCTCGGCTAGGCCGCCGGCAGCCGCGCCAGCAGGTCGGCCACGATGCGGGCGGTCGCGCCCCAGATCAGGTGGTCGCCCATCTCATAGGTGTCGGTGCGGAACGGCACCCCGCGGCGCACGAGCCGCTTCAGCCCGTGCGCGGCGCGCACCGCCTCGAGCGGGAACTCGAGCACGTAGGCGACCTCGGCGTCTTGCAGCACCCATTCGAAGCCCGGCTCCATCAGCCCGACGAACGGATAGATCGCGTAGTTGGTGACGAAGGTCGGCGTCGGCGGCAGCGCGCCCACGATCTCGACCGCGTCGGGCGGGAGCCCGATCTCCTCGTGTGCCTCGCGCAGCGCGGTCGCGGTCAGGTCGGCGTCCTCGGGGTCGCGGCGGCCGCCGGGGAACGAGATCTCGCCCGCGTGGCGCTTGAGGTCGTCGCGGCGCTTGGTGAAGACGAGGTGGGCGTGGCCCGCGGCGTCGATGTACAGCGGGGCGAGGACGGCGGCCTCGGTGCCGCCGTGGACGTCGATCGCCAGCGCGGCCTCGGGCGCCAGCAGCGCCCCGCGCAGCTCCTCGGCCAGTGCGGCCCGGGTCCTCAGGCGAGCTCGACCCGCTCGTCGAAGAAGACCTCTCCCTCGAGCGTTCGATGGACCGGGCACTTGGCCGCGATCACGCGCAGCTTCTCGACCTGGTCCTCGGAGAGGCTGGCGGGCATCCGCATGACGAGCTTGAAGTTGGTGGGGCACCCGCGCTCGGCGGGCGTGTAGTCGACGACGACCTCGAGGCCGGAGATGTCCCACTTCTTGCGGTTCGCGTACATCTCGATCGTGATCGCCGTGCACGAGGCCAGCGAGGCGGCCAGCAGTTCCTGCGGGTTCGGGCCCATGTCCTCGCCGCCCGACTCCTCGGGCTCGTCGGCCGTGAAGTGGTGCTTGCGCACCTTCAGGTCATGCGTGTACTTCTCCCGCTGGCGCGCGACGGCTCTCATGGCGCTCAATGCTAGGTGAGCGGGTTGAACAGCATCCCCGTGAGCACCTTGGGGAAGAAGTAGGTGGACTTGGGGGGCATGTTGACCCCGGCCGCGGCGACGTCGCGGACCCGCTCGACGGGGGTCGGGCTCATGAAGAACGCGGCCTCGACGTCCCCGCTCTCGACGCGGCTGCGCGCCTGCTCGGTGTCGCGCGCGTAGTCGAGCCCGTGGAGGTGGGAGATGTCGTCCTCGCTCATGCCGAGCGCGCCCTTGAGCAGCAGCGCCTCGAGCACGGCGGTGTCGAGCCGGCGGTAGGGCTCGGGCATCCCGGGCAGCGCGGCATCCGCGATCGCGGGGTCTTTCAGGGTCAGCATCAGCGGGCGCTTGTGGTGGGCGTCGAGGTAGCCGACGCGGATCGTGCCGTCGGCGGCCGCCTCGGGCTGGAGGTCGTCGGCGCTGACCTCGGCCATCTCCCAGTCGCGCTTGATCGACTCGCGCAGGGCGACGCGCTGGTCGTCGCTGAGCGTGGTCAGCAGACGGTGGGTCGGGAAGACGGTCAGGCCGGGGTCCTGGAGCGCGACGAGGCACATCAGCACGTAGCGGTGCCCGCCCTCGCCGCCCCGCTCGTCGGCGTAGACGCGCGCGGTCTCGTAGCGGTGGTGGCCGTCGGCGATCAACAGCTCGGTCTCGGCCAGCGCCTGAGCGACTTCGGTGACGGCGTGCGCGTCGGATACCCGCCACAGCCGGTGCTGGGTGCCGTCCTCGTCGGTGGCCTCGCCCCAGGGGACCGATGCGGTGTGGGGTGACAGCGCGCCCCACGCGGCGCCGGCGGGGTCGTCGTAGAGCGAGAAGATGGGAGAGAGGTTGGCCCGCGTGGCGCGCGTGAGCCGCAGGCGGTCCTCCTTGGGCCCCGGATGGGTGCGCTCGTGGGGGCGGATGCGGCCCGGGCCGTAGTCCTCGACGCGGACGCGCGCGAAGAAGCCGCGGCGCGTGTAGCTGCCGCCGTCCGGCCCGGTGTAGTCCTGCGCGAGCGCCCACAGCGCCGGCTCGGGGTCGCGGACGAGGATCTCCTCCGCCTGCCAGTCGGCCAGCAGGCGCGCGGCGTGGGCGTACATGTCGAGGTCGCCGTCGGGCTGCGGGAGGTCGATCTCGACCGCGTTGAAGGGCGACCGGGCCGCCAGCGCGGCGCGCTGCTCCGGGTCGATGACGTCGTACGGCGGCGCCACGACGGGCTGCAGGCCGCCGACGCGATCGAGCGCGTAGTGGAGGGCGTGGAGGGGCTGGACGTCGGCCACGAGGGCGGCGGAGGCTAACAACCCGCCCGCCGCCCTCTGTGACCCGCGTTACCGGCGGACGCCGAAGTCCGCGGTGTAGGTCGCGCCCGGCTGCGAGGCCGAGAGTCGCACGGGGACGCCGGTCTCGATGCCGATCCCGATCTCGCGGAACGAGCGCTGGAGGATGTTCGCGCGATGGCCCGGCGAGCTCATCCAGCTGCGGTGGATCTGGGCCGCCGTCGCGAGCCGGCCCGTGCCCCAGGCGATGTTCTCGCCGATCGACCAGCCGCGGGCGCCGCTCGTGTAACCGGTGCGGCGGACGCGCTGGAGCATCGTCGACCCGGCCGGCGTCGTGTGCTCGAAGAACCGGGCCTCGACCATGTGGGCGGCGTGGCGCGCGGCGGCGCGGCGCAGGCGCGGGTTCTCGCTCAGCCGCGGCAGCCCGTGGCGGGCGCGCTCGGCGTTGTGCAGGCACAGCACGGCGACCCGCACGACCTCGAGGTTCGCGCGCGTCGGCTTGAGGTTGACGTTGGCGCAGGGTTCCGCCTGGGCGGCGGCGGGCGCAAGCAGCGCCACGAGCGCAAGCAGAGCCGCGAGGAGCGGCGTCCGGCGAACAAAGCTGATGTGGAACAAGGTCACGGCCTCCCGGTGCTCGGTGCTTCGATCGGTTGGTTCGTCCGACCCGAGCCCCTGAGCGTCCTTCGGCAACCCGGCTGACTCCTCGGCGGAGACCCGTGGTTTTGCGTCCCGTCCTCGCGGACGGTTTGCCCTTTCGGGAGGCGAACCTGAGTGCTTTATCGGTTAGGTCGCGGCGTTCTTGAGAGCGTCTGGACGCATTGGGGTGTTGACCCCAGACGTGCGGGAGACACGTCGCACTGACGCGGAAGGTCGGGGTGGGCGGATTCGAACCGGCGGCCTCACGACCCAAACCGTGCGCTCTACCAGGCTGAGCTACACCCCGAACGTACGAGTCCTAAGGCCAAGACTCGCGCAAGTGTCCATCCAGGCGCTGATCGGGCGCGCAGCAGCGTGTCGTTGACGTTGACGGCGAGCTCGCATGTGCGGAGCGCCAGTCCTGCCGGCGAGCTGATCTGGTCGACTTCCGCTGAGCGGACTCGAGACCTCGAGCTCCGGCCGAGAACGCCGAACGCCGCTAGGTCCTGATCGGCGTGGTATTGGATGGCTAGGTCGGCCGCATCTGCACGGCCGCCTGGGCTGGATAGACAGCTTCAGACCGCGGATCCGGGTGCACGCTTGGACGCCTTCAGCGCTGGAGCCCTCCGCGCGATGAAGGCCGGACGAAGTCCCGGTAGGCGGCGTCAGCTGCCAGCGCCGGCGAACGTCGCGCGCCCGTCCGCGTAAGCAGCCCGCGTCGCTAGCGTCCTTGCGGCATCGCTTGCGCCAGAGCTGCGCCGTGACGACGACTCGCTTCGAGCGGTCGGAAGATCTGATCGAGCGCCTTGGTCTCGCCGCAGCGTCAGGCGCTCGGCGATCTGTCATCGCCATCCAGGGTCGACGCAGAAACTCGCGCGCCTTGCGGGAGGTAGTGCCGGGAGGGTCATTGTGAACATCTGTTCGGTGCGTCCGGCGGAACGGCCAGCATGATCCCCTCCGTGGAACGCATGACTGCGCGCAACTCCGCGGGCTACGACGCCCCTGTCGGGCTGGCCGCCGACCCCGTGGTGTTCACCCTCGTCGACGGCGACCTGTCCGTGCTGCTGGCGCGCCGGCTCGAGGAGCCGCAGCGGGGGACGTTCGCGCTGCCGGGTGGGTTCGTGGGCGCGGAGGAGTCGCCGCGGGAGACGGCGGAGCGCAAGCTGCGGGAGAAGACGGGCGTCGGCTCGGTCCACCTCGAGCAGCTCCGGACCTACGCGAGCCCCGACCGCGACCCGCGCGGCTGGCTGCCCTCGATCGCCTACCTCGCGCTCGTGCCGCCGGAGTCGCTGCCCGCCGACGGCCCGTCGGGCCGCGAGGCGAGCTGGCATCGGGTCGATGCCCTGCCCGAGCTCGCGCTCGACCACGCGACCGTCGTCGACGACGCGTCTCTGGCGCCTGCGGGCGCGGCTCGCCGACAAGGCGTGGTTCGTCCGCGTCGCGGGCGGGCTGCTGACCGAGCCGTTCACGCTCGGCCAGGCGCAGCGGCTCTACGAGGCGCTGCGCGGCGAGCCGGTCGACGCCGCGAACTTCCGCCGCGACGCGCTCGCCACCGAGTTGCTCGAGGAGACGGGCGAGCGCCACTCGGAGGGACCCGGCCGCCCGGGCAAGCTCTACCGCCGCCGGACGTAAGCTTTCGCGCCACGCCCCCGTAGCTCAGCTGGATAGAGCAGCGGACTTCTAATCCGCAGGTCGCTGGTTCGAATCCAGCCGGGGGCGTCGCGCTGGACGTCGGACGCGAGGTCGTCCACCCGTCCAACCCATGCGTCAACCTGGACTTTCGGACTGTGCACGCTCCGTCCGCTCTGGGTTCAATCTGTCGCGAACCCACGGATGAGAGCTGGTGCTGTGCGAGAGAACCAGGCGCCGATGAGCGCCCACGCCGACCCGGCGCGTCACGAGCAAGTGCCGCGCCTCTTCTGTGTCGTGGCGCCCGGGCGCGCCGACGCGCTCGTCGCGCCGCTGCGTGAGCACTTCGAGCAGGAGTCGCAGGTCACGGTGCTGGTCGAACGGCGGACGTCGCGAGGCGGCGAGCTCCCGGGCGACCTCCTGGCCGGCCGTGCGCGCTTGCGCGCGCCCGTCGCCCAGCGCGACCCGGTCCGCGCGCTGCCTCCGGAGCTGCACTCTGAAGTGCCCCACCTGCAGCTCGTTCAGCGTATGGAACCCGTGCGTCGCAGCCTCGAGGACACCGCGATGAGCGAAGTCGTGGAGAGGTGTCTCGCGGGCGAACCCGAGGCCGTGTCCGAGCTGTGGTGGCGGGTCTCCCCGCGGGTGCTCGCACGGTTGCGGCTGCGGATTGGGGACTTCGCCGCCGAGCGCGCGACGAGCCAGATCGTCGGTCGTGTCCTCGACGAGCTCCCCGGGCACGACCCGGAACGCGCGCCGCTCCCCCTGTGGCTGGACGCCGTCGTCGACCGCTACAGCGAGGAGCAGACGCGAGTGCCGCGCTGATCCAGTTGGCCCGCGAGCGCGTTAGAAGCAGCGATGCGCTCCTCACCCCTCGCCAGCTCCTCGATCCCCCGGCACTACGCCCGCGGCGCGCTCGGGCTGCTCGCGCTGATCGCCGCCGTGGTGGGCGCAGCCGTCGCGACACCGGCTGCGCTCGTCCTCCTGATCGTCACCGTGGCGGCGTGGCGCGGGTGCCCGACCTGCTGGGCGGTCGGCCTGATGCAGACGCGCGAGGCGTGCGCGGACGGGAGTTGCGTCAGGTAGTGGTCGTCACGCGCTCCCGCTCGGGCGTGCGCGTGAACCGCCGGCGGCTCCCGGCGAGCGTCGCCTCCTCCTCGCCGACGGTGTCGGCGAGCGCCTCGTCGCGCGTCTCGTGGCCGAGCACGGCGACGCTCAGCGCGGCGAGCGCGAAGCTCAGCGCGTAGACCGACAGGGTGAGGCCGAGCGAGACGGGGATGAGCAGGCCACCCAGCAGCGGCGCAAGGACGCCGGCCACGCGGGCCATGCCGCTCGCCGCGCCCATGCCGGTGGTGCGCATGCGCGTCGGCAGCAGCTCGGGCGTGTAGGCGTACAGGCTCGACCACGCGCCGAGCGCGAAGAAGCTCATGAGCACGGCGGCGGTGAGCAGGACCGGGAGGCTCTCGGCGGCGCCGTAGACGAACGTGCACAGCGCGGCGATCGACAGGTAGGTGACGAACGTCCGCTTGCGGCCCCAGCGCTCGACCAGCCACGCGGCCGAGAAGTAGCCCGGCAGCTGGGCGGCGGCGAGCAGGAGCGTGTAGCCGTAGGTCTGGACGACGTCGAGCCCGCGGTCGGCGAAGATCTTCGGCAGCCAGCTGAAGAGGCCGTAGTAGGCGAGCGCGATGAAGAACCAGGTGCTCCAGAGCATCACCGTGGTGCGCGCGAGCCGGCCCTCGAACAGGCGCTTGATCTCGACCTTGTCGCTCGCGTCGGCGGGCGGCACGATGTGCGGGACCTCGCTCTCGGGCACGCCGTTGGTGCGGGCGACCTGGGCGAGGACCGCCTCCGCCTCCTCGACGCGGCCGGTGGCGGCCAGGTAGCGCGGCGACTCGGGCACGCGGCGGCGGACCCAGAAGACGAGCGCGCCGGCGATCGCCGAGGTGGCGAGCAGGTAGCGCCAACCGAGCGTCGGGACGAGCAGCCAGGCGAGCGCGGCGGCGACGACGGTGCCGACGCCCCAGAAGCTCTCGAGGATCACGAGCCAGCGGCCGCGGTTGCGCGTCGGCAGGTACTCGGCGAAGAGGCTGAAGTCGAGCGGGACCGCGCCGCCGAGGCCGAAGCCGGCGAGGATGCGGAACGCGCACAGCCAGAACATGTTCGGCGAGAAGGCCGACAGGAAGCCGAAGACGGCGAAGATCCCGATCGTGATCGTGAAGCCGCGCTTGCGGCCGATGCGGTCAGAGACGGTGCCCCAGAACCACGCGCCCGCGAGCATGCCGACGAAGGTCGAGGCGACGACGACCGAGCTCTCGAACGTGCGTGAGCCCGAAGTCCTCGGTGATCTTCGGCAGCGCGAAGGCGATCAGGAAGATCTCGGCGGCGTCGGCGGCCCAGGTCACCCCGCAGACGCCGAGGAGGCGCTTCTGGAACCGACCGAAACCGATCCGGTCGATGGCGGTTTGCACCGGAACGGCGCCCGCGTTGGCCGACATCTGATCCCTCCTGCGTCGAGCAGCGTCCTCCCTGGGCGCCGCGTACCTAGCTCGTTCGGTTCCCGAAAGAAGTTCGCGACAAAAGTCTTCGTGACAATCGGCCCAAAGGCGGGGCCTATGCCGGCGGCAGCGCGCCCTTCCAGCCGCGGTTGCCCGCGGCCTCCTCGGCGAGCGCGGCGGCGGGGTCGCCGAAGCGGGCCACGATCGCCTTCACGCGCGCGACGGCCGCCTCGTCGAGCTCCGCGAGCTCACCCGCGAGCGCCAGCGCGGCCGCGCCCGGGTCGTCCTCGACCCGATCGACCAACCCGATCGCCAGCGCCTCGTCCGCGTCGACCCGCCGGCCGGTCAGGCACAGGTCGAGCGCGCGGCTGCGCCCCACGAGGGCAGGCAGCCCCCACGCCGCGACCGCGAGCCCGTGGCCCGGCCCGCGCGCCTGCAGCCATGCGCCCGGGCGCGGCGAGCCGGAGATCGCAGGTGATCGCGAGCTGGAGGCCACCCCCGATCGCCGGCCCGTCGAGCGCGGCCAGCACCGGCCGCGGCAGCGCGAGGATGCGGGCGTACAAGGCGTAGAGCGAGTCGCTGACCTGTGCGCGCGCGGCATCGTCGAGCGACGTGTCGGCGCCGCCGCAGAAGCGCCCAGGCCCGGACGAGCCCAGCACGATCACGCGCTCCCGCTCCGCGTGGACCGCGGCGCCGAGGGCGTCGACGAGCGCGCGGTCGAGCGCGTTGTGGCGCTCGGGGCGGTTGAGCAGCAACCGCGCGACGCCGGCGCGCGGGTGGTCGACGACCAGCGGGTCCATGGCGGGTCGAAGCCTAGGGTCCTGACACGGTCGGTGTGGGTATAGCCCGAAGCTATGACACTCCGGCAGCTCGAGTACCTGCTCGCGGTCGCCCAGACCGGTTCGTTCACCGAGGCGGCGTCGCGCCTGCACGTCTCGCAGCCCACGCTGTCCCAGCAGATCCGAGCGCTCGAGGCGGAGATCGGCGGGGCGCTGTTCGACCGCTCGCCGGGCCACGTCGAGCTGACGTCGGCGGGGAAGGCGCTGGTCGGGGACGCCCGCGCCGCGGTGACCTCGGCGCAGCGCGCGCTGACCGCGGGCCGGCGCGCGCTGCGGTCGGCACCCGAGCTGCTCACGACGGCCACGGTCCGCTCGGTCGCGGCGTCGGTGCTCCCCGCGACGATCAAGCGCTGGCGCGAGGTGCAGCCGGAGGTCTCGATCCGCCTGCTGGAGTTCGCCAGCCGGGCCCTGGTCACGAAGGCGGTCGAGGACGGGCGCGCCGACCTCGGCATCGGGCCGCTGCCGGCCGAGTGGGCCGGCGCGCGGATCGAGCTCGGCTGGGAGCAGCTGATCCTCGTCATGCCGCTCGGCGACCCGCTCGCGCAGACGGGCCACGACCTCTCGCTCGAGTCGCTCTCGGGGCGGCAGTGGGTGCTCTACGAGGA
Organism: uncultured Solirubrobacterales bacterium; assembly: GCA_963787335.1. Lineage (GTDB taxonomy): Bacteria > Actinomycetota > Thermoleophilia > Solirubrobacterales > Solirubrobacteraceae > DASQFQ01. The sequence goes on from CAWBCU010000001.1 coordinate 13,371, forward strand.
GGGGCATGGCCTCGGCGAGCAGGCGCTGCTCGCGTGCCGCGCCGCCGGCTTCGAGCCCGAGTGGGCGGTGCGGACCGCGCAGGTCGAGGTCGCGGCGCGACTGGCCGCCGCCGGCATCGGGCCGGCGCTCGTGCCGATCAAGAACGTCCCGCCCGAGCTGGCCCAGCACGTACGCGGGGTCGACCCGCCGGTCAGCTGGCGCGTGTGGGCCTACGTGACCGGCGCCGAGTTCCCCGCGATCGCGGGTGCGTTCGTCGACGTGCTGGTCGAAGGCCCATGGCAGTCACGCGCCTTCGCTGCGCAATAGCCGCGGTCTATACCCCCATCCGATCTCGATCTTTTCGGCGCGCCCGGTGCCTGGGTAACCAACCCCCGATGCCGGTTTCCGGATGGCAGCAGGGGCGAGTGAGGGTGGTCGTGATCGACCGGCCCGACCGCGCGAACTCGATCGACCTCGAGACCGCCGAGGCGCTGGCCGCCACCTTCGACGAGCTGGAGCGCGACGACGAGACCTGGGCGGTCGTGCTGACCGGCGCCGGCGAGCGCGTCTTCTCCGCGGGCATGGACCTCAAGGCCGTGCGCGCGGGCCAGGCAGACGCGATCAACGGCGTCGCCGGTGGCTTCGCCGGCCTCGTCCGCCGCGACTTCCCCAAGCCGATCGTCGCCGCCGTGAACGGCGCCGCGATGGGCGGAGGCTTCGAGATCGTCCTCGCCTGCGACCTCGTCGTCGCGGCCGAGCACGCGCGCTTCGGCCTGCCCGAGGTCACCGTCGGCCTGATGGCGGCCTCCGGCGGCGCGGTCCGCCTGCCGCAGCGGCTGCCGTGGCCGGTCGCGATGGAGCTGCTGCTGCTCGGCGACCCGGTCAACGCGCAGCGCGCCCTCGAGCTGCAGCTGGTCAACCGCGTCGTTCCCGGCGAGGAGGTCGTCAGCGCCGCCGTCGAGCTCGCCGAGCGCCTGGCCGCCAACGGCCCGCTCGCCGTCCAGGCCTCCAAGCGCGTCGCCCGCGCGGCGCTCGCCGACGGCGAGGCCGCGGGCTGGCAGCTCAACGCCGAGCTCGCGCCCACCGTCACCGCGAGCGAGGACGCGGCCGAGGCCGCCGAGGCCGCGAGCGAGAAGCGCGAGCCCGCGTGGAGCGGCCGATGACCACCGCCACGAAGCCGGTCCCCTACGACCCCCTGAGCTACCTGCAGGCGAACGCCGCCGTCCGCGGCGAGGCGCTCGCCGTCCACGACGACGGCGAGGAGCTGAGCTTCGAAGCGCTGCTGAGCGCGGTGCTTTCGCTCGCCGCCGACCTGCGCAGGCGCGGCGTGCAGCCGGGCGACGTGGTCGCCGTCGCGCTCCCGAACGTATGGCGCTACGTCGCGCTCGAGGTCGCCGTGCCGACCATCGGCGCCACGCTGCTGCCCCTCCCGATCAGCCTCGGCCGGCTCGAGACCGAGGATGCGATCAAGCGCTCCGGTGCCGCGCTCGTCATCGGCGACGCCGCGCACGCCGACGCGGTCGGCGCCGCCGAGCTCGACACGGACGGCGAGCCGGACGACGGCCCCTTCGCCGGAGCCCGACCCGGACCGCGTGGTGCAGATCGCGCTGACCTCCGGCACCACCGGCCGCTCCAAGCTCGCGGGGCTCACGGCGCGCCTCAAGCAGCTCACCTTCGAGGGCTTCACCACCCGCCTCGGCCTCGGGCCCGCAGACCGCATGCTGCCGCTGTCGCCGGTCACCCAGGGCATGGGGGAGATGTGCCTCTACGCGCTGCGCACCGGCGCGGCGCTGATCATGTCCCACGACGCGCGCTTCGACGCGGAGCGCTCGCTGGAGCTCGCCGGGCGCACCCGGGCGACCGTGCTCGCGGGCGTCCCGACCATGATCGGCCGCCTGCTGCACTCGCCGCGCTGGCCGACGCCGACCTCAGCCACCTGCGCGCGACGATCTCCGCCGGGGCCCCGCTCCCGGAGACCGTCGCCCGCGAGTGGGAGGAGCGCACGGGCAGCCTCGACCTGCAGCTTCTACGGGGCGATGGACGTGGGGCAGCTCGCCGTCCCGAGCCCCGACGACCCCGCCGAGAAGCGCTGGACCACGGTCGGTCGGCCCACGACCGCGCCGAGCTGCTGATCTGCAATCCCGACGGCAGCGCGGTCGGGCCCGGCGAGGAGGGCGAGATCTGCATGCGCGGGCCGCTCGTGCAGCCGCGTTACTGGGGCGAGGACCAGACGCCGTACGCCGAAGACGGCTGGGCGCACTTCGGCGACCTCGGCCGGCTTGATGAGGACGGCTACCTGCACGTCGCCGGGCGCGTCAAGGACACGATCATCCGCGGCGGCAGCAACATCAACCCCTTCGAGGTCGAGGACGTGCTGCGCGGCAGCGCGGCCGTCCAGGACGTCTGCGTCGTTGGCCGCCCCGACGATGACCTCGGCGAGCGGACCGTGGCGTTCGTGGTCCCCGCGCCGGGCAGTGGCCGACCTGGACGAGCTCACCGGCCACCTCGAGGAGGCAGGGCTCACGCGCTACAAGTGGCCCGAGACGCTGCACCTGCTCGACGCGCTCCCGCACGGCGCCACCGGCAAGGTCGATCGCAAGGAGCTGCGGGAGCGGGCGAGAGCGCATGACCGCCGCCCGCTACGAGGTCGGGACGCGGCGACCCGGTCGTGCTCGTGCACGGCCTCGGCGACGACCAGCGCGCCTGGCGGCGCGTCGTCGCGCCGCTGATGCTGACCTGCCGCGTCGTGCTCTACGACCTGCGCGGCCACGGCGGCTCCCCGCTCGGGACGACGCCGACGGCAGCCTCGCCCAGCTCGGCAGGGACCTGATCGACGTCCTCGACGACGCCGAGATCGAGCGCGCGACGATCGCCGGCTTCTCGCTCGGCGGCACGATCGCCATGCGCGCGGCCATCGACGCGCCCGACCGCGTGTCCGCGCTCGCGCTGGTCGGCACCTCGAGCCGCGTCAACTCCGCCGCCCGCGGCTGGTACGAGGAGCGCGCCGCGCTGGTCGCCGAACGACGACCCGGAGCTCCGCGCGACGCTCGACAAGGACACCGAGGACGTCTACCGCAACCGCCCCGAGGAGATCGAGGCCGGGCTGCGGATCCGCCGCGAATCGACCACCGACCCGCGCGGCTTCGCCAACGCCTGCCGCGCGATGGCGAGCCTCAACGAGTCCCCGCTCGACCCGGAGCTCGGCGCGATCACACAGCCGACGGTGCTCGTCGCCGGCGACGCCGACCAGCACTGCCCGCCGCGGGCGTCGGAGATCATCGCCGAGAAGATCGGAGGCAGCACCATGCGCGTGCTCGAGGACACCGGCCACCCGCTGCCGGTCGAGCGGCCCGACGAGGTCGCCGCGGCGATCGAGGAGGTGAGCGCCTGATGGGCATCAGCATCTCGATCGGGATCAGCCCGCGCGAGTCGCTCGCCGACTGGGCGCGCTTCACCGGCGAGCTCGAGCAGCGCGGCGTCGAGGAGCTGTGGCTGATCGACTCGCAGCTGGCCATGAAGGACGCCTACATCGGGCTCGCGCTCGCCGCGACCCAGACGGAGACGATGCGGCTCGGCACCGGGGTGAGCAACCTCATCACGCGCCATCCGACCGTGACCGCCAACGGCATCGCCGCGATCGCCGAGCTCTCGGGTGGCCGCGCACTGCTCGGTCTCGGCGCCGGTGACTCCGCCGTCTACGGGCTCGGCGCGCGGCCGTCGAAGGTGGCCGAGGTCGAGGAGGGGCTGGAGTTCTTCGGCGCCGTCCTCGACGGCCGCGAGGGCACGTGGCAGGGGCGCGGCTACAAGCTCGCCCAGGAGGTGCCGCCCACGCCCGTCTACCTGGCCGTCAGCCAGCCCCGGATGTGCCGCCTGGCCGGGCCGGCTCGCGGACGGCGTGATCATCATGGGCCCCGCGCAGCCGGACAACCTCACGCGCCAGCTCGGCTGGATCACCGAGGGCATCGAGGAGGCCGGGCGCAGCCGCTCCGACGTCCGCGTCTGCTTCATCGCGACGCTGTCCGCGCGCGACGACGAGCGAGGCCGCGATCGCCGACGTCCGCTCGTGGGCGAGCGCCCAGGCGCGGCTGCAGGCGAGCGTGAAGGAGCTGCCGGCCGAGCCTCGAGCCGTTCCGCGACGAGATCAAGCGCGCCAAGGAGGACTACGACTACGGCGAGCACCTCTCGACGCGCGCCCGCCACCAGGGCACGGTCAGCGACGAGCTCGTGCGCACGCTGGCGATCTCCGGCACCGTCGAGGAGTGCGTCGAGCGCACGCGGGCGCTGATGGCGACCGGCGTCGACGACCTGATCTTCCCGCTGCTCGGCGGCGGCCGGCTCGAGCGCCTGCAGGTGCTGGCCGAGCAGATCGCCCCGGAGGTGGTGAGCTAGTGGACCTGGACCTCGACGGCAAGGGCGTGGTGATCACCGGCGGCGCCTCGAACATCGGCCGCGCGCTGACGCTCGGCTTCGCGGAGGAGGGCGCGCGCGTGCTGATCGCCGACATCGACGAGGCGCAGGCGGAGGCCGTGATCGCCGCGGGGCCCGAGGGCCGCGTCACCCAGCGCCGCACGGACGTCACGAACGCGGACGAGGTGAGCGCCACCATCGACCACGCGATCGCGACGCTCGGCGGCATCGACGTGCTCGTCAACTGCGCGGGCTGGACCGTCGACCGGCTGTTCATCGAGAAGCCGCGCGAGGAGTGGGAGCGCGAGATCGCCATCGACATGTGGGGCTTCATCAACGCGACGCGCGCGGTCCTCGACCACATGATCGAGCGCGGGTCGGGCCGGATCGTGTCGATCGCGCTCGGACGCCGGGCGCATCGGCGAGTGGCGCGAGGCCGTCTACTCCGGCACCAAGGCCGGCGTGATCGCGATGTCGAAGGCGATCGCCAAGGAGGTCGGCAAGCACGGCATCACGCTCAACGTCGTCTGCCCCGGCTTCACGCCCGGCGACCCGGAGGCGAGCGGCGAGCACTCGATCTGGCAAGGGCGAGCAGGGCGCGCAGTTCGACGACGAGATCCTCAAGAAGGTCGCGCGCTCCTATCCGCTGCGCCGCCTCGGCACCCCCGAGGACATCGTCGGGCCGGTGCTGCTGCTGGCCTCCGACCGCGCGTCGTACATCACCGGACAGACCCTGTCGGTGAGCGGCGGGTACACGATGGTCTGAGCATGCGCTTCGCGAACGAGATCTCCGTCGATGCGCCGCCGGACGAGCTGTTCGCGTTCGTGTCCGACCCCGAGCAGGTCGTCAAGTGCCTGCCCGGGGCGAGCGTCGAGGGCCGCGACGGCGACGACTGGCGCGGCGCGATGAGCATGAAGGTCGGCCCGATCAAGGCCAGCTACCAGGGCACGCTGCGCTTCGTCGAGCTCGATCCCGACGCGCGCCGCGCGGTCATGCAGGTGCGGGCCGACGAGGCGAGCGGGCAGGGGCAGGCCGAGGCGCGCATCGTCAGCCGAGATCGAGGAGCGCGAGGGCGCGGCGTGCATCCGGATGGAGACCGACCTGCAGATCCGCGGCAAGGTCGCCCAGTTCGGCCGCGGCGCGATGGAGCAGGTCGCGGGGCGGATGCTCGAGCGCTTCGCCGACAACGTCGAGAAGGCGATCCGCGGCGATGAGCCGGAGCCGAGGCCGGCGAGGCGCTCACGCCTGCCGCGCCCGCGCATCCCCGCGGGGTCCTCTGGGCGCTCGCCGGCGGCGCGGTCGGCTTCGGCGCCGGCTTCCTGATCGGCCGGTCGCAGTGAAGGCCGCCGACTTCGACTACTACCGCGTCGACTCGCTCGAGGACGCGCTGGAGCGCCTCGGCGAGCTGGGGGAGGACGCCAAGGTGCTCGCCGGCGGCCAGAGCCTCGTGCCGATGATGAACTTCCGCCTCGCGCGGCCGGCGGCGCTCGTCGACATCACGCGCGTCGAGGAGCTGCGCGGGATCGAGCGCCGGAACGGCGAGCTGCGCATCCGCGCCGCGACCACCCACGCCGAGGTCGAGCACGCCGCCGAGATCGAGGACGGCTACGAGGTGCTGCGCGCCGCCGCCGCGTGGGTCGGCCACGAGCCGATCCGCAGCCGCGGCACGTTCGGCGGCAGCCTCGCCCACGCCGACCCCACCGCCGAGTGGTGCCTGATCGCGGTCGCGCTCGGCGCGGTGATCGAGATCGCCGGCCCGCAGGGCGAGCGCGAGGTCCCCGCCGAGGAGTTCCTGCTCGGCTACTTCACCACCGCGCTCGAGCCGGACGAGATCGTCACCGCGGTCCGCTTCCCCGCGCCCTGCCGGCGCGCCGCGATGCAGGAGTTCGCGCGCCGCCACGGCGACTTCGCGCTCGTGGCGGTGGCGGTCGCGCTGCCCGAGGACGGCGAGCCGCGGGTCGTGCTCGGCGGGGTCGGCGACGTTCCCGTGCGCGCGCGCGAGGCCGAGCGGCTGCTGGCCGAGGGGGAGCCGTTCGAGGAGGCGGCGCGCGCCGCCGCCGCCGAGATCGACCCCGGCTTCGACCTGCACGCGAGCCCCGACTACCGGCGGCGGCTGGCGAGCGACGCTCGTCCGCCGCGCGCTCGAGGAGGCGGCCGCCAATGGACGCTGACGCCGCGCCGTCGGCGGGCGCTGGGTCGGCCGCTCGGTGGCGCGGGTCGAGGACCGCCGCCACCTGACCGGCGACGCCACCTTCGTCGACGACATCCGCACCGCCGGCGTGCTGCACGTCGCGTTCGCCCGCTCGCCGCACGGCCGCGGCGCGGATCGAGGGCATCGACACCGCCGAGGCCGAGCAGGCGCCCGGCGTGCACGCCGTGCTGACCGCCGCCGACCTCGGCGACCTCGAGCCGCTCACGCCCATGCTCAACCGGCCGGAGTTCGTCGCCGTCGAGTTCCCGATGCTCGCGGCCGAGCGCGTGCGCCACGCGGGCGAGCCGGTCGCGATGGTGGTCGCCGACTCCCCGCACGCCGCGGAGGACGCCGCCGAGCTGATCGTGGTCGACTACGAGCCCGACGACGCGGTCGGCTCGATCGAGGCGGCGCTCGAGGACGGCGCGCCGCGCGTGCACGACCGGCTCGACTCCAACGTGCTGCTCGACGTCCCGTTCGCCGAGGACCCCGAGATGGACGACGTGCTGGCGCAGGCGGAGCTGGTCGTCGAGGCGGAGTTCTCCTCCGGCCGCCTGACCGCGGTGCCGCTCGAGGGCCGCGCCTGCCTCGCCGAGTGGGAGCGCGGCGGCCAGCGCGTCGTGCTGCACACCTCGACGCAGATCCCGCACATCGTCCGCACCACGGTCGCGGGCGTGCTCGGCGTCGACGAGCACCGCGTGCGCGTCGTCGCGCCGGACGTCGGCGGCGGCTTCGGCCAGAAGTGCGTCGTCGCGCGCGAGGAGATGCTCGTGTGCGTCGCCGCCCGCGCCGTCGGCGCGCCGGTCAAGTGGGTGGAGGACCGGGCGAGAGCCTGCTGGCCGGCTTCCAGGGCCACGAGCAGCGCTTCAACGTGCGCGCCGGGCTTCGACGCCGAGGGCACGCATGCTGGCCGTCGACGCCGACATCGTGGCCGACGTCGGCGCCTACTCGACGCACCCGTTCACCTGCGGCGTCGAGGCGCTGATGGCGGCGACGGAGATGCTCGGCCCGTACCGCGTGGAGCACTACCGCTGCCGCACCCGCGCGGTCGCGACCAACAAGGCGCCGATGGCGCCCTACCGCGGCGTCGCGCGCCCGCAGATGGTGCTGGCGATGGAGCGGCTGCTGCAGAAGGCGGCGCGTCGGCTCGAGCTGGAGGTCGACGAGATCCGCCTCCGCAACCTGGCCCGCGAGTTCCCGCACGTGAGCGCCACCGGCCTGTCGATCGACGAGGGCTCCTACTGCGAGTCGGTCGAGCTGTGCGCGCGCACGCTCGACCTGCCGGCCTTCCGCGAGCGCCAGCGCGCGGCGCGCGAGGAGGGCCGCCTGCTGGGGATCGGCCTCTCCGTCTTCGCCGAGCGCACCGGCTACGGCACCGAGGCGTTCGCCCAGCGCAAGATGGCGATCACGCCCGGCTACGAAGGAGCGCTCGTGCGCATGGACCCGTCGGGCTCCGTGCTGCTGGCGGTCGGCACCTCCGGCCACGGCCAGGGCCACCAGACGACGCTGGCGCAGGTCGCCGCCGACCGGCTCGGCCTCACCCCCGACCGCGTCGAGGTCCGCCAGGGCGACACCGACGCGACCCCCTACGGCTGGGGCACGTTCGCGAGCCGCTCGATGGTCGTGGGCGGCGGCGCGGCGCGGCGCGCCTCGGATCTGCTCGCCGACCGCCTCAAGCTGCTCGCCGCGCACCTGCTCGAGGCCGAGCCCCGAGGACCTGGAGCTGCGCGACGGCGAGGCCGTCGTGCGCGGCGCGCCCGGCAAGAGCGTCCCGTTCCGCGACATCGCGCGGCTCGCCTACCTCGAGACCCACCGGCTCCCGGAGGACGTCGAGCCCGGGCTCGAGTGCACCGCCAGCTTCGACCCGCCGGGCACGTTCTCCAACGCCTGCCACGGCGCGATCGTCGAGATCGACCCGGAGACGGCGGAGGTGCGCATCGAGCGCTACGTCGTCGTCGAGGACTGCGGCGTGATGGTCAACCCGGCGATCGTCGAGGGCCAGGTGCGCGGCGGCGTCGCCCAGGGGATCGCCGCGGCGCTGTACGAGGAGCTCGCCTACGGCGAGGACGGCCAGCTCCAGAACGCGTCGCTGATGGACTACCTCGTCCCGACCGCGTGGGAGATCCCGGCGATCGAGATCCTCCACCTCGAGACGCCGTCGCGAGTTCTCGGAGACCGGCGCGAAGGGCATGGGGGAGGGCGGCACGATGGGCGCGCCCGCGTGCATCGCCACCGCGGTCAGCGACGCGCTCGCCCACCTCGGCGCCGAGGTCGACCGCATCCCGATCACCCCGGACCTCCTGCACGAGGCGCTGCGCGAGCGGGAGCAGGCATGAGCGATCCGCATCTGATCTCGATCACCGTCAACGGCGTCCGCCACGAGACCGTCGTGGAGGCGCGGCGCTCGCTCGCCGACGTCCTGCGGCACGACCTCGGCCTGACCGGGACCCACATCGGCTGCGAGCACGGCATCTGCGGCACCTGCACCGTGCTCGTCGAGGGCAAGCCGGCGCGCTCGTGCCTGATGTTCGGCGTCCAGGCCGACGATCTGCACGTCGAGACGGTGGAGGGCCTGGCCGACGGCGACGAGCTCAACGGCTCCAGCAGGCCTTCGCGGACGAGCACGGCCTGCAGTGCGGCTACTGCACGCCGGGCTTCCTGATGCTCGCCACCGCGCTCCTGCGCGACAATCCAGATCCCACCGACGAAGAGATCCGCGCCGCGATGTCCGCCAACCTGTGCCGCTGCACCGGCTACGCGGGGATTCTCGCGGCCGTACGCGCCGCCGCCGACGCCGAAACCGAGGAGAACCCCGACATGGCCACCACCTCCGCAGCCCCCAAGCTCGACCCGCACGACGTGCTCGGGCTCGACCACCTGCTCAGCGACGAGGACCTGATGCTGCGCGACTCGGTCCGCCGCTGGGTCGGCGACCGCGTGCTGCCCGAGATCGGGGCCTGGTTCGAGGAGGGGATCCTCCCGCGCGAGCTGGCCAAGGAGGTCGGGGATCTCGGCCTGCTCGGGATGCACCTCGAGGGCTACGGCTGCGCCGGCGCGAGCGCGACCGCCTACGGCGTCGCGTGCCGGGAGCTCGAGTACGGCGACTCGGGGCTGCGCAGCCTCGTCTCCGTCCAGGGCTCGCTGGCGATGTTCCCGATCTGGAAGTTCGGCTCCGAGGAGCAGAAGGAGCAGTGGCTGCCGGGGATGGCGGCGGGCGATCTGATCGGCTGCTTCGGGCTGACCGAGCCCGACTTCGGCTCCGAGCCCTCGGGCATGCGCACGCGGGCGAAGCGCGACGGCGACGACTGGGTCCTCAACGGCTCCAAGCAGTGGATCACCAACGGCGGGATCGCCGACGTCGCGGTCGTGTGGGCGCGCCATGACGACGACATCCGCGGCTTCGTCATCCCGACCGGCACGAAGGGCTTCGAGGTCTCGAACATCCACCACAAGCTGTCGCTGCGCGCGTCGGTCAGCTCCGAGCTCACGCTCGACGACGTGCGCCTCCCGGCCGACGCCGTGCTCCCGGGCGTCCAGAGCATGCGCGGGCCGCTCTCGTGCCTGAACGAGGCGCGCTACGGGATCACCTGGGGCGCGGTCGGCGCCGGGCGCGCCTGTTACGAGTCGGCGCTCGAGTACGCCAAGACGCGCGTCCAGTACGGCCGCCCGATCGCCGGGTTCCAGCTCACCCAGCGCAAGCTCGTGGACATGATGCTCGAGCTCCAGAAGGCGCAGCTGGTGGCGTGGCGGCTCGGGCAGCTCAAGGACTCCGGCGAGCTCGACCCGCGGCAGGTCAGCGTCGGCAAGCTCAACAACGTCCGCGAGGCGCTGGCGGTCGCGCGCGAGGCGCGCACGATCCTCGGGGCCAGCGGCATCACCACCGAGTATCCGATCATGCGCCACGCCAACAACCTCGAGTCCGTGCTCACCTACGAGGGCACGTCGGAGATCCACACGCTGATCCTCGGCGAGGCGCTGACCGGGGAGCGGGCGCTGACGTAGGAGGTACTACAGGCCCGGCGGCCGCGCTGCCCGCCGGGCCCGAGGCTCTAGTTGCCGTCGTCGGCGGTCTCCGGCACGCCGAGGCGGCCCGGCTCGACGCGCATGGCCTTGTCGACGCGGCCGCCGCGGCGTCACCTCGAGGACGCCGTGCTCCTCGCCGCCGCACGGGCCGTCCTCGCCGAACTTGCCGGGCAGCGCGATGTGACAGGCCTTCAGCGCGTCGCGGTTCGCCGCGTCGTCGCCGTGCTCCAGGAGCCACCGCTTCAGCACCATGCCATCGCCGCTGGGGAGCTTGATGCCGCGGCCGGTCAGGCACGAGCGCAGCTCCTTCTCGGACGGGCCCTGCCGCTTGATGAGAACCGGCTTCGGCGGCGCGCACTTCTCCATCGCCCGCCGCGCCGCGGCGTCGTCGCGCTCCAGGCGCGGGCCGAGCCACGGCTTCAGGTCGTCGCCGTCGGGCGCGCCGCCGAGGCCGTTGTCGCGCAGGCAGGCCGCGAGGTCGTCCGGGCCCTTGGCGCCGGCGGGATCGTCGGCCAGCGCGGGTACGGCAACGGTGACCGCGAGCGTCGCGAGTGCCGCGGCGGACGCGGATGCCAACATCGTGGGGAGCCTTCGCATACTGAGTCCCTTCGTCGAACGACAGTGGACCCGATGTCACCAGCGCCAGGCGAGCGGGCGGCGCACGCGCGCCGAAGAGTCTGCGAAAACGGCGACCGGGATTCGGCGGGTGCGGCAGACTCAACGTCTGATGCAACCCACGGTCCTGGTGGTCGAGGACGAGCCCGACATCGTCGCGCTGTTGCGCGACTTCCTCGGCGTCGCCGGCTTCGACGTCCTCAGCGCGGGCGACGCGGCCGCCGCGGTCGAGCTGCTCGATGAGCGGCAGGTCGACTGCGTCCTGGTCGACGTGATGCTCCCGGGCAGCTCGGGCTTCGAGCTGTGCCGGCGCATCCGCGAGTCCTCCGACGTGCCCCTGCTGTTCCTCAGCGCCCGCGGCGACGACAGCGACAAGCTGCGCGGCCTCGGGCTGGGCGCCGACGACTACATCGTCAAGTCGGCGACGCCCGCCGAGGTCGTCGCGCGCGTCAAGGCGGTCCTGCGGCGCGCGCCGGTCAACGGCAACGGCTCCGCGCCGGCCACGCTGCGCTTCGGCGAGCTGACGATCGACCTGGCGGCGCACGAGGTCGCGCTCGGCGATCGCCCGGTGCGGCTGACCGCGCGCGAGCTGGAGCTCCTGCGCGTGTTCGCCGAGCACCCACGTCAGGTGCTCGGGCGCGACCAGCTCTTCGAGCTGCTCTGGGGCTCGTGGGGGGATCGCAGCGCGGTCTCGGTCTACGTGCGCAAGCTGCGCGAGAAGCTCGAGGCCGACCCCGCGCGCCCGCAGCTGCTGGTCACGGTCTGGGGCGTCGGCTACCGCTTCGATCCACCGGTGACGCGATGACGCGCCGCCTGCGCAGCCTGCCGCTGGGTGTCTGGCTGGCGCTCGGGTTCGCCCTCGCGGTCGCCGCGCCGACGATCAGCGCCGCGACCACGTGGTGGGCGGTCGGTGAACGCCAGCGGGCCGATGCCGAGCGCCGGCTGGGCGAGGCGAGCGCGCTCGTCGAGCGGGCGAGCGCGAACCTGGACGACGTCGGGACGCGGCGGAACCTGGTGCGCGCGCTCGCCGACCTGGGCGTCGAGGCCGACCTGCAGACGGGCCCGCCGAAGGTCTTCGAGGTCGGCAAGCCCGGCAAGCTGGAGCTCCAGCCCGATGCCACGGTCTCCAAGCAGGCGCTGGTGGCGGGCGGCGCTGTCCGGCCCGGTGGCGGGTTCGTGACGCCGGGGCTGCAGACCACGCTCCAGGGGCGCGATGCGAAGCGGGAGGTCACGACGCGCTGGGCGGCCCATGGGGTCGAGACCGGGACGGTCATGGGGACGCTGTTCGTCGCGCGTCCGAGCGGCGCCGTGCGCTTCGCGGCGACGTTCGGCGCCGGGCTGCTCGCGCTCGCCCTCGCGGTGCTCGCGGGCGTCATCCTGCTGCGCCGCTGGGTCGTGGCGCCGCTCGCCCGCCTGGCCGCCGACGCCGAGCGCATCGCCGGCGGCGAGCTGGACGTCGCGCCCGTCAACTCGCGCACGCGCGAGGTCGCCGAGGTCGGCGCGGCGCTGCGGGGGATGGCCGCCGGCCTGCGCGGCGCGCTGGCCGAGCAGCACGCGGCCGAGACGCAGCGCCGCTTCCTCCTCAGCGCCATCGCCCACGACCTGCGGACGCCGCTGTTCACGCTGCGCGGCTCGCTCGAGGCGATCGAGCACGGCATCGGCGACGCCGACCACCTGCGCCGCGCGCGCGACAAGGCGACGCTGCTGGATCGGCTCGTCGGCGACCTCTTCACGTTCAGCCGGCTCGAGTACGCCGAGCCCGAGCTGGCGCGCGACGCGCTCGACCCCGTGGCGCTCGCGCACGAGGCGGCCGACACGGTCGACCCGCGGATCCGCGTCGTCGCGCCGGATGTGCCTGTGGCGCTCACCGGCGACCACCCCTCGCTTCTGCGCGTACTCGTCAACCTGCTCGACAACGCCGTGCGCCATGCGCGCTCCGAGGTCGAGCTGCGGGTCCGCGCGGAGGGCGACGAGGTCCTCTTCGAGGTGCAGGACGATGGCCCGGGCATCGCGCCCGACGACCTGCCGCAGCTGTTCGAGCCGCTGTTCCGCGCCGACCGCACGCGCAACAGCGCGACCGGCGGCGCCGGCCTCGGGCTGGCCATCGTGCAGCGGCTGACGGCCGCGCACGGCGGCAGCGTCCACGCGGAGAACCGTCCCGGGGGCGGTGCGCTCTTCGTCGTGCGGGTCCCGCGGGGGACTCCGAGGCGGCCGTGCCGGCGTTGTCGCCGGGCATCGCCTCGGCGTAGCCGCGCCCATGGATTCCGACTACGACCGCTCCACCGCCGCGACCTCGCTCGAGGGGCTGCCCGACGCGATCCGCGAGGCGATGGTCGCCCACGCCCAGGCGCGGATGATCACGCTGCAGCCCGACGCGCGTGCGTTCGTGACGCACAGCCGGCGGCTGCGCAAGCCCGGCCTGCTGGCCCGGATCACGGGCAGCGGGGACAAGGACGTGGAGCACCTGACCGCGATGGTGATCGGCCCGCGCGACCTGCTCGTCGGCACCCACGGCGAGCAGCGGGGAGCGGCGGTGTTGTCGACGAGGCTGGAGGACGTCGGGCTCGACACGCTCACGCTCGCGCCGGCGGGTGACGGCATGTCGGTGTCCGGCTTCGCGTCGAGCGTGGACGGACAGGCGCGGGTCGGGTCGTTTTACGTCGGGCTGGGCGCGCCGGCAGGGGATGCCGCGCGCGAGGCGCTGCGCGACGCGGTTCGTGCCGCGAAGGCGGCCTGAGCGCGGGGCGGCGAGCCTGACCAACTGCGCATTGAGGGGAAGCACGAGGGGGTGTGGTCACTTCAGTCGCATATACAGACCGAACTGACCACACCCGGCTGAAACCGGGCGGCGGCCGAAACCCACTCCCACCCAGCCGCCGTTGACTTTCGCCGGCCCCGCGCGGCGGCACCACACCGGCCACGACGGCCAGCGCGACTACGCCGGGTCCAGCGCCGGCAGCGCGGCACCGCCGACGAGCGCGAGCTTCTGGGTGCGCGTGAGCTGCTTGATCCGCCACTCCATCCGGCGCGCGGCGCTCGCGGTCTCCATCTCCCAGGACGCGGCGAGCGTGACCGGCAGGCGGCGGGAGGTGTAGCGGCTGGCCTTTCCGGTCGCGTGCGCGGCGAGGCGCTTCTCGACGTCGACCGTCCAGCCGCAGTAGAGCGAACCGTCGCGACATCGCAACAGATAGACATGGGCCTGCGTCGGCTCTGTCACGAAAGTGCACCATATGGGCTGGTTCGGCGGTGGGGACCGGCCGATGTCCTACCGTCGTTGCCGTGACGACCACCGCCGCCGCCATCGACGATCGTGCCGGGGAGCTCCTGCGGGAGCTCGCGGGACCGGACGCGAGCTTCCGCGAGCATCAGCTGGAGGCGGTGCGCGACCTCGTGTCCGACCGCGCGCGCGTGCTCTGCGTCCAGCGCACGGGCTGGGGCAAGTCGGCGGTCTACTTCCTCGCGACGGCGCTGCTGCGGGAGGCGGGCGCCGGGCCGACGCTGATCGTCTCGCCGCTGCTGGCGCTGATGCGCAACCAGATCGCCGCGGCCGAGCGGATCGGGATCCGCGCGCACACCGTCAACTCGACCAACCGGGACGCGTGGAGCGAGGTCCGCGATCTGCTCGAGGCCGACGCGGTGGACGTGCTGCTGATCAGCCCGGAGCGGCTGAACAACCCGCAGTTCCGGACCGCGATGCTGCCGCTGTTCGCCGAGCGCGTGGGGCTGCTGGTGGTCGACGAGGCGCACTGCATCTCCGACTGGGGGCACGACTTCCGCCCGGACTACCGGCGGATCGCCGACATGCTCGAGCGGCTGCCCGACGGCGTCCCGGTCCTCTGCACGACGGCGACGGCCAACGACCGCGTGGTCGCCGACGTCGAGGAGCAGCTGAGCGTCGGCCGCGCCTCCGGGCTGCGCACCTACCGCGGCCCGCTCGGGCGCTCCAGCCTGCGCTTCGAGGTCGTCGACCTCCCCGGCCAGGCCGACCGGCTGGCGTGGCTGGCGACCCACCTGCCGGAGATGCCGGGCTCCGGCATCGTCTACACGCTCACCAAGCGCGACGCCGATCTCGTCGCGGACTGGCTCACCGGCCACGGCATCGCGGCGGAGGCCTACAGCGGGGACAGCGCGACCGACCGCCGGATCGCGGTCGAGGACCGGCTGCTGCGCAACGACCTCAAGGCCGTGGTCGCCACCAGCGCGCTCGGGATGGGCTACGACAAGCCCGACCTCGGCTTCGTCGTGCACTACCAGGCGCCCGGGTCCGTGATCGCCTACTACCAGCAGGTCGGCCGCGCGGGCCGCGGGATCGAGCGGGCCGAGGTCGTGCTGCTGCGCGGCGCCGAGGACCGGCGGATCCAGGACTTCTTCATCGAGCAGGCGTTCCCGCGCCGCGAGGTGGTCGACACCGTGCTCGGGCATCTCGGCGACGTGGGTGGCGACGGCGCCACGACCGCGGAGCTGATGGGCCAGGTCAACCTCGGCAAGAGCCGCGTGGAGGCGATGCTGAAGGTGCTCGACGTCGAGGGCGCCGTGCAGCGCGAGGGGACGCGCTGGCACGCGCTGGACGGCAGCGCGTGGCACTACGACGCCGAGCGCTACGAGCGGATCACCGCGCTGCGCCGGCGCGAGCAGGCGGCGATGGCCCAGCTCGGCGCCGACGGCCGCTGCCTGATGCGCGCGCTGCAGGAGGAGCTCGACGACCCCTCGCCCGGCGACTGCGGAAGGTGCTCGGTCTGCGCCGGCCCGCGCTACGACGGGCCGCTGGACGAGGTGCTCGTGCGCCAGGCCGCGCTGCACCTGCGCTCGCGCCCGCTGATCCTCGAGGCCAAGAAGATGGCGCCCGACGCCCAGGGCGCGATGAAGAAGATCCCCGAGGGCGTCCGCGTCGAGGAGGGCCGCGCGCTGGCGCGGCTCGGCGACGGCGGCTGGGACCCGCTGGTCCGGCGGGGCCGCAGCGAGGGCCGCTTCGCCGACGAGCTGGTCGAGGCGGCCGCGGAGGCGGTGCGCAGCTGGGGCGTGCCGGTGGCGTGGGTGACGGCGGTCCCGTCGCGCCGCAGCGGCGAGCTGGTGCCGGACTTCGCGCGCCGGCTGGCGGAGCGGCTCGGGCTGCCCTACGCGCCCGTGCTCGAGCGGACCGGGGACGCGCCCCCGCAGCGCGAGATGGCCAACTCCCAGCAGCAGGTCGCCAACGTGCGCGGGCAGTTCGCCGTCACCGGCGAGCGGCCGGAGGGCCCGTGCCTGCTGGTCGACGACATCCGCTTCAGCGGCTGGACGCTCGCGATGGTCGGCGGCCAGCTGCGCGGCCGCGGCGGCGGGCCGGTCTACCCGCTCGCGCTCTCGACCGCGTTCTAGCTCGACTAGCTCGAGATGGCCTGCAGCGCGATCAGCGCCGCGGGCACGAGCATCGTCGCGCGCGGGCGCGCCCAGCGGGCGACCTTCGCGGGCTGGTCGGGCGCGAACACGAGACAGCCCTGCTTGGCGCCGGCGATCAGGCCGGTGGTGCCGGCGGGATAGCCCTCGCAGTTGCGGGTGAGGACGGCGGCCGCGTAGGCGAGCGGCGTGGCGGGGGTGAAGGGCGGGACCATGACCCGTTAATCGGCACGCGCGAGCGCGCGGTTGAGTCAGGTTCCCAAGTAGGCCAGCACGGCCAGCACGCGGCGGTGGTCCTCGCCCGCGGGCGGGAGGTCGAGCTTGGCGAAGATCTGCTTGACGTGCTTCTCGATCGCGCTCGCGGAGATGCCGAGCTCGAGCCCGATCCCGGTGTTCGAGCGCCCCTCGGCCATCAACGTCAGCACCTCGAGCTCGCGCGGCGTCAGCTCCGACAGCGGCCCGCGGTTGTCCCGGCGACCCAGCAGCTGGGCGACCACCTCGGGGTCCATGGCCGTCCCGCCCGCCGCCACGCGCTCCAGCGACTCGACGAACTGGCGCACGTCGGCGACGCGGTCCTTGAGCAGGTAGCCGACGCCGCCGCCCGCGCCGGCGAGCAGGTCCTGCGCGTAGCTCTCCTCGACGTACTGGGAGAGGATCAGGATCGGCGTGCCGGGCACGCGCTCGCGGGCCTCGATCGCCGCGCGGATGCCCTCGTCGGTGAACGTCGGCGGCAGGCGCACGTCGACGACGGCGATGTCGGGCCGGTGCTCGACGATCGCCTCCACGAGCTTCGGCCCGTCGTCGACCGCGGCCACGATCTCCCATCCGCGGTCGCCGAGCAGGCGCGACAGTCCTTCGCGCAGCAACGTCAGGTCCTCGGCGATCACGACACGCATGGCAGCTCCGCCCTGATCATGGTGCCCGGGTGCGCCTCGGCGACCGCAAGGGTGCCGTCGAGCGCCTCGACGCGCTGGCGCAGGCCGGTCAGCCCGGCGCCGGCCGGGTCGGCGCCGCCGTCGCCGTCATCGCTGACCGAGAGCTCCAGCCGGTCGCGGCGGTGCACGATGCGCACGCGGCAGTGCTCGGCGCCCGAGTGCTTGGCGACGTTGGTCAGCGCCTCGACCACGACGAAGTAGGCGGCCGCCTCGGTCGCCGCGGGCAGGCGGCCGTCGACGTCGACGTCCAGCGCCACCTCGACCGGGTTGCGGGCCGCGATCGAGGACAGCGCCGGCCCGAGCCCGCGGTCGGTGAGGATCGCGGGGTAGATCCCGCGCGAGAGGTCGCGCAGCTCCGCGAGCGCGCGCTTGGCCTCGCCGTGCGCGCCCGCCACCAGCTCGCGCGCCCCCTCCGGGTCGCTGTCGAGCTTCTCCTGCGCCATGCCGAGGTCCATCGCCAGCGCGACCAGCCGCGCCTGGGCGCCGTCGTGGAGGTCGCGCTCGATCCGCTGCAGCTCGGCGGCCTGGGAGTCGACGGCGCCCGCGCGCGTGCGCTCCAGCTCGACCACCCGCCGCCGCTCGCTCGGCTGCAGCAGCACGCGCCCGAGCCGCGCCAGCCCGAGCCCGAGCCCGCGCGTGAGCGGCACGGTGATGGTCAGGATCACGAGCCCGATCGGGATCCCGATCCACGCCTCGTCGAGGGTGTCGACGTTGACCACGCCGGCTTCGACGCCCGTGGTGCCGGCGGCCCAGTACCACGCGGGCAGGAGGAGCATCCCCAGCCCGATGCTCCACGTGCACACGGCGACGATGAAGCCCGCGAGGCCGAGCACCGGCAGCACGAGGATCAGCCACAGCATGTCCTTCCAGGTCGCCGAGTCGCCGATCGTGGTGTGGATGTACGCGAGCATCCCCTTGCGGTGCGGCTGCAGGTAGCTCGCCGGGATCGGCTCGCGCAGCGCGATCGCCGCGCGCCGGCGCTCGAAGCGCGCCATCCAGCGCTGGACGACGAGCGTCACGGCCAGGATCGGGACGCCGATCCAGATGATCGCGAGGGCGATCCCGACGGAGTACATCGTGAAGAGGAACACCGAGGTCGCGAGCCCGACGGGAAACGAGACCAGGAGGTAGGTGTTCCCGCGCCAGGTCGCTGCCATGGAGGCCGACTCTAGAACCGCCCCCGGGCGCTTGCCATCCTGCCAGCCGCACCCCGCGCTGAGGCGCGCCCCCGCGCGAGAGTTGCGCGGCGCGGGATGCTGGGTAGGCACGTGTGAGCGATTGAGGAGGAGACCTTCAAGATGGGCACCAACCTGGCAAGCATCGTCACCGAGACCGCGGAGCGGCTCCCGGACGGCATCGCCTACAAGCTCGACGACACGGAAGTCAACTGGCAGGCCGTTGACGAGGGCAGCGCGCGGGTGGCGGGCCTGCTGAAGGAGAAGGGCGTCGAGCCCGGGGACCGCGTCGGGATCATGCTCCCGAACGTCCCGTACTTCCCGATCGCCTACTACGGCGTCCTGCGCGCGGGCGGCACCGTCGTGCCGATGAACGTGCTGCTGAAGGGGCGCGAGGTCAAGTTCTACCTCGAGGATCCGGAGGCGAAGGTCGTCTTCGCCTGGCACGACTTCGCCGAGGCCGCCGAGAAGGGCGCCGAGGAGGCCGGGACCGAGGTGGTCCTGGTCAAGCCGGGCGAGTTCGAGAAGCTGCTCGGTGACGCCGAGCCGGAGCGCGAGGTCGCCGACCGCGACGGCGACGACACCGCGGTCATCCTCTACACGTCGGGCACCACCGGCCAGCCCAAGGGCGCCGAGCTGACCCACGACAACATGCTCAAGAACGCCCAGTCGTCACGCGACCTGTTCGGCTTCGAGGACGACGACGTCGTGCTCGGAGCGCTGCCGCTGTTCCATTCCTTCGGCCAGACGTGCTGCATGAACGCGTGTGCGCTGGCCGGCGCGACCCTCACGTTCATCCCGCGCTTCGACCCCGCGAAGGCGCTGGAGATCATCGAGCGCGACAAGGTGACCCTGTTCGCCGGCGTGCCGACGATGTACAACGCGATGCTCAACAACGACGCGCGCGAGCAGCACGACCACTCGTCGCTGCGGCTCTGCTGCTCCGGCGGCTCGGCGATGCCGGGCGAGCTGATGCGCGGCTTCGAGAAGGCGTTCGACACGATGATCCTCGAGGGCTACGGGCTCTCCGAGACCTCGCCGGTCGCCTCCTTCAATCACCCCGACAAGGAGCGCAAGGTCGGCTCCATCGGCACGCCGATCGAGGGTGTCGAGATGAAGCTCCTCGACGACGACGGCAACGAGGTCGAGCAGGGCGAGGTCGGCGAGATCGTCATCAAGGGCCACAACGTCATGAAGGGCTACTGGAACCGCGACGAGGCGACCGAGGAGGCGATCGTCGACGGCTGGTTCCACTCCGGCGACATGGGCAAGGTCGACGAGGACGGCTACTTCTTCATCGTCGACCGCAAGAAGGAGCTGATCATCCGCGGCGGCTACAACGTCTACCCGCGCGAGATCGAGGAGGTCCTCTATGAGCACGAGGGCGTGCTCGAGGCGGCCGTGATCGGCGTGCCCGACGAGTCGATGGGCGAGGAGGTGGGCGCCGCCGTCGTCCTCAAGGAGGGCCAGGACGTCTCCGCCGACGACCTCAAGGCCTACGTCAAGCAAGAGGTCGCCAACTACAAGTACCCGCGCAAGATCTGGTTCGTCGACGAGCTGCCGAAGGGCCCGACGGGCAAGATCCTCAAGCGCGAGATCGAGGTGCCCGAGGAGGCCAAGACGAGCTGATGGCCGAGGGCTCCGTCACCCTCGACACCCTGCTGTCCGACGCCGGCGGCGGGGCGACCCGCCGCTGGTTCCCCGGCGTCGCGGGCGCGAAGCTCGCCGCCAAGCTGGCGACGCGGCCGTGGAAGGTCGCGCGCCGCGGCGTCGGCTACGGCGGGGAGCTGGCGAAGATCACGATCGGGCAGTCCGAGGTCGCGCCCTCGAAGAAGGACCGCCGCTTCGCCGACGAGGCGTGGCGCGGCAACCCCGCGTTCCGCCGCCTCGCGCAGGTCTACCTCGCGACGGGCAAGTCGGTCGACGCGCTGATCAACGACGCCGGGCTCGACGAGCGGGCCGAGCGGCGCGTGCGCTTCGCGGCCGAGAACGTCCTCGACGCGCTCGCGCCGACGAACTTCCCCGCGCTCAACCCCGCCGCGCTCGAAGGCGACGCTCGACACCGGCGGGAAGAACCTGCTCCAGGGCACCGCGAACCTCGTGCACGACCTCTCGCGCAAGCCGCACATCCCGGCGATGGTCGACGACTCGGCCTTCACGGTCGGCGAGGACCTGGCGATCAGCCCCGGCGCCGTCGTGCTGCGGACGGAGCTGTTCGAGCTGATCCAGTACGAGCCGAGCACCCCGAAGGTCCGCGAGACGCCGCTGCTGCTCGTCCCGCCGATGATCAACAAGTTCTATATCGCCGATGTCGCGCCCGGCCGCAGCATGCTCGAGTACTTCGTCGGCGCCGGCCAGCAGTGCTTCACGATCTCCTGGCGCAACCCGGACGAGCGCCACGCCGAGTGGGGCCTGGACGACTACGTCTCCGCCGTGCTGGAGGCGCTCGGCGCGGTCGAGACGATCACCGGCTCGCGCCGATTCCCATGTCATGGGGTTGTGCGCCGGCGGCATCACCGCGAGCTGCGCGATCGGCCATCTCGCCGCCAAGGGCGACCTCGACCGGATCGCCGGCCTGACGCTCGGGGTCTGCGTGCTCGACAACGCCAACGCGGGGACGGTCGGCGCGCTGGTGGACCGCCCGACGGCGGCCACCGCGCTCGCCGAGTCGCAGCGCAAGGGGTATCTCGACGGCAAGGCGCTGGCCGGCGTGTTCGCGTGGCTGCGGCCCAACGACCTGGTCTGGAACTACTGGGTCAACAACTACCTGCTCGGCAAGGACCCGCCGGCCTTCGACGTCCTGTACTGGAACGCGGACTCGACCAACCTGCCGCACGGCCTGCACCGCGACTTCATGGAGCTGTCGCTGGCCAACGACCTCGTGAAGCCGGGCGAGCGCGTCGTGCTCGACACGCCGATCGACCTCTCGCAGATCACGGTCGACTCCTACCAGGTGGCGGGGATCGCGGACCACATCACGCCGTGGCAGAGCAACTACCGCTCGACCCAGCTGCTCGGCTCCCAGCCGCGCTTCGTGCTCTCGACCAGCGGGCACATCGCCTCGCTCGTCAACCCGCCCGGCAACGAGAAGGCCAGCTACCAGGTCAACGGCTCCAACCCGCCCGAGCCCGAGGCGTGGCTGCGCCAGGCGACCACGCACAAGGGCACGTGGTGGGACGACTACGTCGCCTGGCTGGGCGAGCGCTCCGGCCCGGAGAAGCCCGCCCGCAAGCGGCTCGGCGGCAAGGGCTTCAAGCCGCTGGACCCCGCGCCCGGCCTCTACGTGCTGGACTGACCATGGCCTACGCCGACGGCCTGTACTACGAGCGCCACGGCGCGGGGGAGCCGCTGCTGCTGATCACCGGCTGGACGATCAGCTCCGCGGTCTTCGAGCCCGTGCTGGACCTGTACTCCCGGCACTTCGAGTGCATCACGTACGACCACCGGGGCTCGGCGCGCTCGAAGGGCTCGTCGCCCCTGACGATGGGCGCGCTCGCCAACGACGCGTCGCGGCTGCTGACCGCGCTGCGGATCCCGCGCGCGCTCGTCTACGGCCTCTCGATGGGCGGGATGGTGGCCCTGGAGGTGGCGCTCCGCCACGCCGGGCGGGTGCAGGGGCTCGTGCTCGGCGGGACGTCGCCGGGCGGCCCGCTCGCGCCGCGGCTCGGGCCCAAGGAGGTCATCTCGATGGCGCGGGGCGGGATCGCCGAGCGCAGCCTCCGCGCGCCGCTGCTGTTCTCCTCCGCGTTCCGCCGCGAGCACCCCGAGCGCGTCAGCGAGCTGGTGGGCTACTTCAAGCGCCACCGCAGCTCGGCCGCGACGATCGCCATCCAGACGCTGGCGGCCGCGCAGTTCGCCACCACGCTGCAGCTCGGGCGCGTGCGCACGCCGACGCTCGTCATGCATGGCGAGCGCGACGAGCTCGTCCCGCTCAAGGCCGGCCGGTTGCTGGCGGCGCGCATCCCCGACGCGGAGCTCGCCGTCGTGCCCGGCGCCGGGCACGCCTACGCCCTCGAAGCACCGCAAGAGTCGCTCGACCTGCTGCTCGACTGGTACGAGCGCAAGCTGGCCCGATCCCGCCCCAGAGAGGAAGCCCATGTGGCGTCTGACCGATGAGGAGCGCGAGCTGCGCGAGCGCATCCGCTCCGTCGTGCTCGAGCAGATCCGACCGCGCGTGCGGGAGCTGGACGAGAACTGCGACTACCCCCACGACGTCCACGAGACGCTGGCGCGCGAGGGCCTGATGGGCCTGGCGTTCCCCGCCGAGTACGGCGGGCGCGACGCCTCCGAGGTGTCGTGGTGCGCCTACGTCGAGGAGCTGGCGAAGGTCTCCGGCACGGTCTCGCTGATGGCCGCCTACGTGAAGCTCGTGGCGCTGCCGATCCTGATCGCCGGCACCGAGGAGCAGAAGCAGGAGTACCTCCCGTCGCTCGTCAGCGGCGAGCGCTACGGCTCCTACGCGCTGACCGAGCCCGCGGTCGGCTCCGACCCCGCCGCGCTCCAGACGCGCGCCGAGCGCCACGGCGACACCTGGGTGCTCAACGGCGAGAAGCGCTTCATCGGCAACGCGGGCCACGCCGACACCTACGTCGTGTTCGCCCGCACCGGCGAGGACGGCGCGGGCGGCATCAGCGCCTTCGTGGTCGACGGCAAGTCGCCCGGCCTGAGCGCCGAGCCGCTGCGGACGATGGGCATGCCGGGCTGGAAGCTCGGGGCGCCGAAGTTCGAGGACGTCGAGGTGCCGCACGAGAACCTGCTCGGCCGCGAGGGCGACGGCTTCAAGATCGCGATGCAGACCTTCGACCGCTCGCGCCCGACGGTCGCCGCGCAGGCGGTCGGCGTGGGCCAGGGGGCGATCGACCTCGCCATGGACTACGCCGCGCGGCGGGAGACGATGGGCGAGCCGCTGCTCGCCCACCAGGGCCTCCAGTTCAAGCTCGCCGGCATGGAGGCCGATGTCGCCGCGGCGCGCGCGCTGACCTTCCAGGCCGCGACCTTCGTCGCCGAGGGCGACCCGCGCATGACCAAGCTCTCGGCGATGGCGAAGCTCGTCGCCTCCGACACCGCGATGCGCGTCACCACCGAGGCCGTCCAGGTCCTCGGCGGCAACGGCTACCTCAAGGACTTCCCCGCCGAGCGGATGATGCGCGACGCCAAGGTGCTCCAGATCTACGAGGGCGCCAACGAGATCCAGCGCCTCGTGATCGCCCGCCAGATGGCCAAGCAGGTCGCCGACCGCGACCCGATCTGGCCGGAGATCATGCCGGGCGAGCCCGGGGTGGCCGTGGGCGCCGACGCCTAGGAGAAGAGCTCGAACGGCTCGTCGATCGCCTCGCCGTCGAGGAAGCGCTGCAGGAGCGTGGGCAGGCTGCGTGGGTAGAAGGGCTCCGCGCTGCTGACGACGTCGCCGATGCTCCACCAGCGGAAGTCGAAGTAGTCCTCCTTCTCGTAGTCGAAGCGCTCGGTCTCGTCGATCGCGGTGCCGGGGGCGTCGAGTCGCACCTCGACGACGACCTCGTGCTGCACGTGCCGGAGCCGGCGATGGCGGAAGGAGGCCGTGCGCCGCCAGGACGGCTCGCCGACCTGGGCGGCGGAGACCCTGATGCCGGTCTCCTCCCGCAGCTCCCGGACCGCGGCGTCCAGGTAGGTCTCACCGTCGTCGATGCCGCCCCCCGGCAGCTCCCACCAGCGGCCGAGCTCAGGGAGCGTGATCTCGTGGGTGTGGAAGAGCAGGATCCGATCCTCGCTGTCGCGGACGACGACGCGCACCGCGTCGCGTTCGAGGATCGGCAGATCTCGGGGCACCTCGGTCATCGACAGCCTTCCGGGCGGATCAATGCTATTTCTCGGGCCGAGCATGGATCTCCCGCTCCCGATCGACACGAGCCGCCTGCGGCTGCGGCGGTTCGCCCCCGGCGACCTCGCCGCGTACCACGCCCTCCGGGCGCGCGAGGACATCCATCGCTGGCTGTACACGGAGCCCGCCACGGAAGCCGAGTCGCGAGCGTCGCTCGAGCAGCGGATGGCCCGCCCGGTCGAGACCGGCGTGCCGCTGGTCGCCGAGATCGCCGCGACCGGTGAGTTCGCCGGTGACGTCTCGCTCATGGTGGGGGAGCACCGCCAGGCGGAGATCGGGTTCGTCTTCGACCCTCGGCACCAGGGGCGCGGCTATGCGACCGAGGCGAGCGCCGCGGTGGTCGCGCTGGCCTTCGACGTGTACGACGTGCACCGCGTCTACGGGCGCCTGGAGGCGCGCAACATCGCGTCGGCGCGCGTGCTGGAGAAGCTCGGGATGCGCCGGGAGGCCCACCTCGTCGAGAACGAGTGGGTCAAGGGCGAGTGGCAGAGCGAGCTGATCTACGCGCTGCTCGCCCGCGAATGGCGTGGTTGATACGCCGCCGGTCCAACGGCTCGGGCTCGACGAGTGGACCGGCGGCGAGTACTTCACCGACAACTTCATCGACCACATGCAGCGCGTGCTGCACGGCGTCGAGATCGACAAGCCCGACGAGCCCGACCCGTTCGACTACGACGACCTCGCGCACTGCGTGATCAAGGGGGAGATCAGCGCCCCCGAGGGCCTCGGCTACGCGCGCGCCTACGAGCGCGAGAGCAAGCTGCCCGGCGGCGTGCGGAAGGCGACGGTCGTGGGGCCGCTGGAGATCGCCGTCCACGCGCAGGACCAGCAGGAAGAGCTCCAGCGCCAGATGCCGAACCTGATCGGGATCGTCAACCGCGAGATGCGCGAGCTCGCCGCGGCGGGGTGCCCGCACGTCCAGCTCGACATCCCGATCTTCGGCGTGCTCGTCAACGCGGGCACGATGACGGCCGATCAGGCCGCGGACATCACCGCGCAGTGCTTCGAGGGCGTGGAGGGGGTGATCCGCGGCGTCCACATCTGCAACGGCAACTTCAAGGGCCGGCCGATGTCGCCGATCGTCCGCAACGCCCCGTGGGTGCCGATCCTGCAGCGGCTCGACGGGGTCGTCGACGTCGCCGCCCTCGAGTGCAGCTACTTCGCCGAGTACCTGGAGCGCGACGCCTACCGCGACCTGCCGCAGAGCATGCAGCTCGCCGCCGGCATCGTCGACGAGGCGAGCTACGGGATCGAGACCGTCAAGAAGGTCCGCGACCGCGCCGCGGACTGGGCGCGCGTGGTCGGCGAGGAGCGGCTGTGGATCTCGCCCTCGTGCGGCTTCGGGCGCCACCCGGCCCGCACCCGTCCCGTCCTGCGCGCCAAGCTCGAGCACATGATGGAGGCCGCGAGCTCGTTCTGAGCGGCTAGCGGCGCTTCATGAAGCGCGGGACCGGCACCACCGTGGGCTCCGTGAAGAGGCTCCTCGCGTAGTCCCGGTCCTCGCGCGTCTGCCGCTCGTCATCGTCGTGCGCGAGCGGGCGGATGCGGCTGAGCTTGTGCGTGTAGTCGCCCACGTAGACGGTGGGCCGTGGTGGTGGCTTGCGTGCGGGCCAGAGCCGCATGACAACGAGGGTACGCCCGCTCCCGCGCTTCGGTCAAGAAGCGGACGCTCCCGCCGGTGAGTCGTTTTCGACGCTCGGCGGGCGTGTAGACGAGAACTACACGACGAGCGGAGGAACGAACATGGCCGGCAACAGAGGCGTCGCCTACATGGGTCCGGGCAAGGTCGAGGTCCAGGAGACCGAGTACCCGACCTTCGAGCTGAAGGACGGCCCGGGTGTCCACCCCGACGCCGTGGGGCGCGAGTGTCACCACGGCGTGATCCTCAAGATCGTCTCCACCAACATCTGCGGCTCCGACCAGCACATGGTGCGCGGCCGCACGACCGCCCCCGAGGGCCTGATCCTCGGCCACGAGATCACGGGCGAGATCGTCGAGAAGGGCCGGGACGTCGAGTTCCTCGAGGAGGGCGACCTCGTCTCGATCCCGTTCAACATCGCCTGCGGGCGCTGCCGCAACTGCAAGGAGCGCAAGACCGGCATCTGCCTGAACACGAACCCGGACCGTCCCGGCGCCGCCTACGGCTACGTCGACATGGGCGGCTGGCCCGGCGGCCAGGCCGAGTACGTGATGGTCCCCTACGCGGACTTCAACTGCCTGAAGTTCCCCGACAAGGACGCCGCCATGGAGAAGATCGTCGACCTGACGATGCTCTCCGACATCTTCCCGACCGGCTATCACGGCTGCGTCACCGCGGGCGTGACGACCGGCAGCACCGTCTACGTCGCCGGCGCCGGCCCGGTCGGCCTCGCGGCCGCGCACTCGGCGCAGCTGCTGGGCGCGTCGGTCGTGATCGTGGGCGACCTGATCCCCGAGCGCCTGAAGCAGGCGGAGAGCTTCGGCTGCGTGCCGCTCGACGTCACCAAGGGCGACCCGGGCGACCAGATCGCCGAGATCCTCGGGACGCCCGAGGTCGACTGCGGCGTCGACGCCGTCGGCTTCGAGGCCCACGGCCACGGGGAGGCCTCCGGCGAGGAGGCGCCCGCGACGGTGCTCAACTCGCTGATGACGATCACCCGCGCCGGCGGCGCGGTCGGCATCCCCGGGCTCTACGTGACCGGCGACCCGGGCGCGGGGACCGAGGAGGCCAAGGAGGGCTCGCTGTCGATCCGCATCGGCCTCGGGTGGGCGAAGTCGCACACCCTCTCGACCGGCCAGTGCCCGGTCATGAAGTACCACCGCGGGCTGATGGAGGCGATCCTCAGCGACCGCGCCCAGATCGCCAAGGCCGTCAACGCCAGGGTGATCTCGCTCGACGACGCGCCGAAGGGCTACGAGGACTTCGACAAGGGCGCCGCCGAGAAGTACGTGCTCGACCCGCACGGGTCGATCAAGGCGTAGGCGGATCGGGAGGCTGCGCCGCGGCGATCTCGCGGCGCAGCTCCTCCACCCGTTCGACGACGGCCTCCAGGCGCGGATCGCGCGCGCCCAGGGTGCGCGTGTGGCCCATCGCGTAGGCGAACTCCATCGAGTTCAGGAGCCGCTTGTACTCGGCCCGCAGGTCGTCGATGCGGGCCATCACCGCAGCGAGATCGCCAGCTCCTCGAGCACGTCCATCTGCTCCTGCATGCCGGCTTCCATCCCGGTCGCGATGATCATGTCGCGCAGCTCCTTGCTCGCGACCGTCGTCAGCAGCTCGAGCGTCGTCTGCCCGTCCGCCTCCGTGAACGTCACCGTGTTCAGCGCCGGCTCCCCGACCTCGGGCATGCCCTCGAAGACCTCGGTCGTGACGATCCGCTCGTCGGGAACGATCTCGCGGTACTCGCCGTGGAAGGCGACCTCGAAGCCGCCGTCGGCCTCCATCACGTAGCGCCACATCCCGCCGACGCGCAGGTCGATGTCGGCGATCTTCATCGCGCCGCGCTGCCCGCTCCACCAGCGCATGACCAGCTCCGGCGTGGTCCACGCGCGGTACACGAGGTGCCGGGGGGCGTCGAACTCGCGCGTGATGAGGATCTCCTCGTCGCTGGGGAGGGTCACCTTCGCCTTGCCGCTACTCGTCACCGGTTCCATCTCCTTGCTCCTTCTGTTTGAGGTCGTCCAACACGTCGTCCAGCGCCTCGAAGCGCTCGGACCACGACTGCTCGAACTGCTTCAACCACTCGTGCATGGGCCTGAGCGCGTCGCCGTTGAGGCGGTACAGCCGCTGCCGGCCGTCCTCGCGCACGTCGACCGCGCCGACCTCGCGCAGCACGCGCAGGTGCTTGGACACCTGCGGCTGCGCGAGGCCGAGCACGTGCACCAGGTCGTTCACGGGCCGCTCCCCGGCCACGAGGACCTCGAGGATCTCCCGCCGCCGCGGCTCGGCCACCGCGTTGAACGTGTCGGCCGTGGTCGCCGCTCGTGCCATGCGGCGGAGATTACATACCCATATAGGAATATGTCAAGGCGGTCGTAGGCTGGTACCCGTGAAGCCGAACCGGTCCATCCCGTCCGCGACCGTCGTCCCGGTGCTGATCTACCCGGACGTGCGCGCCGCGGTGGCGTGGCTGGAGGCGGCCTTCGGGTTCGCCGAGCGTGTGCGGATCGGCGAGGACCACCGCGCCCAGCTCAGCTTCGGCGACGGCGCGGTCATCGTCGCCGACGTGCGCCATTCGCAGCGTCCGCCGCGGGCGGGCGAGGTCACGCACTCGGTGCTGGTGCGGGTCGACGACGCGCGCGCCCACTGCGAGCACGCCCGCGCGCGCGGCGCGCGCATCGACATGGAGCCCACCGACTACGAGTACGGGGAGCGGCAGTACCGCGCCGAGGACCTCGCGGGGCACGTCTGGACCTTCTCCGAGACGCTCGCCGACGTCGCGCCCGAGGAGTGGGGCGGGGAGTCGGTCGGCCAGTGATGGACGGCGTCGACCCCGAACGCCTCGCCGACGCGCTGCGCGTCCTGGCCGAGGTCGAGCAGCTCCCCACCGAGCACCCCGACGCGGTCGAGGTCCGGCGCGCCGTCGGCGGCCTGTTCAAGACCGTCAAGGAGCAGCGGCGGGCGGAGCGGCGCTCGGCGATCAAGGCGAATGACGACGCGGTGACCGCCGCGACGGCGACCGCCGCGCCCGGGCGGATCGACGACGAGACCCAGGGGCTGCCGCTGAGCTCCAGCGCCACCGGCGCGCGGGCGGGCACGCTCCTGCGCTCGCGCGCCTGTTACGTCTGCAAGCAGCGCTACCGGGACGTCGACGCCTTCTACCACCAGCTCTGTCCCGCCTGCGCCGCGCACAACCACGAGCGACGCGACGCGCGCACGGACCTGAGCGGCCGCCGCGCCCTGCTCACCGGCGGCCGGGCGAAGATCGGGATGTACATCGCGCTGCGGCTGCTGCGCGACGGCGCGCATACGACGATCACGACGCGCTTCCCCGAGGACGCGGTCCGGCGCTTCAGGCGCGATGGACGACAGCGCCGACTGGATCGACCGCCTGCGGATCGTCGGCATCGACCTGCGCGACCCCGGCCAGGTCATCACGCTCGCCGACGAGGTCGCCGCGCAGGGGCCGCTCGACATCCTCATCAACAACGCCGCCCAGACCGTCCGCCGCTCACCGGGGGCGTACGCGCACCTGGCCGCGGCTGCGCAGGCGCCGCTGCCGAGCGGGCCGCTGCCCGAGGTGCTGACGCTCGGGCGGTCGGAGACCGCGACCGCGGCGAACGGCCACTGGTCGCCGACGCCCCAGGCGCTGACCGCGCTCGCGCTCACGGCCGGCTCGGCGTCGGCGGAGCGCGTCGCCGCCGGCACCGCGATCGACGCCGGGGGCCTCGTGCCCGACCCGCACCCCTACAACAGCTGGAGCCAGGTCGTCGACGAGGTCGATCCCGTCGAGCTGCTCGAGGTCCAGCTCTGCAACCAGACCGCCCCCTTCATCCTCATCAGCCGCCTGCGCGCCGCGCTCGAGGCGTCCGGCGCGCGGCGGACCTACATCGTCAACGTCTCGGCGATGGAGGGGCAGTTCGGCCGCGGCTACAAGGGGCCCGGCCATCCGCACACGAACATGGCCAAGGCCGCGCTCAACATGCTCACGCGGACGAGCGCGAAGGAGCTGCTGTCCAAGGGCATCCTGATGACAAGCGTCGACACGGGCTGGATCACCGACGAGCGCCCGCACCCGACCAAGGCGCGGCTCGCCGCGGAGGGCTTCCACGCGCCGCTCGACCTGATCGACGGCGCGGCGCGCGTCTACGACCCGATCGTCCGCGGCGAGGCGGGCGAGGACCTCCACGGCGTCTTCCTCAAGGACTACGCGCCGGCCCCCTGGTGACGCGCCGCAGCTTCTCCGGGTTGCGGACGACGTCGATGCGGGCGATGCGCCCGCCGTCGACGACGAACAAGACGGCGGAGCGGTGGCCGTCGGTGCCGGCGAGCAGCAGCCCGAGGCGACCGTTGAGGCCGATCGCGGCCGGCGCATCCGCCGCCCTGCCGCGCATGGCGATCCACGCCCGCGCGACGCGGCCGGCGCCGTGCACCGGCTTGCGGGCGGCGATCGCGTGGCCGCCGCCGTCGGAGGTCCACACGACGTCCGGATCGAGCACCGCGAC
Organism: uncultured Solirubrobacterales bacterium; assembly: GCA_963787335.1. GTDB lineage: Bacteria > Actinomycetota > Thermoleophilia > Solirubrobacterales > Solirubrobacteraceae > DASQFQ01. Next base: position 44,072 of record CAWBCU010000001.1, read on the forward strand.
GAGGCCGTCGAGGTCGCCCTCGGCGACCGCTTGCGCGAACGCGTGCACCGCCCGCTCGTGCTCATCGCGCGAGGCCTCGAAGCGTGGCCGCTGCTGCGCGACGTGGCGGCGGGCGCGCGAGGCGAGCTGGCGCACCGCCGCGGGCGTGCGGCCGACGACGTCCGCGACCTCGCCGAACGGCAGCTCGAACACGTCGTGCAGCACGAACGCCGTGCGCTCGGCGGGGGAGAGCTGCTCGAGCAGGGCGAGCAGCGCGTAGCTGACCGACTCGTCGAGGGTGACGCGGTCGGCCGGGTCCTCGGAGGACTCCACCGGCTCGGGCAGCCACGGGCCGACGTACGCCTCGCGCCGCGAGCGGGCGGAGCGCAGCGTGTCGAGCGCGAGCCGGCCGACGACGGTGGTCAGCCACGCGTCGAGGTCGTCGATCGACTCCACGCCGGTGCGCTCGAGCCGCAGCCACGCCTCCTGCACCACGTCCTCCGCCTCGCCGAGGTCGCCGAGCTGGCTGTAGGCGAGGCGGAGGAGGCGCGGGCGCGCCCGCGCGAAGCGCTGCGCGACGGTCACGCCGCGCGCAGCCCCGCGGTGATCAGGCGCCATCCGTCGGTGCCGCCGCGCACCCGCGGCGCCCACCCGGTCGCGGCGCGCAGCCGCCGGCTGGAGACGCGCTGCGAGCGCGCCAGCGCCTCGGCCGCGGGCGGGACCTCGTCCATCGCCGGGCGCAGGCTGTCGCGCCCGACGACGGCCGCGAGCGCGGCGTCGATCTCGGCGCTGGTCGGCGGGTCCTCGTCGGCGACGTTGTAGATCCCCGCGGGCGCGGCGACCGCGGCCGCGGCGACCGCCGCACCGGCGTCGTCGAGCCAGACGGTCGGCCGGTACGCCTCGCGCCGGCCCAGGGTCGGGGAGATCCCGCCGCGCGCGGCCTCCACGTTCGCCTGCGTCATGCCGCTGTCGGGCCCGATGAACAGCCCGAAGCGCAGGACGATCGTGTCGCCGGCGAAGCGCTCCGTCGCGTTCGCCTCGGCGGTGAGGGCCATGGCGGTGCGGGGGGCGCCGGCGACCGGCGCGTCCTCGTCCAGCCAGGCGTCGCCGCCGTCGGTGTAGAGGAAGGCGAGGGACTCCTGGACCAGGCGCCCGGCGCCGGCGTCCTGCGCCGCGCGGGCGATCGCCGCGGACGCGTCGCGGCGCAGGCGGTCGTTCTCGTCCCAGGCGCCCGGCGCCATCATCTGGTCGGGCGGCGGGATGTGGGTGAGCAGGTTGACGACGGTGTCCGCGCCGGCGAACGCGGTCGTCAGTGAGGCCTGATCGAAGACGTCGGCTTCGATCGGCAGGGCGCCGAGGCCCTCGATCAGCCGCCGGCCCCGCAGGGACCGGGTGACGCCGCTGACCTGGTGGCCGGCGGCAAGCAGTTCGCGGACGGCACGGCGCCCGACGACGCCCGTGGCTCCGGTGATCACGATGTTGGTCATGACCGGGTGACGAGGCAGCTCACCGGATCGTGACATCGGGCCCTCGGCCCGGAGCGCTAGGGACCGATGTGGTTCGGGTTGAGCGGCGGCCGCGGGTCGTCGCGCGGCGGCTCGGCGTTGCCCCGCTCCTCGGTGCGGCCGGGCTTCGGCGGCGGGGTGAAGCCGGGGATCTTGAGCTTGAACTTGCGACCGTCGCTGGTGGTCAGCTCTGGGGCCTTCGTCTCGAGTGGCTCGCCGGGAATCGGGGTCATGCGTTCAGACTACTCCCGCCCGCGACCCGGCCGGCGAGCGCGACGACGCGCAGCTCGCTCGTGTGATGGCCGGCGTCGCTCTCGAGCCAGCACTCGCCCGGGCCGGGCAGCATCTCCGTGAATTCGACGGGCGCGCCCGGGGCCGGCTCGCGCGCCGCGGCCAGGAAGCGGGCGAGCGTCCGGCACAGCGAAGGGCTCTCGAAGTCGACGTAGCGGGGCTTGCGCTCGAGCGGCGAGCGGGCGAAGACGCGGCGCGGCAGGCCGCGGTCGCGGGCCCAGGCGGCGAGATCGCCGGGCGTGGCCGGGAGCTCGGCGGCGGGCGCCGACCAGCTCGCGCGGCGCACCACGAGACGGCCGATCTGCGCGCGCCCCTCGCCTGCGCCTGGAGGTCCGCGGAGTGATAGCCCGAGCCGTGCCACGCGGGCGTCCAGTCGGCGAAGGCATCGGCGCAGCGGCCCAGCGGCGCTGCAGCTCGTGCTGCTCCTCCTGCATGTGGTTCCAGAGCCCGAAGCCGGCGCCCATCAGCTTCCCCAGCAACGGCGCGAGCGGACCGGGGCGCCCGTGCGCGACGCGGCCGAGGCAGCTCGGCGCCGCGGTCGAACACGCGCCCGCACCACCAGCGCGACGCCGCGAGCACCGGCGGGCAGCGAGCTGCGCAGCTCGTCGAGCAGCGCCGGGCCGAGCGTCACGTCGAGGTCGCGCATGGAGTCGAGGTAGGCGACCGTGCGCCCGCCGCCGCTGTCGCCGTCAGCGCGTGTCGCCGGCCGTCCGGTGATCGCCTCGAACTCGCGATCGAGCCGGTCCAGCGCGGCGGGGATGTCCTCGCGCCGCGCCGCGATCACGGCGGCGCGCGCGGCCTGCAGGCGCTCGAGCCCGGCGACGTGCCGGCGGGCAGCGGGAGAAAAGCGCGTTCGGGGAACGGGCCCATCGGCAGCGGCGTCGTGACGCCGGCCGCGGCCGCCACCGCCTCCACCGCCCACGTCTCGAAGTGGACGACGCGCTCGCGCTCCAGCGCGCCCGACCGGACGGCAATCGCCTCGCCCTGCCTCGCTGAACGAGCCCCACGCCAGCGGCCCGAAGAACCCGATCGTGTCGTTCTTGGAGCAGTAGCGCTGCCAATAGCTGCGCGACGACGTCCTGGCGGCGGCGCCTGCGCGACGGGCCGCCGGGCGCGCCGGCCGCGAGCTTGTCCACGGCACGAGGCGAGCGACTCGCGACTCTGCCACGCCACCGCCTCGCGGAAGGCCGGGTCGCGGGCCACCGCGGCGAGGCGCGTGTCCTCGCCGGGCCCGAACGCCTCAAGCCCCTCGACCGGGAACCCCGAGCTGCGGATCGCGAAGTCGCGCCACAGGCTCCAGTCGCCGGTGAGCGCCACGCGGTGGTCGCTCCTGGAATAACCGGCACGGCCCGGCGTCCTCCCCGGGTATGCGCAGATACCTCAACCCATCATTCGCGGTCGCTCTGGCCGCCCTCGTCATCGCCATGGGCGGCACCGCCCTGGCCGCCGGAGAGATCACCGGCTCCGATCAACCCGAGACCGTGCTGAAGATGCGGGTCGCCAAAGACGGCAAGCTCATCGGCACGGCCAACGACGGCACGGTCAAGAAGGCCGGCGTCGGCCTCTACGAGATCACGTTCAAGAACCCGACCGCCTCCAAGCTCCCGCTCGACCTCGAGGAGTGCGCGATCACCGCCACCCCGCGCGTCGAGACCGCGTCCACATCGGAGGAGGTCGCGGCCGACGTCGACGTGCAACGCCTCGGCGGGGCGCGGATCTACGTCATGTCGACGCGGCCGCTGCCCTTCGGCGACAACAAGATCACCCCGTTCCTCACCAACGTCAGCTTCGACGCGGCGGCGATCTGCTGATCAGTGGCTGTGCCGCAGCGACGGATGGAACACCCGGCGCAGGGCGACGCGGTGCCGACGGGGCGCCGCGGTCGCCTTGGCGTCGGCCCGCGACGCCTGCTGGGCCTGCTTGACGAGGCGGGCGTGGTCGGCCCGGCGGATGTCGTCCTGGACCTTGAGCGAGGCGACGTGCATGTAGAGGCTGGAGTCCATGTGGCTGCCCTCCTCGGGCGTCGGCTGGATGGTGGATCCATCCTCAGGCCGCGCCGGCAGGCGCGCCAGGGGCCCTAGGGATGGACGCCCACACCCGCCGCTGGTATCTCTGCCCCTGTCTCCGGCCTCTATGAGGGCGCATGGCGTTCGATCCAGCGATCCAGAAGCTCGAGTTCAAGGTCACCGTGCTGCCGGTGGAGGAGCCGAAGGTGCACGCGGAGCTCGCGCGGGCGGGGGTCGATCCCGCGCGTCGCAGGGTCTACTTCTACGACACCCCGGAGCTCGCGCTGTTCGCCAGGGACCTCGTGCTGCGCGCCCGCGTGACGGAGGGCGACGATGACGACTCCACGGTCAAGCTGCGGCCGCTCCCGCTGCCCGGGATCCCCGCTCCCTGGAGCACGACCGAGGGCGTCAGGGTCGAGCTCGACGTGGTCGGCTCCCGGCAGGTCCCCTCGGCCAAGCTCGACGGCGAGCCCGACGCGCGGCGAGATCGAGCAGGTCGCGCACGGGATGACGAAGCTGAGCAAGCTGTTCACGAAGGCGCAGGAGGCGTGCGTCCCGAGCGAGATCGCGCTGAACGAGCTCGCCGTGCTCGGCCCGGTCGAGGCGCGCAAGTGGGAGCTCCCGCCCGGGGCCTTCCCGCACGAGCTCGCCGTCGAGGAGTGGTCCCTGCCCGGCGGCCCGCACTTCGTCGAGCTCTCCTTCAAGGTCGCGCCGGACGAGGCGGAGAGCGCGGAGCGGGCCTTCCACGCGCTGCTCGACCGCCTCGAGATCGGCCACGACGGCGATCCCGAGCCGAAGACTCCGAGGGTGCTCAGGTTCTTTGCCGAGCGGCTGCGCTCGGCCTGATCGACAGGAGGAACACTCGATGGCCATCCCCAACATCAGCGTGCGCCACCCGCGCCAGAACGACATCGTCGACGACCCCGTCGAGGTCGCGGGCGTCGGGACCGGGTTCGAAGGCACCCTCGTCGCGCGCCTGCGCAACGCCGCGGGCGACGAGATCGCGCAGCGGTCCTTCCAGGCCGGCGGAACCGGCATCTGGGGCAGCTTCTTCTTCCGCATCGACGTCCCGGGCGTGCCGAGCCGCGCGCGCGGCACCCTCGAGGTCTTCGAGGTGTCCGCGAAGGACGGCAGCGAGATCCACAAGCGCGTGGTGCCGATCCTGTTCGGACGGGCGCTGCAGAACCCGTACCAGGGGTTCGCGGTCCACACCGTCCGGTCGGGCGACTCGCTGTCCTCGATCGCGCAGGACTTCTACGGCGACCCGGCCCGCTTCCGGACGATCTTCGAGGCCAACCGCAACGTGCTCGACGATCCCGACGAGATCTTCCCCGGGCAGGAGCTGCGCATCCCGCAGTGACTAACCCCGCGCGTAGGCGCGGATCTGGCGCCGGATGACCTTGACGAGGTCGCCCTGCGCGACATTGACGTCGACGAGATGCAGGCCCCAATCCGGCGTCGGGGACGCCTTCGCGACGGGCGTGCCCGGGGCGGAGGCGATCCGCAGCACGCGCGCGCCGCCCGCCCGGGAGCAGCGGCCGGTGAACGCCCCGTCGCTCTGCACGAACGTCGTCGGGGGAGCCGGCCACTGGAGCCCGAGCAGCGAGATGCCCGCGGCGATCAGCGTCCCCGGGGCGAACGGCGCCGTCGGGATCACCGAGGTCAAGGGGACCGAGCGGCTGCTGCCCAGGGCGGCCGGGTTCGTGCAGGCGGCCTCGAGCTTCGACCCTTCCGGGAGCCCGAGGAAGCGGGCGACGCGGCTCGCCCCGCGGCCGAAGATCGCGCCGGCCGGCGGCGTCGCGTTGAAGGTGCTGAACGCGATCACGCAGGCGAGCTGCGTCGGCCGCCGGCAGGTCGGCACGCGGCGGAACGTGCCGCCGCGATCCGACTTCGCGCGGACGGTGACGTTGCCGCCGAGCAGCACGGCCGAGACGAGCCGGCGGCGCAGGGCGCGATGGTTGTCGATGCGGCGGCGGATGAGCCGCTGCAGGTGGTAGCTCCCCTGCGAGTGGCCGAGGAGGACGAAGCCGCGGCGCGGGCCGATGCGGCGCAGGAACGCGTCGAACGCCTTCTCGACGTCGCCGTAGGCCGTGAGGTAGTCCCCGCGCGTCGTCTTCCCGGCCTGCAGCGCCGGGACGGTCGCCTGCCGGTAGACGGGCGCGTAGACGCGGCAGAGCTGCGAGAAGCGCGCGGCCTGGTAGCGCGCGATCGAGCGGACCTCCGGGTCGGCGCGCCTGGTCGCCAGCCGGGTCGGCTGGTCGGAGACCGTCGGGTAGACGTAGAAGCAGTCGACGCCGCGGGCGCGGTCGCGCCGCGGCGTGGCGGCCCCGGTGCGGGCGTCCCAGCCGCGGTAGAACGTCGTCGACAGGCTCGGCCGGCAGGGGTCGTGCGCGACGCCCGGGCCGCACAGCCACTTCGTCGCGGCGGGCGCGCTGCCCGCGGCGCCCAGCGATGCCGCCGCGACCACGGCGGCCGCGACGCACACGCGTCTGATCCTCCTCATGCGGCAGGAGTCTGCACGAGCGCGGCGATGTAGCGCTCCATCGCCGCGTCCACCCCGGCGCGATCGCCCGTGGCGAGGAGGTCGAGCAGGAGCCCGCGGGTGACGGCGACGCCGAGCCGTGCCTCGGCGCGGGCGTCGGCCTCCGGGCGGCCCTGCTCGACCGCGAGCGCCGTGAGCGGCTCGATCCAGAGGTCGACGATGCCGTCCAGCAGCGGGAGCGCGTACGCGTTGCCCTGCAGCGCCTGCGCGTAGATCTCGAAGAACAGCCGCTCGTTCGGCCACAGCGCGGGGTCGGCGACGCGGTTCCACATCCGGCGCATCGTCTGCTCGGGCGTCGACTCCGGGTCCTGGAGCAATTGCTCGAGCGCCGCGCGCTGCTGCGCCTCGACGGCGCGGATGACCTCGATCAGGAGCCCCTCGCGGGAGCCGAAGTGGTAGCTGAGCATGCGGTGGCTGGTGCCGAGCGCCGCGGCGAGGCCGCGCAGGCTGAGATCGCCGACGCCGTGCTCGGCGACGTGGTCCAACGCGGCGGCGAGCAGGCGTGCTCGCGGGTTAGTGGTGATGTTGTCCCCCTGGAATCCTGCTGTACCGTGTGGTACACGTACCACTCGGTACACACGATACGGGAGGACCCCGATGGGACGCCAGCGCATCGAGCAACACGCCACCACCACCGCCGACCCCGCCACGGTGTTCGCCCTGCTCCGCGACGGCGCCGGCTGGCCGGCGTGGACGCCGATCGAGACCGCCGAGCTCGAACGGCCCGGCGCGGAGGAGCCGGAGGGCATCGGCGCCGTCCGCCGGTTCGACAGCGGTCGCGTGACCGGCCACGACGAGATCGTCGAGCTGGTCCCGAACCGCCGCTTCGCCTACGCGCACACCTCCAACCTGCCGATCCGCAACTACCGCGGCGAGATCGACCTCGAGCCGACCGCCGAGGGCACCGCGATCCGCTGGGTGTCGACCTTCGACCCCAAGGTGCCCGGCACCGGCCGGCTGCTGCGCCGGGGACTCGACCGGTTCATCGCAGAGTGCACGAACGGCCTCGCCGAGCACGCCGCTTCGCTCAGCGCACCTGCTCCGTCGGCCGCACGAGGATCTCGTTGATCGCGACGTGGCGCGGCCGCGTGACGATGTAGAGGATCGCGTCGGCGATGTCCTCCGCCCTGAGGATCTCGTCGACGCCGGGCGGGAGCTGGCTGCGGACCTCCTCGCGGACGTGGGTGACGAGCTCGCTCTCGGTCGCGCCCGGCTCGACCAGCGAGGACCGGACGTGGCGGGCCGTGACCTCCTGGCGCAGCGCCTCGCTGAAGGTCCCGACGCCGTGCTTGGTGAGCTGGTAGATGCCGCCGCCGGCGCCCACGCGCCGGCCCGCGACCGAGCTGACGTTGACGAGGTCCGCGACCCGCCGCGGCTCGCGCTCGGCGGCGCTCAGCAGGTGGGGGAGCGCGGCGTGGGCGACGTAGAGCAGCCCCTGGAGGTTGAGCTCGATCATCCGGTCCCACTCCTCGACGGGCGCGTCGACGATCGGGCCGAGCAGCATCACGCCGGCGTTGTTGATCACGATGTCGAGCCGGCCGAGGTCCCCGACCGTGCGTTCGACGGCGGCCTGGGCCTGCTCGCGGTCGGTGACGTCGGTCTCGATCGCGAGGCCGCCGATGTCGGCCGCCAGCGCGTCCAGCCGGTCCTTGCGCCGCGCGGCGACGGCCACCGTCGCCCCCTGCGCTGCGAGGGCGCGCGCGGTCGCCTCGCCGATCCCGCTGCTCGCGCCCGTGACGAGCGCGACCGTGTCCTGGAGTTCAGAGCTCATGCCGCTCAGGTATACCGGGGCGCATGACATTGCAGACACGAGGGAGCGACATCATCGACGGCGACGGCGCCGTCATCCGCCTGAAGGGCGTGAACATCGGCGGCTGGCTGAACATGGAGAACTTCATCACCGGCTACGCGGCCAACGAGACCATGATGCGCGCGGAGATGCGCAAGGTGCTCGGCGACGACGGCTACGAGCTGTTCTTCGAGCGCCTGCTGTCGGCCTTCTATGCCGACGCCGACGCCGCGTTCCTGGCCGAGACCGGCCTGAACTGCGTGCGCATCCCGGTCAACTACCGCCACCTGGAGTCCGACGCACGGCCGTTCGAGATCATCGAGGACGGCTTCCGCCACCTCGACCGCGCGATCGCCGCCGGCGGCGAGCACGGCGTCTACACGGTCGTCGACCTGCACGCGCTGCCCGGCTCGCAGAACCAGCACTGGCACTCCGACAACCCGACGCACCGGGCGCTGTTCTGGGAGCACCGTCACTTTCAGGACCGCGTGGTCGGGATCTGGGAGGCGATCGCCGACCGCTACAAGGGCAACCCCTGGGTCGCGGGCTACAACCTGATGAACGAGCCCGCCGACGAGTCGCGCGCCGTCGTCGGCCCGTTCTACGACCGCCTCTCCGCCGCGATCCGGGAGATCGACCCGGAGCACATCCTCTTCTTCGACGGCAACACCTACTCGACCGAGTTCGGCTTCTTCGGCGAGCCGCTGGAGAACTCCGTCTACACGCTGCACGACTACGTGCCCGCCGGGCTCGGCCGCGCCGACCACTACCCCGGCCCGGAGTCGGCCGAGGCGAAGTTCCTCGAGCGCTCGGAGTACGCGCGCCGCACCGGCACGCCGATCTACGTCGGCGAGTTCGCCCCGATCTACACGGGCGACGAGGCGGTCGACGCCGAGCGCCGCCGCATCCTCGATGACCAGCTCCAGCTCTACAAGCGCTACGGCGCGGGCTTCGCGACCTGGATGTACAAGGACCTCGGCCGGCAGGGGCTCACCTCGGTGCGGCCCGACTCGCCCTACGGCGCGCTGGTCGCCGACTTCGTCGCCAAGAAGCGGCGGCTCGGGGTCGACCAGTGGGGGAGCAGCGGCAGCGAGAACCCGGAGGTCACCCAGCCGATCCAGGATCTGGTGGCGCGCGAGGCGCCGGACTTCGATCCCTACCCGTGGGGCCGCTTCGACTTCGTGCGGACGCTGGTGCTCAACATCACGCTCGCCCAGCCGCTGGCCGGCGAGTACGCGGAGCTCTTCCGCGGGCTCGGCGAGGACGAGCTGAGCGCGCTCGCGGACTCCTTCAAGTTCGAGAACTGCGTCGTGCGGGAGACTCTGCGCGACCAACTCAGCGCGGCCTAACAGGAGGAACTGTGCCCCCCAGCAGCGTCCATTTCAACGGCTCGGTCAACCTGCCCGACGGCGAGACCGTGATGCAGGAGATCAGCTCGCGCATCCCGGCCGGGGTGACCCGGATGACCGACGGCGAGACCGGGGACCGCAACTACTGGATCCTGTTCCAGATCCAGAAGTTCCTCGCGATGCCGGAGTTCGAGTCCGTGACCGTCGGGCAGGCGTACGAGACCGATCCGGACGCGCCGGAGATGCCGCAGCTCCGCCTCGCCGAGGGCGTCTCCGCTGACGCGATCAGCTGGCCCAACCTCGGCTACGCCGACGCGTACACGGAGTCGTTCGAGATCTTCGACCGGCTGCAGCAGGCGGGGACGATCGCGCCCGGCGTGCGGCTGCAGGTGCAGTACCCGACCCCGCTCGCCTCGATGGGGGGCACGTTCGTGCCGGAGGACATGGCCGCCGTGCACGCCTCCTACGAGCAGGCGCTGTTCGCCGACCTCGACTCAGCTGCTGGCGAGGCTGCCGCACGACCGCGTCGCGGTGCAATGGGACGTGGCCGTCGAGTTCGGGCTGCTGGAGGGCGCGTTCGGGCCGAGCCATGCCGCTGGAGCACATCACGCCCGCCCTGGTCCGCTGCGTCGACCGCGTGCCGGAGGACGTCCCGGTCGGGTTCCACCTCTGTTACGGCGACTACGGCCACCAGCACTTCAAGCAGCCCGAGTCGATCCAGATGCAGGTGGACCTCGTCAACGCCGTCAACGCCGCCGCGCAGCGGCCGCTCGGCTGGGCGTCGTTCACCGTGCCGCAGGCGACCAGCGACGCCGGCTACTTCGCGCCGCTGAGCGGCCTCGCGGCCGGGCCGGAGACCGAGCTGTACTTCGCGCTGGTGCCGTACCACCCCGACGATCAGGCCGAGGGCACGACCGCCGCGCAGATCGAGCACATCGACGGCGCGCTGGCGGGGTCCCCGGGCGGGGCGCGCGAGTGGGGGATCTGCACCGAGTGCGGGATGGGACGCGTCGCGGCCGGCGACGTGCCCCGGCTGCTGGACCTCCACCGGGAGATCCTCGCCGCCTAGGGGTGGCGCTTGAGCCCGCGCAGCACCGCGTCGGCGTCGCGGTGCGGCGCGCGGACGGCGAGCCCCACGAGATCGAGGTCGCCGGTGCCGACCGCGAGGACCGCGGCGCGGTTGTCGGCGTCGTTGCCCGTGGCGAACATGTCGGCGGTGTAGAGCGCGAGCGGGACGTCCCGGCGTTCCGCGCGCTCGCGCACGGTGTGCAGCTTGGAGCGGTCGGCCGCGAAGACGAGGACCGGCTGGACGAGCAGCGGGAGGTACTCGCGGCCGTCCGCGTCGACGTAGGGCTCGCCGATCGCCTCGGCGCCCGCGCGCGCCGTGATCCCGCTCATCAGGAACGCGGTCACGTTGAGTCGCTGCCAGGTGGCGAGGTCGTCGCGCACGATCACGGCGACCTTGGTGTCGAAGTCGGTCACGGCCATGCCGCCAGGATGCCCGGCGGCGCCCGCTAGGTCTTGAACGATGTTGCGGCGGCGTAGCGAGCCGGCGTCACGCCGACCGCGACGCGGAAGGTCCGCGTCAGATGCGCCTGGTCGGCGAACCCGCAGGCCGCGGCGACGGCGGCCGGGGCGACCCCGCCGGCCAGCAGCTCCCGCGCGCGGGCGATCCGCAGGTTGGTCTGGAAGGCATGCGGGGTCAGGCCCATCTGCGCGCCGAAGCGGCGCACGAGCTCGAAGCGGCTGAGGCCCGCGACCGCGGACAGCTCGGCGAGCGGCACCGGCGCGTCCCAGTGGTCCTCGAGGTGGGCGACGGCGCGCCGGACCGCGGCGTGCTCGCCGCGACCGCCGCCCGGGCGGGGCGGCCCGGGGCGCAGGTGCGGTCGCAGGCCGGCGACCGCGCGCAGCACGGCCTCGTCCACCGCCAGCCCGGGCGGCTCGTCCGCGAGCGCGCGGTGGGCGTCGAGCAGCGCGGCGCGCAGGGCCCGGTCGCGGAAGACGGTCCAGCGCGCCGCCCGCGGCCCGCGCGCGTCGCGCTCCTCCCAGGACGGCAGGAGGTCGGGCTCGACGTAGAGCACCTTGTACTGCCAGCCCTCGGGCACGGCGGCCATGCCGGTGTGGACGGCGTCCGGCTCGAGGACGAACAGCTCGCCGCTCCCGGCGCGCTGGTCGGTCGCGTCGACGGTGAAGCGCGCCGCCCCGCGCTCGACGACCGCGACGGTCCACGTGGGATGGGAGTGGGGCCGGTAGGCGTGGCGGACGAAGCGCGCGTGCAGCGCCTCGATGCCGTCGAGTCCCGCGGGACGAAAGTACGCGGCGTACTCGCTCACTGACGCGCTACTCTGTCGGGGTCAGACAGCGATGGCAACCTGAGGGCGAGACCTTCACACTGAACGTCCCCTTCCCGCGTAAGCCGCCGGATCTTCTGATGGCCGAGAGTCCACCCGAGGGTGGGCTTTCCGCGTTAACGGGCCGTTTCAGGGCAGGATGTCGGTCAGCGTCGCAGTGAAGCGCTCGCCCGACTCCTCGAGCTCGCCCTCGATGTGCAGGCGCGCCGGGCCGGTCTCGGTCCACAGATCGAGGAAGTAGGCCCAGCCGGGCAGGTCCGGGTCGTCGGACTTGGTGATCGTCTCGACCTGGTAGGTCTCGCGCGGCGGCAGCACCAGCGCCTCGGGGCACTCGTCCTCGACCCGACGGCGCAGGTCCTCGACGTCGAGCTGATTGCGCGACGCGAGCCTGAGCTCCTCGTATTCGCCGTCCACGACGAGCTCGACGATGTTCTCCAGCGCCTTGTACATCGGGTCGGGCATCGGCTCGAGCCCGTCCGGGCTCGTCCCCGGTCCGCCCAGCTCGGTGCCCGGCGTCAGGCTGAGCCGGTTGTAGAAGTAGTCCTCGCAGGCCGCGCGCGCCTGCCGGCGGATGCCCTTGGACAGCCCTGCGGCGCCGAGCGCGAAGCCCGCCGCCTCGATCGCCTCCTCGAGCGTCCCGTGGCGGCGCGTGAGCTGCGCGGTGATCGCGCGGCCGTGCTCCGTGTCGCGGTGCATCGAGTTGCCCTCGAGGAGGATCGAGGGAGCCTCGTGGCGGTTGTAGCCCGGGCAGGCCCGGACCGCGGAGTGCATGACGATGAGATGGTCGCCCATTACGGCCGTCCATCCTACGAACGCCGCGTCAGGGGACACTGCCGCGGTGGACAACGCCTGGATCGCCGACCGCCTGGAGGCCTTCGCATCGCTGCTCGAGCTGGCCGACGCGAACCCGTACCAGCCGCGCGCCTATCACCGCGCCGCCGAGACGATCCGCGGCGCGGCGGTGCCGGTCGCCGGGCTGGTCCGGTCCGGGCGGGTGCGCGAGCTGCGCGGCATCGGCCCGGGGATCGAGAGCCGGCTGCGGGAGCTGGTCGAGACCGGCGAGATCGCCGAGCTGGCGGAGCTCGAGCGCGAGCTCTCGCCCGAGCTGGTCGGCCTCGGCCGCTACCTCGGCCTGAGCGCCACGCGCTCGCTCGAGATCGCGCGGGCGCTCGGCGTGCGGACGGCCGGCGAGCTGCGCGAGGCGGCGGCGGCCGGGCGGCTGGGCAGCGTGCCGGGGATCGGGCCGAAGCGCGAGGCGCAGCTGCTCGAAGCGCTCGCCCGCGAGGGGGAGCCGCGCCCGCAGCGCGGCCTGCTCCTCAACCGCGGCTGGGAGCTGGTCGGCGGCATCGCGGACGCCCTCGGCGGCGAGGTGGCCGGCGACGTGCGGCGCTGGCGCGACTCCTGCGAGCACCTCGCGGTCGTCTGCGCCGCCCCGGATCCCGCGCCCGTGCTGGCGAGCTTCACCGCGCTGCCCCAGATCGTGGCGGTGATCGAGCAGGGCGAGCGGCGCGCGGTCGGGCTCACGGTCGAGGGCGTCCCGATCGAGCTGGTCGCCGCCGCGCCGGAGCGGCTCGGGAGCGCGCTGGTGCGGGCGACCGGCGCGCCCGCGTACGTGGCCGGGCTCGAGCCGCTGCCGGACGCGCCCGACGAGGCGTCGGTCTACGCCGCGCTCGGCCTCCCCTGGTGCCCGCCGGAGCTGCGCGAGCAGGCGTTCCGCGGCGCGCCGCCCGCCCTCGTCGCGCAGGCCGACATCCGCGGCGACCTCCACTGCCACTCGACGTGGTCGGACGGTCGCGCGAGCGTCGAGGAGATGGGCCGCGCCGCGCGCGAGCGCGGCTACGACTACGTCGCGATCTGCGACCACACGCCGGCCGTCGGCGCCGTCCCCGGCCTGACCCCCGACGACGTCCGCCGGCAGGCCGAGGAGATCGCGGCCGCCAACGAGGTGCTGGCGCCGTTCCGCGTCCTGCGCGGGATCGAGTGCGACATCCTCCCCGACGGCCGGCTCGACCTCCCCGACGACGTGCTGGCGGAGCTGGACTGGGTCCAGGCCAGCGTCCACGGCGGGCAGCGGATGCCGCGGCGGGAGATGACCGCGCGCGTCGAGGCGGCGCTGCGCAACCCGCACGTGCGCTGCCTCAGCCATCCGACGGGCCGGATCATCGGCCGGCGGCCGGAGAACGCGCTCGACCTCGAGCGGGTGTTCGCGGTCGCGCTCGAGGAGGGCGTCGCGATCGAGGTGAACGGGCTGGCGCCGCGGCTCGATCTCAGCGGCGAGCACGTGCGCGACGCGATCCGCGCCGGCGTGCGCATCGTCTGCTCGACCGACGCGCACTCGACCCGCGGCCTCGAGGGCATGGAGCTCGCGGTCCGGACCGCCCGCCGCGGCTGGGCGACGGCAGCGGACATCCTCAACACGGGCTCGCTCGAGGCGATCCTGGGCTGGCGCAACGGCGCCCGCTGAGGCCATCCGGCCTCCCCGCTGAGGCTAACTCCCCTCTTTGTTGCAACCGGGTCAAACGCGGTCTACGGTCGGCCGCATGCCCTCCGCCACCGAGGATCTGCACGCCGCCGCCGAGACCCGCCGGGAGCTCGGCCCGCACTACGACGAGGCCGTCCTGCTCTCGCTCGCCGAGCGCCTCGAGCACCGGCGCGTCCGCTCGACCTCGATGCGCGAGGCGGTCACGGTGATCATCGCGCTCGGCTCGATCGGCCTCGGCGTGCTGGTCGCGGCGGCCACGCACCCGCTCGGGGAGGCCGGCGCCACGCTGGCGACGATCGTGGCCTGGATCTGCATCGCGATCATCAACGTGGTCCACGCTCGCGGCCGCTGAGCGGGTCTCGTAGAGTCCGGGTTCGCGGACACCGGAGGTGAGTGATGGACGCTGCCGTCGCGCGAGACATCGCCCGAGACAGCCATGACGGCCAGCTGACACGACACGGCTCGCCGCTGGGGGAGCATGTCGAGCGCGTCGCGGCCGCCGTCGCCGACGAGGAGCGCGCGGTGGCGTTCCTCCACGACGTGCTCGAGAAGACCGGCACGAGCCTCGACGATCTGCACCGGCGCGGCCTGACCCCGACCGAGCGCGCGGCGCTCGACCTGCTCACGCGCGGCGACGAAGAGACGTTCGAGCGCCACGCCCTCCGGATCGCCGACGCCGACGGACCGGCGGGGGCGATCGCCCGCAGCGTCAAGCTCGCCGACCTCGAGGATCACATCGGCCTCGTGCGCGACGGGAGCGACACCCCGCCCTACCAGTGGGCCCGCCGCCACGTGCTCGCCGCACAGCACCGGCGCGGCGAGACATCGGTGAGCGCCTCTCCTTAGCATCGGGCCGACATTCACCCGACAAGGAGATGGGATGAGCGCCAACGACCCCTTCGCGGGCCTGCCCGAGGTCCCGAGCTTCACCGTCACGAGCACGACGCTGACCGACGGCGGGGGCACGCCGCCCGCGCAGATGTCCGGGCTCTTCGGCGTTCCCGGCGGCGAGGACGTCTCCCCGCAGCTCTCGTGGAGCGGCGCGCCTGAGGGCACGAAGGGCTACGCGGTGACCGTCCTCGACCCCGACGCCCCGACCGGCTCCGGCTTCTGGCACTGGGCCGTCGCCGACATCCCGGCCTCGGTGACCGAGCTGCCCGAGAACGCCGGCGACGACACCGGCTCAGGCCTCCCCGAAGGCGCGTTCCAGCTCCGCAACGACGCCGGCACGACCCGCTTCGTCGGCGCGGCGCCGCCCGCCGGGCACGGCGAGCACCGCTACTTCTTCGTGGTCCACGCCCTCGACACCGAGAGCCTGGGCGTCCCCGCCGACGCCACCCCCGCGTTCCTCGGGTTCAACATCTTCAGCCACATCCTCGGCCGCGCGGTGCTGGTCGTCACCGCCCAGATCGACTAGGGCACGAGCGCGTCGCCGATGACGCGGTAGGCCTTGCGGTTGAACGCGAGGCCGATGTGGCTGCCGCTGACCTCGACGTTGCGCGCGTAGGGCACCGTGCAGGCCTCCCACCAGACGACGCCGTCGCCCTTGGTGTAGATCGAGATCAGCGGCACCGAGGCGGGGAACTCGCCGGCGAAGTCCTGCGTGAACTTGCAGCGGCAGGTGTCGGTGAAGCAGCCGTTGCGGGCCACGCGGTCGGTGGTCTGCACGTGCACCCAGCGCACGGCGGCGACCGCGGCGCGGGTGGGGATCGAGATGTCGTAGGCGGTGTCGAGGCCGGCGCCCAGCGAGATCACGCGCGAGACGAGGTCGGGGCGGCGGTGGCCGAGCGCCTTGGCGAAGTGACCGCCGCGGCTGTGGCCGATCAGGGCCAGCTTGCGCCCCGAGTCCGCGCAGATCCGCTCCGCGCTTGCCTCGAGCGCGTCGAGGCAGCGATCCGAGCAGCCGACGTTCCAGGCGATCCCCGAGCGGTGCGGCTTGTGGCCCATCCGCTCGAGCCAGCCGGCCATCACCGTCATCGACGAGTCGCCGGCCAGGAAGCCCGGGATCAGCATCGCCGGGGCGCCGTCGCCGCGCGGGACGCCCTTGCCCGCGTAGACGGGGTCGACCATCAGCCGCGCGAGCTCGGCCTGCCAGCGCAGCTCGGCCCCGTGGCGGCCCCACCAGTGGCGGGGCTCGTTGGGCGCTGCGGGCGGGGGCGGGGTGGGGTCGAAGGCCTGGGGCACCCCCGGGTTCCTACCAGTTCACCCGGCTGTCCGTACCATGTGACCCGCAGGACGCCGTGGTGGGCGTAGCTCAGTTGGTAGAGCTCCTGGTTGTGGTCCAGGCGGTCGCGGGTTCGAGTCCCGTCGCTCACCTCTTGCAGATGGACGCGCTCTGAGCGCGGCCCTCGCCATCGCAGCGCTGGCCGCGACGCTCGGGACCGCGATGGCCCGGCCGCGCCGGATCCCCGACTGGGCGGTCGCCGCCGTGTCCGCGGCCCTGCTCGTCGCCCTCGGCGTGCTGAGCGCGGACGACGCACGCGGGGCGCTCGAGGACCTCGGGCCGACGGTCGGCTTCCTGGCCGCGCTGCTGGTGCTCGCCGACGGCTGCCGCCGCGCCGGCCTGTTCGAGGCGCTCGGCGCGGCGATGGCGGTCGGCGCGCGCGGCGAGCCGCGGCGGCTGCTGGCGCTGGTGTTCGCGGCCGCGGCCGGGACGACCGCGGTGCTGAGCCTCGACGCGACCGTGGTGCTGCTCACGCCGGTGGTCTTCGCGACCGCGGCGCGGCTGCGGCTGGGCCCGCGCCCGCACGTGTACGCCTGCTCGCACCTGGCCAACAGCGCCTCGCTCCTGCTGCCGGTCTCGAACCTCACGAACCTGCTCGCGCTGCAGGCGAGCGACCTGTCGTTCCTGCGCTTCGCCGGCCTGATGACGCTCCCGTGGCTCGCCGCGCTCGCGGTGGAGTGGGTGATGCTGTCCGGCGCCTTCAAGGGCGAGCTCGACGGCTCGCCCCGCAGCGTCTCCGGGCTGGAGCAGCCGGCCGTCCCGTGGTTCGCGGTCGCGGTGCTCGCCGCCACGCTGATCGGCTTCGTCCTCGGCTCGCTCGCCGGCGTCGAGCTGGTGTGGGTCGCCGCGGCCGGCGCGGTCGTGCTCGCCCTGCACACGCGGCCGCCGGCCCGCGAGCTGGTGGGCTCGACCGAGCCGGGCTTCCTCGTGTTCGTGCTCGCGCTCGGGATCGTGGTGCAGGGTGCGAGCCAACACGGGCTCGAGGACATCGCCGACGCGCTCGTCCCCGACGGCACCGGGCTGGCGCAGCTGCTGGCGATCGCCGCGATCGGCGCGCTCGCCGCGAACCTCGTCAACAACCTGCCCGCGACGCTGATCCTGCTGCCCGCGACCGTGGCGGCCGGGCCGGGCGCGGTGCTGGCGATGCTCGTGGGCGTCAACGTCGGCCCGAACCTGACCTTCTCCGGCTCCCTGGCGACGCTGCTGTGGCGGCGGGTGATGCACGCGCACGACGAGCCGGCCGATCCCGGCGAGTTCGCGCGCCTCGGCGCGCTGACCGTGCCGTGCGTGCTGGTCGCGTCGACCGTGATGTTGTGGTTGGGTCTGCAGATCCTCTGATGCGCGTCGTCGTGTGGATAGCCGAGAGCACGTGGGAGAGCTGCGTCGACGAGGCGGCGGCGCACCTGCCCGAGGACGCGGAGGTGACGCTGCTGCACGTCGCGCCCAGCGACGTCGAGCTGGTCGCCGAGCGGCGCCACGGCCCGCTGGGGCGCCATCACCACCCCGAGCCGCTGCAGCCGATCGCCGACGAGGCCGCCCAGGCGCTGCTCGAGGAGGCGGCCGCGCGGCTGGGGCGCCCGGCGCAGACGCTCAGGCGGCGCGGGCACGTCGAGCACGAGGTCGTCGAGGCGGTCGCCGACGCCGACCTGCTGATCCTCGCCCGCGACGGCGAGCGCCGCCCCGGACCCAAGAGCCTCGGCCCCCGCACCCGCTTCGTCGTCGACCACGCCGCCTGCCGCGTGCTGCTGGTGTGGCGGGAACCCTAGGGTTCCTTCCTGCTCACGAACCCGGAGGAGTCAGACACATGGCCGAAGGCCTGGCAGGTAGGACGCTGTTCATCACGGGCGGGAGCCGCGGGATCGGCCTCGCGATCGCCCTGCGCGCCGCGCGTGACGGCGCCAACGTCGCCCTGCTGGCCAAGACCGCCGAGCCGCATCCGAAGCTGCCGGGCACGATCTACACGGCGGCGGAGGAGATCGAGGCGGCCGGCGGCACCGCGCTGCCGATCGTCGGCGACGTGCGCGACCCCGACTCGGTCTCGGGCGCGGTCGAGCAGGCCGCCGAGCGCTTCGGCGGCATCGACATCCTCGTCAACAACGCGAGCGCGATCTCGCTGACCTCGATCGAGCAGACCGAGCCCAAGCGCTACGACCTGATGCAGAGCATCAACGTGCGCGGCACCTTCCTCGCCATCCGGGCGGCGATCCCGCACCTCAAGCAGTCGAGCAACGGCCACATCCTCACGCTCTCGCCGCCACTCAACCTCGAGCCGCGCTGGCTCGGCGGCCACGCCGCCTACACGCTCTCCAAGTACGGCATGAGCCTGCTCACGCTGGGCGCGGCGGAGGAGCTGCGCGAGGCCGGCGTCGCCGCCAACACGCTGTGGCCGCGGACGATCATCGCGACCGCCGCGGTCCAGAACCTGCTCGGCGGCGACGAGGCGATGGGCAAGGCCCGGACGCCGCAGATCTACGCCGATTCCGCCTACGCGATCATCACCAAGCCGGCGCGCGAGTACACCGGCCAGACCCTGATCGACGACGAGGTGCTCGCCGCCGAGGGGGTCACCGACCTCGAGCCCTACCGGGCCGGGCCGGGCGACGATCAGCTGATCGGCGACCTGTTCGTCGACGACGCGCCGCTGCGGGCATGAGTCCCAGCCGCGCGGTGCCCAACATCAAGACCGACCGTCCCGCCGAGACGCGCGACTTCTTCGTCGACCTGCTCGGGTTCGAGGTGGCGATGGACATCGACTGGATCGTGACGGTGGCGTCGCCGGCCAACCCCGCGGTCCAGGTGAACATCATCGGCAACGGCGACATGGCGGCGCCCGGCATCTCGGTGGAGGTGCCCGACGTCGATGCCGTCCACGCCAAGGCCGTGGAGCGGGGCCTGGAGATCGCCTACGCGCTCCGCGACGAGGAGTGGGGGGTCCGGCGCTTCATGCTGCGCGAGCCCAGCGGCACGCTCGTCAACGTCGTCTCCCACCGGTCGTCCTGATGCGCGCGATCACCGTGGTCCCCCGCCAGGCCGGCTCCGCCCGCCTCGACGACGTCCCCGAGCCGGACCCGAGCGAGGGCGCGGTCCTCGTCGACGGCCTCGCGCTCGGCATCTGCGGCACCGACGGGGAGATCATCCGCGGCGAGTACGCGTGGGCGCCGGAGGGCGAGGAGCGGCTGATCCTCGGCCACGAGTCGCTCGGGCGCGTGCGCGAGGCCCCCGAGGACTCGGGTCTCAGCGCCGGCGATCTCGTCGTCGGCATCGTCCGCCGCCCGGACCCGGTGCCGTGCGCCTGCTGCGCGCGCGGCGAGTGGGACTTCTGCCGCAACGGCCGCTACACCGAGCGCGGGATCAAGGAGATGCACGGCTACGGGTCGGAGCGCTGGCGCGTCGAGCCGGAGTTCGCGGTGCGCCTCGACCCGGCGCTCGAGGACGTCGGCGTGCTGCTCGAGCCGACCAGCGTCGTCGCCAAGGCGTGGGAGCAGATCGAGCGGATCGGCGGGCGGGCGTGCTTCGACGCCCGCCGCGTGCTCGTGACCGGCGCCGGGCCGATCGGCCTGCTCGCGGCGCTGCTGGCCGTGCAGCGGGGCTACGAGGTCCACGTGCTCGACCGCGTCACCGACGGCCCGAAGCCCGGGCTCGTCGAGCAGCTCGGCGGGACCTACCACGCCGGCACGGTCGCCGACGTCGGCGAGGTCGACATCGTGATCGAGGCCACCGGCGTGGGCCGGCTCGTCGTCGACGCGATCGGCGCGACCGCGCGCAACGGCATCGTCTGCCTCACCGGCGTCTCGTCCGGCGAGCGCAGCGTCGACCTCGACATCGGCGGGCTGAACCGCACGATGGTGCTCGAGAACGACGTCGTGTTCGGGTCCGTCAACGCGAACCGGCGTCACTACGAAGACGCCGCCGCGGCGCTCGCGCGCGCCGATCGCGACTGGCTGCGGGCGCTGATCACCCGCCGCGTCCCGCTGGAGCACTGGGAGGAGGCGCTCGAGCGGCGCCCCGACGACGTCAAGGTCGTCGTCGCGCTCTCGTAGCGGGCGCCGTGGCACACTCGCGCCCATGAGCGTCGACCCGCACGCCGGCGAGCTGCCGGACCCCTCCTCCCTGATCGACGTCGATGCGCTGGTCGCGGCGTACCACGACGAGCGCCCCGACCCGTCCGAGTCCACCCAGCGCGTGAGCTTCGGCACCTCCGGGCACCGCGGCACGTCGACCGCGCAGACGTTCAACGAGGCGCACGTGCTCGCGATCTCCGAGGCCGTCTGCCGTCACCGCGAGGCCGAGGGGATCGACGGCCCGCTGTTCCTCGGCCGCGACACCCACGCGCTGTCCGAGCCGGCCACGCGCACGATCGTGGAGGTGCTCGGCGCGCACGGCGTCGACGTCGTGCTCGACGCCGACGACGGCGCGACCCCGACGCCGGTGATCTCGCACGCGATCCTCACCCACAACCGCGGCGGCGGCCGCGGCACGGCCGACGGGATCGTCGTCACCCCGTCGCACAACCCGCCCGGCGACGGCGGCTTCAAGTACAACCCGCCGCACGGCGGCCCGGCCGACACCGACGTCACGGGCGGGATCCAGGACGCGGCCAACGCGCTGCTGGAGGCGGGGCTGGACGGCGTCAAGCGCGTGGCCTACGAGGACGCCGAGGTGCGCCGCCGCGACTACGTGACCGCCTACGTCGACGACCTTCCGGCGGTGATCGACCTCGGGGCGATCCGCGACGCGGGCCTCAAGCTCGGCGTCGACCCGCTCGGCGGCGCCAGCCTGCGCTACTGGGAGGCGATCGCCGAGCGCCACGGCCTCGACCTCGAGATCGTCAACGCCGAGCTCGACCCGACCTTCCGCTTCGTGCCGGTCGACTGGGACGGCAAGATCCGCATGGACTGCTCCTCGCCCTACGCGATGGCACGGCTGACCGACCTCAAGGACCGCTTCGACGTCGCCTTCGCCAACGACCCCGACGCCGACCGCCACGGCATCGTCACGCCGTCCGCGGGGCTGCTGAACCCCAACCACCACCTCGCCGTCTGCGTCGCCTACCTGTTCGGCGGCGATCGCGAGTGGGGGGACGACGTCGGCGTCGGCAAGACCGTCGTGAGCTCGAGCATGATCGACCGCGTCGTCGGCGACCTCGGGCGCCGCCTGCTCGAGGTCCCGGTCGGCTTCAAGTGGTTCGTCGACGGGCTGCTCGACGGCTCGGTCGGCTTCGGGGGCGAGGAGAGCGCGGGCGCGTCGTTCCTGCGCCGCGACGGCTCGGTCTGGTCGACCGACAAGGACGGCCTGATCCCGTGCCTGCTGGCGGCGGAGATGACCGCGCGCGACGGGCGCGACCCCGGCACGCGCTACCGCGAGCTGACCGAGCGCTTCGGCGAGTCCTTCTACAAGCGCACCGACGTCGCCGCGACGCCGGAGGAGAAGGCGGTGCTCAAGCAGCTCTCCGAGGACCAGGTCGACTCCTCGGAGCTCGCGGGCGAGGAGGTCACCGCCGTGCTCACGAAGGCGCCGGGCAACGACGCGGAGATCGGCGGCCTCAAGGTCGCCTCCGAGGGCGGCTGGTTCGCGGCCCGGCCGTCGGGGACGGAGGACGTCTACAAGGTCTACGCCGAGAGCTTCCGCGGCGAGGAGCACCTCGAGCAGGTGATCGAGGAGGCGCAGAAGATCGTCAAGAGCGCACTCGACGGGGCCGCCTGATGGACGACCTGCTCGCCCCCATCCTCGGCCTCGTCGCCGCGCTGCTGCTGGTCGTGGCGGTCGTCCTGCTGATCCGGCGCCCGGCGACCCCGCGGGAGCCGCTGCCGCCCGGCCAGCGCGTCGTGGTGGTGGGCGGCGGCTTCGGCGGGCTCCAGGCGGTCGACAAGCTGCGCAAGCTGCCGATCGAGATCACGCTGATCGACCGCCGCAACTTCCACCTCTTCCAGCCGCTCGTCTACCAGGTCGCCACCGGCGCGCTCTCGGCGGGGGAGATCGCGGCGCCGCTGCGCTCGGTCTTCAAGCGCGCGCGCAACGTGCGGGTGCTGCTCGGCGAGGTCGGCCCGGTCGACCTCGAGCGCCGCGTCGTCTCGGTGATGCCGCCGATGTCGGACGTGCCGGGGATGGAGGTCCCCTACGACATGCTGATCGTGGCGGGCGGCTCGAAGTACTCCTACTTCGGCCACCCGGAGTGGGCCGAGCACGCGCCGGAGATCAAGTCGCTCGAGCGCGCGCTCGACGTGCGCCAGCGGATCCTGCGGGCGTTCGAGGCGGCCGAGCTCGAGACCGACCACGAGAAGCGGGCCGAGTGGCTCACGTTCGTCGTCGTGGGCGCCGGCCCGACCGGCGTCGAGATGGCGGGCCAGATCTCGGAGCTCGCGCGCGACTCGCTGCCGGGCGATTACCGCGCGATGGACACCGGCGACGGGCAGATCCTGCTCGTCGAGGGGGGCGACCGCGTGCTCGCCGCCTTCCCGCCCGACCTGTCCGAGAGCGCCGTGCGCCAGCTCGAGGGGCTCGGCGTGACCTCGGTCGTCAACGAGCTGGTCGTGGGCATCGACGCGACCGGCGTCGAGCTCAAGGCGCCCGACGGCACGACGCGCCGGGTCCGCGCGCGCACCGTGATCTGGGCCGCGGGCGTCGCCGCCGCGAGCATCGCCGGGCGCCTGGCGGAGGCCTCGGGGGCGGAGACCGACCGCGCGGGGCGGATCACGGTCGAGCCCGACCTGACGCTCCCCGGCCACCCCGAGGTGATGGCCCTCGGCGACATGGTGCGGGTGAAGGCCGCCGACGGCGGCGTCCAGGACCTCCCGGGCGTCGCGCCCGTGGCGATGCAGCAGGGGCGCTACGCCGCCGCCTCCGTCAAGCGCCGGCTCGCCGGCAAGGCGGGCAAGCCGTTCCACTACATCGACAAGGGCAACCTCGCCACGATCGGCCGCGCCCGTGCCGTCGCCGAGATCAAGGGGCTGCACTTCGGCGGCCCGCTCGCCTGGCTGCTGTGGCTCGGGATCCACATCTTCTACCTGATCGGATTCCAGAACCGGATCCTGGTCCTGACGCGCTGGGCCTTCTCCTTCATCACCCGCGGGCGCGGCGCGCGCCTGATCACGGGCGACGTGGGGGAGGCTGGGCCGGGGCCCCAGGTGGGGGTGTCCGCACCCCAGGAGTAGAGGTCGCAGGGCTGAAACGAGGCCCCGGGGGCGCGAAGATCGCTCCATGATCTCTCGCCCCCTCTCACTCGTCGGCCGCCGCGAGCTCTTCCTGTTCCTGGGGGCCTATCTCATCTACTCGATGTCGCGCTACATCTCCGTCGGCGACATCACGACGGCCACCGACCACGCCGAGTGGATCGTGTCCCTGCAGCAGAGCATCGGCGTCAACGTCGAGGCCTCCGTCCAGGCGGCGCTCCACGGCACCGTGGCGATCTGGATCCTCAACAACCTCTACCTGGCCGCGCAGGTCATCGTCGTCCCCGGCGCGCTGATCTGGCTCTACCGCCACGACCACGCGCTGTACCTCCGCCTGCGCAACACCGTGCTCGCCACCTGGCTGATCGCGATGCCGATCTACGCGATCTTCCCCGTCGCGCCGCCGCGGCTCGCCGACGTCGGCCTGGTCGACACGATCACGCAGAACGGCGGCGTCCGGCTCGACTCCGCGCTGACGACCTCCTTCTACAACCCGCTGGCCGCCGTCCCGAGCCTGCACGCCGGCTTCGCGCTCGCCGTCGGCGTCGCCCTCGCCGCCGCCGCCAACCGCCCGTGGCTGAAGCTGCTGGCGCTCAGCTGGGCGCCGATCATCGGCCTCGCCGTCGTCGCCACCGGCAACCACTTCTTCTTCGACATCGCCGCCGGCATCGCCGTCACCGTCGCGGGCTACGTCGTCGGGAACGCGGTGGACCGCAAGCTGGCGGGCCGCCGCCCCTGGCGCCCGTCGCGGAACCTCGGCAGCCCGCTGCCCGCCCACGGCTGACCGCTTCGGTTCTACGGAGCATGGGTAGGATCACCCGTGCTTGTCCCTCGGGAACGTCGACCCCATCTGGCTGGTCGCGGGCGTGGTGCTGCACCTCTGCTCGCAGTTGTCGCGCGGCCGCGGCTGGTACTCGGTCATCTGCGCCGCCCACCCCGATGAGGTCCGCCCGCGCCGCCGCGACGTGATGGCGACGTGGATCGCGGGCGCCGGTGCGTCGGGCGTGCTCTCGGCCCGCGGCGGTGACGCGCTGCGCATCCTGCTGATGAAGCGGCACATGACGACGACGTGCCCGAAGCTGATCGGCACGCTCGCCGCGGAGACGGTCGCCGAGACGGTGCTGGGCGCGCTGCTGACCGTGTGGGCGCTGAGCGCCGGGCTGATCCCCGGCCTGCACCGCCCGGGCCTCGCGACCGCGGCGCTGATCGGCGCCGGCCTGATCTTCGTCGTCCTCGCCGTCCGCCGCGCCGCCCGCCGCTTCCCGGCCGTCGGCCGTGCCTGCAGCGACGCCCGCGCCGGCCTCGCCGTGCTCGGCAGCCCGGCGTATTACGCACGCCGCGTCGCCTCGTGGAACGTGCTCAGCCGCGTGCTCCGCCTCGCCTCGCTCGCCGCCTTCCTCGCCGCCTTCGGCCTGGCGGTCTCGATCACCGCCGCCCTCGTCGTGATGATCGCCCACAGCTCCGGCCGGCTCCTGCCCTTCAGCCCCGCCAGCGCGGCCACCAGCCTCGGCCTGCTCGTCGCCGCGTTCCCCGCCGTCACGCACACGACCGCGAGCGCGAGTCAGCTGACCGCGTTCTACCTCGGCACGACCGGCCTGCTGACCGTGGTCGGCATCGCCCTCTCCGCGCTCGTGCTGATCCGCGAGCTCGGCCTGGCCGGCGCCCGCCGCGTGGCCGGCGACGCGCTCGAGCGCCTGCGCGTGCCGCGCAAGACGCCCGTGCGCGTGCCCGCCGCTTAGAACGTCAACGGCGGCTGGGTAGGGGTGGGTGCGAGCCGCCCCGGCGGCGCACGAGTGTCACCTCGATGGCGGTCATGGCGCCAATCGAGATGACATTCGTCGTCGAGCTGCCGCGGCGGTTCGCACCCGACTCCCACCCAGCCGCCGTTGACGTTCGCCCGCTAACCGCGGCCCTTCGCCTTCAGCGTCCTCCGCAACTCACGCTGCTGCCGCCGCCGCGCCTCCTTGCGCTCGCGCTGGAGGCGGTGGTCGCGGCGGGTGTCGGCCCACGCCTGCTCGCGCCGCAGCTGGTCGAGCGCGGCGACGCGCTCGTGCGTGAGGCGCCCGTCGTCGAGCGCCTCGGCGACGGCGCAGCCCGGCTCGCCCGCGTGCTTGCAGTCGCCGAAGCGGCAGGTCGCCGCGATCGCCTCGACGTCGGCGAACACGGCCGAGAGGCCCTCGGCCTGCTCCCAGATGCGCGGGAGCTTGAGCCCGGGCGTGTCGATCACGACGCCGCCGCCGGCCAGCGGCACGAGCTCGCGCCAGGTGGTCGTGTGGCGGCCGCGGTCGTCGGACTCGCGGATCGGGGCCGTCGCGCGGTCCCCGCCGGCGAGGCGGTTGAGCAGCGTCGTCTTGCCGACGCCGGAGGCGCCGAGCAGCACGCCCGTCACGCCCGGGCCGAGCATCGCCGCGACCGCGTCGAGGCCGGTGCCGTCGAGGGTCGAGATCGGCAGCACCGTCGCACCGCCCGAGAGCGCCGCGCGCACCTCGGCCACACGCGCCGGCACGTCCGGATCGAGGTCGGCCTTGGAGAGGACGACGAGCGCCTCGGCGGGCGCGTCGGCGGCCAGCGTGAGCATGCGCTCGATGCGGCCGATGCTGAGCTCGCGCGTCAGCGAGGCGACGATGACCACGAGGTCGACGTTGGCCGCCAGCACCTGCGGCTCGTAGCCGTCGCGCGCGGCGCGCACGAGCGCGCTGGTGCGCGGGAGGACCGCGTGGACGGCGCCCGACTCGGCGTCGTAGCCGACCCAGTCGCCGACGGCGGGGAGGTCGGCGGGGCTCGCCGCGCCGTGGCGCAGGCGTCCCGTGGGGTGGCCGGGGCGGGTGCCCGCCTCGGTGACGAGCTCGAGCGACGCGCCGTGCACGAGCGCGACGCGGGCGAGCGCGAGCCCGCCGCCGAGGGCGGCGACGGCATCGTCATGAACCTGGGTGCGGCCGGCGGCCGCGAGGGGGGATGGCAACTCAGAAGCTCCTTGGAGGACTCGGGTCGTGTGCGCGCGACCGGCGGTCGCGGCGGTGGCGGTCGGCGGGCGCGCGCAGGGGCGCGCCGGTCAGGCGACCGAGTCGGCGGTGGCGGGCTGTGGGAGCGAGCGGAGCAGAGGCTTCACCACACAGGATACGCCGCAGGGCAAGGGGTTCGCTTGTCCCGGGCGCTGTTCGGGGAACATGCAGCGCATGCTTGAAATGGTCGAGGTCCCACCGCATCCGCCCGAGCGCTTCGAATCCGTGCTCGAGCCCGAGCCGTTCGCGAAGCTCGCCGACGGCATCCGCACCGCTCGCGAGCTGCTGGGGGAGCGCACGGTCTGGAACGTGAGCTCGACCGCCAAGGGCGGGGGCGTCGTGGAGCTGCTGCTCCCGCTGATCGGCTACGCGAAGGGCGCCGGCGTCGATGCGCGCTGGGCCGTGATCGAGGGCAACCCCGAGTTCTTCAAGGTCACCAAGCGGATCCACAACTTCCTGCACGGCTTCGAGGGCGACGGCGGCGACCTCGACGACGAGGCGCGGAAGGTCTACGAGGGCGCGCTCGAGCCGAACGCCCGCGAGCTCGTGGAGCTCGTCGACGCCGACGACGTCGTCCTGCTCCACGACCCGCAGACCGTCGGCCTGATCGGACCGCTCAAGCGCACCGGCGCCAAGGTGATCTGGCGCTGCCACATCGGCATCGACGAGCCCAACGACATCGCGCGCCGCGCCTGGGACTTCCTGCGCGTCGACGTCGACCAGGCCGACGCCTACGTCTTCTCGCGCGAGGCGTTCGTGTGGGAGGGCCTCGACGACGCCAAGGTCGCGGTCATCGCGCCCTCGATCGACGCCTTCAACGCCAAGAACCAGGAGCTCGAAGAGGGGCAGGTGCGCGCGATCCTGGCCGCCGCGGGGATCGTGGACGGCGGCGACGGCGAGCCGACCTTCCAGCGCGGCGACGGCAGCGAGGCGCGCGTCTCGAGCCAGGCGCAGATCTACGAGGACGTGCGGCTCACGCCGGCGGACCCCGTCGTCCTCCAGGTCTCGCGCTGGGACCACCTCAAGGATCCCGAGGGCGTGATCCGCGGCTTCGCCGAGCACGCCTCGGCGCACGAGACCGGCGCGCACCTCATCTACGCGGGCCCCGCCGTCGAGTCGGTCACCGACGATCCCGAGGGCAAGCAGGTGCTCGAGGAGGCGATCGAGCTGCGCAAGTCGCTGAGCGACGAGGCGCGCCGCAACGTCCATCTCGTGTGCCTGCCGATGGACGACGCCGAGGAGAACGCGGTGATCGTCAACGCGCTGCAGCGCAACGCCGCCGTGGTCGTGCAGAAGTCGATCGCCGAGGGCTTCGGCCTGACCGTCTCCGAGGCGATGTGGAAGGGGCGGCCGATCGTCGCCACCGCGGTCGGCGGCATCCAGGACCAGGTCGTCGACGGCGAGTCGGGCGTGCTGCTGCCCGACGCCCACGACCTCGACGCCTACGGCAAGGCGGTGCGCGGGCTGCTCGAGGATCCCGAGCGGGCGAAGGAGATGGGGGACGCCGCCAAGCTGCGGGTGCGCAACGAGTTCCTCGGCGCCCGCAGCCTGATCGACTACCTCGGGCTGATCTCCCGCCTCCTGGCCTGACGCCAGCGCACCAGCAGCACGACCCAATCGATCACGCCCGCGGCGAGGTGCCCGAGCGGGCCGCAGACGAGCCAGGTGGCGAAGCGGGTCCGCATCGGGGCGCCACGGTATCGTCAGGGCCTTCATGCCTGCCGACGTCTCCACCACCGTCACCGAGCTGCCCGAGTCGCGCGTGCGCGTCGAGGCCGAGGTCCCTGCCGCCGAGGTCGAGAAGCGCGTCGCCCAGGCGGCCAAGGTGCTCGGCCGCAACCTGCGCGTGCCCGGCTTCCGCACCGGCAAGGTGCCGCCGCCGGTGATCATCCAGCGCGTCGGCCGCGACGCCGTGCTCGACGAGGCCGTCCGCGAGTCGATCGCCGGCTGGTACACGGCCGCGATCGACCGGGCCAAGGTCGTCCCGGTCGGCGAGCCCGACCTGAACCTGGCCGAGCTGCCCGGCGAGGGCCAGCCGCTGCGCTTCTCGATCGAGATCGGCGTCCGCCCGGAGGCCACGCTCGGCGAGTACGAGGGGCTCGAGGTCGGCCGCCGCGAGCCGAACGTCGCCGACGACGCCATCACGGCCGAGATCGACGCCCTGCGCGAGCGCAGCGCCAAGCTCGAGACCACCGACCGCGCCGCTGCCAGCGGCGACTTCGTCGTCATGGACTTCCTCGGCACGCTCGACGGCGTGCCGTTCCCCGGCGGCGAGGGCCGCGACCAGATGGTCGAGCTCGGCTCCGGCCGCCTCGTGCCCGGCTTCGAGGAGCAGCTCGAGGGCGCCTCCGCCGGCGACGAGCGCACGGTCAAGATCGAGTTCCCCGAGGACTACGGCGCCCCCGAGCTGGCCGGGCGCGAGGCCGAGTTCGCCGTCACCGTCAAGGAGATCAAGGCCAAGGACCTGCCCGAGGTCGACGACGACCTCGCCGCCGAGGCCGGCTTCGACACGCTCGACGAGCTGCGCGAGGACATCCGCACACGGCTCTCCGAGGCGCAGACCCAGCAGATCGACGCCGAGTTCCGCGAGGCCGCGGTCGATTCCGCCGTCGCCGCCGCCACGATCGACGTGCCGGACGCGCTCATCGACGCCCGCGCGCGCGAGCACTGGGAGCAGATGGCCCACACGCTCTCGCACCAGGGGATCCCCAAGGAGACCTACCTCCAGATCGCCGGCAAGAGCGAGGACGAGATCATCGCCGAGAACCGCGAGTCGGCCGGCCAGGACCTGCGCCGCGAGGCCGTGCTCGCCGCCGTCGTCGCGGCCGAGGGCATCGAGGCCTCCGACGAGGAGCTGCTCGAGTCGCTCGAGCGCCCCGCCGCCGCCGAGCGCGTGTCGCCCAAGAAGCTGTTCGAGCGCCTGCGCTCCAGCGGGCGCCTCGACTCGCTTCGCGACGAGCTCGCGCAGCGCAAGGCGATCGACCGCATCGCGGACGCCGCCAAGCCGATCTCGGTCGAGCAGGCGCAGGCCCGCAAGAAGCTGTGGACGCCCGGAGCGGACGACCCGGAAAAGGCCGCAGCGAGCGACCTCTGGACGCCCGGAAGCTAGCTTTCCGACCGGGTTGGCGAGGTCGGGCCATTGCTAGACTCGCGACGGTCGAGCGGGTGTGAACGTCGAAGTCGCTCGTAAGCAGGATTCACACCAGACAAGCGAAACGAAGCGAGGACCGTGAGCCCACTCGTCCCGATGGTCGTCGAACAAACCTCACGCGGTGAGCGTGCGTTCGACATCTACTCCCGTCTGCTCAACGAGCGGATCATCTTCCTCGGGACACCGGTGGACGACCAGATCGCGAACCTCGTCGTGGCCCAGCTCCTGCACCTGGAGTCGGAGGATCCGGACAAGGACATCTCGCTCTACATCAACTCCCCCGGCGGCTCCGTGTACGCCGGGCTCGCGATCTACGACACGATGCAGTTCATCAAGCCGGACGTGTCGACGATCTGCGTGGGTATCGCCATGTCGATGGGCGCGCTGCTCCTGAGCGGAGGTGCGAAGGGCAAGCGGATGGCGCTGCCCAACGCGAAGATCCTGATCCACCAGGTCTCCTCCGGCTTCCAGGGTCAGGCAACCGACATCGAGATCCACGCTCGCGAGGTCATCGAGCTGCGCCGGCGCCTCGACGAGATCATCGCCGACCACACCGGGCAGGACCTCGAGAAGGTCCGGCAGGACACCGAGCGCGACTATTTCCTGAGCTCAGAGGAAGCCAAGACGTACGGGATCATCGACCGGGTGATCTCCGAGCACTAAGCTCGGGGAACGCGGCGGCCGACAGAGGAGAGAACAGTGGCACGCCCGACGGACTCCAACGAACAGCTCCTCTGCTCTTTCTGCGGCAAGTCGCAGCGGCAGGTCAAGAAGCTGATCGCCGGGCCGGGCGTCTACATCTGCGACGAGTGCATCGATCTCTGCAACGAGATCATCGACGAGGAGCTGACGGCCCCGCCGAGCTTCGACATCGACAACCTGCCGAAGCCGCGCGAGATCTACGACGTGCTGCAGGAGTACGTGGTGGGCCAGGAGCAGGCCAAGCGCACGCTCTCGGTCGCGGTCTACAACCACTACAAGCGCGTCCAGATGATGCAGCAGGAGGACGCGGACATCGAGCTGCAGAAGTCCAACATCCTGCTGCTCGGCCCCACGGGCTGCGGCAAGACGCTGCTCGCGCAGACGCTCGCGCGCATCCTCAACGTCCCGTTCGCGATCGCCGACGCCACGGCGCTGACCGAGGCCGGCTACGTCGGCGAGGACGTCGAGAACATCCTGCTGAAGCTGATCCAGGCCGCCGACTACGACGTCAAGAAGGCCGAGACCGGGATCATCTACATCGACGAGGTCGACAAGATCGCCCGCAAGGCCGACAACCCGTCGATCACGCGCGACGTGTCCGGCGAGGGCGTGCAGCAGGCGCTGCTGAAGATCCTCG
Organism: uncultured Solirubrobacterales bacterium; assembly: GCA_963787335.1. Taxonomy (GTDB): domain Bacteria; phylum Actinomycetota; class Thermoleophilia; order Solirubrobacterales; family Solirubrobacteraceae; genus DASQFQ01. The sequence goes on from CAWBCU010000001.1 coordinate 75,251, forward strand.
AGGGGACCTCCGCCTCGGTGCCGCCCCAGGGCGGGCGCAAGCATCCCCACCAGGAGTTCCTCACCATCGACACGACGAACATCCTGTTCGTCTGCGGCGGCGCCTTCGCGAACCTCGACAAGGTGATCGAGCGCCGGATCGGCCACAAGGGCGTCGGCTTCGGCGCGGCGATCCAGACCAAGTCGATGAAGGACACGGGCGAGGTGTTCGAGAAGTGCCTGCCCGAGGACCTCATGCAGTACGGGCTGATCCCCGAGTTCATCGGCCGCCTGCCGGTGACCTCGGCGGTGCATCAGCTCTCGCGCGAGGACCTGATCACGATCCTGACCGAGCCGCGCAACGCGATCATCAAGCAGTTCCAGCGCTTCTTCGGCTTCGACGGCATCGAGCTGGTCTTCTCGACCGACGCGCTGAAGGCGGTCGCCGACAAGGCGCTCGAGCGCGAGACCGGCGCCCGCGGCCTGCGCTCGATCATCGAGGAGGTCCTGCTCGAGGTGCAATTCGAGCTTCCCTCCCGCCGCGACGTCAAGAAGTGCGTCGTCACGCAGGACACGATCGACCGCGGCGTCAGGCCGACCCTCGTCACCGTCGCCCCGGAGGACGAAGAGGGCGAAGCTGACGCGAAGTCAGCGTAGGCAGAGGTCGAGGGCGGCGCCCTGCGCGCCGATGACAGGCCCATGAGTTCGGGTGCACGGAGGCTGGAGGACCTGCGTCGCGAGGCGGCGGCGGCCGCCGTCGGCCTGCGCGGTGGGGAGCTGACGTTGATCGTCGCGCTCGAGGCCTTCCAGGCCGAGAACGAGCGCGTCGCGGAGACCTACCACGCGATGGTCCGCTCGCTGGCGCTCGCGCTGGCGGCGCGCGACGGCTACTCCGGCGAGCACTCCGACGCCGTCGAGGCGCTCGCCGTCGCCGTGGCGGGCCGGCTGGGGCTCGACCCCAGGCAGGTCGCGGACGTCCAGTCGGCGGCGCTGCTGCACGGCATCGGGAAGCTCGGCGTCCCCGACCGCGTGCTGCACAAGCCCGGCCGGCTCGACGAGGCCGAGTGGGCGCTGATGCACCAGCACCCGGTGGCCGGCGAGAGGATCCTGCGCCCGCTGCCGGGCTTCGAGTCGGTCGCCACCGCCGTGCGCCACGCGCACGAGAGCTGGGACGGCCGCGGCTACCCCGACGGCCTCGCGGGCGAGGCGATCCCGCTCGCCTCGCGGATCGTGCTGGCCTGCGACGCCTGGCACGCGCTCGTCTCCGATCGTCCCTACCGCGGAGCGCTCCCGATCGCCGAGGCGCGCGTCGAGCTCGAGCGCTGCGCCGGCACCCAGTTCGACCCGCGGGTCGTGGCGGCGCTGCTGGCGTCGCTCGACGCGCCGGCGGAGGCCGGCGCGCCGCCCGTGCTCGCGCTCCCCGGGCACGCTCCGGGCGCCGAGGACGCGCTTCAGCGGCTGAGCCGCGAGCTGCGCGTGCTGATGTCGCTGTCGTCCGCCGTGGCCGGCACGAACTCGCTCGACGAGCTCCTCGACCGCGCCGCCGAGGAGGCGCTGAACGCGCTCGGCGCCACGTCGGTCTCGGTCTCCCGCTGGGAGGCGCAGGCCGAGGTGCTGCGCACCCTGGTCAACGCCGGCGTGCTCATCGAGGGCGAGGTCCGCCACCCGAGCGACGAGATCTACCGGCTCGGCGACGACGACCCGCTCAAGCAGCTGCTGGTCGACGGCCGCTCCTACGTCGGCGTCGTCGACGATCCCGACCTCCACCAGACCGAGCGGGTCATGCTCGAGCGGCTCGGCCGGCGCTCCTGCCTGGCCGTGCCGGTGATGCTCGGCGACGTCGCGTGGGGCGAGCTGTGGGCGAGCCGCGGTCACGACCAGCCCGACTTCGACGAGCACGACCTGCGGCTCCTGAACGCGATCGCCGGGCAGGTCGCCGCCGGCGTCGGCCGGGCCGAGCTGTTCGGGCGCATGGCCGAGCTCGCGCTCCAGGACGGGCTGACCGGGCCTCGCCAACCGGCGCGCGCTCGAGGAGCGGCTCAGCGTCGCGCTCGACGAGGGCGGCGAGGTGACGCTGCTGCTGTGCGACGTCGACAACCTCAAGGAGCTCAACGACATCCGCGGGCACCACGGCGGCGACTGGGCCCTGAAGGCGGTGGCGAGCACGCTGCGCACGGCGGCCGAGGCGCTGCCGAAGACGCTGGTCTGCCGGCTCAGCGGCGACGAGTTCGCCATCCTCGCCGAGGGTTCCAGCGTCGAGGAGATGCAGCGCGTGATGGAGGGCGCGATCGACCGCCTCGCGACGCACCGGCCGCCGGTCGGCCTCTCCTGCGGCATCGCCTCCACCCGCCTCAACGTGCAGCGGCCCTCCGAGCTCCTGCGCGCCGCCGACGCGGCGCTCTACTCCGCCAAGCGGACCGGCCGCGGCCGCATCTGCCTCGCCGACATCGACCCCCAGACCGCCTGGCGCTCGACGGGTCGGCCCGGCGCCCGCCGCGCTCGCCGCGACGGGCTCGAGGTCGACACGAGCGCGCTGCTCGTGCAGGCGCTCGACCTGCTCGACGGGCCGCTGCGGACCGCCGCGCCGCTCGAGCGGCTCGAGGGCCTGGCGACCTCGATCGGGTCGACCCTGCGCGCCTCGGCCGCCGCGGTCTCGCTGTGCCCGCACGGCGCCGGGGTGATCGAGACGCTGTTCACGCTCGACCTGCGCTCCGGGCACTCCTCCAGCGTGCGCTTCGGCGTCGACGGCGAGCGCTACGACCTCGCCGCCTACCCGCGCACGTCCGACCTGCTCGCCAACGGCGGGTCGCTCCACCTCTACGCGGGCGACGCCGACGCCGACCCCGCCGAGCGCGCGCTGCTCGACGACTGGCGGATGACGGATGTTCTGGCCGCGGCGGCCTCCGACGGCCGCGGCGCCTGGCTGCTCGAGATCTACGGCGACGCGGAGTCGGCCGACCTGCGCCTCGCCGACGCCGCGCTGCGCCTGCTCGCCGCCCACGCGGTCCGCCCGGCCACGGGGCTGCGCCTCGAGCGCCGCACCGGCGCCAGCGGCGTGCGCGCGATCCCGCAGTAGAGGGCTCAGCTGCGCCGCTCAGGCCGCCGCGGCGCGACGGTGAGCCGCCAGGAACCGCCGGATCGCCGCATGCGTCTCCCTCGGCGCCTCCAGCTGCGGCACATGCCCGCACTCGAGCTCGACATGCCTCGCCCGCGGCAGCGCCTCCCGCACATGCCGGGCAAACGCGATCGGCACCAGCCGATCACTGCGCCCCCACACGAACAGCGAGTCGCTCTCCAGCACCGCCAGCCGCGTCCAGAACCCATCCTCGCCTTCGGGCTCGTCGAGGTAGATGTGCCGCAGCGCGGCGTAGAACGCCGCACGGCCGCGCGGCTGCAGATACGCGCGCAGGAACTCGTCGACGCCGACCGCAGACCAGCCGGCCCGGCCGCCCGGGACGAAGCGGCGCGCGAACTCCTCGACCACCGGCCGCGGCGCGAGCTGGAGCAGCCCGAGCTCCGGCCGCAGCGCCTTCACCAGCGGCGCCCAGCGGCGGTCGCGGCGCCAGGCGGGTGAGGCGGCGAGCCCGACGATCCGGTCGACGCGGTCCGGGTTCTGGAAGCCGACCTCGAGCGCGACGCGGCCGCCCATCGAGTTGCCGATCAGGTGCGCGCTGTCGATCCCGCAGGCGTCCATGAAGCCGCACACCGCCTTGGCGAAGAAGCGCGGGTCATAGGCGGCGCCGACCGGCTTGACCGAGTCGCCGAAGCCCGGCAGGTCGATCGCCAGGGTCCGGTAGGAGTCGGCCAGCGCGGCGACGGTCGGCAGGAACGAGCCCTTGGTCCCGCCGAGGCCGTGGAGCATGACGACGGGCTGCGCGTTGGGGTCGCCGGCGCGCGCCACCGCGATGTCGCCCAGCGGCGTGCGGACGCGAGCCATCTCCAGGCGCGCCGGGTCGGTGCTCCCGCTCGTCGCGGCGAGGAAGCCGACGCCGAGGTGCAGGTTGTCGCGGATCTGCAGGCGTCCCTGGCGGAACGCGTTCATGCCGCCGCTGAGGTCGCGGGCGATCCGCGACCAGGTGCCGCGGTCGGCGCACAGCCGCGCGTCGGGGCGCAGCTTCGGCTCCGCCGGCACGAGCTCGCGTGTGCTGCCGCTGATCAGGAGGTCCCACTCGCCCACGTCGTCGACCGCGAGCCGGATCAGTGCCTGGCTGCCGGGAACGTCCCAGGCGGTGGGGTCGAGGCGCGCGACGAGCCGGTCGAGGACGTCGGGGCGCGCGGGCATCCGCTCCTCCTACCCCGGCCGCGCCTATCCTCAGCGTGCCCATGAGCACAGACCTCGAGACCCGCACCCGTTACGAGCCCGCCGAGGCCGAGCCGCGCGTGTTCGAGCGCTGGGAGCAGTCCGGGCTGTTCCACCCCGAGCCGACCGGCTCGCCGGAGGAGAACTACTCGATCGCGATCCCGCCCCCGAACGTCACCGGCGCGCTGCACATGGGCCACGCGCTCAACGGCGCGATCCAGGACGGCCTGATCCGCCACGCGCGCATGCAGGGCCGCAACACGAAGTGGATCCTCGGCATGGACCACGCCGGGATCGCGACCCAGACCCAGGTCGAGCGCCTGCTGCGCTCCCAGGGCACGAGCCGCGAGGAGCTCGGGCGCGAGGCGTTCGTCGAGCGCACGTGGGAGTGGAAGGAGCAGTACGGCGGCACGATCCTCGAGCAGTACAAGCGGCTGGGCGCCTCCTGCGACTACGCCGAGGAGCGCTTCACGCTCGACCCGAAGTACGCGCACGCCGTCCAGAAGGTCTTCGTCGACCTGTTCGCCAAGGGCCTGATCTACCGCGACAACTACATGGTCAACTGGGACCCGGGCTCGCGCTCGGCGATCTCCGACCTCGAGGTCGAGGAGCGCGAGGTCACCGACACCCTCTACTACGTCGACTACCCGCTGGAGAGCGGCCACGGGTCGCTCACGATCGCCACCGTGCGCCCGGAGACGATGCTCGCCGACACGGCGATCGCGGTCCATCCCGACGACGAGCGCTACACGCGCCTGGTGGGGGAGACGGCGATCCTGCCGATCGTCGGCCGGCGGCTGAAGATCATCGCCGACCCCTACGTCAAGCCCGAGTTCGGCACCGGCGCCCTCAAGATCACGCCCGGGCACGACCCCAACGACTTCGAGATCGGCCGCGCCCACGGGCTCGAGGAGATCTCGGCGATCGGCGAGGACGGGCGCATGACCGCCGAGGCCGGCGAGCGCTTCCAGGGCCTGACCGCGCTCGAGGCGCGCGAGGCCGTCGTCGCGGCGCTGCGCGAGGAGGGCGCGATCGCCCGCACCGAGCCCTACACGCACAACGTCCCGTTCTCGCACCGCTCGGGCGAGCGCATCGAGCCGCTCATCTCCCTCCAGTGGTTCATGCGCATGGACGAGCTGGTCAAGCCGGCCATCGAGGTGGTCACCAGCGGCCGCATCAAGATCCACCCCGAGAACTGGACCCGCGTCTACCTCAACTGGATGGAGAACATCCGCCCCTGGTGCATCTCGCGCCAGCTCTGGTGGGGCCACCAGATCCCGGTCTGGTACCGCGGCGAGGAGGAGACCTACTGCGGCATGGAGCCGCCGGAGGGCGAGGGCTGGACCCGCGACCCCGACGTCCTCGACACCTGGTTCTCCTCCGGGCTGTGGCCGTTCGCGACGCTCGGCTGGCCCGAGGACACCGCGCAGCTGCGCGCCTTCTACCCGACCGACGTGCTCTCGACCGGCCGCGAGATCCTCTTCCTGTGGGTCGCCCGGATGATCATGTTCGGGATCGAGTTCGCGGGCGACATCCCGTTCACGGACGTGTACCTGCACTCGATCATCCAGGCCCCCGACGGCCGCCGGATGTCGAAGTCGCTCGGCACCGGGATCGACCCGCTGGCGCTGATCGAGGGCGGCCCGCGCCCGCCGGTGTTCGAGCAGGGTGGGGACTTCCCCGCCTACGGCGCCGACGCGGTCCGCTTCGGCCTGCTGGCGATGTCCTCCTCGCAGGACGTCCGCTTCAACGAGGACAAGGTCGCCCAGGGCCGCCAGCTCGCCAACAAGCTCTGGAACGCGTCGCGGCTCGTGCTGCTGCGCGCCCCCGGCGAGCTGCCCGAGCCGCGCGCCACCACCGTCGAGGACGCGTGGATCCTGTCGCGCCTGCAGCGCACCAAGGCCGCCACCGAGCGGGCGTTCGAGACCTTCGAGTTCCACCGCGCCGTGCTCGGCCTCTACGACTTCGTCTACGGCGACCTCTGCGACTGGTACCTCGAGCTGATCAAGCCGCGCCTCTACGCCGATGACAACGCCGACGTCTCGGCGGTCGCGCTGCACGTGCTGTCGGAGACGCTCGCGCTCGCCCATCCGGTGATCCCGTTCGTGACCGAGGAGATCTGGTCGTTCGTCCCCGGGTCCGACGGGCTGCTGATGGCCCAGCCGTTCCCGGCCGCCGACGAGTCGCTGATCGACGACGCCGCCGAGGCCGAGATCGCGCGCGCGATCGAGGCGGTCCAGGCGCTGCGCGGCTGGCGCGACAGCGTCGGCGCACCGCCCGGGCGCGCGCTCGAGGCGCGGCTCGACGCCGACGGCTATGACCGCATGCGCGACGCGGTCGCGCGGCTCGCGCGCGTCGAGTGGAGCGGCAACGGCACCCAGCCCGTGGCGACCGTCCAGGTCCCCGGCGGCAGCATCGCGATCCTCACCGAGGACGCCGTCGACAGCGCGGCCGAGGCGGAGCGCACCGCGAAGGCGCGCACGCGGCTCGAGGGCGACATCGCCCGCGCCGAGGGCAAGCTCGCCAACCAGGGCTTCGTCGCCAAGGCACCGCCCCAGGTCGTCGAGGCCGAGCGCGAGAAGCTCGCGCGCCTGCGCGCAGAGCTCGAGGCCCTCGATTGAGCTGGTCGCTGGAGCGGGCGGAGGACCACCTCCTCTCGCTGGAGCTGTTCGGCATGAAGTTCGGGCTGGAGCGGATGCGCCGGCTGCTGACCGCGCTCGGCAGCCCGCAGCAGGCCTTCCGGGCGATCCACGTCGTCGGCACGAACGGCAAGAGCTCGACGGTGCGGATGACCGCGGCGATCCTCGAGGCGCACGGCGTGCGCACGGGCGCCTACCTCTCGCCGCACCTCGCGACCTTCGCGGAGCGCATCCGCATCGGCGACACCGACCTCGAGCCCGACCGCTTCGGCGCGGCGGTGGAGCGCGCCGCGTCCGCGGCCGCCAAGGTCGACCGCACGCTCACGGGCGGCGAGCACGTCACCCAGTTCGAGCTGCTGACGGCCGCGGCGTTCGCCGAGCTGGCCGAGCAGGAGGTCGAGGTCGCGGTCGTGGAGGCGGGGCTCGGCGGCCGCCACGACGCCACCAACGTGCTGGCGGCGCCGGTCGCGGTGCTCACCAACGTCGGGCTCGAGCACACGCGCTGGCTCGGCCCGACGCTGACCGACATCGCGCGCGAGAAGCTCGCCGTCGTGGCACCCGGCTCGACGCTCGTGGTCGGGCCGCTCGAGCCCGAGGTCGAGGCCGAGGTCGCGAAGGTCGATGCGCACGTGGTGCGGGTCGACCCGGCCACCGGCGCGCCGCTCCAGGGCTTCCAGCGCACGAACTTCGCGGTCGCCCAGGCCGCGGCGGCCGCGCTGCACGGCGACCTCGACGAGGCCGCGGTGCTGGCCGCCTCGGGCATCACCGTGCCCGGGCGCTTCGAGGTCATGAGCGAGGCGCCGCTGACGATCTACGACGGCGCGCACAACCCGAGCGGGATCGCGGCGCTGGCGTCGGCGCTGCGCGAGGTCGTCGGCCACCGGCGGCTGATCGGCGTGTTCTCCGTCCTCGACGACAAGGACGCGGCCGGGATGCTGCGCGAGCTCGTCGACCTCTGCTCCGGCGCGGTCTTCACCACGTCGCAGAACCCGCGCGCGCTCTCGCCCGCCACGCTCGCCTCGCTGTGGAGCCAGCTGTCGGGCCCGCCGGCCGAGATCGAGGCCCAGCCGCACGCCGCGGTGCGCATGGCACAGGATCTTGCAGGGGAGGATGGAGCGGTCGTGGCGACCGGGTCGATCTACCTCGTGGCCGACCTGCTGGCCGCCCCGGGCACCCGCCGGAGGTCAGCGCTGTGAACGAGCGCGGGCCAGGCGTGCTGCAGATGGTCGCGCTCGTCGCGATCGTCGTCGCGCTCGTGATCCTGGTCTTCTTCGCGCTCGGCTACGGCTTTGGCCGGATGTTCCTGTAAGACGCCGGGTACGCTTTCCCGGTGCCTCTTCTGACCCTCGGCGTTTTCGGCATCAACAACGACAGCGTCAACACCGGCGTCAATGTCCTCATCCTCGTGCTCGTCGTCGTCTGGGCGGCGCTCATCTTCTGGACCTTCGCCGACGCGCGCCGTCGCATCGACGACCCGATGCTGGTCGCCTGCGCCACCGCCGCGTCGCTGTTCCCGTTCGTCGGCACGATCGTCTACGCGATCGTGCGGCCGCCCGAGTTCCTCGACGACGTGCGCCTGCGCGAGCTCGAGATGCAGGCCGCCGAGGCGCGCCTGTCGTCGTTCGACTATCAGCTGTGCCCGTACTGCGACTACGAGGTCAAGGGCGAGTACCTGCGCTGCCCGAGCTGCATGCGCCGCCTCAAGGAGCGCTGCTACTCCTGCGGCAAGCCGATCGACCCCGCCTGGAAGCTGTGCCCGTACTGCGAGGCCGAGACGGGCGCCGTCCCGCCGCCCTCCGCGCGCCGCCGCCGACGCGGCGGCACTTCGTCGGAACAGGCCGTTACGGCCGCAGAACCGCCGCCGCCGTCCGTCGACTGACCCCGACCCTGAAAGGAAGTACATGGACCGGACCCTCATCCTGGTCAAGCCGGATGCGTTCGCGCGCAACCTGACCGGCGAGATCATCGCCCGCTTCGAGCGCAAGGGCCTGCGCATCGTCGCTCTCAAGCACATGACGATGGACATCGAGCTGGCCCAGCAGCACTACGCCGAGCACGACGGCAAGCCGTTCTTCGACGAGCTCGTCTCCTTCATCACCTCCGGCCCGCTGGTCGCGATGGTGCTCGAGGGCGACAAGGCCGTGCCCGCCGCCCGCCAGGTGATCGGCGCGACGAACCCGCTCGAGGCGGCGACCGGCTCGATCCGCGGCGACTTCGCGGTCGAGGTCGGCCAGAACATGGTCCACGGCTCCGACGCCCCGGAGTCGGCCGAGCGCGAGGCGAAGCTGTTCTTCCCCGAACTCTGATCCTCGCGTCGGCCTCGCCGCAGCGGCGGGCCATCCTCGAGCAGGTCGGGCATCCCGTTCGAGGTCCGGGTCTCCGGCGTCGAGGAGGAGAGCGAGGGCGACCCGGCCTGGGTCGCGGAGGAGAACGCCCGCCGCAAGGCGCTCGCGGTCGCCGCGGGCGCCGGCGACGCCCTCGTCCTCGGCGCCGACACCGACGTCGCGCTCGACGGCGACATCCTCGGCAAGCCGGAGGACGAGGCCGCGGCGCAGCGCTTCCTCGCCCGCCTGTCGGGCCGCACCCACGAGGTGGTCGGCGGCATCGTCCTCGTCCGCGGCGGCGAGGTGCTCGCCAGCGCGGTCGAGCGGACCGCCGTGACGTTCCGAACCCTCGACCGGGCGACCCTCGACTGGTACGTGAGGTCCAGGGAGTGGGAGGGGCGCGCCGGCGGCTATGCGATCCAGGGCCGCGGCGCAGTGCTGATCACCGAAATCCAGGGCGATTATCTGAACGTCGTCGGGCTGCCCCTGGCACGGCTCTTGCAGCTCCGCCCGGAGCTCCTGCCCACGGCCTGATTTCCAGGGGTTCCGCGCAGGGTCTTCGGTAGACTGCCGCCGACTGCGCGTGACCCCTCGGGCCCCACGCCCCGGTCGCGCGCGCAGGGTTTCAACTCCTCATGGGCTTCTTCTCGTACCTCACCGGATTCGGTGGCCGTGACATGGCGGTCGATCTCGGCACGGCCAACACCCTCGTCTACGTGCGGGGCCGCGGCATCGTGCTCTCCGAGCCCTCGGTGGTCGCGATCGACTCGCGCACCGGCGAGGTGCACGCGGTGGGGATCGAGGCCAAGCGCATGCTCGGCCGCACGCCGGGGACGATCTCGGCGATCCGGCCGCTCAAAGACGGCGTGATCGCCGACTTCGACGTCACGGAGGAGATGCTCCGGCACTTCATCCAGAAGGTGCACCAGAACCGCTGGGCGCATCCGCGCGTCGTGGTCTGTGTTCCCTCCGGCGTGACCGGGGTCGAGAAGCGCGCCGTCGAGGAGGCCTGCCTGAGCGCCGGAGCGCGCCAGGCGTACCTGATCGAGGAGCCGATGGCCGCCGCCATCGGGGCGGGTTTGCCGGTTGGCGAGCCGACCGGCAACATGGTGGTCGACATCGGCGGCGGGACCTCGGAGGTCGCCGTGATCTCGCTCGGCGGCATCGTCGTCTCGCAGTCGATCCGCGTGGGCGGCGACGAGCTCGACGAGGCGATCATCAACTACGTCAAGAAGGAGTACAAGCTCCTGATCGGCCAGCAGACGGCGGAGGAGGTCAAGCTCGAGATCGGGTCTGCCTACCCGCTCGAGGAGGAGGTCCAGGCCGAGATCCGCGGCCGCGACCTCGTGTCCGGGCTGCCCAAGACCGTGGTGCTGACCTCCGAGGAGGTCCGCGCGGCGCTCGAGGAGCCGCTCGTGCAGATCATCGACGCCATCAAGGAGACGCTGGACCGCACGCCGCCGGAGCTCGCGTCCGACATCATGGACCGCGGGATCATGCTGGCCGGCGGAGGCTCGCTGCTGCAGGGCATCGACGAGCGCCTGCGCGAGGAGACGCAGATGCCCGCGCATCGCGCGGAGTCGCCGCTGACCTGCGTCGCGGTGGGCTCGGGCCGGTCCCTCGAGGAGTTCGAGGCGATCCACCGCTCGAACCGCAACAGCTCGCGTAACAACCGCCGGCAGCGGCGATGAAGAACGCAACCACCTTGGAGATCCTTTCCGCATGTACGACAAAGCGGTACGGCGACGACGCGCGGTTCTGGTCGTGCTCGTCGCCCTCTCGCTGACCCTGCTCACCGCCTACTTCGGCGAATCCAGCTCAGGCGGTCTGCACAGCGTCCAGCGCGGTGCGATGGAGGTGCTCGCCCCGATCCAGGAGGGCGCGAACCGCGTCGTCAAGCCGGTGCGCGACCTGTTCGGGTGGTTCGGGTCGACCCTGGACGCCAAGAGCGAGCGCGACAAGCTCAAGAAGGAGCGCGACTCGCTGCGCACCCAGGTCACCCAGCTCCAGGTCGACGGCGCCGAGAACAAGCAGCTGCGCTCGCTGCTGGACATCAACACGGCGGGCGGCATGAAGGCCTACGAGCCGGTGATCTCCCGCGTCTTCGCGCGCTCCCCGAGCACCTGGTACTCGACCGTCGAGATCAACAAGGGCTCGAGCGACGGCGTGCGCCCCGACCAGCCCGTTATCAACGGTGAAGGGCTGGTCGGCAAGGTCAAGTCAGTCTCCGATGGCAACGCGATCGTGATGCTGCTGACCGACCAGGACTTCGGCGTCTCCGCCAAGGCCGCCCGCTCCGGTGAGCCCGGCTCGCTCGACCCCGCCGTCGGGGCGCCCGGCGACCTGCTGCTCGAGCTCGTCCCCCGCGGCAAGCTGGTCAAGCGCGGCGAGCGCATCGTCACGGCCGGCACCGTCTCGACGCGGCTGAAGTCGCTGTTCCCGCCCGGCATCCTGATCGGGACCGTGCACAAGGTCGACGAGGGCGAGGGCGAGCTCGACCGCCGCATCCACGTCCGGCCCGCCGCCGACCTGCGCCGCCTCGAGTACGTCGAGGTCCTGACCAAGCCGGCGACCGACGTCGTCGCCTCGACCTCCACGCCGTCGCCGTGACCCCGACCGCGCCCGTCGTCGCCCGCCTCGCGCTGCTCGGCCTGCTCGGGGGGATCCTCCAGCTGACCACGGTCGCCCAGATCACCGTCTTCGGCGTCCCCGCCGACCTCTCGCCGCTGCTGGTCGCCTCCGTCGGGCTCCTGATGGGCTCGGTGCCGGGCGCGCTGTTCGGCTTCGGGATCGGCCTCTTCATCGACACCGCGCTGCTCCAGACGCTCGGGATCTCCTCGCTGGTGCTGGTCGCGGTCGGCTACGGCGCCGGCCGCCTGCGCGAGCTGCGCGACCCCGCCCACGGGCTCGTCCCCGTCGCCGTCGGGGCGATCGCCACCGGCGTCTACGCGCTCGGCTTCTCGGTCATGCAGTTCCTGCTCGGCGTCGACGCGCCCGTGTCGCTGCTGCTCGTGCGCCAGATCCTGCTCACGATCATCCTCAACACGCTGCTGGCGCTGCCGGTCTACCTGCTCGTGCGCCGCGTCCTCTCGCCGTTCCTGCCCGACGACCCGCGGCGTCGCCGCCGGCGCGCCTACACGACCGGCGGGCTCAGCCCGATCTCGCCGAGCATGAGCCCTCCCAACATGGAAGAGCGCCGCCCGGCGATCACGCCGCAGCTCGCGGTGCGGGTCGCCGTGCTCGGGGGCTTCGCGTTCGTGCTGTTCGCGGTCATCTTCTTCCGCCTCTGGTTCCTGCAGGTGCTCTCGGGCGAGGACTACGTGACCCAGGCGCGCGAGAACCGCGTGCGCAAGATCAAGATCGAGGCACCGCGCGGCGACATCGTCGACCGCGACGGCAACCGGCTGGTGCGCACGCGCGTCGCGCCGGTCGTCCAGATCGTCCCCAGCGGCCTGCCCGAGGCGGAGCTGAAGGTCGCCGACAGCTATCGCGCCGCGCGCTCGAGCGCCGAGCGCTCGCGGCTCGCCTCCGCCGACCAGCTGCGCTCGCTGGAACGCACCCGCCGCGAGGAGGAGCGCCGCTACACACGCGCCGAGCGCCGCGAGCGCCGGGTGCTGGTCCGCGCGTCACGGAGAGCGCGTCCCGTCGCGGTGCCACCGATACCCGCCAGCGAGCCGAACCTGCGCCGGAGCTTCCGCCGCCTCGGCCACGTGCTCGGGATGTCGCCGCGGACGATCCACCGACGCGTGATCGAGGGGATCGCGGAGGCGCCGTACTCGAACGTGACGGTCAAGACCGACGTGCCGCGCGCCGCCTTCAACTACCTCAAGGAGCGCAAGGACGAGTTCCCCGGCGTCGACGTCGAGAAGCTGTTCCTGCGCGCCTATCCCCACAAGGACCTGGCGGCCCAGCTGTTCGGGACCCTGCGCGAGATCTCGCCCGCCGAGCTGAAGAAGAAGAAGTACCGCGGGGTCGCGGCCGGCACGCGCATCGGCAAGGACGGGATCGAGGAGACCTACGACCGCTACCTGCGCGGGCAGGACGGCTTCACGCGGGTGGTCATCAACGCGCTCGGCAACCGCGACGACCGCCGCGAGGTCACGCGCCGCGAGCCCCAGCAGGGCCAGCGCCTGCGCCTGACGCTCGACCTCGACCTCCAGCGCGCCGCCAACAACGCGCTCAAGCGCGCGATCGAGGCCGCCAACGCCAACGGGAACCCGTCGAAGGCGGGCGCCTACGTGGCGATGGACCCGAGCAACGGCGAGGTGCTCGCGCTCGGCTCCTACCCGTCCTTCGACGCCAACGTCTTCGCCAAGCCGCTGTCGCAGGAGACCTTCGACAAGCTCAACTCCGAGGAGAACGGCGCGCCGCTGTTCAACCGCGCGATCGCCGCCGCCTATCCGACCGGCTCCACCTTCAAGCCGATCACCGCCATGGCCGCGCTCGAGGAGGGCATCCTCACGCCGTCGCAGACGATCTTCGACGACGGCGAGTTCAAGCTCGGCCCGCAGATCTTCAAGAACGCCAAGGACGCCCGCTATGGCCTGCTGGCGCTGCCGCGCGCGCTCCAGGTCTCCTCCGACGTCTTCTTCTACACGCTCGGCGAGCGCGCCAACTCGCGCGGGCCGATCATCCAGCAGTGGGCCCGCAAGCTGGGCCTCGGGCACAGGACCGGGATCGACATCCCCGGCGAGTTCGACGGCCTCGTGCCCGACCGCAAGTGGCGCGACGCGGGCTTCGCGAAGTACTCGCGCTGCGTCAAGCGCGAGAAGGTGCCCGCCCAGACGCTGGCGGCGTTGAAGGCCTGCGGCGGCATCGAGCGGCCCTGGTCCACGGGCGACAACGTCAACCTCTCGGTCGGCCAGGGCGACCTCCAGGCCACGCCGCTGCAGATGGCGACGGCCTACTCGGCGATCGCCAACGGCGGCAAGGTCGTGCGCCCGCACCTGGCGATGAGCGTCGAGGACGGCCTCGGGCGCGCGGTGGAGCAGTTCCGCACCACCGCCAAGCGGCGCGTGAAGTTCTCCGAGACCAACCAGGCCACGATCATGGACGGCCTGCACAAGGCGACCTCGGAAGAGGGCGGAACCTCCGCGGATGTCTTTGCGGGCTTTGCGGGCGGAAAGCTTCCGGTCTACGGCAAGACCGGTACCGTGGAGCGCCCGGGGCAGCCCGACCAGTCCTGGTACGCCGCCTATGTGCCTCATCCCAGCCGCCCCATCGTCGTGGTCGTCACCGTTGAGAAGGGCGGCTTCGGCGCCGAGACCGCGGCGCCGGCGGCGCGATTGATCCTCTCCAACTGGTTCGATCTGGGCAACGACCGGTTCAAGGCCGGGAGCTCCGCGACCCGATGAGCGCCAACCAGACCATCCAGCCGGCCTCCGAGCTGCCCGCCCCGCTCGTGCCGCGCCAGTGGCACCTGCGGCTCGATCCGCTGCTGCTGCTCGCGACGCTCGGGCTCGTCGCGTGCTCGCTGGTCGCGATCAAGGGCTCGACCAGCGACGACGTCGCCGGCCAGCCCTACTACTACCTCGAGCGCCAGGCGCTCTACGCGGTGGTCGGGCTGGTGCTCATGTACGGCGTCTCGCGGCTGGACTACTCGCGGCTGCGGGAGCTGAAGTACCCCATCTACGGCCTGATGATCGGCTCGATCCTGCTCGTCTTCGCGCTCGCGACCGCGACCCGCGGGTCCAAGCGCTGGATCGAGCTGCCGCTCTTCCGCTACCAGCCCTCAGAGCTCGGCAAGCTGCTGCTCGTGATCGCCCTCTCGGGCTTCATCGTCGACCGCATGCGCCGGATGGGGCGCGAGGTGACGGCGCGGATCATGCTGCTGGCGCTGCTGCCCGCGATGCTCGTGATGGCGCAGCCCGACCTCGGCACCTCGCTCGTCTACGTGGTCGGCGTGCTCGCTCTCCTTTTCATCGCGGGGGCGCCATGGCGTCACTTCGCGGCCCTGGCGGCGCTCGGCGCCGTCTCCATCACCCTTGTCCTCGCCGTCGCGCCGGCGGTCGGCGTCGAGGTCCTCAAGCCCTACCAGGTGCAGCGCTTGACAGCGTTCCTGAACCCCTCGGGCGATCCGGGGGACGCCGGCTACCAGCAACAGCAGTCGAGGATCGCCATCGGGTCGGGGGAGAAGACCGGTCGCGGCGTGGAGAACGCCACGCAGACCGGGCTGAACTTCCTGCCCGAGCACCACACGGACTTCATCTTCGCGGTCGTGGGCGAGACCTTCGGGTTCGCCGGCGCCGCGCTCGTGCTGTCGCTGTACGCGCTGTTGATATGGCGCGGGCTCCACGTCCTCACAGTGGCGAAGAACCTCTACGGCGCGTTGCTCGCCGGCGGCATCACGGCGATGCTGCTCTTCCAGATCTTCGTCAACGTGGGGATGACCGTCGGGATCATGCCGATCACCGGTGTCCCGGCACCACTCCTGAGCTTCGGCGGCTCGTCGATGCTCGTCACATTCCTGGCCATCGGCCTTCTGCAATCGGTCAACGCGCAGGCGCGCGACACCGCATCGCGGAAGGGACGGGCCACCGTCTTCTAATCCACTGAGGAATCGTCTTGAAAAAGCAAGTGCTGGTCACGGTCGACCGTGGGGAGACCCGCGTCGCCATGATGGAGGCGGCGGGCACCCCGTCGTCTGCGAAGGACACCAAGAAGGGCGCTCGCCCGAAGGCGGGTAACACCCCCGCGGGCTATCGCGTCGCCGAGATCTACTTCGAGCGCCGCGGCTCGCGCTCGATCGTCGGCAAC
>CAWBCU010000002.1:0-60396 GCA_963787335.1 uncultured Solirubrobacterales bacterium
CCGCGGGTGCCCGCTCGTGCTCGCGCTCCTGGACGGGGGGATCCGAGCGCAGCACGAACGTGGCGAGCAGGATCGCGGCGCCGATCAGGCCGGCCGCGACGAGGAACGCGAGCTGGTAGCCGCCGGTCAGCGCCGCGGCGGCGAGTCGCCCTGCGCGCGCAGGGCCTCGGTGCGGTCGGTCGCCAGCGTGGCGAGCACGGCGAGGCCGAAGGCCCCTCCGACCTGCATGCTCGTGTTGACCACGCCGGAGGCGAGGCCGGCGTCGTGCGGCAGGACACCGGACATCGAGATCGTCGTCAGCGCGGGGAAACGAGCCCGGCGCCGGCGCCGAGCAGGACCACGACGGGCAGCACGTCGGCCACGTAGTCGCCGTCCACGGGTGCGCGGGAGAAGTAGGCCAGCGCCACCGCGACCAGGACGAGGCCCGGGAGCAGCGTCGCCCGCGGGCCGAAGCGCAGGTTCAGCCGTGCCGAGACACCGAGCGACATCACGCCGATGAGCGTCGACACGGGCAGGAACGCGAGGCCGGTCTCGATCGCGTCGTAGCCGAGGATCCGCTGCAGGTAGAGGACGCCGAGGAAGAACATCCCGAACAGTCCGGCCACCATCAGCACGATCGTCAGGCTCGCGCCCGAGAGGTTGCGCGAGCGGAACACGCGCAGCGGGATCATCGGCGTCGCCGCGCGCGACTCGCGCGCGATGAACGCCGGCCAGCAGCGCGAGCGACGCAGCGCCGAACCCGAGCGTGTGGGCCGACGTCCAGCCGTGGTCGCCGACCTCGAGGACGGTGTAGACGCCGAGCATCACGCGCGGCGGTCGGCGAGCAGCGCGCCGAGGACGTCGGCGCCCTTGTCGAGGCCGAGGCCCTTGTCGTCCTCGACGTAGCGCAGCGCCAGCAGCGCGGTCGCGACGCCGATCGGGATGTTGACGAAGAAGATCCAGTGCCAGCTGAACGCCTGCGTCAGCGCGCCGCCGGCCAGCAGGCCGATCGAGGCGCCGGCGGACGCGACGAAGCTGTAGATGCCGATCGCCTTCGCCTGCTCCCGCGGCTCGGGGAACATCGTGACGATCATGCCGAGGATCACGGCGGAGGTCAGCGCGCCGCCGATGCCCTGGACGAAGCGCGCGCCCACCAGCACTTCCTGGCTCGAGGCGAAGCCGCAGGCCAGCGAGGCGAGCGTGAAGAGCGCGAGGCCGAAGAGGAAGACGCGCCGGCGCCCGATCAGGTCACCGAGGCGCCCGGAGAGCAGCAGCAGACCACCGAAGGCGATCAGGTAGCCGTTGACGACCCAGGCGAGGGTCGACTGCGAGAAGCCCAGGTCCTCCTGGATCGACGGCAGCGCGACGTTCACGATCGTGGAGTCGAGGATGATCATCATGAAGCCGGCGCAGAGCACGAGCAGCGCGGTCCAGCGTCCGTCGGTCTGTGGGGGCTGCGTGGTGCTGGGGTGAGTCATATGGAGTCCTCGTTGTACGATGAATGTCGTACCGTATCAAAAGTACGACGATCGTCGTACAACCCGAGGAAAAAAATCGTGCTCGCTTCCGACACGCCATCCCATCCCAGCCGCGACGAGATCGAGCTCGCGGCCGTGCTCCACGCGCTCTCCGACCCGGTCCGGCTGCTGATGGTCCGTGGGCTGGCCGGCGACTTCGAGGGCGCGCACCTGCGGCAGCTTCGACGTGCCGGTCACGAAGTCGACCTGCACCCATCACTTCAAGGTGCTGCGCGAGGCCGGCGTCATCCAGCAGCGCCAGCAGGGGACCAAGCGCGTGAACACGCTGCGCGAGGAGGACCTCGAGGCGCGCTTCCCGGGGCTGCTCTCGACGATCCTCGAGGCCGCCGCGCGATCAGGCCGAGCTGATCGCGCGCACGTAGCGCGCGGCCGAGCGCTCGACCGCGCCCTTGCCGTCCCCGATCACGGTGCCCCACCAGGCGCCGTAGAGCGTCTCGAACGCGAACGGGTCGAGCGCGGCGCGGATCGCCTCCACCTCCGCGGCCGGCAGCGGGATCAGGTTGGGGTAGCTGTACATGAAGCCGACGTGGCGGCGGTCCGGGATCACCTGGACGATGTCGCCCGACAGCAGCGCGCCGCGGCCGCCCGCGCCGCCGGCCCAGTGCAGGACCGTGCCGCCCTCGAAGTGGCCGCCGCAGCGGATCAGCGTCAGCCCGTCGCCGAGCTCCTTGCGCTCGCCCTCCCACAGCTCGACGACCGGATCGGGTCGCATGATCCACTCGGCGTCGGCGGCGTGCAGGTACACGGGGCAGCCGAAGCGCCGGCCCCACTCGACCATCGCCGAGTAGTAGTGCGGATGGGAGATCGCGATCGCGGCGAGCCCGCCGCGGCGCTCGACCTCGGCGGCGGTGTCGTCGTCGAGCAGCGTCACGCAGTCCCACAGCAGCTGCCGCTCGCCCCAGGGGACGAGCAGCGCGCGCTGGCCGATCGCGAACTTCGGCTCGGTGCCGATCGCGGTCAGCTCGCCTTCGGCCTCGATGCGGTTGGCGTGGTCGGCGCGCAGCTCCTCGAGCGTCGTCCAGCGCTGCCCGCTCACGGGCACGTACTGGCGCTCGTCCTCGCACACCGGGCAGCTCGGCGGAGGCGCCTCGGAGGCGGAGAACTGGGTCCCGCAGGTCGCGCAGATGGAGTGGGTCACGGGGTCGCGGGGTTCGCCCGCGCCCACTCCACGATCTTCGCGGACTCACTGATCGCGGTGCCGTCGTCGAGCTCGAGGACGGGCACGGTCGTGCTGCCGGTGAGCCGCTTGGCGGCCTGGCGGCCGGACGTGCGGTTGGCGAGCGCGTCGGGCAGGATCCCGGCCCCGTAGGCCTTGACGACCTCCGGGTCGTGGCCGGCCTCGCGCAGCGCCGCGTAGGCGTTGCCGCAGGCGTGGCCGCCCGGGATCGGGCTGAGTAGAACGTTCCCTAACAGACGTAGAGCCTCATCGCCGACGAGCATAGGGCGCGTACCATCGCCGCCATGAGCCGCGCGATCCTCGTCACGGGCGCCTCGCGCGGCATCGGCGCGGCGGTGGCGCGCGCGTTCGCCGCGCGCGGCGACCGCGTCGCGGTGCACTACGGCGCGAGCCGCGACCGCGCCGACGAGGTGGCCGCGTCGCTGCCGGGGGAGGGGCACGTCGTCGTCGGCGCGGACCTCGCCGATCCCGACGCGGTGCGGCAGATGGTCGACGCCGCGGCCGCGGCGCTCGGCGGCATCGACGTGCTCGTCAACAACGCGGGCGATCTTCGAGCCGCACCCGATCACCGAGACGACCTACGAGGAGTGGCAGCGCGCCTGGCAGCAGATGCTCGGCGTCAACCTCGTCGGCGCGGCGAACGTGACCTGGTGCGCCGTGCAGCACATGGCCGGGCGGCGGCCACATCGTCAACGTCGCCTCGCGCGGCGCGTTCCGCGGCGAGCCGAAGGCCCCGGCCTACGGCGCCAGCAAGGCCGGGATCATCGCGTTCGGCCAGTCGCTCGCCCGCGCGCTCGGGCCGCCCGGGATCGCGGTCACCTCGGTCGCGCCGGGGTTCACGGAGACCGACATGGCCGCGGAGGAGCTGGTGGGGGAGAAGGGGGAGGCGCGGCGCGCGGAGAGCCCGCTGGGGCGGGTGGCGACGCCGGAGGAGGTGGCTGCGGCGATCGTGTACCTCGCCTCGCCGGAGGCGGTGATGGCGAGTGGGTCGGTGCTGGACGTGAACGGGGCTTCGTTTCTGCGGATGTGAGGCGCCCGCGGCGGTTCGGGCGAACGTCAACGGCGGCTGGGTGGGAGTGGGAGCGAGCCGCCGCGTGCGCGACGAATGTCATCTCGATGCGTCTGGGCCATCGAGATGACACTCGTGGTCGCCGGGGCGCTTCGGACCGACCCCTACCCAGCCGCCGTTGACGTTCGCCTAGAGCTACCGCGCGTACGCCGCCGGCACCCCGCCGTCCACGTTGAGCATGTTCCCCGTGCTCTTCCCCGACCGCGCCGGCGAGGCGAAGTGCAGGACCGCCTGGGCGATGTCCTCGGGGAAGATGTTGACGCCCAGCGTCGTGCGCTTGCGGTAGTGCTCCTCGAGCTCGTCGGGGTCGATGCCGTAGGACGCCGCGCGCTCCTCGCGCCAGGACGAGCCCCAGATGCGCGAGCCCTGGAGCACCGCGTCGGGGTTGACGGTGTTGACGCGGATGCCGCTCGCGCCGCCCTCCTCGGCGAGGCAGCGGGCGAGGTGCAGCTCGGCGGCCTTGGCCGACGAGTAGGCGGAGGCGCCCTTGCCGGCGACGACCGAGTTCTTGGAGGCGACGAAGACGATCGAGCCGCCGCGGCCCTGCTGGTTGAGGACCTTGAACGCCTCGCGCGCGACGAGGAAGTAGCCGGTCACGAGGATGCCGTGGTTGCGGTTCCACTCGTCGAGCGTCGTCTCCTCGATCGTCGCGCTGGAGGCGATGCCGGCGTTCGAGACGAGGATGTCGACGCCGCCGTAGCGGTCGACGGCGGCGGCGAAGGCGGCCGCGACCCCGTCCTCGCTGGTGACGTCGCCGCTGACCGCGAGGCCGCTGTCCCCGTAGGCCTCGACGGCGTCCTCGGCGCCGGACTGGTCGAGGTCGAACGCGACCACGCACGCGCCCGCGGCGGCCAGCGAGTCGCCGATCGCGCGGCCGATCCCGCCGGCGCCGCCGGTCACGAGCGCGACCTGGCCCTGGAGCTCGCCCGGCGGCGGCGCCTGGGCGAGCTTGTAGAGCTCGAGCGGCCAGTACTCGATCGCGAAGCTCTCGGCGGCGTCGAGCGACACGAACTCGCCGAGCGCCTGGGCGCCGGCCATCACCTCGATGGCGCGGTGGTAGAGGTCGCGCGAGACGGTCGAGTTCTTCGTCGTCGTGCCGGTCGAGACGAGCCCGAGATGCTGGATCAGCACGATCCGCGGG
This sequence comes from uncultured Solirubrobacterales bacterium, assembly GCA_963787335.1. Classification (GTDB taxonomy): domain Bacteria; phylum Actinomycetota; class Thermoleophilia; order Solirubrobacterales; family Solirubrobacteraceae; genus DASQFQ01. The sequence continues at coordinate 4,905 of CAWBCU010000002.1, forward strand.
TCCGGGTCGGCGGGCTCGGTCGTGTCGTCGCCGAACTCCTCGACGTACGCGCGGTAATCGGCGCGGAACGCGTCCGCGCGCTCGGCGATCCGCGCCCGCAGGGCGTCCGCGTCGTCGGCGTCGGGGTCGTAGGGGATCCACAGCGGCACGCGCTTGGTGTGCACGAGGTGGTCGGGGCAGGGCGCGCCGACGGTGACGAGGTGCTCGGCCTCGACCGACGAGACGAACTCGACCGAGCGCTCCGAGGTGTCGAGCGTGAGCAGCTTGTGCTTCTCGCTCGACACCGCGCCGCGGATCGCCGGCAGGAGCTCGCTTCAGGAGCTCCGGGCGGGCGCGGTCGGCGGCCGGGTGGCGCCCGCCGAAGCGCGGGGTGTCGCCGGTGCGCTCGTTGACGAACGCGACCGCCTGGTTGATGACCTCGATCGTGCGCTTGTAGGCCTCCTCGGCGCTGTCGCCCCAGACCACGAGGCCGTGCTTGGCCAGCACCACGAGCTTGAGGTCGGGGTTCGCGCGCGCGGCCTCGCCGACCTGGCGCGACAGCGTGAAGCCGGGCCGGATGTAGGGGATCCAGGCGGCGCTGTCGCCGAAGCACTCCTGCACCAGGCGCTCGCCGTCGGCCGTGCCGGCGAGCACGTTGATGCCGTCCGGGTGCGTGTGGTGGACGTGCGGCGCCGGGACGAACGCGTGCAGCAGCGTCTCGATCGACGCGCGCGGCATCTTCGGGTCGAGCTGGCAGCGCGCGAGGTAGGCGACCATGTCCTCGTCGCTCATCTCCGAGCGCTCCATCAGCGGCAGCATCTCGTCCATGCGCAGGCCGGTGAAGTGCTCCGCGCCCATCGTCGCGAGGTCGGAGCCCGAGCCCTTGACCCACATCACCTCGACCTCGCGGCCGGCGTGGTCGGTCGCCGTGCCCTTGGCGGAGGTGTTGCCGCCGCCGAAGTTCGAGACCGCGCGGTTGGCGCCGAGCAGGTTCGAGGCGACGCACGAGCTGGGCGAGGAGATCGCCCTCCGGCGGCGCGTCGGCGGGCCAGAGGTCCTCGACGCGTGTCGACGAGTGGGGTGGCGATGCTCATCGGGTGATCTCCTGTCGGGTCTCGCGTTCGGTGGCGATGCGCTCCGCGTAGCCGGAGGCGCGCAGCTCGGCGACCGGGTCCTCGGCGGCGCCGACCGCCACGCGGGCGCGGGCGCACAGCGGGCGGACGTCCGAGCGGTAGGCGTCGAGCAGCGCCTCGTGGGCGCCGAGCACGTCGCCGGCCTGCTGGGCGGCGCGCAGCGCGCTGCGGTCGACCAGCAGCGCCTTCGCGTAGGCCTCCTGCAGGTTGACGACGCTGAGCACCATCGCCTCGACCTTGGCCTCGACGTTGTGGGCCTGGTCGATCGTCAGCCGCGGCAGCTCCCCGCCGGCCGTGAGCTCGAAGAAGATCAGGAACAGCTCGAACGGGTTGACCGAGCCGACGATCAGGTCGTCGTCGGCGTACTTGCGGTTGTTGAAGTGGAAGCCGCCGAGCCGGTCCTCCTCGTCGAGCAGCGCGACGATCTGCTCGATGTTCACGCCCTGCGCGTGGTGGCCGAGGTCGACCAGCACCTGCGCGCGCTCGCCGAGCTTCTGGCACACGAGCAGCGACGAGCCCCAGTCGGCGAGGTCGGTGGCGTAGAACGCGGGCTCGAAGAGCTTGTACTCGACGAGCATCCGCTGATCGGCGGGCAGCTGCGCGTAGACCGTCGAGAGGCCGTGGACGAGCCGGCGGCGGCGCTCGCGCAGGTCGTCCTGGCCCGGGTAGTTGGTGCCGTCGGCGAACCACAGCGACTGCGCGGTCGCGCCCAGCTCGCTCGCGATCTCCAGGCACTCGAGCAGGTGGGCGACCGACTTCTCGCGCACGCGGCCGTCCGGGTGGGTGACCGAGCCGAGCTTGTAGTCGGGGTCCTGGAAGAGGTTCGGGTTGACCGCGCCGACGCGCAGCCCGCGCGACTCGATGTGGGCGCGCAGCGCGCCGTAGTCGTCGGTCTCGTCCCACGGGAAGTGCAACGCCACCGCGCCGGCGGTGCCGGTCAGGCGGTGGACCTCGGCGGCGTCGTCGACGCGCTCGAAGACGTCGCGCGGGCGCCCTTCCTGCGGGAACGTCGCGAAGCGGGTGCCCGAGTCGGCGTAGCCCCACGACGGGGTCTCGATGACGAGCTCGCGCAGGCGGCTCTCGATGGCTTCGGTCACGGTGTCTCCTCGGGATCGCTCATGCGGTGGTTCGTTCGCGCAGGCCGGTGACGTCGAGGAAGCGCCGGTAGGTCTCCTCGGCGCCCTCGCGGTCGGCGGCGGGCGCGTCGACGGTCGGGTTCACGGACGCGGCGGCGACGGCGCGCAGCTCGGCGAGCGAGCCCAGCTCGCCCGCGGCGCGGGCCTGCACCAGGACGTTGCCGAGCGCGGTCGCCTCGAACGGCCCGACCAGCACCTCGCGGCCGCAGATGTCGGCGGTCAGGCGCGACAGCAGCGCGTTGCGCGCGCCGCCGCCGATCAGGTGGATGCGGCGCACCTCGCGGCCGCTGACCGCCTCCAGGCGTTCGATCACCCAGCGGTACTTGCAGGCGAGCGAGACGAAAATGCTGCGGACGGTCGTGGCGATGTCGGCGGGCGCGTCCGGCTCGCAGGCGGCGGCGATCCGCGCCGGCATGTCGCCGGGGGCGAGGAAGCTCGGGTCGTCGGGGTCGAACAGCGGCACGTCGCCCTCGACGGACTCCGCCAGCCGCTGCAGCTCCTCGTAGGAGGCCTCCTCGCCCCACGCGCGCCGGCACTCCTCCAGCAGCCACATGCCCATGACGTTCTTGAGCAGCCGCGTGGTGCCGTCGACGCCGCGCTCGTTGGTGAGGTTGGCCTCGCGGGCGGCGTCGCTCAGCACCGGCTCCGGCAGCTCCAGCCCGAGCAGCGACCACGTGCCGCTGGACAGGATCGCGGCGTGCTCGTCCTGGACCGGTGCGGCGGCGAAGGCGGAGGCGGTGTCGTGGCTGGCGACCGCGTAGGTCGTGACCGGCCCGAGCTCGTGGTGGGCGAGCAGCGGCCCGAGCGCCGTGCCGGGCTCGATGAGGTCGCCGAAGATCCCGCGGGGGAGCCCGAGCCGCTCGATCAGCTCGCCCGCCCACTCGCCGCTGCGCGCGTCAAGCAGCCCGGTCGAGGAGGCGTTGGTGGACTCGTTGGCGAGCTCGCCGCAGAGCCAGTACGCGAGCAGGTCGGGGACGAGCGCGAGCCGCTCGGCGGCGGCGAGCGCGGCCGAGCCCTCGTCGGCCAGCAGCTGGAAGACGGTGTTGATCGGCAGCGTCTGGATGCCGGTGGTCGCGTACAGCTCGGCCTGGGGGACGCGGCCGAACGCGCGCTCCTCCATCCCGGCGGTGCGGTCGTCGCGGTAGTGGAAGGGCAGGCCGAGCACGCGCCCGTCGCCGTCGAGCAGCGCGTAGTCGACCGCCCAGGTGTCGACGCCGACCCCGCTCAGCGGACCGGCCCGGCGCAGCCCCGCGAGCGCCTCGGTGAACAGGTGCAGCAGGTTCCAGCGCAGCCCGTCGGGCAGCCGCACCGGCCGGTTGTGGAAGCGGTGGACCTCCTCCAGCGTCATCCGCCCGCCGTCGAGGCGGCCGGTGACGACGCGCCCGCTGGTGGCGCCGAGGTCGATCGCGGCGTAGGCCTCAGGCAAGGTGGAAGACCTCCTCGAGGCGCAGCAACCCGGTGTCGGGCCGCTCGCCCGAGGGCAGCTCGAAGAACTCCGCCATCGACGCCTGCCAGCGCGCGTTGACGTCGGTCGCCTCCATGGCGGCGACCGCGGCCGCGAAGTCCTCGGTCTCGAGGTAGCCGACCAGCAGCCCGTCCTCGGCCAGGAAGAGCGAGTAGTTGCCCCAGCCGGTCGCGCTCAGCGCCTCGCGCATCTCCGGCCACACTGCCGCGTGGCGCGCCTTGTACTCCTCCAGCCGGTCGGGCCGGACGCGCAGCAGGAAGCAGACGCGCTCCATCAGCCCACCTCGACGGACTCGAGCCCGAGCATCGAGGCGACCTTGTGCACCTCGTCGCCGACGTGCCCGACGCCGAGCGCGACGTGGTGGGTGGGGCCCTCCGCGCACCAGCTGCTCGAAGAACTCGGCGGGCGGGAGATCGAAGCGCAGCCGGCTGTTCGTGTTGCCGATCCGGAACGTGTCGCCCGGGATCGACTCGCCCTCGCCGACCAGCAGCTTCAGCTCGCCCTCCGCGGTCTGCGTGCAGCCCACGATCGTGATCGGGCCGTAGCGGACCTGCAGCTCGACGCTCAGCCCGGCCCCGCGCTTGCCGTGGTAGAGCTTGAGCGCGCGCAGGGTCGGCTGCTCCTGCGCGATCGCGACGTGCGCCGGCCCGTCGTGGCCCATGAGGATGAAGTCCTCGGAGAAGTCGAGCCCGTAGAACTCCGTGTAGGAGCCGCCGGCGCCGAGGCGGTCGAGGATCAGCTGCGCGAGGTTGGTCTTGAGGTCGCCCTCGCCCGCGGTCGGGATCCCGCGCGCGGTCAGCAGCGAGTTGCCGACGATCACGCCGGCGCCCAGCCGCTCGGCCTCGTTGCCGTCGATGCCGCGGTAGTAGTAGGTCAGCGCGTCGAGCTCGAAGTCGGCCGCGAGCCGGTCGAGGCCGACCGCGACGCGCGCGGACCAGTCGAGCGCCTCGTCCTCGATCGGCCCGGCGATCGGGTCGTCCGACGGGTCGGCGAAGGCGAACATCGCGCGGACCTCATCGAGCTTCGCGCTCACCTCCGCAGCGGTCGCCTGCGCGACCCGCGCGCCGAGGTCGTCGATCTCCAGCACCTCGACGTGCGCGCCGACCTGGGCGTGCACGGCGGTGAAGTCCGTGTAGAGGTCGAGCATGCCCGGATAGGTGTGCCCGAGAAAGCCGATGCGTGACCGTCGCAGCGCGCGGGCGACGCCGGCGGCCCGGACCCAGCCGCCGATCTTGGCCCACGCGCGCTCGTCGTCGTCGATCGTGCCGGCGACGGTGTCATAGGGGATGCGGGCGCGCGTGAACGCGCCCGCGATCTCGGGCACGCAGCAGGCCGCGCAGTTGGCCAGCCACTCGCCCGTGTCGGTGTTGGCGTAGTCGAGCGTCGGCGCCGGCTGGAGGCCCAGCAGCACGACCGGCGCGCCCGCCGCCTGCGCCACCGGGAGCACCGTGCTCGAGGTGGCGTAGGTGACGGCATGGCAGAGGACGAGGTCGACCTGCGCGGACGCGAACCGGTCGCCCGCGGCGCGGGCGGCCTGGGCCGAGTCCACCAGCCCCGCGGAGACGACCTCGCCGCCCAGCGCCGCGACCCGCTCCTCGACGCGGCGCTGGTAGCCCTCGATGCGTTCCTTGAGGCCCTCGAACTGGGGCCAGTAGGTGTCCAGGCCGATCCCGAACACCCCGACACGAGCGTTCACGACCACCTAGAAGTCGAAATCGCCGATGTTCTTCTTGGTGAACGTCGTCAGCGGCCCGAGCACGATCTCGCCGTTCTTCCCGATCGTGTAGTCGCCCAGCCGCCCGGCCTTGAACTTCTCGCCCTCCTTGCCGGTGATGCGGCCCGAGACGAGCGCCACGGCGGCCTGGGCGGCGAGGTAGCCGACGTCCTTCGGGACCCACAGCTGGACCTCGTCGACGGAGCCGTCCTCGATGAACTTGCGCATCTGGTTCGGGAAGCCGAGCCCGGTCAGCTTGACCTTGCCCTTCTGCGGCGACTTCGACAGGTAGCGCGCGGCGGCGGCGACGCCGACGGTGGTCGGCGAGATGATGCCCTTGAGGTTCGGGTACGCCTGGATCAGGCCCTGGGTCTCCTGGAAGGACTTCTGGTCGTCGTCATCGCCGTAGGCGACCTTGACGAGCTTCATGTCCTTGTACTTCGGGTCCTTGAGCGTCTCCTTCATCACCTTGATCCAGGCGTTCTGGTTGGTGGCGTTGGCGGTCGCCGAGAGGATCGCGATCTCGCCCTTGTTGTCGATCTGGCGCGCGATCGACTCGACCTGGTTCTGACCGACCAGCTGCGTCGTGACCTGGTTGATGAACACGCTGCGCGCGTCCGGCGCGACGTCGGAGTCCATGCTCACGACCTTGACGCCCTTCTGGGCGGCCTGCTTGAGGGCCGGGGCGATCGCGTTCGGGTCGTTGCCGGCGATGATCAGCGCGTCCGGCTTGGACTGCACGGCGGCGTTGATGATCGAGACCTGCGACGAGGCGCCGGCGTCGGTCGGGCCGGAGATGCGGTTCGAGCCGCCGAGCTCCTTCATGCCCTCGGTGACGCCGGAGTGCTCGAACTCCTCATAGGGGTTGCCGAGCTGCTTCGGGATCGAGACCGTCTTGAGGCCCTGCTTGAGCTCGGCGTCGGGGTTGGCGCCGGATGACGACTTGGACGAGCTCGACGCGCTGTCGGACTCGTCGTCCTTCGTGGAGCCACAGGCGGAGACGGCGAGCAGCGCGGCCAATGCCAGCACGGCGAACAGCACGCGCGAACGGAACTTGATCACTTCGGACCCTCCTCAGGGTTTTGACTGGAGCGGCGCCGGCGCGTCTCCCTGACGCGTCGCGCGAGGTTCGGACCCAGCACCGAGGCGACCAGGAGGAACCCGGTCACGATCTGGATCCAGTACGACGAGATGGACTCGCTGAGCAGCAGCGCCTTCTGGATGCCTCCGAGCAGCAGCAGCGCGAGGATGACCCCCACGATCGTGCCGCGGCCGCCGAAGATCGAGACGCCGCCGAGCAGCACGGCGGTGATCGCGGTCAGCTCGAACCCCTGGCCGACGTTGGCGGCCGCGGTCGAGTTGCGCAGCGTGATGACGATGCCCGCGAGCGCGGCGACGGCGCCCGAGACGGTGAAGAGGATCAGCTTGATCCGCTTCACGCGCAGGCCCGAGAAGTACGACGCCTCCTCGTTCGCGCCGACCGCGTAGATCGAGCGCCCGAACGGCGTCGAGTGCAGCAGGACGCCGAACGCGACCGCGAGGATCGCGAACAGCACGATCGTGTTGGGGATGAAGGTGCCGGCGAAGTTGCCGAACGCGCGGTCGGTCCACAGCGCGGGGAAGTCGGTCACCGACTCGTCGCCGATGACCACGAAGGCGAGCCCGCGGAACAGCGCCAGCGTGCCGATCGTGACCGCCAGCGAGGGCAGCCCGAGCCGCGTCACGAGGATGCCGTTGAAGGCGCCGCAGGCCGCGCCGGCGACGATGCAGATCGGCATGATCAGCTCGAGCGGCAGGCCCGCGTTCCAGAGGTCGGCCATGATCGCGCTCGAGAGCGCCAGCACCGAGGCGACCGACAGGTCGATCTCGGCGGCGATGATCACGAGCGTCAGCGCGAGCGCCATCAGCGCGACCTCGGAGAGGTCGAGCGAGCCGGTGGTGAACGAGTCCGCGGTCAGGAACTCCGACGACAGCGCCTGGCCGACGACGAAGGTGACCGCGATCAGCCCGATCAGCAGCGCCTCCCAGCGCCCGAGGAACGCGCGCACCTGACCGGTGCGGTTGTCGGCGGGGGCGGTGGGGCGCTCCTCGAGCGTCGCGGTCTCAGCCTGCACGGCGCGCGCTCCTTCGCCGCAGGGCGGCGTCGACGCGCAGGCCGACCAGCCGGTCGAACGCGATCGTGAGCAGCAGCAGCGCGCCGATCGCGGCCTGCTGCCAGAACGCCTCGACCTTGAGGATGATCAGCGAGGAGGTGATCGTGCCGAGCAGCAGCGCGCCGAGCGCGGCGCCGTAGACGCTGCCGGTGCCGCCGAAGATCGCGACGCCGCCGACGACCGCGGCCGCGATCACGGTCAGCTCGTAGCCGACGCCGGCGGTCGCGTCGACGGTGCCGAAGCGGGCGGTGAAGAGGACGCCGCCGAGGCCGGCGAGCGCGCCCGCGAGCACGAACGCGGTCAGCACGCGGCGCTCCGAGCGGACGCCCGCGAGGCGCGCGCCCTCGGGGTTCGAGCCGATCGCGTAGAGCTCGCGGCCGGCGCGATAGTCGCGCAGCCACTGCCCCACGATCACGATCACGACCAGCGCGATGATCACCAGGATCGGGATCCCGAGGATCGAGTCGGTGCCGAGGTTGAGGAAGGGGTCGGGCAGCGTCTCGGCGTTGATCTGCTTGCCGTCGGTCCACACGAACGCGAGCCCGCGGTACATGTAGAGCGTCCCCAGCGTCACGACGAGCGCGGGCACCTGGCCCCAGGTGACGAGGATGCCGTTGAGCAGCCCGCACGCCGCGCCGAGCGCGATCCCGAGCAGGAACACGAGCGGCAGCGCCATGCCGGGGTGGTTGGAGAGCAGGTCGCCGGCGAAGTAGGCGCTCAGCCCGAGCACGGAGCCGACCGAGAGGTCGACGTTGCGCGTGACGAGCACGAGCGTCTGGCCGGCCGCGAGGATCGCGAAGATCGAGGCGTTGAGCGCGAGGTTGCGCAGCGAGTCGGTCTCGATGAAGCGCGGCTCGAGGATCGCGGTGACGGCGATCAGCAGCGCGAGCGCGACGACGATGCCGAGCTCGCGGACGCGGAAGACCCACTCGGTGTAGCGGCGGGCCTGGACGCTCTCGCCGGCGGCGGGGGCGTCGACGCTCACGCGGCAGCCCTCCCTGAGCTGGCCGGTGGCGGCGCGGATGACGCTCTCCTCGTCGGCCTCGTCACGGCTGAGCTCGGCGGTCAGGCGGCCCTCGTGCATGACCAGCACGCGGTCGGCCATGCCGAGCACCTCGGGCAGCTCGCTGGAGATCATCAGCACCGCGAGGCCGCGGCTCGCCAGCTCGCCCATCAGGCGGTGGACCTCGGACTTCGTGCCGACGTCGATCCCGCGCGTCGGCTCGTCGAGGATCAGCAGCTTCGGCTCGGTCGCGAGCCACTTGGCCAGCACGACCTTCTGCTGGTTGCCGCCCGAGAGGAAGCCGGCGGGGTCGGAGAGGCGGTGGAACTTGAGCTGCAGCCGCTTGGCCCACTCGCGCGCCAGGCGGTCCTCGGCGGCGCTGTTGATGAGGCCGAGGCGGGACAGCGCGCCGGTGCGCGTCATCGTCGCGTTGCGGGCGACCGAGAGGTCCATGACGAGCCCCTGCTGGCGGCGGTCCTCTGGCACGAAGCCGATGCCGGCGCGCATCGCGGTCAGCGGCCGGCCGGGCGGCAGCCTGCGGCCCGCGACCTCGACGTGGCCGGCGTCGGGCTTGTCGATCCCGAAGATCGCCCGCGCGACCTCGCTGCGGCCCGCGCCGACGAGGCCGGCCAGCGCCACGATCTCGCCCGCCTTCACCTCGAAGCTGACGTCGAAGAACACGCCCTCGCGGGTCAGGCGCTGCACGCTCAGGACGGTCTCGCCGACCTCGGCGTCCTGTTTGGGAAAGAGCGCGGAGAGCTCCCGCCCGACCATCCGCTTGACGACCTCGTCGGGCGTCATGTCGGCGATCGGCGCGGCGTGCACGACGGCGCCGTCGCGCATCACGGTGACCGTGTCGCAGATCGCGAACACCTCGTCGAGGCGGTGGGAGATGAAGAGGACGGCGGCGCCCTCCTCGCGCAGGGTCCGGACGACCGCGAACAGCCGCTCGACCTCCGGGCCGGAGAGCGCGGCGGTCGGCTCGTCCATGATCAGCACGCGCGCCTCGAAGCTCAGCGCCTTGGCGATCTCGACGATCTGCTGGTCGGCGATCGAGAGGCCGCGGACCGGGCGCTCGGGATCGAGGCGCACGCCGAGGCGGTCGAGCAGGCCCTGGACACGGCCGTACATCGCCCCGCGGTCGATCCGGCGCAGTGAGCCGAGCGGGTGGTAGCCCATGACGACGTTCTCCGCGATGCTCAGGTCGGGGAACAGCGTCGGCTCCTGGTAGATGACCGCGATGCCGGCGTCGCGGGCCTCGTGCGGGGAATGGAAGTCCACCGTCCGGCCGTCGACGAGCATGTCGCCGGTGTCGCGGCGCACGACGCCGCCGAGGACCTTCACCAGCGTCGACTTGCCGGCCCCGTTCTCGCCCAGCAGCGCGCGCACCTCGCCGGGGCGCAGGGACAGGTTGCCGTCGCGCAGCGCCTGGACGGCGCCGTAGGACTTGCTGGTGTCGCGCAGTTCGATGACCGCAGCGTCGGTCACGCTGGCGGTTTGTGGTCGATCCACATGGTCTCCCCTCCGATTCCGACCGAAAGGGATCAAGACAGAAAGATCGTTTGCTGTCAAGGCGGTGGTGGAAGTGACGCTTTGCGGCACCGGGTTCCGCTTGACAAACCGAATGGTGCGTGGTTTGGTCGCTCCGGCGCAGGGATTGCCAGAAACGTCGGAAAGGGAACACAATCGCACGCAAACGATCAGAGGGCGGTCGCAACCTGCTCGCGGAGACCCGGCGGCGCGAGATCACCGAGTCGCTGCGCAGCTCCGGGTCGGTGACCGTCTCCGAGGTCGAGGCGCGCTTCTCCGTGTCGCCCGTGACCGCGCGGCGGGACCTCGACGAGCTCGAGCGCCGCGGCGTGCTGCGCCGGACCCACGGTGGCGGCGTGCTGCCGACCACGTCAGCGCACGAGGACTCCTTCGCCCGCCGCCTGAAGGTCGCCGCCGAGCCCAAGCGCCGGCTGGCGGAGGAGGCGGTCGCGCTGATGGCGCCGGGGGAGACGGTCTTCCTCGACTCCTCGACGACGAGCTACTTCGTCGCGCGCCGGATCATCGAGACCGGCATCGCGACGACCGTGCTGACCAACAGCTTCCCCGTGATGGAGCTGATCTTCAACGAGGGCGGGTCGACCGCCGACATCATCGGCGTCGGCGGCAGCCTGCGGCGGCTCACCCGCTCGTTCGTCGGCCCGTTCGCGGTCCGGACCGTCCAGGGCCACTTCGCCGACCGCCTCTTCCTCAGCGTCAAGGGCCTGACCGACAGCGGGATGATGACCGACGCCGACGCGCTCGAGGCCGAGGTCAAGCGCACGATGATCGCCCAGGCCGGGGAGTCGACGCTGCTCGTCGACCGCTCGAAGATGCTGGTCCGCGGCCTCAGCGTGATCGCCTCCGTCGCCGAGGTCTCCAACGTGATCGCCCACGGCCTGACGACCGAGGAGGTCACCGCGCTCAGGGCCGCGCGCGGCTCGCTGCGGGTGCTCGACGAGGAGCCCTGACCGCGTTCAGCTGCGGGTCTCGGCCGGCAGGGCGGCCAGCAGGTCGAGGGCCGCTTCGGCGGGCGGCAAGGCGCGCATCGCGGCGGCGATCCGGCGGGCCTCGTCCGCGGGCTCGGCGAGGACGCGCTCGACCGCGGGGCCGAGCCCGTCGATCACCTCGGGCCCGGGGCGCGCGAGCACGCGCCGGCCGCCACGGTCCGCGTTGAGGGCGACGCCCGCGCCGGCCCGCTCGACGGCGGCGGCGTTCGCCCACTGGTCGAGGCTGAACAGCGGCACCACGACCTGCGGCACGCCGTGGGCGAGCGCGCCGAGCGTCGTCCCGTGCCCGCCATGGCCGACGACCGCGGCGGCGTGGGGCACCACCGCGCCCTGCGCGACCCACTCCTCGACGTGGACGTTGGCCGGCAGCGGGCCCAGCTCCGCGGGATCGCGGCGGTCGCCGATCGTCAGGAGCACGCGCACCGCCAGCGGCGCGAGCGCGTCGATCGCCGCCCGGTAGAGCGCGGGGAAGTAGGAGAGGTGCGCGCCCGCGGTCACCGACCCGAAGGTCACGTAGACGAGCGGGTCGTCGTTGCCGGGCCACCAGTCCGGGAGCGGCGGGGCGTCCTCGGACACGACGTGGCGGAAGCGATGGGTCGGCCACGGCGGCGGGTCCTCCAGCGCCTCCGGGATCATCGTGAGGAGCGGCGTGTCTGCGAAGCCGGGCGCCGGCCGGGTCGGGCGGCAGGCCGAGCTCGGCGCGCGCCGCGTCGACGGCGGGCGCGGCCAGGTCGATCGACAGCGCCTCGACCGCCGCCAGCCCGAGCCCGACGCGGACGACCGGGATCCCGTGGAGCTCGGCGACCAACGTGGAGCCGTACTCCCAGCACTCCCGGACGATCACGTCGGGCCGCCAGTCCTCGACGATCGCGCGCAGGCCCGGCAGCGCCGCGGCGGTGTCCATGCGCGCGAAGTACTCGCCGATCATCACGGCGCTGGCGCTATCGAGGTCCATCTCGCCGAACTGGCCGAGCAGCGGCATCCACTGCTCCGGCGGCGGCTCGCCGAACCCCGCGAACGGCAGGCCCGCCCGCTCGACGTTGGCAGCATGCTGGCGCTGGGCCGCGACGAGCACCTCGTGCCCGGCGCGCAGCGCGGCGTGCCCGAAGGGAGCGAGCGGGTTCAGGTGCCCGGCGCTGCCGCGCGTCGTGAGGAGGATCCGCATCGACTGCTCATCGCACCACGCGGGCCACCGCCGCGCGATACGGCTGCCCGGCCCACGGCGGTGCGGCTGTCTCGACCGAGATTCCGTATCGTCGCCGCGCATGCCCGACGTCCTCCGCCCGCTCTTCGACCAGGTCGTGATCAAGGAGCTCGAGCCCGACCGCATGCGCAAGTCCGGCCTGCTCGTCCCGGAGGGCACCCAGGACGTGCCGCCCAACGAGGGGATCGTCCTCGCCGTCGGCGACGGCCCGCCCGACCTCCCCGACTTCAAGATGCCGGTCGCGCCCGGCGACCACGTGCTGTTCCCGCGCTCGGCGGGGGTCTGGGTCGAGGTGGAGGACGAGCGGCTGCTGGTCTGCCGCGTGCGCGAGATCCTCGGCGTGATCGAGTCGGTGTCGCCGGCACCCGACGGTCACTAGCTTCGTCACGACTCCATGCAGATTGATGCGCGCTCGATCGCCGACGGCACGACCCTGAGCTGCGACCTGTGCGTCGTGGGCGCCGGCCCGGCCGGGATCTCGCTCGTCGATCGGCTGCGCGAGAGCGGGTTGTCGATCTGCCTGCTCGAGAGCGGCAGCTTCGAGCCGGAGCTCGCCACCCAGCGCCTCAACGCGGGTACGACGACCGGGCACCGCTACTGGCCATTGCACAGCAGCCGTTACCGGCTCTTCGGCGGCGGCAGCAACCGCTGGGGCGGATGGTGCCGCCCGCTCGACCCGCTGGACTTCGAGCGCCGCGAGTGGGTACCCGGCAGCGGCTGGCCGATCGCCTCGGATGACGTCGCGAAGTTCGAGCGCGAGGCCGCGGCCCTGCTCGAGCTCCCCGCCGCGCGCTTCGATGGGGACGAGTGGCGACGGCGGCTGCCACCCGCCCTGCCGCTCGAGGGATCGGACTTCGAGCACATCATCTTTCAGTACAGCCCAGAGACGAACTTCGGGGACGTCCCCGGGGCCCGCGTCCTCGCCTCGCCCGCAGTCCGCGTCGTGCTGCACGCGAACGTCACCCGCCTCGACGCTACCGGCGACGACGACCATGTCGCCGGGGTGAACGTGCAGACGCTCACCGGTCGCTCGTTCGCCGTGCAAGCCCGCGCGACGGTCCTGGCCGCCGGGGCGATTGAGAACGCCCGCCTGATGCTGGCCTCGGTGCACCGCCGCAGGGTGGGCGTCGGCAACGAGCACGATCTCGTGGGGCGCTTCTTCATGGAGCACCCGCACGTCCCGGCCGGCCATCTGGTGACGGCCCCGAACGCCGTGGACTGGGCTTCCTACGTGCGCTCCAGCGGCTCGGGACGCGACGTGCGCTGGGCGATCGCCCCGACCGCGGCGGCGCAGCGGCGCCGCCGACTGCTCGCCGCCTCGATCGTCATGGAACCCGCTCGATACGTGACCGGCACGTGGCTCCTCAGCGCCCCGCCGGAGCTGACGGTTCCGCTTGCTCGCGCCTATGCTCGGCTTCGCCGTGGTCCGGGCAAGGCCGTCGCCGCGCGCGCCCGCGTCACGGCGGACAATGCGTGGCGGCGCTGGCGCTATCTCGCCACGGCGCTGGACGAGCGTTCGGCGCGCGCGCGCGGCCCGGCCTCGACGGCGCTCCCCCGCGGACGCTGTACTTCCGCACCGAGCAGGCACCCGACCGCGACAACCGCGTGACGCTGGGCGCGCGCCAGGACGCGCTCGGCGTTCCGCGTCCAGTTGCACTGGCGCCTGCGTGAGGCGGACACCCGCTCGATCGCGGGCTGGCTCTCGGCACTCCAGGCGACGGTCAGCGAACGAGGGCTCGGCACCGTCGTCCCGGCGGACGAGGGATGGCCCGATCGCGTGGTCGGCGGACCGCACCACCTCGGCACGACTCGGATGGCCGCCGACCCCCACCCGTGGCGTCGTCGACGCGGACGGCCGCGTCCACACCAGCGACAACCTCTATGTCGCCGGCAGCTCGGTGTTCCCGACCGGTGGCCACGCGAACCCGACGCTGACGATCGTGGCGCTCGCCCTACGGCTCGCCGATCACCTGCGCGACACGCTCACCTGATCGCGCGCTAGGCGTCTGCGCGCTGCAGGAAGCCCAGGACCCGCCGCCAAGCGTCGCCACAGGCCTCGGCGTGCTCCTCGAAGCGGCGGTCGAAGAACGAGTGCGGTGCGCCCGGGTAGACGACGATCTCGTGGTCGACGCCGGCCGCGGCGAGGCCCTGCTCGAAGGCCTCGATGTGGTCGGGCGGGATGCCCTCGTCGGCGCCGCCGTAGAGCCCGAGCAGAGGGCCGTGCATGTCGCCCGCGCGGGCGATCGGGCCCTCGTCGCCCCAGCGCTCCGGGTTCAGCCCGCCGTAGAAGCCGACGACGCCGTCGAGGTCGAGCGCGGGGTTCGTGGAGGCGAGGAACGACTGGGTGCCGCCGAAGCAGAAGCCGACGGTCACCGCCGCGGTGGCGCCCGTGCGCGAGCGCAGCTCCGCGAGCGCCGCGGCGGCGTCGGCCTGAACGGTGGAGGGGTGCGTCTGCCGCACGTGCGGCATGTACTCGAAGTCCTCGTCGCGCGGACCGAGGCCGGCCGTGCGGCCGAAGTAGTCGAACGCGATCGCGTGGTGGCCGGCCTGGGCGAAGCGCTCGGCGAGCTCGGAGTAGAAGGGGTAGAGGCCGCGGACGTCCGGCAGGATCACGACCGCGCGGCCGCTCGCCTCCGGCGCCTCCGCGAGCGCGGCCGAGAAGGCCGTCCCGTCGGCCGAGGTCAGCTCCAGCAGCTCGGCGCCGGCGCCGCCGGCGATGCGCGGGCGGGCCAGGTCGGCGGGCAGGTCGGGCGGCCGGGCGTCGAAGCTGAAGCACATGAGCGGCCGCGACAGTACCGTCCCGACCCGCATGAACGCCAACCGCTTCGATCGCATCGCCCTCGTCGTGCACCCGCGGCGCGAGCTCGGGAACGCACTCGCCACGCTCCGTGAGTGGGCCGAGGCGCAGGGCGCGGAGCTCGTCCAGCTCGCCTCGCCCGGCCA
Organism: uncultured Solirubrobacterales bacterium; assembly: GCA_963787335.1. Taxonomy (GTDB): domain Bacteria; phylum Actinomycetota; class Thermoleophilia; order Solirubrobacterales; family Solirubrobacteraceae; genus DASQFQ01. The sequence continues at coordinate 20,172 of CAWBCU010000002.1, forward strand.
GGAGCAGCAGGTCGCGCCGGCCGGCGAGGTCGACGGCGCCGACCTCGTGGTGGCGCTCGGCGGCGACGGCACGGCGCTCGCCGCCCTGCGCGCCGCCGCGCCCCTCCACCTCCCCGTGCTCGGCATCGCCTGCGGCAGCCTCGGGGCGCTGACCGCGGTCAAGGCGGACCAGATCGGCGACGCGCTCCACCGCGTCGCGGCCGGCGACTGGACCGAGAAGCGGCTCCCCGCGATCGTGGTCGAGCGCGCGGACGCGGAGGACCTGCGGGCGATCAACGACCTCGTGCTCGTGCGCGGCGCGGCCGGCCAGGTGATGGTCGAGATCGAGGTCGACGGCGAGCGCTTCATCCGCATCGCCGGCGACGGGGTCGTCGCCGCCACGCCGCTCGGCTCGACCGCCTACACGCTCGCGGCGGGCGGGCCGATGCTCGCGCCCGGCGCCGCCGGCATGGTCGTGACGCCGCTGTCACCGCACGGCGGCGTCTGCCCGCCGCTCGTCGCGGGACCGGACAGCCGCGTCCGCATCACGCTCGACCCCGGGCACGGCGGCGCGCGCATCGAGCTCGACGGCCAGGTCAACGACACGCTCGCGCCGCGGCAGCCGGTCGTCTTCACGCTGCGGCTCGAGGAGGCCTTCGCGACGCTCGTCACCCTCGGCGAGCACGAGCCGATGATCGCCGGGCTGCGCCGGCGCGGGATCCTCGTCGACAGCCCGCGCCTGCTCGCGCGCGACAACCGCGAGGCGGGGGCGCCGCAGCGCCCCCGCTCGTAGCTCCGTCCAGCGGACCCGGTAGCCGAGCCTGGCCTCAGCCGGTCACGAGGAACGACTGCTTGAGCTCCGCCTTCGAGCTGTTGCCCGCGTACACGTCGATCGTTCCCGGCTCGACCCGGAACCTGCCGCTGTTGTCGTAGAAGCCGAAGTCACTGCGGTCGAGCGTGAACGTGACCGTGCGCTTCTGGCCGGGCGCGAGCGTCACGCGCTCGAACCCGCGCAGCCGGCGGACCGGCTGGGAGAGGCTCGCCACCGGGTCGTGGAGGTACAGCTGCACCACCTCGTCGCCCTTCGGCCCGGAGACGTTGGTCACGTCGACCGAGGCCGTGAGCTTCCCGCGCGAGGACACCTTCGACGCGCTCAACCGCAGGTTCGAGGTCTCGAACTTGCTGTAGCTGAGGCCGTACCCGAACACGTACGCCGGGTCGCAGCTCGGGAGATCGCGGTAGCGCGAGTTGTACTTCGACGCCTCGTCACACGGACGCCCCGTGGGCTCGTGGTTGTAGTAGATCGGCACCTGGCCGACCCGCTGCGGGAACGACACGGGCAGCTTGCCGCCCGGGTTGACCTTGCCGAACACGACGTCGGCGACCGCGTGACCGGCCTGGACGCCGGGGAACCACGCCTCGAGGATCGCCGGCGCCTCGCCGACGACGCCGTCGAGCGTCAGCGGCCGCCCGTTGAACAGCACGACCACGAACGGCTTGCCGGTCGCCTTGATGCGCCGGATCAGCTCCTCCTGCCGGCCCGGGAGGTCGATCTCCGAGCGCGAGGCGGCCTCGCCGCTCTGCCCGCGCGACTCACCGAGCGCGAGCACGACCTGGTCGGCCGCGTTGGCGGCGGCGACCGCCGCGTCGAACCCGGCGGTCGAGCCGCACTCGGTCGCGGGCGAGTTCTCCGGCGGGTTGAGGTCCTGGATCGAGCAGCCCTCGGCGTAGGTCGTGGGCTGGGTGCTCTGGGCCTTGATGCCGTCGAACACGGTGACGGCGTCCTCGTCACGCCCGCGGCCCCACCAGGGGCCGAGCATGTCGTGGCCGTTCTTGGCCAACGGCCCGATCACCGCGGTCTTCTTGTCCTTGCTGAACGGCAGCTTGAAGTCGCCGCTGCCGCTGTTCTCCAGCAGCACCATCGAGCGGCCCGCGGCCTTGCGCGCGTCACGGATGGCGTCCGGCTTCATCTGCGCCGCCTCGGCCTTCGAGACGTCGACGTAGGGGTTCTCGAACAGCCCGGCGCGGAACTTCACGCGCAGGATCCGCCGCACCGCGTCGTCGATCCGCCGCTCCGAGATGCGGCCCTGGGCGAGCAGCTTCTTGCCGTTGTCGCGGATCAGCGTGGAGACCATCTCGGAGTCGGTGCCCGCGTTCAGCGCGGCCGCCGCAGCACCTGCGCTGTCCTCCGCGATGCCGTGGCCGCACTCGGGCCGAGCTGCGTCCTCGGCCGGGCACGCCCGCAGCTCGGCGACAGCGGTGTAGTCGCTCTCGATGAAGCCGTCGAAGCCCCACTTCCGCTTGAGCAGGTCGGTCTCCAACTCGTAGTTCGCGCAGCCGGGGCGGCCGTTGATCGAGTTGAACGAGCACATCACCGTGTCCGAGCCGGCGTCGATCGCCGCCTTGAACGGCGGCAGGTACAGGTTGTGCAGCCGTTGCACCGACATGTCGGTCGTGCCGTAGTCGCGGCCGCCCTCGGGCTGGCCGTACGCGGCGTAGTGCTTGACGCTCGTGACGACCTTGTCGGGAGCGGAGTAGTCGCGGCCCTGGGCGGCCTTGACGCGCGCGGCCGCGAAGACGGAGTTGAGGTACGGGTCCTCGCCGCCGGCCTCGGAGATGCGGCCCCAGCGCGGGTCGTGCGAGACGTCGACCATCGGGCTGTAGATCTGCTTCAGGCCGACCGCCGCCGACTCGCGCGCGCCGATCCGGTGGTCGTCAGACGCGACGCCCGGGTCGAAGGAGCTGGCGGCGCCGAGCGGGATCGGGAAGATCGTCCGGTAGCCGTGGATCGTGTCGTAGGCGAACAGGATCGGGATCCCGAGACGCGACTCCTCGACCGCGATCTTCTGGTACTTGTTGATCAGCACCGGGTCGACGAGGCTGAAGACGCTGCCGACGCCGGCCTTCGCGTCGGCGTCCGTGATCTGGCCGTCGGAGAGGAGCTGGATCTGCTGCAGCTTCTCGTCGATCGTCATCTTCCGGAGCAAGCGGTTCACCCGCTTCTCGATGTCCCGGCTCGGTGCGCCGCGATTCGGCGCGAGCGCCGCCTCGTCGGTCGACTGCGTCGCCGCGACGACGCCTCCCGCAACCGCCGTGCTCGCGACCACCGCGATCAGCCCGGCCAGCATCCTGCCCCTGCGCGTGTTCATGCCTCTCCCCCTATAGACCACGCCACGCGGTACCCCGCGCACGCGTCACTCAACCCGCTAGTGCAGGGGGCAGACTAAGCGGAGAGAGTCGCCGGCGGAGCCTGACTGGGTGGCGGCGCTCGCCTGGTAGGCGGCGCCCCCCGTGGCGAGGATCACCAGCAGCAGCGCGACGAGCACGTGGACGCGGACGCTCATGCCGCCACCGGCGCCCACTGCGGCGCCCGCCGCTCCAGGATCGGGAGGTGCACCGCCGCGGCGGTCAGGCTGAGCGCGATCGAGATCCACCACATCAGATCGTAGGTGCCCGTGGCCTCGTACACCGCGCCGCCCAGCCAGACGCCGATGAAGGCGCCGATCTGGTGCGAGAGGAACACGAAGCCGAACAGCATCCCGACGTGGCGGGTGCCGAACATCACGGCCACCAAGCCCGAGGTGAGCGGCACGGTCGAGAGCCACAGCAGCCCCATCGCCGCCGCGAACAGCAGCACGATGAACGGCGTCGTCGGGATCACCAGGAACAGCGCGAACACGACCCCGCGCGAGAGGTAGATGCCGCTCAGCAGCAGGCGCTTGCTGTGGACGCCGCCGAGCAGCCCGGCGCTGTAGGCGCCGATCACGTTGAACAGCCCGATCAGCGCGAGCGCCCACGCGGCCAGCCCGGCGCTGAAGCCGAGGTCGCCGAGGTAGGGCGGGAGGTGCGTCGTGATGAACGCCACGTGGAAGCCGCAGACGAAGAAGCCGCCGAGGAGCAGCAGGTAGCTCGGGTGCGAGAGCGCCCCGCGGATCGCGCCGGCGGTCGACATCTCCGGCTCGGCATCGCGCTCCTCCTGCGAGCCGCGGCCGGTCAGCGCGCCGGCCAGCAGCGGGACGAGCGCGATGAAGCAGGACAGCAGCAGCAGCGCGGTGACCGGGCCGTAGGCGCTGATGAAGGACTGGCCGAGCGGGGCGAAGAGGAACTGGCCGAGCGAGCCCGCCGCGGTCGCGAGGCCCAGCGACCAGGACCGCCGCTCGGGCGGGACGAGCCGCGCGAAGGCGGCCAGCACGATCGTGAACGACGCGCCCGAGAGCCCGAAGCCGAGCAGCACGCCGCCGGTCAGGCTCAGCGCCGCCGCGCTCGTGCTCATCGCCATCAGCACCGTGCCGGCCGCGTACAGCACGCCGCCCACGGCGAGCACGCGCCCCGCGCCGTAGCGGTCGGCGATCGCGCCGGCGAACGGCTGGCCGATGCCCCACATCAGGTTCTGGAGCCCGATCGCGAGCGCGAACGCCTCACGGTCCCAGCCGCGCAGGTCCGACAGCGGGTCGGTGAACAGCCCGAAGCTCGTGCGCAGCCCGTAGGTGACGAGCGCGATCAGGCAGCCGGCGACGATGACGACGGTGGCGTTGCGGCGGCCGGACATCGCGGGAACGTACCACGTTCGGTTCATTGATTGAACCGAGCCGTGTATGCTCCGGCCCGATGCCACTCGGAAGCGACTACGCCGGTCAGAGCTGCTCGCTCGCGCGCACCCTCGAGGTGGTGGGGGAGCGCTGGACGCTGCTGATCCTGCGCGACCTCTTCTTCGGCGTGCGGCGCTTCAGCGACCTCCAGCGCCACCTCGACATCCCGCGCGCGGTGCTGAGCGCGCGGATCGCCGCGCTGGTCGAGGACGGCCTGGTCGAGCGCCGGCCCTACCGGCCGGGGCGCGACGAGCTGCTGCTGACCGAGCGGGGCGTCGAGCTGTGGCCCGCCGTCCACGCGCTGATGCAGTGGGGCGAGCGCCACCACAGCCCCAAGGGTCCGCGGCGCGTCTTCGTGCACGTCGAGTGCGGCAGCGAGACCGGGCCGGCCGGCGAGTGCCCGGCCTGCGGCCGCGTGCCCGCGCCGGGCGAGCTCGAGATGCGCCCCGGCCCCGGCGCCGGGCCACCCCGGCGCGACGATGCCGTCACCGTCGCGCTGGGGCAGCCACGCCGCCTGCTGGCCGAGCTTCCGCTCAGAACGTCTTGAGGGCCTTGTCCATGTCGGACTGCGCCTTCTTCAGCGCCTCCTCGGGCGACACGTTGCCCGACAGCGCCTTGTTGACGTTCTTGTAGATCGCCGCGCTGACCTGCGAGTAGACCGGCGAGACCGGGCGCGTCTTGGCCTGCTCGACCGCGCTCTTGAGCTCGTCGGAGAACGGCTGCGCCTTCTTGACGGCCGGGTCCTCGTAGACCGCCTTCAGCGGCGAGGCGTCGGAGAACTTGACGATGTCCTCGCTCTGGCGCTCCGGGTGCGTCATGTAGTCGATGAACTTCAGCGACGCGCCGGGGTTCTTCGAGAACGTCGAGATCACCAGGTTGGCGCCGCCGAGGACGCCGGCATTGCCCGCGCCCTCGAAGGCCGGGTACGGGACGACCGCGAACTTGCCCTTGGTCTTCGGCGCCTTCTGGGCGAGCGCGTAGCAGTACGGCCAGTTGCGCATGAAGGTCGCCTGGCCGGACTCGAACGCGCGCCGCGCGGGCTCCTCCATGTAGGTCGTGACGGCCTTCGGGGCCGCGCCCGACTTGATGCCGTCGACCATGAACTTGAGCGCCTTGACGTTCTCGGGCGAGTCGATCTCCGCCTTCGAGCCGTCGTCGGAGAGCACCTTGCCACCGGCCGCGAAGGCCAGCTCGAGGAAGTTGACGGTCAGGCCCTCATACGACGCGCCCTGGTAGGCGATGCCGTCGTTCTTGCCCGCGACGTCGTAGACCTCCTGCCACGTCTTCGGGGCCTTGTCGACCTGGTCGGTGCGGTAGTAGAGGAAGCCCGCGTTGGTCTTGTGCGGCACGCCCCACTGCTTGTCCTGGTAGGTGATCGTGGCGAGCGTCGAGGGGATGAACTCGTCCTGGCGCGACTCGACGTAGGGCGTCATGTCGTAGAGCCACTTCTGCTGCGCGAACTCCGCGGTCCAGATGACGTCGGAGTAGAAGACGTCGCAGTCGGCGGCCTTGGCCTCCTGCCGCTGGACGAACTGGTTGCGCTGCTCGTCGGCGGACTCCGGGAACTCGACCAGCTTCACGGTGATGCCGGGGTTGGCCTTATTGAAGGCCTTGACGCCGGCGGTCTTGGAGCCCGAGGTGTCCTTTCCGGTGCAGAAGGAGAGGCTGCCCTTCGCACTGTCCATCGAGCCCGGGTCGATGACCTTGTTGCCGGTGATCTTCTCGTCCGAGCCGCCGGATCCGCCGCCGCTTGCCGAGTCCGAGGCGTCGTCACCGCAGCCCGCGAGCAGCAGCGCGGACGCGCACACCCCGGCCATCAAGCGCTTCCATGTCATGAATCCACTCCCTGTCGGTCTTTCGGGACCGTCTACCCGGTCTGGCTGGCACAATCCCCGCCGATGAGCGAGGACGAACGGATTACCCGCGGGATGAAGAGCCAACTCGGCGACCGCCGGCGGGCGATCGCGCGCGACGACCGGGGGCTCGGCTGGAAGCTCGGCTTCGGCACCGAGGCCGCGATGCAGAAGCTCGGGATCGACGCGCCGCTGGTCGGCTACCTGCTCGAATCGGCCCGCCTGGAGTCGGGCGCCGTGGTCGACATCTCGAACTGGGGCAACCCGAAGCTGGAGCCGGAGATCGTCGCCCGCGTCGGCGAGGACGGCGGGATCGCCGCCATCGGCGCAGCGATCGAGCTGGTCGACCTCGACACGAGCGTCGGCGACCCCGCGGACATCCTCGCGGCCGACATCTTCCAGCGCCACGTGATGCTCGGGCCGGTCACCGAGGGCGCGAGCGTCGGCGACGTCGCGCTGCGCCTCTATGTGAACGGCGAGGAGGTCGCGGCGGCGGACGACGTGACCGAGGCGACCGGCGACCTCGACGGCCTGGTGGCCCACGTCGCCAAGACGCTGAAGGCGGCCGGCGAGACGCTCGAGCGCGGCGACATGGTGATCTGCGGGTCGATCGTGCCCGCGCTCGACCTGACGCCCGGCGACGAGGTCGAGGTCCGGCTCGAGCCGCTCGGCCGGCTCACCGTCACCTTCGAGTGAGCGTCCGCCACCTCGAGCGCATCCGCGCGGCGGTCCGTGACGCTCCCTAGTCGACGGGCTTGGTCTCCAGCCGGTGCACGGCCGGTCCGTGGAGCACCTCGCCCTCGGGGCTGAAGCGCGAGCCGTGGCAGGGGCAATCCCAGCTGCGCTCTGCGGTGTTCCAGTTCACCTGGCAGCCCAGGTGGGTGCAGAGGGGGGAGACGGCGACCAGCGTGCCGTCGTCGCGGCGGTGGCCGGCGACCTTCTCGCCGGCGTGGCGCACGATGTCGCCCTCGCCCGGCGCGAGGTCCTCGATCGGGCGCGTGCCGCGCTTGGTCAGGCGGTCGCCGACGAAGTGCAGGCCGACCTTCGCGTTCTCCTCGGCGAAGGTGACGAGGGACCGCGGCTTGACGCGGTTCGGGTTGAAGAGGCCGGCCCACGGGTTCTCGCGCCCCAGCACCCGGTCGGACAGGATCATCGCCGCGGCGGTGCCGCCGGTCATGCCCCACTTGGCGAAGCCGGTCGCCATCAGCACCTGCTCGTTGCCGGGCGTGAGCGACCCGACGTAGGGCACGCCGTCGATCGTCGTGCCGTCCTGCGAGGACCAGCGGTACTCGACGGACTGCACGTCCCAGTGCTCGCGGGCGAAGCGCTCGAGCGCGCGGTAGCGCTCCTCGGTGTCGCCGCCCTCGCCGGTCTTGTGGCCCTCGCCGCCGACCAGCAGCAGCTCCTCGCCGTCGACCGGGACGGAGCGGACGGAGCGGGTCGGCGAGTCGCCGCTGATGAACATGCCCTCGGGCGGCGCGCCCGCGATCCGGCACAGCAGCGCGTAGGAGCGCTGCTGCGAGACCCGCGCGAAGGCGAGCGCGCGGTCGGGGAACGGGTAGTGCGTCGCGACGATGACGTGGTCGGCGGTCACGTTGCCGCCGGGCGTCTTGACGGTGCAGCGCTCGTCGTCGTCGATCTGGACGGCGTGGGAGTGCTCGTAGACCTCGTCGAGCTGCTCGGCGAGGGCGAGCAGGTACTTGCGGACGTGGAACTCCGCCTGGTCGTCGAAGCGCACGGCGGCCGCGACGGGGTAGGGGAGCGGCGTCTCATCGACGAGCGACGCCGGCAGCCCGGCGGCGAGCGCCGCCTCGGCCTCGCGCTCGGCGTCGGAGCGGTCGGCGTCCGGCCCGAGGTAGGCGTAGGAGGCGCGGCGGCGGAAGTCGCAGTCGATGACGTCGCGCTCGACGCGGGCGGCCATCCACGCGAGCGCGGCCTCGTTGGCGGCGCCGTAGGCGCGGGCGCTCGCGGCGCCGAACTCCGAGCGCAGCCGGTCGTAGATCAGCCCGTGCTGGGAGGAGACCTTCGCGGTCGTGTAGCCGCTCACGCCGCCCGCGAGCCGGCCGGCCTCGAGCAGGACGACGCGGGCCCCGGCCTCCTGGAGCAGCAGCGCGGTCGTGATCCCGACGATGCCGCCGCCGATGACCGCGACGTCCGCGTCCACGTTCGCCTCGAGCCGCGGCCGGGCGTCCGGCTGCGGCCCCGTGTCGACCCAGACCGAGGTGTGCTTCATGCGCGGCGCAGCGCCAGCTCCTCGAGGCGCATCAGGGACTCGGCGTTGCGGCCCTTCGTGAGCAGGTGCAGCGGCGGCAGCAGGGCGAGCGGGGAGAACACGCCGTCGGGGTTCTCGGTGATCGTCACGAGCGTGCCGTCGTCCTTGGGCTCCAGCTCGAGCGTCACCGTGGCGGTCCCGACGGGGCGGCCCTTCGCGCGCAGGCGCAGGCGATGGGGGCGCTCGGTCTCCAGCGCGACGGTGTGGTCGTCGAGCTTCAAGGGCCCGAAGCCGATCGTGTGATGGAACTTCGAGCCGGGCGCCGGCCACTCGGGCTCGGCGTCGCGGATGGTCTTCGACCCGACGACCCAGTAGCCGTAGCTCGAGGGGTCGGCCAGCACGTCCCAGACCGCCTCGCGGGGCACCGGCATGAATCGCTCGTTCGTCGCCATGGCTCGGGTCACTACCCGCTCCGCGCCACCCGTCATCATTCCCGGCGCATGGGCGATCTGGTCACCTCCGCCGACCGCGACACGGCACGGCTCCGCGACCGGCTCGCCGAGATCGAGGTCGACACGGCCACGCTGGAGGCCGAGCTCGCGGCCTTCAACGCTGACTACATGCGCGTCGTGATGACGGTGATGCTCGACGTGCAGGAGCTCGAGGCGCGGATCCTCGCCATCGTGGCCACCCGCACCGGCGCCTCCGACGACGCCGACGCCGCGCAGAGCGCCCGCGCGCGCGTCAACGAGACGACCGCCCACATCCGCGCGATCCCGAAGACGCCGGGCCCGATCCCCACCGGCGACATCAAGAAGCTGTTCCGCGACGCGGCCAAGCGGATGCACCCGGACCTCGCCGCCGACGAGGAGGCGCGCGGCCACGCCGAGGCGTTCATGAAGCGCCTCAACACGGCCTACCGCGCCGGCGACGCGGAGGCGATCGTGAACCTCCTGAACCAGTGGGAGGCCTCGCCCTTCGGCGCCGGCAGCGCGGACGACGCCGTGCGCACCAGCCGCCGCCTCGGCGCGCTCGGCGACGCCGTCACCCGCGCCGAGCAGCGGCTCGAGGAGCTGCGCGCCTCCGAGCTCGCCCAGCTGCTCGACCGCGCCATGGCGACGGCCGCCACCGGCGGCGACCTGCTCGCCGACATGCGCCGCGACGCCGAGGCCGCGCTCGCGCGGGCGCGAGCGCGGCTGGCTCAGCTGGACGGCTAGCGCGTGATCCTCACCACCTGACCGCTGTCGGGCGAGCGCGAGAGGTTCGTCACGTACAGGGCGCCGTGCCTGCCGACGGCGATGCCGCCGGGCTCGGTCAGCGTCCCGTCGGGCGGGACCACGACGCTGCGCGCACCCCGCTTCGTGATCGCGTGGATCGCGCCGGAGCGCGCGGGTCCGAGCAGGCTGTCCGAGTCGATCTCGAGCACGTACAGCGTGCCCCGCTTGTCGAACGCGAGATCCATGATGTTCGTGAAGCCGCTCGCGAAGACCGTGGCATTCCCGGTGCGCGGGTTGATCCGGTAGACGCTCGCGCCGCCGACCGGGAACGGGAAGCCCGTCAGCTGGCTCATGTAATACGCGCCGTCCGGGCCCTCGACGATCCCGGTCGGGACGGCCTGCATGTCGACCGTCTCCCCCGGCACGAACGGGTTCGGCACGCCCGGCGTGTCCTCGAACACGGCCAGCGTCGAGAGGTGCGAGCCGAACGCGCTGAGCACGGAGTTGCCGCCGGCATCGGAGATCACGAATCGCCCGTGGTCGTAGAGGACGTCGGTGGCGTTCGTGTCGATCGCGCCGCCGTCCGGATTGCGCCGGCGCTCGAAGTCGTAGATGTCGGCGACGGGGAGATAGCGCTGCCGTCCATAGACCCACAGCAGCCGGCCGAACAGGTTCGCCGTCCGGTTCTGGGCCGCGAGGTCCTCGCGCGAGAGCAGGGTGCCGGCGGCATCGCGCGGAGCGGTCGGCCCGCCGTTGGTGACGAAGACCGCGTGGTCGGAGAGCGCGGTGATGCCGTGCGGGCCGATGCCGCTGTCGGCCTCGCCGTCCTCGAGCACGCCGTCCCCATCGGTGTCGTTGGCGTACGACGCGAGCCGGTCGACGATGCGCGTCTGGTTGCCGCGCCGGTCGATCTTCGACACGGCGCCGGTGGCGCCCATGCACGCGGGGCCCTCGCCGCCGACGAAGCACGGGCCTGCGCCTCCTCTCCCGGCCTCGGCCACGTAGAGGTTGCCCGAGGGGGCGAAGTCGAGATGGCGAGGGCTGCGCAAGCCGCCGTCGCCGATCTCCTCAACGGTCACCGCCTGGGCGGTCGACACCGTGCAGCTCAGCGCGGCGATGGCCGCCAGGACGGGCAACGTCGAACGGACGCGCATGCTTCCTCCTCCGTCGTGAGTTCCGCTCCTGCGACCGTCTCAAACGCGCGGGCGCGGAGTCAAGCCGCGCCCGCGTGGGGGGACGCGAGCGCGGCCTGCTCAGCTGGAGGGGGCTAGCGGCGGGTCGGCCGCATGACGTGGTGGACCGTGTAGTTCCCGATCTTGCGTCCGTGCTCGATGCCCACCTCGACCGCCTCCCGGAAGTGGAAGCCGATGAGGATGCGGGAAAGCCCGTTCTCCGCGGCCGCCTGGGAGAAGCTGCGGTAGGTGCGGAACCGGGGAGCGCCCTCGTCGCACTTGCTCCCGGGGGCCGTCAGCGTCGTGCTGCAGGCGCTGAAGGCGACGCGGTCGCGGCGGAAGAACCGTCGCAGCACCGCGGCCGCCGCACCGCCTTCGACCGAGTGGCCCGAGTCATAGTCGGGGATGTCGGGCGTCGGCATCAGTGGCGTCCACGAGGCATCACCCACGGTGGCGGGGTTGCCATCGGACCCGCCGAGCCTGATCGCGGTGATCGGGCGCCAGTAGTCGTACTGGTACTTGGTCGCGAACGTGCCGATGTAGCCGTCCGTCAGGGCGATGTTGAGCAGGCCGAACAGGCGCGCCTGCTCCCACGCGTCGAGCCGGGCCGCCGCGGCGACGTCCTTGGCGATCCGGTTCCACTGCAGCGGCGAGCTCTCGTACCAGAACATCGCGATCTCGGTCTCGTCCGCAGTGCGTGCGCTCGGCGTCGTCACACCGTCGCCGCCGAGGCGCTTGATCTGGTTGTAGTCCGCCGTGTAGCGAGGATCGGTCACGGCGTGCGGCGGACCGGGGCCGAACTGCGATCCGTCGTGCAGCGCAAAGGTGTCGACCCCGCCCAGTCCGGGAGCGAAGGCAAACGCGGGAACTCCGAGGGGGCGGTAGGTGCCCGGTGCGGTGCCCTGGTCGTAGTCGAAGTCCGGGACGAGCAGCTCCTGCATCCCGTCGTCGGCCCGCAGGGGGACGATGGCGGCTGCCGCGGCCTGCCCGACGGCGATCCCGCGGCGCTTGGCGCGTCCGTCGCGGATCGCGCCGAGTGCGCGGCGTAGTCGGCCTCGACGCTGTCGACGGCAGCGTCGACGCAGTGCTGACCGACGAGGCCGACGACCTGACCCAGGACAGGGACGAGCGTGTCGCGAGCGGCCGCGGCGACGGCGGCGTCGACCGACGTGCGGCGCGATGTCCGGCCGTGGTACGCGTACGGCTCGGACCGGCGGTCGATGGCATTCAGCGCATCGTGGATCGCCACGTGTGCCATGGCGTAGAGCCGGGCCTCGGCGGGCGAGGGCCCGACGGGGGAGATGCAGGCGGCGACCGCCGCCTTCCCCATGTTCTCGTTCCAGGTGGCGACCGCATCCGTGCGCGCCGGCTGGTGTGCGCTCGCCGGAGCGGCGATCGCGGCGACGGCGGTCGCCGTGATCGCGGCCGTGAGCAGCGCGCGCTTCGTCATGTGCGTCATCGCGCCACGTTGATGTGGTCGTTGTGCCGAACGCGGTAGGTGAACCCACCGAGCGAGACCAGGAGCAGCAGCGCCCCGGCGCCGCCGGCGCCGATCGCCGCGGAGTCCCAGTCGAAGCCGTTGTCGATGACCACGATGGGGGCGGGCTCCGGCTCGACGATGACCGGCTCGTCGGACGGGGCGGGACGGGCGCTCGCGGCGGGGCGGCGAGCGCCGCCGCGGTGAGGCTCGCGGCGAGCACGCGGCGCAGCCGGTGCGGGGATTGCTGGGCGTACATGACGGCTCCTTCCGAGGCGTCGAGGGGACGCCGCCGACCCTGCAGGAGCCCGGTAGAGAACAGGTCTACAGGCGGTCTACTCGCTGGTCGATCGCGTGATCCAGGCCGAGTTTCAACGCTTCAGCCTGACCTTCCGGGTGAGCGTGGTCGTCTTGCCCTTCGTGGTGATCTTGAAGCGCAGCGTGAGCTTCTTGCCCTTCAGCCGGCGCACCTTCGCGCGCGACTTCTTCGCGATCCGCACGACGACCTTGGCCGTCCCCGCCCGCTTGAGGGTCTTGCGGCCCGCGCCGTGCTTCTTGCCCTTGTAGCCGAGCGTCGCGGTGACCTTGCAGGCGGCCGCGCACTTGACGCGGAACGCGAGGCCGGCCTTGAGCAGCTTCTTGAGCTTGACCGACGTGGCGACCACGTAGGTGAACGCGGCGCCGCCCGCCGGGCCTGCCGCCGCCGCCGGGCCCGGGACCGGGGGGCGGGCCCGGGCGGTCGACCACCGAGCAGAACGCGACGACGTCGAGCGAGTCGACCTGCGCCGCGTCGGCGCCGCCCCCGCAGTCGACGACGTCGCGCTCGCCGTCGCGCGCGAAGAGCTGGTCGGCGTCGAAGTTGCAGAACACCGAGCAGTTGGCGATGTCGCCGTAGATCTGGTCGGCGCCCGGGCCGCCGTCGACGACGTCGGCGCCGTTGGTCCCCTCGACGATGTCGTTGCCGGCGTCGCCGAAGACGCGGTCGCCGCCGCCGTCGCCGGCGAGGTCGTCGGCGCCGTCGCCGCCGTGGATCAGGTCGGCGCCGCCGCCGCCGGAGAAGCCGTCGTTGCCGGCGGACCCGGTGAAGACGTCGTCGGCGCCGGTGCCGTCGATGTGCTCGAAGTCGGACGCGACGTTGTCGCCCTCGCCGGGCGCGCCGTCGTTGGCCTGGCCGTCGAGCGTGATGTTGACGCCGCCGGTGTGGCTCTCGAGCACGAGGTTGTCCGTGCCCGCGCCGCCGCGCAGGGTGTCGGCGCCCTGGTCGTCGTCACGCCCGGAGCTGAGCCCGAGCTTCCCGCCGATGTTGTCGTCGCCCGGGCCGCCGTCCTCGACGTCGTTGCCGGTGTCGCCCGTGAGGACGTCGTTGCCGCCTTCCCCGACGACCCCGTCGTTGCCCGGCCCGCCGTCGGCGATGTCGTTGCCCTCGCCGCCGCGGATGTCGTCGTCGCCTCCGTAGCCGTGCAGCGTGTCGTTGCCGCCGCCTCCGATGAACGTCTCGTCCTGCGCCCCGCCGGTGGCACCGGCGAACGTGTCCTGGCCGCTGCCGCCCCGCACCTCGATGGCGCCCTCGCCCGGGCACTCCGCGCCGTAGTAGTTGTTGACGCCCTCGCCGAGGTCGACCGCGATCGGGAGGCCGCAGAGCTCGACGTGGAACTGGTCCCGTCCGCCGGCGTACGTCGCGTCGAGGTCGCCGAAGGACGCCACGGGGCAGCCGACCTCGTTGTCACTGAGGAAGTGGCAGTCGCCGCCCGGCACGAGCAGGACGCCGAACCCGCTCCCGTCCGTGTTCTGGACGGTGACCTCCCCGGCGTCGTAGCCGATCACCGTCTCGTTCGACAGGGTGGCGTCGTAGAGGACGATCGTGGTCCCGCTCTCGTCGATCGAGATCGCGGCCGAGGCGGCGGAGGCCCCGAAGGCCATCAGCGCCGCGGTGAGGAGGACCAGCAGAGAGGTGCGCATATCGCACACTCCCCGCGATCCCGGTTCAAGTCAAGCGGTCGCCCACAGCTCCAGCGGCCCGCGGAAGGAGATGTTCGGGTGGAACGGGATCTCCTGGTCCGGCACCAGCTGCAGCCCGGGCCAGCGCGCGGTCAGCCCCTCGAGCGCGAGCTTCGCCTCGAGCTTGCCGAGGCTCGCGCCGGCGCAGTAGTGGATGCCCTTGCCGAACGCGAGCGAGTGGCGGGCGTTCTCGCGCCGCGGGTCGAACCGATCGGGCTCCGGGAAGACGTCGGGGTCGCGGCCGGTCGAGGCGAGCCAGAGGAAGAGCTTGGCGCCCTCGGGGAGGTCGACGCCCCCCAGCGTCACCGGCCGCGTGGTGACGCGCCGCCACACCGGCACCGAGGTGTCGAAGCGCAGGATCTCGTCGACCGCGCCGCCGATCAGGTCGGGCTCGGCGACGACCTGCTGCCAGCGCGAGCGCTCCTCCAGCAGCCGCCGGATCAGGTTGCCGATCAGGTAGTTCGTCGTCTCGTGGCCGGCGAAGGAGAGCGAGAACAGGATCGAGGCGATCTCCTCGTGGCTGAGCGCGTCCGGGTCCTCGTCGTGGATCGCGAGCAGCGCGCTCGCGTAGTCGTCGGCACGATCGTCGACCTTGCTCGCCACGAGGTCGCGCAGGTAGCCGCGGTAGGCCGCCATGTTGGTCGCGTGCTCGACCTGCTCGCCGGGCTGCGGGCGGCCCCAGGCGAGCGCGGCGCGCGAGCCGCACCACTCCTTCAGCTTCGGCCAGTCCGCCTCGGGCACGCCCATGAACGAGAAGACGATCGTGGCGGGGAGGGGGAAGGTGAGCGTCGAGACGAGGTCGAACGGCGCGCTGTCGTCGACCGCGTCGAGCAGCTCGTCGACGGTCGCGCGGATGCGGTCCTCCATCGCCGCGACGCGCCGCGGCGTGAACGCGCGCGAGGCCGGGCGGCGCAGGCGCGTGTGCGCGGGCGGGTCGAGCGAGACCATCGAGGGCTGCGGCCGGTGGCCGCCCTCGGCCAGGATCTTCAGCGCCTCCGGCACGAGCGGCACGATCGGCAGCTGCGCGGTGGCGGCCGAGTAGGTCTGCGGGTCGAGGAAGACCGCCTCGACGTCGGCGTAGCGCGTGACGACGTAGTAGTCGAGCGAGGGCGCGTAGAAGACGGGCTGCTCGCGCGGCAGCGTGGCCAGCACGGCGTAGGGATCGGCCAGGAACTCGGCCGACAGCGGGTCGAAGCCTTCGTGCACCGGGCAGCCCACATCGCCAAGGTAGCGTCCCCACCCAGGGATCCCGGAGTCCCAGTCCAACCCGTCTCGACGCTCCGCGGCATCGGTGCGGGTGGGGCGAAAGCTTCACCGGCCGGCCTCCTTGCAGGCGGTCGAGGGGTGACGCCGGGAACGCTGACCGGTCGAGGTATACGTTCGGACTACTTGCGGTTTACTCGCACGTTCAGCGGATGTAGGTTCGCTAACCGGTGGATCTTCGGCTCCTAGGGCCCGTTGAGGTGCGACTTGACGACCGGGCCATCGAGCTGGGCCCCCGCAAGCAGCGGGCTCTGTTGGCGATGCTCGCGCTCGAGGTCGGGCGGACGGTCTCGGCCGACAACCTCGTCGCCGGGCTATGGGGAGACGAGCCGCCGCCGAGCGCGCCGAAGATGGTGCAGCTCTATGTCTCGCACCTGCGGCCGTTGCTCGAAGGAAGCGGGGCCCGGATCGCAACCCGGCCCGGCGGCTACGAGTTGCAGCTCTCGGGCGACGCGGTCGATGTCGTGCGCTTCGAGCGGCTTCTGGAGGGCTCTCGCGCGCGCGAGGCGCTCGCCCTCTGGCGTGGCGAGGCGCTGGCCGACGTCGCCGGCGAGCCGTTTGCCGCTGCGGCGATCCGACGCCTCGACGAGCTGCGCCTGCAGGCCACGGAGCGCGCGATCGACGAGGACCTGGCGGCGGGCCGGCACGCCGAGGTCATCAGCGAGCTCGAGGCGCTCGTGGCCGAGGAGCCGTTGCGCGAGCGCCTCCACGCGCAGCGGATGCTCGCGCTGTACCGCTCCGGCCGCCAATCCGAGGCGCTCGCGGCGTACCGCGACGCGCGCTCGGGGCTCGTGGAACAGGTGGGCGTGGAGCCCGGCGAGGAGTTGCACCGGCTCCAGGATGCGATCCTCGCGCACGACCCCGCGCTCGATGTCGCGGCCGCGCCCGCCGCGGAGCCGCCGGCGAGGCTCCAGCCGCCGCCGCGGAAACCCAGACTGTTGCTGCTGGTCGCCGCGGCCTTCCTGGTGCTGGCAGGCGTGACGGCGTACGGCGTGATCAGGGTCCTGGCGCCCGATGGCCTGGCCGGCATCGGCGAGAACGCCGTCGGGGTCATCGACCCGAAGAGCGGACTCATAACCGAGCGGTACGGGGTTGGCGGCAGCCCCAGCGCGGTTGTCGGTGGTGGCGGCTCCGTATGGGTCGCCAACGCCGCCGACGGGACGGTCACGCGGGTCGATCGCGAGCCGGACCGGTCGGCGGCGACGAGGACGACGATCACGGTTGGAGGCAAGCCGGCCGCGCTCGCGTTCGGCAGCGGCTCGCTCTGGGTCGCCGACAGCGACTCCCGCTCGGTGGTGCAGGTCGACCCGACCACGAACAGGGTGCGGCCATCGTTGGAAGTCGGCAACGCCCCGCGCGCGCTCGCCGTGACGGCGGGTGCGGTGTGGGTGGCGTCGGGCGTCGACGCCCGGATCCAGCGGATCGACCTCGACAGTGGCCGCCGGGCGAAGCAGATCCTCATCGGCGTGAATCCGAGCGCGATCGCGGCGGGCGCCGGTGCGCTGTGGGTCGCGAGCGAGGAAGCCGGCACCGTGATGCGGATCGAGCCCCGGACGGGGAGCGTCGTGGCGAGGATCCCCGTGGGCACCGGGCCGAGCGCGCTCGCGGTCGGCGAGGGCGCCGTCTGGGTCGTCAACCGCCACGACGGCACCTTGTGGCGGATCGACCCGGCGACGAACGCGCCGTCGTGGGCAGGCCGTGTCGGCCGCGACCCGACCGCGGTCGCCATCGGCGAGGGGTCGGTGTGGGTCGCCGGCGGGGAGGAGGGGACTGTTCGACGCGTCGATCCCGACGGACCGCGAGTGGTCGAGCGACTCCCGGTCGGGAGCAGCCCTGCCGCGATCGCGGTCGCCGGCGGTTCGGTGTGGGTCGCCGCGCGCACCCCGCTGGCCGCGCACCGCGGCGGGACGCTCCGGGTGGGCATCCCGTACGGGGCGGGCATGGGGATCCCGATCGATTGGCTCCACTGGCAGGCCTACACGACGTGGGGGACCTCGCAGGTCGGCTCGCTGGCCTATGACGGCCTGCTCGGCTACCGGCGCGTCGACGGCGCCGCCGGCGCCACGCTCGTCGGCGCCCTGGCCGACAGCGTGCCCGCGCCGAGCGGCGACGGCCGCAGCTACGTCTTCACGCTGCGGCCGGGGCTCCGCTACTCCGACGGGAGGCGCGTCGCGCCCACGGACTTCAGGGCCTCGATGGAGCGCTTCCTGCAGGCGACGCGTGACTATCCCCAGGAGCAGCAGTTTCCGCCCTTCTATGAGGGGATCGTCGGCGCGCGCCGGTGCTCGGCCGGCGACGCTCCCTGCGACCTCTCACGCGGAATCGAGACCGACGTGCCATCGCGCACGATCACCATCCACCTCACCCGCCCCGACGGGGACTTCCTGCACAGGCTCACGATGCCCTTCGCCTTCGTGGTGCCCGCCGACAGCCCTCGCCGCGCCACGAGCGGTCGGACGCCGCCGGGGACCGGCCCCTATCGCGTCACCGCGTGGGACCGGAAGCGCGGCGGAACGCTCATCCGCAACCGCTACTTCAGCGCGTCACCGGCTCGCTCGCGCGGCCCCGGCTTCGCGGACCGCATCGACGTCCGTACGTACGCCGAGAGCACGACCGAGCAGCAGATCGCCGCGGTCCAGCGCGGTACGGCCGATGTCGCCGTCCTGGCCAACCCGTTCAACATCCACGTGTCGCCGGAGCGGCTGCGAGCGCTGCTGGCGCGTTCCCCGGGCCAGATTCACAGCGACCCGTCGCCGGTCACCGATTGGATGTTCCTCAACGTGCGGCAGCGCCCGTTCGACGATCGGGGCGTGCGGCGTGCCATCAACTTCGCGATCGACCGCGAGAAGGTCGTCGAGCTCGAGGGTGGGCCGGAGGTCGCCCAGCCGACCTGCCAGATCGTCCCGCCCGGGTTCCCGGGCCACCAGCCGTATTGCCCGTACACCGCTCCGTCCACCGGCGGCGTCGGGTGGACCGCGCCCGACATGGAGCAGGCGCGCCGGCTGGTGGAGGCATCCGGGCGGGCCGGTGCGCGCGTGGTCGTCAAGGTGCCGACCTATAAGGCCAAGGTCGGCCGGTACTACGCGGCGCTGCTCAACGATCTCGGCTTCCGCGCCACGCTGCGCGTGCTGGCGCCCGCGAGCTACGACGTCTATCGGCTGACCACGCATGCACAGACCGGAATCGCGGAGTGGGGCGCGGACTACCTCGCGCCCTCGACCTTCGTTGAACCCAACTTCAGATGCGGGCGCGAAAGCGACCCGAGCAACCTGAACCTCTCCCGGTTCTGCAACGCCTCACTCGAGCGCCAGTTCGATCGCGCACGGGAGACGCCGCCGGCGGAGTCCGGGGCCTTCTGGGCCGCGATCGACCAACGCGTCACGGACCTCGCCCCGGCGGTCCCGCTGACGAGCCGCCGCGCTGCCGTCCTCGTCTCGAAGCGCGTCGGCAACGTCGAGCACCACGCACAGTGGTTCACGATGCTCGACCAGATGTGGGTGCGCTGAGTCTGGATTCATTCCAGAACTGGAACCGGTAAGGTCCGGCGCTGTGTCGATGGAGCAGGTCACCGAACGCCTGCGCGCCGCCGGGCTCCGCGTCACGGCGCCGCGCGTCTCGGTGCTCGGCGTGCTCGATTCCTCACAGGACCACCCGCGCGTCGATCAGGTGATCGAGCGGGTGCGCGCGGCCGGCGTGAGCATCTCGACGCAGGCCACGTACGACGTCTGCGAGGCGCTCCATCGCGCCGGGCTCGCGCGACGGATCGCGCCCGCCGGCGGCCCCGTGCGCTACGAGTCGCGCGTCGGCGACAACCACCACCACCTCGTCTGCCGGTCGTGCGGCGCGGCGGTCGACGTCGCGTGCGCGGTCGGCGAGGCCGGCTGCCTCGAGCCGTCGGATCGCCAGGGCTTCGAGATCGACGAGGCCGAGGTGACCTTCTGGGGGCGCTGCCCCCACTGCCAGAACCACACCGTCGAAGGGATGACCACCGTATGAGCGAGAACGGCAAGACCCGCAAGAACCTCACCACCCGTCAGGGCCACCCGGTCTACGACAACCAGAACCAGCGCACGGTCGGTGATCGCGGCCCTTCGACGATGGAGAACTACCACTTCCTCGAGAAGATGAGCCACTTCGACCGGGAGCGGATCCCGGAGCGGGTCGTGCACGCGCGCGGGACGACGTCGTTCGGCTACTTCGAGGCGACGGGCAAGGTCGGCGACGAGCCGATCTCGAAGTTCACGCGCGCGAAGCTGTTCCAGGAGGCCGGCAAGCAGACCGATGTCGCCGTGCGCTTCTCGACCGTGGCCGGCGGCCGCGACTCCTCCGAGGCGATCCGCGACCCGCGCGGCTTCGCGGTGAAGTTCTACACCGAGGACGGCAACTGGGACCTCGTCGGCAACAACCTCGGCGTCTTCTTCATCCGCGACGCGATCAAGTTCCCAGACTTCATCCACTCCCAGAAGCCCGACCCGGTCTCCTTCGAGCGCCAGGTCCCCAACCGCGTCTTCGACTTCATCTCCCAGAGCCCGGAGTCGATGCACATGGTCACGCTCGTGTTCGGCCCGCGCGGCGTCCCGGCGAGCTACCGCACGATGCAGGGCTTCGGCGTCAACACCTACAAGTGGGTCAACGAGGCCGGCGAGACGAAGCTCGTCAAGTACCACTGGCTGCCGAAGCAGGGCGTCAAGAGCTGGACCGAGGCCGACGCCGCCGTCATGCAGGGCCGGGAGCTGGGCTGCCACACGAAGGAGCTCTACGAGTCGATCGAGCGCGGCGAGTTCCCGGAGTGGGAGCTCAACGTCCAGATGATGGACGACCACGACCACCCCGAGCTCGACTGGGACCCGCTCGACGACACGAAGACGTGGCCCGAGCAGGACTTCCCGCTCCAGCCGATCGGGAAGATGGTGCTCAACCGGACGACGCAGAACTTCTTCGCCGAGAACGAGCAGATCGCGTTCGGCACCGGCGTGCTCGTCGACGGGCTCGATTTCTCCGACGACAAGATGCTGGTCGGGCGCACGTTCTCCTACTCCGACACGCAGCGCTACCGCGTCGGGCCGAACTACCTCCAGCTGCCGGTCAACCAGCCCAAGAACGGGCCGCCGGCGACCAACCAGCGCGACTCGCAGATGGCGTACTACGTCGACCAGACCGGCGAGAACCCGAGCGTCAACTACGAGCCGTCGATCACCGGCGG
This sequence comes from uncultured Solirubrobacterales bacterium, assembly GCA_963787335.1. GTDB lineage: Bacteria > Actinomycetota > Thermoleophilia > Solirubrobacterales > Solirubrobacteraceae > DASQFQ01. The sequence goes on from CAWBCU010000002.1 coordinate 41,135, forward strand.
CCTGGCCGAGGCGCCGAAGCCCGCGCACGCCGAGGTGGGCCCGGAGATCAGCGGGCGCGTGACCCGCGCGCGCATCCCGCGCACCGACGACTACCGCCAGGCGGGCGAGCGCTACCAGCTCTCCGAGCAGTGGGAGAAGGACGACCTCGTCGGCAACCTCGGCACGCTGCTGGGCGAGTGCGACCGGCCGATCCAGGAGCGCATGGTCTGGCACCTGCTCCTGTGCGACGACGAGCTGGGCCAGCGGGTCGGCGACGCGCTCGGCATCACCGCCGACGACGTCCGCTCGCTCAAGCCCGTCCCGACGCAGGGCTGGGGCGACGCCGAGCAGCAGCGCCTCGACAACCTCGGCAACAACGGGCCGCGCGACGTCGAGGGCCTCGTCATGACGCACTGCGTGCCGAACGAGCACGTGGCGATCGCGGACGAGGCGGTTCCCGCGTCCTAGACCGCCTGCGGGCCCGGCGCGCCCACGGGGCGCGCCGGGCTTTCATGTCTCGATCAACACAGCGGTGCCGTCGGCGGCGACGACCCACAGCCCGCCGGCGACCGGGATCAGCGCGCGCGGGCGATGCGGGCCGACGTCCACGCTGGCGGTCTCCCGACCGGTGGCCGGATCGAGCCGCGCGACCTGGAAGCGGCTGCGGAGCTCGTCGCCGGTGGCGATCCACAACCCGTCCGCGGTCGCGGCGAGGATGGCCTGGGCGGTGCTGTCGATCTCGAGCGTCCGCATGACCCGCTCGCCCTCGAGCCGGAAGATCGCGGCCTTCTCGGTGCTCAGCACCCAGGCGCCGGCCGGGTCCGCCGCGATCGCCTGCGACGAGATGGCCATCGCGTCGGAGGGCGCCAGCTGCGACCAGCGGTGCAGGATCCGCCGGCTCGCAGGGTCGATGCTCGCGACGGTGCCGTTCTGCGCGACAGCCCAAAGGACGTCGCCCGCCAGCGCCAGCCTGTCGATGTGGCGGAAGCCGACGCGGCCGGTGACCGCGCCGCTGCCGGGGTCGATCCGGTCGACCCCGATCGGCGCCGACCGGCGGTCCGACCAGAGGACTCCGCCGCTCACGACAAGCGCGTCGCCGGGAGCCGCGTCGAAGCCGGCCACCACCCGGTTGGACCGCAGGTCGATCCGCGACAGCCGGGTCCCGTCGTCGTTCGTGCCCGCGGTGCGCAGCCACAGGGCGCCATCCCCCGCGGCGATGTCGTCGACGATCCCGTCTACGGGGATGCGCGCGACCACACGCCGCGTGCCCGGATCGATCCGCAGCAGCTCGGAGGGCTCGGCGGAGATGACCCACAGGGATCCGCCCGCGAACACGCCGTCGATCGGGAAGCCACCGAGGCGGACGACCTCCACCACCCGCGGCTCGCCGGCCGGCTCGGGCGCCTCGACCGAACGCACCGCGAGCACGACGACGACGAGCAGGGCCGCGAGTGCGGCAGCGCCGGCGAGCGCCGGTCGCCAGCGGCGCATCCGGGTGCTGCGAGCCGTCCGCCGCCGGTGCGTCGCGTGCCCGCCGACGACCTCGCGCCGCAGCTCAGTGATGAAGTCGCTCACCCGCTCCGTCCTCTCCGGCGGCGCAGCGTCGCCAGGCCGCGCGAGACGCGCTGGCGCACCGCGGCCTCGCTCGTCTGCAGCGTGTCGGCCAGCTCCGGGTAGCCTCGATCGTCGACGACGTGGGCGATGACCGCCTCGCGCTGGTCGCGGGGCAGCTCGGCGAGCATCTCGACGGCTGCGTCGTCGGCGAGCAGGCGGATCATCTCGGCGTTCTCCTCGCTGAGCGGCACGCGCTCCATCGCGAGCATGCGCTGCATCCGGCGCTCGACCGCGCCGCGCCGCTGGTAGTCGGCGAGCCGCCGCGCGGCGATCGCGTAGAGCCAGGCGAGCGCGGGAGCGCCGGTGGGCACGTACCGCTCCTGCGCGACGATCGCCGACGCGAACGTTTCGGCGGCGAGGTCCGCCGCCACCTGCGGATCGCCGGTGCGGCGGGCGAAGTAGCCGAGCAGCGTCCGCACGTGGCGGTCATAGAAAACCGCGAAGGCCTGAGTCTCATGGGAGGCCAACAGTTCCTCGTCGGTGGGGGAGGTGGGTGTGTCCACGGCGGGTCACGCGCGTTGCACGCATCATCGTTGCGGGCGGCGCATTTGTGACAGGACTTTTCTCGTCACACCGCACGGTCGCGGTGCGATGAAGCGGGCTGACCGCCAACTACTCAGGAGGGTCAGATGACCGCCCGCTTCCAGTCCGCCGCCCTGCACCGCGTCGCCGTCCCGGCGTGGCTGCTCGCCGTCGTGATCGCCGCCGCGATCGCCGCGAGCCTGCTCGCCGTGATCGACATCGCCGGCGACCCGGCGGCCGTGCGCGCCGACGGCGGCTACCAGCCGCAGCCCACCACCTGCATCGACTCGAGCGTCGTCGGCCACTGCTGAGGACCGGTAGCGTGCGGCGGGGATGGAGGGCCTCGACTCGCCGCGCGCCTGGGGCGTCGTCGCCGCGGCCTTCGCGGCGATGTTCGTCGCGTTCGGGATCGCCTACAGCTACGGCGCGTTCCTGGAGGAGATGCGGGCCGACTTCGGCGTCGGCCGCGCGGCGGGCGCGACGTTCTTCTCGCTGACCTCGCTGCTCTACTTCGGGCTCGGCGGGGTCAGCGGCGCGGCCGGCGACCGCTTCGGCCAGCGCCGCGTGCTGCTGGTCGGCGCGGCCGCGTTCGGGCTCGGCCTGCGTGGCGACGTCGCGGGCCGGCTCGCTCGGCGTCGCGCTTGCCGCCTACGGCCTCGGGGTGGGGATCGGCGTCGCCTGCGCCTACGTGCCGATGGTGGCGCTCGTGGGCGCGTGGTTCGAGCGCCGGCGGACGCTCGCGCTCGGCGTCGCGGTGGCCGGCATCGGCGTCGGCACGCTCGTGATCCCGCCCGCGACGGCCGCGCTGATCGAGGGGGTCGGCTGGCGTGACGCCTACCTCGTGCTGGCGGCGGTCGGGGTGGCGGCGCTCGGCCTGTGCGCGCTCGCCGCGGCGCCCGCGCCGGCCGGGGCGGGCGCCGGCTCGGCCTCGCTGCGCGAGGCGCTGCGCGACCCGCAGTACCGCCGCCTCTACCTCGCCACGGCGCTGCTCGGCGTGCCGCTCTTCGTCCCCTTCGTCTACCTGCCCTCCTACGCGGAGGACCAGGGCATCGACCCGGTGCTGGCGGCCGGGCTGATCGGCGCGATCGGGACCGCGAGCGTGGCGGGCCGGCTCGCGCTCGGGGCGCTGGCCGGGCCACTCGGGCTCGTGCGCGTGTTCCAGGGCTGCTTCCTCGCGATGGCGCTGAGCTTCGTCCTGTGGTGGATGGCCGGCGGCAGCTATGCCGTGCTGCTCGTGTTCGCGATCGTGCTGGGCGTCGGCTACGGCGGCTACGTCGCGCTCGCGCCCGCGGTCATCGCCGAGCGCTTCGGCGTCGAGCGCTGGGCGCGCTGCTCGGCGTGCTCTACACGGCGCGGCATCGGCTCGCGGTCGGGCCGCGGCGGGGGGGCGGTGATGAGCGAGCGGCTACGGGCTCGCGCTCGCTCGCGATGGGTTGGCGCGTTGCGTCGTCGTGCGCGCGTTGCGACTCGCCGCGCGCCTGGGGCGTTGTCGCCGCGCGTTCGCGGCGATGTTCGTCGCGTTCGGGATCGCCTACAGCTACGGCGCGTTCCTGGAGGAGATGCGGGCCGACTTCGGCGTCGGCCGCGCGGCGGGCGCGACGTTCTTCTCGCTGACCTCGCTGCTCTACTTCGGGCTCGGCGGGGTCAGCGGCGCGGCCGGCGATCGCTTCGGCCAGCGCCGCGTGCTGCTGGTCGGCGCGGCCGCGTTCGGGCTCGGGCTGGTGGCGACGTCGCGGGCCGGCTCGCTCGGCGTCGCGCTTGCCGCCTACGGCCTCGGGGTGGGGATCGGCGTCGCCTGCGCCTACGTGCCGATGGTGGCGCTCGTGGGCGCGTGGTTCGAGCGCCGGCGGACGCTCGCGCTCGGCGTCGCGGTGGCCGGCATCGGCGTCGGCACGCTCGTGATCCCGCCCGCGACGGCCGCGCTGATCGAGGGGGTCGGCTGGCGTGACGCCTACCTCGTGCTGGCGGCGGTCGGGGTGGCGGCGCTCGGCCTGTGCGCGCTCGCCGCGGCGCCCGCGCCGGCCGGGGCGGGCGCCGGCTCGGCCTCGCTGCGCGAGGCGCTGCGCGACCCCCAGTACCGCCGCCTCTACCTCGCCACGGCGCTGCTCGGCGTGCCGCTCTTCGTCCCCTTCGTCTACCTGCCCTCCTACGCGGAGGACCAGGGCATCGACCCGGTGCTGGCGGCCGGGCTGATCGGCGCGATCGGGACCGCGAGCGTGGCGGGCCGGCTCGCGCTCGGGGCGCTGGCCGGGCCACTCGGGCTCGTGCGCGTGTTCCAGGCCTGCTTCCTCGCGATGGCGCTGAGCTTCGTCCTGTGGTGGATGGCCGGCGGCAGCTATGCCGTGCTGCTCGTGTTCGCGATCGTGCTGGGCGTCGGCTACGGCGGCTACGTCGCGCTCGCGCCCGCGGTCATCGCCGAGCGCTTCGGCGTCGAGCGCCTGGGCGCGCTGCTCGGCGTGCTCTACACCGGCGCCGGCATCGGCTCCGCGGTCGGGCCGCCGGCGGCGGGGGCGGTGATCGACGCGAGCGGCTACAGGCCCGCCATCGCCGCCTCGCTCGCGATCGGGTTGGCCGCGTTCGCCGTCGTCGTCGCGCGCGGTTGACCGGCCCCGGCGCGAGGAGGACACTCGGAGGCTCTGTCCAGAGCTGGAGGAGGTAGTCCATGAGCGCAGAGATCGACTCGGTCCTGCAGGCGGCCGTCGACGCGGGAGCCGTGCCGAACGTCGTCGCGATGGCGGCCGACACGAGCGGCCCGATCTACGAGGGCGCGGCCGGCCCGCGCGCGGTCGGCGCGAGCGACCCGGTGACGCCGGACACCATGTTCCGGATCGCCTCGATGACGAAGATCATCGCCACGACGGCGGCGCTCCAGCTCGTCGAGCGCGGCAAGCTCGACCTCGACGCGCCGGTCGACCAGTTCCTCCCGGAGTTCGCCGACCTCCAGGTGCTCGAGGGCTTCGACGGTGACGAGCCGCGCCTGCGCGCGCCCGCAACACGCGCCACCGTGCGCCAGCTCGTGACGCACACCAGCGGGCTCGCGTACTGGTTCTTCAACGAAGACATCGTGCGCTGGGAGGAGGCCACCGGCACGCCCAACGTGCTCTCGGGGTCGAACGCGATCTTCGCCGCGCCGCTCGTCGCCGACCCGGGCACGCAGTACGAGTACGGCATCAACACCGACTGGCTCGGCCGCGTGGTCGAGGCGGCGAGCGGCCAGTCGCTCGACGCCTACTTCGCCGAGCACATCCTCGGGCCGCTCGGGATGACCCAGACGACGTTCCTGATGAGCGAGGCGCAGCGCGCGAACTCGGTGCCCGTGCACCTGCACGGCGAGGACGGGGCGTGGGAGGCGACGGAGCTCGACTGGTCCCAGGAGCCGGAGTGGTGGGCCGGCGGCCACGGACTGCACTCGACGCCGCGCGAGTACCTGCGCTTCCAGCGCATGCTGCTGGGCGGCGGGACGCTCGACGGGGCGAAGATCCTCGAGCGGGCGACCGTCGAGGACATGTTCACCAACCACATCGGCGAGCTCGACTTCCCGGCCGAGATCCGCACCGCGGACCCGGGCTCGACGGCCGACTTCAACGCCGGGCCCGGCTTCAAGTGGGGCCTCGGCCTGCTGCTCAACAGCGAGCAGCAGCCCGGCATGCGGGCGGCGGGCAGCGGCGCGTGGGCCGGCATCTTCAACACGCACTTCTGGGTCGATCCGACGTCCGGCGTGACCGGCGCGATCTACGCCCAGACGCTGCCGTTCGTGGAGCCGGCCGTGTTCCAGGTCTACATCGACTTCGAGCGCGCGCTGTACGCCTCGATCGGCGCGGGCTCGGTCAGGAGCCGCCGCTTCGAGCGCGTGCCGGAAGAGGCGCGCGAGACGGAGCGCGCCTAGGGCTTCGGGACGTTCTGCAGCCGCACGCGGCCCTGCGCGACGAGCTTGCCGTCCTCGCGCGTGATGTCGCACTGCCAGAGCTGGCCGGTCCGCCCCTGGTGGACCGGCACCGCTCTGACCTCGAGCCGGCCCTCGCGGTGCGCGCGCAGGAAGTCCGTGGTGTTGGAGAGGCCGACCGCGAACTGGCCGGCCTCGTCCACCGCCGCCGACGCGCCGATCGAGCAGGCGCTCTCCACGGCGGTCGCGTAGACGCCGCCGTGGACCAGGCCCCAGGGCTGGTGGTGAACCGCCCCGGCGTCGATGTGGCCGGTGACCTCCGAGCCCGAGTACGCGTCGACCTCGAGCCCGGCGCCCCGGACGAACGTGCTCGCCGCCGCGAGCGAGATGTCGGGGATGCCGGTCAGACGCCCAGCTCCTCGGAGGCCAGCTGCGCGCCCTTGACGCGGTTGGCGATCTTCTGCATCGCGATGTCGCGCGCGAAGTCGGGCGAGCCGTGCTTGGGCTTCTCGTCGCGGCTGAAGGGGGAGAAGCCGCAGTCGTCGGTCGCGCCGAGGCGCTCGACCGGGATGTGCTTCGCCGCCGCCAGCAGCTGGTCGCGCACCTGCTCGGGCGTCTCGACCTCGGGGTCGAGCGGGTTGACCACGCCCATGAAGCAGACCTGCGGCACGCCGTTGGCGTCGTCGCGCGAGTACTGGCCGACGAGCCGGTAGACGCTCTCCTTGTCGTCCTCGCTCGCGCACTGGATCAGGAAGTAGCCCGCGTTGAGCTGGAACATCTTGCTCAGCAGCTTCTCGTAGGGCACCTCCTTGGAGTGCACCGAGTCCATGTCGCCGCCGGGGCAGGTGTGGATGCCGATGTTCTTGCGCTCCTCGGCGGAGAAGCGGTCGATGACGCGGTTGTTGAGGTCGATGAACTCCTGGAGCATGTCCTTGTTCGTCCAGGGGTTGCGCGAGTCGTTCTTGTTCGCGAGCCGGCCCTCGGTGAAGTCGATCGACACGCGCACGGCGCCGGCGTCGAACGCCCCGCGGATGTCCTTCTCGACCTCGTCGCAGAGGTCGTCGAGGAACTGCTCGCGCGAGTAGCCCTCGATCTCGCCCTCGAGCGGGTAGAGCAGCATCAGCATCGACGGCGCGATCACGGCCTGCTTGACCGGCTTGGACGCGATCGCCTTGTTCTTCTCGACGAACTCGGACGCGAACGTCTTGTAGCGGAACGGGCCGCCGGTCAGGCGCGGGAGCTGGCGGTGGTGGCCGTCGTCGAAGATCGCGAAGAACTGGCCGTCGCCGGCGAGGTTGTCGGCCAGCCCGGTGCCCGCGAGCGTGTCGGTGATCGGGTAGGTCGCGAAGCTCGACTCGCGCTGCTCCCCGTCGGTCACGTAGGTCTCGCCGGTCTCCTCGAGCCGCTTGATCGAGTCGGCGGCCGCCTCGTCCTGCTCGGCCTGCAGCTGGGCGAAGTCGATCTTCCCGTCGTCGTGCGCCTGGAAGGCATCCTGCAGCTTCATGGGCCGGGGCAGGGAACCGACGAGCTCGGTCGGGATCGGCATGGTGGAAGTTCCTCCTCCGTTTGACCGTCGCCAAGCTACTCCACGCGCCGCGGAGCCCACGCGGCGCGGAGATCGGCGCACTCGAAGTTCGCGGTCTGGGTGTTGCCGGGCAGCTGGGCGGGGAGCGCGTCCTTGGCCTTCGAGGCGTAGTTGAAGGCCGCGCCGGGCGGGCAGCCCGGCTTGTCGAGGTAGCAGGGGACGGTGAACGTGCCCGAGATACGGCGCAGGATCCGCGGGTCCGGGTTCTCCGTGACCTTCGTGATCGTGTAGGCCGGAGCGGTCCCCTCGATGCGGCTGTCGGCGAGGTTGCGGTCGCCGAGCTGGGCAAACGCGTCGTCGCGGATGTGCAGCATGCGCGACGTCAGCCCGCGCTCGGAGGCGACGGTGAAGTCCCACGCCAACGTCAACTTGCCTTGGCGACGCCGGCGCGGCGCAGCGTCTTGAAGATGCCGCGGTAGCGAGCGCGCAGGCGCTTCGGGCCGGCCCCGCGCTTGAGCGCGCGGAACCCCTGGCTCGGCTTGATGCGCTTGCCCGAGGCCGTGCGCAGCCCGCGCAGCGCGACGATGTAGCGCGCGCCCTCGTGTACCGGGAACATGTGGCGCATGCGCGCGATCGTCGTGACCCGGCATGGCGGGCCCGAGGTGCTCGAGCTCCAGGACGTGCCGGCCCCCGAGGCGGGCCCCGGAGAGCTGCTCGTGAACGTCGAGGCCGCGGGCGTCAACTTCCGCGACGTCTACGAGCGCACGGGCGGCGGCTCCTACGAGGCCGAGACGCCCCACCTCGCCGGGGTGGAGGGCGCCGGGACCGTCGTGGGGACCGGCGAGCGCGTCGCGTGGAGCGACGCGCAGGGCTCCTACGCCGAGCAGGTCGTCGTGCGCGCCGAGGCGGCCGTGCCCGTGCCCGAGGGCATCAGCACCGAGGTCGCCGCCGCCGCGATGCTGCAGGCCTCGACCGCGCACTACCTCGCGACGAGCACCTATCCGATCCAGCAGGGCGACACCGTCATCGTCCACGCCGCCGCCGGCGGGGTCGGGCTGCTGCTGACCCAGATCGCCAAGCGCCGCGGCGGGCGCGTCATCGCGACCACCTCGACGGAGGAGAAGGCGGAGCTCGCGCGCGGCGCGGGCGCCGACGAGACGATCGGCTACGAGGGCTTCGCCGAGCGCGCCCGCGAGCTCACCGGCGGCGAGGGCGTGCACGCGGTCTACGACGGCATCGGCGCCGACACCTTCGACGAGTCGCTCGCCGCGCTGCGCCCGCGCGGGTACATGGTGCTCTACGGCGCCGCGAGCGGCCAGCCGCCGCCGGTCGAGATCAAGAAGCTGAACGCGAAGTCGCTCTTCCTCACGCGCCCGACGCTTGCAAACTACGGCCGCGACGGCGACGAGCTGCGGATGCGCGCGGCCGACTTCCTCGGCTGGATCGCGGCGGGCGAGCTGGACGTGCGGATCGGGGGCCGCTACCCGCTCGAGGACGCCGCGCGGGCGCAGGCCGACCTCGCCTCGCGCGCGACGACCGGCAAGCTGCTGCTCATCCCGTAGTTCCTACACTCGGCGAGTGCTGCTGTGGTTCCTGTTCGGCTTCGAACTGGGCGCGCTCGCGACCCTCGCGATCCAGCGCAGTGTGAGCGAGCGGCGCGGCGGCGAGGCGTGGCTGATCTCCGGGCTCACGCCGGCCATCGTGGCGGCGATGGAGGCGGGCGAGCAACGCCAGGCGGGCGATCCGGGGCTGCCGCTCGACGAGCTGCAGGTCCGGCGCCGCATCCACCATCTCGTGACGCTCTGCGGGCTCCTGCTGTCGGTGCCGGGCATCGCCGCCGTGCTCGTGTCCGACCTGCCGGGGGAGACGCTGCTGCTCGCGTTCGCCGTCGCCACGCTGGCGGGGATGGACGTCGCCGTGCTCGGCGCGATCATCGTCGCGACCTGGCGCGGCTGGATGCCGCTGCCCGACGACGACGGCGGCGGGGGCGGGGACGAGGACGAGCCCGAGCCCGAGCCGATGCCCGGCGGCCCGTGGACCCGCGCCCACCAGTTCAACCTGCTGCGCTGAGCTCCCTCACCGCCGGCATCAGCTGCTCCTCGAAGGCGTCGAGGAAGCGCCGCTGGTCCTCGCCGGGCGCGTGGAAGACGAGGTGCGTGAAGCCGAGATCGACGTAGGGCTTGAGCTGCGCGAGCGCGGTGTCGGGGTCGGAGGCGACGATCCAGCGGCTGGCGACCTGCTCGATCGGCAGCGCGTCGCCCGCCCGGCCCATCTCGATCGGGTCCTCGAGCCCGGCCTTCTGGTCGGCGGTCAGCGCGAGCGGCGCCCAGAAGCGGGTGTTCTCCTTCGCGCGCTCGGGGTCGGTGTCGTAGGAGAGCTTGATCTCGATCATGCGGTCGATCGAGTCCGGCTCACGGTCGTTCTTCTCGAGCCCCTCGGCGACGGCCGGCAGCAGCTTCTCCTCGTACAGCTCCATGCCCTTGCCGCTGGTGCAGATGAAGCCGTCGCCGGCGCGGCCGGCGTAGCGCGCGACCTGCGGGCCGCCGGCGGCGATGTAGACGGGGATCGGCGTGTCCGGGCGGTCGTAGACGGTCGCCTCGACGGTCTTGTAGTAGTCGCCCTCGAAGCTGACGCGCTCGCCCTCCCACAGCGCCCGCATCAGCCGCACCGACTCGCGCAGGCGGCCGAAGCGCTCCTTGAACTCCGGCCATTCGACGCCGGTGACGGCGACCTCGTTCATCGCCTCGCCGGTCCCGACCCCGAGCATCACGCGGCCCGGGAACAGGCAGCCCATCGTCGCGAACGCCTGGGCGATCACCGCGGGCTGGTAGCGGAAGGTGGGGGTGAGCACGCTGGTGCCGAGCATCACGCGCTCGGTGCGCTCGCCGACGGCGCTCATCCACGCCAGCGAGAAGGGCGCGTGGCCGCCCTCATGGCGCCACGGCTGGTAGTGGTCGGAGACGACCACGCTGTCGAAGCCGTGCTGTTCGGCGGCGACGCCGAGCTCGACGAGCTCGCGCGGGCCGAACTGCTCGGCGGAGGCCTTGTAGCCGATGCGTAGGGACACGCCCGAGAGAGTAGGGTGCGCCGCCGCGATGGACGTCCCCGACGGCTTTTCAGAGTTCGAGCCGCAGGGGCCGTTCCTCCAGCACATCGGACCGGTGCAGGCGAACGAGGACGGCGTCTTCGGGCTGCGCGCCGAGGAGCGCCACACCAACCACCGCGGCACGATCCAGGGCGGGCTGCTCGCGAGCTTCGCCGACTTCGTGCTCGGCCGCGCGATCGGGGCCGACGCGGACGACGACAAGTCGCGCGCGACCGTCTCCCTGACCGTGGACTTCCTGCGCCCGGCGGGCCCCGGCGACTGGATCGAGGGCCGCGCGCGGGTCGAGCGCGTGGGCGGCACGCTGTCGTTCGCCGACGTCGCGCTGACGGTCGACGGCCGGGAGATCGTCCGCGCACGCGCCGTCTTCGTCGTCGCGGGCTAGCCGGGAGCGCGTGCCTCGAGCTCGCGGGCGGCGGATGCCGAGCCGATCGGCTCGATCAGGCTCTCGCGCAGCACCAGCTCGTCGACCTCCGGCAGGCCGCAGGCGCGGATGCGCTCGATCGCCGCGGGGAGGTCGTAGTCGGTGCGTCGCAGCTCGGGGTCCGGGCCGAGCCACAGCCAGTAGGCGGCGGGCTCGTCCTCGTAGGGCCGGCCGACGCTGCCGGCGTTGAGCACGCGCCGGCCGTGGGCGCGGCGGTCGAACTGGTGGTGGGTGTGGCCGCAGACGACGGTGTCCTCGGCGACGCCCTCGAGCATCGGCGCGAGCCGCTCCTCGGGGCTGACCGCGGTGATGATCTCCTCGTCGCTGCGCGGTGAGCCGTGGCAGAACAGCGTCCCGCCCGCGCGCACCACCGGCTCGAAGCCGGCGAGCAGGTCCCGCTGCGCCCGGGTGAGCTGCCGCGCGACCCAGGCGTCGAGGCGGTCGATCGCGTCCTCGGGGTCCGCCGGGCGGCCGCCGCGGTCGTAGGCCTCGATCACCATGCGGTCGGCGTTGCCCATGACCCAGCGGACCCGGTCCCCGAGGGCGGCGAGCCGCTCGAGCGTCGCGCCCGGCAGCGGGCCGGCGACGACGTCCCCGCCGACGACCACGAGGTCCGGCGCGGCCGCCTCCACCTCGGCCAGCACCGCCTCGAGCGCGGGCAGGTTGCCGTGGATGTCGTAGAGCGCCGCGACGCGCACGGCTCAGTCGAGCTCGTCCGCCAGCTCTGCGACCGACTCGACCGTCCGCGAGGGGCGGAACGGGAAGCGCTCGGCGTCGGCGCGTGCGGTCACGCCGGTGAGCACGAGGATCGTCTCCAGCCCCGCCTCGAGGCCCGCGACGATGTCGGTGTCCATGCGGTCGCCGATCATCGCGGTGGTCTCGGAGTGCGCGTCGATCTTGTTCAGCGCCGAGCGCATCATCAGCGGGTTGGGCTTGCCGACGAAGTAGGGCTCGATGCCGGTCGCGCGGCTGATCAGCGCCGCCACCGAGCCGGTGGCCGGCAGCGGGCCCTGCGCGCTCGGCCCGGTCGGGTCGGGGTTGGTGGCGATGAAGCGGGCGCCGGCGAGGATCAACCGGATCGCGGTCGTGATGCGCTCGAACGAGTAGGTGCGCGTCTCGCCCAGCACCACGTAGTCGGGGTCGCGCTCGGTCAGCGTGTAGCCCTCGTCGTGCAGCGCGGTCGTCAGGCCCGACTCGCCGATCACGAACGCCGAGCCGCCCGGGCGCTGGTCGGCGAGGAAGCCGGCGGTGGCGAGCGCGGAGGTCCAGATCGCCTCCTCCGGGACCTCGAGCCCGCTCGTGCGCAGGCGCGCGGCGAGGTCGCGGCGCGTGTAGATCGAGTTGTTCGTGAGCAGCAGGAACGGCAGCTCGTGGCGGCGCAGCGCGGCGATGAAGCGGTCGGCGCCCGCGATCATGCTCTCCTCGCGCACGAGCACGCCGTCCATGTCCATCAGCCAGGAGTGGATCTCTCGGCGGGTCACGCAGCGGAGAGTACGGCCTCGCCCGCCGGTCGAATCGCGCCGGGCAAGCCTCCGACCGGCGGTCGGTGTCCGCAAAGTCCCTGCAAGCCGATCATGTCCGCATGATGAAACTCGGCTCGAGTACCCGCACCATGCCCTGGCCCGTGGATGGGCGCCTCGGCGATCCGGACCCACTGCGCCGCGCGGAGCGGCTGCGTGAGGCCCGGCTCGCGATCGAGCACCGCGGCGCGTTCCTCTACGAGGTCGTCGACCTCGACCACGGCCCGGTCGGCTGCCGCCGCACCTGGGGCGGCGCCGAGGAGCTCGCGCATCAATACGCGGACCTGCGCATGGCCGCCTAGCGAAGCTTTGCCTGGGCTTTGCCCGGGGCTGGACGGGGGTTGGCGGGGGGCTCGGCAGCATGGCCCCCATGAAGACCACACTCACATTCCTCGTCGTTCTCGTCTCTTCCCTCGCGCTCTCCGGCGGGGTCGCCTCAGCGGCCACGCGCGAGTACGAGGGCACCGTGGTGTCCGTCAACCGCGACGCCCGCACGTTCCGCCTCCATGACTCCGAGCGCGGCACGATCCGCATCAAGGTCACCCGCTCGACCCGCTTCGAACGCATCAGCGGCTTCTCCGGCCTGCGCAAGGGCCAGAAGCGCATCGAGGCCACCGTCCGGCGCTCCAACGGCCGCTGGGTCGCGACCGAGGTCGAGCGCTCCGGCGGCGGCGGCAGCCATGGCGACGACGACGACGGCGGCGGCGACGACAACGGCAGCGGCGGCCACGGCTCCGACGACTAAGCCGAAGCGGCCACGGGCCGCGTGATCCTGACGACGGCGGGCGCGGGGACGACCTCCACGCGCCCGTCGTCGTGCTGCAGCACGCCGCCGCGGCGGCGCAGCAGCCGCCGCGCCCCGAGCGGCCCGGACAGCAGCGCGGTCTTGGCGAGCACCTCGGCCTCGAGCGCGCTGCCGGCGACGGCGCTGGCCGCGACGAGCCCGGTCCACGCCGGGCGGCCCGTGGCGGGGTCGAGCACGTGGTGGGCGTAGCTGCCGTCCGGGCGCTTCCAGATCCTGGCGGCGATCCCCGAGGTCGCCACGCCGCCGCGAGCGCACGCGCAGGCGGTGGATCTCCGCGTCGCTGCGGGCGTCGCTGACCGCGACGTGCCACGGCTCGCCGCCCCCGACGGCGACGTCGCCGCCGCACGAGATCGCGTAGCGGACGCCCGTGGGAAGTGCCGCGGCGGCCAGGTCGGCGGCCATGCCCTTGGCGATGCCGCCGGGGTCCAGCCGCACGCCGGGCGCCCGCGTGACACGACCCTCGGCGTCGAGCGCCATGCCTCGCTCGCCGTGCCAGCGGGCCGGGCCCGCCGGCCGCCGCGGCGGGGCGGCGGCGAGCGCCGCCTCGATGTCCGCGCGGCGGATCGCGTCCCATGACTCGGCGTAGCCGTGGCGCTCGAGCTCGCCGAGCAGGGTGGCGTCGACGAGCCCGCCGCTGCGCTCGGCCGCCCAGTTCGCCGCCGCGACCGTGCGCCGCAGCAGCGGCGAGGCGGGCACGGCGCGGCGCGGGTCGTCGTTGAGGGCGTTGAGCTCGCTGGCGGGGCGGAAGCGCGAGAGGGCGGCCTCGACCGTCTCGATCCGCGCGTGCACGCCCTCGGCGAGGCGCTCGAGCGCGGGCCGGTCGTGCGACGCGGACTCGAGGCGCACCACGGCCTCGCCGCCCATGGAGGGGAACGTGAGGTCGAAGCGGGCCATGGCGGCAGCTTCGAGGGTGATCCTGTGAGCCGTCTGAGAGCACTCTTAGCCAACTCTCAAGCCGCAGATCGATGCTCCGATCCATGACCCCACGTACCAAGAAGACGGCGGCCGCCCTCAGCGGCGCGCTCGTGCTCGCCTCCGGGGCCTACGCGCTCGGGACCCAGACGAGCGACGGGACCGCGCTGGCCGGCGGCACGCCCACCTCTCAGACCGGCGCTCCCGGGCCCGGGCGCCCCGGCGGCCCCGGCCCGCGCGACCTCTCCGACATCGCCGCCAAGCTCGGCGTGACCGAGGCGAAGCTGCGCGCGGCGCTCGAGGACCTGCGTCCCGGCCGCGGCGGCAAGGGCGAGGTGCGGAAGGAGGCGCTCGCCAAGGCGCTGGCCACCGAGCTCGGTCTCGACGAGGCCAAGGTCACGGCCGCGATCGAGAAGTTCCGCGGTGACCGCAAGGTCGTCCGCCGCGAGCGCCGCGGCGACCGCATCCAGCGCTTCGACGACGCCCTCGCGGCCAAGCTCGGGGTCGACAAGGCCAAGGTCCGCGCCGCCTTCGACGCGCTCAAGCCCGGCAAGAACCGCCGCGCCGACAAGCCCGCGCTGGCCGACCTCGCGAAGCAGATCGGCGTCAGCGAGGACAAGCTGCGCGCCGCGCTCGCCGACCTGCGGCCCGGCCCGCGCCCCGGCCGCCCGGCGGCCCCGGCCCTGGCTTCGGTCACGGCCGCCGCGGCGGCCCTGGCGGCCCGGCCCACGTGGCGGCGCTCGCCAAGGAGCTCGGGGTCACGCAGGCCAAGCTGCGCGCCGCGCTGCAGAAGGTCCGCGGCAATCTCGTCAAGGAGCACGAGGCCGAGCGCGACGCCTTCATCACCAAGCTGGCCGCCAAGCTCGGCGTCTCCGAGGCCAAGGTGAAAGAAGTCATCGGCGCCAGGCCTCATCATGGAAGGCGTGGCCCGTAGCGAACCGCTGGTCCTCGTCGTCGACGACGAGGCCACCGTCAGGCAGGCCCTCGAGCGCGCGCTCCGCCTCGAGGGCTTTGCCGTGACGACCGCCACCGACGGTATGGAGGCGCTCGCCGCCGTCGCGCAGCACCCGCCGGCGGTGATCGTGCTCGACGTGACGATGCCGCGCCTCGACGGCGTCAGCGTCGTGCGCCGGCTGCGCAGCGACGGGATCGACATCCCCGTCTGCATGCTGTCCGCGCGCGACGAGGTCGAGGACCGCGTCGCCGGGTTGCAGGCGGGCGCCGACGACTACCTCGTCAAGCCGTTCGCGATCGCCGAGCTGACCGCGCGCCTGGAGGCGCTGCTGCGCCGCCGCGGCCAGGAGGGCGCGGGCCCGCACATGGCGGGCGACGTCGTCGTCGACCCGCGCCGCCACATCGCCACGCGCGCGGGCCGCGAGCTCGCGCTCACCCGCCGCGAGTTCGACCTGCTCGACATCTTCGTCCGCCACCCGGGCCAGGTCCTCTCCCGCGACCAGCTGCTCTCGCTCGTGTGGGGCTACACGACCGACGTCGAGACGAACGTCGTCGACGTCTTCGTGGGCTACCTGCGGCGCAAGCTCGAGGGGGCGGGCGAGCCGCGGATCCTGCACACGGTGCGCGGCGTCGGCTGGGCCCTGCGGCCGTGAGGCTGCCGCGCAGCCTGCGCGCGCGGGTCGCGCTGGCCGCGGTCGGCGCCGTCGCGATCTGCGGCGCGCTGGCGGGCGGCCTGCTGCTCGGGGCGGTCGAGCGCGACGGCCGCAACCAGCTCGACAGCGAGCTGCGCGAGCGCGTCGACCAGATCCTCAGCCGGCCGGTCGGCGGCTACGGGCGCCGCGGCGGCGGCGCCGAGCCGCTGCTGCGCGGCAGCGGCACGTTCGCGCAGGTCGCCTACGGCAGCGCAGGTGGCCGAGCGGGCGGGCGACGTGCCCGACACGCCCGTCGCGGCGCCCGATCGCGACGGCTTCGAGACGGTCGACATCGCCGGGACGCCGTGGCGGTCGCTGGCGGTCACGCTCCCGCTCAGCGGCTCCCCACGGCTCCAGGTGCTGAGCTCGCTCAAGCCCGTCGAGGAGCGCGTCGAGCTCGATCCGCCGGCTCGTGCTGCTGCTCGGCTTCTCCGCGCTCGCGCTGACGGCGCTGGCGGCCTGGGGCGCCACCACGGTCGCGCTGCGGCCGCTCGCGCGGCTGCGCGCGGGCGCCGCGCGGATCACGGGAGCGCAGGACCTCTCGACGCCGCTGCCCGACGAGGGCCCGGAGGAGGTCCATCAGCTCGCGGGCGCGCTCAACGCGATGCTCGCCCGCCTCGGCGCGTCGACCGAGGCCACCGAGCGCGCGCTCGAGGCGACCCGCCGCTTCGCCGCCGACGCCGGCCACGAGCTGCGCACCCCGCTGACCTCGATGCGCGCGAACCTCGACACGCTGGCCCGCAACCCCGGGATCCCGGCGGAGCAGCGCGACGCGCTGGTGGCCGACATGACCGCCGAGCAGGACCGGATGGTCCACCTGCTCGAGGGGCTCCAGGCGCTCGCGCGCGGCGAGGCGGCCGAGAGCCTGCGGCGGGAGGCGGTCGAGCTCGGCGACGTGCTCGACGCCGCCGTCCACGGCGCGCGCAAGCGCCACCCCGGCGTCCGCTTCGAGCTGGCCGGCAACGTCGAGGAGGGGAGGGTCGACGGCTGGGAGGGCGGCCTGCGCCTGATCGTCGACAACCTGCTCGACAACGCCGCCCTGCACGGGCGCGGCGAGGGCGGCAGCGTGAAGGTCGGCCTCGAGCGCGCCGACGGGCGAGCTCGTCATCCGCGTCGAGGACGACGGCACCGGCATTCCCGCCGACGAGCGCGAGCGGCTGCTGGAGCCGTTCGCCCGCGGCCGCGACGCGCACCCCGACGGCACCGGCCTCGGGCTTGCCATCGTCGCCCAGCAGGCGGCCCTCCACGGCGGCGGGATCCAGCTCGGCGACGCGCCCGGCGGCGGCCTGGCGGTCGAGGTCCGGCTCCCCACGAGCGCGAACGACGGGATCTAGGCTTTCCCGATGGAGCGCGACGTGCAGATCCGCGGCGACATGATCCGGCTCGGGCAGCTGCTGAAGGTCGCCGGGCTGATCGACGCCGGCGGCCAGGCCGCCGCCTTCCTCGCGACCACGCCGGTGCTCGTCAACGGCGAGCCCGAGCAGCGCCGCGGCCGTCAGCTGCACGCCGGCGACGCCGTGCAGATCGGCGAGGAGACCCTCCGCATCGTCACCTGACGGTTGCGTCCGCGGCCGTCCCTACCATCGCCCGCCATGCCACCTGCCCGCCGCCGCTCCGCCCGCATCGCCGAGACCCCGGTCGAGGCCCGCCCGGGGGAGGCGCTGGTGTGGACCGACGGCGCCTGCCGCCGCAATCCGGGCCCCGGCGGGTGGGCGGCGATCATCGTGCCGCCGGACGCCGACACGCCGGTCGAGCTGCACGGCGGGGACCCCGAGACCACGAACAACCGCATGGAGTTCACGGCCGCGATCGAGGGGCTGCGCGCGCTGCCGGCCGGCAGCCGCGCGTGCATCGTCACCGACTCGCGGCTGATGCTCGACTCGATGACGAAGTGGATCGCGGGCTGGAAGCGCCGGGGCTGGAAGACCGCGGGCGGGGATCCGGTCAAGAACCAGGATCTCGTGCGCGCGCTCGAGGCCGAGCTCGCGCGCCACGAGGCGGTGCGCTGGCACTGGGTCCGCGGGCACGAGACCGGCGACGCGCACGCGCACAAGGCGCTCAACGACCGCGCCGACCGCCTCGCGGTCGCCGCGTCGCACGCGGCCGCCTAGGAGTGCGCCGGCTGCGGCCGGGCCGCCGCCCGCCGCTTGACGCGCTGCGGCACGGCGGCGCGGATCCGCTGCTCGCGCGCGGGAGGCGGCAGCACGCCGTCGAGCGTCAGCGTCGCCTCGACCACCCGCTGCGCGAGCGCGCGGTTCCACAGCACCTCCGACCACTGGTCGAAGCGCCCGCGGACGGTGAGCAGGACCGACGCCTTGGTGATCCCGACCGCGCCCGCGACCGCCACCAGCGCGGAGGCCAGCCCGGTGCGCACGAAGCCGGTCTCGTACAGGCTGATCAGGTGCGGGAGCGCGATCGCGAGCGCGAACAGCGCCGCCGCCAGCGCGATCGTCCAGCGGCGGTAGCGCCGCCAGATCAGCCGCCGCAGGTCGTCGCGCAAGCCCGGCGTGGGCGTGGCGGTCGAGGTAGGCCTCCGGCGCCTTGTCGCCCGCCAGCAGCTGGCGCCAGATCACGGTCTGGCGCCGCACGCCGTCGCGCACGCGCTGCTCTGACGGCGCCTCGCCGGGCTTGAGCCGCGCGTGCACGCCCGCGCACCAGGCGTCGAGCTGGGCGCGCACGACCGCGACCCCGCTCGCGTTGAGGCGCGACTGGAGGTCGTCGAGCAGCTTCTTGAGGCGCTCGATGCGCTCGGGCAGGAAGACCTGCGCCCAGGTCTCGCTCGGCTCCTCGTCGTCGCGGCGGTAGGCGCGGCAGACCCGGCCGTAGGTGTCGGAGAGCCCGTTGCCGAGCTCGTAGGCCTTGCCGGCCGCCTCATCGAGCGCCCACAGGTCCTTCTGGACCTCGATGTGGCAGCTGCGCAGGCGGGTGCGGAACGCCTCGGCCGCCGCGGGGGAGCCCGGCGCGGTGCGGGCGAGCGCGACCAGTTCGTCGAGGTCGGCGCCCTCGGAGGTCACGCCCGCGCGCCGGGCGTCGCCGCACGCGGCGCGCAGCTGCAGCTCGAGCTGGTCGGCCGGCTCGAGGCTCTGGTGCGCGGGCAGCAGCGTGTCGCTCGCGGGCGTCCCCGTGTCGTCGACCAGCGCGTACAGCTCGGCGACGCGCCAGCCGAGCAGCACCGCGGCGGCGAGCGGGCCTTCGGGTGCGGTTGGGGAGGGCATCTCCCCGGACAGAGCGCGCGGCCACGGTCCGTGATACGTCAGACGGCGGCGATGACGCTGTCGAGCAGCCCGGGGAAGCGGGCGTCGACGTCCTCGCGGCGCAGCTCGGTCAT
>CAWBCU010000003.1:0-122369 GCA_963787335.1 uncultured Solirubrobacterales bacterium
CGCGGATTTGCGCAGCTTGAGGCCGATGAGGACGGCGAAGATGCCGCGGACGATGAAGGCGATGCCGGCCAGGATCGCCATCGTCTTGAGGCTGAGGTCGGGCAGCGCGAGGATCAGGCCGCCGAGCACGATGTCGAAGATCGCGACGAGCATGCGGAACGCGCGGTCGCCCGGCACGGCGATGGCCCGGATCGCGTCCACGAGGCCGCTGACCACGAACCAGACGCCGAGGATGAGGATGATCGCCAGCAGGCTCTCCCCCGGCCGCCGCATGACCACGAGGCCGGCGATCACGCCGAGCAGGCCGAGCACGCCGCTCAGCACCCGGGTGCCGCCGGCGTCGTCGTCCGAGGTGACGGCGTCGACGAGCCCGAGGATGCCGAGCAGGAGCAGGTTGATCCCGGCGATCAGGGCCAGCGCGAGCAGCGTCAGGTCCGGATAGACGATCGCCAGGATCCCCGCGACGATCGAGAGCACCCCGACGAGGACGACCACGCCGCCCGACCTGCGGTTCATGACCTGGGTGCTCTCGACCGTGGTCGACATGGTCTAGGCGCGGCCGGCGTTGGCGAGCGCGTCCGCGAGCCGGGCCTCGGACTCGTTGTCCAGCGACGTCTGGATGACCTTGCCCGGGATCTTGATCTGGGGCAGCACCTTGTCGGCCGACACCTCGCGGATGAGCAGCAGCAGCGCGGCGCCGCCGGGCTCGAGCTCGCTGCCGAGCTCCTTCATGAACTTGTCGTCGATGCCGTAGTCGACCATCGAGCCGCCGAGCGCGCCGCCGGCCGCGCCGAAGGCCATGCCGAGCAGCGGGTTGAGGAAGAGCAGCCCGATCAGCCCGCCCCAGAGCACGCCCGAGGCCGCGCCCGCGGCGGTCGCCGACGGCTGGTGCAGCTTCACCTTGTCGTTGGCCTTGCGCTCGACCAGCACCATGTCGTCGAGCTCGAGCTCATGCGACTTCTGCAGCCGGGAGACGTTCCCCGCGACCTCTTGGGCGGTGGCGAGGTCGGGATAGGCGATAGCGACGAGGTCGCTCATACGGGTTCCTCCTGTGCGGGATGGACTACGCGCCGATTCTTCAACCACGCGGGGTGACTGAGGCTCACCCTCCGGGGGTGATGTCCGCTCACCCGCCGCCGGTCGAGGATCCGGCGATGCCCGGACTGCCCTCCTGGAACGACACTGCGACGCGCGAGGCGATCGAGGCCTACGTGGAGAACGCGACCGGTGACCGGGTCGCGGTGTTCGACAACGACGGGACGCTGTGGTGCGAGAAGCCGATGCCGATCCAGATCGACTTCACCCTCCGCCGCTGGGCGGCGATGGCAGAGCACGAGCCGTCGCTGCGCTCGCGCCAGCCGTTCAAGGCCGCCTATGAGAGGGACTACGCCTGGCTCGGCACCGCGATGTCGAAGCACTATGAGGGGGATGACGGCGACCTCCAGCTCCTGATGGGCGCCGTCGGGGAGGCCTTCGGGGACATGAGCGTCGAGGACTACGCGGCCGAGGTCGGCACGTTCTTCGCCGAGGCGGAGCACCCCACGCTCGGCCGGCCGTACCGCAACTGCGGCTACCAGCCGATGGTGGAGCTGCTCCGCTATCTCGAGGCGCACGGGTTCAGCACCTTCATCGCCTCCGGCGGCGACCGGGACTTCATGCGCCCGATCGCGTCGACGCTCTACGGGATCCCGGCCGAGCGGGTGATCGGGTCGAGCTTCAAGCTCAGCTACCGCGAGGACGAGGACGGCGGCGCGCTCGTCTACAAGGCCGGGATCGACTTCTTCGACGACGGCCCGGAGAAGCCGGTGCGGATCTGGAGCCGCATCGGCAAGCGGCCCGCGCTCGCGTGCGGCAACTCCAACGGCGACGTGCCGATGCTGCGCTTTGCCGACGGCCTGAAGCTGCTCGTGCTGCACGACGACACGCAGCGCGAGTTCAACTACACGCGGGGTGCGGAGCAGGCGCTCGCCGAGGGCTGGACCACGATCAGCGTGAAGAACGACTGGACCACGGTCTTCGCCGACGCGCCGTGAGCCGGGTGGTGCCGTCGCTCGACGACGCCGTGCGCGATCAGTCCGCCGACGCGTAGCGCCGCGCGTGCCAGCCGAACGCGGCGAGCCCGACGGGGAGCTGCAGCCAGTAGGAGAACAGCCGGTAGACGAAGGTCGCGAGCACCGCCGCTCCCGCCGGGACCCCGATCAGCGCGAGCGTGCCCGTCAGCCCGGCCTCGACGAACCCGAGCCCGCCCGGCGTGATCGGGATCTGCGCCAGCACCTGCGCGGCGCAGAACGCCAGCAGCACGAGCCCCGGGCGCGGCTCCGAGCCGACGGCGGCCAGCGCGGCGAGCAGCGACGCGTAGTCGAACGCCCAGCGGCCGCAGGTCGCCGCCAGCGCGCGCTTCCAGCGCGGGCCGAGGATCCCGACGAGCCGCGTGCGCTCGTGCAGGAGGCGCTTGGGCAGCCCGCGCGAGGGCGCGGAGCGTCGCCGCAGGCGGTTGCGCACGCGCTGCACGACCCGGCCCACCCAGGCGAGCGGCCTGTCGTAGGCGATCATCACCGTCCCGATCGCGAACAGCGCCACCAGCACGACGAGGCCGATCAGGGTCGGCTCGATCAGGCGCCGGCTCACGCCACCGCGCAGGATCGCGGGCACGGCGAGCACCGGCATGGCCAGGACCACCGCGAAGACGAGCAGGCTCGTCGCCGTCAGGCCCGAGACGGCGCGGTTGGCGGGCAGCCCGGCCTTGACGAGCATCCGGTACTGCAGCGCGGCCCCGAGCGCGCCACCCCCGGGCGCGATCTTCGCCAGCGCGTTGCCCGCCAGCTGCGAGGACACGACCGCCGGCCACGAGGGCCCGCGCAGCGCCAGGTACTGCAGCGCCCACAGGCACGCGAGCGCGAGCGTCTGCAGGCCGGCCATCGCCGCCAGCCACCCCGGGGCCAGCTCGCCGAGATCGTCCCAGGAGCCGAACACGTCGATCAGGCTCGGGGCGACGAGGTAGAGCGACACACCGGTGACGGCGAGCCAGAAGATGCTGCGGACGATCCGGTTGCGCCCGGGCGTGGCCGCCTCGCCGCGCTCGATCTCGTGCTCGAGGTCAGCGCGCTCTTCGATCGCGTGCTCGACGCGGTCGCCGAGCGTGCTCATGAGACACCCGCGACCGCGCCGGCGACCAGATCCGAGCCCAGCCAGTGGCGCCGGTGGTGACGAACCCGCATCGCGGCGCCGTCAGCCGAGCCCGGTGATCCCGTCGCCGATCAGCTTCGCGCCGATGACGAGGCAGAGCACGGCCATGATCGCGGTGTTGTTGGCGCCCATCCACGCCTTCATCTCGTCCAGCAGGTGCGTGGCGCGCTCGCCGAGCGCGAAGTAGATCACCACGGGCGCGGCCGGCCCGATCGTGCCCACGAGGATGAACACGCCGAGCGTGATCGCCTGCTCCCCGGTATCGAGCCCGGCCTGGGCGATCGACGAGGCGGCGGCGACGGTGAGCAGCAGGTTCTTCGGGTTGATGCCGGCGAGCGCCGCCGCGATCCCGACCGAGCGGCCGGGGGTGAACTGGTCGATCGACCGCATCCACTTCGGCAGCGGGTGGTCGTCGCCCGCGCGCGGGCGCCCGCGCCACTGCCTGACCGCCACCAGCAGCAGCAGGACGCCGACCACGAGCTTGACCCACTCCACCCAGGTCGCCGGCTGCCCGCCGTCGTGGGCGCCCGCGCCGCCCGCGACCGCCAGGACGATGGTCCCCACGATTGCGAGGCCGACGATCCACCCGAGCAGGAACGCCGGCCCGTTGACCCGCCCGCGCGGCGTCCCGAGCATGAGGACGACCGCGATGATCGGTACGGGGCTCAGCGAGACGCCGACGCCCAGCGACAGCACATGCCCGATCGCCTCGGCCACCTCAGCCGTCCCTGACGACGCAGCGGAAGCCGATGTGGCCCGTGGAGGTGTCGACCGCCTCGCCCTGGCGCGCGGCGGGGCGGAAGCGCAGGCAGTAGTTCGGCGCGCACAGGTGCGAGCCGCCCTTGATGATGCGGCGCGGGATCGTCTCGTCCGGCGCCGCCGGCCCGCAGCAGGGCGACCGGGGCTCGTGGGTCGGGGTGAAGGGGTCGACCGTCCACTCCCACACGTTGCCGGTCATGTCGTACAGGCCATAGCCGTTGGCCGGGAAGGCGCCGGCCGGCGACGTGCCGGCGTAGCCGTCGAGCAGCTGGTTCTGCCACGGGAACTCGCCCTGCCAGAAGTTCGCGCGCATCTCCCCGTCGGGGGCGAGCTCGTCGCCCCACGCGAAGGCCTTGCCCTCGAGGCCGCCGCGCGCCGCGTACTCCCACTCGGCCTCGGTCGGGAGCGCCTTGCCCGCCCACGCCGCGTAGGCCTCGGCGTCCTCGTAGGCGACCTGCGTGACCGGGTGGCGCCCGCGCGTGTAGGTGTCGCTCCCGGGCCCCTCCGGGCGCGACCACGATGCGCCGGGGGTGTACGACCACCAGTTGTGCACGTCGGACAGGTCCACCGGTCCCTGCGCCGGCCGGAAGACCAGCGCGCCCGGGACGAGCAGCTCCGGGTCGGCGCCCGGGTAGAGCGCCGGGTCGAGCGGGCGCTCGGCGACCGTCACGTAGCCGGTGTCCTTGACGAAGCGCCGGAACTGGCCGACCGTCACCGGCCGCTCGTCGATCCAGAATCCGTCGACCGCGACACGGTGGACCGGGCGCTCGTCGGGATAGAAGTCCTCCGAGCCCATCGAGAACTCGCCCGCCGGGATCCGCGCCATCCCCTCACGCGTCGGGGCACTCGACGAGGCGGCTCCGGCGTGGCTCACCAGCGCACCCTCGCGTTCGCCCGGGTGATCCGGCATCACCCCCCGGGGGTGAAGCGGAGTCACCCCGTCGCCCGTCAGGGTCGCTCAGATGGGCGAGGCAAGCTACGAGATCCGGATCCGCGGACGGGTCAGCGCCGCACTCCTCGACAGCTTCGAGGGGATGGAGAGCGAGCTGGAGCCGGTGGAGACCGTGCTCCACGGGCCGGTCCGCGACCAATCGGAGCTGCACGGCCTGATCGATCGCATCCAGGCCCTCGGCCTCGAGCTCATCGAGATCCGCCGGCTGCCCCGCTAGGGAGGCGCGCGCTCAGCTCAGCGGCGGGCGCGGGCGAGCGTCTTGGTGGCGTGGATGGTGCGACCGTTGGGCAGGCGCAGGCTGGTGCGCAGGACGAGCCGGGCGCGGGGGTAGCGCTTGATCGCCGCGCGGGCGCGGGCGCCCAGGCGGATGGTCTTGCGGATCGTGTCGGGTGCGGCGGCGGCGGGCCCGCCGGTCGCGAGCCTGATCGGCTTGCGCCGCGCGGCGCGCCGGTCGGCCTGCTTCCTCGGGAGGTAGAAGCTGAGGTCCAGCCGCCAGCTGATCTTGCCCTTGGTCACGACGCGCTGGGTGAACGACAGCGACCGGCTCGTGCGCGTGGTGCGGCTGACGGCCTCCAGGCCGGCCCTGATCACCGGGTCGGACGGGAACGGCGTCAGCGCCGTCGGCGGCGTCAAGCGGCTCGACCGCCGGTGGCGTCGGGCCGGGCGGCGGATTTGGTCCTACCACGGACTGGGCCAGCGGCGCGGACTGCGAGCCGGCCGAGAACTCGTCGCCGCCGTAGACGGCCACCACCGAGTGCGTGCCGGCGGGCAGGCTCGAGACCTCGCACATCGCCTGCCCGCTCACGGCGTGGACCGCGTTGGCGGTGCAGCCGGTCAGAGGCGTGCCGTCGACCTCGAACGCAACGTCGCCGCCGTCGGGGGCCGGGGCCACCGTCGCGGTGAAGGTGACGCTCTCACCGGGCGCCGAGGGGCTGCCGCTGCTGACAAGGCCGGTGGTTGTCGCGCTGCCTTCGGCGGTCACCGCGCTCGATGGCGCCGAGGCGAACCCGGGACCGGCATCGTTGGTCGCCTTGACCGCGAAGGTGTAGACGTGCCCGGTCGTCAACCCGGGCACCGTGATGGGGCCCGTGGCCCCGGTGGCCGGCGCGACGACGGCGTTGGGGTCGGTGGTGTCGGTCGCGGTCACCGTGTACCCCGTGATCGCGCTGCTGCCGTCGTCGTCAGGCGCGGTGAAGCTGACCCTCGCGGAGGTCTGCCCGGTCGTGGCCGAAACCGCCGTGGGCGCCTGCGGGCCGTAGGCCACGGAGAAGCACCCGACCCCCCGGTTCGATCCGGCCGCACCCGGGGCGCCGTCACGCCCCCGTGGACGTGAGCGGAGACCGCTCCGCGAACTGGCGCCGTCGGCGCCGTTGGCACCCGCGGAGCCGCCGGCACCGTTCGCACCTGTGTTGCCGCAGCCGATGCTCGCATTGACCGTGGCGCCCGCGATCGTGATCGTGCCGCCACCACCCGCGCCGCCGGCGCCGCCGGTCGCGCCGCTCCCGCCGATACCTCCCGACCGCCAACACCGGTGCCGCCGGCTCCGGTGCCGGGACCGCCGGCCCCGCCGACACCGCCGTTCCCGCCGGAATCGCCGTCGCCTCCGTCGCCGCCGCCGATGCCGAGGCCGCCGGTCGCGGTGACCGTGCCACCCAAGATCGTCACGACACCCACGCCGCTACCCGCTTGGCCAGCGGCGCCGGTGCCGCCGTCGCCGCCGTTGCCGCCGTTGCCGCCGACGCCGACGCCGACGCCGACGCCGACGCCGCGCCGCCGGGCCGCCGGCGCCGCCGGTCGTCTCGCCGGTGCCGCCGTTGCCGCCGTTCCCGCCGTTGCCGCCGACGGCGAGACCGCCGCTGCCAATGGTCGAACTCGCACCGCCGATCCCGCCGTTCCCGCCGTTGGCGCCGGGGGTGCCGTTGGCGCCGTATGCGCCTTCCCCGCCGGTCGCGACGGGAGCCGTGCCGGCGACCGGGCCGCCGTCCCCGCCGGCGCCGCCGGGGTTGCCGGTCGTGCCGGGAAGACCGTTGCCGCCGCTGACGGTGCCGGCAGCGCCGGCTTCACCTGCGGTACCTGCGGGGCCGCGGTGCCGGGTTGACGCCGTTCGCGCCGTCGATGCCGCTGCCGATACCCGCTGCGCCACCGGTCGCGGTGACGGTGCCGTCGCCGCTGGTGTCCACGATGATGAGTGTGGTGCCGCCGGGCACGCCGATGGCCACATTCCCGCTGACGGAGAGGCTGTGGCCGGCGAGATCCAGGGTCACGGTCTGGCCGGCGCCCACGTTGAGAGCGCTCCCGGTGATGTCGTTGCCGAGCGTGACAGTGCCGCCGGCGGCGAACGCGGTCGAGAGCTCGGTGAAGGTCGAGGCCGTGGAGGCCGCTGTGGCCGAACCGGGCCCGGACAGGCCGACGACCCCACCCAGGAGGACGACGGTGGCGATGGCGGCGACCCGGCGGGTCACGCTGCTGGTTCCGGCGCCCCTGCCCCCGTTCTTCCGGGAAACCGAGTGAGCCCTGGTGACCGTCAACCGCATCGCGCTCTTTAGCTTGCGGTCGACCATAGCTCATTGATCGAAAATCCTGAGCAATCAGTCTTAGATGAGCAGTTATTGCGTCCTGAGCGGTTCAGCCAGGCCGGCGGATGCCGTCGAGCGCAGCCTGCAGGATCGGCTCGGTGTAGGCGGATTCGCCCCGGATCGCGCTGACGGCGATCACCATGTCGAGCACCTGCTCGAGCGTAAGGTCGTCGCGCACGTCGCCGCTCTCCTGCGCGGCGACGAGGAGGGGCCGGCCGGCGGCGAGGACTCTCGCGCGGCTGTTGTCGAAGACGGGGTTGTCCTGGTCGGACTGCTCGAGCAGCTCCGAGGCGATGTCGTGCTTGCTCGCGAAGAACTCCGTGAAGCGTCGGAGCCACGCGCCGCGAGGCCGCCGTCACGAAGCTGCGTGCCGCCGGAGCCGACGCGTTCGACGTCCCGCTCGACGTGACCGACGACGCGAGCGCGTCCGCCGCCGCCGAGCTGATCGAGGAGAGCGCCGGGCGCCTCGACGCGATCACCGGCGGCGTGCCCCAGGAGCCCACCACGGTCGACCCCGCGACGATGCGGACGGTGGTGGAGACCAACGTGATCGGCGTCATCCGCGTCACCAATGCGATGCTGCCGTTGCTGCGCCGCTCGGCGGCGCCGCGGATCGTGAACATGTCCAGCAGCGTCGGCTCACTCACCCTCCAGACCACGCCCGGCGCCGAGGTCGGGCCGATCGCCGCCGCCTACTCGCCGTCGAAGTCGTTCCTGAACGCCGTCACGATCCAGTACGCCAAGGAACTGCAGGACACGAGCATCCTCATCAACGCCGCCTGCCCCGGGTTCGTCGCGACCGACCTGAACAACTTCCGCGGCGTCCGCAGCCCGGCGCAGGGCGCCGCGATCGCGATCCGGCTCGCCACGCTGACCGGCGACGGCCCGACCGGCGAGTTCTTCGACGACGCCGGGGTCGTGCCCTGGTGACGTGACGCCGGGAGACCCTCCGGTGGCACGCCCCGGCGTCGTCGCGGCGCTGGTGCTCGTCGTCGCCGTGGTGCTCGGCGACTCGGGCGTGGTGACGCTCGCGCTGCCGGAGATCCTGCGGGACTTCGGGTCCGAGGTGGGCGAGGTCGCGTGGGTCCTGATCGCGTTCAACCTCGTGCTCGCGCTCGTGGCGGTGCCGGCGGCGCGCCTGTGCGTGCGCGGGGACCCGGCCGTGGCGACGGCCGCCGGCCTCGTCGCCTTCGCGGCCGCGACGACCGCGTGCGCGGCGGCGCCGTCGCTCGGTGTGCTGATCGCGGCGCGGGCGGCCCAGGCGGTCGGGGGCGCGCTGGTGATCGTCGGAAGCCTCGAGCTGCTCGTCGAGGCGACCGGCGCCGAGCGCGCGGGCGCGCGGCGGTGGGCCGCGGCGGGTGTCGCGGGGGCGGCGCTCGGCCCGGTGATCGGCGGCCTGCTGACCGAGGCGTTCTCGTGGCGGTCGATCTTCGTGGTGCAGATCCCGGTGCTGCTGCTGGCGCTGCCCGCCGCCTTCGCGCTGCGCGGCCGCGTGGTGCGGAGCCCGGCGAGCGTGGACACGTCGCCGGACCGGCCGCACGTGATGGCCAACCTGGCGCTCGCGCTGCTCTCGGCGGCGTTGACGGCGGCGCTGTTCCTGCTCGTGCTGCTGCTCATCGAGGGCTGGGGCCGGTCGCCCGCGGTGGCCGCGATCACCGTCACGGCGGTGCCGGTGGCGGCGCTCGCGGCCGGGCCGCTGTTCCGGCGCGTGCGTGCCGGGACGCGGTCGGAGGCGGTCGCCGGGTCCGTGCTGATCGCCGGCGGGCTCACCGGCCTGGCGCTCCTGCCGAGCGCCGAGCTCGCGTGGACGATCGCGCCGCAGGTGCTCGTCGGCCTCGGGCTCGGGCTCTCGGTCGACTCGCTCACCGCGGCCGCGCTGCGCGACCGCATCCCGCGCGCACTGCACGGGGGCTGGACGATCGCCGCGCGGCACGCGGGCGTGGTGGCCGGCCTGGCCATCCTCACGCCGATCTTCACCGCCGACCTGCGCCACGCCGAGACGCCGGCGAAGGAGGCGGTCGCGAGCCTCGTGCTCGACGCGCCGCTCCCCGCGTCCACGAAGCTCGAGCTCGCCGACGGGCTGGGGCGGCAGCTGATCGCGGAGCGCGGCCGCGTGCCCGACCTGCGGCCGGCCTTCGCGACCCTGCAGCTGCCGACGACGCAGGCGGCCACCGCCGCGGCCCTGGAGCGCGGCCTCGACGATCAGCTCAGGCGCGCCGCGACCCAGGCGTTTCGCACCGCCTTCCTCGTCGCGGCGCTGCTGGCCCTGCTGGCGCTGGTGCCCGCGCTGATGCTGCGCGACCGGAGCCGGCGATGAGAGGGCTCGCCCTGCCGCTGGTCGCCGTGGTGCTCGTCGCGGCCGTCCTCGGCGCCCAGGTCGCCGCGGGCGGCGGCGACTACGTGCCGCGCGGCCCGGCCGACCCGTGCACCCCGCGCGCGGTCCCCCCCATCCCCGCGGAGCTGGAGCCGGTCGCCGAGCGGATCGTGCTGCTCGGCCTCGACAACGCCGCGTGCCGGCTCGGCGTCTCGCGCGAGCGTCTCGTCCTCGCCCTCGCGGACACGCCCTCGCTGGACCCGGACGCGCCCGCCGCGCTGAAGGCGGGCCTCCGCGACGCCGTCGACCGCCTCGACCGCGAGGGCCGCCTGCCCAAGGTCTCCGCGCTGCTCCCCGAGGCGCTCGAGGAGGCCGATCTGCCCGGGTTCGCCAAGACGATCATCGGCGCGATCCCGGACCGCACCGTCGACAGCGCCCTGCCGACCAAGCCGCTGCTGCGCCGAGCCGTCGACGAGCTCGACGTCGACGCCCTCGTCCGTGACCTCGACGACCCGGATCAGCTCCAGTCAGCCGTGCGGTCGGCGATCCTCCAGGCCGCGCAGGACCAGATCCTCGAAGGCCTGCGCCCCTAGCGCGGCGCCCGACGGCCTGAGAGGATCGGCGCATGGATCTGGCTGCAGACGTGCGCGCCCGGTTCCCCGCCGGAACGGTGCTGCACAACCCCGTCACCGGCGAGTACGCGCGCGTCGTCGAACACACGGCCGAGCGTGCGGTGGGCGAGCTGCTGGCCGTGCCGGGAGCCGCGGTCGCGGCGCCCCACATCCACCCCGGCCAGGAGGAGCGCTTCGAGGTCCTCGACGGCGTCATGGGCTACCGGCGCGACGCCCACCGCGGCGAGCTTCGAGCGGGAGAGTCGGTGACCGTCCCGCCGGGCGTCGTGCACGACTGGTGGAACGCCGGCGACGGCAATCTGCGGGCGCGCGTCACCGTGACGCCCCCGGGTCGGTTCGCCGCGATGATCGGCGCGGTCTGGGGCCTGGCGGTCGTCGGAAGAACGAACGCGAAGGGGATGCCCGGGCCGGTCGACGCGGCGCTGCTGGTCGAGGCGTTCGGCGACGAGATCGTCTTCGAGCGTCCGCCCCGGGTCGTTCAGCGGGCCCTCGCCCGCACGGTCGCGCCGATCGCCCGCCGGCGCGGCCGCTCGGTGACCCGCGAGGTGCTGAGCGCGGCCGTCATCCCGCCCGAGCGCTGGCCGGCCTAGTCCCAGAAGTCGTCGATCCGCTCGCTGTCGCGCCCCTCGGGCTTGCGGCCGCCGATGCAGATCACGTCGAGCCCGTCGGGGCCGGCCTCGAACGAGCGGGCCACCGCCGGCGCGACGCGGATCACGTCCCACGCCCTGAGCTCGATGATCTCGTCCTCGAGCTTGGCCCGGCCGGACCCGCCGACGACGACGTAGGCCTCCTCCTGCACACCATGGCGGTGGCCCCACGGCATGCGGGCGCCGGGCGCATACGTGAAGCGGCTCACCCCGAGCTCGGGCGACCCCAGCGCCTGGCGCGCGAAGCGCCACTGCAGTCCCGAGTCCGCCGGGGCGACATCGGGAATCTCCTCGAAGTTCTTCCTGGTCCAATTCGGCATCGTGGAACTCTCCCAGCTCCCACCGAACGGCGTGAGGCGTTGATCGAGCTGTTCGACGTCCCCGCGGACGAGGACGCCGCCTTCCTCGCCGCCTGGGCCGCCGACGCGCCGCCCGGCGCGACCCTGTACCGCGCCCTGCGCGCGGACGTGCCGCATCGCTTTGCGAGCGTGGCCTGCGGTGGGCCGGACGCCGCCGGCGGCGTGCTCCTGATCGTCCCGTTCGAGGTCCGGGAGGCCGATGACGAGCGCTTCCTGGCCGCGTGGGAGGAGGTGCGCGCGGTGCTCTCCGCCCGCCGCGGCTACCTCGGCGCGCAGGTGCTGCGCAGCCCCGACGCCCGCACGGTCGCGGTCGTGCACTGGTCGAGCCCGCTGATGTACGCACGCGCCGTGCGCGAGGAGGGCGACCTGATCGCGGGGCTGCCCTTTCCTGCGCAGCCCGCGCTCTACCTCCGCTGTTAGGGTCCCGCGCCGGGCATGGCAGGGGCCGCGCCCGTGATCCTGGGAGGGAATCGAATGCGCAAGCTGCTGCTGCCTGCAGCCGTCGCCGCCTGTGCCCTGGTGGGCCTGGCCGCGACCGCGGACGGTGCGTCCACCGCACCGCGCGAGTACGTCGTCGTCTACGAGCAGGGCGCGACGGGAAGACCGCCCGCGCCGCCATCGCCGCGCCGGCGGAAGATCGTCAGCGAGAACGCCGAGATCGGCGTCGCCACCGTCCGCTCCACCGACGGCTCGTTCGCGGGCGCCGTCGCCCGCAGCGGCGCGATCGTCGGCGCCACCACCAACCGCGCCATCGGCAGGGCGCCGCGGACGCCGCCAAGCGCGACAGGATCGAGAAGGACGTCGGCTCGCTGCGCGGTCGGGCTTCAGGGCCACCGCCCGCCCGGCGCCGACCCGCTCGCCGCGGCGCAGTGGGACATGCAGATGATCCACGCGACCGCGAGGGCTCCTACGCCCGCCAGCAGGGCTCAAGGCCGTGCGCGTCGGCATCATCGACACCGGGTCGACGCGAGCCATCGACATCGCGCCGAACTTCGACGCGCGCCTGAGCCGCAACTTCACGGTCGACGACCCGTCGATCGACGGCGCCTGCGACACCGATCCGGACCTCGTGCGAGGACCCGGCCAACGTCGACGAGGACGGCCACGGCACGCACGTGGCCTCGACCATCGGCTCGCCGCTCAACGGCATCGGGATCGCCGGCGTGGCACCGAAGGTCGATCTCGTCAACCTGCGCGCCGGCCAGGACTCGGGCTACTTCTTCCTCGGCCCGAGCCTCGACGCCCTGACCTACGCGGGCGACCACGGGATCGACGTGGTGAACATGTCGTACTACATCGATCCGTGGCTCTACAACTGCACCGCGAACCCGGCCGACTCGCCCGCCGAGCAGCGTGAGCAGCGGCTCGTGATCCAGGCCACGCAGCGCGCGATCGACTACGCGCGGGCCCGCGGCGTGACGACGATCGCCGCCGAGGGCAACGGCCATACCGACCTCGGCAAGCCGACGTTCGACGACAGCTCGCCGGACTATCCGGTCGACGCCGACGGCAACCCGTCCGAGGCGCGCGACCGCACGATCGACAACTCGTGCAAGTCGATGCCGACCGAGGCCGACGGGGTCATCGGCGTCACGTCGGTCGGGCCCGTCGAAGCGCAAGGCCTACTACTCCGACTACGGCCGTGAGCAGGCCGACGTCGCCGCGCCCGGCGGCGACAGCCGCGACACGCCCGACGGCTCGCGCAGGATCGAGAACACGATCCTGGCCGCCTACCCGTACGGGGTCGGCATCCGCGAGGACCGCGAGGGTGACGGCAAGCCCGACATCGACCCGGTCACCGGCGAGCCGACCAGCCCCGCGGT
The DNA here is from genome assembly GCA_963787335.1 of uncultured Solirubrobacterales bacterium. GTDB lineage: Bacteria > Actinomycetota > Thermoleophilia > Solirubrobacterales > Solirubrobacteraceae > DASQFQ01. The sequence goes on from CAWBCU010000003.1 coordinate 13,249, forward strand.
CATCAAGCAGGGCGGCGCCTACTACCAGTACATCCAGGGCACGTCGATGGCCGCGCCGCACGCCGTGGGCGTCGCCGCGCTGATCGTGGCCGAGTACGGCCGGCGCGACCGCCGCAACGGCGGGCTGACGATGCGGCCCGACCGCGTCGAGCGCGTCCTCAAGGGCACGGCCACCGACACGGCCTGCCCGGCCCAGAACCCGTTCACCTACCCGTGGACCCCGGCGCCCGCGCCGGAGGACTACACCGCGACGTGCGAGGGATCGCCGCGGTTCAACGGGTTCTACGGCGACGGCATCGTCGACGCGCTCGCCGCGGTGCGCGGCGGCCGCCACTAGGGCTCAGGCTGCGGCCCGCCGACCGGCGGGCCGCAGCCACCCCTCTACCGGCTGACCGCCCGCGCGGCGGTCACGATCACGCGGGTCGTGAGCTTCGGGCGGGACATCATCACGACGTGCGACGCGCCCTTCGCCCGCACGATCTTGCGCGGCTGGATGCGCTTGGCCATGGCGAGCAGGACGTCGGTCCCGATCGCGCGGTCGCGCGTCGGCACGAGGTACCACGACGGGATCGTCTTCCACGCCGGCGCTCCCGAGAGCTCGGAGAGCGCCGCCAGCGCCGCCGGCCGCTGGGAGAGCGCCATCGCGCGGGCCTGCCTGCGCGGCAGGTCCGCGGCGAAGATGTCGCGGAACACGCCGAGCTGGATGTAGCCCTCGAGCGGCGGCGAGCCCTCGGGCGCCGGGTACGGCCGCAGGTCGAGCGTCGCGGGGCCGATCTGCCCGTCGTTGCCGAGCGTGCCGAGCGATTGGACGCTGTCGCCCGCGTCCGGCGCGTACCCCGCGACGTAGACGAGCGCCTTGATGTTCGGGTTGCCGGTGGCGGCGTTGGTGATCACGAAGCCGCCGTACGAGTGCCCGACGAGCACGATCGGCCCCTTGATCGTGGCCAGGAAGGCGCGCAGGTAGGCCGTGTCGGCCGCCACGCCGCGCAGCGGGTTGGCGGGCGCGACGACGGGATATCCGCGCCGCTCGAGCCGCGCGATCTCGCCGCTCCAGCCCGAGGCGTCCGCGAACGCGCCGTGGACGAGCACGATCGTCGGCTTGGAGGCGGCCTGGGCGCCGGGAGCGACGACCAGCGCCAGCACTGCGATGAGGGCGACGAGCAGCCGCGGAATCAGGCGGCGCGTGTTCTCCATCACCATCGATCCTCCTTGCCTAGCCGTCGGCCAGCGCGCCGGCGACCTCGGCGGGCGCCGGGGCGCCGTCCATCAGGACGATCGCGTCCTTCGCCTCGAAGCGGTGCAGCTGGCCGCACTTGGGGCAGTGCCGCGTGACCGCCGCGACCTCGGTCCCAAAGCGGCCGGTGATCATCGTCGACGCCAGCGGCTCGCCCGTCTGCGGGCACTCGAACATCGTCCTCAGCACTGATCCACGCTCCTCTTCGTTCGGTGTCCCACCACCGTCGTGCCCCGGGCGCGCGACGGCGACCGACCGCAGGGCCAGGATCCGGGGCCGGAACTCGGACCGGATGGACAATGGACCGCCGACCGCTGCTTGACTGCCGTCGATGACGACCGCAGTCGCACCGGCGCTCGACACGTCGGCCAGTCGTCGCCGCGGCCAGATCTACATCGCCCTCGCGGCGGTCGCGTGGTCGTCGGCGGGCGTCCTGCAGCGCCAGCTGTCGCTCGACGCGGCGACGCAGGTCGGCGGGCGCGCGATCTTCGCGGCGCTGGCCTGCTCGTCTACGTGGCGATCGTCGAGCGCGGGAACTTCGTGGGCGCGTGGCGGTCGATCGGGCTCGCGGGCGTCGGGCTCGCCGTCTGCCTGGCCGCGGCCTCGTGCGCGTTCATCCTCGCGCTCAACGAGACGACGGTCGCGCGCGTGCTCTTCATCCAGGCGATCGCGCCGGTGCTGGCGGCGCTGCTGGCGTGGGTGCTGCTGGGCGAGCGGATCAACCGGCGCACCGCCGTGGCCCTCGCCCTGGCGCTGGCCGGGGTTGGGATCATGCTCGGCGCCCCTGGCAGCGGCAACCTCACCGGCGACCTCCTGGCGCTGTTGATGGCGCTCTCGTTCGCCCTCGCGCTCGTGATCACGCGGCACCGCCGCGACGTCTCGATGGCGCCCGCGACCTGCCTCTCCCAGGTGCTGCTGATGGTGGCGTTCCTCCCGTTCGCCAGCCTCGGCGACGTGGGCGGAGAGGATCTCGCCGTGCTGGCGGCGCTCGGCGCGGGCCAGATCGGCCTCGGGCTGATCTTCCTCACGATCGGGGCGCGGCTGATCCCCGCCGCTCAGGTCGGGCTGATCACGCTGCTCGAGGTCGTCCTCGGCCCGCTGTGGGTGTGGCTCGCGCTGGACGAGCGCCCGGGGACCTTCACGCTCGTCGGCGGCGCCGTCGTGGTGGCGGCGATCGTCATCCAGACCCGCGGCGCGCCGCGCGAACCGGCGGCCGACGGCGCGATCCCCCCGCCTCCCTGACCTAGGGCCTGACGACCGCGCCCGTCTGCACGGCCTCGAGCGCGCTCGCGGGGATCGTCTTGATCCCGTTCAGCGCCTCGTCGTCCCAGCCCGGGTCGACCGCGCCGCCCACGTAGACGCGCTGCAGAGCCGGCGTTGTCGGCCACCAGCGCGCCGTAGGTCTTGAGCGCGACCGCGATCGCGCGGGCCTGTCCGCTCAGGCCGCTGATGTCGTAGCTCGCCTTCAGCCGCAGGCGCAGGCCCATCGGCGGCTGGTCGGCGTCCGTGTTCGAGGACGCCCAGTGGGTCGCCGGGTGGATGTAGGCCTTCTGCGTGACCGGGACGGTGATGCGCAGCGCGTGGCGGATGACGCCGCTGTCGGCCTCGTCGCGACGCGCGAGCCCGGGCAGGATCGGGAGCCCGGCGGCGTCCGCGGACGTCCAGCCCTCGGGGCGCAGCGCGTTGGACCGCAGGTCCCAGGCCGCGCCGCTGTAGGCGTGCCAGCCCGAGCCCTCGCGCTCGGCGGCGTAGAGCTCGAAGAGCTTGCAGTCGCCCTGGCGCAGCGCGAGCACGTGGCGATCGCCCCCGCCCTCGACCGGCGCGTCGAGCGGCGTCGGGTACGGGCCGGGGTCCGACTCGTCGGCCACCTCGAAGCTCACCGGCACGAGCGGCTGCGTGAACGGGACGCTGACGAACGGGATGCCGTACTCGCCGCCGCCGCCGAAGTCGGGCCACAGCGTCATCGAGCCGAGCGAGCCGACGTAGTCGTGCGACGTGTCCACCGGCGCCCGGGAGACGTCGGTGTTCCACGCGTTGTCGCGCGGGAAGATCGGGCAGGCGCCGATCGTCGGGCTGCCGGCGAAGGCGTCGCCGCCGGGCGCCGTGGCACCTGGTGTGCCGGGTGCGGGAGCGCCCCCGCGCGCAAGCGTCGTGACCCTGACGCGCCGGACCTTCCCGCAGCGCTTGCGGCGGCAGGGCCGGACCGAGTAGCGGTAGCGCGTCGCGGGCGCGGTGCGGCGGTCCGTGAAGCGGCGGCGGTTGCGCTTCAGCCGCGCGCGGCGGCCGCTGCGGCGCACCTCGTAGCGGGTCTCGCCGCGCGAGCGGTCCTTCCAGCTCAGATGCACCCCGGCCGCGTCGACCTTGGCCTTCAGCTTCGCGACCGGTCGCAGGCGCGCCTGCGCGGGGGTCGCGACGAGGAGGAGGGCGAGGGCGAGCGCTGCGAGGACGGTTCTCATAGAGGTGGCTTCGGCAGCAACGGGCGCCTCACTTGAGCCGCCGCGCGGCCGTCCGGAGGTCAGGCCAGCGGCTCGACGAGCACGCGGTGCCCGTCGGCGCAGACCATGAAGTACGGGCCGGCGCGCCAGCGGTGGTCCTCGTCGAGGTGCCACGGCATCTCGACGCGCTGCACCGGTTCGCCGCAGTCGTGACAGGGCGGTGAGGCCAAGGCGATGAAATCTGCTCTGGTCATTCGGTTCCAGCCTCGATTCCGTTCTCGGGGTCCCTGGAGTCTTGGTGCGAGCGGTCTGTGGGGGTATGGACCGTTGGTGTCAGTTATCGGCCGTTTGCAGACCTTTCTGTGGACGGTTGGGCCATACGTCCACCCGCGGGCCGCTAGTCGTCGTTCGTGTCCTCCTCCCCCGCGTCCTCGTTGCACTCGATGCTCGGCGGCTCCTCGGCGGGGAACGCGAGGAACTCGTAGGCCGGCCGGCCGAAGCCGCGCAGGTCGAACGCGAGCGCGGGTCGCCGGGTCCGGGCGCGCCCGTACACGTAGCCGGGGCCGCCGCGGCGCCCGCCGTACTCGCTGACGCCGATCAGGTACATGCACTCCTCGAAGAGCTCGAACTCCGCCACCGGCCCCTCGAGGTCCTCGACGTCCTCGGTCAGCGAGTCCAGCTCCTGCTGGAGCTCCTCGATGCGGTCCGGGACGGACGCCGCTCCCGCCGGCGGAGCGGCCAGGAGCGCGAGCGCGCACAGGAGCGCGAGCAGGCGAAGCATCAGTCCGCCGCCTCGTCCGGCTCGTTGCGGCACGTCCCGCCCGGCCGGTTCCCGCCGACGAAGGCGAGGAACAGGTAGTCCGGGTCGTCGCGGTCGCTGCGGTCGATGGCGAGCGCCGGCCGGTAGGCGAACGACGTCGTGCCGGCCCGCCGGAACAGGTAGCCGAACCCGCCGTCCGGATCCCCGTACTCGGTCACCGGCACCCGGGAGACGCAGGACTCCCAGGCGTCGAAGTGCTTCGCGGCCGCGAGCAGGCGCCGCGCGGAGCGCTTGAGGCGGCGGACCCGCCGCTCGAGGCCCCGCAGCGTGGCGCGGCGGGTCGACGCGGCCGCCTCGGCCGTGCCCCCGGGCTTCGGCGCGTGGCTGCGGCAGTCGCCGCCGCGCCGGACGGCGAGGAACATGAAGTCCTCCCTGCGGGGGCGGCTCTTCCGGTCGACGGCGAGGGCCGGCATGAAGCCGGGCCCGCTGCCGTCGCCGTCGTCGTAGGCGTAGCCGAACTGGCGATCCGGGTCGCCGTACTCGCTCACCGGGACCCGGCGGATGCACGCGCTCCAGTCGGCGTAGCGGGCCGCGGACCACTCCATCAGCGCGACCTTCCGCTCCAGCCGGCTCACCACGGCTCGCACCGCGCGGATCTGCGCCGCGGACGAGCCGTGCTCGGGCCACGGCGACTCGTCGTCCGCCGCCGCGCTCCCCGGGGCGAGCGCGAGCAGCACCAGGACGGCGAGTGCGCCGCGCCCGATCATCGCGCGACCTCCAGCGCCCCGGCGTCGCAGCCGCCGCCCTGCGGGCGGGCGACGCCGCGCTGGTCCTTGGCCAGCATGGCGCGCCGGTCGCCGACCCGCCCGTGCAGGTGCTGCTCTCCCTCGAGCGACTCCGGGAGCGGGCCGTGCGCGCAGGCGACGGGCGGGATCCGGTCGACGGCGGGGCTGCCGGCGTGCGGCATGCGGGTCTCGTGGCGCCCGCCGTTCACGCGCAGCGGGCCGAGCGCGGTCGGCGCGACGATGTCGCCGGTGGCGCTCAGGCCGCACGACGTGTCGGTCACCACGTTGTACCCGAGCGATGTCGCCTGCGGCGCGTCGCAGTTGGTCTCCGTCGGCTGCGCCTCCCCGCCGTTGACCTCGACATTGCCCGGCCCGATGATCGACCCGAACGACACCAGCCGCTCACCCACGCCGATGTTCGCGGCGACCGAGGCGATGTTCTCGCTCACGGTCGAGCTGACGAGGGTGAGGATGCCCGCCGCGTGCAGGCCGCCGCCCTTCGCCTCCGCGTAGTTGTGGCTGATCGTCGAGTTGCCGACGTAGAGGTTCCCGCGGGTCCAGACCCCGCCGCCGACGTGGGCGACCGCCAGGTTGCGCGAGATGGTCGAGTTGAGGATCGTCACGCTCGCCTCACCCGCGATGGCGCCGCCGCGGTCGTCCGCGCGGTTGCCGCTCAGCGTCGAGTCGACGATGGTGACGTCGCCGTCGACCGTGAAGATCGCGCCGCCCGGGCCGTCGGCCGTGCTCCCGCTCACGGTCGAGTTGATGATCGTGACGTCGCCGTCCTCGTCGGCGTAGATGGCGCCGCCGTCGCCGTCCGTGGTGTTGCCGTCCATGTGCGAGCGCACGACGACGATGTCGCCCGTCGACCCGAGCCCACCGCCGGAGCCGTCCACGAGGTTGCCGCTCACGATCGACTCGTAGACGTAGATGCCACCGCGGCGGGCGTACACCCCGCCCCCGTCGTCGTTCGCGAGGTTGCCGGTGATGACGGAGCGGATGATCGTCGCGCGGCGCTGGGACATGATGCCGCCGCCCGGCTCCTCGGACAGGTTCTGCTGGACCTTGGAGTCCACGACCCGGATCTCACCGCGCGTGGCGACCGCCCCGCCCGGGCCGTCGCTGCCGCCCCGCGTGAGCGTCACGTTCTTCAGCTCGACGAACCCCGTGCCGTCCTGTCGCAGCAGCCGCTTCTCGAAGCAGCCCTGGCGCAGGGTGTGGCCGCCTCCGTCGAGCGAGACCGGGCCCGACGACTCGCGGATCGGGTCGCCGATGCGGCAGGCGCGCAGCACGATGTCGCGCGTCACCCGGATGCTGGTGAGCCGCGGGTTGGCCCAGGCCGCCCGCAGCTCGCGCTCGGTTCCCACGCTGACCGACCGGCCGGTGAAGAGCGTGTAGCTGTGGTCGATGCGGCGCTGTCCGCGCACGCAGTTGACGGTGGCGTCGTAGCGGCCCCGGATCAGGCCGGCGCGGCGCTCGGTGCAGCGGTAGCGCCGCAGCGTCCGCTGGAAGAACCGGTCGTGCGTCCGGCAGCGGCCGAGGAACTCCGGCTGCACGCAGCGGCGGCTGACCCGGGCGTAGCAACGACGCTCGAGGCAGCGCTGGTAGGCGGCCACGAACCGCCGGGCGCCGCCGCAGCCGGCGCGCTGCACGTAGAGGCCGAGCACCCGGCCCGGGCCGGCGTCGCGCACGCCCTCGACCGGGCAGCGCTTCGTGCCCGCCGGGGAGGCGCCGAACGCAGGCGGCGCGGCCACGATCACGGCGCCCATCACCGCGACCGTCGTGATCCAGCGCAGGTCCATGATCAGCTGCGGGGAACGCTATCCGCTGCGCGCTGCTGCGTGCTCCGCTCGCTCGCCGATCCACTCCCGCAGCTCGCCGGGCAGCTCGGGTGCCTGGTGCGCGGCGGCCAGCAGCTCGTGCTCGCCCAGGATCGCGCGCGAGACGAGCGCGCTCGTGACCCCGTGCTCCGGCCGGCTCACGACCTCGATCGTGTCACCGGCGCCGATGTCGCCCTCGCGGATCACGCGGAAGTACGCCCCTGGCCGGCCGGCGTCCGCGAAGCGCTTGAGGAACCGCGGATCCCCCATCCGCAGCCCGAGCTTGAAGCAGGGCAGCCGCGGCTGCGCGACCTCGAGGAGCGTGCTGCCGACGGCCCAGCGCTCGCCGATCACGGCCTCGGAGACCGGGAGCCCGTGCACGGTCAGGTTCTCGCCGAACGCGCCAGGGCCGAGCGGCCGGGCGAGCTGCTCCTCCCACCACGCGGTGTCCTCGGCCCCATAGGCGTAGACGGCCTTGTCCGGGCCGCCGTGCACGGTCCGGTCGGCCTGGTCGTCGCCGCGCAGGTTCACGCCCCGCAGCGGCACCCGCCCCTCGACGGGGTCCTTCCAGATCGCGGTCCAGACCGTGCGCCCGCGCAGCTCCACCGGGCGCGGCACGCCGACGTTGACCGTGTCGACGACGCCGCTCACGGCTCGACCACCACCTTCAGCCCGGTCCGGGCGGCCGCGACCGTGAACGCCTCGACGGCCTGCGCCAGCGGGAAGCGGTGCGAGGTGAGCCAGTCGACGTCGACGAGGCCGCGGTCGACGAGCCGGATGGCGCGCGGGTAGACGGTCTTCATCCGCCGCGCCATCACGATGGTCAGGCCCTTGCGGCGGGCGAGCGAGGCGCCGAAGGAGGTGCGGTCGTCCGAGGGGATCCCGACCAGCACGACGCGGGCGCCCGCGCGCGCGACCTGCATGGAGGTGTCGACCGCGGGGTCGGTGCCCGCGACCTCGAACGCCACGTCCACCCCGACGTCGTCCGGGACGTCCTCCGGCGCGAGGACCCGCTCCGCGCCGGCCCGCTCGGCCGCCGCGCGGCGGTGCGGCAGCGGGTCGACGGCGAGCACGACGCGCGCGCCCGCGGCCCGCGCGACCTCGATCATCAGCAGCCCGATCGGCCCGCACCCGACGACGGCGACGTCCGAGCCGAGGTGCACGTGACCCAGGTCGAGCGCGTGGATGGCCACGCCCAGCGGCTCGAGGATCGCGCCGGCGACGCCGTCCATGGAGTCGGGGAGCGGGTGCAGCGCCTCGGTCGGCCAGGTCAGGTAGCGGCGCAGCCCGCCGTCGCAGTCGCCGTGGCCGGCGAAGACGACGTTGACGCAGAGGTTCGGGTTGCCCTCGAGGCAGCGGGCGCAGTGCCCGCAGTGCAGTGCCGGGTCGACCGCGACGCGCCGGCCGTCGAGCGGCCCGCCCTCGACGACCCCCGCGAACTCGTGCCCGACGACGAGCGGGTTGCCGATCTGCGCGTCGCCGATCCCGCCCTCCTCGAACCAGTGCAGGTCCGACCCGCAGATCCCCACCGCCTCGACGCGGACGAGGCTCTCCCCCGGCCCCGGAGCCGGGACGTCCTCGTCGGCGACCCGGATGTCGCCCGCGCCGTACAGGCGCGCAACCGCGCCACGATCCTGTTCCGCCATGAGCGCAGTCTGCCAGTCCGCCTACGCTCGTGGCATGCGTGACACGCTCGCGGTGCTCAAGCGAACCCTGGTGTCGTTCTACGACGACCAGATGACGCACCACGCCGCGGCGCTCACCTACTACGCGCTGATGTCGCTGTTCCCGACGGTGCTGTTCGCGCTCTCGCTGCTCGGTCTCGTCGGCCAGTACCCGGAGACCTACGACGCGATCATGGGCTATGCGCGCGACGTCGCGCCGGACTCGGTGGTGACGCCGCTCGACAGCTCGCTCCAGCAGGCGCTGCAGAACAAGGGCACCGCGACCACCACCTTGGCGATCAGCGCGGTGATCGCGTTCTACGGCACCACCGGCGTGCTGGAGGCCGCCCGCCGCGCGCTCAACGTGGTGTTCGAGATCGAGAACGGGCGCAGCTTCCTGCGGCGCAAGCTCGTGGACGTGGCGTCGACGATCATCCTGATCACGCTGGCGCTCATCACCGGGGTGCTCGTGTTCGTGGGCGGCGGCTTCGCCGACGACCTGTTCGACTTCGCCGGGCTGGGCCAGACCGCTGCGGACATCTGGAAGACGGCCCGCTGGCCGGCCGCGCTGCTCGTCGCGATGTTCGTCTTCTCCTACGTCTACTACATCACCCCCGACGTCCAGCAGCGCTCCTGGCGCTGGGTGACGCCGGGCGCGGTGGTCGGCGTGCTGCTGTGGCTGGCGGCGTCGTGGGGCTTCTCGACCTACATCTCCCAGGTGTCCGACGTCGGCGCCATCTACGGCGCCTTCACGGGCGCGATCCTGCTCGTGGCGTGGCTGTGGCTGACGAACGTCGCGTTGCTGTTCGGCGCGGAGCTCAACGCCGAGATCGAGCGCCAGCGGGAGCTCAGGGACGGCGTGCCCTCACGCCACACGCTGAACCGGCCGGCCCGCCAGGGCTAGCCGGCGAGGTGATCGAGCATCAGCCGCGTGACCTCGTCGGCGCGCTCCACGCTGCCGATGTGGGCGGCGGGGCTCAGCGTCTCGAGCCGGGCCGAGGGGATCGCCTCGGCCAGCAGCCGCTGGTGCTCGGGCGGCGTCGCCTGGTCGTCGGACCCGCTGATCACGAGCGTGGGCGCCGCGATCGACGGCAGCGCGTCGCGCAGGTCGAGGCGCTCGATCACGCCGCAGGACGCCGCGTAGCCCTCCGGGTCGGTGGCGAGCAGCATCGCCCGCAGCCACGCCTGCGTCTCGGGATGCTCGGCCGCGAACCCGGGCGTGAGCCAGCGCGCGACGACCGCGTCCGCGACGACCTCGGTCGTGCCCGCCTCGCGCACGGCGGCCGCGCGGTCGGCCCACGCAGACGCCGGCGGCAGGTGCGCGGACGTGCAGCAGAGCACGAGGCGATCGACGCGCTCCGGGGCGTTCGCGCCGAGCCACATCGCGACCATGCCGCCGAGCGAGACGCCCCCGAAGGAGGCGCGCTCGAGGCCGAGCCGGTCCATCAGCGCGAGCACGTCGCGGCCGAGGTCCGCGATGTCGTACGGGCCGGCGGGGACCGGCGAGGCGCCGTGCCCGCGATGGTCGTAGCGGACGACCCGCAGGCGCTCCGCGAGCGGCGCGACCTGGGGCTCCCACATCGCCAGCGCCGTCCCCAGCGAGCCGCCCAGCAGCAGCGCGGGCGCGCTCTCGTCGCCGGCGCTCTCGTGGTGCAGGACGACCTCGGGCACCGGCGCAGTCTGCCGCACTACACGAGGTCCAGGTACAGCTCGACCCAGGAGACGCGCTTGCCCACGGGGCGGGAGCCTAGAGCCGCGCCGCGGCGGCTAGATTGCCGTCCATGTCGATCGTGATCGTCGGAGCCGGGCCGAACCTCGGCCTCGCCGTGGCCCGCCGCTTCGGGCGCGAGGGGCTCAGCGTCGGGCTCGTCTCCCGCACCCAGGCCAAGCTCGACGACCTCGCCGCGCAGCTCGAGGGCGAGGGCATCACCGCGGCCGGCGCGGCCGCCGACATCCGCGACGCAGACGCGCTGACCGCCGCCATCGAGGCACTCGCGGGCCGGCTCGGCGAGGTCGAGGTGCTCGAGTACTCACCGCTGCCCGCGCGCGAGTTCATGAAGCCGATCCTCGAGACGACGGTCGACGACGTCCGCGGCCCGCTCGAGTTCAGCGTGCTCGGCGCCGTCGCCGCGGCGCGCGCCGTCCTCGGGCCGATGCAGGCGGCCGGGCGCGGCACGATCCTCTTCACCACCGGCGGCGCGGCGATCAACCCGTACCCGCTGCGCGCCGGCGTCGGGATCTCGTTCGCCGGCGAGGTCGCCTACGCGCGCATGCTCCACGACGAGCTGGCCGACCACGGCATCCACGTCGCCCACACCGCGATCGCCGGCAGCATCGCGCCGGGCGGCGACAACGAGCCCGAGGAGATCGCCGACCTGCTCTGGTCCCAGCACGTCGACCGCGCGACGTTCCAGACGCGGATCGGGATCGACTAGCGCTCGTAGCCCTCCAGGCCCGGGCGGATGGTCTTCTCGTCGAGGAACTGCGAGAGCCCCTCTGCGCGCCCGCCGGACTGGTCCTGGAACTGGGACTGCTCGAGCTTCGCGTACAGGTAGTCCTGGGCGCCCTCCCAGCTCATCTCGGCCGCGTGGCGGAAGCCGTTCTTGGCCGCGTCGAGCACCACCGGGTTCTTCTCCAGCAGCACCTCGGCGAGCTTCACCGTCTCCTCGCGCAGCTGCTCGAGCGGGACGCTGCGGTTCACGAGGCCCATCTCGGCGGCGCGCGGGCCGTGGAACGTCTCCCCGGTCATGATGTACCAGAGGGCGTCGCGGCTGCCGACGGTGTCGGCCAGCGCCCGGCTGACGACGCCGCCGGGCGGGATGCCCCAGTTGATCTCCGACAGGCCGAAGGTCGCCTCGTCGGCCGCGATCGCGAGGTCGCAGGCGACGAGCGGGATGAAGGCGCCGCCGAAGCACCAGCCGTTGACCATCGCGATCGTCGGCTTGGAGTAGGAGCGCAGCATCCGCCACTGCCAGGTCTGGCTGTCCCAGCGCACCTGCCGCTGGCGCCACAGCGGCGCGTCGTCGACCTCGCGGAAGTACTCCTTGAGGTCCATCCCCGCCGACCACGCGTCACCGGCGCCGGTCAGCACCAGCACGCCCGCGTCCTCGTCGGCGTCGACGGCCTGGAGGACCTCGACCATCTCGTGGTTCAGCGTCGGGTTCATCGCGTTGCGCTTGTCGGGCCGGTGCAGCTCGACCCACGCGATGCGGTCCTCGACCGTCAGTCGCACCGTCTCCCACGTGCTCATGGGCCGGAAGATAGCCGCGTCCGCCCCGCCAGCGCCGCGGCCAGCTCCTCGCGGGAGTGGATGTCGAGCTTCAGGTAGACGTGGCGCAGGTGGTACTCGATCGTCTTCGGGCTCAGGAACAGCGCCGCCGCCGTCTCGCGCGTCGTCCTGCCCTCGCCGAGCAGCAGCGCGATCTGGAGCTCCTGCGGGGTCAGCTCGTCGACCGTGCTCGGGTCGCGCCGCCGCAGCGTCTCCCCCGTCGCCGCCAGCTCGGCGCGGGCGCGGTCGGCCCACGGGCGCGCGTCGAGGCGCTCGAACGTGTCCGCGGCCGACCGCAGCTGTTCGCGGGCGAGGACGCGCCGGCGGGCGCGCCGCAGGCGCTGGCCGTAGGCGAGCCGGGTGCGCGCCTCCTCGAACGCGTCGGGGGTGTTGGCGTGGTGGGCGAGCGCCGCCTCGAACGGCGCGGCGAGCCCGTCGTCGCCGGCGAGCTGGCCGCGGCAGCGCAGCGCGCGGGCAAGCGACCACGGCTGGCCCTTGGCCTCCGCGGCGGCCGCGAACTCCTCGCCGGTCCGCTCCGCCTCCTCGACGCGCCCGAGCCGGAGGTAGGCGTCGACGAGCTCGGCCGCGGGCGAGAGGTCGGCGTCGGTGATCGCGAGCTCGCGCAGGAGGTCGCGCCGGCGCTCGAGGTGCTCGACGGCCCTGCCCTCCTCGCCGAGGGCGAGCTCCAGCTCGCCGAGCGCCGCCGCCGCCCAGACGACGTGGAGCCGCGCCCCGAGCTCGCCGGCGAGCGCCAGCGCCTCGGCCGCGAGCGCGCGGCACTCCTGCTCCCGCCCGCGGCGCGCCTGCAGCCAGGCCAGCCCTGCCAGCCCGAACACGAGCTCGGTCCGCTGGCCGCTCTCACGGGCGAGGTCGATCGCCTCCCGGTAGGTCGACTCGGCGACCGCCCAGCGATCGGCGCCGGCGAGGTCGCGCGCGATCAGGTTGAGCACGAACGGCAGCGCCCCGACCGCGGCGCGCGCCCGCGCGCTTGCCAGCGCGTGCTCGAGCAGCGAGCGCCCGGCGCCCGTCTCGCGCAGGAAGATCGGGCCGGTGGCCAGCCAGGGGACGAGCTTGAGGTCGTCGCGCAGCTCGGCCGACCCCTCGGCGAGCGCGATCGCCGCGTGCAGCGAGACCGCGCCGGCCGCCGCGTCGCCGCCGAAGATCTGCGCGGTTCCCATCGCGGTCGCGGCCAGGAAGCGGGCGCGCGGCGACGGGTCGCTCCCGAGCGCCGCCCGCGCGCGCTCGGCCACCGCCAGCATCTCGACCGGGTCGCCCGCGTAGAAGCAGGCGCCGGCGGCCTCGGAGAGCATCGCCACCGCGCGCTCGGGGTCGGCCCGCCCGGCCGCCGCGGTCAGGATCGCGTGCCCGCGCATCACCGGGCCGCGGTGGGTCGCGATGTGGCCCGCGAGCTCGTCGATCTCGACGATCCGGGCCGTGTCGGCGCTGGTGGCGCGCGCCTCGTCGAGCAGCGCCACGGCGCGGTCGGCCAGCCCGGCGAGCCAGGCCGTCTCGGCCGCCTCCCACAGCAGCCCCGCGCGCCGCTCGGGGTCGGCCGCGAGCCGCCCGGCGCGCTCGAACGCCGCCGCCGCGGTCGCGTAGGCGCTGCGCTCGCGGCTGCGCGCGCCGGCCTGCGCGAGCGCCGACGACGCCGCCTCGTCCGCACCGACCGCCGCGGCGGCGAGGTGCCAGGCGCGCCGGTCGACGTCGCGGTCGGGCAGGGCAGCGGCGAGCGCCCGGTGCGCCTCGCGGCGCTGCGCGGCGGGCGCGTCCGCGTAGATCGCCGAACGGGCGAGCGGATGGCGGAACTCGACCACGCCCGCGCGCAGCACGACGAGGCCGGCGCTCTCGGCGCCGGCCAGCGCGGCGACGTCGACGCCGAGCCCGGCCGCGGCGCGCCCGAGCAGCGGCAGGTCGCCGCTGTCGCTGGTCGCCGCGAGCACGAGCGCGCGCCGGGCGGGCTCGTCGAGCAGGCCGACCCGCCGCACGAACGCGCGCGCGATCCGCGCCGGGATCAGGACCGGGGCGCCCTCGGGAGCGAACGCGAGGTCGTGGGCATCGGACTCGAGCTCGAGCAGCGCCAGCGGGTTGCCGGCGGTGGCGCCGTGCAGCCGCAGCGCGGCGGCGGGCGCCAGCCCGGGCAGGAGCGTCGCCGCGTCGTCGCTGCTGAGGCCGCCGATCCGCAGCGTCGGCAGGTCGGCGCCGTCGAGCAGCGACGACTCGCCCTCGCGCACCGCCAGCAGGACCGCGATCGGGTCGGCCACCAGCCGCCGGAACGCGAACAGCAGCGCCTGCGCGCTCGAGCCGTCGAGCCAGTGGGCGTCGTCGATCACGATCGCCACCGGGCCCTGCTCGGCGTAGGCGGCGAGCAGGCTCAGCGTGGCGGCGCCGATCGCGAAGCGCTCCTGCGCGGGCGCCGGCCGCAGCGCGAGCGCGCCCTCCAGCGCGACCGCCTGCGGCTGCGGGATCGCGTCGAGCAGCGACAGCGCCGGGCGCAGCAGCTCGAGCAGGGACGCGAACGGGATCTGCGCCTCCGACTCGATCCCGCGCGCCCGCAGCAGCCGCATCCCGCCCGCGCGCGCGACGGCGTCGTCGAGCAGCGCGGTCTTGCCGATCCCGGGCTCCCCGACCAGCGCGAGCGTGGTGCTCGCCCCCGCGTGGGCCCGCGCCAGGGCGCGCTCGATCTCTTGGCGCTCCTGCTCGCGACCCAGCAGCACCCGCCAAGACTAGGTGCCCCCCGGAAGCGACGCCGGCCACCCCGGCCGTACGGTCGCCGAACCCAATCCCGAGGAGGCCCATCGTGGCGATTGACCAGGCCGTCGAGGTCGACGGCGACAAGCTCATGCAGTTCGTGTTCAACGCGGTCGGCGAGGTCGGCGCGACGCTCAACGCCGCGCTCGTCGTGATGGGCGACAGGCTCGGCCTCTACCGGGCGCTGGCCGGAGCGGGCGCCCTCTCCCCCGCCGAGCTGGCCGAGCGCACCGGCAGCGCCGAGCGCTACGTGCGCGAGTGGCTGAACGCCCAGGCGGCGGGCGGCTACGTGACCTACGACCCGGAGAGCGGCCGCTACACGCTGCCGCCCGAGCAGACCGTCGCGCTGACCGACGCGGACAGCCCGGCCTATCTGCCCGGGTTCTTCCAGCTCGCGCTCGGCTCCGTGATCGACTCGCCCAAGATCGTCGAGAAGGCCCGCAGCGGCGACGGCTTCGGCTGGCACGAGCACGTCCACGACGTCCACGAGGGCTGCGAGCGCTTCTTCCGCCCGGGCTACAACGCCAGCCTGGTGGCCGAGTGGCTGCCCGCGCTCGACGGCGTGGTCGAGAAGCTCCAGCGCGGGGCGCTCGTCGGCGACGTCGGCTGCGGCCACGGCTCCTCGACGATCCTGATGGCGCAGGCGTTCCCGCACTCGTCGTTCGTCGGCTCCGACTACCACGAGGGGTCGATCGAGACGGCGCGCCGGCGCGCGCAGGAGGCCGGGGTGGCCGACCGCGTCACGTTCAACGTCGCCTCCGCCACGGAGTCCAACGGCGCGGAGTACGACCTCGTGACCATGTTCGACTGCCTCCACGACATGGGCGACCCGGTCGGCGCCGCGCGCCAGGTCCTCGGGTCGCTGAAGCCCGACGGCACGTGGATGATCGTCGAGCCGCAGGCCGGCGACCGCGTCGAGGACAACCTCAACCCGGTCGGGCGCGCCTACTACGCGTTCTCGACGCTGCTGTGCACCCCGGCCTCGCTCTCGCAGGACGTCGGGCTCGCGCTCGGCGCCCAGGCCGGCCAGGCGCGGATCGGCGACGTCGTCACGGCGGGCGGCTTCACCCGCTTCCGCCGCGCCGCGGAGACGCCCTTCAACCTCGTGTTCGAGGCGCGTCCGTAGGACCTCCTCCCCCTGGCGGCGCCCGCCCTCCGGCGGGCGCCGCTCCTACACTGACGGCGCTGTGGCCGATCAGGACCAGCCCGTCGTCTCACGCGGCTTCCGCGGCCGCCCGCCGCCCGAGCCGGAGCGGCTGCCGCCGGGCCAGTACCTGACGCGCGACTTCCCGGTGCTCGCCACCGGCCCGACGCCGATCGACGCCGCCGACGACTGGCGGCTGGCGATCTCCGGCGCCGTCGAGCGCGAGCGCGCGTGGTCGTGGGAGGAGTTCCAGGCGCTGCCCGCGGAGACGTTCACGGTCGACATCCACTGCGTCACGCAGTGGTCGAAGCTCGACACGACCTGGACCGGCGTGCCGGTCGACGCCCTGCTCGCCGAGGCGCGGCCGGACGGGGCGACGCACCTGCTCGCCCACTGCGCCGGCGGCTACACGACGAACGTGCCGCTGGCCGACGTCACCGGCGGGCGCGCGTGGATCGCCTACGCGTACGAGGGCGAGCCGCTCACCCCCGCCCACGGCGGCCCGGCGCGGCTGCTGGTGCCGCATCTGTACTTCTGGAAGAGCGCGAAGTGGATCCGCGGCCTCGAGCTGCTGCGCGAGGACCGGCCGGGCTTCTGGGAGGTCAACGGCTACCACCTGCGCGGCGATCCCTGGCGCGAGCAGCGCTACGACGACGATTGACCGAGGAGCTCGGAAGACGCAAGCCGTGGCTGGCGGTGGAGGTGCTGGAGGTCAGGCAGGAGACCCCGGGCATCCGCACGCTGGTGCTGGACGCGCCGGGGTGGCCGGGCCACCGGGCCGGCCAGAGCGTCGACGTGCGGCTCACCGACCCCACCGGCTACTCGACCCAGCGCCCGTACTCGATCGCCTCGGCGCCCGAGGACCCGCGGCTCGAGCTGACCGTCGAGCACCTCGACGAGGGCGAGGTGTCGCCCTACCTCGCGGACGCGCTGGGGGTCGGCGACCGCTTCGAGATCCGCGGCCCGGGCGGGCGCGCGTTCTCCTGGCACGTCGAGGACGGCGGCCCGCTGCTGCTGGTCGCGGGCGGGGCCGGGCTCGTGCCGCTGCGGGCGATGCTGCGCCACCGGATCGCGCAGCGCGCCGAGGTCGAGACGCGGCTGATCCTCTCGGTCCGCTCGGAGGAGGAGCTGCTCTACCGCGACGAGCTGGCCGAGTGGGAGGCCGCGGGCGTGGCGACCGAGGTCACGCTCACGCGCGCGCAGCCGCCGGGCTGGGACGGCCCGGCGCGGCGCGTCGACCGCGACCTGCTCGCCGAGGCGGGCCCGCGCCCGGGCACCCGCCCGCACGTGTTCGTCTGCGGCTCGACCGCGTTCGTCGAGTCCACCGCCGCCCTGCTCGTCGAGCTCGGCCACGACCCCGCGCTGGTGCGGACCGAGCGCTTCGGCGGCGAGGCATGACCTTGCTACCTTCGCCCGCGTGACGTCGATCGAGGACCACGTCTGGGGCCCGCGCACCCGCGCCATCCACGCCGGCGCGCGGCCGGACCCGACCACCGGCGCGCGCGCCGTGCCGATCTACCAGACCACGTCGTTCGTGTTCGAGGACGTCGAGGACGCCGCCGACCTGTTCGCGCTCCAGAAGTACGGGAACATCTACACGCGCGTGAGCAACCCGACCGTCGCGGCCTTCGAGGAGCGCGTGGCGAGCCTCGAGGGCGGGATCGGCGCCGTCGCCACCGGCAGCGGGCAGGCCGCCGAGACGCTGCTGTTCACCTCGCTGTGCTCGGCCGGCGACCACGTCGTGGCGAGCTCGCAGCTCTACGGCGGCACCTACACGCTGCTCGACGTCACGCTCCGCCGGCTCGGGATCGAGACGACCTTCGTGCCCGCCGACGACCCCGCCGCCTTCGCCGCCGCGGTCCAGCCGGGCAAGACGAAGCTGCTCTACACCGAGAGCATCGCCAACCCGGCCGGCACGATCGCCGACCTCGAGGCGCTCGCCGAGGCCGCCCACGACGCCGGCATCCCGCTCGTGGTCGACGCCACGCTCGCCACCCCGCACCTCTGCCGCCCGCTCGAGCACGGCGTCGACATCGTGCTGCACTCGGCGACCAAGTTCCTGGGCGGCCACGGCACCTCGATGGGCGGCGTGATCGTCGACTCCGGCGAGTTCCCGTGGGACAACGGCAACTTCCCGGTCATGACCGAGCCGGTCGCCACCTACGGCAACCTGCGCTTCTGGGACAACTTCGGCGAGTACGGCTTCGCCACCAAGCTGCGCGTCGAGGGGCTGCGCAACCTCGGCGGCATCCTCTCCCCCTTCAACGCCTTCCTGCTCCTGCAGGGCATGGAGACGCTGTCGCTGCGGATGGACGCGCACGTCGCCAACGCGAAGATCGTGGCCGAGTTCCTCGCCGCCGACGAGCGCGTGAGCTGGGTGCGCTACGCCGGGCTGCCCGACGACCCCGGCCACGCGCTCGCCCAGAAGTACCTGCCCAAGGGCCCGGGCTCGGTGTTCTCCTTCGGGCTCGCCGAGGGCCGCGAGGCGGGCGAGCGCTTCATCGGCGCCGTCGAGCTGTGCTCGCACCTGGCCAACGTCGGGGACACGAAGACGCTCGTCATCCACCCCGCCTCGACGACGCACCGCCAGCTCTCGGAGTCCGCGCTCGAGGCCGCCGGCGTCCCGCCCGAGCTGGTGCGCATCAGCGTCGGCATCGAGGATCCCGACGACATCCTCTTCGACCTCGACCGGGCGCTCGGATGAGCCGCGAGCGAGGTCGAGACCGCGCGCGGGACCTGGACGCCGCCGGGGGCGCTCCAGCGCCGCGCGATCCTGCGCGGGGCGAAGACGATCGCCGTCGTGGGCGCGTCGTCGAAGCCCAACCGCGCCAGCCACTTCGTGCTCAGCTACCTGCGCTCCTCGAGCACCGACTACGAGGTCTGGCCGGTGAGCCCGCGCGAGGACGAGATCCTCGGGCTGGAGGTCTACAAGTCGCTCGCCGACCTGCCCGGCGCGCCGGACATCGTCGACGTCTTCCGCAAGCCGGACGACCTGCCCGGCGTGGCGGAGGAGGCGGTCGAGGCCGGCGCCGGCGCGTTCTGGGCCCAGCTCGGGCTGCACAGCGACGAGGCGGTGCGGATCGCGCACGAGGCCGAGCTCGACGTGGTCACCAACCGCTGCGTGAAGATCGAGCACGCCCGCTTCCACGGCGGGCTCCACCTCGCGGGGTTCGACACGGGCGTGATCTCATCGAGGCGCAGCCGGGGCTGACCCAGCGGGTCGAGCTGTTCGCCGCCGGCGCGCCGCTCGTGCTCGAGTCGGGCGCGGAGCTGGCGCCGGTCGAGGTCGCCTACGCGACCTACGGCACGCTCGACGCCGCCGGCTCCAACGCCGTCTTCGTCTGCCATGCGCTGACCGGCGACGCGCAGGCGGCGGACTGGTGGGACACGCTGGTCGGGCCGGGCAGGCCGGTCGACACCGACCGCTTCTTCGTGATCTGCCCGAACCTGCTGGGCGGCTGCCAGGGCACGACCGGGCCGTCCTCGATCAACCCGGCGACCGGGGAGCCGTACGGCCTCGACTTCCCGCTCTTCACCGTCCGCGACCTCGTGACCGTGCACCGCGCGCTGCTCGCGCACCTCGGCGTGCGCCGCCTGCACACCGCGGTCGGCGGGTCGCTGGGCGGCATGCAGGTGCTCCAGTGGGCGCTCGACCATCCCGCCGAGATCGAGCGGGGGGTGCTCGTCTGCGCGAGCGCGAAGCTGACCGCGCAGAACATCGCGTTCTCGCACGCCGCCCGCACGGCGATCAAGCGCGACGGCGCCGACGGCATGGCGTTCGCGCGCATGATCGCCCACGTCACCTACCTCTCCGAGCCGGGGATGGAGCTCAAGTTCGGCCGCGAGCGCCGCGCCGAGGGGCCGATGACGATGGGCTCGGACTTCGAGGTCGAGCACTACCTCGATCACCAGGCCGCGATCTTCCTCGCGCGCTTCGACCCCCTCACCTACCTCTATCTCTCGCGGGTGATGGATTACTTCGACCCGTTCGCGGATACGCCAACGCGGCCGGACACGCGCTTCCTGGTCGTGTCCTTCTCCAGCGACTGGCGCTTTGGGACCGAGCACTCCGTCCACCTCACCCGCGAGCTCGAGGCGCTCGGCGCCGACGTGCGCCGCCACGAGGTCGAATCGCCGTGGGGCCACGACTCCTTCCTGATGGATCTGCCGGAGTACCACGCCCTCGTCAGCGCGTTCCTCGGCTAAACTCCACATTGCCGATCAACTTTGTTCTCTTTGTGAGGAGCTCTCCCTTGCGTCTCACGTCTGCTGCTCCCCCTCGTTCGCCACGCTCTTGCTCACGCTCGCCGCCTGCGGCGACAACACCGCGTCCACGCAGCTCCGACTCCGAGGCGTCGGCGCCGAAGGCCGACAAGGCCGAGCTGCCCGAGAAGTTCCAGAAGCCGGTCAAGATCGCGCTCGTCCGCCAGCTCGCGTCGGGCGACTTCTTCCAGCAGTGGCTGCTGGGCGCCAACGAGCAGGCCAAGGCGCTCAACATCGACCTGCAGATCTCCGACGCGCGCAACAACAACGACCAGCAGGCGACCGACCTGCAGCGCGCGATCGACCAGAAGCCCGCGGCGATCATCGTCGACCACGGCCTCGCCACCACGGTCAACCCGCTGATCGACAAGGCCGTCGAGGCGGGCATCCCGGTCGTCGCGTTCGACGTCGAGACCAAGAACCCGAAGGTCGTCTCGATCCAGCAGTCCGACGTCGACGCCGGCAAGCGGATCTCCGAGGAGCTCGTGAAGGGCATCGGCGGCAAGGGCGAGGTGGGCTACGTCTACGTCGCCGGCTTCGCGCCGCTGGACCGCCGCAACCGCGGCTGGAACGAGGTCAAGAAGGCCAACCCGGGCATCAAGCAGGTCGCGCACTTCGGCAAGGTGTCGGACTCGACCGCCTCGGACACGCAGGAGCAGGCCAACGCGGCGATCACCGCCAACCCGGGCCTCAAGGCCGTGCTCGCGCCCTATGACGAGTTCGCCAAGGGCGTCGTGCTCGCGCTCGGGCAGGCCAACAAGTCCGACGTCAAGGTCTACGGTGCCGACATCTCGACGCCCGACATCGCCGTCATCACCAAGGCCGACAGCCCGTGGGTCGCGACGATCGCGACCGACCCGGCCAACGTCGGCCGCGTCGCGGTGCGCGCCGCCGCGCTGAAGGTCAACGGCGACCCCGTCGACCGCGAGGTGCTGATCACGCCGAGCGTCATCACCCAGAAGTTCCTGCGCGACAACAAGATCAAGACGCTCGAGCAGCTGCGGGCCAAGCTCCCCGAGCTCAACACCAAGGACGCCGCGACCGCGTCCTGGATCCCGAAGGGCTAGATGGCGGAATCCGGGATCGAGCTGGAGGGCGTCTCCAAGTCGTTCGGCTCGACCCGGGCTCTCCGTGACGTGAGCCTGCGCCTGCCCGGCGGCGAGGTGCTCGCCGTGGTGGGCGCCAACGGCGCCGGCAAGTCGACGCTCAACAAGCTGCTGGCGGGCGTGCTGGCGCCGGACACCGGGACGCGTGCGGATCGACGGCGCGGCGGTGCGAGTTCGCGCTCGCCGCTGGAGGCGCGGCAGGCGGGGATCGAGACCGTGCACCAGCACGCGTCCGAGTGGACGGTCCCGGGGATGTCGGCGGCCGAGAACCTGCTGCTCGACCGCTTCGCGAGCGGTGAGGACGGCGGCTGGGTGTCGCCGCGGCGGCTGGTCGGGCGGGCGGCGGAGGTGGCGGAGGCGCTGGGGCTGGAGCTCTCGCGCAGCGCGCTGGCCGACGACGTGACGCGCCTGAGCGTGTCCGAGCGCCAGCTGATCGCGCTGGCGCGGGCGTTGGCGCGCTCGCCGCGGCTGCTCGTGCTCGACGAGCCGACCTCGGCGCTGGCCGCCGCGGAGGCCGAGCGGCTGTTCGGGATCGTGCGGCGGCTGCGCGAGCGCGGGGTCGCGATCCTCTACGTCTCGCACCGGCTGGGCGAGGTCGAGGCGCTGGCGGACCGCGTCGCGGTGTTGCGCGACGGGCGCCTGGAGGCCGAGTTCGCGCGGCCGTTCGAGACGCCGAAGGTCGTGCACGCGATGCTCGGCGAGGTCGCGGACGACATCGAGGCGGTGGAGCGGCGCGAGGGCGGCGCGACCGTGGTCCGGCTCGAGGGCGCGCGCGTGTTCGCCGACAGCGTGCCGTTCGACCTCGAGCTGCGCGGCGGCGAGGTGCTCGGGCTGACCGGGCTGATCGGCGCGGGCAAGTCGGAGCTGCTGGGCGCGCTGTTCGGGCTGCGCCCGCTGGCCGGCGGCACGATCCTGCTCGACGGCGAGGCGCTCGCGCCCGGCCAACCCGGCCGAGGCGATCGGCCGCGGCGTGCACCTCGTGCCCGAGGACCGCGCGGGCCAGTCGCTGATCCCGCTGTGGTCGGTGCGCGCGAACGCGACGCTGGCGGTGCTCAAGCGCTTCGTGCGCCGCGGGCTGACGCGCGTGCGCGACGAGCAGCGCGGCACCGAGGACATGATCGAGCGGCTCGGCGTGGTCTGCAGCGGGCCGGAGGCGCCGATCGAGTCGCTGTCGGGCGGCAACCAGCAGAAGGTCGCGCTGGGGCGCTGGCTGTTCAAGCCGGCGCGGGTGCTGCTGCTCGACGAGCCGTTCCGCGGGGTCGACCTCGGCGCGCGGCGGGACATCGCCGGCCGGCTGCGCGAGCTCGAGGGCGACGGGGCGGTCGTGGTCGCCAGCGCCGACGTCGACGAGGTGCTCGAGGTGGCCGACCGCATCGTCGTGCTCGCCGAGGGCAGCGTCGTGCAGGACGTGCGCGCCGACGCCGCCGACCGCGGCGAGCTGACCCTGGCCATGAACGGAGCCGCGTGAGCGAGGCCGCCGCACCCGCCCCCCAGGAGGTCAAGCTCGGCGGCCGGCGCGAGCTCGACCGCGTGATCCTGCGCTCCGGGCTGCTGGTGCTGTTCGCGCTGGTCACTGCTCTATTTCGCCGCGACCGAGCCGACCTTCCGCTCGTTCGACAACATCGTCTCGATCCTGCAGTCGGTCTCGACCGTCGGGATCATCGCCCTCGGCGTCACCGTCTCGATGATCATCGGCGGCTTCGACCTCTCGATCGGGGCGAACGCGGGCTTCACCGTGATGCTGTGCGCGATCTGCCTCGTGCTGCTGGGGCTGCCGACCGTCGCGGTGGTCCCGATCGCGCTGGCCGGCGGGCTGATAATCGGCGCGCTGAACGGGCTGCTGGTGGTGCGGCTGCGGGTGCCGGACCTGCTCGCGACGCTGGGGATGCTGTTCGTGCTCCAGGGCGCGCAGCTGCTGCCCTCGCGCGGCCAGTCGATCAGCACCGGCGTCGTGCTCGGCGGCCAGGAGTACACGGGCATCTTCACCGACGCGTTCCTGTACATCGGGCGCGGCCGCATCGGGGGCGAGATCCCGGTGCCGATCGTGCTCTTCGCGTTCGTCGGGATCGTGCTCTGGATCGTGTTCGAGCGCACCCGCTGGGGCCGCATGCTCTACGCGATCGGCGGCAACGCCGAGGCCGCGCGGCTCGCGGGCGTGCGCGTCGACCGGCTGCGGATGGCCGCCTACATGGTCTCGGGCGTGCTCGCCTCGCTCGGCGGCATCATCCTCGCCGCGCGGATCGGGGAGGGCGACGTCGGCGCCGGCAACTCCTACCTGCTCGACGCGGTGGCGGCGGCGCTGGTCGGGTATGCCGTGCTCGCGGTCAACCGCCCGAACGTGCTCGGCACCGCCGTCGGCGCCGTGTTCCTCGGCATCATGATCAACGGCCTGACGATCAAGAACTTCCCGTACTACACCCAGGACTTCGTGAAAGGGGTCGTGCTGATGGTCGCCCTCCTGCTCACCTTCGGCGTGAGGCGCTTGCGATGAGCGTCGCCGAGGAGACCTACGAGCTGCTGGAGCCCGAGACCGCGGCGGCCTACATCGACTCGCGCCCGGAGCTGTCCGCGCTGGTCGACACCGGCTCGCTCGACGTCCAGGAGATCGGCGACGGCAACCTCAATCTGGTGTTCGTCTGCCAGGACGCGGCCGGGCGCGGCGTCGTGCTGAAGCAGGCGCTGCCCTACGTGCGCCTGGTCGGGCCCGAGTGGCCGTTCACCCCGCGCCGGGCGGTCGCCGAGGCGCGCGCCTACCGCGAGCACGGCCGCTTCGCGCCGGAGCTGATCCCGACGTTGTACGCGTTCGACCCCGAGCGCTACATCCTCGCCGTCGAGGACCTCTCCGACCACCACGTCTGGCGCACCGCGCTGACCGACGGCGAGCGCCATGACGGCGGCGGCGGACAAGATGGGCCGCTACGTCGGCCGGTTCGCCTTCCACACCTCGCTGTTCGGGGTCGAGGCGAAGGCGCTGAAGCTGCTGGCCGCCGAGGCCGTCTCGCCGGAGCTGTGCGAGATCACCGAGGACCTCGTGCTGACCGAGCCGTTCTCCGGCGCCGACCGCAACTGGTTCCAGGACGAGATCCGCGCTGCGGCCGAGCGGCTGCAGGCGCCCGCGGTGCGCGCCGCGGCGGCGGAGGCGAAGTACGCGTTCATGACCCGCGGCGAGGCGCTGATCCACGGCGACCTCCACACCGGCAGCGTGATGGTGCGCGACGACGGCTCGACGCGCGCCTTCGACGGCGAGTTCTGCTTCTACGGCCCGGTCGGCTTCGACCTCGGCCTGCTGTGGGCGAACTTCATCGTGACCTGGCGCGCGACCACGCGCTGGGCCGCAGCGAGCACGGCGCGTGGGTGGCGACGCTGCCCGTCGCGGCCTGGGACGGCTTCGAGGCCGAGCTGCGCGCGCTGTGGCCCGAGCGGGTCGACGAGCGCGGCTTCCCGGACGCGTTCCTCGAGGGCTGGCTCGACCGCGTCCGCCGCGACGCCTTCGGCTTCGCCGCCGCCGAGGCGGCGCGCCGCGTCGTCGGGCTCGCCCACGTCGTCGACCTCGAGTCGCTGGAGCCCGACGCGCGCGCCGCGGCGTCGCGCGGCGTGATCGGGACCGTCGAGCGGCTGCTGCTCGAGCGCGACACGCTCGGCAGCGCGGAGGCGGTCGCCGCGGTCGCGACCGAGGAGATCGCGGACGCGAGCGGCATGACCGACGAGCTCCGCGCAGCGGTCGCCTGGACCGGCGACGCGGTCGAGATCATCGACCAGACGCTGCTCCCGGCCGAGGAGCGCGTGCTGCGCCTCGACCACGCCCGAGGAGGTCGTCGACGCGATCGCGCGGCTCGCGGTCCGGGGCGCGCCGGCGATCGGGATCTGCGGCGCGTTCGGCGTCGTGCTCGCGGCCGACCAGCTCGGCGCGAGGCGACCGCCGAGCGCCTGAAGGAGACGGCCGCGGCGATCCGCTCCGCGCGCCCGACGGCCGTCAACCTCGCCTGGGCGGTCGACCGCGTGCTCGGCGCCGCCCGCTCCGCTCCCGACGCGGCCGCGCTGCGCGGCGCCGTCGAGGCCGAGGCGCTCGCGATCCTCGAGGAGGACGTCGAGGCGTGCCGGCTGATCGGCGAGCACGGCCGCGCCGAGCTCTCGCACGCGAGCACGCTGCTGACGCTCTGCAACACCGGCCGCCTCGCCGCCGGCGGCTGGGGCACCGCGCTCGGCGTCGTCTACGCGAAGGCCGCCGCCGGCGAGCCCGTCGAGGTCTACGCGTGCGAGACCCGCCCGCTGCTCCAGGGCGCGCGGCTGACCGCGTGGGAGCTCCAGCGCGCCGGCATCCCGGTGACCGTGCTGACCGAGGGCGCCGCCGCCGCGCTGCTGGCCCGCGGCGGCATCGACGCCGTGATCGTCGGCGCCGACCGGGTCGTGGCCAACGGCGACGCCGCGAACAAGATCGGCACCTACGCGCTCGCGGTCGCCGCGCACCACCACGGCGTCCCGTTCTACGTCGCCGTCCCGCGCTCGACGCTCGACGCCGCGACCGCGCAGGGCGCCGACATCGACATCGAGCAGCGCGCCGGCTCCGAGGTGCGCATCGCCGCCGGGCCTGCCCGACGACGTCGCCGTCTGGAACCCCGCCTTCGACGTCACCCCCGCCGCGCTCATCACCGCGATCATCAGCGACGCCGGCGTGCTGCGCCCGCCCTTCGAGGCGACGATCGCCGACGCGCTCGGCACGGCCACCGCCGCGTGAGGGCGGCGGTGTACCAGCCGGGAGGCGCGGTGCTCCTGGAGGAGCGCGCCGTGCCGGAGCCCGGCCCCGGCGAGGTGCTCGTGGCGATGCGCGCCTGCGGCATCTGCGGCAGCGACCTCATGACGTGGTACGTCGAGCCGCGCGCGCCGCTCGTGCTCGGGCACGAGCCGGTCGGGCGTCGTGGTCGCCGCCGGCGAGGCGGTCGAGGCGCCGCTGCCCGCCGAGGGCGAGCGCGTGTTCGTGCACCACCACGTGCCGTGCGGGACGTGCGAGCTGTGCCGCCGCGGCCGCGACACGCTGTGCGAGACGTTCAAGCGCACGCGCATCCATCCCGGCGGCTTCTCCGAGCGCATCCTCGTGCCGGCCGAGAACGCCGCGCGCGACCTGCTCGTCATCCCCGACGGCGTGAGCGACGCGGGGGCGACGCTGGTCGAGCCGCTCGCGTGCTGCGTCCGCGGGCTGCGGCGCGCACGGGTCGGCCGCGGCACGCGGCTGCTCGTGATCGGCGGCGGGCAGATGGGGCTGCTGACCGCGCTGGCCGGCCTGGCCGCGGGCGCGACCGTCGCGGTCGCCGAGCCGCTGCCGGACCGCCGCGGGCTCGCCGACCGCGCTCGGCGCCGCCGGGGTCGAGCCCGAGCCGGAGGCGGTGACCGCGGCGCTCGGCGGCCGGCCGACCGTCGTCATGCTCGCCACCGGCGCCGCGCCCGCCTGGGACCTCGCGCTCGCGGCCGCCGACAAGGGCGCCGTGGTGCAGCTCTTCGCGCCCTCCGGCCCGGGCGAGCGCCGCGGCTTCGACGTCGACGACGTCTTCTTCCGCGAGCTGGAGATCCAGGCCAGCTACTCCGCCGGCCCGCACGACACCCGCGCCGCGCTCGACCTGATCGCCCGCG
Organism: uncultured Solirubrobacterales bacterium; assembly: GCA_963787335.1. GTDB lineage: Bacteria > Actinomycetota > Thermoleophilia > Solirubrobacterales > Solirubrobacteraceae > DASQFQ01. The sequence continues at coordinate 40,101 of CAWBCU010000003.1, forward strand.
GCGCGATCCCCGCCGACCGCCTCGTCACCCACCGCTTCCCGCTCGAGCGGACCGAGGAGGCGCTCGCGGCGGCGCGCAGCCGCGAGGGCGTGAAGGTGATCGTCACGAGCGACGCATGAGGGCCGCGGTCCTGCACGCGCCGGGCGACCTGCGCATCGACTCCGTCGCCGAGCCGGCGCCGGGGCGCGGCGAGGTCGTGCTCAGCGTCCGCGCGGCGCTCAGCTGCGGCACCGACGTGAAGTCCGTGCTCCGCGGCCACCCCTCGATCGCGGCCTACCCGTCGCGGCTCGGGCACGAGTTCGCGGGCGTCGTCCACGCGGTCGGCGCCGGCGTCACCACCGTCGCCCCCGGCGACCGCGTGTTCTGCGGCAACTCGGCGCCCTGCGGGGTCTGCCGCGCGTGCACCCGCGGGCACGAGAGCCTGTGCGAGGACCTGCTGTACCTGCTGGGCGGCTTCGCCGAGCAGGTGCTCGATCCCGCCGCGGATCGTCGAGCGCAACCTGCACCGCGTGCCCGACGGGCTCGACCTGCAGGCCGCCGCGCTCGCCGAGCCGCTCGCCTGCGTGGTCCACGCGCTCGACGTCGTCGCCCTCGCCCCGGCGACCGCGCGGCGGTGCTCGGCGCGGGCTCGCTCGGGCTGATGCAGTGCGCGCTGCTCGCCTCGGCCGGCGCCGAGCCGATCGTGCTCGACCCCCACCCCGAGCGGCTCGCCGCGGCGCGCAGCTTCGGCGCGGCCGAGACGATCCAGGCGACGCGCGGGCCAGCGGACGCCGAGCGGGTGCGCGAGCTCACCGAGGGCCGCGGCGCCGACCTCGTGGTCGAGGCGGTCGGCCGCCCGGAGGCGTGGGAGCTCGCCGTCGCGATGGCCGCGCCGGGCGGCACCGTGAACCTGTTCGGCGGCTGCGCGCGCGACAGCACCTTCACCGTCCCGACCGCGCGCGTGCACTACGACCAGGTCACGCTGACCGGCACCTACCACCACGCGCCCCGCTATCTGGCCCGCGCGCTCGAGATCCTGGCCGAGCACGCAGTGGCCGTGGCCCGAGCTGTGCGGGCCCGTGATCGACCTCGGCCAGCTCCCCGACGCGCTCGCCGGGCGCCTGCACGACCCGCCGCCCGCCAAGTACACGGTGCTGCCGAGCTAGAAGATGAAGGGCGCGGTCGCGGGATCGGCCTGCAAGGCCTCCCACTCCGCGTCGTCCAGCGGCTGCGGCCGGTCGCGCTCGACGTCGACCGTGCAGAGGAAGCCCCACGGCTCGTCGCCCGCGTTGACCCAGCGGTGCGCGGCCGAGGACGGGATCTCGAGCACCTCCATGTGACCCAGCTCGACGACGCGGTCGCCGACCAGCACGCGGCCCTTGCCGCGCAGCGTGACCACGACGTGGACGTGCTCGTGCTTCTCGAGGCTCGAGTAGCCGCCGGGCGCGATCTCGAAGTAGCGCTGCTCGAAGCCCGCGGCCACGCTGCCGCCCGGGACGAGCGTGTGGCGGGTCAGCCCGCGCCAGCCCATCCCGCGGCGCTTGCCCTCGCTCTCCTTGTAGTCGCGCTCCTCGACGCCCTGCCAGCGGAAGCGCTCGGCGTCGAAGGGAAGGTGCAGCGCCTCCTGGGCGGTCTCGGCCATCCCCGTTGATCCTAGGACCTCTTCGTGAAAGGGGTCGTGCTGATGGTCGCCCTCCTGCTCACCTTCGGCGTGAGGCGCTTGCGATGAGCGTCGCCGAGGAGACCTACGAGCTGCTGGAGCCCGAGACCGCGGCGGCCTACATCGACTCGCGCCCGGAGCTGTCCGCGCTGGTCGACACCGGCTCGCTCGACGTCCAGGAGATCGGCGACGGCGACCTCGATCTGGTGTTCGTCTGCCAGGACGCGGCCGGGCGCGGGGTCGTGCTGAAGCAGGCGCTGCCCTACGTGCGCCTGGTCGGGCCCGAGTGGCCCTTCACCCCGCGCCGGGCGGTGGCCGAGGCGCGCGCCTACCGCGAGCACGGCCGCTTCGCGCCGGAGCTGATCCCGACGTTGTACGCGTTTGATCCCGAGCGCTACATCCTCGCCGTCGAGGACCTCTCCGACCACCACGTCTGGCGCACCGCGCTGACCGACGGCGAGCGCCATGACGGCCGCGGCGGACAAGATGGGCCGCTACGTCGGCCGGTTGGCCTTCCACACCTCGCTGTTCGGGGTCGAGGCGAAGGCGCTGAAGCTGCTGGCCGCCGAGGCCGTCTCGCCGGAGCTGTGCGAGATCACCGAGGACCTCGTGCTGACCGAGCCGTTCTCCGGTGCCGACCGCAACTGGTTCCAGGACGAGATCCGCGCTGCGGCTGAGCGGCTGCAGGCGCCCGCGGTGCGCGCTGCGGCGGCGGAGGCGAAGTACGCCTTCATGACCCGCGGCGAGGCGCTGATCCACGGCGACCTCCACACCGGCAGCGTGATGGTGCGCGACGACGGCTCGACCCGCGCCTTCGACGGCGAGTTCTGCTTCTACGGCCCGGTCGGCTTCGACCTCGGCCTGCTGTGGGCGAACTTCATCGTGACCATGGCGCGCGACCATGCGCTGGGGCGCAGCGAGCACGGCGCGTGGGTTTCGACGCTCCCCGTCGCGGCCTGGGACGGCTTCGAGGCCGAGCTGCGCGCCCTGTGGCCCGAGCGGGTCGACGAGCGCGGCTTCCCGGACGCGTTCCTCGAGGGCTGGCTCGACCGCGTCCGTCGCGACGCCTTCGGCTTCGCCGCCGCCGAGGCGGCGCGCCGCGTCGTCGGGCTCGCCCACGTCGTCGACCTCGAGTCGCTGGAGCCCGACGCGCGTGCCGCGGCGTCGCGCGGCGTGATCGGGACCGTCGAGCGGCTGCTGCTCGAGCGCGACACGCTCGGCAGCGCGGAGGCGGTCGCCGCGGTGGCGACCGAGGAGATCGCGCGGAACGCATGACCGGCGAGCTCCGCGCAGCGGTCGCCTGGACCGGCGAGGCGGTCGAGATCATCGACCAGACCGTGCTCCCGGCCGAGGAGCGCGTGCTGCGCCTCGACCACGCCCGAGGAGGTGGTCGACGCGATCGCTCGCCTCGCGGTCCGGGGCGCGCCGGCGATCGGGATCTGCGGTGCGTTCGGCGTCGTGCTCGCGGCCGATCAGCTCGGCGGCGAGGCGACCGCCGAGCGCCTGAAGGAGACCGCCGCGGCGATCCGCTCCGCGCGCCCGACGGCCGTCAACCTCGCCTGGGCCGTCGACCGCGTGCTCGGCGCCGCCCGCTCCGCTCCCGACGCGGCCGCGCTGCGCAGCGCCGTCGAGGCCGAGGCGCTCGCGATCCTCGAGGAGGAGTCGAGGCGTGCCGGCTGATCGGCGAGCACGGCCGCGCCGAGCTCTCGCACGCGGGCACGCTGCTCACGCTCTGCAACACCGGCCGCCTGGCCGCCGGTGGCTGGGGCACCGCGCTCGGCGTCGTCTACGCGAAGGCGGCCGCCGGCGAGCCCGTCGAGGTCTATGCGTGCGAGACCCGCCCGCTGCTGCAGGGCGCGCGGCTGACCGCGTGGGAGCTCCAGCGCGCCGGCATCCCCGTGACCGTGCTGACCGAGGGCGCCGCCGCGGCGCTGCTGGCCCGCGGCGGCATCGACGCGGTGATCGTCGGCGCCGACCGGGTCGTGGCCAACGGCGACGCCGCGAACAAGATCGGCACCTACGCGCTCGCCGTCGCCGCGCACCACCACGGCGTCCCGTTCTACGTCGCCGTCCCGCGCTCGACGCTCGACGCCGCCACCGCGCGGGGCGCCGACATCGACATCGAGCAGCGCGCCGGCTCCGAGGTGCGACTGCCGCGGGCCTGCCCGACGACGTCGCCGTCTGGAACCCCGCCTTCGACGTCACCCCCGCCGCGCTCATCACCGCGATCATCAGCGACGCCGGCGTGCTGCGCCCACCCTTCGAGGCGACGATCGCCGACGCGCTCGGCACCGCCACCGCCGCGTGAGGGCGGCGGTGTACCAGCCGGGAGGCGCCGTGCTCCTGGAGGAGCAGGCCGTTCCGGAGCCCGGCCCCGGCGAGGTGCTCGTGGCGATGCGCGCCTGTGGCATCTGCGGCAGCGACCTCATGACGTGGTACGTCGAGCCGCGCGCTCCGCTCGTGCTCGGGCACGAGCCGGTCGGGGTCGTGGTCGCCGCCGGCGAGGCGGTCGAGGCGCCGCTGCCCGCCGAGGGCGAGCGGGTGTTCGTGCACCACCACGTGCCGTGCGGGACCTGCGAGCTGTGCCGCCGCGGCCGCGACACGCTGTGCGAGACGTTCAAGCGCACGCGCATCCATCCCGGCGGCTTCTCCGAGCGCATCCTCGTGCCGGCCGAGAACGCCGCGCGCGACCTGCTCGTCATCCCCGACGGCGTGAGCGACGCCGGGGCGACGCTGGTCGAGCCGCTCGCGTGCTGCGTCCGCGGGCTGCGGCGCGCACGCGTGGGCCGCGGCACGCGGCTGCTCGTGATCGGCGGCGGCCAGATGGGGCTGCTGACCGCGCTGGCCGGCCTCGCCGCGGGCGCGCCGTCGCGGTCGCCGAGCCGCTGCCGGACCGCCGCGGGCTCGCCAGCGCGCTCGGCGCCGCCGGGGTCGAGCCGGATGCCGAGGCGGTGACCGCCGCGCTGGGCGGCCGGCCGACCGTCGTCATGCTCGCCACCGGCGCCGCGCCCGCCTGGGACCTCGCGCTCGCGGCCGCCGACAAGGGCGCCATCGTGCAGCTCTTCGCGCCCTCCGGCCCGGGCGAGCGCCGCGGCTTCGACGTCGACGACGTCTTCTTCCGCGAGCTGGAGATCCAGGCCAGCTACTCCGCCGGCCCGCACGACACCCGCGCCGCGCTCGACCTGATCACCCGCGGCGCGATCCCCGCCGACCGCCTCGTCACCCACCGCTTCCCGCTCGAGCGGACCGAGGAGGCGCTCGCCGCGGCCCGCAGCCGCGAGGGCGTGAAGGTGATCGTCACGAGCGACGCATGAGAGCCGCGGTCCTGCACGCTCCGGGCGACCTGCGCATCGACTCCGTCGCCGAGCCGGCGCCGGAGCGCGGCGAGGTCGTGCTCAGCGTCCGCGCGGCGCTCAGCTGCGGCACCGACGTGAAGTCCGTGCTCCGCGGCCACCCCTCGATCGCGGCCTACCCGTCGCGGCTCGGGCACGAGTTCGCGGGCGTCGTCCACGCGGTCGGCCCCGGCGTCACCACCGTCGCCCCCGGCGACCGCGTGTTCTGCGGCAACTCGGCGCCCTGCGGGGTCTGCCGCCCCTGCACCCGCGGGCACGAGAGCCTGTGCGAGGACCTGCTCTACCTGCTGGGCGGCTTCGCCGAGCAGGTGCTGATCCCGCCGCGGATCGTCGAGCGCAACCTGCACCGCGTGCCCGACGGGCTCGACCTGCAGGCCGCCGCGCTCGCCGAGCCGCTCGCCTGCGTGGTCCACGCGCTCGACGTCGTCGCCCTCGCCCCCGGCGACCGCGCGGCGGTGCTCGGCGCGGGCTCGCTCGGGCTGATGCACTGCGCGCTGCTCGCCTCGGCCGGCGCCGAGCCGATCGTGCTCGACCCCCACCCCGAGCGGCTCGCCGCCGCGCGCAGCTTCGGCGCGGCCGAGACGATCCAGGCGACGCGCGGCCCAGCGGACGCCGAGCGGGTGCGCGAGCTCACCGAGGGCCGCGGCGCCGACCTCGTGGTCGAGGCGGTCGGCCGCCCCGAGGCCTGGGAGCTCGCCGTCGCGATGGCCGCGCCGGGCGGCACCGTGAACCTGTTCGGCGGCTGCGCGCGCGACAGCACCTTCACCGTCCCGACCGCGCGCGTGCACTACGACCAGGTCACGCTGACCGGCACCTACCACCACGCGCCCCGCTATCTGGCCCGCGCGCTCGAGATCCTGGCCGAGCACGCAGTGGCCGTGGCCCGAGCTGTGCGGGCCCGTGATCGACCTCGGCCAGCTCCCCGACGCGCTCGCCGGGCGCCTGCACGACCCGCCGCCCGCCAAGTACACGGTGCTGCCGAGCTAGAAGATGAAGGGCGCGGTGGCGGGATCGGCCTGCAAGGCCTCCCACTCCGCGTCGTCCAGCGGCTGCGGCCGGTCGCGCTCGACGTCGACCGTGCAGAGGAAGCCCCACGGCTCGTCGCCCGCGTTGACCCAGCGGTGCGCGGCCGAGGACGGGATCTCGAGCACCTCCATGTGACCCAGCTCGACGACGCGGTCGCCGACCAGCACGCGGCCCTTGCCGCGCAGCGTGACCACGACGTGGACGTGCTCGTGCTTCTCGAGGCTCGAGTAGCCGCCGGGCGCGATCTCGAAGTAGCGCTGCTCGAAGCCCGCGGCCACGCTGCCGCCGGGGACGAGCGTGTGGCGGGTCAGCCCGCGCCAGCCCATCCCGCGGCGCTTGCCCTCGCTCTCCTTGTAGTCGCGCTCCTCGACGCCCTGCCAGCGGAAGCGCTCGGCGTCGAAGGGAAGGTGCAGCGCCTCCTGGGCGGTCTCGGCCATCCCGTTGATCCTAGGACCTACGGCCGGTCGGCGGTGGCGCCGCCGCCGCCGGCCCGGCTCGGGGTCAGTTCCGGCGTGAGCTTGAGGACGAAGTCGGAGCCGCCCTCGACCTCCTTGTTGCTGAGCACCTTGCCGCTCTTCCAGCGCCCGATCGCGCCGATCACGTCCATGCCGTGGAAGCGCAGCAGCGAGCTGCCGATCGCCGCGTAGCCGTGGCAGTCGGGCTCGGGCTGCCGTCGAACGCGCAGTGCAGGTAGTCGCTGCCCTTCGGGCGCTTGGAGTGCTTCTTGTGGTGTGCCGGCGTAGTCGAGCGAGTCGATCTCGAGCACGTCGCCGGCCTGCGGCGGGCCGGCGGGCGGACGGTGGGTGACGGTGCCGTCCGCGGCGGTGTAGGTGAAGGAGACCGGCTTGGAGAAGAAGCGCAGCGTCTCCGTCTTGCCGGCCGCCTGGCCGCTCGGCGGCGACAGCGCGACGAGCAGCAGCAGCGCCGCCAGGGCGACGCCGATGAGGGTCCTGATGGGGTGGATGTGGGTGGTGTTGAGCATGGAACCGACGCTAAGGCGGGCGTCCGCGCCGCACATCAAGGCCACCACCGGATCTCGGGCGAGTGCTAGCCCTGAGATGCGCGCAGGTACGTCAGCACCGCGAGCACGCGCCGGTGGTCGTCGCTGCTCACCGGCAGGCCGAGCTTCATGAGGATCGTGCGGACGTGCGTCTCGATCGTCTTCTCGGTCAGCCACAGCCGCGCGCGCGATGCCGGCGTTGGTGCGGCCCTCCGCCATCAGCGACAGCACCTCCCGCTCGCGCGGCGTGAGCTCCTCGAGCGCGTGCGTCGGGCCGGGCGACGAGCGTCGCCACCACCTGCGGGTCGAGCGCGGAGCCGCCCTCGCTCACCCGCCGCGCCGCGTCGAGGAAGTCGTCGACGTCGAGCACGCGGTCCTTCAGCAGGTAGCCGAACCCGCCGCCCGGCGGCGACCAGGTCGACGACGTGGCGCGTCTCGATGTGCTGGGAGAGGACGAGCACCGCGGTGCTCGGGTGCGAGCGGCGGATCTCCGCCGCCGCGCGCGTCCCCTCGTCGTCGAAGTCGGGCGGCATGCGGACGTCGACGACGGCGAGGTCGGGCGCGTGCTCGCCGACGAGCGCGAGCAGCGTGTCGGCGTCGCCGGCCCGGCCCACCACCTCGTGGCCGGCGTCCTCGAGCAGCCCGGCGAGGCCCTCGCGCAGCAGCACGGTGTCCTCGGCGATCACGACGCGCACGGCAGCTCCACCGCGATCCGCGTGCCGGCGCCGGCCGGGCTGTCGAGCGCCAGGCTCCCGCCCTGGGCGGCGACGCGGTCGACCATCCCCGCGAGCCCGCTGCCCGCACCCGGCGCCGCGCCGCCGATCGCCGTCGTCGGCCACGACGAGGCGCAGCGCCTCGGCCGTCCGCGTCGTCTGCACGGTCACGCGCGAGGGCGCGGCGTGCTTGACCGCGTTGGTGAGCGCCTCGCAGGCGATGTAGTAGGCGACCGCCTCGACCTCCGGGGGCGCGCGGTCGCCCGTGGCCTCGAGCTCGACCGGCACCGCGGCGGCGCGCGCGAGATCCTCGAGCGCCGCGGTGAGGCCCTCGTCCAGCCGCGGCGGGCGCAGGCCCGCCGCGATCGTCCGCAGGTCGCCGATCGTCGCCGCGACCTCGTCCACCGCCGCGTCGAAGGCGGGCGCCAGGATCCTCGCCTCCCCCGGCAGCGAGCGCTGGAGCCGCCGCAGCACGATGCCGAGCGTCACGAGCCGCTGCTGCGCGCCGTCGTGGAGGTCGCGCTCGAGCCGCCGCCGCTCCTCGTAGCCGGCCTGCGCGATCCGCGTGCGCGAGGACTCGACCTCGGCGAGCTGCAGGCGCAGCTCGACCCGCAGGCGGCCGAGCTCCACCGCCACCGCCGCGGCGTCGAGCACCGGCGCGCAGCACGTCGGGCCGCTCGGCGAGCGCCGGGTCGTGCAGCAGCACGCCGACCTCGCGGTGGTCGTGCCCGATCGGCGAGCGGGCGCGGCCGTCGTCGGGCAGCGCGTCGAGGACGTGGCCGTGGCGATCCGCGTAGGCGCCGGTCTCGGGCAGGCGGAAGACGACCTCGGCGCGCGGGTCGTCGAGCGCGAGCCGAGCGCCGCGCCGACGTCCTCCGGCTCGCTGCGCCCGTCGCGGACGTCGTCGAGGAAGTCGCGCAGCAGCCGCACCGCGTCGACGCGCCGGCGCGCGAAGCGGCGGTCGACGGCGGTCTGGAGGCGGTCGCGCAGCGGGCGGAACGCGAGCGCCGCCGCGAGCGTCCCGGCCGACGCGGCGAACGCCGAGCCGCCCGCCAGCTGGCCCGCGAGCAGCGCGACCAGCGCGTAGGTGCCCGCGAGCAGCGCGGTGAGCACGACGTAGACGAGCGTGCGGTTGAAGAGGCGGTCGATCTCGTACAGGCCGTGCCGCGTCACCGCGACCGCCACCGCGACGGCGAGCCAGGCGTGGACCAGCATCAGCACGAGCAGGTCGGGCGTGATCGAACTCGCCGAAGATGCGGCGTCGCGAGCGAGCTCCCGCCGAGCCACAGCGGCGCCAGCAGCGCGCCGTAGGCGAGCCACAGGACCTGGCGGCGGCGCTCGCGGCTCCCGGCGCGGTAGCGCGCGCGCAGCGCCAGCGCGCCGCCGAACAGCGACAGCAGCAGGCCGAACCAGCAGACCCAGAACACGGGCGCGAGGAAGTCGAGGTCGGCGCCGCCGACGAGCGGGTTGGGCACCTCGCCGCGCGGGACCCTCCAGCGTCGGCTGCAGCGGGAGCAGGAGCAGCGCCCCGGCGCCGACGCGAGCGCGAGCGCCGCCGGGGAGCCGCCAGCGCGGCGACGGCAGGCGCCCGTCGGGGAACAGGTAGGCGAGCGCGAGCGGCCACAGGAACAGCACGACCCACTCGGTCGCGAGCACGAGCGCCCACGCGCCGGCGGCGGAGCGCGGGTCGTCGTCGAGCGCCAGCGTTCCCCACGCGCGACGGCGCCCATCACGAGCGCGACCGACAGCGCGCCGGCCAGCAGGATCCAGGCGACCCGGGTGTCGGGCCGGCGCAGCAGCAGGACGAGCCCGACGCACGCCGGCGCGCCGACGCCCACCACGAGCGGCAGCGCCCTCCCACGACGCTCGGCGCGTCGGGGATCCCGCGCCCCGCGGCGACGGCGATGACCACCGCGGCGACGACGCCGCCACGAGCGCGGCGGCCGCCATGGCCCAGGCGATGGGGCGGGTGGGACGCGACACGCCGCGATCCTCCCCCATCCGACCCGCACTGCGCCACGGTGCTAGCCCTGAGCCTTTGCGATGATCAGCGCATGCCGAACGATTTCAAGGTGTCCGTCGTGGTCGACCGTCCCATCGAGGACGTGTTCGCGTTCCTCGCGGACGGCGAGAACGACCCGAAGTTCAGCCCGCGGGTGCTCGAGATGGCCAAGACGACGGACGGGCCGCCCGGCGGCCGGCACCCGCTACGCGAGCACGGTCAAGGACGCCGGCATGAAGACGAAGCGGGAGTTCGAGTACACCGAGTTCGTGGCGCCGACGAAGATCCGCTGGGCCGAGCGCTCCAAGAACGTCGTGACGGCGACCGAGGGCGGCTACGACCTCGCGCCGGAGGGCGACCGGGACGCGGGTCACGCTCTACAACGTGCTCGAGGGCCACGGCGTCGGCAAGCTGATCGCCCCGCTCGCCCTGCGCCCGCGCGCAAGGGCGCGGACGACTTCGGGCAGTCGATCAAGGCGGCCGTGGAAGCCTCTTGAGGCGACGTGGAGTCACCGCGGCCCTGATCGCGTGCGGCGTCACGGCCGCCGGCGCCGTGCCGGCCGAGGGCGCCGCCGGCCTGCGCGTCCGCGACCGTCTCACCTGGACCCATCCCGACGGGACGCCGGTGGCGTTCCGCCCCGACGTCCGGGTCTGGTGCGGGCGCTGGGAGCGCGACGTCAAGGTGCCCTCGATCCACGTGCGGGTCGGGGCGCGGAGCACGCCGCGGTGGGAGCTCACCGCCGTCGTGGCGGACGTCAAGCGCCGCCCGGTCGTGCGGCTCCCGCACTCGTTCGTCTTCGACCACCCCACGGGCGCGCAGCTGATCGCCGCCGCCGGCGGCAACGAGCTCAACTCCGACACCGACCCGTCCCGCGGCCGCATCCGCTTCCAGCGCGTCGAGCTGCGGCAAGCGGCTGCGGATCGCGTTCAGCGTCGACGGCCGCGTCGGCAGCGAGTTCGGCGACGGCGAGCCGCTGCTCGTGCGCGGATCCTTCTCGGCCTCGGCGCAATCCGGATGACCGAGGAGCGAAGGAGATGGACTACCGCTTCTCGCTCGCCAACGAGCGGACGTTCCTGGCCTGGATCCGGACCTCGCTGGCGCTCGTCGCGGGCGGCGTGTTCGCCGCCAAGGGGCTGCGCTTCGAGCACGAGGTCTGGCGCTGGGTCATCGCCGTCCCGCCGATCGTCGCCGGCGCGGCGCTCGCGCTCGACGCGCGAGCGCGCTGGCGGCGCTACGAGGACGCGATGCTCGCCCAGCGCCCGCTCCCGGACGCACGGGGCATCACGGTCCTCGGCGTCGGCCTGGGGATCTACGCGCATCGTCGCGCTCGTCGCCTCGGTGATCGAGGGCTGAGCTCCGATGAGTCCGCGCTCGCGGGGCGGTCCTAGTGCCATGACCACAATCGCCCGCATCTGGACCGGCACCGTGCAGCGCGCGGACGCCGACGAGTACGCCGACTACATCCGCGACACCGGCTTCGCCGAGTACGGCCGCACCGCCGGCAACCGCGGCGCCTGGATGCTGCGCCGCGACGACGGCGAGCAGACCGAGTTCATCACCCTCTCGATGTGGGAGTCCCGTGACGCGATCCGCGCGTTCGCGGGCGAGGACATCGAGGCGGCCGTCCTCTATCCCGAGGACGAGCGCTACCTGGTCGAGGGCAGCTCGGCCATCACGCACTACGAGGTCGTCGACCAGGTCTAAGTTGTCATCGGCTCATGGTGCCCGCGTAAGGCGTCGATGGCACTCGGGACATGTCCGATGACCAGCCCGCCACGGGGATCGATGCCGAGTACCTGCTCGCGACCTTCCTCGAGAACACGCCCGATCACATGTACATCAAGGACCTCGACGGGCGGTTCACCCAGCTCAGCGCCTCGCTGGGGCGCTGGATGGGCCTCGACGACCCGCAGCGCGCGGTCGGCCTCACGGACTTCGACTTCTTCGCCGCCGCGCACGCCGAGCCCGCCCGCGCGGCCGAGCTCGAGGTCATGCGCACGGGCACGCCGATCATCGGGCTCGAGGAGCGCGAGGAGTGGCCCGACGGGCGCGTCACGTGGGTCTCGACCACCAAGGTGCCGCTGCGCTCCCGCGACAACCGGATGATCGGGATCTTCGGCCTCTCGCGCGACATCACCGAGCGCAAGCTCGCCGACGAGCGCGCGCAGGAGCAGGCTGAGCAGCTCGAGACGCTGGCCGCGCAGCTCGAGCAGCTCTCGCTCGAGGACGAGCTCACCGACCTCTACAACCGCCGCGGCCTCGACCTGCTCGGCGGCAACGCCGTCGCCCGCGCCGCGCGCGACGGCTCCCCCCTCTGCGTCCTGTTCATGGACCTCGACGGCCTCAAGGCGATCAACGACGGGTTCGGCCACGCCGCCGGCGACAACGCGCTCGTCTCCGCCGCCGCGATCATGCGCGCCACCGTGCGCGAGACCGACATCGTCGCCCGCATCGGCGGCGACGAGTTCGCCGCCGTGCTGGTCGGCGTCTCGGCCGTCGAGGCCGAGGAGCTGTGCCAGCGCGTGCGGAGCGCCGCCTACGCGAGCGCGCCCGGCGAGCACCCCCTGACCGTGAGCATCGGCGTCGCCTCGCTCCAGCCCGGCGAGCTCGACACGCTCGACGAGCTGATCGCCGCGGCGGACAGCGCGATGTACGCGACCCGCCGCCTGCGGCGCCGCGCCCGTGGCCGCGCGCCCGAGCACCGCCCGGCCGCCTGAAGCAGCGGCCCCGGGGAACGAGAAAGGGCGCCGATGATCGGCGCCCTTGCCCTGCCCGGTCGAGACCGCGGTGACTACGAAGTCGTGTAGCCGAGCTTGACCGTCGCGCCCTGGCAGGCGTTCTGGTCGACGCCGGGCTTGTTGTTGAAGGCGACGGTGCCGCCGGTCCAGCTGCCGGTTCCGCGCCCGCTGGGGACGTCGGCGGCGACGGCGATGGTGCGGTGCGAAAGCGTGAAGTCGGAGGCGTCGCACGTGCCGGCGGCGGCGCCGGTGGCCTTGATGACCTTGGCGATCGAGACGCGGACGGTCGCGACGCGGACGGGCTGGCCGTTGATGTTGTCGAACGTGCCGCTGAGCGTCTGGGCGGGGACGCCGGGGCTGACCGGCCCGAGGTCGGCGGTCTGGTTGACGCTCAGGGGCTTGATCACCTGGGCGTCGCCGGTGGCGGTGCCACCGGACTGCCAGTAGGCGGCGGCGACGTCGGCGTGGGTCGAGCCGACGAGCAGGCCGACGAAGAGCGCGCCGCGGCAGATCGTCTTGGTGAAGGCCTTGGTGCTCATACCTCCACTAACGGCATCGGGCGCCTGCAGCGCGCAGGCGTTGCGGCCTTCGCCCGCGACCGCGACAGCTTGTGACAGCTTTGCGGCGCCGGGTGGGAGGTTCGCGCTAGGCGGCGGGGTCGAGATCGAGGCCGAGGAAGGCCTCGAGCACGGCCGGGTCGAACTGACGGCCGGACTGGCCCGTCATCTCCGCGAGCGCGTCGGGGACGCTCCAGGCCGGCTTGTAGGGGCGCGCGTGGGTGAGCGCGTCGAAGACGTCGGCGACGGCGACGATGCGCCCGGCGATCGGGATCGCCTCGCCGGCGAGCCCGCCGGGGTAGCCGCCGCCGTCCCAGCGCTCGTGGTGCGTCAGCGCGATCTCCTCGGCCAGCCCGAGGAGCGAGTACCCGCTGCCGGCGAGCATCTGGGCGCCCACCGTGGTGTGCGTCTTCATCTCCTCGTACTCGTCGGCGGTGAGCTTCCCGGGCTTGCCGAGCACGGCGTCGGGGATCGCGATCTTGCCCACGTCGTGCAGCGGCGCGGCGAGCCGTAACAGGTCGAGCTGCGTCGCGGGCAGCCCGAGGCGCTCGGCGATCGCGACCGCGAGGTCGCCGACGCGGCGCGTGTGCTGGCCGGTGTCGTCGTCGCGGAACTCGGCGACCGCCGCGAGCCGCGCCAGCATCTCGAACTGCGCCTGCTCGAGCGCCTGCGCGTGCAGCCGGTCCCGGTCGGCCTGCTCCCTGCGCTCGGAGACGTCGCGGAGGCAGGCGATCGCGACCGCGCGATCGCGGATCTGCGTCTCGCTCACGGTCATCTCGAGCGCGAAGGACGAGCCGTCCTTGCGCCGCCCGACGAGCTCCGCACCCGGTTCGACCGGCGGGATGATGAGCTCCAGCGGCCGGCCGAGGAGCTCCGCCTCCGCATAGCCGAACAGCTGTCGCGCCGATCGGTTGAGCCCGTCGATCCTGCCGTCCGCGCTCGAGGTGACGATCGCGTCCGCCACGTTCTGCAGCACCGCATCCGCGGACGCGTGGGCGTCACGCAGCTCCGCGTTGAGCGCGGTGATCTCCGCGAGCGAGTCCTGCAGCTGCTGCTGCTGCGCGAACAGGTCGACGAACGCCGACACCTTCGCGCGCAGGACGTCGCCGCGGACCGGCGAGAAGATGAAGTCGACGGCGCCGCTGGCGTAGGCGCTGTCGGACTCGGTCTCGTCCTGCCCGAACGCCGTGAGGAAGATGATCGGCGTCAGCTCCGACTGGATCCGGTCGCGGATCAGCCTCGCGGTCTCGTAGCCGTCCATCGTCGGCATCCGCACGTCCATCAGGATCACGGCGAAGGCCCGGCCGAGGACCGCGCGCAGCGCGGCGCGCCCGGAATCGGCCTCGACGACGTCATAGCCCAGCGGCGAGAGCATCGCCTGGACCGCCACGCGCTTGCTCGCGTTGTCATCGACGAGCAGGACGGCGGGGCTCGTGCTCCCGAGCTCCGGCATGGCCGCGAGGGACGCGAACGCGGTCACGCGACCGGCACCGTGTGCCCGAGCCACGCGGAGACCGGCTCGGGGACGCCGATGTGGAAGCCCTGCGCGAAGTCCACGCCGTAGCGCCGCGCCAGCTCCAGCGTCTCGGCGTCCTCGACGAACTCGGCGACGGTCTGCTTGCCGAGCTCGGTGGCGATCCGCGCAAGCGACTTGACCACGGCCTGGTCCTTGACGGAGACGGTCAGGTTGCGCACGAACTCGCCGTCGATCTTGAGCACGTCGAAGGGCAGGTGCTTGAGGTAGTAGAACGACCCGAAGCCGGCGCCGAAGTCGTCGAGCGCGAAGCCGCAGCCGAGCTCCGCGATCCGCTCCGCGAAGGCGCGCGCCTTCTGGATGTTCACGATCGCGGCCGTCTCGGTGATCTCGAAGGTCAGGCAGGAGGGATCGATCCCCGTCTCCGCGAGCTCGTGCTCGATCGTCGCCAGGACCACGGGGCTGGTCAGGGAGAGGCCCGAGAGGTTGATCTCCACCGCCAGGCGGCGGCCGCGCCGCGCCTGCTCGGCGACGAGCGCGATGCCGTTGCGGACGACCCACGAGTCGATCTCCTGGACGAGCCCGAAGCGCTCGGCGATGTAGAGGAACGTCGCGGGCTCGATGTGCTCGCCCTGCGCGCCCACCATGCGCAGGAGCAGCTCGTGGCGCGCGACCTCGTTGGTCCGCAGGTCGAGGATCGGCTGCTGGTAGAGCACGAAGGCATCGTCGACGAGGGCGGCGCGGATGGCCTCGGCCCAGGTGACGCCCTCGGTCAGGCGCCCGGCGTCGTCGGCGGAGTCATGGACGGAGTAGCGGCCGCGGCCGGCATCCTTGGCGTCGTACATCGCGACATCGGCGTTCATCATCAGCTCGGCCGGTGTGCGCTGCACGCCGGGCTCGATGCCCGCGATCCCGATGCTCGCGGTGACCTGGATCGCGCGCCGCTCGTCGAGCACCA
Source organism: uncultured Solirubrobacterales bacterium (assembly GCA_963787335.1). Lineage (GTDB taxonomy): Bacteria > Actinomycetota > Thermoleophilia > Solirubrobacterales > Solirubrobacteraceae > DASQFQ01. Next base: position 55,562 of record CAWBCU010000003.1, read on the forward strand.
CGCCGTCGTGGGCGATCGTCTCGAGCAGGCCGGTGGCGAGGATCTCGGCCGCGGCCGTGTCGGTCTCCGGGAGGATGATCGCGAACTCGTCGCCGCCCAGGCGCGCGATCACGTCGGTGTCGCGGAGGCGCTCGCGCAGGGCGTTCGCGACGCGGACGATCAGCTCGTCGCCCATGGCATGGCCGAGCGTGTCGTTGACGTACTTGAAGTTGTCGAGGTCGAGCATCAGCAGCGCCGCCCCGGCCTCGTAGCGCTCGGTGTAGGCGACCTGGCGGTCGAGCTCGTGCTCGAGGCGGCGGCGGTTGAAGAGCCCGGTGAGCGCGTCGTGGTCGGCCAGGTGGGAGAGCTTGGCCTCGAACTGGCGGCGCTCGGTGATGTCCTGGACCTGGGCGATGAAGTACAGCGGCTCGCCGCTGTCGTCGTCGCGCACGAGCGAGCGCGAGACCGAGGTCCACACGACCTCGCCGCGGGCGTCGAGGAAGCGCTTCTCCATCTCGCAGTGGTCGACCTCGCCGGCGATCAGGGCGGCGACCTGCTCCATGTCCTGGCCGAGGTCGTCGGCGTGCGTGAGCTGGTCGCGCGTGGCGGTCAGCAGCTCGGCCCCGGAGTAGCGCAGCATCGTGCAGAGCGCCTGGTTGACCTGGCGCCAGCCACCGTCCAGGTCGACGAGCGCCATCCCGATCGGCGCCTCGGCGAAGGCCCGGTGGAAGCGTGTCTGCGCGTCGCTCAGCTGGCGCTCGACGACGCGGCGCTGCGCGATGTCGGCGACGAGCTCGGTGCGGGTCTTCAGCAGCCGGCCGACGAGCAGCGCGACCAGCAGCGACGCGAGCGCGGCGATCACGAGCCCGGCCCACGCGAACCAGCGGCCGGTGGTGGAGAGCGGGGCGTACAGCTGCGCCGACGGGCACCGTGACGACCATGCGCCAGGGCGTGCCCGCGACGGGCCGCTCGGAGATGCGGAACGTCACGGCCGCGATAGGTCGCGCTGCGATCGAGCGCCTGACCGGCCGCCAGCTTGCACCGGCGGGACGCCCTTGCCCTGCGTGCCCCGGCTCGAGGCGATGACCGTCCCGTCGGCGTCGATGAGGTCGACGACGCTCGGCCGGATCGGCGTCACGCTCGGCAGGTAGTTGGCGAGCGGGCTCTGCCGGATGTCGAACGCGCCGCTGAGGACGCGCCGCCCCTGCGGTGTGTCGAAGGGCGTGGCGAAGCCGACGACGGGTGCGCCGTTGGCCGCCGAAGGCACGACCGGGGAGACGGCGGCCTTGCCCTTGAGCGCGCTGCGCAGGTGCGGATACTTGCTCCCGACCTGCGTGCCGATCAGCGCCGGCTTCGCCGGCGCGATCTGCAGCAGGCGCCCCTGCGCGTCGAGGAGCACCGCCGCCTGGTAGCCGCCGCCGGCGACCAGGGCCTTGAAGTCGCTCTCCGCGACGCGCGGCTTGGCGAGCTGCGTGGTGGCCTGGGCGCGCTCGCGGGTCAGGATCTCGGCCGCGTAGGTCTCGACGAAGCGGGAGGCGAGGTCGGCGCGGATGGCGAATCGCTGCTCGAGCTGGCGGCGGCCGTCGCCCTGCGTCTCGTAGATCTCGAAGGCGACGAGGCCGAGCGCGACCATCCAGACGGCGATCGCGAGGGAGACAGCCGCGCGTCGTGATGCGCGCCGCGGAAGAGGCGAATATTGACACTACGTCACGGCATCGGCCCTTCCGCGAGGAGCCTTGAGCGGCAACGCGTCAGATGACGGGCGGCGGCGTGCCGTCGGCGCTGGCGCCCAGCGCCGGGTCCCACTCGCACACCGCGCAGGCGTGGCGGAAGGCCGAGCGGAAGAACTCGAGCGCCTCCGCGTGCGGGTCGGCGCTCGTTCGGACGTCATCCCAGTCGAGCACGTACTCCCCGAGCGCGTTGTCCCAGCGGGCGGCGTCGGGCTCGAGCACCGCGCCCGCGAAGCCGTCCGGCGCCGGGTGCGCGTAGGCGTAGAAGGCCGCGCGGCCGTAGCGCGGGTCGCCGGGCCACCAGCCGACGGCGACCTCCTGGGAGTCCATCGAGTTGCGCATGATGAAGTCCGCCGACGGCGGCTCCGCCGCCTCGCCCGAGAACAGGCTGACCGCGAGGTCGAAGGAGCCCCACCACGCGTTGACCGGCGTCGAGCGGCCGCGGTAGGGCGCGCGGAAGGCGGCGAGCGCGAGCGCCGCCTGCGTCGCGGCCGCGAAGTAGGTCGCGACCTGGTCGGGGTCGTAGGTGGCGTGCTCGGTGTCCTCGTCGAGCGGGACGGTCCACGAGACCTCCTGCGGCGTGGGATCGAGCGCGAAGTCACCCGCGAGGCTGCGCACCGCCGCCAGCAGCTCGCGCGTGACCTCGCCGACGGGCCGGTCCGGCGTCAGCGCGACGCGCATGACGCGGCCGTCGCTGTGCTCGGCCAGCGCCTCGTGCGTGTGCAGGTCGAGCGCGGCGACGAACGCCCCCGAGCCGTCGGGCGCCCGCAGCGGGAGCGTCTCCCACCCGCGCGCGGTCAGGCGCAGCGCCGCGTGCTGGAGCTGCGGCTCCGGCTCTCCGAGCACCGCCGCGAGCTTCCCGAGCACCTGCGTGTGCGCGTGCAGCGTGTCGCAGGTCGCGCTCCAGTCCTCATAGGCGAGCGCCGGCCAGTCCGCCATGGCTACTCCGGCCAGGTCGCCGGCTCGGTCTCGCCGTCGCCGCCCTCGGGCTTCGGCCCGCCCACGGCCACGATCTCCATCCCGTCGGGCCCGGCCGCGAACGCGCGCACGACCTCGGGCGAGACGCGGACGAGGTCCCACTGCTTGAGCTCGCTGACCTCGCCGTCGAGCAGGATCTGGCCGGAGCCGGAGATGACCAGGTAGGCCTCCTCCTGCTCGCGGTGCTTGTGGCCCATGGGGCTGCGGAAGCCCGGGGCGTAGCGCCAGTGGCTGACCCCGATGTCGGCGGCGCCCGTGGGGCCGCGGCCGAAGCGGCCCTCGAGGCCGTCCGCGCGGCCGGCCACCGAGTCCTCGACGTCGTCGAGCAGGTTGATGTGTGCGTATCCAGGCATGGGGTCCGTTCTAGCGCAGCCGCGGGAACAGCGGGTGCTCGAACGGGTCGCCGTGCGCCAACACGCCCTCCAGCTCCGGGAACGGCGGGCTCGTGGGGTGCGGGCGCCGCGCGAAGCGCACGTCGTCGCCGATCAGCCGCACCGAGAAGGCGCGGCGGCGGTTGCGCGAGCCGGCGGCGGCGTGCAGCGTGAGCATGTTGAACGCCACCGCGTCCCCCGGCTCGAGCGCCCAGCCGACGATCGGGAACGCGTCGCGGTCGGCCTCGACGTCGGGCACGTTCTCGAACGTGCCCTCCTCGAAGACGAGCGCGCGGTCGTCGAAGAAGCTGCGCGGCATGTACCACGTGCCCGACGCCTGCGACCCCGCGACGAACTCGAGCGTGCTCTCGCGCGGTACCGGGTCGAGCGGAATCCAGAACGACACGGTGTCGGAGCCGTCGACGTTGTAGAAGGGCTGGTCCTGGTGCCAGGGCGTGCGCAGCGTCGTCCCCGGTTCCTTCACGAGCAGGTGGTCGTGGTGCAGCCGCACCGTCTCCGAGCCCATCAGCTCCCCGGCGACCTCGCCGAGCCGCGAGCCGCGGATGACCTCCTCGTAGGCGGCGATGTGCTCCCAGTTGCGGAAGTCCTCGAAGAAGCGGCCGGCGCCGTTCTCGCCCCCGCCCTCGATCGCCCGCTCGCTCGGCTCGCCGAGGTTCAGCTCGACACCCTCGCGCAGCCGCTCGACCTCGGCCGCGTCGAGCAGCCCGCGCACGACACAGGCGCCGTCGCGCTGGAAGTCCTCCGCCTCGCTCATGGCTGCAGTGTGGCGGATGTGGCGGTGCGGACGGCGGCCAGCACCGCCTGCACCGACGGGCGTTCGGCGTCCGCGCTGCGGGTGGCCGCGAACACCGTGCGGTACAGGGAGCCCTCGGCGATCGCCCGCACCACCACCCCGGGCCGCTCGGGCCCCACCAGCTCGGGCAGCAGCGCGACCGTCTGGCCGTGGGCGACGAGCGCCAGGCAGGTCACGCTGTCGTTGGTCCGGTGGCGCAGGTCGGGGTCGAAGCCGGCCAGCTCGCGGCAGGTCCGGTTGGTCACCTCCTCCCAGCCGGTCTCCGGGTGCCCGGTCGTCCACGCCTCGCCGGCCAGCTCGGCCAGCGGCACCGCGTCGGCGGTGGCGCCGCGCGGCCGGGTGATCGGCGGGCAGGACGAGGTGCACCGGGTCCTGATGGAGGTCCTCGCGGTCGACGCCCGCCGGCCGCGAGCGCGGCTGGTGCTGCCACTCGTCCGCCAGCACGACGTCGACGTCCCCGAGCGCGAGCGCGGGCAGCGCCTGCTCGGGCTCGGCCTCGATGAGCTCGCAGCGCAGGCCGGGCGCCGTCCGCGCGAGCGCCTGCATCGCGGGGGCGGCGATCCGGATCGCCACCGACTGGAAGGAGGCGATCCGCGCCAGCCCGGCGACGCTGCCCGCGGCGGCGGCCAGCTCCGCCTCCGCGACGGCGGAGCGGTCGAGCAGCGCCCCGGCGTGGCGGACGAGCACGATCGCGGCGTCGGTCAGGCGGACGCCGCGCCCGGCCCGCTCCAGCAGCGGGACGCCCGCCTCGCGCTCGAGCACGGCGAGCTGCTGGGAGACGGCCGACGGCGTGAACTGGAGCGCGTCGGCCACGGCGGCGATCGTGCCGCGCTCGTGCAGCTCGTGGAGCAGGCGGAGGCGGCGGAGGTCGAGCATTGCGTAAGCAACGCTACTGGATCACGGTTAGAAACCAGAGTCGTTACTGCACGGTCGGTCGTCCACGATGCCGTCCATGCCCTCCCCCGGCACCCTCCTCTGCCTCGCCTCCGCCACCGCGTTCGGCGCGATGGGGATCTTCGGCAAGCTCGCCTACGCGGAGGGCGCGACCGTCGGCACGCTGCTGGCCGCCCGCTTCGTGCTCGCCGCCGCCCTGCTGTGGGGGTTCGCGGCCTGCTCGCGCGGCATCCGCCGCCTCCGCGCCGTCCCCCGCCGCGACGTCGCGCTCGCCCTCGGGCTCGGCGCGATCGGCTACAGCGCCCAGGCCGGGAGCTACTTCGCCGCGCTCGACCGCCTCGACGCGTCCCTGCTCTCGCTGCTCGTCTACACGTTCCCCGCGATCGTCGCCGTGACCGCCGTCGCGCTCGGGCGCGAGCGGGCGAGCCGGCGCACGGCGGTCGCGCTGACGCTCGCCTCGGCCGGGCTCGTGCTCGTCCTCGCCGGCGCCGCGGCCGGCGCGCTCGACCCGCTCGGCACCGCGCTCGGGCTCACGGCCGCGCTGATCTACAGCGCCTACATCCTCAGCTCCGAGGGCGTCGCCGAGCGCATCGGCCCGGTCGCGCTGAGCACGCTGGTGTGCACCGGCGCGGCGGCGACGCTGACGCTCGGCGGTTTCGCCGGCGGGCAGCTCGACCTCGGCGGCGTGAGCGCGGCCGGCTACGGCTGGCTGGCCGGCCTCGCCGTGGTCTCGACCGTCGGCGCCGTCGGCCTCTTCTTCGCCGGGCTCCAGCGCGTCGGCCCGACCGCGGCGTCGATCCTCTCGACGCTGGAGCCGGTCGTGACCGTCGGGCTGGCGTTCGCGGTCTTCGGCGAGTCGCTGGGCGCCGCCCAGCTCGCGGGCGCCTCGCTCGTGCTCCTAGGATGCGTCTGGTGTCGGGTCCGCTGAGCGGCAAGATCGCCCTCGTGACGGGCGCGACGCGCGGCGCGGGCCGCGGGACCGCCGTCTCGCTGGGCGAGGCGGGCGCGACGGTCTACTGCACCGGCCGCAGCACCCGCGAGCATCGCTCGGAGTACGACCGGCCGGAGACGATCGAGGACACCGCCGAGCTGGTCGACGCCGCCGGCGGCACCGGGATCGCGGTCGCGGTCGACCACCTCGAGCCGGCGCAGGTCGAGGCGCTGGTGCAGCGCATCGACGCCGAGCAGGGCCGCCTCGACATCCTGGTCAACGACATCTGGGGCGGCGAGAACCTGACCGAGTGGAACACGCCGGTCTGGGAGCACGACCTCGACGCGGGGCTGCGGACGCTGCGGCTGGCGATCGACACCCACCTCATCACCAGCCACTTCGCGCTGGCGCTGATGGTCCGCCGGCCCGGCGGGCTCGTGGTCGAGATGACCGACGGCACGGCCGAGTACAACGCCGCCCACTACCGCCTCTCGGCCTACTACGACCTGGCCAAGACGGCGGCGCTGCGGCTGGCCTTCTCCCAGGGCGAGGAGCTCGCGCCGCACGGCGGCACCGCGGTCGCGCTGACGCCGGGCTGGATGCGCTCGGAGATGATGCTCGACATCTACGGCGTGACCGAGGAGAACTGGCGCGACGGCGAGCGCGGGAACCCCCACTTCAGGGCGATCTCGGAGTCCCCGCGCTTCGTCGGCCGCGCGGTCGCGGCGCTCGCCGCCGACCCTGACGTCGCGCGCCGCAACGGCGGCTCGTTCTCCTCCGGCGGGCTCGCCCGCGAGTACGGCTTCACCGACGTCGACGGCTCGCAGCCGGACGCCTGGCGCTACATGGTCGAGGTCCAGGACCCGGGCCTGCCGCCCGACCCCACCGGCTACCTGCGGTCGACGCGCTGCGCGCGGCGGTGTCACATCGTCGGCAGCTGGTGCTCGCGCTCGAAGCCGCTGCGCCAGCGACTGCATGACCAACTCAACGCGCTCGCACCCGGGCTTTCGGCGCCTGAGCGGCCACGGGCGCGCGTTGTCGCTGCATTCCTCGACCGGGCGAGCGGTCCTGGCCTGCGCCGTCGACTTTCGCCGGTCACGCCCGCCGACCGTCCGGTCGCTCAAAGCGCGCGCCGACGGCCGCCTGAGTGACGCGACCGCGACGTTCTTGGTCGGCGCGCTGGAAGGACTGTCTCGGCGCCGCCGCCGGACGCCGAGCCTCCGCGCCGCCCGGATGCGCCGCGACCTCGACGCGCTTCGACGCCTTGCGCGAGGACATCGCCTTCGTCGACGGACCAGATCGAGCGCGCTGCTCGCCGACAGCGGCCGGCCAGATCCTGACCTGCGCTGCCCGGCGTCTCGACGATCCAGGGCGGCAGCGTTCGCCGCGCACACGCTGCCCGTCGAGCGCTTCGCGACGCCGGAACACCTCTACTCGGCCACCGGCCTCGCACCCGGCCAGCCTATCGAGTCCTCGACCATCAGACGCCGCAGCGGCATCTCGCGCACCGGACTTGCCCGAGCACCGCGACGCGCTGATCGGGCATCGCCTGGGGCCTCGGCCAGCTCGCACCCGCCTTCCAGCAGCCGTCTGCGAGGAACTCAGTGCCAGCGCGGCAAAGCACCGGCATCGAAGCGCGCGTCGCGATCGCGCGCCACGCCTGCCGGCTCTGCTGGCGCACTCCTCTCGCACCCAACAGCACCTACGACGATCGGCGTTACGATCGCGCGAGGCGAGACCGCGGGCGGTGACGGCGTCTGACCGCTATGCCGCACGACGGCGCAACCTAGCTTGCCGCCCGCCCGCGCTCGCCGGTCTCAACGGCGCCAAACGAAAGCCTGCCGCACGACGGCGCCTAATCAGCCTGCCGACCTGACCGGCACCCTCGCCCGGACGCGTCGCCACACCGATCGCCGCAAACACCGCATCGCTAGCCGCTCACTTCACCGGCGCCTTGAGGCGCTCGGCGGCACGCCGTGACCGCAGGGCCGCGTCGCGGCGGGCGAGGATCTCCTGCACTCGCCGCTCCACGCGCTTGAGCGCGTCGTGCGGCACCTCACCGCTCGTCCGTCGGCCTTGGGCCTCCACTGGCTTGAGAGCCATGGGTGGCTCCTCTCTGCCCCCTCCGGGCTGTGGCGTCGCCAAGCGGAAAGGCATGAGTTCCCGGCGACCCGACCCACTCTATGACATTGTCGGCCGATTAGTCAGAAAGATTCGAGCCGCCGCTCGAGCAGGCGCCGCTCGGCGTCGTCGTGGACGAGCGCCAGCGCGCGGCCGTAGGCGGCGCGCGCCTCGTCGCGGCGCCCGAGCCGGCGCAGCAGCTCGCCGCGGGTCGAATGGAGGTAGTGGTACTCGTCGAGCGCGAGGGCGTCGGCGATCGCGAGCCCGGCCGCGGGGCCCTGCGCCTCGGCGACCGCGACGGCGCGGCTCAGCTCGACCACGGGCGAGTCGGTGACCCGGGTCAGCTCGCCGTAGAGCGCGGCGATCTCGGCCCAGTCGCGCGGCTCGTCGGCGTGCAGCGACGCGATCGCCGCCTGGATCACGTACGGCCCGCGGCCGCGCAGGGCGAGCGCGCGGTCGAGCGACGCGCGGCCGGCGGCGATCTGCGCCGGATCCCACCGCGCGCGGTCCTGGTCGGCGAGCAGGACCAGCTCGCCGTCGGCGAAGCGCGCCGCGCGGCGCGCCTCGAGCAGCAGCATCATCGCCACCAGGCCGTGCACCTCCGGCTCGTCGGGCATCAGCTCGGCGAGCGAGCGGCCGAGCCGCAGCGCCTCGCCCGCCAGGTCGCCGCGGCTGGGCGCGTAGCCCTGGTTGAAGATCAGGTAGACGACCGCGAGCACGGCGGCGAGGCGGTCGGGCAGCAGATGGTCGGGCGGCACCCGGAACGGGATCCCGGCCGCCTTGATCTTGCGCTTCGCCCGCACCAGCCGCTGCGCCATCGTCGGCTCGGCGACCAGGAACGCGCGCGCGATCTCCGGGGTCGTCAGCCCGCCCAGCGTGTGCAGGGTGAGCGCGACCTGGGCCTCGGTGGCGAGCGCCGGGTGGCAGCAGGTGAAGACGAGCTCGAGCCGCTCGTCGGGGAAGGTCGTCGTCTCGTCCATCGTGTCCTCGGTCGCCTCGGGCACCTCGAGCTGCCGCGTCTTCTCCGCCAGCGTGCGGTTGCGGCGGATGCGGTCGATGGCCCGGTTGCGCGCCGTCGAGATCAGCCAGGCGCCCGGGTTGGCGGGCACGCCGTCGCGCGGCCAGCGGTCGGCCGCGACCGCGAAGGCCTCCTGCGCGGCCTCCTCGGCGAGGTCGAAGTCGCCGAGGAAGCCGATCAGGGCAGCGAGGACGTAGCCCCACTGATCACGGAAGGTCTGTTCGAGCGGGTTCACCACTCCGTGATCGGCCGCACCTCGATCGCGCCGCCCAGGCTGGCGGCCGGGATCTTCGCGGCCAGCGCGATCGCGGCGTCGAGGTCGTCGGCCTCGAACAGCAGGTAGCCGCCGACGGCCTCCTTGAGCTCGACGAACGGGCCGTCGGTGGTCAGCGTCCGGCCGTCCTGGACGCGCACCGTGGTCGCCGTCTCCGGCGGCGCCAGGCCCTCGCCGGGGCTGACGCCGGGCGTCTCGTTGACCGCCTTGTAGCCCGCGTAGACCTTGCCCTGCTCTTCCTGGGAGAGGTTGTTCCACGCGTCGGTGCCGGGAAGCGGGGTGGAGCCCTGGTGGATGAGAAGCATGTACTTCATGGTGCCTCCTGAGATTGAATGGTCGTCTCTAGACGAACGGGGCGCGGGGAAATCGACAGCACGCGAAAATTCTCTCCACCTCACCGTTTATTGTTCTTCGAGTGCGTTTTGACAGACCGTCACTGAGCCAGTAGCCGCGGTGGATCAGCAACGGTTAGCGGCGGTCCTTGCCGAGTTCGCGCGGACGCTGGTCGGCAACTTCTCGATCCAGGACATCCTGGACCGGCTCGCGCGGCGCGTCCTCGAGGTGATCCCGGCCGACGGGTCGGGCGTGCTGCTCCTCGACGACGAAGCCCGGCTGCACTTCGTGTCGGCGACCGACGACCGCATCCTCGTGATCGAGCAGCTCCAGCTCGAGCTCGGCGAGGGCCCCTGCATCCTGTCCTACGAATCGGGCGACGCGGTGATGTCGCCCGATCTCAGCGCGGAGACCCGGTTCGAGCGGTTCGCCGCCCGGGCGATCGAGGAGGGGCTCGGCGCCGTCTACAGCTTCCCGCTCAGGCTCGACGGCCGCCGCCTCGGCGCGCTGGACCTCTACTCACGGACCTCGCAGGAGCTGAGCGCGGACGACGTCGTGGGCGGGCAGATCCTGGCCGACGTCGCCGCCGCCTACATCTTCAACGCCCAAGCGCGGGTGGACGCCAGCGCCTCCGAGGACGCGCTGCGGCATCGGGCGCTGCACGATCCGCTCACGAAGCTGCCGAACCGCACGCTGATGGACGACCGTCTCCGGCTGGCGCTCGCCCGGTCCCGGCGTTCGGGGGCCCAGACCGGGCTGCTGTACCTCGACATCGACCGCTTCAAGGCGATCAACGACACCTACGGGCATCTCGTCGGCGACCGGCTCCTGATCGCCGTGGCCCACCGGTTGAGCAGCGCGCTGCGCCCTGCCGACACGCTCGCGCGGGTCGCGGGTGACGAGTTCGTCGTGGTGTGCGAGGACATTTCCGACCTGGCGCACGCCGAGCAGATCGCCGCCCGCATCCACAGCGTGCTCGAGGCGCCGTTCGCCATCGACCCGAGCGCCATCACCGTCAGCGCGAGCGTCGGGGTCGCGGTGTCCGCCGACCACAACGAGGCCGCGGCCGACCTGGTGCTGCACGCCGACGCCGCGCTGTACGAGGCCAAGCGCCGCGGCGGCCGCCAGTCGACGAGCGCGACCGACCTGGTGCGGACCGAGACCGAGCGGCGCTTCAGCGTGGAGCGCGACCTCCGACGCGCGATCGCCGAGGACGAGCTGCAGCTCGTCTACCAGCCGATCTTCGAGCTGGCGACGGGGCGCGCCGGCCGCGTCGAGGCGCTGCTGCGGTGGACGCACCCCGAGCTCGGCGAGATCTCCGCGCCCGCGATCGTGGCGTCGGCCGAGCGCACCGGGCTCATCCGCGATCTCGGGACCTGGGTCATTCGCAGCGCGTGCGAGCAGCTGCGCCGCTGGACCGACGCCGGCGTCGCGGTCAACTGCGTCTGCGTGAACGTCGCGGCGGCCGAGTTCACCGACCCCGCCTACTGCCACACGGTCGAGGCCGTCTGCGCGGCGGCCGGGGTCGAGCCGGAGCGGCTGTGCGTCGAGATCACCGAGAGCGTGCTGATCGACGACGTGCCCGGCGCGCTGGCGGCGTTCGACGGCCTCAAGCGCGTCGGCGTCCAGCTCGCGCTCGACGACTTCGGCACCGGCTACTCCTCGCTGAGCTATCTCAAGCGCTTCCCGGTCGACATGGTCAAGATCGACCAGAGCTTCGTCGCCGGCCTCTCCGCCGAGCCCCTGGACGAGGCGATCGTCAGCGCGGTCGTCACGCTGGCGCACGGCATCGGCATGTCGGTGGTCGCCGAGGGCGTGGAGGAGCCGCTCCAGCAGGCCGCGATCACGCGGCTCGGGTGCGACCTGGCGCAGGGCTACCTGTTCGCCCGGCCGATGCCCGCCGAGGCCGTCCCGGGCCGTCTGGAGGCGGGGCTCAGCGGTTGAGCAGCTCCTGCGCCTTCGCCTTCAGCGACTGGCGCACGATCCGGCCGCGCGCGGGATCGCCCTTCGCCAGCGCCTGCGCCAGGTTCTTCGCCTGCTCGAACTCGATGTGGGGCGGCAGCGGCGGCACCTCGGGATCGACGACCGCCTCGACGACGACCGGCCCGTTCGCGGCCAGCGCGCGCTCCCACGCCGGCGCGACCTGGTCCGGGGCGTCGATGCGGATGCCCTCGAAGCCGAGCAGCTCGGCGTAGCGCGCGTACGGGAAGTCGGGGATGACCTGGGAGGCGAGCAGCTTGGGATCGCCCGCCAGCACGCGCTGCTCCCAGGTGACCTGGTTGAGGTCCTGGTTGTTGAGCACGAGCAGGATGAAGCGCGGGTCGGTCCAGCGATCGCGGTACTTCGCCACGTCGATCAGCGCGCTGATCCCGTTCATCTGCATCGCCCCGTCGCCCTCGATCGCGATCACGGGGCGGTCGGGGTGGACGAACTTCGCCGCCACCGCGTAGGGCAGCGCCGGGCCCATGGTGGCGAGCGTGCCCGAGAGCACGCCGCGCATCCCCCTGCGGAAGCGCAGGTGGCGGGCGTACCAGTTCGTGCCCGAGCCCGAGTCGGCGGTGATGATGCAGTCGTCGGGCAGGCGCGGGCTGAGCTCCTGGAAGACCTTCAGCGGGTTGAGCGGCTCCGCGGCGACCTCGGCCTCGTCGGCGAGGATGCGCTGCCAGCGGTCGATCTCCCCCGCGATCTCGTCGGGCCAGGCGCGGTCGGCCTTGTCCTGGACCAGCGGGAGCAGCGCCTGCAGCGTGTCCTTGGCGTCGCCGGCGAGGTTGACCTCCATCGGGTAGCGGATGCCGAGCATCTTCGCGTCGATGTCGATCTGCACGCCGCGCGCCTGCCCCGGCTCGGGCAGCCACTCCGAGTAGGGGAAGCCGGAGCCGATCATCAGCAGCGTGTCGCAGCCCTGCATCAGTGCGTCGCTGGGCTTCGTCCCCAGCAGGCCGATCGAGCCGGTGACGAAGGAGAGGTCGTCGGGCAGCACGTCGCGGCCGTTGAGCGCCTTGGCCACGCCGGCGCCGAGGCGCACCGCCAGCTCCTCGACCTCGGCCGCGGCCTCGCGGGCGCCCTGGCCGATCAGGATCGCGACGCGCTCGCCGCTGTTGAGCACCTCGGCCGCGCGGACGAGGTCGGCCTGCTGCGGGATCACCCGCGGCTTGTGCATCGGCCCGCCCGAGAAGACGGCGCCGTGGGTGCGCGGCGGCTCCTCGATCTCCTCCTCCTGCAGATCGTTCGGGACGATCACGCAGGTGACCGAGCGGGTCGCGCGGGCGATCTGGACCGCGCGGTCGATCAGGTGCGTGACCTGCGCGGGCACCGTCGCCATCTGGACGAAGTCGCTCGCGACGTCCTTGAACAGCGTGACGAGGTCGACCTCCTGCTGGTAGCTGGCGCCCAGCGACATGCGCGCCTGCTGGCCCACGATCGCGACGACCGGCTGGTGGTCGAGCTTGGCGTCGTAGAGCCCGTTGAGGAGGTGGATCGCGCCCGGCCCGGAGGTGGCGAGGCAGACGCCGACGTCGCCGCCGAGCTTGGCGTCCGCGCACGCCATGAACGCGGCCAGCTCCTCGTGGGCGGCCTGGATGAACTCGATCTGCTCGCCGTGCTCGTGGAAGCCGCCGAGGATCCCGTTGATGCCGTCGCCCGGGTAGCCGTAGACCCGGCGGATGCCGTGCCCGTGCAGCCGTTCGAGGATGTGTGCGCCGACCGTCTGTGACATGGCGACGGCGCTACCCGTTCTAGCTCGCGACGACGCCCGCGATCGCCGCGTTGGCGAAATTGACCAGCGAACCGGCGAGCAGGGCCTTGAGCCCGAGCTGGGCCACCTCGCCCCGGCGCTCGGGTGCGAGGCCGCCGATCGCGCCGATCTGGATCGCGATCGAGGAGAAGTTCGCGAAGCCGGCCAGCGCGAAGGTGACGACGACGACGGTCTGGTCCGACAGGTCCTTCACCTGCGGGCCGAAGTCGGCGTAGGCGACGAACTCGTTGAGCACCGTCTTCTCGCCGATGAACGTGCCCGCCTTGCCCGCCTCGTCCCACGGCACCCCGAGCAGCCACGCCACCGGCGCGAAGGCCCAGCCGAGCACCTTCTGGAAGGTGAGCCCGTCGTAGCCGAACCACTCGCCGACGCCGCCCAGCAGGCCGTTGGCGAGCGCGATCAGCGCGATGAAGGCGATCAGCAGGCAGCCGACGATGACCGCGATCCGCCCGCCGCTGAGCGCGCCGCGCGCGGTCGCATCGATCGCGTTCGCGGACTCGGTGTCGCGCACGTCGCGGACGCCGCCCTCGGCCGCCGGCTTCTCCGTCTCGGGGAACATCATCTTCGCCATGTAGAGCGCGGCGGGCGCGTTCATGACGGTGGCGGCGAGCAGGAACGGCAGCGGCGCGCCGAGCAGCGCGTAGCCGACGATCGTGGAGCCCGCCACCGATGCGAACCCGGCCGTCATCACCACGAACAGCTCCGAGCGCGTCAGGCGGTTGAGGTAGGACTGGATCATCAGCGGCGCCTCGGACTGCCCGAGGAAGATGACCGTCGCGGCGTAGAGCGACTCGACCTTGGTGGTCCGCATCGCCCACGCGATCGCGCCGCCCACGATCTCGACGATCCACTGGATGACGCGCAGGTAATAGAGCAGGCCGACGAGGGCGCCGATGAAGATGATCACCGGCAGGACCTGGAGCGCGAAGATCGTCTCCTCCTCCTCCGCGGCTCGGTCCGCGACGAGCGGGCCGAACATGAACTCGATCCCGGCGTCGGTGTAGTGGATCAGCGCCTCGACCTGCCCGGCGACGAAGTCGAGCGCGTCCTTGCCGACCGACCACCGCAGCACCAGCACGGCGAAGGCGACCTGCGCGAAGAGCCCGACCGCGACGGTCCGCCAGGGGATCCGCGCGCGGTTATTGGACGCGAGGAACGCGACGCCGAGGATCACGAGGAGGCCGACCAGCCCGCGCAGCTCGCTCATGCACGGATGATCTCCGCGAGCTCGGTGCGCAACACCTCCATTTGCCGCCGCGGCCGCACGATGGTCATCGGCGACGACCTCCAGGTAGCACTTGAGCTTCGGCTCGGTGCCGCTCGGGCGCACCACGACGCGCACGCCGGTCGCCCGCAGGATCAGCACGTCCGCGCGCGGCAGCCGCCCGCCGCCGGCGGCGAGGTCCTCGACGGACTCGAGCGGCCGCCCGAGCAGCGACGCGGGCGGGTCGCTGCGCAGGCGGGCGGTGATCGCGCGCATCCGCGCCTGCCCGTCCGCGCCCTCCAGCTCGAGCGTGAGCTGGTCGGTCGCGTGGGCGCCGTAGCGGGCCGCGATCGCGTCGAGCCGGTCCTGGAGCGTGCGCCCCGCGCGCTTCTCGCTCGCGGCGAGCTGGGCCATCACCAGCGCGGCGGAGATGCCGTCCTTGTCGCGCACGACGTCGGAGACGGCGTAGCCGAGCGCCTCCTCGTAGGCGAGCAGCAGCCGCTGCCCCGGCGCCTCGGCGACCGCTCGCATCATCCACTTGAAGCCGGTCAGCGTCTCGGCGTAGCGCGCGCCGGTGGCGTCGGCCATCCGCCCCAGCAGCGTCGAGGAGGCGACGGTGGTGACGAGCAGCGCGCGCGGCCGGGTCCTCGCAGTCGCTCGAGCAGGAAGTCGGCGAGCAGCGCGCCGATCTCGTCGCCGTGCAGGCGCCGCCAGCCGTCCGGGCCGGGGATGGCGACGGCCAGCCGGTCGGCGTCGGGGTCGTTGGCCAGCAGCACGTCGGCGTCCTGCGCGGCGGCCTCGGCCAGCGCCAGGTCGAGCGTGCCCGCCTCCTCCGGGTTGGGGCGGGCGACGGTCGGGAAGTCGGGGTCGGGCTCGGCCTGCGCGGCGACGACGTGCGGAGCCGGGAAGCCGGCGCGGGCGAAGGCCTCGAGGCACAGCCGCGCGCCGACGCCGTGCAGCGGCGTGTAGGTGATCCGCAGCTCGCGGGCGTCGGCGGCGGGGAGCGCGGCGAGGATCGCGGCCAGGTAGGCCTCGGCCAGGTCGACCGGCTCGCCGCCGTCGCCGAGCGGCAGCGCGTTCGGCGCGCCGGCGCCCGTGATCGCGGCCGCGATGTGCTCGTCGGCGGGCGGCGAGATCTGGGCGCCGTCGCCGAGGTAGACCTTGTAGCCGTTGTCCTGCGGCGGGTTGTGGCTGGCGGTCACCATCACGCCCGCCGCGCAGCCGAGCCGCCGGACCGCGAACGCCAGCAGCGGCGTCGGCGCGAGCGGCGGCAGCACGTACGTGCGCAGCCCGGCGCCGGAGAAGACGGCCGCCGCCTCCGCCGCGAAGCGCGCCGAGCCGTGGCGCGCGTCGTGGCCGACCACGACACCGGCCTCGCGCGCCCCCTCGACGCGGTCGAGCAGGTAGCCCGCGAGCCCCGCGCTCGCGCTCCGCACGGTCGCGACGTTCATGCGCGACGGCCCCGCCCCCAGCCGGCCGCGCAGCCCGGCCGTCCCGAAGGTCAGCCCGTGGGCGAAGCGCTCGCGCAGCTCCTCGAACGCCTCGCGGTCGAGCAGGGCCTGCAGCTCCGCCCGCGCCTCGGGGTCGGGATCGGCGGCGATCCAGCGCTCGACCCGCTCCCGCAGCTCCATGCTGTGGCAGGGTACGCACGCATGCGCGCCATCGACGTGATCGCCGCCAAGCGCGACGGCCAGGAGCTCCCCGCCGAGACCCTGCGCGAGTTCGTGCTCGGCTACGCCCGCGACGACGTCGCCGACTACCAGATGGCCGCCTTCCTGATGGCCGGCTACCTCAACGGCTTCTCAAACGACGAGGCGGTCGCGCTGACCGCCGCGATGGTGGCCTCCGGCGACGAGCTCGACCTCTCGTCGCTGTCCGGGCCGACCGTCGACAAGCACTCGACCGGCGGCGTCGGCGACGGCACGACGCTCGTGGTCGCCCCGCTCGCCGCCGCGCTCGGGATGCAGGTGGTCAAGCTCTCCGGCCGCGGGCTCGGCCACACCGGCGGCACGCTCGACAAGCTCGACGCGATCCCGGGCATGCGCACCGAGCTCGCGGGTGACGAGATGATCGCCCAGGTCGAGCGGATCGGCCTCGCCGTGTGCGCGCAGACGGCCGACCTCGTCCCGGCCGACAAGGCGATGTACGCGCTGCGCGACGTCACCGCGACGGTCGACGACATCGCGCTGATCGCCTCGAGCGTCATGAGCAAGAAGCTGGCCGGCGGCGCCGGCGCGATCCTGCTCGACATCAAGACCGGCTCGGGCGCGTTCATGAAGGACCTCGACAGCGCCCGCGAGCTGGCGGAGCTGTGCGTGGCGCTGGGCGAGGACGGCGGCCGCGCCACCGGCGCCCTCATCACCGACATGAGCCAGCCGCTGGCCGACGCCGTCGGCAACGCGAGCGAGGTCCGCGAGGCGATCGAGGTCCTGCGCGGCGAGCGGCCCGGCCGCTTCGCCGACCTGTGCGTCGCCCTCGCCGGGCGCATGGCCGTGCTGACCGGGATCGCCGACGGCGGCGAGCAGGGCGACGAGCTGGCGCGCGACGCGCTCGCGAGCGGCGCGGCGCTGGAGCGCTTCCGCGCGTTCGTCGAGGCCCAGGGCGGCGACCCGCGGATCGTCGACGAGCCCTCCCTCCTCCCCGGCGCGCCGGTCACCTACGAGGTCCGCACCAAATCCCGCGGGTGGCTCGAGTCCGTCGACGCCGAGGCGATCGGCCGCGCGGCCGCGGGCGTCGGCGCCGGCCGCCGGCGCAAGGAGGACGAGATCGACCTCGGGGTCGGCATCGACTTCCTCGTCCGCATCGGCGACGAGGCCGGCGGCGACACCCCCGTCGCCCGCGTCCTCGCCCAGGACGAAGCGGCCGCCGAGACGGCCGGCCGCGAGGTGCTCGACGCCCTGGGATGGTCGGAGACGGCGGTCGACGCGCCACCGCTGATCCACGCCGTCGTCGGCAACCGGTTCGCGTAATCGTCCGCGCCCGTTAGCATCCCGGAGGTGGCGGACCAGGCGACGAGCGCCCCTCCGGAGCAGGGCATGCTGGCGAAGATCTCCACGGAGGTCGTGCGCACACTGAAGGACTCCTTCGGCAAGGGGCCGCTGAAGGCGAAGTCGTACATGCTCGACGACTTCCTGCTCGTCGTCATGCGCGGCGGCGTCACGGTCGCGGAGCAGACGATGCTCGACCGCGGGCACGGCGACCTCGTGCGCGAGTTCCGCCAGACCTACCAGAACGAGATCGGCGACCATCTGGTCGCGAAGATCGAGACGCTGACCGGCCGCACGGTCGTCAACTACCAGAGCCAGATCCTCTTCGAGCCGCACATCGTGATGGAGGTCTTCTTCTTCGCCGACGAGGCCGAGGGATCTGATTCGCGCCAGGATTCCGCGTCGCTCACGAATCCCTGAGAAGCTCTTGTCCCGCCCGGCGGAGTGGCTAAGCTGCTCTTCCTCCGGTCAGACGTCCTGACGGGCGCCGCGCCGGATGCTCTTGTCGAACACGCTCCGTTGGCCCCCGGCGGCCCACAGCGGATTCGCTTCCCCCGTCCAGATGGAAGTGATCTGTGGCCGTACGCCGCCAAGTCGAAAAGCAGCTGTTCCTCCAGTACCACCGCACCGGGAGCGTTCGCGACCGTGATGCCCTGATCGAGCGGTTCATGCCGCTCGCACGCAGCCTCGCCCGCCGCTATCGCCGTGGCCCCGAGCCGCTCGAGGACCTCGAGCAGGTCGCCAGCATGGCGCTCCTGAAGGCCGTCGAGGGCTTCGACCCCTCACGCAACCTGGCGTTCAGCTCGTACGCGGTTCCGAGCATCGCCGGGGCGCTCAAGCGCCACTACCGCGACTGCGGCTGGTCGGTGCGGGTGCCGCGTGAGCTGCAGGAGCTCGCGCTGCGCGTGGAGCGCTTCAGCGAGGACGCCTGGGCCACGACGGGCGCCGCCCCGACCGCGGCCGGGATCGCCGAGCGCGCGGGCGTCAGCGTCGAGGCCGTCGTCGAGGCGCGCGAGGCCCACCAGGCGCTGCGCGCCGACTCGCTCGACCAGCCGCTGCGCTCGGGTGACGCCGACGCGGGCGCGACGCTGCTCGACACGCTCAGCAGCCGTGACGTCGACTTCCAGCGCGCCTTCGACCGCGTCGCGCTGGACGCGCTGCTCGCCACCCTCGACGAGCGCGACCAGACGATCGTGCGGCTCTACTACCGCGAGGATCTCACCCAGTCCGAGATCGGCGCGCGGCTCGGGCTGTCGCAGATGCACGTCTCGCGGCTGCTGCGCCAGGCCACCGCGCGGCTGAGCGCGGTCGCCGCGACCCAGGAGGCCGCTGCGGCCTGAGGCGCCTCAGCTGCGCTCGAGCTCGCACAGCGCGAGCCGCCGCTCGGTGCCGCCGACGTAGTCGCCCGGCACCTCCCGTCCCCGCATCACGCGATGGCAGGGGATGAGGATCGCGAGCGGGTTGGCGCCCAGCACGAGGCCGCGCTCGCGCGCCTCCGCGGGCGTGTCGAGCACGTCGTAGGAGGCGAGCTGGGCGCGCGGGACGGCCATCGCGGCACGCAGGGTCTCCGGCCCGGGCAGCCGCTCCCAGTCGATCGCGCACTCCCCGGGCACGTGGCCGGCGAAGTGCGCCACGACCGCGGCCGTGGCGGCGGCCAGATGATCGCGGGCGGCGCGGCCGCCGCGGCGGCCGTCGAGCGCGTGGAGGGCCGGGACGTCGGCGTGGTCGTCGAAGACGGCGCGCATCACCCCGTCCGCCGTCGCGCCGAGCGTCAGCGTTCCGACCGGCGTCTCGACCGTGGTCGCGGCGAGACCCTCCGGGAGCTCGGGCGCCGGACGCCGGCGCGCCCGCTTCGCCCCCGTCCGCAGCCCCTTGTCGTAGGCCACGCACTCGGCGCAGACGCCCTCCGCGGTGATCGTGATCCGCTCGACGACGAAGCCGTCCGCCGCCAGCGCCGGGTCGGCCACCGCGACGTCGAACAGCCGCAGGCACAGCCGGCAGCGGAAGTGCTGATGGGGCTCGGTGTTCGTCTCGTAGCGCACCGGCTCCGGGCTCCCGCGCGCGGCCAGGAGGCCGAGCTCGGTCAGCTCGGCGAGCGCGGCGTAGACGGTGCCGCGGCCGAGCTCCGGGACGACCGCCGCGGCGCGCGCATGGATCTCGTCGGCCGACAGATGCTCGTCCGCGCCGTGGGAGAAGGCGCCGAGGATCGCCCTGCGCTGAGGGGTGACCCGCAGCCCGCGCGCGCGCAGCAGTTCCCCGGGGTCCTGTCCGAAAGTCACCCCCGCATGTTTGCGCACTCCCCCGGCCGGGCTAGCCCTCACGTATCAAGACACTGTCTTACTTAGGAGTATCTCCATGATCATGCGCATCGACCGTCTCCAGGCCGAGATGCCCCCGCCGTCGGATCCCGACCCCGCCGGCGCCGCCGTCGTCCAAGAGCTGCTCGGCGGGAAGTTCGGCGAGATGTCGACCTTCATGAACTACACGTTCCAGTCGTTCAACTTCCGCAACCGCCAGGGCGCGCGGCCGTTCTACGACCTCATCGCGAACATCGCCGCCGAGGAGTTCGGTCACATCGAGCTCGTCTCGACCGCGATCAACACGATGCTCACGGGCGCCGGGGAGAAGGGCTCGCTGCCCAAGCCGGCCGATCTGCTCAACCCGCAGCACTTCGCCGCCGGCGGCGCGGGCACGCTCGTCCAGGACTCGAACGGCAAGCCCTGGAACGGCGACTACGTCACCTCCACGGGTGACCTCGTCGAGGATCTCGTGCACAACTTCTTCCTCGAGACGGGCGCGCGCAACGGCAAGCTCAAGGTCTACGAGATGGTCGACCATCCGGCCGCCCGCGCGCTCACGGGCTACCTGCTCGTCCGCGGCGGCGTCCACCAGGTCGCCTACGCCCGCGCGGTCGAGAACCTGACCGGCGCCGACCTCTCCAAGCTCTTCCCGGCGCCGCGCATCCCGACCGAGAAGATCCCCGAGTGCCAGCCGCACATCAAGCGGGGCGAGCACACGAAGCTCTACCGCTTCTCGCCCAACGACTACAACGAGCTGGCCGCGGTCTGGAACGGCACCCACCCGGAGACCGGCGACGAGCTCGTCGTCGTCCAGGACGCGCCGGAGGGCTTCCCGCCCTTCGACCTCCCCTCGCAGGAGGGCGTCTTCGCCCCGGACTACGCGCCGGAGGAGATCGCCGAGATCGCCACCAAGCTGCGCAAGGCCGCCGGCCTGCCCGACGAGCCGACCGGCGTCGTGGCCAACGACACCAACGGCGTCATGGGCAAGATCAAGGACGCCGTCTCCTAAGTGGCAACGCTGACCAAGCTCGAGAGCAAGCTGGCCGAGGTCCTCGGACTGGCCATGGCCGCCCAGGATGCCGCGCGCGAGGTGCGCGGCATGCTGGGCTCCGAGCACAAGGCGCTCGACGCGAAGCTCGCGCAGGCGCGCGACGACGCGCGCGAGACCCAGAAGCGCTGCACGGAGCTCGCGTCGTCGTTCAAGGGCAAGAAGACGGCGATCCTCGACGAGGCGCGCACCGTCAAGCAGGAGGCGACGGAGATGCGCGAGGCCTACCTGGCCGACGAGGAGGATCCGCTCGACGGGTTCGAGTTCCTCACCATGGCCGAGGCCGGCGAGGTCGGGCACTGGTCGATCGTCGCCAAGCTCAACGAGAAGGCCGGCAACGCGGAGCTGCGGACGCTGACCGACTGGGCGCTGCCGATCCAGCAACGCCATCTCCAGGAGGTGCTCGACGGCTCGCTGAAGCTGGCCGCCGAGGAGGACCCGAACGAAGAGGCGTAGGTATCAGCACGGCCACGGCGCTCCTCAGTACGGGGTCTCTCCCCCTAACAGACGAGGAGTCGTCGTGGCCAGCAGCATCCTCCGATTGTCAATGTTCCTCGGGAAGCTCCCGCCCGAGGCGTTCGACGCGATCTTCCCCCACGGGCCGGTCCTGGCCCGTCGCGCGGCGGACCTCAACCCGCAGCCGCTGCCGCCCAAGGAGCAGCTGCTCGTCGCCTCGGCGGCGGTGGCGCACGACATCGCGTTCGCGGCCGTCAGCGCCGAGGCCTCCGGCAGCGGCAGCGCCGGCAAGCTCGTGACGCGCGCGGTCGACGACTGGTGCGGCACCCGTCCGCGGCCGATCCCGTGGCCCGGCCCGTGGCCGTTCCCGTGGCCGCCCGAGCCCGAGCCGCATCCGGACTGGGACATCGGCCTCTCGCGCGTGGTCGGTGCCCTGACCCTGGCCTCCGTCGCCTCGCGGCTGGAGGAGGGCGAGCTGCAGGACGTCCTCGCCAGGGGCGCCGAGCAGCTCCTCGAAGCGGGCCTGGGCTAGCCGCCGCGGGTTTGTAGCGTGCGCGGCGGATGCTGTTCGCCGCGCACGCTCACGAGCCGCTGCTCGACGCCCCCTGGCGACCCGCCGAGGCCGAGGCGGCGATCCGGGCGATCGCGCGCGAGGCCGACGCGGCGCTGCGCGGGCGGGAGTGGTGGCCGGTGCACCCGCTCGACGCCGAGGACGGGACGCCCGACGGCGACCCCAGCGTCTACTGCGGCGCCGCCGGCGTGCTGCTGGCGCTCGATCGGCTCTCCCGGGCCGGGCTGCACGAGCCGGGCCACGACTACGCGCGGCTCGCCGGCGACCTGCTGGAGCGCGGCGCCCCGGAGCCCGGCCTGTGGCTGGGCGACGCCGGCGTCGCGCTGGTCGCGTGGCTCCTGTCGCCGTCGCCGGCGCTGGCGGACCGCCTCGCCGCGTTCGCCGTCGTCCCGGCCGACGACACGCTCGAGCTGCTGCTGGGCAGCCCGGGCCTGCTGCTGCTCGCCCACACGATGCACGAGCACACGGGAGAGGACCGCTGGGCCGTCGGCGTGGAGCGCGATCGCCGAGCACCTGATCGCGCGCTGGGGCGAACGCGTCCCGGACCTCTGGACCCAGCGGCTCTACGGGGAGACGGAGGAGATCCTCGGCCCGGCGCACGGGATGGCCGGCGTGGTCGCCGCGCTCGCGCAGCGCCCGCTCCCGAGCAGCTGGTCCCCAGGGCGACGGCGGCGCTCGCCGCCACCGCGGTCCGCGAGGGCGAGGTACGCGAACTGGCCGCCGCGCGCCTTCGGGCCGCTCGCGGACAACCGCGACGGCGTCCGCACCCAGTGGTGCCACGGCGCGCCCGGGATGGTCGCGTCGCTGTGCGCCCTCCCCCGCGAGGACGAGCTCGACGCGCTGCTGCTCGCGGGCGGGGAGCTGACGTGGGCGGCGGGCCCGCTGCGCAAGGGCGCGGGCCTGTGCCACGGCACGGCCGGCAACGGCTTCGCGCTGCTCAAGCTGTTCACGCGCACCGGCGACGAGGCCTGGCTCGAGCGCGCCCGGCGCTTCGCGACGCACGCCGCCGCGCAGGTCGACGCCGCCCGCCGGCAGTACGGAGCCGGGCGCTTCAGCCTCTGGACCGGCGACCTCGGCACCGCCCTCTACCTCCACGCCTGCCTCACGGGCACCTCCGAGCTGCCGGCGCTGGACCGCTGGTGAGTCACCTCCCCAGTGAGCCTCTAGGAGAACCGCGGCAGGATCTCCTTCGCCCAGGTGGTGAAGAACGCGTCCTGCTCGGGGCCGATCTGCTGCACGAACAGCTCGTCGACGCCCGCGTCCGCGTACTCCTGCAGCGTCGCCGCGTGGGCGTCGAGGTCCGGGCCCAGCGGCGGCGACAGCAGGTCGGGCGTGACGAGCTCGCACGCCTGCTCGAAGTGCGACGGCGTCGGGAGGATCTGGGCCAGCTCGCCGGGCAGCGCCTCGTTGGGCCACAGCCGGTGCACCGTCTCGCGCGCCTTCTCCTCGTCGGCCATGAAGCAGACCTTGGTGCCGGCGTGCACCGGCCCGCGCCCGCCCTCGGAGCGGTACAGCTCGATCGAGTCCTTGTCGGGCGAGGTGGTGGCGAAGCCGTCGCCGATCTCCGCCGCGAGGCGGACGGCCTTCGGCCCGAAGCCCGAGACGATCACCGGCGGGGGCGTGTCGGGAAGGTCGTAGATGCGCGCGTTCTCGACCGCGTAGTGCTCGCCGTAGTGGCTCTGCTGGCCGCCCTCCCACAGCGTCCGCATCACCTCGACGGCCTCGCGGAGCATCTCGAGGCGCACGTCGGCCTCGGGCCAGTGGTCGCCGAGGATGTGCTCGTTGAGCGCCTCGCCGCTGCCGACGCCGAGGTTGAAGCGCCCTTGGAGCATGACGGCGCTGGTGGCCGCGGCCTGGGCGATGACCGCCGGGTGGATCCGCACCGTCGGGCAGGTCACGCCGGTCGTGACGGGGAGGTCGGTGGCCTCGGCGATCGCGCCGATCACCGACCAGACGAACGCGCTGTGGCCCTGCGCGTCGTTCCAGGGGTGGTAGTGGTCGGAGATCCACAGCGCGTGGAACCCCGCCTGCTCGGCCCGCTTGGCCTGTTCGACCAGGTCGCGCGGCCCGAATTCTTCACACGAGAGAAAGCATCCGATCTGCATGCACGGCGCTCTACCCAGAGAGGCGCCGCTCGGACTCGTCGATCCGTCCTAGCGCGGCACGTTGACCGTCATCCAGGCGGCGGCGGCCGACCCGAACTGCTGCTTGACCATGGCCGTCCCGCCGGTCCAGTAGGCGCGGGCGAGGTCGGCGAAGTACTCCTGCGGCCCCGCGTCGCCGGCCTGGGCGTAGTAGGGGTCCATCAGGCGGCCGACGCGCTGCTGCAGCGAGCGGAACTCCGGGGTGGAGCTGAGCTTCGCCTTGGCGTCGTAGGCATGCCCGAGCTCGTGGAGGATCGTGCCCTGGTAGCGCTCGTAGCTGGCGTTGCCGCGGCCCGCGGCGACGACGTTGCCCGCGGGGCTGAAGGCGCCGCCGACGTCCTGCCACAGCTCGGTCGAGTCATGCCCGCGGGCGCTCGTGCCGGTCAGGCTGCCGAGGTTCGCCATCGTCGTGATCGGCCGGTCGCCGACGTGGATCGTCGTGCCGCCGTCGCGGATGCGGTGGAGCACGTCCGGCGAGAGCTTCATGAGCTCGAAGAGGTTCGACTTCGTGACGTAGCCGAGCGAGTCGTTGTAGACCGTCAGGCTCGTGCCCAGGTTGGACTCGAGCTCCGGCATGGCGGAGCGCACGACGTAGGTGGCGACCGTGTCGATCGAGCCCTTGCCGTAGGTGGCGCCCGCGCCGCGGACGTGGGAGAAGATGCGCTGGGCGCTCGCGTTGGCCTTGGCGTTCTGCGTCTTCGTGGTCGCGCGGCGGGCCTGGCGCAGGTACGTGTCGACGAGCTTGACGCCCTTCGTGTCCAGGCGTGCGGTCGAGGCGTTCGCGGCGCTCGCCGGCGCGGCGACGCTCACGGCGAGGCCGCAGGCTGCAACAGCCGTGATGACCAGCCGACGCAGTCGGCCGGAATGGTGCGAACGCACGAGGCGATCCTCCGGTCTTGGGGCGGCAAAGCTCCCAAGACGACCTTCGGTAACCCGGCTGACTCCGAATGGAGTCCCGTGGCTTTGCGGACCCGTCTCACGACGGGGGTGCCTTTGTCGGGGAAGTGCCTATGTGTGCTGCTTACAGGTCTTCCCTCGGCCTTTGCTGACGAACGCTTGAGTATTAGGCGCTTGTCTGGACGGTGCGCCCTCGCAGCGCGAACCGCTCACGCGCCTCGTCCGGCGTCGCGGGCCGGCGATCGAGCGCGTTGGCGATCCCCACCGTGCGCTCGACGAGCTGGGCGTTGCTCTCCACCGGCTCGCCGCGGCGCATCAGGACGTTGTCCTCCATCCCCACGCGCACGTTGAGCCCCATCGCGATCCCCATGGTGGTGATCGGCAGCTGCGTCGCGCCCATCGACGTGACCGTCACGCGCACGTCGGCCGGGTCGACCGGGAGGTCGCGGACGCGCTCGACGGCGTCGACGAGGTTGCGCGGCGTCCCCCGCTGCCCGCCCTGCGTCGGCGTGTGGAGCACGAGGTTGATGGCGTAGGGCGGCTCCAGGATCTCGAGCCCGAGCAGGTGCTCGACCTCCTCGAGCATCGCGACGCTGTAGACCTCCATCTCGGGCCGCACGTCGCGCTCGCGGATCTCGCGCGCGAAGCGCTCGATGTCGTCGCGGTGGTTCGGGAAGAACACCTGCTCGCCGCGGATGAAGAAGTTCAGCAGCCCCATGTTGAGCGAGCACATCTCGGGCGCGAGGCGGACGGTCGTGATCCGCTCCTCGACCGACAGCCGCGGGCTGCCGCCGGTCGTCAGCTGCACGACGGCGTCGGTCTCCGCGCACAGCCGCTCGTGCAGCTCGCCGTAGATCTCCGCGTCCATCGTGTTGGAGCCGTCGGGGTTGCGCGCGTGCACGTGGAGCACCGCCGCGCCCGCCTTCCAGGCGGCGACGCCCTGCTCGACGATCTCGTCCGGCTGCTCGGGCAGGTTGGGATTGGCCTCCTTGCCGTGGATCCCTCCCGTCAGCGCGCAGGTGATGACGACCGGCTCGGTGGTGGGCTTCCAGCTCATGCCCCGACCCGCTCGGCCACCGGCTTGCGCACGAAGCGGTCCTGGCGCTCGGCCTGGGCGTCGGGCTGGCCCATGAAGTCGCTCTTGTACGTCTCGGGCGAGAAGTACGCGGCGATCGCGGAGATCGAGCACATGACGGCGAAGTAGACCGACACGAGCCAGATGCCGCTGACGTCCAGCAGCGCCGTTGCGATCAGCGGCGCGAACGCGCCGGCGAACACGCCGCCGAGCTGGGCGCTGATCGAGATCCCGGAGTAGCGGATGCGCGTCGGGAACATCTCGGAGAAGTACGAGGCCTCGGTCGCGTACTGGGCGTCGTGGGCCGTGTTCATCACCACGACGAACAGGAGGATGATGATCACCGCCGACCCGGTCTGCAGCAGCGGGAAGAACGCGACCGCCATGAAGACCGACGCGATGGCGCCCCACAGGAACACCGGGCGGCGGCCGACGCGGTCGGTCAGCGCGCCCCAGAACGGGATCACGATGCACGAGCCGAGCGCGGAGATGATGATCGCGGCGAGCAGCGTGTTGCGCGAGATGCCGAGCTCGTCCTCGCCGTAGGAGAGGGCGAACACGATCAGCATGTAGAAGGTGATGTTCTCCGAGAAGCGCATGCCGACGGCGCGCAGGACGGGCTTCTTGTGGTCCCTGACGACCTCGACGGCCGGCGCCTTCTCGCGCTCCTGCTTCTGCTGCAGCTCGGTGAACGCGGGCGTCTCCTCGATCTTCAGGCGGATCCACAGGCCGACCGCGACCAGCAGCCCGCTGGCGAAGAACGGGACGCGCCAGCCCCAGCTCTCGAACGCGGCGTCGCTGAGCGTGCTGGACATGATCCAGATGATCGAGGTCGAGAGCGCGAGGCCGCCGGCGAAGCCGATCTGCGGCCACGAGCCGTAGAAGCCGCGCTTGCCCTTCGGCGCGTACTCGGTGACCATCAGCACGGCGCCGCCCCACTCGCCGCCGAGCGCGGCGCCCTGGATCAGGCGCAGGGTGACCAGCAGGATCGGGGCCCAGATGCCGATCGTGGCGTAGCCGGGCAGCGCGCCGATCGCCACCGTCGCGACGCCCATGATCAGCAGCGCGAGGACGAGCATCTTCTTGCGGCCGAGCTTGTCGCCGTAGTGGCCGAAGATGACGCCGCCGACAGGACGGGCGAGGAAGCCGACGCCGAAGGTCGCGAACGAGGCGAGCGTGGCGATGACGGGCTCGACGTTCGGGAAGAACAGCTTGTCGAAGACGAGCGCGGCGACCGTGCCGTAGAGGACGAAGTCGTAGGCCTCGATGATCGTCCCGATCGTGCTCGCGATGGCGAGCCTGCGGACCGGAACCTCCTTGCCTGCGTCCTCGCGCGTGACCGTGGCTGCGTCCGTCATGAACCGCTCCTCCCCAGGTGCGTAGTCAGTCCCTGCCTTGACGAATGGGTCCCCGGAGCGGGGGGAACCGCAAACGTCAACCGCTCTCGGCGAGCAGCTTCGCGAGCGCCGCGTAGTGGCGGTCGCGGGCGAGCAGCAGCGCGTCGCGCTCCTCGTCGGTGTACTCGCCGAAGCCCGCGCCGGACTTGGTGCCGAAGCGGCCGGCGTCGACCAGCTCGCGCAACGGGCCGGGCACCGCGAACTCCGGCCCGATGCCGCGCTCGAGCGTCTCGAACACGCTCGCGTTGGTGTCGAGCCCGGCCATGTCCGCGATCAGGAACGGGCCGAAGAACGGCAGGCGGAAGCCGAAGGTGGTGCGCACGACCTCGTCGAGGCTCTCGGGCGTCGCCAGGCCCTCGTCCACGATCGCGATCGCCTCGCGCAGGAGCGCCATCTGGAGCCGGTTGGCCACGAAGCCCGGATGGTCGGCGACCTCGGCCGGGCGCTTGCCGGCGTCCCGCAGGAACCCGATCACGCGGTCGACGGTCTCGCGGCTCGTCCCGGACGCGGGGATGACCTCGATCCCGGGTGTCCACTCCGGCGGGTTGAACCAGTGCACGCCGAGGAAGCGCGCCGGGTCGCTGACCGCGACGGCCAGCCCCTCGATCGGCAGCGAGGAGGTGTTGGAGGTGATGATCGCGGTCGCCGGCGCGGCGGCCGCGATGCGGCCCAGCACGTCCTCCTTGAGCGCCTGGTCCTCGGGCACCGCCTCGATCACGAGATCGGCGTCGCCGACCGCGGCCTCGAGGTCGGGCGGCGTCGTGACGCGCGCGGTCGCCTCGGTCGCGTCCGCGGGCAGCAGCCCCGCGTCGACGTGCCCGCGCGTGCGCGCGAGCAACCGCTCCCGGGCCTGCTCGGCGAGCTCCTGCGACGCGTCGACGAGCGCCACCTGCAGCCCGGCGCGCGCGAAGTGGCCGGCGATGCCGCCGCCCATCGTCCCGCCGCCGATCACCGCGACCCGCTCCACGCCCCCCGGGTACCCCGCGGCGACCGTGGCTCACACCACGGCGCGCTCAAGGTTCCCGCACCAGAAGCCGACGAAGGTTCTAGAGCAGCATTACGTCAACTTAGGCACTTCCCCGACAAAGGCACCCCCGTCGTGAGACGGGTCCGCAAAGCCACGGGACTCAGCAATGGAGTCGGCCGGGCTACCGAAGGCGTCCCGGGAGCTTCGCCGCCCGAGACCCCACGGAGGTCGCCTCATGCGCCCGCTCAACTCCCGCCGGCTGCGCCGGTTCGTTGTTCCCGCACTCGCCGCCTGCAGCCTCTCGGCCGCCGCCGCGGCCCCCGCGTCCGCCGCGGCGCCCTGCGCCGCCGGCACGTCGGCCCGCGCCACCACGCTCTGCCTCCTCAACGCGGAGCGCGCCGCCCACGGCGTCCGCCCGCTGAAGCTCGACAAGCGCCTCAGCCGTGCCAGCCTCCGCCACTCGCGCGACATGGTCGCCAACCGCTACTTCGCCCACGACTCGCGCAGCGGCGCCGGGTTCAGCGCCCGCATCGCCAGCACCGGCTGGATGCACGGCCGCCGCTCCTGGAACGTCGGCGAGAACATCGCCTGGGGCTCCGGCGCGCTCGCCACCCCCCGCGCCATCGTCAAGGCGTGGATGCGCAGCGCAGGGCACCGGCAGAACATCCTGCAGCCGCGCTTCCACGTGATCGGCATCGGCATCGGCGCCGGCGCGCCCACCGGCGGCGGCTCCGGCAAGACCTACACGACGGACTTCGGCAGCTGAGCTACTCCGCGGGTTCGGGCGCCAGCACGAAGAGCTCGACCGAGTAGTCGGGCTCGAGGTGGCTGTCGCTCATGAAGGCGATGACCTCACGCTCGGTGAGCATGGCCACCGCCGCCGAGAGGTCCTCGCGCATCGTCTGCTGGAACGATCGGCGCATCTCGACCACGAGGTCCGCCTTGTTGTCGCGGATCAGGCTGTGCTCAGCCTTCAGCAGCGTCTCCTGCAACATCACGACCACGATGTCGTCACGGATCGAGGTGCGGGCCTTGGTGGGCCCGCGGCCCGTGTACTCGTGGACGATCCGCACCACCGCGCGCGAGATCGAGGCGAGCAGGGGGCCATCCGTCTGGTGCTGTTCGAGCGGTGCCATAGGAACCGGC
Source organism: uncultured Solirubrobacterales bacterium (assembly GCA_963787335.1). Classification (GTDB taxonomy): domain Bacteria; phylum Actinomycetota; class Thermoleophilia; order Solirubrobacterales; family Solirubrobacteraceae; genus DASQFQ01. The sequence continues at coordinate 84,951 of CAWBCU010000003.1, forward strand.
TTTCGAACCCCTCAGAACAGATGGGCCGCGCGCAAGGGAGAGGGAGTCCATGAGGACCCGACACGCGACAGCCTTCACGATAGACGGTCGGTCAGCCGGCAGTGAAATGCTCGACCGCGAGCTCGACCGGCGCGGACCAGCCCGCCACCTGCTCGATCACGGGCGTGTCGGCGCGCAGGTGGGAGCTCGCGTAGCGCCGCAGCGCCTGTGGCAGCCGCTCGTGGAGCTCCGGCAGGGGAAGCCGGGTCTCATTGGCCTGCGGGCCGCTGAGCTCCACCCACAGCGGGACGCTCTCCTCCAGCCACACGCGCCACCGGTACGCATCGGTGCGGCCGTCGGGGTGGGACTCCAGGATGTACGTCTCGATGGCGGGCAGCTCGGCCACGGTGCACCGAATTGTCGCACGCGAGCGCGGCGTCAGCGGGTGGTGAAGCCCAGGATCAGCTGCGCGGTCTCCAGCGGGACGTCCAGCTGCGGGCAATGACCGATGCCGTCGAGCTCGACCCAGTCGGCGTGCGGGAGCCAATCGGTGCGGTAGCGCACCGCCGCGGAGGGCCAGGGCAGGAGCTTGTCCTCCGTCCCCCACACGATCCGCACCGGGCACGTGATCTTCTCCGCATCGAGGTCGTAGCCCTCGCGCAGCGCGTACTCGACCATCGGCTCGGTGCCCTCGCAGGCCGCCACCGCGCGGGTCTGGTGGGCGAGCAGCTCGACCGGGATGTGCTCGAAGTTCGTGGTCGTGTAGAGCGTCGCCATCCGCCGGCCCTGCGTCGAGTCCAGCAGCGCGTCGACCTGCGGCGCGATCGCCTTCACCTGCTCCTTCAGCCGCGGGAAGAACTCCAGCGTCTCCTTGTACGACTCGTCCTCCTTGGCCCAGCCGCCGGCCGGCGCGAGCGCGACGACCGACTCCGCGCGGCCGCGCGCCGCGAGATGCAGCGCGAGGTAGCCGCCGAGCGAGTTGCCGACGATGTGGGCGGTCGCGAAGCCGGCCTCGTCCATCGCGCGCTCGATCGCGTCGGGGAGGAGGTCCTTGGTGACCGGCTGGTCCAGCGGCGGGCCGCCCGCGTGGCCGACGAGCGTCGGGGCGAGCACGTCGTGGTGGCGCTCGAGCTGCGGGAGCACGAGATCCCAGGTGCGCCAGGTGTCGGTGAAGCCGTGCAGGAGCACGAGCGGCGTCCCGGCGCCGCCGCGGTGGGACGGGGTGAAGGTCGAGGGCACAGGGCGGCAGGCTAGATGGCTTGACAGCCCCGGGGTTGCTCAGAGAAGGTCGACGCAATCGCATGGGATGTCCTCGACTGGTCGTGGCAGCGCTCGTGGCGGCCGGTTGTATCGGGTCGATGCCCGTCCCCGCCCGCGCCGCCGACCCGTGCCGGCCGGGCAGCGAGCGGCACCGCGACGGCACCCGGACGGTCACCGAGTGCGACGACGGCCGCCTCGTCGCGCGTCGCCGGCTGGCCGTGCTCCCGCTCGACGGCGGCGTCGTCGAGAAGCCCCTTTCCGAGGTGCGCCCCGTCGCCGGAGGCGGGCAGGTGCAGACGCTGTACTCCTACGGGTCGACGGGTCCCACCCCCAGCCTCGCGCGCACGGTCAACGACAGCTGCACCAACGGCGAGTTCCACCGCAACGCCTCGCTCAGCGTCGCCCCGTGGAGCGCGCGCGGCTACACGTACCGCGCCAACGTCAAGCGCATGCCCCACGGCGACCGCGACCGCCGCCAGATCACGAAGGGCAAGCACACCTGGGACAGGACGCGCAACGGCTGCGGGTTCGGCGACCCCACCAACTTCAAGACGCGCTACGGCGGCCGCACGAGCGCCGTCATGCACAGCTTCCGCGACCGCATCAACGTCGTCGACTTCGGCAGCCTGGCGCCGTTCACGCGCGATCGCGCCGTGATCGCGCTGTCGCGGCTGTGGTTCCAGAACCGTCACGTCGTCGAGGCGGACACCCGCTTCGAGCAGCCGCCGTCGGTCCCGGCCGGGCGGTTCAGCTGGTCCGTGTCCGGCCGGGGCGAGCGGCGCAGGTGGGATCTCTGGAGCATGGCCGCCCACGAGTCCGGCCACGTGCTCGGGCTCAGCCATGCGACCACGAGCCGCGACAATTGGCTCACCATGTCGCCGGTCCAGTACCTCAACAGCACCCGCTGGCAGACGCTCGGCCGCGGCGACACGCTCGGCCTGCGCGCGCTCTATCCATGAGCATCACGCTCGCGGCGTTCGACGAGCCCTACCCCCTGCTCGCGCGGCTGCGCGCGTCCGAGCCGGTGGCATGGGTCGGCGTGCTCGACGGCTGGCTCGTGACCCGGCGCGATCTGGCGATGGACGTCATGAACACGCCGGCCACGTTCACGGTCGACGACCCGCGCTTCACGACCGGCGTCGTGGTCGGGCCGAGCATGCTCACGCTCGACGGCCCCGAGCACCGCCGCCACCGCGCGCCGTTCGCCGGCCCGTTCCGCCTCGACGCCGTGCGCGAGCGCTTCACCGCCGTCGTCGCGGATGAGACGGAGCGGCTGATCGACGCCTTCGAGCCGGCCGGGCAGACGGAGCTGCGGCGCAGCTTCGCCGGCCCGCTCGCCGCCGCGGTCGTGATGCACGCGCTCGGGCTGCGCGGGACCGACCCCGCGGTCGTCCTGGGGTGGTACGACGGGATCGTCGAGGCGGTCGACGAGCTCACCAAGGGCCGGCCGCTCGGTGCGCGCGGGCAGACGTCGTTCGCGGCCCTGCGCGACGCGCTCGGGCCGGCGCTCGACCGCGAGGCGGCCGACTCGCTGGTCGCGGCCGTGGCGCAGGACGCGGGCGGGCTCGAGCGCGAGGCGGTGGTCTCCAACGCCGCCGTCCTGATGTTCGGCGGCATCGAGACGACGGAGGGGATGATCGCCAACGCGGTCCTGCACCTGCTCGAGAACCCGGCCGCGCTGGCGCGCGTCCGCGCCGACCCGGGCCTGGTGGCCGCGGCGGTCGAGGAGTCGCTGCGGCTCGAGCCGGCCGCGGCGGTGCTCGATCGCTACGCGACGCGCGACGTCGAGCTCGGCGGCGCGGCGATCCGCCGCGGCGACCTCGTCCGCATCTCGGTGACCGGGGCCAACCGCGATCCCGCCGAGTTCCCGGACCCCGACCGCTTCGACCTCGACCGCCCCAACACCGCCCGCCACCTCGCCTTCGCGCGCGGGCCGCACGTCTGCATCGGGATGCACCTCGCGCGGCTGGAGGCGCACGCGGCGGTCGGCCGGCTGCTCGCGCGCCTGCCGGGCCTGCGGCTCGCGCCGGGCTCCGTCGCCGCGCCGCGCGGGCTCGTGTTCCGCAAGCCGCCGGAGCTGAACGTCGTCTGGGGCAGTAACGTCAACGGCGGCTGGGTAGGAGGTGGGAGCGAAGCGGCCGCGACGGCGACGAATGTCATCTCGATGGCGTATAGCGCCATCGAGATGACATTCGTGGCCGCCGGGCCGGTTCGCAGCCACTCCTACCCAGCCGTGTTGACGTTGCAGCGCCGCGGACGAAGTCGACGGCGAACTCCGGGACGTGGTCGGCGGGCCCCGGCTTGTCCGGGAAGTCGAACACGGCCACCATCATCTGCATCGGGTAGTCCGGGGCCTGGTTGACGGTCTTCACGTGCTCGCCGTCGATCGTGAAGTCGACCCGGCCGGGCTGCCAGTCGGCCGCGTAGACGTGGGGCTCGCCGACGTCGATCGCCACGTGCGGCGCGTCCCACTCCTCGGTCAGCGCGGGGTCGCGGAACGGGTGGACGCCCATGCCGACGGCCTGCGGCGCGTCGCCGAAGACCTCGAAGAGGCAGATCTCGCCGCAGCGCTCGGGCTCGTCCTCGAGCCCGACCATCCAGACCGCGGCCATCGAGCGCGGGCTGAGGTCCATCCGCGCGCGCACCTCGAGCACCCCGTAGTGCGGCGTCCAGCCCCACTGGGCCGGCTGGAACTCGCGCACCAGCGCGCCCTCGTGGACCGGCTGCTGGCCGATCGTGCTGCCGACCGGGCCCGAGAACACGCCGGACTGGACGCCCGAGACCCGCAGCGGGTCATGGTCGCCCGGGCACCACAGCCCCTGCTCGCGGCGGGATCGTCAGCCGCAGCTCGGAGTCGGCGATCGCGTACGTCGCGGCGCTCTCCGCGCGCGAGGACCACTGCGGCAGGTAGTGCGGGACCCAGACGTCCGTGTCGAGCCGGGCGCGTCGAAGTCGTCGGCGAAGCGCATCGCCGCAGCATCTCAGGCGGTCACGGCGATCAGGGCCGGGAGCACCTCGTCCCACGCCGAGGGCGGGAACTCGTGCCCGAGCCCGTCGATCACCAGCAGCTCCGCGCCGGGGATCTCGGCCGCGAGCGCCTCGCCGTGCGGGAGCGGGAAGAGCGGGTCGTCGGTGCCGTGGATCACGAGCGTGGGCACGGCGATCTCGGCCAGCCGCGCCCGCGTCGTCTCGCCGCCTTCGAGGACGAAGTGGTTGTTGGCGCTCGGCAGGCTCTCCGAGCGGTCATAGACGCGGCCGAGCAGCGCGCGCAGCGCCGGCTCGTCGAGGCCGCGCGAGCCCGCGTAGGGCCGCTCGGCCTCGAGCAGGAACGCGATCGCGGCCTCGCGATCGGACCAGTCGGGCTCGGCGGGCTGCTCACCGAAGGCGGCGCGCATCGCGTCGGACATCGGCGGCAGCGGCGCGCCGCCGGTGCCGACCGGGCTCGTCGACATCAGCGTCAGGCCGCGCACGCGCTGCGGGTCGTGGATCGCGATCCACTGCGCGATCGCGCCGCCCATCGACAGGCCGACGAGGTGCGCGCGCTCGACCCCGAGGTGGTCGAGGATCGCGAGCGGGTCGGCGAACAGGTCGTCGCTGGTGTAGCCGGGCTTCCCGGGCGGAACGTGGTCGAGCCGCCGGTGTCGCGGTGGTCGTAGCGGATGACGTAGCGGCCGGCCGCGGCGAGCCGCTCGCAGAACGGCTCCTCCCAGCGGTCCATCGACCCGGCCGCGCCCATGATCAGCAGCACGGCCGGGTCGGCGGGGTCACCGAAGGTGTCGGCGCAGAGCACGGCGCCGGTGGTCTGAACTTGCATGTGCTGTCTGACCGGCGCCGCGCCCGGAACTCATCGACCCGTTCCGCAAGGCGTCGAACGCCTCCGTGAGGTCCTCGACGAGCTGATCCTCCCGCCACACCGCGAGCTTCGCCGCGAACGGCGCCTGCTCGAGCGTCGGCTCGAGCCGCTCGCGCGCAGCCTGGGCGATCGCGTCGACGACCAGCAGGTACCCGTGGGGCCGCCGCTCGGCCGGGCGGCCTTCCAGCCGCTCGAGCCGCAGGAGGGCGGCGTCCTGGTTCCAGACCCCGCGCATCACGTCGACGAACACGTGCTGGTCGACGATCGCCCGTCCGTAGCCCTCGTGGCTGCGCAGCACGAAGATGCGGTCGGAGCCCACGTGCTGCCCGAGCGCGCGCACGACCTTGACGTCGAACGGCACGTCGCCGCCGGCCAGGATCAGCTGGGCCAGCCGGATCAGCGGCAGGATCACGAAGCCGGTGAAGAGGACCACGAGGAGGCCGCCGAGCGCGTCGTCGAACTCGAATGGCCGCGGCCAGTCGAGGTTCCCGGGGAGGTCCACGAACGGCAGCGTGTTCGCGAACTGCCACACGTAGAACTCGAAGGTCTCGTCGAGCACCTGGTCGGGGGCGGGGTCGGGGGTAATGCCGACGGCGCCGTGCTCGTGCAGGAGCATCGTGAGGCTGGTGAAGCTCGCGGTCGCGAACACCGCGAGCGTGGAGGCCCGCAGGGTCGGCTCGAGGCGCCCGAACCGCAGCAGCGACCGGATCCTCCGGTGGCGAACGACCACCACAACCCCACGATGGTGGCGGCGACCAGCACCACGACGACGAGCGTCTCGAGCACCAGTGAGCCGGTGCCGAACGCCCAGTCGGTGGCCCTGATCGCCGCGGCGGCCGGGGCAAGGACGATGAAGACCAGGACGAGGAGCGCGAACGGCGCCTGCGCGACGCCCTTCGCGACCGCGAGCGCCCGACGACGGAGTTCGTCTCGACGCGAGGCCGGCCCCTCGTCCACCTGCCGATCGTAATCGGACGGACACGTAGTACTCGTCCGGGAGCCTCCACCACTCCGGGTGCGTCTCGGTCTGCGGGTAGCCCGCGGGCGAGTCCTCCCAGTCCTCCTGGCGCCCGAGCGCGGTGATGTCGAGGTAGCTGAAGGTGCTCCCGAGCGCCTCGTCGCCGCGGCCGTCCACGAAGTACGTGCGGAAGATCCGCTCGCCGTCGCGGAAGAACACGTTGGTGCCGTGCCACTCGTCGACGCCGAAGTCCCGGTCGAAGTCGTCGGTCAGCGTGTACCACGGCACCGGCCACCCCCCGCGCGCCTTCCAGCGCTCGATGTCCGGCTGGGGCGCGCGCGAGACGTACGCGAGCGTGGTGTCGCGGGCGTTCAGGTGCGCGGGGTGGGCGTCCTGCTCGGCCATCATGGTGCAGCCGCGGCAGCCGCGGTCGGGCCACCCCGCCACGCCCGGCTCGAAGAAGTGGCGGTAGACGATGAGCTGGCGGCGGCCCTCGAAGAGGTCGTGGAGGCTCAGCTCGCCCGCGGGACCTTCGAAGCGGTAGTCCTTCTCGACGGCCAGCCTCGGCATCCGGCGCCGCTGCGCGGCCAGCGCGTCGCGCGCGCGGGTCAGCTCCTTCTCCTTCAGCAGCAGCTCCTCGCGCGCGGCGTTCCACTCCTGCGGCGACACGATCGGTGGCATGTTCATGGGGTTCTCCTTGTTCGTCATGGGTCAGGCGGGGGACGGCTGGGCCTCGACGGCGGCGCCGCGCTCGCGGCGCGGGCCGAGCAGCAGGCCCGCGGCGACGAGGCCCAGCATGGCGACGGCGATCGCCGCGGCGAAGGCGGACCGGTAGCCGTCGGTGAGCGCGGCCAGGGACGCGCCGTGCGCGCCCGAGACGGCGACGCTGGACAGGATCGCCACGCCCACCGCGCCGCCGATCTGGAACGAGGCGTTGTTGAGGCCGGAGGCGAGCCCGGCCTCGGACTCGGCCACGCCGGTCAGCGAGGCGATCGAGCCCGCGACGTAGGCGGCGCCGATGCCCGGGCCGAGCAGCAGCAGGCCGGGCAGCAGGTCGCTGACGTAGCTGCCGCCGACCGACACCTGCGTCAGCAGCAGGCTGCCGAGGCCGGCGAGCGCCATGGCGACGACCGCGACCCGCCGCACGCCGCCGCGGGTGGCGATCGCCTGCGCGGAGGCGGTGCCGATCACCGCCGTCAGCGGCATGACGAGCGAGGCGAGCCCGAACTGGGTCGGCGACCAGCCCAGGACCTCCTGCGCGTACTGGGTGAGGACGAACGGCACGGCGAAGCCCGTCGTCCCGAGCGCGAAGAGCACGAGGTTGCCGCCCACCAGCGACCGCGACCGGAACACGCTCAGCGGCGCGAGCGGGGCGGCCGAGCGCGACTCGATGGCGACGAAGGCCGCGATCAGGACCGCCGCCAGCGCGAGCAGGCCCAGCGTCTGGCCGCCGGCCCAGCCGGCCTCGGGCGCCTCGACGACCGCGTAGACGAGCGCCACCAGCGCGGCCGTGATCGTCACCGCGCCGGCGAGGTCGAAGCGCCGCTTCCCGGCCTCCGCGCGGCTGTCGCGCAGGAGCACCGGGCTCAGCGCGGCCACGGCGGCGGCGACGGGCACGTTGATGAAGAAGATCCACTCCCAGCCGAGGCCGTCGGTGATCGGGCCGCCGATCAGCCACGCGGCGGTGCCGCCGATGGCGCCGGTCGAGCCCCACACCCCGAGCGCCTTGTTGCGCTCGGCGCCCTCGGGGAACGTCGTCATCACGATCGACAGGGCAGTCGGGGTCATGATCGCGGCCGCGACACCCTGCACGACGCGCGCGGCGAGCAGCATCTCGCTCGTGCTCGCCAGCCCGGCGCCCAGCGAGGCCACGGCGAACAGACCGGTGCCGGCGATGAACACGCGGCGGCGCCCGAGCAGGTCGGCGGCGCGCCCGCCCAGCAGCAACAGGCCGCCGAAGCTGAGCAGGTAGGCGCTCAGGACCCACTGCAGATCGCCGGCCGAGAAGGCGAGATCGGCGTCGATCGACGGCAGCGCCACGACCACGATCGCGGAGTCGAGGATGACCATGAAGAAGGCCGTGCACAGCAGGGCCAGGGCTTTCCAGCGGCGGGGGTCGGGCATGATCGGCTCCCTTTCGTTCGGGCTGAGGACGGAGTCGAGGCTCGATGGAGGGCCTCGACAAGACGTCGCAGCCGGGAGGGCGATTTGGACAGGCCTCAGCCGAGCGCGCCCGCGCGCCGCTCGAGCTCCTCTCGCTCGACGGCGTTTGCGCTCAGCGCGATCGCGCGCTCATAGGCGCGCGCGGCGCCCTCGCCGTCCCCCGCGCGGCTGAGCAGCTCGGCGTGCGCCGCGTGCAGCGGCTGGTAGCGCTCGAGCGCCGGCTCGCCGAGCAGCGGCTCGAGCAGCTCGAGCCCGGCGGCGGGCCCGTGCGCCAGGCCGACGGCCACCGCCCGGTTGAGTTCGACGACCGGCGACGGGTTGAGCCGGGCGAGGGCGCCGTAGAGCTCGGCGATCTGCGCCCAGTCGGCGTCCGGGGCCTCGATCTGCAGCGACGTGATCGCGGCCTGCAGCTGGTACTCGCCGGGACGCCGCAGGCGCACGGCGCGGTCCAGCTTCGCGAGGCCCTCGCGCGATCCGGTCGTGATCCCAGCGCGAGCGGTCCTGGGCGTCGAGCGCGACGTAGCGCCCGCTCGCATCCACGCGCGCGGCGCGGCGCGCGTCGTGCAGCAGCATCAGCGCCAGCAGCCCCCACACCTCGGCGTCGTCGGGCATCAGCCGGGCCAGCAGCTCGCCGAGCCGGATCGCCTCGTCGCACAGCTCCTCGCGCACGAGGCGATCGCCCTCGGCCGCCGCGTAGCCCTCGTTGAAGATCAGGTACACCACCCGCAGCACGCCGCGCAGGCGGTCCGGCAGCTCCTCGTCGGGCGGCACCCGGTAGGGGATGTGCGCGTCGGCGATCTTGCGCTTCGCGCGCACGATCCGCTTGCCCATGGTCGGCTCGGCGACCAGGAAGGCGCGAGCGATCTCGCCGGTGGTCAAGCCGCCGAGCGCGCGCAGCGTGAGCGCCACGCGCGCGGACATCTCCAGCGCCGGGTGGCAGCAGGTGAAGATCAGCCGCAGCCGGTCGTCGACGATGGTGCTCTCGTCGTCCATGGTTGGCTCCTCGTGCTCGGTCTCGAGGCGCGTCAGCTCGGCCAGCCGCTCGGCGCGATCGGCCACGTTGCCGAGCATCGGCTCGGTCCGCTCGTAGAGGCGTCGAGCCCGTCGCGGGCCCGCACGAGCCGCCGCCGCGGATCGCGGACCGCGCGCCAGCCGGCGAGGTCGGGCCACGGGTTGGCGCGGAAGTAGTGGCTCGAGCAGGCGGCGAACAGGTCGGCCTCGGTGGGGAAGTGGCGGTAGAGCGTGCGGCGCTCGACGCCCGCCCGCTCGGCGACCGCGCTCATCGTCGTGCGGGACGGCCCGACCGTCCCGTGCAGCTCGATCGCCGCCTCGGTGATCCGCAGGTGGGTCTCGGCCATCTCCGCGGCGCGCTGCTTCAGCTCGTACTTCCGCTTGGGTGCAATTTCGCGACTCATACTCGTGTCATCAATATTGACAGATCGGGTTCGAGGCGGTACCTTCGCCACTTCCAGAAACACTACTGTGTACTCAAAGGAGGACAGCATGTCCACCGCCACGCCCCAGCAGGTGCTCGCATCGATCGTCACCGGGATCAACTCCGGGGACCTCGACACCCTCATGCCGCTCTACGAGAGCGAGGCGGCCTTCGCGACCCAGCCCGGGAGCCTCGCCCCCGGCGCGCCCGGCATCCGCGAGGCGCTGACGGCTTCATCTCGATGAACGGCAAGCTCGACCTCGACGTGACGCGGGTGCTCGAGGTCGACGACCTCGCCCTCGTCGTCGGCGTCTGGTCGTTCGACGGCACGGGACCCGACGGCGAGCCCGTGCACCTCGAGGCGAGCAATGCGGACGTCCTGCGCCGCCAGGAGGACGGCACCTGGCGCTTCGTGATCGACAACCCGTGGGGCACCGCCTAGAGCACGACCCGCAGGCCGTGGCGGCCGCACAGCTCCATCAGCGCCCGCCGCGCCCCGTCCGGGTTGGCCGCCAGCGCCGCGAAGGCGACGGCGCCCTCGCGCAGGTCCTCGATCCGCACGGTCGGCCGCTCGAGCGCGAAGCGGCCGAGCCAGCGCACCGCCGCGCGCTCGAACTGCTCGGCGTCGTGCTCCTCGATCAGGCAGGCGATCAGGAGCGCGTCGTCGAGCCGCACGGCCGGCAGCTCACCGGCCGCCGCCCGCACGAGCGCGAGGTTGCCGGTGCGCAGGGCGCGCTTGAAGCGGGCGTAGGGCGATCCTTCACTTGACACGAACGTATGTTCGCCTACGAGTCAAGTCACGTGAGAGGCGTAGCCTCCAGCGGGTGGTGCGGCCGTCCGATGACACCCGGAGTCACACCCTGGCCGCGTTGCGGCGCGGCTACGTGAGTGGACGGCTGCAGACCGACACGTTCGACCTGCGCGTCGAGCAGGCGCTGACCGCCGACACCCGCGGTGAGCTGCGCGAGCTCGCCGCCGATCTCCCGCACCGGCGCTGGCGCGACCGCATGCGGGCGCTCAGGCCACCGGCGCGGCGCGACACCTGGCTCGCCGACCCCGGGCTCCTGAGCGCCGCCGAGCTCACGCTCGGCCGCTCACCCGACTGCGAGCTCGTGTTCTGCGACGACACCGTCTCGCGCCATCACGCCCGGCTCGAGCTGCGCGACGGCCGCTGGCACCTCGTCGACCTCGACTCCAGCAACGGCACGATCGTCAACGGCCGCCGGGTGCACGACGCCGAGGTCCGGGCCGGCGACCGGATCCGCCTCGGCGCGGCCGGCTTCACGCTCTGACGAGCCGGGCGCCCGCGACGAGCGACTGCAGCTTGCCGAACGCGCTCTCGCGCGGGAGGTACTTCATGCCGCAGTCCGGCGCGGCGACGAGCTCGTCCGCGCCCTTGTAGGGGAGCGCGCGCCGGATCCGGTCGGCGACCGTCTCCGGCGTCTCGACGGCCACGTCGTCGAGGTCGATCACGCCGAGGATGATCGTCTTGCCGGGCAGCTCCTCCAGCACCGAGCAGTCGAGCCCGGACTGGGCCGTCTCGATCGAGATCTGGTCGCAGGCCACGTCCGCGAGCTCGCTCAGGAACGAGTAGCCCGACGGCCGCTCGTGGATGATCGCGGCGTAGCCGAAGCAGATGTGGACCGCGGTCGTGCCGGTGTGGCCGTCGAGGGCGCGCTCGAGCGCGGCAACCCCGTACTCGCGCGCCTTCTCGGGCCGCGCCTGCATGTAGGGCTCGTCGATCTGCACGACGTCCGCGCCGGCCGCGAAGAGGTCGGCGATCTCCTCGTTGACGGCGGCGGCGTAGGCCTGGCCGAGCTCCGCGTCGTGCTCGTAGTGGTCGTTCTGGGCCTGCTGGGACATCGTGAACGGGCCCGGGACGGTGATCTTGATCCTGACGGTCGGTGTTCGCCTTCAGGAACTCCAGGTCGCCGACCTGCACCGGGTGCTTGCGCTGGATCGGGCCGACCACGCGCGGCACGGGGTTGGGGTGGCCGCTGCGGTCGAGCGCCGTCCCCGGGTTGTCGAGGTCGATCCCGGTCAGCGCGTTGGCGAAGCGGTTGGAGTAGCTCTCCCGCCGCTGCTCGCCGTCGGTCACGATGTCGAGCCCGGCGCGCTCCTGGTCGCGGATCGCGAGCAGCGTCGCGTCGTCCTGGGCCTCCTCGAGGTAGCGCGGATCGACCCGCCACAGCTCGAGCGCGCGGACCCGCGGCGGGAAGCGCCCGGCGAGCTTCTCGCGGTCGATCAGCCAGTCGGGTTGCGGATACGAGCCGACCAGGCTCGTCGGGAGAGGCATCTCGCGGCGGATCCTCTCACGAAACCGCGGACAGCCCGAAGGCGACCGCGAAGCCGAGCGTCGTCACGAGCCCCGCCGTGTCCCCCGCCTTGCGCGCGGCCTCGGGGATCATCGAGTCGACCAGCATCACCAGCAGCGCGCCCGCGGCGAACCCGTCGATGGCGGCCTGGAACTCACCCGAGACGTTGTCGGCGATCGCGTAGCCGGCGAGCGTCGCGAGCAGGCAGACCGCGGCGACGGCCAGCCACAGCCGCCGGATCGTCGACGGCGGCCGCCCCGCGTCGCGCATCTGGCTCGACGAGCCGATCGCCTCCGGCAGGTTCGAGACGAAGATCGCCACCAGCAGCGCGACGCTCACCCCTCCCCCGGTCGCGATCCCGATGCCCAGCACGAGCTGCTCCGGGATGCCGTCGAGGAACGCGCCCAGCGCCAGCGCGGTCCCGGCGCCCGACCCGCCGCTGCGGCGATCGACCTCTCGATTCAGCCCCCAGTAGGTGAACGGCCCCGACCGCCAGGCCGATGCCCACCGACAGCCCACTGCCGACGTCGAGACCCTCCTCCGCCAGCTCGAAGGAGACCGAGCTGACCAGCGCGCCGGCGCCGAAGGCCAGCACCAGGCCGACCCACTTGTCGGGCCATTTGCGCGCCAGCCCGAGCAACGCGCCGATCACGAGCGACGACGCCGCCAGCGCGCCCCAGACCAGAGCCGATCCCATCGGGCCCTACGGTATTAGCCGACGGGTGGAGCCAGATCGTCGGGGTCGTCGACGAGCACGAGCATCTCCCCGACGCCCGTCAGCTCCAGCACCCGCTGGATCGGCGCGCTGCCGCGCACGACGGCGAGGTTGTGGCGGTTGTTGCGCGCGAACTCGTGCTGGCGCAGCAGCTCGTGCAGCGCCGGCACGTCGATGAAGGTCAGCCCGCGCAGGTCGAGCACGAGGTGGCGCAGGCCGCCCGCCTGCGGGTCGAGCTCGTCGATCACGGTGGCGACCTTCGAGACGGTGACGAGGTCGAGCTCGCCGCGCAGCGCCACGAGCGCGGTGCGGCGGTGCTTGATCGCCTCGACCTCGAGGTAGTCGTCACTGGGCGGCGCTACGGGCATCGGTCCTCCTCTCTGCTCCTCTGAAGCGGTAGCGCGGCGGGGAGGAGGAGCGGAGAACCCGAAGCGAGAGATCGAGTGTCGCACCAGCTGGACCTCGGCCGCTGATGGCTTTATCCTTGGCTGTGGCGCCGTCCTGCGCCCAACCTCCGATTCCGGCGCTCACGCCGCCGGCAGAAGCGGAGGCAAAGGTGGCTCGAGCCGTCGGGATGTGAGTCGGATGTCGCCCTTTCCGGTGGGGCCTCGCGAGCGTGAGTCGCGGAGCCGCCGCCACGAGAGGAGCACCCGATGACCACGCAGAGATCGTTCAAGCGCCTCGTCCGCTCGCGGATGGAGAAGACCGGCGAGAGCTACACGGCGGCCCGCGCGCAGCTGCTCAACGGCGACGAGCCGCAGCGCATCTCGCTCGCCACCTCCGACGAGGCGATCCGCGAGCGCACCGGCCGCGGCTGGGAGGAGTGGTTCGACCTGCTCGACGAGTGGGGCGCGGCGGACAAGTCGCACCGCGAGATCGCGCGCTGGCTCGCCGGCCAGCAGGGCATCCACCCGCTGGCCTGGAACGCGCAGGCGATCGCCGGCAGCTACGAGCGGGCGCGCCGCGGCCGTCAGGTCGGCGAGCACGAGGACGGCTTCGCCGTGACCGCGACGAAGACCGTCGCGGTGCCGGTCGAGCGCCTCTACGACGCGTTCGTCGACGCGTCGCTGCGCGAGCGCTGGCTGCCCGACGGCGACCTGCGCGAGCGCACGGCCACCAAGCCGCGCTCGGCCCGCTTCGACTGGGGCGAGGACGGCACGCGCGTGCACGTCACCTTCGCCGCCAAGGGCGAGGCGAAGAGCACCGCCGCGCTGCAGCACGAGCGCCTCGCCGACGCCGCCGAGGCGGAGCGCATGAAGGCGTTCTGGCGCGAGCGCGTCGCCGGGCTCAAGGAGGTGCTGGAGGCATGAGCGCGATCACCCGCGTCGGCACCGTCATCGTGCCCGTCTCCGACCAGGACCGGGCGCTGGAGTTCTACGTCGGCACGCTCGGCTTCGAGGTCCGCATCGACGGCCCCTTCGGCGACGGCGGGCGCTGGCTCGAGGTCGCGCCGCCCGGCGCGGCGACGTCGCTCGCGCTCGTGCCGGGAGACGCGATGGAGGTGAGCCTCGCGACCGCCGACGCCGACGCGGACCACGCGGCGCTCCGCGCCGCGGGCGTCGACGCCGACGCGGCGGTGCTGCGCATGGGCGACTACGTGCCGCCGATGTTCACCTTCCGCGACCCGGACGGCAACCGCTTCCGGATGGTCGAGCGCGACTAGCGCGCTTCGCCGAGCAGGCGCTCGACGAGCACGCAGTCCTTCCACTCGCCGTCGAGCCGGCCGTGGCGCCGCTGGACGCCGACCTCGGTGAAGCCGGCGGCGAGGTGGACGGCGCGGCTCGCGGCGTTGTCGGCGAAGACGCGCGAGGTCAGCTTGTAGTAGCCCGCCTGCTCCGAGGCCGCCGCGAGGGCCTCGAGCAGGCGGCGGCCGACGCCGCGGCCCCGCGCCGCGCGGGCGACGTAGACGCCGTGCTCGCCGACGCCCGCGTAGACGCAGCGGTCCGAATAGGAGGACACGCGGGCGAACCCGAGCACCGCGCCGTCCTCCTCCGCCACCAGCAGCGGCAGCCCGTCGGAGAGCCAGGCCGCGACCTCGTGGACCTCGCGCGGGCGCGTCTCGAACGTCGCGACGCGGTCGGCGATGCCCTCGTTGTAGATCGCGGTGATCGCGCCGGCGTCGGCCTCGGTGGCGGGACGGATGGACATCGGAGCCGGCATATATATCCGGCGCTTCGTATTAGGGCGCCCTAACACCTACCGCCGCGGTCTGATATGACTCCGGATCCATTAGGGCACCCTAACTTCGTGAGGTTGGCATGGGCGACGAACACCGGATGAGCGAGCAGGCCTTCACCGCCATCAGCCACGAGACGTGCCCCTCGATGGCCGAGACGCTGCTCGCGGTCGTCGCCGCCTGGCGGCCGGTCGACCACGTCGTCCTCGACGGGCAGCTCGACCAGATGTCGCGCGCGCTGTTCGGCGCCGAGCGCGACGGCCGCGCGCGCGCCCGCACGCTCGCCGCCCTCCTCACCCGCGAGCTGGAGCCGGACGCCACGTCCGTCGAGGGCCTGTGGCTCGACGAGGTCCTCGCCACCCGGCGCGCCCACCCCGTGATGATCGCGGCGCTGGCGGCCGAGCTGGGGCGCCGCGCCGGCTGGGGCATCACCGTCTGCTCGACCCCGACGGCGTGGTACGCGGGGCTCGTCGACGGCGACGTGCTGTGGCTGGTCGAGCCGACCGGCGCCTCCGCCGGCGTGCCCACGACGGTGCGCCGGCACTGCGCCCACGAGATCGCCTACGTCGTGCTGACCGGGCTGGCGCAGCGGTTCGAGAACGAGCGCGACCGTGACCGGGCGCGCCGGCTGCGCGATCACCTCGCGCTGTTCGAGGCGCCCGACGGCGCCGGCGACGCGCTGCTCGGCGCGCTGTGGACCCGCAGCGGCGACCCGCGTTAGGGGTTGATGACGTTGTCCGGGTTCGGGCGCCGCTCGGGCGGCGCCTGGCTGTAGTCGCCGAACGGGCCGTCGCGCTCGCTCACCGCCGCGCGCACGCCGTCGCGCTCGGCGCGCTCGATGAAGGCCTTCGCCTCCGGTGTGTTGCGCATCAGCCCGTCGAGGATCGGGCCGAGCGTCTGGGTCGAGGCCAGCCCCATGTTCTCGTAGGCGTGGTTGACGACCAGCTTCATCGCGGCGAGCTGGGAGGACGGCAGGCCGGCGAGCTCGGCCGCGAGCTGGGCGACCGTCGCCTCGAGCCGCTCGAACGGCACCGCCTCGTTGATGAGGCCGGCCGCGGCCGCCTCGGCGCCGGAGAGCGGGCGGCCGGTCAGCGCGTGGTACTTCGTCTTCGTCAGCCCGAGCCGGTAGATCCACATCCCCGACAGGTAGGCGCCCCACATGCGCGAGTAGGGCGTGCCGATCTGCGCGTCCTCCGAGGCGATCACGAGGTCGGCGCAGAGCGCGAAGTCGCTGCCGCCGCCGACGCACCAGCCGTGCACCTGCGCGATCACGGGCTTCGGCGAGCGCCAGACGCTCATGAGCTTCTGGGTCGGCGAGAGCTCGGGCGCGGTGGCGAACGCGAAGTCCTTGCCCGCGTCCCACGCGCCGTCGGTGGTGATCTGGTCGTCCCAGGCCTCGAAGCCGCCGCCGAAGTCGTAGCCGGCGCAGAACGAGCGCCCCGCCCCGCGCAGCACGATCACCTTCACGTCGCCGTCGCGGACCGCGCGGCCGACCGCGGCCTCGACCTCGTCGGGCATCGGCGGCACGATCGTGTTGAGCTGCGCGGGCCGGTTCAGCGTGATCGTGGCGACCGGCCCGTCGGTGGCGTACAGGATCGTCTCCGCCATGTGCGCGACCGTACCCTGCCTGGGAGAATCGTGTGATGCCGCTGCCACGGGTGCGGGACTTCCATGACGACGACCTCGACCAGATCGTGCGCGTGTGGGAGGAGTCGCGCACGCCGGAGCAGCGCGCGGTCCACGGCCTGGCGGAGGTGCTGGCGGCCATCCGCGACGAGGGCGTCGCGGTGGTCGCGGTCGTCGGCGAGGTCGTGGTCGGCGCGGCGGCCGCGCGCATCAGCGGCGACCGCGGCTGGGTGGTGCTGCTGGCGCTGGGCAAGGAATGGCGTCACCGCGGGCTGGGCGCCACGATGCTGAGCGAGCTCGAGAAGCGGCTGATGAGCCAGGGCGTTCACCGGCTGTCGGCGCTGCTGTCCGAGGACGAGACGGGCGTCAAGGCGTTCGAGAACAGCGGCTACGAGCAGCGCGACCTGACCTACTTCGAGCGGGTCATCCCGCTGCAGCCCCAGGAGGTCGGCCTGCTCGGCGACCTCGGCGGCCGCATCCTGGCGACCGGCCTGTGGGATGCGCTCGCCGGCATGGAGCACGAGAAGGAGGTCATCGAGCGGCGGATCGTGTTGCCGCTCGTCGACCCGGACCTGGCCGGCGAGTACGGCGTCCAGCCCCCGCGCGCGGTCGTGCTGTTCGGCCCGCCCGGCACCGGCAAGACGACATTCGCCAAGGCCGTCTCCTCACGGCTGGGCTGGCCGTTCGTCGAGGTCTTCCCCTCTCGCCTGGCCGCCGCCGGCGACGGCCAGGCGCTCGCGCTGCGCGACACGTTCGCCGAGATCGACGCGCTCGAGCACGCGGTGGTGTTCATCGACGAGGTCGAGGAGATCGCCGGCCGGCGCGGCGGTAAGCCGCCCCCGCCGCAGCAGGGCGTGACCAACGAGCTGCTGAAGATGATCCCGACGTTCCGCGAGCGCGACGGCCGGCTGCTCGTGTGCGCGACCAACTTCGTCCGCGAGCTCGACCCGGCCTTCCTGCGCCACGGCCGCTTCGACTACGTGATCCCGGTCGGCGCGCCGGACGCCGCCGCGCGCGCCGCGATCTGGCGCCGCTACCTGCCGCAGGGGGCGCTCGAGCGGATCGACATCGACGCCCTCGTCGAGGCCAGCGACCTCTTCACCCCGGCCGACATCGAGTTCGCCGCCCGCAAGGGCTCGCAGCGCGCGCTCGAGGTGGCGGTCTACGGCGAGGAGCGCGACCGGCCGCAGGTCCGCGGCCCGGCGACCGAGGACTACCTCGCCGCCCTCGACGAGACGCGCCCGACGCTCACGAAGGCGATCGTCGACGAGTTCACCGAGGACATCGCCGCGATCGCGCGGCTCTAGTCAGTCCGCAGGGTCCTGCGGCGTCGGGAACTCGCCGCCGTCGATCAGCTCGATGCGGTAGCCGTCCGGGTCGGCGACGAACGCGATCAGCGGCAGCTCCTCGCGGTCGCCCGGGTGGTACGGCGGCTTCTCGGGCTGCACGCCGAGCGGCTCGAGGTCGGCCAGCACGGCGTGGATGTCCTCGACCGTGATGGCCATGTGGTTGTAGCCCGTGCCGAGGTCGTAGGGCTCGTCCTGACCGCGGTTCACGGTCAGCTCGAGCGTGTCGCCGTCCCCGGGCAGCCCCATGTAGACGTTGTAGGCGGAGGCGAAGTTCAGGCGCCCCCGCGGCTCGAACCCGAGCGCGCCGTAGAAGCGCACGGAGGCTTCCGGGTCGCGGACGCGGACGCAGGTGTGGACGAAGCGCAGGCTCATCGGCGTGAGATTACGGACTTGACTCCGCAGCAGAGGTAAGCGTAGACTTACCGTTCGTGACCACTTACCGAACCGAGGGACTGACGGCGCTGGGCGACCCGACGCGGCGGGCGATCTTCGAGCGCCTCGCCGAGCGCCCGCGCGCGGTCGGCGAGCTGGCCGGGGAGCTGCCGGTCAGCCGGCCCGCGGTCTCGCAGCACCTGAGGGTGCTCAAGGACGCCGGCCTCGTGCTGGACCGGCCGGTGGGCACGCGCCGCATCTACCAGCTCGACCCCGACGGGATCGGCGCGCTGCGCGCCTATCTCGACACGTTCTGGAACCGATCCCTGATGGCCTTCAAGACGGCCGTCGAACAAGGAGACGAGGAGGTCTCATGAGCACCCAGGCAGCAGACACGTCCGTCGGCACGTCGATCGTCGTCGAGGCGTCGCCCGAGCGGGCGTTCGCGGTCTTCACCGAGCAGATCGGCAGCTGGTGGGACCCGGACCACCACCTGCTCGACTGCGCGCTCGCCGAGATGATCTTCGAGCCGCGCGTCGGCGGCCACGTCTACGACGTCGGCGTCGACGGCAGCGAGTGCCGCTGGGCGCGCGTGCTCGCCTACGAGCCGCCGCAGCGCTTCGTCATCAGCTGGGACATCAACCTGCAGTGGAAGCTCGAGACCGATCTCGAGAAGGCGAGCGAGGTCGAGGTCCGCTTCGTCCCCGAGGGCGCGGGCCGGACGCGGGTCGAGCTGGAGCACCGCCACCTCGACCGCCACGGCGAGGGCTGGGAGGCGATGCGCGACGCGGTCGGCACGTCCGACGGCTGGGGCGGGACCATGCAGCGGTTCGCGGACGCCGTGCGCTGAGGTTAACCCCCGTGCGCGGACGGGTGCGAGCGGCAGGACGGACGCTTCTGCGCCCCAATGACCGCAGGGCGCCGCGGTGTGACGGTGTCGGCCATGACCTTCATGCGCCGTATCGCCACCGCGGCGGCCCGCCGGCCGCGCACCACCATCGCCCTCTGGCTCGTCTTCGTCGCCGCCTGCCTGTTCGCCGGCTCGCTGACCGGCGTCAAGACCCTCACCGGCTCTGAGACCGGCACCGGCGAGTCGGCCCGGGCGGACGCCCGGGTCGACGCTGCAGGCCTGCGCACCCCGGCCGGCGAGAGCATCCTCGTGCGCTCCGGCGATCCTGCCTCCACCGCGGCCGCGACCGCGGCGCTGGTCACCCGCCTCGACGCGCTGCGCGAGGTCCGCGCCGTCAACGACCCGCCGCTGACGACCGCCGGCGGCCGCACCGCGCTCGTCCAGGTCACCCTGCGCGGGGACCCCGACGACGCGAAGGAGCACGTCGCGCCGATCGAGGCCGCGGTGGCGCGGCGTCGGGCGCGCGCACGCGGGCGTGACGCTGCAGCAGGCCGGCGGCGGGACGATCGAGAAGGCGTTCGACGAGGTGCTCGAGCAGGACCTCCGGCGCGCCGAGCTGATCTCGCTCCCGATCACGCTGGTGATCCTGCTGGTCGCGTTCGGCGCCGTCGTGGCGGCGTGCGTCCCGCTGCTGCTGGGGCTGACCTCGGTCGCCGCCGCCATGGGCGCGTTCGGCGTGATCTCGCAGTTCGCGCCCGACGGCGGCACGGGCGGCGCGCTCGTCGTCCTGATCGGGCTGGCCGTGGGCGTCGACTACTCGCTCTTCTACATCCGCCGCGAGCGCGAGGAGCGGCGCGCCGGCAAGGGCCCGCACGCGGCGCTCGACGCGACCACCGCCACCGTCGGGCGCGCGATCGTCGTCTCCGGCGTGATCGTGATGGTCGCGCTCGCCGGGCTGCTGTTCACGGGCCTGGCGGTGTTCACCTCGATGGCGCTGGCCACGATCGTCGTCGTCCTGATCGCGGTGATCGGGTCGCTGACCGTCCTGCCCGCGACGCTGGCGCTGCTCGGCGACCGCATCGACAAGGGCCGCATCCCGTTCCTCGGCCGCCGCCGTGCGCCGCGTGCGGGGGTCTGGGCGCGGCTCGCGCAGACCGTCACGCGCCGGCCGGTCGTCTCGCTCGTCACCGCCGTGTGCCTGCTCGGCACGCTGGCGCTCCCGGCGCTGGAGCTGAAGCCCGCCAGCAACTTCGAGTCGGCGCTGCCGGCCGACCTGCCGGCCATCGCCGCCCAGCGCGCGATCGAGCGCGCCTTCCCGGGCGCGCCGAACGACGCGGAGCTCGTCGTGACCGGGCGCGGGCTCGACGACACGCAGGCCGAGCTGCAGGCGCTCGGCGAGCGGGCGCGCGCGGTCACCGGCGGGCGCGGAGCGATCGGCGTCGACGTGGCGCGCGACGGCCGCACGGCGGTGGTCAGCGTGCCGATGCCCGAGCGCGGGATCGAAGCGGCGGAGGACACGGTCGCGGCGCTGCGCGAGCGCGTCGCCCCGACCGCCGCGCAGGTCGCGCCGGGCGCCCGAGGCGATGCTCACCGGCGAGGCCGCCGGCAGCGCGGACTTCACGCAGCGGCTGGCGACCGCCACGCCGGTCGTGATCGGCGTCGTGCTCGGGCTCGCGTTCCTGCTGCTCGTCGCCGCGTTCCGCTCGCCGGCCCTCGCCGCGGCGGTGATCGGGCTGAACCTGCTGTCGGTGGGCGCCGCCTACGGCGTCCTGGCGGCGGTCTTCCAGCACGGCTGGGCCGAGGGCCTGCTCGGCTTCACGAGCACGGGGACGGTCGCCGACTGGCTGCCGCTGTTCGCGTTCGTGATCCTGTTCGGCCTGTCGATGGACTACACCATCCTCGTGCTCGAACGGGTCCGTGAGGAGCTGCGCGCCGGGCGCTCGGCCCGCGATGCCGCCGCCGCGGCGGTCGCCGCGACCGCCGGGACGGTGACCAGTGCTGCGATTGTGATGGTCGCCGTGTTCGCGATCTTCGCCACGATGCAGTTCGCCGACAACAAGCAGCTCGGGGTCGGGCTGAGCGTCGCGATCCTGCTCGACGCGACGATCGTGCGCGGGGTCGCGCTGCCGGCCGCCGTCGCGCTGATCGGCGACCGCAGGCCGCGCGCCTGGCGGGCTGCGAGGGTGGCCGATGCACGCTGAGGGCCTCCTCCCGCTGACGCCGGCCGTCGCTCGCACGACGGTGGAGCGCGCCGCCCGCGACGCGCTCTACCTGACGATCGGGCTCGCCACGGCGGCCGTCGGCATGGCGCTGTGGATCGTGGCGCTGGCCCTGTCGCTGTCGCTCGCGCTGTTCGTCATCGGGCTGCCGGTGATGCTGGTCAGCGCGGTCGCGTTCCGGTGGGTCTGCGACCTCGACCGCCGCAGCGCCGCGATCGTCCTCGGCCGGCCGCTGACGGGCGTCTACGCCGACCACGGCGGCGACCAGTTCCTGACGCGGCTCTCCGCGACGCTGCGCGACCGCCAGACCTGGAAGGACCTGGAGTGGCTGGTCGTGCACTCCGTCGTGGGGATCGCGTTCGGGTCCCTCGCGCTCGGGCTGATCGCCCAGGTCCTGGGCACCCTCACGCTGCCGCTCTGGTACTGGGCGATCCCCGGCGGCGTCCAGTGGAGCGGCTCCTCGGGCCTGTGGGAGATCGACAACCTGTGGGAGGCGCTGCTCGTCGCGCCGCTCGCGCTGCCGCTGGCGGCGATCACGATCATGCTCCTGCGCGTGATGGCGAGCGGCCAGGCGCGCCTCGCCGGGGCGCTGCTCGGACGGCCCGGCGGCGCGGTGCCGTGGCCGGCGGGCGCGACCGGCGAGCCCGGTGCGGTGCGCGAGCCGGGCCGCGCGCTGGGGCTGCACGTCGCGATCGTCGCGATCGTCTGCTTCACCTGCACGCTGGTCTGGAGCCTCACGGGCGGCTACTTCTGGCCCGTCTGGGTCTGGCTCGGGCTGGCGATCTCGGTCGCGCTGCACGCGGTCGCCGTGCAGGCGATCCGCGCGACCGGGGACCCGGTCGCGGCCTTCTGGGTCAAGGTCGAGCTCTGCAGCGTCATCGCCGCGATCTGCTTCGCGGTGTGGGCGCTCTCGGGCGGTGGCTACCCGTGGCCGGTGTGGCCGGTCATCGGCATGTCCGTGGTGCTCGGCGTCTACGCCCTGTTCGTCTTCCGCAACCGGCTCCCGTGGGTCCGCGAGCAGGCGCTCGTCGAGCGCGTGGACCAGCTCACGCGCACGCGCCGCGGGGCCCTGGACGTCCAGGACAGCGAGCTGCGGCGGATCGAGCGCGACCTGCACGACGGCGCGCAGGCGCGGCTCGTGGCGCTGAGCATGCAGCTCGGGCGCGCCGAGGCGCGGCTCGAGGACCAGCCCGAGCTCGCCGACCTGGTCCGCCAGGCGCGCGGCGAGGCGAGCGCCGCGATCGCCGAGCTGCGCGACCTCGCCCGCGGCATCGCGCCGCCGGTGCTCGTGGCCCGCGGGCTCGAGGCCGCCGTCGACGCGCTCGGGCGCCGCGCGATGACCGCGGTCACCGTCGAGGCGCAGATCGACCGCCGCCCGCCGGCCGTGATCGAGACGGCGGCGTACTTCGTCGTCGCCGAGGCGCTCACGAACGTCGCCAAGCATGCGCCGACCGCGACCGCGCACGTCGCGCTGGCGCTCGACGACGAGCGCCTGCTGATCGAGGTCGGCGACGACGGGCCGGGCGGCGCCGACCCGCACGGCGGGGGCCTGACCGGGCTGCGGCACCGCGTCGAGGCGCTCGACGGGACCCTGCTCGTCACGAGCCCTGCGGGCGGGCCCACCACGATCCGGGCGGAGCTGCCGTGCGGGTCGTGATCGCCGAGGACCAGGCGCTGCTGCGCGAGGGGCTCGTCGCGCTGCTGCGCGAGAACGACGTCGACGTCGTGGCGCAGGTCGACGACGGCCCGGGCCTGCTGCGGGTGATCGGCGGCCACAAGCCCGACCTCGCGATCGTCGACGTGCGCCTCCCCCCCACCTTCACCGACGAGGGCGTGCGCGCCGCCATCGAGGCGCGCGAGCGCCATCCGGACGTCGGCATCCTGATCCTGTCCCAGTACATCGAGCCCGTCTACACGGGCGAGCTGCTGGCGACCGGCGAGGGCGGGATCGGCTACCTGCTCAAGGAGCGGGTGGGCGACATCCCGGCCTTCCTCGACGCGCTGCGCCGGGTGGCCGCCGGCGGGACGGCGCTCGACCGCGAGGTCGTCGCCGAGCTGATGCGCAGCCGCAGCCGCGAGGCGGCCGGTCCCCTCGCCGCTCTCTCCCCGCGCGAGAACGAGGTGCTCGGGCTGATGGCCGAGGGCCGGACCAACGCCGCCATCGCCCGCGCGCTCGTCGTGACCCCCGGCGCGGTCGAGAAGCACATCTCGAACATCTTCTCCAAGCTCGACCTCGCGGCCACCGACGACGACCACCGCCGCGTGCTCGCCGTGGTCACGTTCCTTCGCGCCACCGGCTAGCGAGCTCGACCCGCGAGCGGACCCCGAGCTTCCCGTAGACGTTGCGGAGGTGCGCCTCGATCGTGCGCGCGCTGAGCACGAGCTGCTCGGCGACCTCGCGGTTGGTCCGGCCGGCGGCGACGAGCGTCGCGATCTCCCGCTCGCGCGCGGTCAGCGCGGCGAGCGGGCCGTCGGCGGGATCCCCCGCAGCGCGCAGGACGCGGTGGCCGAGCCGCCGCAGCTCGCGCACGGCCTCGTCCCGCCGCCGCAGCGCGCCGAACCCGTCGAGCGCCGCCTCGGCCGCCACCAGCGCCTCGATCGCCGCCGCACGGTCGCCGAGCGCGGCCAGCGCCCGCCCCTCGGCAAGCCGCGCCCGCGCGTGCGCGAGGGGAGCGCTTCCCAGCCCTGCCCCGCGCGCGGCTTCGAGCGCCTCAGCCGGGCGTTCGCGGGCGAGCAGGACGGCGGACAGAGCGATACCGACCCACGGCGAGCGCGCAGCCGCCCCGCGCGCTGCACCGGCCACGAACGGCGCGAGCGTCGCTTCGGCGGCGTCTATGTCGCCCGCCGCCAGCTGGGCCTCGGCGAGGTCGGCGGCGGCCGCGGGGCGCTCGACCGGCAGGACCGCGGCGAGCGCCGGGCCGCCGAAGGAGCCCAGCATCGCGGCGACCGCACGCTCGGGGTTGCCGGCGGCGGCGAGCGCGGCGCCGAGGCACCACCCGGGTTGGCCGGCCGCGTGGAAGTCGGGGCGGATGCCGCTCGCCGCGGCGTCTTCGGCGTGCGCCAGAGCGGCGCTGACGTCGCCTGCCGCCAGCCGCGCCGAGGAGAGGGCGCAGTGCGCCCACAGGAGCATCGGCGGGTTACCGGCCAGGCGGGCGAGCTCGAGCCCCTGCTCGGCGGCGGCCGTCGCATCAGGCAGGCGGCCGAGCTCGATCAACGTCGCGACGCGCTCGATGGTGAGCTGGAGTCGGACGTTGTCGCGGCCGGTCTCGAGCGCGATCGCGGCGCCGCGCTCGAGGTCGGCGAGTGCGCGCTCGAACCGGCCGAGCCAGCGCCGCGAGCGGCCGAGCATCCAGAACGCGGGGAGGCGCGTGGCGAGCTGCCCGGGAGCGAGGAGCTCGAGCGCCGCCGCCGCCCCCTCCACCGGCTCGGCCCCTTCGCCGTCGGACACGCGCGCGACGGCGCCGGCCGCGAGCGCCGCGGCCTCGAACACCGGGTCGCCGATCGCGCGGGCGTCGGCGGCGGCGTCGGCGGCCTGGTCGCGGGCCTCGTGCAGGTCGCAGCTCATCAGCGCGGTCAGGGCGAGCGCGAGGCGCAGGCGGATGCGGTCCGGGGACGCCTGCGCGGGCAGCTCGCCCAGCGCGATCTGAAGGCGCCGTCGCGCGTCGGCGTGTCCGCCCCAGCCACCACTCCGTGTTCGCGACGCGCGACCGTCAGCGCGAGCCGGTCGGCGGGCGCGGCGGTGCGCAGCGCGCCGAGCAGCGTCTCGCGGGCGCCGGCGGCGTCGCCGGCCGCGGCCTGCGCGTCGGCGAGCCTGGCCTCGATCGCAGTCCGCTCCGAGGCGCCGTCGGGCAGCAGCCGCAGGGCCGCGGCGTGGAAGCGCGCCGCCGTAGCGGGCGCGGGCGACTGCAGCTCGCGCGCGGCGGCGGCGAGCAGCGCGATCGCCGCCTCGTCGCCCCGGCGCGCGGCCTGCTCGACGTGATGGGCGCGCTCCACCGGCCCGGCTCCGCGGCGCTCGAGCGCCGCCGCCGCCCGGGCGTGCGCGCCGAGCCGCCAGCCGCCGGGCGCCGCCTCGTAGACCGCGTGGCGGACCACCGGGTGGCGGAACGCGAAGCGCCGCGGCGCGCCGCCGGGCCGCACGAGCGCGCGCTCGAGCAGGTCGTCGAGGGCGGCGAGCGCCGCCGGCTCCGTCCAGCTCCGCGGTCTCCGCCGCGAGCGCCGGCCCGAACGGATCCCCGATGACGGCCGCCCCGTCGAGCAGCGCGCCGCGCGTCCGGCGCCGAGCGCCGCGCGAGCTCGCGCGGCCAGCGCCGCCGCGACGGCGCCGGCGCGGCACCGCCGCCGTCCGGCCGGACGCCGCGCCGCCGGCCGCCTCGGTCGCCGCGCCCGCGCGCGAGCTGCTCCAGGTAGAACGGGTTGCCTCCGCTGTCGCCGTAGACCGCGTCCGCGCTCGCGCCGACCAGCTCGCGCGCCTCGGCCTCGTTGAGCGGACCGAGCGCGACGAGGCGGTCCTGCGTTGCCGCCTGCCAGTGCTACGCGGCGGGAGCTGGCCCGGCTCGGGCCGCGACCGCGAGGAGGACCGGGCCGGCGGGCGGGCGGTGGACGAGCGCGCCGAGGACGTCGAGCGAGGCGGGGTCGGCCCAGTGGACGTCGTCGAGGCAGACGACCAGTGGGCGCGCCGCGGCCAGCCGCTCGAGCAGGTCGCGGAGCGCGCGGTGGGTGCGGTGGCGGTCGGCGCCCGCCGGCCCGCGCAACGCCCAGCGCCGGCAGCACGCCGGCCAGCGCGTCCGGGTCGGCGAGCCCGAGGCGCGACACGCGTCGCTCGCCCACCGCGGCCAGGTGGCGGTCGAGCGCCTCGGTCCAGAGCGCGTAGGGCAGGTCGGCCTCGTACTCCGACGCGCGCGCCTCGAGCACCGTGCAGCCCTCGGCCGCCGCCAGCGTACCCGAGCAGCCGCGACTTGCCGATGCCCGCCTCGCCCTCGAGCACGAGCAGCCCGGCCGCACCGCCACGCAGCGAGGCGAGCGCGGCGTCGATCGCCTCGCGCTCGCGCGCACGTCCGATCAGGGGCTGGTCCACTGAAACCCGATTGCTCGCCGGTTAGGTGGATCCACCGATGCCGGGCGCGGCGGCGCGGGGGGACACTGCCATCCATGCAGACCGAACCCATCCACCCCGCCGTCCGCGTCGGCCACGTGCACCTCCGGGTCGCGGACCTCGACCGCTCGCTCGCCTTCTACGGCGACGCGCTCGGGCTCGGCGTGACGGCCGACGGCCGCGCGGTCGGGCTCGACGCCGCGTTCCTCGCGGCCGGCGACTACCACCACCACGTCGGCCTCAACACCTGGGAGAGCGCCGGCGCCTCGCCGCCGCCGCCCGGGCACACCGGCCTCTACCACGTGGCGTTCCTCTACCCCGACCGCCGCGAGCTCGGCAAGGCCGTGCAGCGGCTGCTCGACCACGGCGTCGCGATCGACCACGGCACCGACCACGGCGGCACCGTCTCCGTCTACCTGGACGACCCCGACGGCAACGGCGTCGAGCTCTACTACGACCGCCCGCGCCAGGACTGGTTCGACGCCGAGGGCCGCCCCGTGCTCAAGGCCGACCGCTTCGACTACCGCGACCTCCTCGCCGGCTAGCTCCGCCAGTAGCACCCTCCCTCCCACCTCCCCAAGGAGTTCCCCATGTCCCGCAAGACCATCGGCGCCGCCCTGGCGGTCGCCGCCCTCGCGCTGGCCGGCACCGCCTCCGCCGACACCACCGCCAAGTCCCACGGCTCGCACGACCGCACGATCCGGCTCGTCGAGGCCCACAAGGACCTCCAGCCCGTCTTCGTCGACACCGGCAAGCCCGGCCCGTCGGTCGGGACCTCGCGATCCACAGCGACGCCGTCCTGCGCGAGGACGGCAGCCCGGCCGGCACGTTCCGCCAGGTCTGCACGCTCACCGACCTCGTCGGCGGCCCGTTCACGAGCACCTTCGAGTGCACCGGCTCGATCACGCTGAAGGACGGCACGATCGCGATGGAGGGCCCGTTCACGCCCTCGCAGGCCGAGAACGTCGCCGCCATCACCGGCGGCACCGGGCGCTACAGCACCGCGCGCGGCGAGATCGCCGTCCGCGCCGAGGCCGACGACATCGTCGTGAAGCTGACGCGCTAGGAGGCAGATCCGGACGCGCGCATCCCGCGCGCCCGCCCGGATGCCGATACAGGTCGGATGGACCCCAGAAACCAGGACGGCAAGCCACAAGGCGCGCAACGGCGCGCTGCTGTTCGGCGCCGCCTCGCTCGTCACGCTCCTCGGCCTGCTGCTCCCGCACGAGGCGAACGTCGACACCGGCAACCTCGTCGTCGTCGTGGCCGGCTCGGCCGCGCTCGCGGTCGTGCTGCTCGTCGGCGGCCGGCGGCTCAACGACGCCGGCTACTCGGTCGTGCTCGGCCTCGGCACCGTGCTGATCTCCCTCGCCGCCGTCTCCAACGGCGAGCGCAGCGGCGGCCCGGCGGGCTACGACGAGCTCTACTACCTGTGGGTCGTCTTCTACGCCGCGTACTACCTGCGCCGCCCCGGCCTGGCGCTCCAGGTCCTCCTGATCGCCGTCTCCTACGGCGTCACGCTCGTCCTCATCGACCCGGGGGCGATCGCGACCAGCCGCTGGCTGACGGTCATCGGCCTCGTCACCGGCGGCGCGATCGTCGTCCGCCTTCTCACCGAGCACGTCGAGCAGCTGATGGCCGAGCTCGACGAGGCCGCGAGCACGGATCGCCTCACGGGGCTCTCCAACCGGCGGGCGCTGGAGGAGCACTACCGGCGCGAGGCGGCCAGGGCGGCCCGCACGAACGAGCCCGTCGCGCTCGTCCTGCTCGACCTCAACCGCTTCAAGCACATCAACGACCTCTACGGGCACGCCGCGGGCGACGAGGCGCTGATCGGCATCGCCGGGCGCATGCGCGACATCCTGCGGGCGACCGACGTCGCCGCCCGGGTCGGGGGCGACGAGTTCGTCCTCCTGCTCCCCGACAGCGACGCCGAGAACGCGACCGCCGTCGCCGAGCGGCTGGCCGAGTCGGCCGCCGACCGCCACGCCGGCATCACGCCGGTCGGCTTCTGCTTCGGCGTCGCCGTCTGCGAGGCGGGCGCCGAGAGCCTGGACGACGTGATGCGCCGCGCCGACCGCGAGCTGTACGTGCAGAAGCGCGCCCGCTACGCCGGCGCCTCCTCGACGACGCCCCTCCCCGCCCCCCTCGGCCGTCGCTGACATGTCCGTCTACGCACGTCTCCGCATTCTGCTCGCGCTCTCCGTCCTCGTCATGGGCGGCAGCGTCTGGCTGATCGCCGGGCAGCAGCGCGACGCCGTCATCAGCATGCAGGGCCAGCTGCGCGCCTCCAACGACGTGCTCACCGCCATGCTCGACCAGGAGACAGGGCTCCGCGGCTACGCGCTGACCGGCGACCAGGAGTTCCTCAAGCCCTACGTGCAGGGCCGTCTCGAACTCGACGAGGCGCTCCGCCGCGCACGGGCCGGTCCTGGCCGCGAGCGCATCACCGCGGGGCTGCTCCAGACCGTCACCGAGACGGCGCGCGAGTGGCAGGCCATCGCGGGGATCGCGGTCGACCAGGTCGACCGCCGCGGCCCGCTCGCGCTCAGCCTCGACGACGCCCGCAGCCGCAAGCGCCTGATGGACCGCTTCCGCCGCGAGAACGACGCGCTGCGCAGCCACGTCGAGGAGCGCGCCCGGGACGAGGTGGAGCACGCTCGCCTGCTCGCCTTCGCCTTCGTGATGCTGTTCAGCGCCGCGGTGTTCGTGCTCGGGCTGGCCGCGCTGGAGCGCCAGGCGCGGCGCGACCGCGCCCGCGGCATGCAGCGGCGCGAGTACGTCGAAGCGCTGCAGGGCGCCGACGACGAGCGCGAGGCCAGGGATCTGCTCCGCCGCCGTGCCGAGCGGCTGACCCCCGGTTCGAACGCGGTCGTGCTCACCCGCAACGCGAGCGGCAACTCGCTCGAGGCGAGCACGGACCCATCCGCCGTCGCGGGCCTGGCCGACAAGCTGATCGACGCGAGCCCGCGCTCATGTCTGGCGATCCGCCGCGCGGCGCTGCATGAGGAGAAGCCGAACGTGGCCCCGCTCCAGACCTGCGAGCTGTGTCACCGCAGAGGCAGCGGTTCGCTCTGCGTTCCGTCCGTGGTCAGCGGCGAGGTGATCGGCTCGCTGCTCGTCCTCAAGGACCGCCCGATCAAGGCGGTCGAGCGCGAGCGGATCGTCGTGGCGGTCTCGCAGGCGGCGCCGATCCTCGCCAACCTGCGCAACCTCGCGATCGCGGAGCACCGCGCGGCGACCGACCCGCTGACCAAGCTTCCCAACGCCCGCTCGGTTCAGGAGGCGCTGATCCGGATGGTCGCCCAGGCGCAGCGGACGCTCACCCCGCTTTCGGCGCTGGTGATCGACCTCGACCATTTCAAGGCGCTCAATGACCGCCACGGGCACCAGGTCGGCGACGAGGTGCTCGAGGTGTTCGGGGCGACGCTGCGCCGCGCCGTGCGCGCCAGCGACTTCGCCGGCCGCTGGGGCGGCGAGGAGTTCGTCGTGCTGCTGCACGACACCGGCCTCGAGGGCGCGCTCCAGGCCGCCGAGACGATGCGCGCGAGCTTCGAGGGGCTGGAGGTCCAGGGCGTCACCGCGCACATCACCGCCAGCCTCGGGGTCGCCACCCTCCCCGACCACGCCGCCGACGGCCCGGCGCTGATCCGGGCCGCCGACCGCGCGCTCTACGCCGCGAAGGCGGCGGGACGCAACCGCGTCGCCGCCGGCCTACCGGCCGAGGAGACCGTCAGCTAGCGGCGCCGGCCGCCGCTCAGGACCTCGAAGAGGTCCGTGTGGTCGGTGGTGCCGAGCACGGCCGCCGCGCCCGGGCCCTGGCCCCAGACCGGGACCACGG
This sequence comes from uncultured Solirubrobacterales bacterium, assembly GCA_963787335.1. Lineage (GTDB taxonomy): Bacteria > Actinomycetota > Thermoleophilia > Solirubrobacterales > Solirubrobacteraceae > DASQFQ01. The sequence continues at coordinate 115,154 of CAWBCU010000003.1, forward strand.
AGCCGGTGTGCTGCTGGCTCGGCGGCGCCGCCGGCGGCGTCGTGCCGCCCGCGGTTCCGTACGTCACGCGCATGACCTGGCCGTCGGCCGTGACGAGGTTGTTCGAGTAGCCCGTCGGGTTCCCCGTGCCGCTGGAGTCCTCGGCGACGATCTGGCTCGTGTGCGCGTGATCGGCGGTCACGACGATCAGCGTGTCGGGGTGGCGGCGTGCGAACTCCTGCGCGACCGCGATCGCGTTGTCGAACGCGATCATCTCGCCGATCTGGCCGCACGCGTTGGCGGCGTGGTCCTGCTTGTCGATCGAGGCGCCCTCGACCTGCAGGAAGAAGCCGTCGCGGTCGCCCTTGAGCAGGTCGATCGCCTTGCGCGTCATCGCGGGCAGGCTCGGCTGGTTCGCCGGCCGGTTGTTCGTGACGCAGCGCTGCGGCGGCGTGCCGTCGCCGCGGGTCGCCTGCGGGCCGCTCCACTCCGTCGTCATGGTGCCGGCCGCGAAGAGGCCGAGCAGCGGGCGATCGGAGCGCCGCGCGGCGTCGAGGCCGGCGGCGTCGGTGACCTCGGTGTAGCCACGGCGGTCCTTGGCGTACTGCTCGACGGTCTTGCCGTTGTCGGGGCCGCCGTCGACCGTCTGCTCGAAGCGGCCACGGCCGCCGCCCAGCACGACGTCGACCTTGTGGTCGACGGTCTGCTCGGCGATCGAGCCGAGACCACCCGCGGCCTTGGTCTCGGTCGGGCAAGTGGTGGCCGTGTCCTGCGGTCCCTGGCATCCACGCAGCGAGATATGCGAGTTGAGCACGGCGGGCGTTGCGTCGGTGATCTCCGCGGTCGAAACGTTGCCGGTCCTCTTGCCCTGCCTCTGGGCGCGCTCGAGGATCGTCTGGAGGTTCTTCCCGGGCACGGTCTCGGCGCTGCTCGGGCCCTGGGAGATCCGCTCGTCGATCGTCTTCACACCAGTTGCCCACATCGTGCCGGTGGAGGCCGAGTCGGGGGCATAGTCGGGCTTGAAGGGCGCGGTCGCGGCAGGCTTGACCGACCACGTCGTCTGAAAGCCGGTGAGCGGCAGCCGGTCGAGGTTCAGGCGGCCCGCCGCGCCGTACTGGTAGTAGCGCGCGGAGGTGACCTCGGAGTCACCCATGCCGTCGCCAAGGAAGAAGATGACGTTCTTGGCCTTGCCGCCGTGCAGCGCGTGCCGGGCCTCGCCCGTCCGGTCGGGCTGGCCGCCGGCGGCGAACGACGCACCGGCGCCGAGGACCACGATCGCGCCGAGACCGCCGAGCAGCGTCGGCAGGCGCTTGTTGCGAGACATGCAACCCCTCTCAATCGAAGATGACGGGGCGCAGGCTGGTCGATCGGAGGCCGAGCGTGGTAAGCGTCCTGTGACCGAAGGCTATGCTGATTGCTCCGCTGTTCTCCTGCATAACGCGCCTGTCGTGTGGAATCCCAGCGGTATGGAGGCAGCCGCAGTGGCCCGCGACGCGGAGCGCCCGTCGAACGATGCGGTACAGCGGCTCTTCGAGCTCTCCCTCGACATGCTCGGGACCTCGAAGGACGGCTACTTCACGGAGCTGAACCCGGCGTGGGAGCGGTGGCTCGGCTGGACCCGCGAAGAGCTGATGGCGGTGCCGTTCATCTCGTTCGTCCATCCCGACGACGTCGAGGCGACGCGCGAGCGCGGCACGGTCTTCGCCGAGCCCGGCAGCGACGCGGTGCTCACCCACGAGAACCGCTACCGCACGCGCGACGGCGACTACCGGTACCTCAACTGGACGACGGTCGCCGTGGACGGCGTCCTGTACTTCGCCGCGCGCGACGTGACCGAGCGCAGGGCGCGGGAGAGCGAGGAGGACGAGGCCCAGCGGCTGATCCGCCACTCCGAGGCGCTGCACCGGACGCTGACGGCGAACCTGCCCGACACCACGATCTTCCTGCTCGATCCCGACCTGCGCATCCTGATCGCCCAGGGTGAGGCGATCCGCCGGCTCGACTTCCTCGACGAGGACATGTTCCGCGGCCGCCTGGTGACCGAGCTCTACGCCGAGGTCCCCGACGAGGTCCTCCAGCTCTGCCTCGAGAACTACCGGGCGGGGCTGCGCGGCGAGCGGCGCAGCTTCGAGTTCACCAGCGACGGCCTGACCTTCGCCGTCCAGGCCGTCCCGGTCCGCGCCGAGGACGGAACGATCGAGTCGCTGCTCGTCGTCGCGCGCGACATCAGCGAGCGCACGCGCGCCGCGCAGCAGCTCGCGCGGCTCGCCCTCCAGCAGGCCGCGGTCGCGACGCTCGGCCGCTTCGCGCTGGAGAGCCACGATCTCAACGCGGTGCTGAGCGAGGCGGTGCGGATCGCGACCGCGACGCTGGGCGCCGACGTCGGCCGCGTGCTCGAGCTCGACGGCAGCGGCGAGCGGCTGACCCCGATCGCGAGCGTCGGCATGCCGAACGGCCTGCCCGACGCGCCGGCGCTGCCGCTCAACCTCAGCGACACCGCGAGCGCGCTGGCGCCGCTGCGCAGCGGCGAGCCGGCGATCACGGAGGACATCGCGCCGTCCCTGAGTGAGCTCGGCGTCGTCACAGCCTCAGCGTGGCGATCGAGGGGCACGACGAGCCGTTCGGGGTGCTCAACGTCAGCACCCGGGCGCCCCACGCCTTCACCGAGGACGAGGTCGCGTTCCTCTCCGCCGTCGCGACGCTGATCATCATCGCCGTCGAGCGCGAGCGCGGCGAGCAGGTGACGCGCCACGCGGCGCTGCACGATCCGCTCACGGGCCTGCCGAACCGGACACTCGCGCTCGACCGCCTCGACCAGGCGCTGGCCCGCCGGCAGCGCGAGCGGATCGACCTCGCGGTCTTCGTGCTCGACGTCGACGGCTTCAAGCTCATCAACGACACGCTCGGGCACGCCGCCGGCGATGAGGTGCTGCTCGCGCTGGCCCCGCGGCTGAGCGCCTCGCTGCGGACCACCGACACCGTCGCGCGGCTCGGTGGCGACGAGTTCGTGGTCATCTGCCCCGACGTCGACGGGCCGCGCGGGGCGACCGACATCGCCGAGCGGCTCGGCGACGCGGTCACCCGCCCCCTGAACCTCAGCAGCGGCGAGCACTTCTTCACCGTCAGCATCGGCGGCACGCTCGCCGCGACCAAGCTCGACACGCCGGAGTCGCTGCTCGGCGACGCCGACGCGGCGATGTACCGCGCCAAGGCCCGCGGCCGCGGCGCCTACGAGCTGTTCGACGAGGCGATGCGCACCAGCCTGATCGCGCGCGTGCGCACCGAGACCGAGCTGCGGCGCGCGCTCAGCGGCGACGAGCTCGTCGTCTACTACCAGCCGGTGATCGACCTCGCGACCGGCCGCCCGGTGTCCACGGAGGCGCTCGTGCGCTGGCAGCACCCCGACCGCGGCCTGGTCCCGCCGCTCGAGTTCATCCCGATCGCCGAGGAGACCGGGCTGATCGCCATGCTCGGCCTGCACGTGCTCGAGCACGCGTGCCGCCAGACCGCCGCCTGGCAGCGCGACATCGACCCGGCGATCGGCGTGTCGGTCAACGTCTCCGGCCGCCAGGCGCTCAACCCGTTGCTCCCGGGCCAGGTGGCGGCGATCGCCGAGCGCAGCGGGCTGCGGCCCGGGACGCTCGCGCTCGAGATCACCGAGACCCTGCTGATGGAGGAGGCCGACGCCCCCACCACGGTGCTCGACTCACTGCAGGAGCACGGTCTGAGCCTGGTGCTCGACGACTTCGGCACCGGCTACTCGTCGCTCAGCCGACTCAAGCGCTTCCCGCTCGATGTCCTCAAGATCGACCGCTCGTTCGTCTCGGGCGTCGACTGCAACACGGACGACCGCGCGATCGTCAAGGCGACGATCGACATGGCGCACGCGGTCGGGCTGACGGTCGTCGCCGAGGGCGTCGAGACGAGCGAGCAGGAGGCGTGCCTGCGCGAGCTCGGCTGCGATCACGCGCAGGGCTATCTCTACGCGCGGCCGCAGCCGGCGGACGCGATCACGGAGATGCTCGCCGCCGCCCTGGCCTAGCCGGGCGAGTCCACGCGGTCGAGCAGCGCCTGCGCGCGCAGCTCCGCCGCCTCCGCCCGCCGCAGCGCCTCCTCGGCGCGGCTGCGCGCGCTGGCGGCACGCGCCTTGGCCGCCCGGGCGCGGGTGTCCTTCTCGGTCAGCAGCTGCGCCGGCGTCGGCGCGGCGGGGGCCGGCTGCGCCAGGTCGTGCTGCTGGTCGTCGAGCAGCGTCTGGCGGTCATCGCCGCCGGTCTGCGCCTGGTCGACCTGATCCTGGCGGGCGTCGTTGCGCTCCTGGCGGCGATGCATGTCCGACTGCCGGTGCGCGAAGGCGACCGAGCGCGTGAAGTCGGTGGGATCGACCGCGGCGCGCTCCTCGTCGAGCTTCGTCTGCGCGCGCTCGATCGCGGCCTGGTCGGCGTCGGCCAGCGCCTGCTCGCGATCGGCGATGCTCTGATCGAGATCCGACAGCGCCTGCTCCTGCTCGAGGCGCCTCTGATCGTCGTTGTGCTCGGTCACGCGAGATCACTCCTGTCCGTTGATGCGGCGCCGCTCCCGGCGAGCGGTGCGGGCCTGGCGATGTGGTAGCCCTGCGCCAGGTCGACCCCGAGCTCGCGCAGCAGCTCGAGCGTCGCGGCGTCCTCGACGCCCTCGGCGACGGTCTGCAGGTCGAACCCGCGCGCGAGCGCGACGACGGCCTGGACGACGTGGGAGCTGGCCGGGTTCGTCGCAAGGTCGCGGACGAACTCGATGTCGATCTTGAGGAAGTCGAGCGGGAGCTGCTTGAGGTAGGTGAAGCCGCCGTAGCCGGTGCCGAAGTCGTCGAGGGCGACCTTGCAGCCGAGCGTGTGCAGCCGTTCGGCGAAGCGCCGCGCCGCCACCTCGTCCTGGATCAGCGCGGTCTCGGTGATCTCGAACACGAGCGTCGTCGGATCGACGCCGCCGGCGGCCATGCAGCGCTCGATGTGGTCGAGGATGCCGGCGTCGCCGACCGAGTGCGCTGACAGGTTGACCTCGACCGGTTGCCCGGTCGAGGCGATCACGGCCGCGCGCGCGATCACCCAGCGGTCGATGTCGCCGATCAGCCCGTAGTCCTCGGCGACCTGCAGGAACGCCCCCGGCGCCACGACCTCCCCGCTGGGCTCGCGCATGCCGCAGCAGCAGCTCGCGCTGGACGAGGTCCCCGCTGCGCACGTCCACGATCGGCTGCGCATAGAGCTCGAAGCGGTCCTCGGCCAGCGCCTCCTGGATGCGCCCGATCCACGACAGCTTCTCGGCCTCGCGCTCGAGGTCCTCGTCGTGCGCCCGGCGTCGCGAGATGTCCTCGAAGACGACCACGCAGCCCTGCACGCCGTCGTCCGTCTCGAACGGCGCGGCGGAGTAGGAGACCGGCAGCTCACGCCCGTCGCGGCGGATGAAGACGTCGTCGATGCGCTGGTGGTCGCTGGTCCGGCGCGCGTTCAGGATCGGCCAGGCCTCGCACGCCGGCCCGGCGCTGGCGCGCGCGACCTGCTTCATCTCGCGCCCGGCCAGCTCCTCGCGGGTCCACCCGAGCAGCCGCTCCGCGGCGCCGTTCATGTAGGTGACCAGCCCGTCGGTGTCTAGCGTGAACAGGCCGTCGCCCACGCTGTCGGCGACCGCGCGCAGGTAGTTGCCGGCGGTCCGCAGCTCGCGCTCGGACTCCAGGCGCTTGGTCAGGTCGACCGCCACGCCGATCCAGCCGGTGCGCTCGCCCGCGCCGTCGAGCATGACCCGGGCGCGCAGATAGGCGGGGAACGCCGTGCCGTCCTTGTGGCGGACGCTGTACTCGCCCTCCCAGTGCCCGCTGCGGTCGAGCTCGCGGGCCACCTCGGCCACCACGCTCGCAGCGGCCGGGGCGAGGAACTCCGCCGCGCCGCGTCCGACCATCTCGGCGTGGCTCCAGCCGTGCAGCTGCTCGGCGCCGCGGTTCCAGTGCGTGATGCGGCCGCCGGGGTCGGTCGCGACCACGGCGACGTCGACCTGCTGGAGCAACGCGGCCTGGGTGGTCGCCTCCTGCCTGGCGAGCTCCTGCTCGGTGACGTCCTGCGTCGTGCCGCGGACGCAGACCAGCTCCCCCGCGCCGTTGCGAACCGCTCGCAGGCGCGTCTCGAGCCAGAACGGACCCGACGCGGACTCGTGGCGGTGCCGGCGGACGGCGGTATCGCGCTCGCCCCGCGCGATCGGCGCGAGCAGGTCGTCGAGGGCCGTCCTGATCTGGACCCGCGCATCGTCCGCCTCGACCAGCGTGTGGAAGACCACCACCTCGTCGGTCTCCGGCCGCCACTCCCAGCTCCCCAGCCGCGCGACCTCGTGGGCCTCGAGCAGGCGCTCCTGGCTCTCCGCGAGGCGCCCGTGCTCGCGGTCGCGCTCGCTGAGGTCGCGGAACGAGATGACCAGGCCGCTGATCGAACCGGCCTCGTCGCGGAGCGCCTGATAGTTGGCCGACAGCGACACGCTGGTCCCGTCGGGCCGCCCGGCCTCGAGGGCGACATCACGGACGCCTCGCCCGTCCGCAGCACGGTCGGGCCGGCGTCCAGGCTCGCGTCGCCGCTCTTCCGGCGCGACCGCACCGGCTTCCACCAGCCCGGGTCCGCGCGAGCCGTCTCGAGATCGAGCCCCAGGATCGCGCAGGCGGTGCGGTTGGCGTGCACGAGGGCCCCGTCGGGGGCGACGACGATGACGCCTTCATCGAGCACCTCCAGCACCGAGCGCTGCAGGCGCTCGCTGTCGGCCAGCTGCCGGACGGCGGTCACGCGCGCGGTGATGTCCTGCGAGAGCACCATCACACCGATCACGCCCGCGTCGTCGCGGATCGGCGCGAACCGAAGTGCGTGGGTGGTCAAGCTGCCGAGCACGTCGAAGTCGAAGTCGAACGACTGCAGCTCACCCTCGAGGGCGCCGCGGTAGCGCGGCTCGACCCGCAGCCACGCTTCGGCAGCAATGACGTCATCGACCCGCTTGCCGACGACGTCGGCGGGCAGGTCCCGGTGCGCGTCGCCGTCGGCGAGCAGGATCCGCAGGTCGGCGTCGACGATCAGCAGGCCGGCCCCGGGCAGCCGGGAGATCAGCGCGCGTCCGAGCTCGGCCGTGTCCTCCGGCGCTGCAGGTTGAGGTGGAGCATGCGATCAGGGCGTGACGCCCCGCCACGGCCTCCAGGCCTTCCTATCGGTGAGGGAGACTCTACCGAAGGGAACTA
>CAWBCU010000004.1:0-35190 GCA_963787335.1 uncultured Solirubrobacterales bacterium
CAGAGCGCGATCGAGAGCAGGAACGACATCACGGCAGCGGTCAGGATCAGCGTCACGCCCAAGCGCTCTCTGGTCATGATGGCCACCCGTCGGTGCATCGCAATCTCGACATGTCGCCCTCCGGATCGTTGAAAGTCGGCGTTTCCACGGCGTACACCGCTCGTGGGATCACGGCGACCGGCGAGACACACGGCGAAGCCTCAGCGTTCGGGCGGCGTCGCGGCGGGGCCAGCGGGCGCCGCGCCGAGGTGGTGGCACCGTCGCCCGCAGGCTCGGGGGTTGACGTCGCCGTGAAGGCATCCGGTGGAGGGGCGCCGGACGCTAACCCCCGCGACGACGACCTCCTGGTTGAGGCCGTCATCGCGACGGGGCTCGCCCCGTTCTGCACGACAGCGTGCTCGTGCCTGCCGGGACGTGACGCACTCACCTGCGCGCGTCTGAGCGCTGCTGGAAGGCATCGGATTCGCTCGGCGGCCGTGCGCGCAGAAGCAGGCCCACGAGCATGGGTCGCGCGGGCAGCCGGCGCGTTCGGGGCTGACGTTCGGCGCACGCGGTCGCTCGCGCTACGCGGACACTCGTCGGCGGCCTCGATCGGGTTTCCGGCGAGCAGTCGGGCTCTCGAGCGCTCGGCCAGTTCGGCGTCCGCGCCGGGGCCGGCCAGCAGCACGGGCCGCGAGGCGGCCATCTGCGCGATCTCGGTCACGGCCGCGGCGAGCGGCTCGCGCGCGAGTGAGGAGAGCACGACCACGTCGGGCGCGAGCTGATCGGCCGCGGCTGCGAGCGTCTCGATCGGCGTGTCGGGGCCGAGGAACGTCACGCGCCAGCCGCGGTCGCGCAGCGCGAGGCCGAGGATGATGAGCCCGAGGTCGTGGCGCTCGCCTGACGGGCAGGCGAGCAGCGCGCGAGGACCGGCGCCGCGGTCCCAGCCGCGGGCCAGGCCCAGCAGCCGCGCGCGCAGGAGGCCGGTGGCGAAGTGCTCTTGCGCCACGGAGGCGTCGCCGTCGCGCCAGCGGTCGCCGAGCGTGCGCAGGTAGGGCAGGATGGCCGTCTCCGCGACGGCCTCGATGCTGAAGTCGCCACGAGCCGGTCGAAGGCGGCCTGCGCGCCCGCGTCGTCGAACCCGTCGAGCGCGGACCACAGCGCTGCCGCGAGATCCGCCGGAGCGCCGTTCTGAGGCGCGGCCGCCGTCGCCTCGCGGACCAGTCGCGCTGCCTCGGCGGCCGACAGTCCCTGTGCGAGGTGGGCTTGCATCGAGCGCACGCGCGCCTCGTCGTCGGCGGAGTAGAGCCGGTAACCGCCGGCGGTGCGCACCGGCGCGAGGAGCGCGTAGCGGCGCTCCCACGCGCGGAGGAGGTCAGCGCTGACGCCGGAGCGCCGCGCGAGCTCACCGATGCGAAGCGTGGCGTCTGCCATGCCGCGCAGCATAGTGGCTGAACAAACAATGAACAAGCACTTGACAAGACGCGAGTCGCTGCTTAGCTGTCCAAGGCTTGTTCAGTGTTTGTCCGTCCACCTCACCAAAGGAGCACCATGAGCACCAGCACCATCACCACCGCGCGCCGCGGCGCCGCCGCGCTCGTCGCCGGAGTCGCCGCGCTGGCGCTTGCGGCCGCGCCGGCCAGCGCACGCCCCGCCACCGCCGCGGCAGCCAAGCCCAACCTCGTCGAGACCGCCGTCGCGGCCGGCAACTTCACCACGCTGGTCTCACTCGTCAAGCAGGCCGGCCTGGCCGAGACGCTCTCCGGGGCAGGGCCGTACACGGTCTTCGCGCCCACCGATGCGGCCTTCAAGAAGGTGCCCAAGAAGACGCTCAAGGCGCTCGGCAAGGACAAGGCGAAGCTGAAGGCGGTGCTGCTCTACCACGTCGCCTCAGGCCGGCTCGCCGCCAAGCGCGTCGTCAAGCGCTCGTCGATCAAGACGCTCAACGGCAAGCGCGTGAAGATCCGCGTCCGCGGCCAGAACGTGTTCGTGAACCGGTCGAAGGTCGTCACCGCCGACGTGCGCGCGTCCAACGGCATCATCCACGTCATCAACCGCGTCCTGATCCCGTAGCCGCCAGCGGCGCTGCAGCTGTCCGATTCCCCGGCACGGCCCGACCTCGGGCCGTGCCCGGACAGCCCTCGCGTGCGCGCCGGCGATCGACCGCCCCGCTGCCGGTCCTCGGCCCGACCTGACCAGAGTGCCAACCGGCACGCTCAAGGACCGAGCGTACGAGCAGCACCCAGAGGGCAGGCGTCGGACGCTCAATCTGGCCGGGCGACACTCCGCAGACCGGCGCCACAACGACTCGACTCGTACGCCGGCGTCATGGATACCGCGCGCGCCGAGCGCCATCGGAGTTCGCGCGGAGACCCGACCAACCCTCGAGGTGCCTCCAGGAAAAGGAGACAAAACGGAGATGGCGGCACGTTCGGCCCGGCTTCTCTCCGATCATCGACGCGCCGCAAGCGCCCGAGATCGCGGCGGCGAAGCCGAGTTCGCTCGCTTCCGACTCATACCGCGGACGTCACGACGACCACTCGTGGTGCAGGAAGTTCGAGTCGGCAGTTGCACCACGAGACAGGAAATCTCGCAGCCATGCGGGATTTCGGGCTTCCGGATGGCGAGACCCGGACTCGAACCGGGGACACCACGATTTTCAGTCGTGTGCTCTACCAACTGAGCTATCTCGCCAGCGCGCGAGAAGGCTAGCGCTCCGCTTGATCCCGCCACGGTATCTGACTAAAGTCAGGTAATGGCCGATGAGATGGTCGAGCAGGTCCGCCGCTTCAACCGGGCCGTCACGCAGCGGGTCGGGGCGCTCGACGATCACTATCTCGCGCGCGACCGCCCGCTCGCCGAGGCGCGCGTGCTGTGGGAGATCGGGCCGGACGGGTGCGAGGTGCGCGCGCTGCGCGGGCGGCTCGGGCTCGACTCCGGCCACGCCAGCCGCCTGCTGCGCGCGCTCGAGGCCGACGGGATGGTGACCGTCCACCAGGGCGACAGCGATCGCCGGGTGCGGACCGCGCGGCTGACGGCCGCCGGGCTCGCGGAGCGGGCGCTGCTCGACCGCCGCGCGGCCGACCTCGCCGCGTCGCTCCTGACGCCGCTGACGCCGGCGCAGCGGGAGCGGCTCGTGGGCGCGATGCGCGACGTCGAGCGGCTGCTGACCGCCGCCATGGTCGAGATCGTCGCGGTGGATCCCGAGCACCCGGACGCGCGCCAGTGCCTGCGCTCCTACTTCGCCGAGCTCGAGCGCCGCTCCGGCGCGCCGTTCGACCCCCTGATCGGCAGCACCGCCGAGCCCGCACGAGCTGCGCCCGCCCCGCGGCGAGATGGTCGTCGCGTACCTGCGCGAGGAGCCCGTCGGCTGCGGCGCGCTCAAGCACTTCGGCGGCGGGGTGACCGACATCAAGCGCATGTGGCTCGCCGAGGCGGCGCGTGGGCTCGGGCTCGGGCGGCGGCTGCTGGAGACGCTCGAGCAGCGGGCGGCGGACGCCGGCGCGCGCACCGTGCGGCTCGAGACGAGCGACCTCCTGGTCGAGGCGGTGGCGCTGTACCGCTCGGCGGGCTACCGCGAGGTGCCGGCCTTCAACGACGAGCCGTTCGCCCGCCACTGGTTCGCGAAGCAGCTCATCCCCTAGGGGACCGCGTACGGTTAGCCACACCTTCCCGGAGGGCCGGCATGGCAGCATTCGCGCCATGGCCACCTCCGTTGTCGCAGGTCGCGACCTCACCAAGCGATACGGCGAGGGCGACGCCGCCGTCAACGCGCTCCGCGGCGTCTCGCTCGACATCGCGCCCGGCACCTTCACGGCGATCATGGGCCCCTCGGGCTCCGGCAAGTCGACGCTGATGCACGTCCTCGCCGGCCTCGACCGGCCCACCGACGGCACGGTCGACATCGACGGGACCGAGATCGGCAAGCTCGACGACGGCGACCTCACGCGCCTGCGGCGCGACAAGATCGGCTTCGTCTTCCAGGCCTTCAACCTCGTGCCGGTGCTGACCGCCGAGGAGAACGTCCGCCTCCCCCTGACGCTGGCCGGCCGCGACGACGCCGGCGGCCGGGTGGCGCAGCTGCTCGAGGCGGTCGCGCTGACCGACCGCCGCACCCACCGCCCCGCCGAGCTGTCGGGCGGCCAGCAGCAGCGCGTCGCCGTGGCGCGGGCGCTCGCCTCCGAGCCCGCCGTGATCTTCGCCGACGAGCCGACCGGCAACCTCGACTCCGCGACCTCGGCCGAGATCCTCGGCCTGCTGCGCCGGGCGGTCGACGAGTTCGGCCAGGCCGTCGTCATGGTCACGCACGAGGCCGCCGCCGCGGCGATCGCCGATCGCGTGATCTTCCTCGACGACGGCCAGATCGTCGGCGACGACAACGGCCTCGACGCCGACCAGATCCTCGACCGGATGAAGGCCCTGGCGTGACCCGCCTCGCGCTGCGCGGGCTCGCGGCGCGCAAGCTGCGCACCTCGCTGACGATCATCGCCGTCCTGCTCGGCGTGACGATGATCGCGGGGACGTTCGTCCTCACGGACACGATCCAGAAGGCGTTCGACGACATCTTCAACGCCCAGACGAAGGGCGCGGACGTCGTCGTCTCCGGCCGTGAGGCGGTCGAGACGGAGTTCTCGATGCCGCGGCCGCTCGACGACTCGCTGCTGGACGAGATCAAGGACCTGCCCGACGTGGAGCAGGTGGCGGGGCAGATCAACGACGTCGCCGCGGTCGTCGGCAAGGACGGCAAGGTCGTCTCGACCGGCGGGGCGCCGACGATCGCCGCGACCTACATGCCGCCGCCGTTCGCCCCGATCGGCTTCACCAAGGGCCGCCCGCCCGAGGGCGAGAACGAGATCGCGCTCGACGCCGCCACCGCCGACAAGGAGGACTTCAAGCTCGGCGACGAGGTCACGGTCGCCACGAGCGCGCCGAAGCGCGCCTTCAAGCTCGTCGGCCTGGCCACCATCGGCCAGTCGACCGGCCTCGGCGGGGCGACCTTCGTCGTCTTCGACCTGCCGACGGCCCAGAAGCTGTTCGACAAGGAGGGCGAGGTCGACTTCGCGTTCGTCGCCGGCCGCGACGGCATCAGCCAGAGCGGCCTCCAGCGCCAGATCGCGTCCCTGCTGCCGCCGACCGCGCAGGTGCGCACCGCCGCAGAGGAGGCCGACAAGGCGGGTGACGACATCCGCGAGGGCCTGGGGTTCCTGACCACGGGGCTGCTCGCGTTCGCGTTCATCGCCGTGTTGGTCGGCGCGTTCCTGATCTTCAACACGTTCTCGATCACGGTCGCGCAGCGCTCGCGCGAGCTGGCGCTGCTGCGCACCCTCGGCGCCACGCGCCGCCAGGTGCTCAACTCGGTGCTGCTCGAGGCGCTCATGATCGGGCTGATCGGCTCGGTCGTCGGCATCCTCGCCGGGCTCGGCTTCGCGAAGGCGATCAACGCGCTCTTCAAGGCGCTCGGCATCGACCTCCCCACCACGAGCCTCGTGCTCGAGAGCCGCACGATCATCGTCTGCCTGCTGGTCGGCACGCTCGTGACGCTGGCCGGCGCGCTCGCCCCGGCGCTGCGGGCCACGCGCGTCGCCCCGGTCGAGGCCCTGCGCGAGGCGACCGCGCCGACGAAGGGGCGCTGGGCGCGCCTGACCCCGTGGCTCGCGGGGGGCCTCGTGCTGCTCGGCGCCGGGCTCGTCATCGCGGGCCTTCTGGCCGAGGGCGGCGACACCTCGACGAAGCTGCTCGGCGCGGCCGGTGGAGCGGTGATCCTGATCCTCGGCATCGCGCTGATCTCGCCGCGCTTCGTCGGCCCGGCGGCGCGCTTCGTCTCGTGGCCGATCGAGCGCTCGACCAAGCTCGTCGGGCGGCTCGCGCGCGAGAACTCGACCCGCCACCCCGGCCGCACCGCGGTCACCTCCGCCGCGCTGATGATCGGCCTCGCGCTGGTCGTCTTCGTGACGGTGTTCGCCAACGGGCTGCGCGCCTCCGTCGAGGACCTGATCGACCGCACGCTCGCGGGTGACATCGCGGTGCTCCACGACGACGGCTTCTCGCCGATCCCGGCGGCGATCGGGCCGGCGGTGGCCGACGTCGACGGCGTCAAAGCCGTGTCGTCGCTGCGGGACACGCAGGCCGAGATCAAGGGCGTCGACGGCACGTTCAACACGCACGCCATCGAGCCGGCGACGCTGAACGAGGTCTACAACTTCGACTGGCAGGAGGGCTCCGACGACACGCTGCGCTCGCTCGGCGACGACGGCGTCCTGCTCGAGGAGGCGACGGCGACAAAGGGCGACTTCAAGGTCGGCGACAAGATCGAGGTCGTCGGGCCGAGTGGCAACGTCAGCCTCACCGTGCGCGGCATCTACAAGGACGACGCGCTGCTCGGAGGGTTCGCCATGACCGGCCCGTCGTTCAACCGCATCGTCGATCAGAAGCGGGTCTCGAGCATCTTCGTCAAGACGGACTCCGGTGCGAGCGTGCCCGCGGTGCAGAAGCGCGTCAACGCGGCGCTCGAGGCCTTCCCCGAGGCGCGCGCCCGCTCGCAGGAGGAGCTCAAGCAGGAGAACGCCGACCAGGTCAACCAGCTCCTCGGCCTCTTCTACGCGCTGCTGGCGATGAGCGTGATCATCTCGGCGTTCGGGATCGTCAACACGCTCACGCTGTCGATCTTCGAGCGCACGCGCGAGCTGGGTCTGCTGCGCGCGGTCGGCATGACGCGGCGCGACGTGCGGCGGATGATCCGCTACGAGAGCGTGATCACGGCGCTGTTCGGCGCGCTGCTCGGGCTCGTGCTCGGGCTGTTCTTCGCGTTCGTGGTGATCCAGGCGCTGGAGAGCGAGGGCATCACGTTCTCGCTGCCGATCGGCCAGATCGTCTCGCTGATGGTGTTCGCGATCGTGGTCGGCGTCGTCGCGGCGATCTTCCCTGCGCGCCGGGCGTCGCGGCTCGACGTCCTGCGCGCGATCTCATACGAGTAGAGCGAACGAGTTCAGCCGGCGGCGGTGGCCCAGGCCCGCAGGTCCGGGGCCGGATCGATCGGCTGCGAGTCGTCGGAGGAGAACCAGCCGTCGGGCCAGATCTCGAAGTGCAGGTGCGGGCCCGACGCGTGGCCGGTCATGCCGGCCTTGGCGAACACCTGGCCGGCGCGGAGGACCGCGCCCTTGGTCACGGTGATCGAGTCGTTCTGGAGGTGCATGAAGACGAAGTCGCGGCCGTCGTCGGCGTGGACGACGATGTAGTTGCCGGCGCCTGACGCCTGGTAGGCGCGCCACGACACGACGCCCGCGCGGGGCGTGGCGATCGGCGTGCCCTCGGCGGTGAGGATGTCCTGCCCGCGGTGGACGGCGGTGCCGCGCTTGACGCCGAACGCGTCGCCCCAGGTGAAGGCGCCGCGGATGGGGAAGAGGCCGGTGCCGGCGACCGGCGCGGTCGGGGTGATGGCCGGCGGCGGCGCGGGGGCGATCACGGTGAGGCGCGAGCGCCCGGAGGCGGACGCGGTGCGGCGCAGGGTACGGCCGTTGCGGTCGACGGCGTGCAGGCGGGCGACATAGTCACCGGGCGCCAGCACGCCCGCGGGCGGGGTCCAGGTGCGGATGAGCGTGCGGCGCGTGCGCTTCCAGCCCATGCGGATCGTTGCGGCCGGCCGCCGCGCGCCGGCCGCCAGCAGCTCGATGCGGACGCGGGCGCTGCGCTGGGCGCCGTCGATGCGGTAGCGGAAGCTCGCGGGCGCGCCGAGGGTGAGCGTGCGCGGCGTCACCTTGAAGCGGGAGGCCGTGAGGCCGGGGGCGGAGGTCCCGTAGCCCGCGCCACCGGTCGTGGCGGGGACGGTCGCCCCGCCGCTCTGAGCATGTCCCGTCGCCGGCAGGGCCAGCAGCGCGACTGCGGTCCCGAGGAGGACACGACGTCGCATATACGAGAGCTTCGGGGGTCAGGCGGACGCGGTGAAGCGCTGCACGGCTTCTGTCAGGCGAGGTGCTCGCGCACGCGGGCCGCGACGAGCTGCGGATGCGTGTCGCAGATGAAGTGGCCGGCGCCCGGGACGACCTCGGTGCGGGCGTCGTCGCCGGCGTGCTCGAACCCGGCGGCGAGCTTGGGCGTGACGGCCATGTCGCGCGCGCCGATCATCAGCAGCGTGGGGACGGTCAGGCGCGGCTCTGGCGGGTTGCTGCCGCGCGCCGTCGCGACGACCGTGCGCAGGTACGCGCGGTAGAGCCGGGTCGTGGCGGCGGCGCGGGCGGGCTCGCGCAGCGGCGCGGCGAACACCTCGACGTCCTCGGCGGGCAACCCCTCGCGGCGCATGAACCAGGCGGCGAGCCGGGCGTTGTCGCGCTGCATCAGCCCGGCGGCGAACAGCGCCGCGTACCAGGCGCGCCACGTCTCGAGCCCGAGCCGCGGGGTCACCTTCAGCCAGGGGTGCGGAGTCGACACCGCCAGCAGCCGCCGCACCCGCTCGGGATGGCGGGCGGCCAGCAGCAGGCTCGAGAAGCCGCCCCAGTCGTGCCCGACGACGTCGACCTGCTCGAGCTCCAGCGCGTCGAGCAGCGCGAGCAGGTCGCGGACGAACACCTCCGGCTCGATCGGGCCGCTCGGCGCGTCGGACCAGCCGAAGCCGCGCAGGTCGGGCATGATCAGCCGCCGCTCGCCCTTCAGCTCGGCGATCAGCCCGCGCCACTCGTACCAGTGCTGCGGCCAGCCGTGGACGAGCAGGAGCGGCGCGCCGGTTCCGGCCTCGGCGACGTGCAGCCGCACCCCGGCGGCGTCGACGAAGCGGTGTTCGACACCTTCGACGTGGGGGAAGTCCGGCATCCGGCGGCGAGCATAGGCGGTAGCGTCGAGCCGGTGCGCCTCGCGTGCCTCGCCCTGATCGCCTGCGCGCTCGCCGTGGGGGCGACGCGCGCCGGGATGGACGCGATGGTCAGCCGGCGGCGAGCATCCGGCCCATCACCTCGGCCGCGCCCGCCTTCGACAGCGGCTCGTTGAGGTTGCCGCACTTCGGCGACTGCACGCACGACGGGCAGCCCTTCTCGCACGGGCACTCGCTGATCAGGCGGTGGGCGTCGTCGACCAGCACGTCGAAGACGAGGAAGCCGCGGCGGGTGATGCCGATCCCGCCGGGGTGCCCGTCGTAGATGAAGATCGTCGGGCCGCCGGTCTGCGGGTGCAGGTTGGTCGAGAGCCCGCCGATGTCCCAGCGGTCGCACATCGCCAGCAGCGGCAGCACCGCGATCTGCGAGTGCTCGGCGGCGTGCAGCGCGCCGAGCATCACCTCGAGCGGGAAGTCCTCGGCCAGCACCTGGCTGTCGAGCTCGTACCAGAGCGCCTGGGTCGTGAACGACGTCTGCGGCAGGTCGAGCCCGACGAGGTCGAGGATCTCGTGGTCGGCCATGCGCTTGCGCTGGTAGGCGAGCACCTGCTCGGTGACCGTGACCGTCCCGAACGAGAGCGTCACGCCCATCGTCTCGCGGCGGTCGAGCAGCCGCTCGATCTGGGTGTCGGTCTCCTTCTTGGGCTGCGTGTACCAGTCGCCGGAGAACGGCTGGACGAGCACGCGCCGCTGGTCGAGGTCGAGCTCGGCCACCTCGAACGAGCGCCCGCCGTGGAGGTAGATCGCGCCCTCGTGCGTCGTCGTGAACGCGCGCGCGGCGTCGACCGTCCCGAGCAGCTCGCCCGAGCCGGTGTCGACGATCACGAAGCCGTCGCGGCCGGCCGAGCGCAGGGAGACCTGGGCGGCGGGGAACTCGTCGGGGCGCCGCGGCACGTACTGGCCGCCCGGGCGTTCGCGCAGGTGGCCGGCGCTCACCAGCCGCTCCGCGGTCGCCTTCCAGTGGCGGCCGAGGTACTCGCCGTCGCTCGGGACCAGCGGTCCCTCGTGTGCTGCGCAGAGGATGTGGGCGGCGTGGATCTGCTCGTTCTCGTGGTCGAGGATCGCGTTCTCGACGGGGCGGTCGAGGAACTCGTCGGGGTGGCGGCAGAAGAACTGGTCGAGCGCGTCCTCGCCTGCGATGTAGACCGCGAGGCCGCGGCCCCGCCGCCCGGCGCGACCCCACTGCTGGCGCAGGCTCGCGACGGTGCCGGGGAACGTGACGCAGATCGCGGCGTCGAGCGAGCCGATGTCGATGCCGAGCTCCAGCGCGTCGGTGGAGACCACGCCGAGCAGCTCGCCCTCGACGAGCCGTCGCTCCAGCTCGCGCCGCTGCTGCGGCGTGTAGCCGGCGCGGTAGGGCGCGATCCGCTCCGCGAGCTTCGGGTGGCCGAGGTCCTCCAGCGCGAGCTGGGTGAACTTCGCCATCAGCTCGACCGCCTTGCGCGACTTCATGAACACGATCGTGCGCGCGCCCTGGACGGTCAGCTCGGCGAGCAGGTCGGCGGCCTCGGAGAGCACGGAGCGGCGGGTGCCGAGCTTCTCGTCCGTGATCGGCGGGTTCCACATCGCGATCGTGCGCTTCGTCACCGGCGAGCCGTCGCGCTCGATGACCGTGAAGTCCTCGAGCCCGGTCAGGCGCTCGGCCAGCTCGCCGGGGTTGCCGATCGTGGCGGAGGCCATGAGGATCCGCGGCTCGGTGCCGTACGCGCCCGCGATCCGGCGGAGCCGTCTCAGGACGTTGCCGACGTGCGAGCCGAACACGCCGCGATACACGTGCGCCTCGTCGACCACGACGATCGCGAGGTTGGAGAGGAAGTTCGCCCACGCGGGGTGGTTCGGGAGGATCCCGAGGTGGAGCATGTCGGGGTTCGTGAGGACGACGTTCGCGTTGCGCCGGATCGCCGAGCGCTGCTCCCGCGGCGTGTCGCCGTCATAGATCGCGGGTCTGGCGCGGTCGACGCCGAGCGCGTTCAGCGCCCGCGCCTGGTCCTGGGCGAGCGCCTTCGTCGGGTAGAGGTAGAGCGCGCGGGCGCGGGCGTCGCGAGCGAGGACGTCGAGCGTGGGGAGCTGGAAGCACATCGACTTGCCCGACGCCGTGCCGGTCGTGACGATCGTCGGCCCGGCCCACGCCGCATGGATCGCCTCGGCCTGATGCGACCACAGCCGCTCGATGCCGCGGGCCCGCAGCGCATCCGCCACCTCGCCGTGCAGTTCGTCGGGGATCGGCGACTCGCGGCCGGGCTTCGCGTTGACCGCGCTCTGCGTGACCAGGCGCTCATCCGTCCGCCCTGCCTCGAGCAGCTCGTCCCACGGCTCGATGTCTCTGACGACGACCACTGATGTGAGACTAGACGCGTGCTCCGCGCCGCCTACCTCGATCTCGACGGGACCCTGCTGGGCCGCGGTGCGTCGCTGCTCCACGACGGCGAAGGAGGGTTCACCCTGCTCGGCGCGCGGGCGCTCGAGGCTTGTGCCCGGGCGGAGGTCGAGGTCGTCCCGTACTCCGGCCGCCGCCAGTCCACGCTCCTCCACGACGCGCGCATGCTCGGCCTGCGCTCGTACATCTTCGAGGCCGGCTGCGGCCTCGTCCTCGACGGCGAGCTCGAGTGGCTCACCGACGGGTTGGAGCCCCGCGACGGCAAGACGATCCACGAGCAGATCGAGGAGTCGGGCGCCCCGGCGCTCCTGCTCGACCACTACGCGGGCCGGCTGCGGATCTACGAGCCCTGGCGCTACGCCCGCGAGGTCTCCCACCTCTTCCTCGGCGACGCGGTCGACGCCTTCGAGGCCGACGCGCTCCTGACCGAGCACGGCCACGGCCACCTCCGCCTCGTCGACAACGGGGTCATGCAGGGCGTCATGGGGGACGGCCGCGCGTACCACCTGATCCCCCGCGGCGCCTCCAAGGCCCGCGCCGTCGCCCGCCACATGCAGGCCCGCGGCTACGCATCCGACGACGTCATCGCCGTCGGAGATTCCCGCGAGGACCTCGGCGCTGCCGCCGTCGTCGGCACGTTCTGGCTCGTCGCCAACGCGCTCGAGAACGAACCGGGCCTGCGTACTGCGATGGCGCAGTTCGCCAACGTCCGCGTCGCCGAGGAGTCACACGGCGCCGGCGTCTACGAGGCCGTGATCACGACCCTCGCGGAGCAGCGCTGAGCGCGGCTGCGCTCAGGATCGCTTCGGCGGTGCGGTCGATGTCGGCCTCGGTCGTCGACCAGTTCGACACGGAGACGCGCATCGCCGGCTCGTCGTGCCAGCGGGTGCCCCCGACCCAGCACGTCCCGTCCTCCTGCACGCGCGCGATCACCTCGTCCGTCCGCGCGCCGAAGCCCAGCAGCACCTGGTTGAGGACGACGTCGTTGAGCACCTCGACGCCGTCCGCGGAGCCGACGGTTGAAGCGAGCCGACGCGCAAGCGCGCAGCACCGGTCCACCAGCTCCGCCACTCCGTCCCGACCCAGCGACCGGAGCGCCGCGTAGACCGCGAACCCGCGCGCCTCGTCGCGACGCCTCGGGGACCCAGTCGGAGTTGGAGCGGTCCTCGTCGCCGGAGCGCACGAGGTAGGAGGCGGTCATCCCCATCGCCGCCAGGTGGGCGGCGCGGTCGCGGACGGCGACGACGCCGCAGTCGTAGGGGACGTTGAGCCACTTGTGGCCGTCGGTGGCCCACGAGTCGGCGTCGCCCGCGCCGGCGACGAGGTGCGACAGTGCCGGGCTCGCCGCCGCCCACAGCCCGAAGGCGCCGTCGACGTGGACCCAGGCGTCGTGCTCGCGTGCCGCGGCGACGATGTCCGTCAGCGGGTCGATCGCGCCCGTGTTCACGTTGCCCGCCTGCGCGACCACGATCGACTCTCCCGCGCCGGCCGCGAGGGCCGAGGCGAGCGCGTCGGCGCGCATCGCGCCCTGGCCGTCGACGGCGACGAGCTCGACCGCCGCGCGCCCGAACCCGAGCAGCCGCAGCGCGCGCCAGACGGTCACGTGCGCCTCCTCGCCGACCAGCACGCGCAACGGCGGCGCTCCGCCGAGGCCCCGCTCCTCCAGGTCCCATCCCGCGCGCGCGAGCTGGGCGTGCCGCGCCGCCGCGAGCCCGGTCACGTTCGCCATCTGTGCGCCGGTGGTCAGCCCGACGCCGGACTCCGAAGGCAGCCCGAGCAGCTCCAGCAGCCACCCGCACGCCACCTCCTCGACCACCGCCGCGGCCGGCGACGAGACGGCGTTGAAGGCGTTCTGGTCCCACGCCGACGCCAGCCAGTCGGCGGCCAGCGCCGCGGGCAGCGCGCCGCCGGTCACGAACCCGAAGTAGCGCGGGCCGGGCGAGGCGACCAGGCCCGGCGCCGCGTCGCGCGCGAGCGCCTCGATCACGTCTCCCGCCGGAACGCCCTCACGAGCCAACTCGCCTCCGAGCGCCGCCCGCAGCTCAGGGAAGCCCGCGAGCGGCCCGGCGTGGCGCTCGCCGACGGCGTCGAGGTGGTCCGCGGCGAGCTCGGCGGCACGGGCGAGGAGGGTGCGGTCGATCACGCGCGCAACGCTAGTCCTCTCGGCCGGGGCAAGCGAGCGAACGTCAACAGCGGCTGGGTAGAGGTCGGGAGCGAGCCGCCGCGGCACGACGAATGTCACCTCGATGGCGGTATGCGCCATCGAGATGACACTCGTGGGCTCCGCGGCGCTTCGGAGCCGCTCGCTCAGGGCAGGCGGCCGAACCAGGCGAGGCTGAGCCCGCCGCCGACGAGCAGCAGCGCGAGCCCGCCGCCGGCGAAGGCCACGGTGACCTCGCGCTTCTCCTGCTTGGAGGAGAGGCGGGTGCCGAGGTTGGCGTAGATCGACTCGAGCTCGGCGGCCTTCGCGGTCTCGAAGAAGCGGCCGCCGGTGATGCGCGCGATCTCCTTCAGCGTCTGCGGGTCGGGCGGGACGGCGATCGTCTGGGTCGCGCCGGAGAACGGGTCGGTCAGCTCGATCTCGCCGCTCGGGGTGCCGAGCGCGATCGCGTAGATCGGGATCTTCAAGGCCTTCGCCTGCCTCGCCACATCCAAGGGCCGTGTGTTGCCCGAGGTGTTCTTGCCGTCCGACAGCAGGACGATGACCGCGGGCAGGCGCCGGGAGCCGCTGCCGTTCTCGTTCGGGACGGGCGTGCGCGCGGACTCGATGCCGCGGCGCAGCGCGTCGCCCATCGCGGTGCCGCCGTCCGCCACCAAGCGGTCGAGCGCGTCCTCGACGGGCTGGCGCTCGGTCGTCGGGGGGACGGTCTGCTCGGCGTAGTCGGAGAAGGAGACGAGGCCCAGCCGGAGCTTGTCGGGCAGCTTGTCGGCCAGCGCGTGGCCGGCCTCGACGGCCGCCGACAGGCGGTCGGGCTCGACGTCCGTGGCCCGCATCGAGCCCGAGACGTCGGTGACCATCATCACCGTGGCCTGGCGCTGGGGCGCCGCGACGCTGCGCTGCGGCCGGGCCATGGCGATCACCAGCGCGCCGAGCGCGAGCAGCAGCAGGAACGGCGGCAGGTGCCGGCGCCAGCCCGGGCGCGCCGTCGCCAGCCCCGGCAGCAGCGCGGGGTTGCCGAAGCGCGCGGCGTCGGCGCGGCGGCGGCGCTGCATGACCGCGTAGGCCGCGGCCGCGAGCGGCAGCAGCGCGAGGCCGATCAGGACGGCGGGCTCGCGGAAGCTCATGCCGCGCGCCCTCCCCGCCCGCGCATCCGCATCTCCGAGCGCCGCAGGTGCCCGGCCAGCGCGCGCAGCCAGTCGCCCTCCGTGGACAGCACGAGGTGCTCGGCGCCCGCGCGGCGCAGCGCCGCGGCGACCTCGGCGCGCTCCTCCGCCGCCGCCTTGGCAAACCGCCGCCGCACCCCGCGGCGGCTCGTGTTCACACTCAGCTGGCGGCCGGTCTCCGGATCGGTGACCCAGAGGTCGCCGACCGGCGGCAGCTCGAGCTCGCGCGGGTCGCGGACCTCGACGGCCAGGACTCCGTGACGACCGCGCAGCGCCCGCAGGGGCGCCTCCCAATCACGGTCGCCACGGAAGTCGGAGACGACCACGACGAGCCCGCGGTTGCGGGCCAGCGCCGCGGTCTTGCGCGCCGCGTCGCCCAGAGCGGTGGGGCCGGAGCCGTCGGCCTCGGGCTCGGTGCGCAGCTCGGCGAGCAGCGCGAGCAGGCCGAGGCGGCCCTGGCGCGGGCGCATGATCCGCGGCTCGCCGCCGCCGATCGCGACGACGCCGAGGCGGTTGCCGCGGCGCGTCGCCACGTGGCCGATCGCCAGAGCGACACCCTCGGCGACGTCGGCCTTGCGCCGATCGGCGGTGCCGAAGTTCATCCCGGACGACACGTCGAGCAGCAGCCACGCGGTCATCGCACGCTCGCCGACGTGGACCCGCACGTGCGGCTCGCGCATGCGCGCGGTCACGTTCCAGTCGATGTGGCGCACGTCGTCGCCGGGCCGGTAGGGGCGGATCATGGCCAGCTCCGTCCCGCCGCCGACCTGCGAGGTCAGGTGCTCGCCCGGCACGAGGCTCTCCACCCGCCGCAGCACCGCGAGGTCGAGCGAGCGCAGGACGGTCGGCGGGATCGGGCCGGGCCCGGGGCGATCGGGGGTGCGCTCGGGCGCCGTGATCGCGACGCGGGTGCGGGGAGCGGCAGCACCGCGCGGCGGCGGCGAACCGACGCTCACGGGATCCTCCCCGTCCGCAGCAGCGAGAGGATCCCGCCGGCCAGCAGCAGCACGAGCGCGGCGCCGGCGAAGGCGGCCGTGACCTCCTGCTTCTCGTTGCGCGTCGAGAAGCGCGTGCCGAGGTTCTCGTAGATCGATTCCAGCCGGGCCGCGCTGGGGGCGGCGAAGAAACGACCGCCCGTCGTCTCGGCCACGTCGCGCAGCGTCACGTTGTCGGGCGGCACGGGGATCGCCCGCCCGCCCCGGTTCAAGGTGCCCGTCTGCGTCCCCAGGGCGATCGTGTAGATCGGGACCTTGAGCTTCTTGGCGCGGTCGGCGACGTCGACCGGCTCCGCTCCGCGCTCGCTCTTGCCGTCGGAGAGCAGCACCATCACCGCCGGCAGCCGGCGCAGGCGGCCCTCGGTGTCCTTGATCCGGGTCCGCGCACTGCGAAGCCCGAGCTCGAGGCCGTCGCCCATCGCGGTCGAGCCGTGCACCTTCAGCCCGCCGATCGCCGCGTTGACCTGCGTGCGGTCCGTCGTCGGCGCGACGAGCTGCTCGGCGACGTTGTTGAAGGAGACGAGCCCGAGGCGGAACTGCTCGGGCAGCTTCTTGGCCAGCGCGCGCGCCGCGGTCTGCGCCGCGCTGAGGCGGCTGGGCGAGACGTCGGTCGCGTCCATCGACCCCGACGTGTCGGTGATCATCATCACCGTGCCCTGGCGCTGCGGCGCGGCGACCGTCCGCTCGGGGCGGCCCATCGCGATCAGCAGCGCGGTCAGCGCGAGCAGCGCCAGAGCGGCCGGGATGTGGCGCCCCCACGAGCGGCCCGCGACGCCCGCGAGCACGTCCACGGCCGGGTAGCGGACCGCGTAGCGCCGGCGCCGGCGCTGCGCCAGCACGTACGCCGCTATCGCCAGGGGGAGAAGCACCAGCGCGAGCAGCAGGACAGGCTCGCGGAAGCTCACGTCAGCGGCGTTCCCGGTCCGACAGCTCGATGTGCGGCATGCGCACGTTCTCGAGCACGTCATCGAGCACCCGGTCGGCATCGACGCCGGCCGCGAGTGCCTCGTAGGTCAGGACGAGCCGGTGGCGCAGGACGTCGCGCGCCACGTCGCGGACGTCGCTCGGCAGCACGTAGTCGCGCCCGCGCAGCAGGGCCAGCGCGCGTCCCGCGTGCACGAGGTTGATCGAGCCGCGGGGGCTGGCGCCGAACTCGACCCACCCCTCCTCGCCCGGCTCGCGGGTCGCGGTGGTCAGCTCCACGGCGTACTCCATGACCCGCCGGTCGACGAAGACCGCGTGCGCGGCGCGCTGATGGCGGGCGAGCGACGCGGGCGACAACACCTCGCGCACCGCCGCGGCCGTGCCCAGCGAGCGCTCCACCACGGCGACCTCGTCGCGGTGGTCGGGGTAGCCGACCACGAGCTTGAACATGAAGCGGTCGACCTGCGCCTCGGGCAGCGGGTAGGTGCCCTCGGACTCGATCGGGTTCTGCGTCGCCAGGACGAGGAACGGCTGCGGCACGAAATGGGTCTCGTGCCCGATCGTGACCTGGCGCTCCTGCATCACCTCGAGCAGCGCCGACTGGACCTTCGCGGGGGCGCGGTTGATCTCGTCGGCGAGCAGGAAGTTGCAGAAGACCGGGCCGAGCTCGGTGTCGAAGCCGCCGGTGTCCGCGCGGTAGATGCGCGTGCCGACGAGGTCCGCCGGCACGAGGTCGGGGGTGAACTGGAGGCGCTTGAACTCCCCGCCGAGCGCGTCGGCGAGCGTCTTGACGGTCAGCGTCTTGGCCAGGCCGGGCACGCCTTCGAGGAGCACGTGCCCGCCGGCCAGCAGCGCCACGAGCAGCCGCTCGAGCATCGCCTCCTGCCCGACGATGACGCGCTTGACCTCGAACATCGTCGCCTCGAGCGCGGTGTGGGCCTCGCGCGCCGGCTCGTCGCGGGTGTCCTCGATCGCCCGCAGGCGGATGTCGTCCGTCATGCCATCAGAGTACGCGGCCCGCGACTCCGGCTCGGTCACTGGGCGACCTGATTCGGGCGCTGGCCCAGCTTGACGGTCACGGTCTTCGTCTTGCCGTCGCGCTCGAGCTCGACCTTGACCTCGTCGCCGGGCTTCTTCGTGAGCACGTTGAGCGAGAGATCCGACGGGTTGCGGATCTTCTTGCCGTCGAGGCCGACGATCAGGTCGCCGGTCTTGATGCCGGCATCGTCCGCCGGGGTGCCGGGGGTGACCGTGCCGACCAGCGCGCCGGGCGTCGCGGGGCGCTCGCCGGTGGAAAGCCCGATGTACGCGCGGTCGATGTGGCCGTCCTTGACCAGCTTGGGGATGACGTCGCGGATGCTGTCGACCGGGACGGCGAAGCCGACGCCGGTGTTGCCGCCGCTGGAGGAGGCGATCTGCGAGTTGACGCCGATCACCCGGCCCTGCGCGTCGAGCAGCGGGCCGCCCGAGTTGCCGGGGTTGATGGCGGCGTCGGTCTGCACGGCGCCCGGGATCGAGAAGCCGTTGGGGGCCTTGATCTCGCGGTTGAGCGCGGAGATGATGCCGGTCGTGACGGTGCCCGAGAGGCCGAACGGGCTGCCGATGGCGATCGCGGCCTCTCCCGGCTCCAGCGACTTGGGGGAGGCGAGCTGGAGCGGCTTGACGCCCTTGGCGGCCTTCGGGTCGATGGAGAGGACGGCGAGGTCGCTCGACGGGTCCTTGCCGACGAGCTTGGCCGGGATCGGGTCGCCCCGCTCGCCGAAGCGGACCGTGAACTTGTCGGCGTCCTCCACGACGTGGTCGTTGGTCACGATGTGGCCCGCCGAGTCGATGACGAACCCGGAGCCGGACGCGGCCTTGCCGCCGCCCTCGCCGTTGAAGGCCAGCTTGCCGTCGCCGCCGCGGGCGGAGACGAAGACGACGCTGCCGGAGACCCGCTTGTAGATGTCGGCGACGCTCGTCGGCTTGGCGTCGAGCGAGGCCGGGGTGTCGATGGGCTCTGGTGCGTCAGCCGTCGTCGGGGTGGTGATGGTGGTGCGCTCGACCTTGTCGGGGAGGGCGCCGACGACGGCGAGCACGGCCACGACGGCACCGACCGCGACGGCGCCGAGGACGACATAGAAGAGGTTCGAGAGACGGCTCATAGGCAACCCATGCTGGTCGCCATTCGACAAAGCTGTCTAAGAGACGGCTCTGCGGCGGGTAAAGCGCGCCTTCGTGCGCTGGCGCCAGCGCGCCAACGCGACGGCCGAGCCGAAGCGCGCCGGCGGCGGAACCGTGGCCCGTACCCGCGCGACCCAGTCGTCGAGTGGCAGCTCGCCGCTGATCAGGCGGTTGAGGGCGTCGGTCACCGGCGCCTCGATCTGGGCGCGTTCGAGCGCATGGGCGAGCAGCGGCACGAGGTCGAGCGCCTCCACCGCCTGCCCGATGCGCGCGGGGATCTCCGCGGCGGGCACCCCGGCCGCGAGCAGCTCGCCCGCCTGGCGGTTGCGGCTCTGCGGCGCCAGCGCGGTCCCGACGAGGTCGCCGGTGCCGGCCAGCCCGATCATCGACTCGGGGCGCGCGCCCTGCTGCTCGGCGTAGCGCCAGACCTCGAGGAAGATGTGGCCGGCGGCGGCGCCCGCGGCGTTGAGGCCCTGGGCCTGCGTGGCGCCCGCGGCGAGCGCGGCGGCGTTCTTGGCCGCTCCCGCGAGCTCGACCCCGATCGGGTCGCTCGAGCGCTCGCAGACCACGCCGGCGCGGGTGAAGACGTCGGCGATCGACCGGGCGAGCCGCTCGTCGGTGGACGCCGCGACGAGGGCGGCGCCCTCGGTGACCATCTCCCGCGCGTGCGCGGGCCCGCCCACGCACGCGACGCGCGCGGCGCCGAGGCTCGCGGCCAGCAGCACCGTCGGGGCGATCCCGTGCGGCGGCACGAGGCCCTTGGCGAGCGAGATCACCGGCGTGCGGCGGTCGAGCCCGCGCTCGGAGAGGTTGGCGATGACCTCGCCGAGCCCGCCCGAGGGGACGCCGAGGAAGACGAAGTCGGCGCGGCCGAGCCCCGAGCCCGCCGACTCGATCCGCAGCTCGCGCGGCAGGGTCACGCCGGCCAGGTAGTCGCGGTTCTCGCGGTCGGCCTCGAGCCGGGCGCACTGCTCGGGCGTGCGGGTCTGGAGCGTGGTGCGGAAGCCGCCGCGCGCCAGCAGCACCGCGACCGCCGTGCCGAACGACCCCGCGCCCACGACGACCGCCCGCCGCGTCCCGGGCGACGGCAGCGCGAGGTGCGGGCGAGGCGGCATCCGTCAGGTACCGAATCGCGCGAAGCGGGTTACGAGCGGGACCGTGCCCGTTCGACCGCCGTGCGCACGGCGTCGGGCGTGACGCCGAGCGCCTCCAGCGCCCGTGCCGCGACCCCGGAGCCCTCCGCCAGCACGAGCAGCGCCTCGCCGTCGTCGTGCGGGTCGGGCGTGGCCGACGCGGCGCGCAGCTCGATCACCGTCGTGCGCAGCAGGTCGGGCGGGCAGGCGAGCGACGCGAAGACGCTCGCCGTGCGGCCGTCGCGCTCGATCAGCAGCGCGAGCAGGATGTGCTCGGTGTCGATGAAGGTGTCCTTGAAGCCCATCGCCTGGCGCAGCGAGGCCTCGAGCGTGCCCTTGGCCCGCGGGCTGAACGGGATCGGCTGGTCCGGCGGCGTCGGCTCCCCGGGCCGCACCAGGGCCATGATCGCGTCGCGGGCCGCGTCCAGGGTCACGCCGAGCTGGGCGAACGCGCGCCCCGCCGCGCCCGTCTCCTCGGCGATCAGCCCGAGCAGCAGGTGCTCGGTGCCGACCTGGCTGTGCCCCATCCCGCGCGCCTGGTCCTGGGCGAGCGCGACGACCTGGCGGGCCTCGGGGCTGAAGCGCTCGAGCATCAGGCGTCGCCGGTCGCGAGCCGCCGGCCGAGGTCCTCGCCGGCCGCCTCGATCTCCTCGAGCGTCGTCGCCGCCGTGACGACCTGGAGGTCGATCATGCGCTTGCCGAAGGCGTCGAGCGCGTCCGTGCCGACGATCGCGTGCAGCGGGACGCCGGCCTGGCGCGTGCGCGTCCCGATCTCGCCGACGAGCTTGCCCTGGAGCGTCTGCTCGTCGAGCTTGCCCTCGCCGGTCACCACGGCGCGGGAGGCGCGCATGCGCGCGTCGAAGCCGAGCGCGTCGAGGATCCACGGCGCGCCGGGCTCGAGCGTTGCGCCGTGGACCGCCCACAGCCCGCCCGACAGACCGCCGGCGGCGCCGGTCATCGGGACACCGCGGGGGTCCTTGGGGAACGTGGCTCGCCAGCTCGTCGAGCCGTTGCGCGAGGCGCTCGACCATCTCGGGGTCGGCGCCCTTCTGGGGCCCGAACACCTCGGCGCAGCGCTCCCACGGGACCTGGACGTCGGACAGCACGACGATCTTCGCTCCGCCCAGGCCGCCCGCATCCTCGATCGCCGCGAGCGCGCCGGCGCCGCCGTCGGTGGTGGCGGAGCCGCCGACCGCGACGAGGATCACCTGCGCCCCGCGCGCGACCGCGTCGACGATCAGCTGGCCGGTGCCGTAGGTGCTCGCGGCCCAGGCGTCGCGCTCGTCCTCGGCGACGAGCGGGAGCCCCGAGGCCGCGGCCATCTCCACCAGCGCGGTGCCGCCCTCCTCGACGAGGCCGTAGCCCGCCTCGATCTCGCGGCCGAGCGGGTCCTGCACGCGGGCGGAGACGGTCTCGCCGCCGAGGTTGACGAGCATCGCGTCGAGCGTGCCGTCGCCGCCGTCGGCCAGCGGCAGGAGGTCGGGCGGCATCAGGCCGGCGCGCTCGAGCCCGCGGCCGATCGCGCCGGCGACCTGGGCGGCGCGGAAGGTTCCCTTGAAGGAGTCGGGTGCGACCAGGACCGGGCGCTCGGGGACGGACACGGCGGCATCGTGTCACGCTTCGCCCCGTGCCGACGGAGTACGAGGTCTTCGAGGTCGACGGGCGCGAGATCAAGCTCTCCAACCCCGGCAAGGTCTACTTCCCGCAGTCGGGGTGGACGAAGGGCGATCTGGCCCGCTACCACGTGGAATGCGCGGACGCGATCCTCAACCAGGTCCGCGAGCGCCCGACGATGCTCAAGCGCTTCCCGGGTGGGATCGAGGCGAAGGTGATCTACCAGAAGCGCGTGCCGGAGAAGCGCCCGGAGTGGCTCCAGACCGCGGTGCTGAAGTTCCCGTCGGGGCGCGAGGCGGAGGAGCTCGTGCCGGTCGACGCTTCGCACCTGCTGTGGGCCGTGTCGCTCGGCAACGTGGACTGGAATCCCGCATCCGGTGCGGCGGTCCGACCTCGACCATCCCGACGAGCTGCGCATCGACATCGACCCGATGCCCGACGCGCCGTGGGACCACGTCCGCCGCGTGGCCTTGCTCGCCGGCGAGGTCCTGCGCGAGCACGGGCTGGTCGGCTTCCCGCGCACGTCGGGCTCGCGCGGGATGCACATCATGGTCCGCATCCACCAGCGCTGGGACTTCGTGACGGTGCGCGCGGCGGCGCTGGTGCTCGCGCAGGAGGTCGAGCGCCGCGCCGAGGGCATGGCGACCGCGACGTGGTGGAGGGAGGAGCGCCCGCAGGACGCCGTGTTCGTCGACTACAACCAGAACGCCAAGGACCACACCGTCGCGGCGGGGTACTCGATCCGCCCGGTGCCCGACGCGCGGGTGGCGTGCCACCTGCGCTGGGACGAGGTGCCGGACTGCGAGCTCGGCGACTTCCGCATCGACACGGTGCCGGAGCGGCTGCGCACGGTCGGCGATCCGAGCGCCACGATCGACTCGACCGCGGGCTCGCTGGACTCGCTGCTGGCGCTGGAGGGTTGAGCGTGCTCGACGTCTCAGCCGACCAGGCGCTGGCGTTCCGGGTGGCCGGGCATCACCTCGACCGGCGGGTCGGCGCCGCGGAGGCGGTGGCCGCGATCGGACTGCAGGAGTACCCGCCGGGATGGGGCGCGCTGGCGGCGTTGCGGGCGCGCTCCACCGACCCGCTCCCTCGCGACACCGTCACCGTGAACGCGTTCCGCGGCTCCCCGTACGTGGTGCCCCGCGCGGACGCGCGGGTGTTCACGGCGGCGCTGGTGCCCGAGGACGAGGCCGGGCTGAAGGCGCTGGTGGGGTCGGCGTCGGCGAAGGAGGTCATCGACGAGGGGTACGAGGTGGGCGAGGCGCTCACGCTCGTCGCCTCCGCCGCCCGCGAGGGCCTCGCGTCCGGCCCGCTCGACCGCGACGCGTTCCACCAGGCGATGCGCGAGCGGCTGCCCGACGGGCTGCTGCCCTGGTGCCGCGGCTGCCAGAGCCACCACGTGCGGCCGGGGTTCTGGCGCGCGCTCGGTCCGCTGGAGGTCACGGTCATGCCGGAGAAGGCCACGTGGGCGCTCGCGGATCCGCCGTCGATGTCGCTCGACGACGCGCGCGCGGAACTGGTGCGGCGGTTCCTGCGCGTCTTCGGGCCGGCCACGCACTCCCAGCTCGCGTCATGGGCGCAGACCGCCGCCTCGCACGCGAAGACGCTGTTCGACCAGGTCAAGGACGAGCTCGCGCCGGCCGCCGTCGAGGGGCGGAAGGGGTTCGTGCTCGCCGCGGACCTTCCCCGGCTCGAGGCTCCCCCGGCCGCGTCGGGCGTCCGCCTGCTCGGCGGCCACGACCCCTACGTCGCGCAGCCCGACCGCGAATCGCTCGTGCCCGACGCCGCGGTGCGGAAGCGCCTGTTCCCATCGGTCGGGCGCCCGGGGGTCGTGCTGGCGGACGGTGCCCTCACCGGGCTGTGGCGCGGCCGCAAGCAGGGCGAGGTCCTCGAGGTGTCCGTCGAATGGCTCGGAAAGCCGGTCGACATCGGCGAGGAGGCGGAGGCGATCGCGCGGCTGCGTGACTGCGAGCTGCGGCTGGGTTAGGCTCGCCAACCGGACCATGCGTGAGCTCGACCGCATCCGTGACGCCCCCGGCCCACCCGGCCGCCCCACCGCCCCGCTGAAGCACCGAGGCGCCGCTGCGCTGATGCGCGAGCTGGAGCACCCCACGCCGGCGCTGGTCGAGGAGCTCCAGCACTCGGCCGGCAACCGCGCGGTCACGCGGTTGCTGCAGCGCGAGCCGAAGACCGCGCCGCCACCGGCGGCGCCACCCCTCGACGAGGTGCTCGACGAGTACTTCCAGCTGCTCACCGACGTGGCGTCCTCGAACCAGAAGAGCGTCACGGGCTTCCGCCGGGACTTCATGAGGGACCTGGAGGCGGAGCTGGGGGGCGAGTACCGGGCGTTCGCCGAGGCCCAGAACGCGGGTCGGCAGCCCGCGCCCGCGGCGGTGAAGCGCTTCCAGGACCGCCTGCTGGAGTACCAGAACCAGTGGTTCTTCGAGCGCCACGCCGGCTACGAGGCGTGGAAGGAGCTCAAGACGCAGTACCAGGACGAGCTGCGCCGGCTCAACGAGCAGGGCGACTTCGCCAGCCTCGCGGCGGCGAAGGTGCTGAGCAGCGAGTACGCCGACACGGAGCGCCGGGCCGGGCAGCTCGGGATCGACCTGATCGCCGAGGACCTCTCCCCGCTCACCTACATGATGGTCCGCGGCAAGCACATCGAGATCGGCGGCCTGCGGGCGCAGCGGATGGGCGAGTCCTTCGAGGCGGACCTCGCCGAGTACGAGGCGGAGGAGTCGGCGAGCCTCGTCAACCTCGCCGGCGACGACTCGGTGCTGAAGGCCGCCTGGGACGTCTTCGGCTGGGACAGCGTCGGCGAGTTCGCGGCGGACGTCGCCCTCACGATCATCACCTTCGGCGCCTCGAAGTGGCTGCGCACCGCCGCCAAGGCCGACAAGCTGCGGCGCCGGGCGGCGCGGATCAAGGAGCTGCGCAAGCTGCTGATGGCGCGCCGCGCCGAACGCGCCAAGAAGAAGATCTCCCGCGCGGCCGCCGCCCTGCACCTGCTGCGCGGCGACGTGCGTGGGGCGTTCGCCGAGCAGCTCAAGTGGCTGAAGTCGAACTGGAGCAAGGTCGGCCGCAAGATCCTCACCGACCTGACCGCCTCCAGGGCGCACGGCAACGACCTCGACATCGCCAGCACGGCCGGGCGGCGCGCGGCCAAGGAGTACGTCAACGCGAGCGTGATGGCGCACTTCGGCAAGGACGACAAGTACGAGCGACGCGTGCTGCAGATGGCATGGGCGAAGCAGTTCAAGGGCAAGGACGAGCTCGCGAAGACGCTCTACGCCGCCTACTTCATGCTCAACGTCCGGCGGCGGCTCCTCGTCAACGCGATCTACTACGGGGCGGTCGAGACCGGCAAGCTCGAGGCCCCCAGCGGGCAGACGCTGCGGAAGGTGGCCGTGGCCACCGTCGGAGAGTGCCTCCAGGACCTCATCACCGCGATCCCCGTCTTCGACCTCCCGGTCATCAAGGACGGCGTCGAGTCGCTCCGCAAGTACCTCGTCAAGGAGGTCGAGGGCCTCGTGCAGTAGCGGGTGTGGTTAGACGTCGCGCAGGATCGCGCCGACGATGACCTTGTGGTCGTGGCGGTAGTACACGTCCGACCACGGCCCGTTGCCGCCCTTGGTCCAGTCGAAGTACTGGTAGTGCGGGATCTCGTTGAGCGGCGGCTTGGCGACGAGCTTGCGCGCCCGCTTGCACGACAGGCGCCCCTTGCCCTTGACGACGAAGACCCGGAACGACGAGCCGAAGCGCGACGCGTTCTTGCACTTCTTCGCGCCCTTGGTGGAGTTGGGCATCTTGGGCGGATGCTGGGAGGGGTCGTCGGCGCCGGCGGCGGGCGCGAGCAGGGCGAGGGCAAGGACGGCGATGAGGAATGGGCGCATAGGGCGGCGCAGCCTAGCGCGAGATGCGCGACCCTGAGCGCCATGGTCATCGACGAACTCGACACGCTGCTCGACCGCGCGCGCGGGCTGATCGCCGAGGGCCGCCGCAGCATCCTCGGCATCGCCGGGCCGCCCGGCGGCGGCAAGTCGACGCTGGCGCGGCTCGTCGCGGACGCGCTGGGCGACCAGGCCGTGCTGGTCGGGATGGACGGCTTCCACCTCGCCCAGTCGGAGCTGGTGCGGCTCGGCCGGCGCGATCGCATGGGCGCCCCCGACACCTTCGACGCGGCCGGCTACGCGGCGCTGCTCGCCCGCCTCCGGGCGCGCGCGGAGGACACCGTCTACGCCCCCGAGTTCCGGCGCGAGATCGAGGAGCCGTTCGCGGGCGCGATCGCGATCGCGCGCGAGATCCCGCTGGTCGTCACCGAGGGCAACTACCTGCTCGTCGACGACGGCGACTGGGCGCGCGTGCGGCCGCTGCTCGACGAGTCGTGGTACGTGGAGATGGACGAGGCCACGCGCCTCGACTGGCTGATCCAGCGCCACATCGAGTTCGGCAAGACGCCGGACGCCGCCCGCGCCTGGGTGATGCGCTCCGATCAGGCCAACGCCGCGGTGACCGCCGCCACGCGCGAGCGCGCGGACGTGATCGTCCGCCTCGCGACGACCTAGGCGGAGATCATGCCCGCGCCGACGGTGTCGTTCGTCCCCTCGTCGATGAGGACGAACGCGCCGGTGACGCGGTTGGCGGCGTAGGCCTCGACCGGCAACGGGCGCGAGACGCGCAGGCGCACATGGCCGATGTCGTTGAGCGCAAGGCCGTCGGGCGCCGGCGCGCGCTCGGAGGTCGTGAGGTCGAGCCGGTCGCGCACCTCGTCGACGATCGCGCGCACGGTCGCGGTGCCGTGCTTGAGGGCCAGCCGCGCGCCCGGGCGCAGCGGCGCCTCGGTGAGCCAGCAGACGTCGGCCAGCAGCTCGCGCGACGGCACCGGCGCCGACTCGGCCGCGACGAGCATGTCCCCGCGCCCGAGGTCGAGGTCACGATCGATGCGCACCGACACCGACTGCCCGGCCGGCGCGGCCTCCAGCTCACCGTCGAGCGTCTCGACCGCGACGACGCGGGCGCGCAGCCCCGCCGGCAGCGCGACGACCTCGGCGCCCGGCCGCAGCTCGCCGCCCGCGACGCGGCCCGCATAGGCGCGCCCGTCGCCGGACGGGTCGCGCAGCACCCACTGGACCGGGAAGCGCAGCTCGCCCGGCACGCCGGCCGGCAGCTCGATCGTCTCGAGGTGCTCGAGCAGCGGCGGCCCCGCGTACCAGTCCAGCCGCGCGGAGCTCTCGACCACGTTGTCGCCGTGCAGCGCGCTCATCGGCAGCGCCCAGACCGCGCCGAGCCCGACCTTCGCCGCGAAGCAGTCGAAGTCGGCCACGATCCGGTCGAAGACCTCCTCGGACCAGTCGACGAGGTCCATCTTGTTGACCGCGAGCACGACGTGGCGGACGCCGAACAGGGCGGCGACCGCGGCGTGGCGGCGGGTCTGCTCGATCACGCCCTTGCGCGCGTCGACCAGCACGATCGCCACCTCGGCGGTCGAGGCGCCGGTGACCATGTTGCGCGTGTACTGCTCGTGGCCGGGCGTGTCGGCGAGGATGAAGCGCCGCCGCGGGGTCGCGAAGTAGCGGTGCGCGACGTCGATCGTGATGCCCTGCTCGCGCTCGGCGCGCAGGCCGTCGGTCAGCAGCGCCAGGTCCAGCGTGCCGTTGCCGTTGCGCGCATGCGACACCTCGGCGATGTGCTCGAGCTGGTCGGAGAGGATCGACTTGGCGTCGTAGAGCAGCCGCCCGATCAGCGTCGACTTCCCGTCGTCCACCGAGCCGGCCGTCGCGAGCCGCAGCGTGTCGACCGACTCAGAAGTAGCCGGCAACCTTGCGGTCCTCCATGGCGGCCTCGGAGTGCCGGTCGTCGGCGCGCGTCTCGCCGCGCTCGGTGATCCGCGTGGCCGCGATCTCGGACACGACCTCGTCCAGGGTGGACGCGCGCGAGGCGACGGCGCCGGTGCAGCTCATGTCCCCGACCGTGCGGTAGCGCACCCACGCGTCGAAGACCTCCTCGCCTTCGGAGCGCTCGACGAACGGCGAGGCCGCGAGCAGCATCCCGTCGCGCTCGAACACCGGGCGCTCGTGCGCGAGGTAGATGTTCGGCACCTCGAGCTGCTCCTGGCCGATGTACTGCCAGACGTCGAGCTCGGTCCAGTTCGAGAGCGGGAAGACGCGCAGCGACTCGCCCGGCCCCACGCGCGTGTTGTAGAGGTCCCACAGCTCCGGGCGCTGGCGCCGCGGGTCCCAGCCGCCGAAGTCGTCGCGCAGCGAGATCACGCGCTCCTTGGCCCGCGCGCGCTCCTCGTCGCGGCGCGCGCCGCCGAAGCAGGCGTCGAAGCGGTGCTCCTCGATCGCGTCGAGCAGCGTCGTGGTCTGCAGGCGGTTGCGCGAGGCGCGCGGCCCGCGCTCCTCGACCACGCGCCCGGCGTCGATCGAGTCCTGCACCGAGGCGACGATCAGCCGCTCGCCCAGCTCGGCGACGCGGCGGTCGCGGAACTCGATCACCTCGGGGAAGTTGTGGCCGGTGTCGACGTGCAGCAGCGGGAACGGGAAGCGCCCGGGGCGGAACGCCTTCTCGGCCAGCCGCAGCAGCACGATCGAGTCCTTGCCGCCCGAGAACAGCAGCGCCGGCCGCTCGCGCTCGGCGGCCACCTCGCGCATGACGTGGACGGCCTCCGACTCGAGGTGCTCGAGGTGGGTCAGACGTGCAGGCCGCATTCGGTCTTCTCGCTCCCCGCCCAGCGGCCCTCGCGCCCGCTCCCGGCCGCCGTGCAGTGCACGCAGCCGATCGAGGCGTACCCGACGTCGTGCAGCGGGTTGGACGGCAGGCCGTGGTCGGCGATGTAGGCCCACACGTCGCGTTCGCTCCAGCCCGCGAGCGGGTTGAACTTCCACAGCCCGTGCTTGGCGTCCCAGCCGGCCTCGTCGATGTCCGAGCGCGTCGGCGACTGCTCGCGCCGCATGCCGGTGATCCAGGCGTCGAGCCCGCTCAGCGCGCGGCCCAGCGGCGCGACCTTGCGGATGCCGCAGCAGGCGGCCGGGTCCGTCGCCCACAGGCCGTCGGGCGGGTTGTCGGCGGCGAACACCTCGACCTTGGTGTCGTAGCGCGCCTCGACCGCCTTCCAGTAGTCGTAGGTCTCCTCGAACAGCACGCGCGTGTCGAGCGCGAACACGCGCGCCGACGGCTCGGCCGCGAACAGCATCTCGAGGAGGACGGTCTCCTCCTTCTGGAACGAGCAGGCGAGCGCCACGCGGGGGTGGAAGCGCTCCACCGCGTCCGCGACGACCTCCTCGGCCGTCATGGTGCCTCGACCTCCTGCGGCGTCAGCTGCTCGGTCCACCACTCGGGCTCGGTGCGGCCCGCGAAGTCGCGGAACGTCTCGCCCTCGCTGTGGCCCGTCTCGTACAAGGAGAAGATCCGCAGCAGCGTCTCGTCGAGGTCCCAGTGCGGCACCTTCTTGAGCACGACGTCGCCGAAGCGCGGGTCGGGCCCGAGCCGGCCGCCGATGCGGATGTCCATCGCCTCGACGAACTCGCCGTCGACCTTCTTGAGCACGCCCTCGATCCCGACGTCGGCGATCTGGTGCTGGGCGCAGCTCGACGAGCAGCCGGCGAAGTGCAGGCGGAAGTCCTCGCCGTGGCCGTTCTTGACCACGTGCGTGTCGAGGAAGCGCGCGATCTCGGCCGCCCGCACCTTCGTGTGGACCTTGGCCAGCCCGCAGAACTCCTTGCCGGTGCAGGTCTGCAGGCCGCGCATGAACTGCGGCGGCATCGGCGACAGCTCCTGGGCGAGCGGCTCGGCGAGCAAGCGCCTCGACACGGTCGTTCGGGATCCACGGCAGCAGCACGTTCTGCTGGTGCGTGAGGCGGATCTCGGGGACGGTCGCGTACTCGCGGGCGAGCCGGACGAACTCGTGCAGCTGGTCGCCGCGCAGGCGCCCGACCGGCACGCAGAAGCCGACCGCGGAGTGCTCGCCGTCGTTCTGCGGGGTGACGCCGATGTGGTCGTGGCCCTTCATGTCCGGGGCGGAGGGCGCGGCCCGGGTCAGCTCGTGGCCGAGCCGGCGCACCAGCTCGGCGCGGAAGCCGTCGGCGCCCATCGCGTCGACGAGGAACTTCAGCCGCGCGCGGCCGCGCTTGGCGCGGTTCTCGTCGGAGTCGCGGAAGATCGCGGTGATCTCGGCCACGACCTCCGGCGCCTCCTCGGGCGTGACGAAGACGTCGATGGCGCGGGAGAAGCGCGGGGCGCTGGAAAGCCCGCCGCCGACGCGGATGTTGAAGCCGCGCGTGCCGTCCTCGTGGATCGCACCAGACAGGGCGAGGTCGTTGATGAGGCCGCGGGCGCAGTCCTCACGGCAGCCGGTGACCGAGACCTTGTACTTGCGCGGGAGGTTCGAGTAGAGCTTGTTGTCGAGGAAGTAGGCGTGGATCGCCTCGGCCGTGGCGTGGCCGTCGAGGATCTGGTCGTGGCCGATCCCGGCGAGCGTGCAGCCGATGACGTTGCGGGTGATGTCGCCGCACGCGCCCGACGTCGTCATCCCGATCTGCTCGAGCCGCGAGAAGACCT
Organism: uncultured Solirubrobacterales bacterium; assembly: GCA_963787335.1. Taxonomy (GTDB): domain Bacteria; phylum Actinomycetota; class Thermoleophilia; order Solirubrobacterales; family Solirubrobacteraceae; genus DASQFQ01. Next base: position 29,935 of record CAWBCU010000004.1, read on the forward strand.
CGGGGACCTCGTCGAGCCTGAGCCAGTGGTTCTGGAAGCACTGGCGGGTCGTGCAGTCGATGATCCCGCGGGCGAAATCGTCGGTGATCGAGGCCATCACCTCCGCCTGATCCGCCGTGAGGATGCCCTGGACGACCTTCGTCCGGAGCATGAAGTGGCCGTCCTTCGTGTTGTGCGCGTAGAGGCCGTACCACTTCAGGCGCATCACGTCGTCGTCGTCGAGTGACTCCCAGCCGACCTCTGCGGCCCGCATGAGGGCGGGGAAGACGTCGAGGCCGTCCTTCTCCTGCTTTGCGCGCTCGAACTTGTTCATCGTTCGCGCAAACTAGCAAAACCCGATCGGGATTAAGAAATTAGCCCTCAGGCACAGACGCGGAACGTCACATACAGGCTCTTCTTGGGGCTGCGGCCGTGCTTGACCTTGATGAAGGCGCGGGCACGCAGCCGGATCGCCGAACCGCGGGCGCTGGTGGCGCGCACGCGCAGCGTCTGGCGGAACGGGGCCCTGCGGTCGATCTTGACCCGCTGCTGTCCGATGTAGAAGTCCGCCCGCCGGACCTTCACGAACAGGTTCCCCTTGCGCTTCTGGCGCTTCCACTTGAGCGTCGCGACGAACGTGCCGCCCGCGCGGATGCAGCCCCTCGGGCCGGTCAGCGTGACGCGGCCGCCGTTGACGGCGACGGTGCGGGTCACGGCGCGCGCGACCGGAGGCTTCAGGGCCGGGGGCGTCGGAGCGCCGGCGGCGGGCGGCGCCGGGCCGGGAGCGGCCGGCGGGGCGTACTCGGCGATCGGCTCGAGCGAGGCCGCGCGCACCGTCGTGCCCGTGTCCTGCCAGAGCGCGAATCCGCCACGGTCCGCCGCCAGGCCGACGTCAAGGCGCGACGCCGCGCCGGTCGTAGTCGCGAATGAGGCCGGGGCGCCGAAAAAAGCGCCCTGGTTCGTCGAGCGGGCGAGCCGCAGCCGGCTGAAAGGCTCGCCGTTCTGAGCCTGGCGTCGCCAGGCGGCCGCGACCTCGCCGCTCGGGCCGACCGTCAGGTCGTGGGTGCTGCCGCTCTCTCGCGCGCCGACGTCGACGGGCGATGTGAGGCCGGCGCCCTCCCAGCGGCTGACGTGGATCTGATGCGAGCCGTCGGGAAGCGCCTCCTCGTTGAGGAGGTAGGCGTCGCCCGCGCCGCCCGCGACATGGGCGTCGGTGCCCGTACCGGCGGGTCGCGCGCCGGCCCACGCCGGCGTGCTGCTCGGATTCCCGCCGGGCGGGAGGTGCCAGGCGACGGTGTTGGCCTGATCGCTGGCCGCCGCGAGCAGCCCGCCGTCGCCCGTCGGCGCGACCGCGAAGTTGGACGTGGCGCCGGAGGGCGGGTTGGCCACGAGCGACTCGGTGGATTCGGAGCCGTCGATCGCGGCGCCAAAGACGCAGTGGCCGAAATTCGAGCCCACGAAGGTGATCTCGCCGCCGCCCGGGCCGAGCGGCGGCTCGGCCTCGTTCGTGCACGGATGGGCGTCATAGATCTTGGTCGCTGCGCCCCACGTCGCACCATCGTCCGCCGAGGTCCAGAGGTAGGCGTCCTCCTGGGCGGAGCGCGCCATGGCGACGTGCAGCGTCGCGCCGGCCCCGCGCACGAGGTAGGGCTCGTCGGTGGTGCCCTCCGGAAGCGTCAGCACGCGAGCTTCTGTGCACGCCGTGCCGCCGCGCGGAACCTCGCAATAGCGGACCACGGTAAGCGTCACCGCGTCAGCCCAGACCGCGTGCAGCGCGCCGCCCGGGTCGACGAGGCCGTCGACCGACCTGGCGTTGGCGGCGAGCTGGAACGAGGGACCGGCAAAGGCGGCGGGAGCGGAGACGGAGAGCAGCAGCGCACAGGCCGAAACGGTCACGAGCAGGCGTGAAGTCATCCGAGCGCCCTCGGCAGGCCGCCGCCTAAACGTGAACCTCGGCGCTGCGGGCCGCTATTGGTCCAGCTGCTCCATGGTGCAGTCCTTCGGGTCCTTGTCGTCGCGCCAGCGCAGGATCTTCGCGCCGTGGCGGATGCGCTCGTTGCTGGTGTGGTCGAAGGTCACTTCCACCACCAGCTCGGGGCGCAGGACGACGCCGCTGAGCTCGTGCGAGGCGTTCCAGCGGCTCGGCTCGCCGGCGTAGCGCTCGCCGGTCTCATACGGGGCGAGGAAGGCGGGCAGCTCGCGCTTCTGCTTCGCGGTGAAGCCGGAGGTGTGGCCGACGTTGCGCAGGCGCCCCTCCGGCGTGTAGAGCCCGAGGTTGAGGGACCCGACGGTGCCCTCCTCCTTGCCCGGCCGCCAGCCCTGCACGACGGCGTCGATCGTCCGCAGGCGCTTGATCTTGACCATCCCGACGCGCTCGCCGGGCCGGTAGGGCGCCTCCTGGCGCTTGGCGATCACGCCCTCGGCGTGCTGCAGCCACGGCTGGGCCTCGGCGGGGTCCTCGGAGGCCGGCGTGAGGTCGACGGGCGCCGCGATCAGCTGCTCGAGGCGCGCGCGGCGCTCGCGCTGGGGCAGCTCCAGCAGCGTCTCGTCGTCGACCGCGAGCAAGTCGAAGGCGATGAACCGCGTCGGCGTCGTCTCGGCCAGCATGTCGATGCGCGACTTCGCCGGGTGGATGCGCTGGCCGAGCGCGTCGAAGTCCTGGCGGCCGCGCTCGTCGAACAGCACGATCTCACCGTCGAGGACGTAGCGCCCCGCCGGGAACGCGAGCTCCGGGAAGTAGCGCGTGAGCGGCTTGCCGTTGCGCGACTGCAGGTGGACCTCGCCGCCGTCGACGAACGCGATCGAGCGGAAGCCGTCCCACTTCGGCTCATAGACCCAGCCCTCGCCCTCGGGCAGCGTCTTCTGGGACTTCGCGAGCTGCGGCAGGACGGGCGGGCGGAGCGGGAGGGCCACGGCGCCGATCCTAGACTCCGCCCGATGGAGCCGCATGTTCGCTACGAGGACGAGACCTGGGAGGGGACCGACCTGAGCGGGCTCCAGGCCGAGGGGGTCGAGCTGCGCGACATGCAGCTCGAGCGGGTCGAGCTGACCGGCGCGCGCCTGCCCCGCTGGTCGCTCCGCGACACGCGGCTGCGCGAGTGCAGCCTCGCCAACGTCGAAGCGCCCTATAGCGAATGGAACGCCGCCGAGCTGCACGGCTGCCGGCTGACGGGCCTCGACCTGCGCGACTCGACCGGCCGCCACGTCCTGTTCGCCGACTGCCGCGCCGACCTCGTCAGCTTCCGCTCCGCCCGCATCGAGGGCGCAATCTTCCGCGACTGCCTGCTCACCGGGGCCGACTTCTCCGGCGCCGACCTGCGCGGGGCACGCTTCGAGCGCTGCGACCTGACCGAGGCCGAGCTGCGCGAGGCGCGCCTCGAGGGCGCGGTGCTCGACGGCTGCCGGCTCGGCGGCGTGCGCGGCGCGCTGGCGCTGCGCGGGACGAGGATGCGCTGGGACGACGTCGTCGAGCTCGCCCCGGCCTTCGCGGGCGAGCTCGCGATCGAGTTGATCGAATGAGGCTGCTGGTGATCGGCGGGACGGTGTTCGTGGGCCGCGCGGTGGTCGCCGACGCGCTCGCCCGAGGCCACGCGGTGACGATCTTCCACCGCGGCCTGCACAACCCGGACCTGTTCCCGGAGGCCGAGCACCTGCTCGGCGATCGCACGCGCGACCTCTCCGCGCTGCTCGGCCGCGAGTGGGACGCGGTGATCGACACGTGCGGCTTCGAGCCCGAGCACGTCGGGGCCGCGGCGGAGCTGCTGGCCGACCGGGCCGGCCACTACGGCTTCGTCTCCTCCGTGTCGGTCTATCCCGACTCGGACGGGACGCTAGTGGCCGAGGACTCGCCGGTCTTCGAGGGCGAGGAGCGCGAGTACGGGCCGCTCAAGGCGGCGTGCGAGCGCGCCGCCGAGGCGGCGATGCCGGGCCGCGTCCTGGCCGCCCGCGCGGGGGTGATCGTCGGGCCGCACGAGAACATCGGGCGCCTCCCACGCTGGCTGTGGCGGTGCGCCGAGGGCGGCGAGGTGCTCGCGCCCGGCCGCCGGGCGTTCCAGCGATGGACGCGCGCGACCTCGCGCCTGGATGCTCGACATGGCCGAGGCGCCCACGGTGGCGCCTCAACGCCATCCCCGGCCGGACCGGCGACCTGGGGCGAGTCTGGGTCGAGCGCCGGGCGGCGCGGGCGTGGGTGGGTGATCCCGCGTGGATCGAGGCGGAGGTCGAGGAGCCGTGGGACGAGCTGCCGCTGTGGCCGATCCCGTCGCTGCCCGGGCTCTACCGGATGTCGGGAGCCGCCGCGGCCGCGACGGGGCTCGCGCCGCGCCCGCTGGGCGAGACGATCGCCGACACCTGGTCGTGGCTGGCCGCGGGAGGCACGCTCGACGACTGGCGCACCGAGGTGCGCGCGAGCGGGCTCTCGGCGGAGGTGGAGCGGCGTTTGCTCGCCGCGCTGCGCAGCTGAAGCAGGACCACGGCGGAGAGCACGAGCGCGCCGCCGGCCAGCTGTAGCGCCCCGAGCGTTTCGCCGAACACGATCCAGGCGAGGGCGACCGTGAACGGCGGCTCGATGGTCGAGGCGATCGACGCGGTCGAGGGCCCGACGCGCGCGAGCCCGGCCATGAACAGGACGATCGGCAGCACCGTCGAGACGGAGGCGATGATCGCAGCCCACATCACGCCCTCGGACGACGCGCCGACGCCGCCGTCGAGCAGCGCCGCGAACCCGAAGGCCAGCGCGGAGCCGGTGACGACGCTGGCCGCGAACGGCACGGGCGGGGTGAGCGCGGTCACGCGGTCGGAGGCGAGGATGAAGACCGAGTAGAACAGCGCCGAGCCGACCGCCATGGCGGCGCCGAGGGGGTCGATGGCGCCGGGGCCGCCGCCGAGCAGCACGAGCGCGACGCCGCCGGAAGCGAGGCCGAGCGCGCCGAACTTGCGGCGGCTGGGCGACTCGCGGCGCATGGCGATCGCCGCGATCGTGACGAAGGCGGGGTAAGCGTAGAGCAGCAGCGAGGCGAGGCCCGCGTCGATGCGCTCGAGCGCGCCGAAGTAGAGGCCGGCCTGGACCGAGTAGCCGAACAGGCCGAGCGCGCCGCCCGCGGCGAGGCCGCGCAGGGAGCCAAGGGGCCGGCGGCGCACGGCGATCAGCGTCCACAGCATGGCCGCAGCGATCGCGAAGCGCAGCGCGAGGAGCGGGGTGATCCCGAAGCCCTCGGCGTAGGCCTGCTTGGCGAAGATGGGCATCGCCCCGAAGCACGCGGCCGACACCAGACACAG
>CAWBCU010000005.1:0-30276 GCA_963787335.1 uncultured Solirubrobacterales bacterium
GTTCCTCGAGCTGGCGCGGCGCTGCAGCGTCGAGGGCTCACCGGTCGGGGTGGAGCTCCTCTTCACCGTCTCCGAGGAGAACGCGCTCGCGGGCGCCAAGGAGTTCGACGTCAGCGTCCTGCAGTCGGAGTTCGGCTACGTCTTCGACCACGCCACCCCGATCGGCGAGGTCATCACCGCGTCGCCGACCTACTTCCGCATCGCCGCCGACTTCCACGGCCGCGCCGCCCACGCCGGCATCCGCCCCGAGGACGGGCGCTCGGCGATCCTCGCCGCCGCGCACGCGATCGCCGCGATGCCGCTGGGCCGGATCGACGAGCAGACGACCGCGAACGTCGGCTCGATCCAGGGCGGGGCGGGCTCCACCAACATCGTCCCGGAGCGCTGCCGGCTGCTGGCCGAGACGCGCTCGATCGACCCCGCGCGGGTGGAGGACGTCGTGGCCAAGCTCGTCGACGCCATCCACGACGGCGCCGCCCACGCGGAGTGCGACGTCGACGTCACCTCCGAGCGGCTGTTCGTGGGCTACCGCACCAAGCCGGGCTCGCCCGTGGTCCAGGCCGCCGAGGCCGCGCTGCGCGCGTGCGGCTACGAGCCGCGCCGGATCGTCACCGGCGGCGGCTCGGACGCCAACGCGCTCGAGGTCTCCGGGGTCCAGTGCGTGAACCTCGCCAACGGGACCGAGCGCGCCCACGAGCCGACCGAGCGGGTCTCGGTCGTCGCGCTCGAGAGCATGCTCGACGTCGCCTTCGCCCTGCTCGACGAGGCGGCGGCGGTATGAGCTCGCGCTTCGAGCGCCTGCGCGCGCAGACGAAGTACGAGGGCAAGATCTTCACCGTGCTCGAGGAGACCTTCCGCCACGAGGACGGGGAGGAGGCGACGCGCGAGATCGTCCGCCACAAGGGCGCCGTCGGGGTGGTCTGCCACGACGGCGAGCGGCTCTACCTCGTGCGCCAGCCCCGCGAGGCGATCGGCGTGCCCGACCTGCTCGAGATCCCCGCCGGCAAGCTCGACGTCGACGGCGAGGAGCCGCTGGCGGCCGCCAAGCGCGAGCTCGCGGAGGAGATCGGCAAGGCGGCCGAGCACTGGGAGCTGCTGCACCGCTTCTACACGTCGGCCGGCTTCACCGACGAGGAGTGCATCGTCTACCTCGCCACCGGGCTCTCGGACGCCGAGGTCGAGACCGACGAGCACGAGCGCATCGACATCGAGACCCGGCCGCTTGCCGAGCTCGACGCGCTGATCGACGAGGTGCACGACGCGAAGACGCTGATCGGGCTGCTCGAGCTGCGCCGCCGCCGCTGAGAGCGTCGTTGCCACCGCGGGCGGCGCGACCTGGGTGCCGCGTTGCAAGGACAAGGGTGGGGGCCGCAGCGGCGAACAACTGCGCGTGGCCATCGCCCCTGTCTCACGTGACGTCTCGTCACCGGCTGCGCCTCGCGCGCAGCCCTACGACCACCTCGTCCTCGACTTCCTCGCGTACCTCGAGTTCGAACGCGGGCTCTCGCGCAACACGCTCGAGGCCTACCGCTCCGACCTCCTGCAGTTCGGCGAGTGGCTGCGCCGGAGCGGGCGCGACGTGCTGCGCCTCGACCATGCCGGGCTCGCGGAGTTCGTCTCCGAGCTCGCCCATGGCCGCGAGGGCAAGCCGCCCGCCAAGCCCGCGACGCTCCAGCGCAAGGTCGCGTGCCTGCGCTCCTTCCACCGCCATCTCCGCCGACAGGGGCTGATCGAGGATGACCCGACCGCCCAGCTCAAGGCGCCGCGTGAGAGCCGCAAGCTGCCCCAGGTCCTCTCGCGCGACGAAGTCGCCAAGCTGCTCTCCCAGCCCGACGGCGCCGAGCCGTCGGCGCTGCGCGACCGCGCCCTGCTCGAGGTGATGTACGCCTGCGGGCTGCGGGCGTCGGAGGCGATCGACATCGAGCTCGCCGACCTCGACCTCGACCGCCGCGAGCTGCGCGCCCGCGGCAAGGGCAACAAGGAGCGGATCGTGCCCGTGGGCGGCGAGGCCGCCCGCGCGCTCGGCGTCTACCTCGTCCGCGGCCGGCCGCGGCTCGTGGGCGACCGCTACGAATCCCGGCTGTTCGTCAACCACCGCGGCAGCGGGCTGACACGTCAGGGCCTCTACAAGATCGTCCAGCGCTACGCCGCCTCGGCGGGGCTCGCGAGCAAGATGAGCCCGCACACGCTGCGCCACACCTTCGCCACGCATCTGCTCGCCGGCGGCTGCGACCTGCGCTCGCTGCAGGAGATGCTCGGCCACGCCGACGTCGCGACGACTCAGCTCTACACGCACCTGTCGGCGGATCGGCTCAGCGCGCCCTGACACAATCGGCGGGTGCACCGCCGTGCCTTCGTCGTCGTGCTGGACGCGTGTGGCGCGGGGGAGCTCCCCGACGCCGCCGACTACGGCGACGCCGGAACCAACACGCTCGCCCACGTCGCCGAGGCGGCCGGCGGGCTCGACCTGCCGGTCCTGGGCGCGCTCGGGCTCGGCTCGATCCTCCCGCTGGCCGGCGTGCCGCCCGCCGCCGACCCGGTCGTCCACGGCCGCCTGCACCCGCTCGGGCCCGGCAAGGACACGATCACCGGGCACTGGGAGCTCATGGGCGTCGTCACGCCCTCGCCGCTGCGCACCTATCCCGACGGCTTCCCCGACGAGATCGTCGACGCGCTGATCGACGCCACCGGCCGCGGCGTCCTGCTCAACGCGCCCTCCAACGGCATCGCCGCGATCGACGACTGGGGCGAGCAGCAGCTCCGGACCGGGCACCTGATCGTCTACACGTCGGCGGACTCGGTGCTCCAGATCGCCGCGCACGTCGACGAGGTGCCGCCGGCCGAGCTCTACGCCGCCTGCGAGGCCGCGCGCGAGATCATGCGCGGCGAGCACACCGTCGGGCGCGTGATCGCGCGCCCGTTCCGGGGCGAGCCGGGCGCGTTCCGGCGCACGAAGGGGCGCCGCGACCTGGCCATCGAGCCGCCGGCCCGCTCCTACCTCGAGGAGCTGCGCGCCGACGGGGTCCCGGTGCACACGGTCGGGAAGGTCAAGCAGGTGTTCGCGAGCGTCGGGGTCGACCGCGGCCACCCGGGCGCGACCAACGAGGAGGCGATCGCCTCGATCGACGCGCTGATCGACGGCCTCGACGGCGGCCTCGTGTTCGCCAACCTCGTCGAGACCGATCAGGTCTACGGCCACCGCGGCGACGTGCCCGGCTTCCACGCGGCGCTGCGGGCGATCGACGCCGCCGTCGGCGGCTGGCTCGAGTCCCTCGACCCGGCGCGCGACCTGCTCGTCATCACCGCCGACCACGGCTGCGACCCGACCACGCCCGGCTCGGACCACACCCGCGAGCACGCGCCGCTGCTGGCGCGCTTCGAGGGCCACGGCGGCCGCCGCCACGACGGCCCGCTCGCCGACGTCGGCGCCTCCGCGCTCCGCTGGCTCTCGGGCCGCGACGCCTCCAAGCTCCCAGGCAAGCCGTTCACCCCGTGAGGCCCGCCGGCGTGGCGCTCCTCGCCACGGCCCTCCTGGCCGGCTGCGGCGGCGGCCCGAGCCGGCCGGACGCCTCGCCGTCGCCCACCACGCCCGCGAGCAAGCAGGCGCCGATGCGCGAGGGCGACGCCACGGCGCTCGATGCCCTGCTCCTGCGCCGCTCGCAGGCGCTCGCGGCGGGGAACGCGAAGGCCTATGCCGCGACCGCGATCGGCCCGCAGCGCCTGCGCGACCGCGAGGCGGTGCGCAACGCCGCGCCGGTGCGGCTGCGCGACGTCGAGCTGGCCGTCGAGTCCACCGACGTGCGCGGGCGCCGCGCCAAGCTCGCGGTGCGCTCGATCTACGGCATCCGCGGCGTCCGGGGCACCTTCGCCTCCGCCCGCCGCGTCACCGCCGTCCGTACCGGCAAGGGCTGGCGCATCAGCTCGGAGTCGAGCCGCCGCGAGCGCCATCCCTGGGAGGTCGGGCCGGTCGCCGAGCACCGGTCGACCCACTTCGTCGTGATCGCCCCGCGCGCGTTGGACATCACCGGGCTGACCGACGCGCTCGAGACCGGCTACGCGCGCATGGGGGACGTCCTGAAACGGCCGCGGCTGCGCAAGCGCTACCTCGTGGTCGTGGCGGGCGAGGCGCGCGCCGCCCGCGCGCTGACCGAGCGCATCAGCGGCGTTGAGGGCCTGGCGGCGCTGTCGGACTCCGAGGTCCGCGAGTCCGGGCCGACGCAGCGCGTGACCGAGGTGGCCTCGCAGCGGCTGGTCGTGGTGTGGCCGCCGTTCAGCACGCTCGACGCCGACGGGCGCATGCGCGTCGTGACCCATGAGCTGACCCACGCCGGGCTCGCCGGGGTGACCTCGGGCCGCACGCCGGCGTGGCTGCTCGAGGGAATGGCGCTGTACGTGTCCGAGGACCGCCGGGCGGGCGAGGCCGCCGAGCTGATCGCGGATGCGAGCGCCACATCGGCGCGGCGCGCGCTGACGCTCACCGGCCTGTCGCAGCCCGACGCGATGGCGCGGCTGCACGGCGCGGGGCAGGAGGCGGCCTACGCCTACGCGTCGGCGGCGGCCTTCTACATCGTCGGCCGCTTCGGCCGCAAGCGCTATCTGCAGCTCTACGACGTCTTCAACCACGAGGACCTGCCCGGCCGGGCGGGCGTCGCCGTGACCGAGCGCGCCGTCCAGCGCACGCTCGGCGTCTCGCTCACGCGCCTCCAGCGCGACCTGCGGGACTGGATCCGCACCCAGTCCTTCTAGATTCAGAGCGATGCCCGAGCTGCCCGAGGTCGAGACGATCCGCCGCCACCTGGCCCCGCACGTCGAGGGGCGGACGCTCGAGCGGCTGGAGATCCACGACGCGCGCTGGTCGCTGCCGCTGGCGCCCTCCGAGCTGTCCGCCGCGGTCGAGGGCCGCGAGATCGAGCGGCTCGGCCGCCGCGGCAAGTACCTCGTGTGGGAGTTCGAGGACGACGCGTACCTGATGCTGCACCTGCGCATGACCGGCACGCTGCTGCTGAGCCCGCCCGAGCGCTCCAAGCACACGCGCGTGACCTTCCGCCTCGGCGACGGCGAGCTGCTGTTCGTCGACCCGCGCCGCTTCGGCACGGGCGAGCTGGCGCTCGGCCCGGAGGCGCTCGACCGCTTCTTCGCCACCCGCCTGGGGGTCGAGCCGTTCGAGCCGGAGTTCACGGGCGCGCACCTGCACGCGCTCGCCAAGCACTGCCGCGCGCCGATCAAGGCGATGCTGCTCGACCAGAAGCGGATCGCGGGCGTGGGCAACATCTACGCCGACGAGGCGCTCTTCCGCGCCCAGGTGCACCCGCTGCGGCGCGCCGACCAGCTCACGCGCAAGCAGGCCGAGGCGGTCCGCGACGGGGTCGTCGCGTCACTGCAGGCCGGGATCGAGGCCAAGGGCGCCACGATCGACGACTTCCGCCACCCCGACGGCGTCAGCGGCACCTTCCAGGACCGCTTCCTCATCCACCTGCGCGAGGACGAGCCGTGCGTCCGCTGCGGGCGCGCCGTGCGCAAGCTGCGCGCCGCGGGGCGCGGGACCTACGTCTGCGAGAAGTGCCAGCCGCGGCCGCGCTACGCGGCTTCGGCCAGGTCGGCCAGGGCGCCCTCGCGGTCGGCCCGCACGAGCTCCTGATAGCCGCCGAGCGGCTGTCCGTCGATGACGACCTGGGGGAACGTCATCATGCCGGTGAGGCGGACAAGCTCCGCGCGGCCCTCGGGGTCGCGGGCGAGGTTGATCTCCTCATAGGCGATGCGGCGCTTGGCCAGCAGGGCCTTCGCCGTCCGGCAATAACCGCACGGCTCAGTTGTGTACACCGTCATCCGACTCATTACTTCACTTAGTGTAGTAGGGCATTCGTGGCCGGGTCCCTGAAGACCGAGGCCATCGTCCTGCGCTCGATCCGCTTCGGCGAGGCCGACCGGGTTCTGCACCTCTATACCCCGCAGCGCGGAAGAGTGAGCGCGATCGCCAAGGGGGTCCGGCGCGCGAAGTCGCGCTTCGGGGGTCGCCTGGAGCCGTTCTTCCGCCTCTCGCTGGTGCTCTACGAGGGCCGCAGCGACCTCCTCACGGTCACCTCGGCCGAGACGCTGGCGGGCCATCCGCGGCTGCGCGAGGACGGCCCGGCGCTCGACACCGCCGCCCGCGCCTGCGACGCCGTGGGGCGGCTGTTCGACGACGGCGACCCGCACGCCGGCGTCTACAACCTGCTCTCCAACGAGCTGGCGCTGCTCAACGCCCATCCCGCGCAGGCGGGCCGCGCCAACGCGCTCGCCTTCCGCCTCAAGCTGCTGCTCGCGGCCGGCTTCTCGCCCCAGCTCGCCGCCTGCGCCACGTGCGGGTCGCAAGAGCACCTCGTCGGCTTCTCCGGCGCAGCGGGCGGCGTGGTCTGCACGACCTGCGAAGCGGGCGCGTTCAGGCTCGACGAGGCGGCGCACTCCTTCCTCGTCGAGGCGCTCGGGCGCCCGCTCGCCGAGACCCCGGCCGCGAGCCCGCGCGCGCTCGCCCAGGCCGAGCGGGCGATCCTCGAGACGCTGGAGCATCACGCCAACGTGCGGCTGCGCTCCGTGAGCACCCTGGCGTAGGATCCGCCGGACCTTGGGTGACTGGGTCTATGACTTCGCCGACGGCTCGCGCGACATGCGCGACCTGCTCGGCGGCAAGGGCGCCAACGTCGCGGAGATGACCCGCGTGCTCGGCGCCGAGCGGGTGCCGGCCGGCTTCACGATCACCACCGAGGCCTGCGTCGCCTACATGAACGGCGGCCAGGAGGAGCCCGACGGCATGGCCGAGGAGGTCGCGGAGGCGCTCGGCCGGCTCGAGGAGCAGGCGGGCAAGAAGCTCGGCGACAACGACGACCCGCTGCTCGTCTCCGTCCGCTCCGGCGCGCGCGAGTCGATGCCCGGGATGCTCGACACCGTCCTCAACCTCGGCCTCAACGACGAGTCGGTCGAGGGGCTGGCCAAGCAGACCGAGAACGACCGCTTCGCGTGGGACTCCTACCGCCGCTTCGTGCAGATGTTCGGCAACGTCGCGCGCGGGATCGAGGGCGAGGTGTTCGAGGAGGCGATCAAGGAGGCGAAGGACGAGCGGGGGGTCGACGACGACACCGAGCTCGACACCGACGACCTCAAGGCGCTGACCGCGAAGTTCAAGGAGCGCTACCAGGAGCACACCGACGAGGAGTTCCCGCAGGACCCGACCGAGCAGCTGCGGCTCGCCATCCGCGCGGTGTTCGACTCCTGGACCGGCGACCGCGCCGTCTCCTACCGGCGCCTGAACCACATCCCCGACGACTGGGGCACCGCGGTCAACGTGCAGCAGATGGTGTTCGGCAACAAGGGCGACGAGTCGGCCACGGGCGTCGCGTTCAGCCGCGACGAGGTCACCGGCGAGCCGACGCCGAGCGGCGACTTCCTCGTCAACGCCCAGGGCGAGGACGTCGTCGCCGGCGTGCGCAACACGCTCGACATCGCCGAGCTCAAGGACAAGATGCCGGAGGCCCACGAGCAGCTCATGGAGATCCTGAGCACGCTCGAGCAGCACTACAAGGACATGCAGGACACGGAGTTCACGATCGAGGACGGGCAGCTGTTCATGCTGCAGACGCGCAACGCCAAGCGCCCCGCCCAGGCGGCCGTGCGCTTCGCCTGCGACGCGGTCGAGGAGGGGCTGCTCTCCAAGGAGGAGGCGCTCATGACGATCGATCCCGGCTCGCTCGACGCGCTCCTGCACCCGACCTTCGACCCCAAGGCGAAGTTCGAGGTCCTGGCCAGCGGCGTCAGCGCGTCGCCGGGCGCGGCCCGCGGCGAGGTCGTCTTCACCGCCGACGACGCGGTCCAGGCCGCGCAGGACGGCCGCGACGTGATCCTCGTCCGCCCGGACACGAACGCCAACGACATCGCCGGCTTCGACGCGGCCAAGGGCATCCTCACCTCGCTGGGCGGCAAGGCGTCGCACGCGGCGCTGGTCGCGCGCGGCATGGGCGTGCCGGCCGTGACGGCGGCCAAGGCGCTCAAGATCGACCTCAGCGCCAAGACGATCTCGGTCGACGGCACGACGGTCAACGAGGGCGACTTCATCGCCATCGACGGCACGCAGGGCTGCGTCACGCTCGAGGAGGTGCCGCTGATCGACGCGCGCGTGGACGAGTACTTCGACCGCATCCTCGAGTGGGCCGACGAGGTCCGCCGCTTGGCGGTCCGCGCCAACGCCGACGACCCGGCCGGCGCGAAGAAGGCGCGCGAGCTGGGCGCGGAGGGCATCGGGCTGTGCCGGACCGAGCACATGTTCATGGCCGAGGACCGCCAGCCGAAGATGCGGGCGATGATCATGGCCGACGGCGAGGAGGAGCGCCGCGAGGCGCTGGCGGAGCTGCTGCCGCTCCAGCAGGAGGACTTCGAGGGCCTGTTCGAGGCGATGGTCGGGCTGCCGGTGACGATCCGCCTGCTCGACCCGCCGCTGCACGAGTTCCTCCAGAACCTCCCCGATCTCTCCGCCGAGGTGGAGCGGGCGCGGATCGAGTGCTCCGACGACCTCGACCGGCTCGAGGCGACGCTCAAGCGCGTCGAGGAGATCCACGAGGAGAACCCGATGCTCGGCACGCGCGGCGTGCGGCTGGGGATCCTCTACCCGGAGATCTATGAGATGCAGGTCAAGGCGATCATGCGCGCGGCGGCGGCGATCGCGCGCGACGGCGAGGCCCCGCACCCCGAGATCATGATCCCGCTCGTCGACTACGAGCAGGAGCTCGAGATCATGCGCGAGCTCGTCGTCCGGATCGGCGAGGAGGAGGGCCTGGAGGCCGGCGAGGACTACACGGTGGGCACGATGATCGAGCTGCCGCGGGCCTGCTTCGTGGCGAACCGGATCGCCGAGCACGCCGACTTCTTCTCCTTCGGCACCAACGACCTGACGCAGACGGCGCTGGGCTTCTCGCGCGACGACGTCGAGTCGAAGTTCGTGCCCGTCTACCTGGAGCGCAAGATCATCGACCGCTCGCCCTTCGAGACGATCGACAAGCCGGGCGTCGGCTGGCTCGTCCGGCTCGCCGCCTGGGTCGGGCGCGAGGCCAAGCCGGAGCTCAAGCTCGGCATCTGCGGGGAGCACGGCGGGGATCCCGAGTCGATCGAGTTCTTCCACATGGCGGGCCTCGACTACGTCTCGTGCTCGCCCTACCGGGTGCCGATCGCCCGCGTGGCTGCGGCGCGCGCCGCCATCGAACACACGGAATAGTCAGGACTTTGCGCCGTTGCGGCCGTGCGGGCCGCAGCGGTTGTCAGAATCAGGCCGTGTCGATCATCTCGCCCGACGACCGCCTGTCCCCGCTCGCGGCGCCCTCCTACCCCGCCGTGCGCGCGGTGCCGGAGGAGGAGTGCTCGCTGCGGACGCCGTTCCAGCGCGATCGCGACCGGATCGTGCACTGCAAGGCGTTCCGGCGGCTGATGCACAAGACGCAGGTGTTCGTGGCGCCCAAGGGCGACCACTACCGCACGCGCCTCACCCACACGCTGGAGACGACCCAGATCTCGCGCACGGTCGGCCGGGCGCTCGGGCTCAACGAGGACCTCGTGGAGGCGATCGGGCTCGGCCACGACCTCGGCCACCCGCCCTTCGGCCACATCGGCGAGGACGTGCTCGACCGCTGCGCGCGCGAGCGCTTCGGCCGCGGCTTCCGCCACAACGAGCACTCGCTGCGGGTGGTCGACGTGCTCGAGCACCTCAACCTCACCGATCCAGTGCGCGACGGGATCCTCCGCCACTCGAGCGGGGCGGGCGAGCCCGCGACGCTCGAGGGCAAGATCGTCCGCCTCGTCGACCGCATCGCCTACATCAACCACGACATCGACGACGCCGTGCGCGCCGGGGTCCTCGAGCTGGCCGACCTGCCGATGGAGGAGATCGCGATCCTCGGCGACACCGGCTCGCGCCGCATCGACCGGCTCGTCCACGACCTCGTCGAGCACTCCGAGCGCGCCGGCGACATCGTCCAGGGCGAGGAGGTCGGGGCCGCGATGCTGCGCCTGCGCACCTTCATGTTCCAGAACGTCTACCTCGGCCCGACCGCGCGCGCGGAGCACGCCAAGATCGAGCGCGTGATGCGCGGCCTCTTCGACTGGTTCTGCGAGCACCCGGAGGAGCTGGCGGCCGACGAGGTCGACGGCCCGACCCAGGCCGACCGCGTGATCGACTACCTGGCCGGCATGACCGACCGCTTCGCCATCCGCGCCTGGACCGAGCGCGCGGTGCCCCAGGGCCTGCTCCACTAGATGCCCGGTACACCTCCGACTCCCGCGAGCGCGTCCGTGACGCGATCGACTTCGTCGAGCTGGTCAACGCCCGCACGGAGCTGCGCAAGTCCGGCCAGCGCCGCTACACCGGGCTCTGCCCCTTCCACGACGAGCGCACGCCGTCGTTCGGCATCGACCCGGTCGAGAAGCTCTACCACTGCTTCGGCTGCGGCGAGGGCGGGGACGTCTTCAAGTTCGTGATGGAGACCGAGGGGCTCGACTTCGGCTCCGCGCTGGAGTCGCTGGCCGACCGCGCGGGCGTCGAGCTCGAGGCCGAGGCCGAGGACCCGAAGGCGGCCAAGCGCCGCGACCGCGAGAGCCGCCTGCTCGCCCTGCTGGAGCGCACCGCCGCCTACTACGTGCGCGTGCTGTGGGAGTCGAAGGAGGCTGCGGACGCGCGCGCGTACCTGCTCGGCCGCGGGCTGTCCGAGGGCGCGCTGCGGCAGTTCCGGGTGGGCTACTCGCCGAGCGCGTGGGACACCGTCCTCAACGCGTCGCGGCGGGCGGGCTACGCGAACGAGGAGATCTTCGCCGCCGGGCTGGCGATCCGCGGCCGCGAGGGGCGGATCTACGACGTCTTCCGCGGCAAGGTGATGTTCCCGCTGGCCGACCGCCGCGGGCGCGTGCGCGGCTTCGGGGCGCGGGCGATGCGCGACGGCCAGGGCCCGAAGTACGTCAACACGCGCGAGGGCGAGGTCTTCACCAAGGGCCGCCAGCTGTTCGGGGTCGACATCGCGCGCGCCGCCGCCGCCAAGGCCGGCGCCGTGGTCCTCGCCGAGGGCTACACGGACGTGATCGCGCTGCACCAGGCGGGCTTCGCGAACGCGGTCGCCTCGATGGGCACGGCGCTGACCGCCGAGCAGGCGTCGGAGCTCGGCAACCTCGCGCCGCTGATCCTGCTCTGCCTCGACGCCGACGCCGCGGGCCAGACCGCCGCGGCGCGCGCCGCCTCGGTGCTGCCGAGCCGCCTCGAGCTGCGCGTCGTGCCGCTCCCGTCCGGATCCGACCCCGCGGACATCGTGGGGCAGGAGGGCGGGGCCGAGCGGATGAAGGCGCTGCTCGACCGCGCCGTGCCCTTCGCGCGCTTCCAGGTCGAGCGCACCCTGGAGCGCGCCCTCGGCGCCGACGCCAGCGCGCAGGACCACGTGCTCGACGAGGTGGCGAAGGTGATCCGCCCGCTCCAGGGCGGGATCGTCCGCGACGACCTCGTCAAGCTCGCCTCCGGCCGCCTCGGGATCAGCCCGGAGCTGGTCGAGGGCGCGATCCGCTCCGCGTCCGCCCCGACAGCGGTGCGCGGCACCCCCGGCGCCGCCCCGCAGCGTCCCGCCAACGGCGCCCGCCAGGCCCTCGACCGCCGCGAGCAGTCCGAGCGCGCCTTCCTCGCGCTCTGCATCGCGCTCCCGGAGCTGGGGGAGAAGAAGCTCGCCGAGGCCGACCTCGACAGCGTCTTCACGTCCCCGCTGACCCGCCTCGCCGCCGAGCGCCTGCGCGGCCATCTCCAGCACCCCGCCTCGATCCTCGGCGACGAGGACGAGCTGTCCGAGCTCGTCCCGGAGATCGTCATCCACGCGGGCCGGCTCGACGCCACCCCGGCCACGCTCGAGCTCGAGGCCCTCCAGCTCGACCTCCACCGCCTCGACCGCGAGATCAGCGCCGCCGTCCACACCGGCACCCCCGAGGGCGCCATGAGCACCCTCGCCGCCGAGCGCCAGCGCGTGCTCGACGCGATCCGCCACCGCCTGCAGTAGAGCCAAAGTTCCGTCCGGCACACGAACTAGTGTTCGTGTCATGGAACGGGCTTGGCTGGAGGCGAGACTGGCGGAGGGCCGGTCGATCGAGTCGATTGCGAGGGAGGTCGGCAAGCACCCTTCGACGGTCGCGTACTGGGTGACGAAGCACGGTCTGCGCTCGCAGCACGCGCCCAGGCATGCGGCTCGAGGAGGCGTCGACCGCGGGCACGCTGCTCGAGCTCGTGGAGCGCGGCTTCTCCATTCGCCAGATCGCGTCGGAGGTCGGGCTGAGCTTCCCGGCGATTCGCTACTGGCTCAAGAAGTACGGGCTGAAAACCGAGCCGCTTCACTACTCGAGCCGCGACGCGGAGAAGACCCCCTCGGTCCTCCGAGAGTGCCCGACTCATGGCTGGACTGATTACGTCCGCACGGGCGCCCGCGGCTACTACCGCTGTCCTGTCTGCACCATCGAACGGGTGGCGAGCCGGCGTCGTCGGCTCAAGGAGATCCTCGTCGTGGAGGCGGGCGGCCGGTGTGCGTTGTGTGGCTACGACGCCTACACCGGGGCGCTGCAGTTCCACCACGTTGATCCGCGGCAGAAGCGCTTCGGATTGGCTCTCGGCGGCCTCACAGGAGCCCTCGCTGATGTGCGTCAGGAGGCCCGTAAGTGCGTGCTACTGTGCGGAAACTGCCACGCGGAGGTCGAGGCGGGATTGGCGGAAGTCGCCCTCCGCCGATACTCCGGGGTAGATCGGTCCGGGGTAGCTCAATGGCAGAGCGATCGGCTGTTAACCGATAGGTTGTGGGTTCGAGTCCCACCCCCGGAGCTCCTTGAGTAAGGTCGAGGCCATGACTGCAGTGGCGACACGACCCAGCGAGCACGGTGCGATGAAGTGGTGGGGGTGGGGGGATGACGGTGTCTCCTTCTCCCACGACGACAAGCCGGGCTTCAAGCCGTTCCTCGGGAAGCACCTCGGCATCGACGTCGACAAGACCTCGGCGCGGTCGCTCGCGTTCGACGAGCTCGACATCCCGGAGCCGCAGCTGAGCGACGGCCTGCGCGCCGCGCTGGAGCGCGCCACGGGGGAGGAATACGTCTCCGACGACGCGCTCGACCGCATCGTCCACGCGCGCGGCAAGAGCCTGCGCGACCTCGTCCGCCAGCGCCGCGGCGACCTCGGCCGCGTGCCGGACGTCGTGGTGCGGCCCGCTGACGAGAACGCGGTCGTCGAGATCCTGAGCGCCGCCCTGGAGGCCGACGCCGTCGTGATCCCGTTCGGCGGCGGCACGAGCATCTCCGGCAGCCTCGAGGCGCCGCGGGAGGAGACGCGCACGGTCATCTCCGTCGACCTCGGCCGCATGGACAAGCTGCTCGAGATCGACGAGACGTCGCGGCTCGCGCGCGTGCAGGCCGGCGTCCACGGCCCGCGCCTGGAGGAGCAGCTCAACGCCAAGGGCTGGACCTTCGGCCACTACCCCGACTCGTTCACCCACTCCACGCTCGGCGGCTGGATCGCCACGCGCTCCTCGGGCATGCAGTCCGACCGCTACGGCGACATCGCCGACCAGACCCGCGGCCTGCGGGTCGTCACGCCCGCGGGGCTGCTGAACATCCGGCCCGTGCCGAGCACGTCGACCGGCCCGAGCGTGCGCGAGATGGTGCTGGGCAGCGAGGGGCGGCTCGGGATCATCTGCGAGGCGACGATCCACGTGCAGCGCCTGCCCAAGCAGCGCACGATCCTCGGCTACCTGTTCCCGACCTGGGCCGCGTCGGTCGCCGCCATGCGCGACATCGCCGCGAGCGAGGCCGCGCCGTCGGTCACGCGCGTGGCCGACCCCGAGGAGACGGCGTTCTCGTTCGCGACCAAGAAGGCCTCGACGCTGCTCGACAAGGTGCAGTCGAAGGCGCTCCAGCTCTTCCTCACCAAGCGCAAGGGCTTCGACATCGAGCAGATGTGCCTCGGCTTCATCGGCTACGAGGGCTCCGAGCGGTTCGTCGGCGCGCAGCGCAAGGCGGTCGGGCGCATCGTCTCCCACCACGGCGGCATCTGCATCGGCTCCAGCCCGGGCGAGCTCTACGACCAGAAGAAGTTCGACACGCCCTACATCCGCGACTACCTGCTCGACCGCGGCATCCTCGCCGACGTGTCGGAGACCGCAGCGCCCTGGAGCGCGCTCCAGACGGTCCACGCCAAGGCGGCCGCCGCCGCCCGCGACGCCTTCCGAGAGCTCGGCGTCAAGGGCTACGTGATGTGCCACCTCTCGCACTCCTACCACGCGGGCGCATGCCTCTACTTCACCTTCGCGATCACGCCCTCGGGCAAGCGCGACGGCCTGGAGGAGTACGGCATCGTCAAGTCGGCGGTCCAGCAGGCGTTCGTCGACAACGGGGGCACGCTGTCGCACCACCACGCCGTCGGGACCGAGCACGCGGAGTGGCTGGAGCAGGACATCTCCGCCCCCGGCGTCGGGATGATCAAGGCCCTGTTCGACGGCACCGACCCCGGCGGGAACCTCAATCCGGGGAAGATCGTGTGACCGCACGCCCCGCCGGGAGTATTTCCCGGCATGGGTGAGCGCAGCCTCGCAGCGCTGGACGTCCCGTGGGCGCGCAGCGCGCCCGCGCGGGTGCTGCGCGGCTCCGTGCTCCTCGGGCTGCTGGGGCCGGCGATGGACTTCTACACGCGCCGCACCGTGGTGGGCCACGAGCACTTCAAGGGGCTGACGGCGCCGGTCGTGTTCGTCGCCAACCACTCGAGCCACATGGACACGCCCGCGATCCTGCGCGCGCTGCCGGGCAAGTGGCGCCGGCGCACGGTCGTCGCCGCCGCGGCGGACTACTTCTACAAGAAGCGCCGGGTCGCCTACGCCGTGTCCCTCTTCTTCAGCACGATCCCGATGGCGCGCGACGGCCGCGGCCTGGACGCGACGACCACCGCCCACCTCGACCGCGTGATGCGCGACGGCTGGAGCCTCGTGATGTTCGCCGAGGGCACGCGCTCGCGCGACGGCAGCGTGGGCAAGCTGCGCTCCGGCGCCGCGGTCCTGGCCGCGCAGCACGACGTGCCGCTCGTGCCGATCCACGTGACCGGGACGCATGACGTGATGCCGGTGGGCCGCTACTGGATGGAGCGCGCGCCCGGGAACGAGCGCCACCCGATCGAGATCCGCTTCGGCGCGCCGATCCAGCCCCGCGGCGTCGAGCACCGCGGCGAGGTGATGGAGCACGTCCGCGCGTTCTTCGAGCAGGCGGGCGCCGACATCACCCCGGCCGAGCGCAAGCCCGAACTCGCCGGCGCCACCGCCCCCTGACGTGGGCCGCATCTTCGTCACCGGCGCCACCGGGTTCATCGGCGGCGCCCTCACCACGAGGTTGCTCGAGCAGGGCGACGAGATCGTCGCGCTCGCGCGCTCGGACGCGAGCGCCGCGAAGCTGGCCGGGCGGGGCATCGAGGTCGTCCGCGGCGACGTGCTCGACGAGGAGTCGCTCGTCGCCGGGATGGCCGGCTGCGACCTCGTCTACCACTGCGCCGGGATCAACTCCCACTGCCCGGACGACCCGAAGCTGCTCCTGAAGGTCAACTCCGAGGGCACCGGGCTCGTCGTGCAGGCCGCCGGCCGCGCCGGCGTCCGTCGCGTCGTGATCACCTCCTCGGCCGCCTCGGTGGGGGAGCCCCACGGCACCGTCGGCGACGAGAGCTCGATCCACCGCGGCACCTACCTGTCCGTCTATGACCGCTCCAAGCACGAGGGCGAGCAGGCCGCCTTCGCCGCCGCCCACCGCACGGGGATCGAGCTCGTGGCGATCTGCCCGTCCTCGGTCCAGGGCCCGGGCCGCAAGGCCGGCAACGGCAAGCTGATCATCGACTACGTCAACGGGAAGCTGCCGGCCTTCGTCGACACCTACGTGAGCGTGTGCGACATCGCCGACTGCACGGAGGCGCACCTGCTGGCCGCCGAGAAGGGGCGCCCCGGCGCCCGCTACGTCCTCAACGGCGCGACCATCACCTCGGCCGAGGCGCTCGAGCTGATGCGCGAGATCTCGGGGGTCCGCGATCAGGTGCGCATCGTCAAGCCCGCCGTGGCGCGCTCCGCCGCGGCGCTGCTCGAGGCCGTCTACGCGGTCCGCGGGCGCACCCCGTCGCTGTGCCGCGCCCGCATCCGGACCTTCCTGCACGGCCATCGCTACGACGGCTCGCTGGCGACGCGCGAGCTCGGGCTCGAGTACACGCCGGTGAAGGACACGTTCCGCCGCACGATCGAATGGGCGGTCCGCGAAGGGCTCGTCACTCGCCCGATACAGTGAACGTTTGACAGCGTGCCTAGGGATCGAAGGTCGCGTCCGGCGCGACCATGACCTCGAGCAGGACCGGCTCGTCGCGGTCCGCGAGCGTCGGTAGCAGCGCGTCGAGGCGCTCCAGGAGGTCCGGGTGGTCGAGGACGCGCGCGGTCTTGCAGCCCTGCGCACGCGCCATCGCGCCGATGTCGATCGCGTCGAGCTGCGGCCACGGCCCGTCGGCCCCGTTGCGCTCCGCGAGCCGGTCCATGATCGCGTAGCCGCCGTTGACGAGCACGACGAAGAGGACGCCGACCCCGTACGCGGCCGCGCTCCACAGCGCGGTGATCTGGTAGAGCGAGGACCCGTCGCCGACCACGGTCAGCACCGGGCGGTCCTGCCGCGCGATCCGCACGCCGATCGCCGCCGGCAGCGCGAAGCCGAGCATCCCCATCGCGCTGATGAAGCCGACCGGCTCGGTCGCCGGGATGCGCGCGTGCAGCTCCGGCCGGCTCGACGGCGTCTCCTCGAGCAGGATCGCGTCGTGCGGGAGGCGCTCGGCCAGCGCGGCGAGGACGTGGCCGGCCAGCATCGGCTCACCGGGGCCCGGCGGAGCGGGTGCGGCCGGGCGCTCGCGGGCGGGCCCGGCGGGGGAGGGGCGGGCGTCGACCGTCTCGGCCAGCGCGGCGCAGATCGCGGCCGGGTCGCCGAGCACGGCCAGCTCCACCGGGCTGCGGTGCGCCTCCGCCGGGTCCTGCGTGACGACCGCGACGCGGGTGCCCGGCGCCACGAGCGGGCCCTCGTCGTACGGGTACTGCCGGAAGGCGCCCGCCCCCACGACGAGGAGGGTGTCGTGGGGGCTGAGCACCTCGCGCAACCGCGCGCGGCGGGCAGGCAGGTGCCCGGCGAAGCGCGGATGGTCTTGCGGGAAGCCGGCCTGGCCTCCGAACGGCTCCTGCCACACCGGGCAGCCGAGGCGCTCGGCGAGCGCGACGAGCGCGGCCCAGCCCGCGGCGCCGTCGGCGCCGGCCCCGACGACGATCGCGGGCGCGTCGGCGCTCGCCAGCAGGTCGGCGAGCGCGTCGACGGACTCCGGGTCGGCGCCGGCCGAGCGCAGCAGGGTGGCGGGGCCGAGGATCTCGTGCGGCTCCGGCCCCGGCGCGGTCCAGTCGTCCATCGGGACGATCACGATCGCCGGGCCGCGGGCGGTGGCGGCCTCGTGGTAGGCGCGGACGATCGCGCCCGGGACGTCCTGCGCGCGCACCGGTTGGTCGACCCACACCGGGTAGTCGCCCGCGAGGCCGTGCAGGCGGCCGGCCAGGAACGGCTCCTGGGCGAGGTGGCGGCGGTCCTGCTGGCCGACGATCACGACCAGCGGCGCGCGGTTGGCGCGCGCGGTGGCGAGCGCCGCGACCGCGTTGCCGAGCCCCGGCGTCGAGTGCAGCAGCGCGAGCGACGGCGCGCCGCGCGCGATCGCGTGACCCGCCGCCATGGCGACGACGGAGCCCTCGTGCAGCCCGAGCACGAAGCGCAGGTCCTCGGGCAGGCCGGCCAGGAACGGCACCTCCGTCGAGCCCGGGTTGGAGAAGATCGTCGTCAGCTCGAGGCGGCGCAGGACGTCGAACGTCGCGGTGCGCACGGTGTGCTCGGTGGCCACGGGCGCGCACTCTACTGCAAAACGTTTGGCTTTTTCGCATCCCGTAGGATCCCGGCATGTCGACGGTCCGCGGACGCCCGGGAGGCCAGCTGGTCCATTCCGCGCTCGGCGCGAGCGAGCAGATCGCCGCGCAGATGCGCGTCTGGCTCGAGCAGCAGCAGCTCCAGACCGGCGAGCGGATCGGGACCGAGCAGGAGCTGGCGGACGAGTTCGGCGTCAGCCGCCCGACCATGCGGGAGGCGCTGCGGCTGCTGTCCGCCGCGCACCTGATCCGCGTCGGCCGCGGCCGCACCGGCGGCATCTTCGTCGCGCGCACGCCCAGCGAGGGCATGAGCCGCAACCTCTCGGAGTCGATCGCGCTGATGCTCGCGGCGCAGACGATCTCGATGAACGAGTTGCTCGACGCCAGGTTGGCGCTCGAGGTCCCGATCGCCGGCCGCGCGGCGGTCAACGCCGACGAGGGGATCGCCGCGCGCCTGGAGGAGGCGATCGAGGCGGCTTCGGGCCACCAGCCCGGCAGCGAGCCGTGGAACACGGCCGACAGCCGCTTCCACCAGATCCTCGCCGAGGCGTCCGGCAACGACCTGCTGCACGCGCTGACGGGCTGGATCCTCGAGGTGCTGCAGCCGTCGCTCGTGGCCACGATCTCGCCCCGCGTCGACGCCGAGGCGATCCTCGCCCAGCACCGGGCGATCCTGCGCGCGGTCCGGCGGCGGCAGCGCCTGGCCGCCGAGCGCGCCATGCAGGCGCACATCGAGTACCTCGCCCAGATCCTGGACGAGGGGGAGTGACCCGAGAGGGCCGACCGGGTAACTTTCCCGGAGCCATGAGCCCTCCGTCGCAGCCCCAAAATCCAGCTCGCCTCGATCCCCAGCAGCGCGACGCCGCGCTGGCGCGGATGCGCGAGGAGACCTTCGACGTCGTCGTCATCGGCGGCGGCGCCACGGGGACGGGCTGCGCGCTCGATGCCGCCAGCCGCGGCCTGTCGGTCGCGCTGCTGGAGGCGCGCGACTTCGCCTCCGGCACCTCGAGCCGCTCGAGCAAGCTGGTCCACGGCGGGCTGCGCTACCTCGAGCAGATGGAGTTCGGCCTCGTGCGCGAGGCGCTGCGCGAGCGCGGCCTGCTCCTGAACGTGATCGCGCCGCACCTCGTGCGGCCCGTGCCGTTCCTCTATCCGCTCGACCCGCCGTCTTCTGGGAGCGCTTCTACGTCAGCGCCGGGATGCTCCTCTACGACGAGCTCGGCGGCCGCAAGGGCCTGCACCGCCACCGCCACCTGACCAAGCGCAAGGCGCTGCAGATCGCGCCGGCGCTCAAGCCCGACTCGCTCGATCGGTGCGCTCCAGTACTGGGACGCCCAGGTCGACGACGCCCGCCACACGCTCACGGTCGCGCGCACGGCCGCGTCCTACGGCGCCGCCGTCGCGTCCAGCACCGCGGTCGTCGGCTTCCTGCGCGAGGGCGAGCGCGTCACCGGCGTGCGCGCCCTCGACGACCTCGCCGACGAGGAGTTCGACATCCAGGCGCGCCAGGTCATCAACGCGACCGGCGTGTGGACCGACGACCTCCAGCACCTCGTGGGCGAGCGCGGCAAGTTCAAGGTGCGCGCCTCCAAGGGCATCCACCTCGTCGTCCCGCGCGACCGCGTCCAGATCGACACGGCGCTGATCCTGCGCACCGAGAAGAGCGTGCTGTTCGTCATCCCGTGGGGCCGCCACTGGATCATCGGCACGACCGACACCGACTGGGAGCTGGACAAGGCCCACCCGGCCGCCAGCGCCAGCGACATCGACTACGTGCTCGAGCACGTCAACGCCGTCCTCACCCAGCCGCTCACCCACGCCGACGTCGAGGGCGTCTACGCCGGCCTGCGCCCGTTGCTCACCGGCGAGTCGGAGGGCACCAGCCAGCTCAGCCGCGAGCACACGGTCGCCGTGCCGGTGCCGGGGCTCGTCGCCGTCGCCGGCGGCAAGTACACGACCTACCGCGTGATGGCGCGCGACGCGGTCGACGCCGCGGCGCACGGCCTCGACGAGTCCGTGCCGGACAGCGCAACCCACGTGACGCCGCTCGTCGGCGCCGAGGGCTATCAGGTGCTCTGGAACGGCCGCCGCCGCCTGGCGCGCGAGAGCGGGCTGCACCTCGCGCGCATCGAGCACCTGCTGCAGCGCTACGGCTCGCGCATCCACGAGCTGCTCGACGAGGTCGCCCGGCGCCCGGAGCTCGGCAAGCCGCTCGAGGGCACCGAGGACTACCTGTGCGTCGAGGCCTGGTACGCCGCGGCGCACGAGGGCGCCCACCACCTCGACGACGTCCTCGCCCGCCGCACGCGCATCTCGATCGAGACCTTCGACCGCGGCCTCACCTCGGCCGAGCCGGTCGCGCGGCTGATGGGCGAGGTGCTCGGCTGGTCCGAGGAGACGATCGCCCGCGAGGTCAAGGTCTACGGCGAGCGCGTGGCCGCCGAGCGCGACTCCCAGGAGCAGCCCGACGACCAGGCCGCCGACGCCGCCCGCACCCGCGCACCGGAGTTCGCCGAGCGAGGGACGCGCTGAGCCGGGAGCTGAGCTAGGGCCTCAGAAGCGGATCGGCGGGAGCATGAAGATCTGCTCCCCCGGGGCCTTCGGCACGTCGATCGGCTTCGACCAGTCGGGCAGGCGGGGGTTCGGCGGCGCCTCGGGCAGCTTGAACGTGCGGCCCTTGGCGAGCTGGAGGATGGACTGGATGGCCGCCGTCGCCGCCGCCTTGGTCTTGTCGTCCCACGGCAGCGCGTCGATGATCTTCTCCGCCGCCATCTCGTCGGCGTCCTTGAGCGCGTCGATCGCCTTCGTGCGCGCCCAGTCCGGCAGCACCTTGAGCAGCGCGTCCTTCTTCAGCGCCTCCTCGAGCCACTCCTGCGACGGGGGCACCCACTTGGGCCGGATCAGGTCCGCCCGCACGGGGCCCGGCTTGACGCGGATGGTGGCATCGTTCGGGCCGAAGCCGCCCTCGGCCAGCGGGTCGTCGCTGAACTCGTAGGCCGGCGGAGTCGTCGCGTGGGCGGCCGCCGAGTCGCCGTAGATCTCGGCGTGCATGTCCGCGGTGGTCTTCGGAGGCGCGCGCAGGATCGCCTGGGTCGCGCGGTTGCCGGCGTGGCGGGAGGCGTGGCGCGCGACCGCGGCCCAGGCCGCGTCGCGGCCGTTCCCGAGCGGGCGCGCGGCCGGCGGCGCGGGGGCGCTCTCGCGCTCCGGCGCTGCGCTGACCTTGGGCTCCCGAACCGGTTCCATCGCCCGCGACCGTACCTGCGGACCCGTCACGCGCGCAACCTACGCGCCGTTGGCCGCGCGCACCGCGGCGAGCTCGGCGACCAGCCGCGGCTCGAGCGGCGCGTCGATCGGCTCGGCGGAGGCGCTGTGCTGGAAGACCGGGAAGTCGCGCTGGCCCCAGCCGCGCAGCTCGCTGTCGAGCTGGTGGAAGGCGCCCTCGACGGTCAGCACGAGGCCCGGCTCGTAGCGCTTCGGGCCCTCGAAGTCCTCGCGGTCGACCGGCCGCACCACCCATCCGTGGATCTGCTTCGTCCGCCCGAGGAACGACGGCTTGCCGGCCGGGAAGTCCTTCGCGCCCGGGTCCCCGGCGTCGTGCATGGCGGCCAGGAACGCCGCGACCGCGGCGGCGGGATCGACCGCGACCTCGTCGGCCTCGGCGGGGCCTCCGCCGCCCTCCCATTCCTCGGCGGTCGGGAGGCGCTCGACGGCGGCGAGGTTGCGCCCGCACGCCTCGCAGAACACCCCGGCGCCGGGCGGGCGGCCGCAGAAGGGACAGACGCGCATGCGGGCGTAGGCTAGTCAGCGGTCGACGTGGATCGGCCCCGTCCGGCCGTTCAGGACCCGATCGCCCTTCGGATCGTCGGCGAGCCCGAGCCCGAGCAGGACGGCGACGACGGCGGCCACGCCCGCGAGCCGGAGCGCGATCGGCGCCAGCCGCCGGGGTTCCCGCTCGCGCGGTCCGAGCAGCGAGGTGACGACCTCCTCGGAGAGGCCGAGCCCGCGCTCGCGGCACCAGTTCACCACGTCGTCGGGGCCGCGCACGTCGACGACCGGCAGCCCGTAGGCGGCCGCGAGCCGGTCCAGCAGCGCGGGGTTGGCGCTGCGCGTCCTCACGAGCGCGTACGGGCGGGCGCGCTGTGCGCGCAGGCCGTCGTGGTGGAGCTCGATCGCGCCGCGCGCCTCGACGACGCCCGGGATGTCGTCCCGCGTCGCCAGGATGCGGCGCGCCCAGCGTCGGCGCGGATGCCACGCGTGGACGCCGCACTGGCAGCCGCCCGCCGGCGCCGCGTGGCCCTCTTCGCACGTGGCGTCCAGCCACTCGCCGCCCGTCGGCCACGGGACGCCGCGGTGCGGCCCGGCCAGCCGCTCGCTCCCGCGCTCGCCGGCCACGGTCCAGGTCCGCAGGCCGTACACCGCGCTGGGGACGACCGGAGGATCAGCCGTCACGGCGCCGGAGCGGGCTCGGGGCGGGGCGCCACCGGGGCCGGCTCGGGCCGCGCCGGGGCGTCCGCCGGCTCGGCGATGATGCGCCGCGAGGGACCGTCGAGGCTCACGCCCACATGGTCCGCCCGAACGTGTCAGAACGCAAGCGAAACCGATCGCGGACCACGGAGTAGATGCCCACATGGGGGACGGCACCGACCGCGCGAAGTCGCGCACGACTGACATCAAGGCCCGCGTCCCGGACCTGCGGGGCCGGGTGCCGGAGCTGGGCGAGCGCACCGCGCGCAGCGCCGAGGAGCTCAAGCATCGCGGCGCCGAGCTGCGGACCAAGGGCACCGAGCTCGCGCGCCAGTACGCGAACATGGACGTCTCGTGGGCGCGCTACGGCTACGCCCGCGCCGCACGCGCGGGCATCCTGCGGTTCATCCTCGGCCCGATGATCGACTTCTACGCGCACCGGCCCGTCGCCGTCCAGCGTGAGGTGTTCGACGACCTGCCCTCGCCGGTCATCTTCGTCGCCAACCACTCCAGCCACCTGGACACGCCGACGATCCTCCGTTCGATCCCGCGCAAGTGGCGCAACCGCACCGCGGTCGCCGCCGCCGCCGACTACTTCTACAAGAAGCGCTGGAAGGCCAACGGCGTCGCGCTGCTGTTCAACACCGTCCCGCTCGGCCGCAACGGCGGCGGGCTCTCCAGCGGCGCGACCGACCACGTGGACAAGCTGATCGACAAGGGCTGGAACCTGCTGATGTTCCCCGAGGGCACCCGCTCGCGCGACGGCGAGATCGGCAAGGTCCGCTCCGGCGCCGCGGTGATCGCCGCGCAGCACGGCATCCCGATCGTCCCGATCCACGTCAGCGGCACGCACGACGCGATGCCCCCGGGCCAGAACTGGCCGAAGCGCAAGCCCGGCCGCTTCTTCTCCCGCCGCCACACGATCGAGGTGCGCTTCGGCGACCCGATCGAGCCGGAGGACGAGTCGATGCGGCACGAGGTCATGGACGAGATCCGCGAGTTCTGGGAGCGCGACAAGACGCCTGAGGTCGACCTGCTCGTCATGCATCGCGTGCTCGAGGACTTCGAGGCGCGCCATCCGGGCGAGGCGTCGATGCGCTTCCGGCGCGCGGTCGTCCCCGAGGCGGCCGCCGAGCCGCACTCGCCGGTCGCCGCCGACTGACCTAGCGTCAAGCACCTCCAGTCCGGTAGCGTCGGGCCTCCGTTTCCCGGCAGTCGAGTGGAGGGGCGAGATGAAGAAGCTGATCAACGATCCAGACGCGGTCGTTCGTGAAGCGCTGGAGGGCATCGAGGCCGCGCACGGCGATCGCGTGCGCGTGGTCTACGAGCCGATGTTGATCGTGCGCGCCGACGCGCCCGTGCAGGGCAAGGTCGGGATCATCTCCGGCGGCGGCTCCGGGCACGAGCCGATGCACGGCGGTTTCGTCGGGCCGGGGATGCTCGACGCCGCGTGTCCCGGCGAGGTGTTCACCTCGCCGACGCCGGACCAGATGCTCGAGGCGACCAAGGCCGTCGACGGCGGCGCGGGCGTGCTGCACATCGTCAAGAACTACACCGGCGACGTGCTCAATTTCGAGATGGCCGCCGACCTCGCCCAGGGCGAGGGCATCGAGGTCGAGGCGGTCGTCACCAACGACGACGTCGCGGTCCAGGACAGCCTCTACACGGCCGGCCGCCGCGGCGTCGGGATCACGGTGATCGCCGAGAAGATCTGCGGCGCCGCCGCCGAGGAGGGGAAGTCCCTCGCCGAGGTCGCCGAGGTCTGCCGCACGGTCAACGGCCAGGGGCGGACCATGGGCATGGCGCTGACGCCGTGCATCACCCCCGGCTCCGGCGAGCCGAGCTTCGAGCTCGCCGACGACGAGATGGAGATCGGCATCGGCATCCACGGCGAGCCGGGGCGCTACCGGGAGAAGCTCTCCTCCGCGCACGACATCGTCGAGCGCCTGGCGACCGCGGTCGTCGAGGACCTCCCGTACGAGTCCGGCGACAAGGTGCTCGCGTTCGTCAACGGCATGGGCGGGACGCCGCTGATCGAGCTCTACATCGTCTACCGCGAGCTCGCGAAGTTCCTCGAGGGGCGCGGCATCACGATCGAGCGCCGGCTGATCGGCAACTACATCACCTCATTGGAGATGGCGGGCTGCTCGATCACGCTGCTCAAGCTCGACGACGAGCTGACCCGGCTGTGGGACGCGCCGTGCGACACGCCGGCGCTGCGCATCGGATGAGCATCACCGGCCCCACCGTCCGCGACTGGCTCCACGCCTACGCGGACGGCGTCGCCGAGCGCAGGGCCGAGCTGACCAAGCTCGACACGGCGATCGGCGACGGCGACCACGGGACGAACATGGACCGCGGGATGCGCAAGGTCGTCGAGAAGCTCGACGCGCAGGAGGGCGACGACATCGGCGCGCTGCTCAAGACGGCCGGGATGACGCTCGTCTCGACCGTCGGTGGCGCCGCGGGCCCGTTGTACGGCACGCTGTTCCTGCAGCTCGGCAGCAAGGCGACCGGGAAGGAGGAGCTCGACCTGGCGGGCTGGACCGAAGCGCTGGGCGCTGCGGTCACCGGCGTGCAGGCGCGCGGCAAGGCGCAGGCGGGCGACAAGACCATGGTCGACGCGCTGCTGCCCGCGCTGGAGGCGCTGAGGGCCGCGGAGGGGGAGGAGCTCGGCGACGCACTGCGCTCCTCGGCCGCCGCCGCCGAGGAGGGAATGCACGCGACCGTCCCGCTCGAGGCCCGCAAGGGCCGCGCGAGCTACCTCGGCCCGCGCAGCGTCGGCCATCAGGATCCCGGCGCGACCTCGACCCACATGCTGCTTGACACGGCGGCGAAGGCGTTCGCCTGACTCGGTCCAAAAAAGGTAGTGTCCGACTCGTTGGGGTCGGCAACTCGACGTAGTGAGGAGGAGGAGAGCTCTTGAGTATCTTCGGAGCGGAGGCGATCGGGACAGCGCTCCTGATCCTGCTGGGCGACGGTGTTGTGGCAGCAGTGCTGCTCAGCAAGTCCAAGGCCGAGAACTCCGGGTGGATCGTGATCACCTGGGGCTGGGCGATGGGCGTGATGGTCGGCGTCTTCGCGGTCGGGCAGTTCAGCGGCGCGCATCTCAACCCGGCGGTGACGCTCGGGTTCGCGGCGATCGGGGACACGGAGTGGAGTGACGTGCCCAAGTACCTGGCGGGTGAGTTCGTCGGCGCGATGATCGGCGCGACGCTGGTGTGGCTCTCGTACCTGTCGCACTGGCGCGAGACCGAGGACCCGGGCCTGAAGCTCGCCGTGTTCTGCACGGCGCCGGCGATCCGCAACACGGCGCACAACATCATCTGCGAGATCATCGGGACGTTCGTGCTCGTGTTCGGCGTGCTCGCGTTCTTCGCCAACCCGGACACGGCGGCCACCGGCCTCGGCGGTCTGTTGGTCGGCCTGCTGGTGCTGGGCATCGGGCTCTCGCTCGGCGGCCCGACGGGCTACGCGATCAACCCGGCGCGCGACCTCGGGCCGCGGATCATGCACGCGATCCTGCCGATCCCCGGCAAGGGCGGCTCGGATTGGGAGTACTCATGGATCCCGGTCGTGGCCCCGATCATCGGCGGCGTCCTCGGGGCGCTCGCGTTCGACCTGTTCTTCCCCGGCTGATAGCCGCGGGACCAGACACCGAGGGACGAGACTGAAAGCGAGATTTGATGGCGAAGTACGCAGCAGCGATCGATCAGGGCACCACCAGCACGCGGTGCATGATCTTCGACCACGGCGGCAAGCCCGTCGCCGTGGCCCAGAAGGAGCACGAGCAGATCTATCCCAAGCCCGGCTGGGTCGAGCATGACGCGAACGAGATCTGGTCGCGCACGACCGAGGTGATCGACGAGGCGATGGAGTCCGCCGGCGCGAGCGCCGACGACGTCGCGGGCGTCGGGATCACCAACCAGCGCGAGACGGCGATGGTGTGGGACAAGACCACCGGCGAGCCGATCATGAACGCGGTCGTGTGGCAGGACACGCGGACCGACAAGCTCGTCGACGAGTACGCCAAGGACGGCGGGCAGGCCCGCTTCCAGGAGCAGGTCGGCCTCCCGCTGGCGACCTACTTCTCGGGCCCGAAGGTCCGCTGGATCCTCGACAACGTCGACGGCGCCGCCGACAAGGCCGACTCCGGCGACCTGCTGTTCGGCAACATGGACACCTGGCTGATCTGGAACCTCACCGGCGGCACCGACGGCGGGATCCACATCACCGACGTCACGAACGCCAGCCGCACGATGCTCATGGACCTCAAGACCCTGGACTGGGACGAGAAGATCATGGACGTCATGGGCATCCCGCGCGCGATGCTGCCCGAGATCAAGGCATCGAGCGAGGTCTACGGCGAGGTCAAGTCCGGCGGCGCGCTGCAGGGCGTGTCGATCGCGGGCATCCTGGGCGACCAGCAGGCGGCCACGTTCGGCCAGACCTGCTTCGCGCCCGGCGAGGCGAAGAACACCTACGGCACGGGCAACTTCCTGCTGCTCAACACGGGCACGGAGGCGGTCCAGTCCAAGAACGGCCTGCTGACCACGGTCGGCTACAAGATCGGCGACGAGGACGCGGTGTACTGCCTCGAGGGCTCGATCGCGATCACCGGGGCGCTCGTGCAGTGGCTGCGCGACAACCTGAAGATGATCAAGGCGGCGCCGGAGGTCGAGGAGCTCGCGCAGACGGTCGAGGACAACGGCGGCTGCTACATCGTGCCGGCGTTCTCCGGGCTGTTCGCCCCGTACTGGAAGTCCAACGCCCGCGGCGTGTTCGCGGGTCTGACCCGCTACGTCAACGCCGGCCACATCGCCCGCGCGACGCTGGAGGCGACCGCCTTCCAGAGCCGCGAGGTCGTCGAGGCGATGAACCAGGACTCCGGCGTGGCGCTGGAGTCGCTGAAGGTCGACGGCGGCATGGTCGGCAACGACCTGCTGATGCAGTTCCAGGCCGACCTGCTCGGCGTGCCGGTGATCCGGCCGAAGGTGCCGGAGACCACGTCGCTCGGCGCCGCGTACGCGGCGGGGCTGGCGACCGGGTTCTGGGGCGAGGTCGAGGACCTGCGCGAGAACT
The DNA here is from genome assembly GCA_963787335.1 of uncultured Solirubrobacterales bacterium. GTDB lineage: Bacteria > Actinomycetota > Thermoleophilia > Solirubrobacterales > Solirubrobacteraceae > DASQFQ01. The sequence continues at coordinate 27,525 of CAWBCU010000005.1, forward strand.
GGGTCGAGGACAAGCGCTGGGAGCCGAAGATGGACGCCTCCGACCGCGACGAGTACTTCAAGTACTGGAAGCGGGCGGTCACGCGCACGTTCGACTGGTTCGAGTCCGAGGACGAGGCTGAGGCGGCCCCCGCGGGCGAGTAGCCCGCGGCCGTCCCGGGAGCGGTCTGCGGACCGCTCCCGGAGCCGCTGAACCTACGACGATGGTCGGCCTCGTCATCGTCTCCCACAGCGCGGCGCTCGCCGAGGGCGTCGTCGCGCTCGCGCGCGAGATGGGCGCCGAGGTCGCGATCGAGGCGGCCGGCGGCATGGAGGACGGCGCCATCGGCACCGACGCCGAGCGGGTCCGCGCCGCGATCGAGCGCGCGCGGTCCGACGACGGCGTGCTCGTCCTGATGGACCTCGGCAGCGCGCTCATGAGCGCCGAGATCGCGGTCGAGATGGCCGACCCGGACGGCGGCCCGATCAAGCTCTCCGACGCGCCGCTGGTCGAGGGCGCGGTGGCCGCCGCCGCCACCGCCGGCAAGCGGCGCCACGCTCGACGAGGTCGCCCGCGAGGCCCGCGGCGCGATCCGGATGAAGTCCGAGCAGCTGGGCGGCGACGACGAAGATCCCGCCGAGGCTCCGGCCGACCTCGGCTCGGGGGAGGAGCTGCGGCTGCGCGTCGAGAACCGGCTCGGGCTCCACGCGCGGCCGGCGGCGCGGTTCGTGGCCGCGCTGCGCGGGCTCGACGCCGAGGTCCAGGTCTCCAACGCGACCCAGGACCGCGGGCCGGCCGACGGGCGCAGCCTCACCGGGCTCGCCGTGCTCGGCGTGCACATGGGCGACGAGATCCGCGTGCTCGCGCGCGGGCCCCAGGCCGCGGCCGCGCTCGACGCCGTGCGCGCGCTCGCGGCCGAGAACTGGGGCGACGAGCCGGGCGACGACGGCCCGGAGGAGCGCGTGCCCGAGCGAGCCGGGGAGGCGCCGGCGGCCGGAGGGCGGCTGGTCGGCGTGGCGGCGTCGCCGGGGATCGCGATCGGGGCCGCGCGGCGGCTGCGGATCCCGGAGCCGGTCGTCGAGGACGGGCCGGTGGGGTCCGTCGAGGAGGAGCGGGAGCGGCTGGACGCGGCGCGCGCGGCGGTGCGGGGCGACCTGGAGGCGGCGCGGGCCGCCATCGCCGGGCGGGGCGGCGCGACCGAGGCGGACATCTTCGATGCGCACGCGCTGCTGCTCGACGACGACGCGCTGCTCGCGCCCGCGGCCGCCGCGATCGAGAGACGGCGCGGGCGCCGCGCGCGCGTGGCAGTCCGCCGCCGCCGACGCCGCCGCGTCGTTCCGCGCGCTGGAGGATTCGTATCTGCAGGAGCGGGCGGTCGACGTCGAGGACGTCGCGCGCCGCGTGCTCGGCCACCTGGCCGGCACCCCGTTCGCGGCGGTGCTCGACGAGCCGGGCATCGTGCTCGCCGACGAGCTGACGCCGGGCGAGGCAGCGGCGCTGGATGCCGACCGGGCCTACGCGATCGCCACCGCGCGCGGCGGCGCGACCGGTCACGCGGCGATCCTCGCCCGCGCGCTCGGCATCCCCGCCGTCGTCGGCCTCGGCGCGTCGCTGCTGGAGATCGAGGACGGCACGCCGCTGGTCCTCGACGGCGAGCAGGGCACCGTCGAGATCGACCCCGACCCCGCCACGATCGCCGCCCGCGAGGAGCGCCGCCGCGCCGACGACGCGGCGCGCGCCGCGGCGCTGGAGCGGGCCGGCGAGCCGGGAGCGCTGCGCGACGGCCGCCGCGTCGAGGTCGTCGCGAACATCGGCAGCGCGGCCGAGGTGCGGGCGGCCGTCGAGCAGGGCGCCGAGGGCGTCGGCCTGCTGCGCACCGAGTTCCTCTTCCTCGACCGCGCGGACCCGCCGAGCGAGGACGAGCAGGTCGCGGTCCTCACCGAGATCGCCGAGGCGCTCGAGGGGCGCCCGCTGATCGTCCGCACGCTCGACGCCGGCGCCGACAAGCCGCTGCCGTTCCTGCGCCAGGCGCCCGAGGACAACCCGTTCCTCGGCGGCCGCGGGATCCGCCTCTCGCTCGCCGAGCCCGAGCTGTTCCGCACCCAGCTCCGCGCGATCCTGCGGGTCGCCGCCGAGCATCCGCTCAAGCTGATGTTCCCGATGGTCGCCACGCTCGAGGAGCTGCGCGCCGCCCGCGCGCTCCTCGACGCCGAGCGCGCCGCGCTCGGCAGCACCGCGGAGCTCGAGGTCGGCGTCATGGTCGAGGTGCCGGCGCTCGCGCTGACGGCCGCGCAGGTCGCGCCCGAGGTCGACTTCTTCTCGATCGGGACCAACGACCTCGCCCAATACACGATGGCGGCCGAGCGCGGCAACGCGACGCTCGCCGCGCTGCTCGACGACGCGTCGCACGCCCCGGTGCTCCGCCTCATCGCGGAGGTGGTCGAGGCCGCCGAGGCGCACGGGCGCTGGGTCGGCGTCTGCGGTGAGCTCGCGGGCGACCCGGAGGCCGCCGTCGCGCTGGTCGGCGTCGGCGTGCGTGAGCTGAGCATGGCGGCCGGGCGCATCCCCGCCGTCAAGGCCGCGCTGCGCGAGACCGACGGGGAGGCCGCCGCGGCCGCCGCGCAGCGGGTGTGCGGCCGTGACGCGCGTCTTCCTGACCGGTGGCAGCGGGCTCGTGGGCGGCGCGCTCGCCGGGCGGCTGCTCGGGCGCGGGGACGAGGTCGTCGCGCTCGCGCGCTCCGACGCGGCCGAGGGCGCACTCGCCGCCCGCGGC
>CAWBCU010000006.1:0-42673 GCA_963787335.1 uncultured Solirubrobacterales bacterium
CCATCCACTCCGATCGCGGCATCGCGGACTCGCCGCTGTCCAACGGGGACCTCGCCCCGACCGAGGCGGATCGGCGGACCTGGGGCACCTATGACTTCGCGGCGCTCTGGATCGGCCTGTCGATCGTCACGACGACCTACACGCTCGCCTCCGGCCTGATCGCGGCGGGGATGTCGTGGTGGCAGGGCCTGCTGACGGTCTCGCTGGGCAACGTGATCGTGCTCATCCCGATGCTGCTCAACGCCCACCCGGGGACGAAGTACGGCATCCCCTTCCCGGTCCTCGTGCGCTCGAGCTTCGGCATCCGCGGCGCGAACGTCGCCGCGATGGCCCGCGCGCTCGTCGCCTGCGGCTGGTTCGGGATCCAGACGTGGATCGGCGCGCTCGCAGTCGACACGCTGATGGCCACCCTGTGGAACGGCTGGGCGGACGTCGGCGCACACAAGGCGATCGCGTTCGGGGCGTTCTGGCTGATCGAGCTGGCGATCATCCTGCGCGGGATCGAGGGCATCCGCTGGCTCGAGCGGACCGCGGCGCCGCTGCTGATCGGCGGCAGCCTCGCGCTGCTGATCTGGGGTTTCGACGCGGGCGGCGGGATCGGCAACGTGTTCTCGGCCTCGTCCAAGCTCGTGTCCGACGACCAGAGCTTCTGGTCGCTGTTCGCGCCCGGCCTGGCGGCGAACATCGGCTACTGGATCACGCTCTCGCTCAACATCCCGGACTTCACGCGCTACGCGCGCGACCAGAAGTCGCAGGTCGTCGGCCAGTCGGTGGCGATGCCGCTGACGATGACGGCGTTCTCGTCGTCGGCATCGCCGTCACGGCCGCGACGATCGTCGTCTACGGCGAGGCGATCTGGGACCCGGTCGCGCTCGTCGCCCGCCTGCTCGACGACCTCCCGATCCTGCTCGTGCTGGCGATGATCATCATCGTGATCGCGCAGCTGTCGACCAACATGGCGGCCAACGTCGTCTCGCCGTCGAACGACTTCTCCAACCTCTCGCCGCGCCAGATCTCGTTCCGGCCGGCGGCGTGATCACGGCCGTGATCGGGATCGTGTCGTTCCCGTGGAAGCTCTACGACGACGTCGGCGCCTACATCTTCACCTGGCTCGTCGGCTACGGCAGCCTGCTCGCGGCGTTCGCGGGCGTGATGATCGTCGACTACTGGATCATCCGGAAGACCGTGCTCGACGTGGTCGAGCTGTACCGCGAGCACGGCCGCTACTGGTACGCGCGCGGCTACAACGTGCGCGCGCTCGCCGCGGTCGCGATCGGCATCGTCCCGGTGATCCCCGGCTTCCTCAACGCCGCGACGACCAAGGGCGGCGTCGTGGCCGACCCGAACTTCCTCGACCAGCTCTACCGCTACGGCGTCTTCGTGGCCTTCGGGCTCGCGGCGATCTCGTACTTCCTGATGGCGCAGACCGCGACCCAGGAGGCGTCGGCGCCGGCCATGGCCGACTGACCGCGGGTCACAGGCGGTCCGCCGCGATGTCCTCGGCGGCCCGTCGGCGGCCCGGCTCGCCGTCATCGGAGTACAGGAAGGTGTCGACGAGCTCGAGCGCCTGGCCGAGCCCGTCCTTGCGCCCGCGCTCGTAGTGGGCGTCCTCCCGCTCGGCCGGCGTGCAGCCGCCGCAGTAGCCGATCGCGACGTTGAAGTGGTGGACGAGCTCGCTGCGGATCCCGCTGGTCTGGAGGCTCATGCGGGGTGAAACGCCGGCTCGGGGGTGAAGGTTGGTCGCACGTCGCCAACCTTGGCCTCCCGAGCGCGTCTCCATCCAGGTGTGCAACCGGCACAACAGTTCGAGCCGCCGCGGGCCGATAGGAAGTAGATGCAGGCCACCGCGCTCTCTCCCCGCTCGCTGCGACTCCCGTCGCGGCTGCTGCGCGGCGCCTCCGACGAGCGGCTGGTCGCCGCCCTGCGGCGCGGTGACGAGTCGGCGTTCGAGGCGATCTACGACCGCCACCACCGCCCGCTGCTGGCCTTCTGCCGCCACATGCTCGGCTCCCACGAGGAGGCCGAGGACGCCCTCCAGCGCGTGTTCGTCTCCGCGCACCGCCATCTGCGCGACGGGACGGGCCACGTCAACCTCAAGCCCTGGCTCTACACGATCGCCCGCAACCGCTGCCTCTCGACGCTGCGTTCGCGGCGCGAGACGCTCGCCCTGGACGACGTGCACGAGCCGAGCTGCGCCGGGCTCGCGCTCGCGGACGAGGTCGAGCTCGGCGAGGACCTCAAGGACATGCTCGGCGACATCGCCCGGCTCCCCGACGACCAGCGGGCGGCGCTGGTGCTCGCGGAGCTCGGCGACCTCTCCCAGCAGGAGATCGCAGCCACGCTCGACGTCCGGACCGACAAGGTGAAGGCCCTGATCTACCAGGCCCGCGAGGCGCTGGCCGGGTGGCGGCAGGCGCGCGAGCTGAGCTGCCGCGACGTCTGCGAGCAGCTGTCGACGCTCAAGGGCGGCGCGCTGCGCCGCGCCCCGCTGCGCCGCCACCTCGCGCTCTGCCCGTCCTGCACGGCCTTCTCGGCGGAGGTCAAGCGCCAGCGCGTCGCGTTCTCGCTGCTGCTGCCGGTGGTCCCGGGCGTCGCGCTCAAGCACAGCGTGCTCACCGCCGCGCTCTCCGCCGGCGGCCAGGGCGCCGCGGCGGCGGGCGGCGCGGCAGCCGCCGGGACGGCCGCCGGCGCGTCCGGGCTGGGGGTCAAGACGCTTGTCGTCGCCGCGCTCGCCGTCGGCGCGGGCGGCGGCGGGGTCGTTGCCGTGCGCGAGCTCGAGCAGCCCCGCCCGGCCCAGCGCCCTGCGGCAGCGGCGGCAGCGACGCGCGCGCCGGCCGCCACCGCGGCGGCGACACCCGCGGCCGGCCCCGCCGTCTCGGCGTCGCGTCGACCACGTCCGCGCCCGCCGCGGCGAAGCGGGCCGCGAGCCGGAAGCGGCGCGGTCAGGGAGCTTCCCGAGGAAACTCCAAGGCTGCGAAGGCGCGCGCCCGCGGCCGCCGGCGGTCGGCGGCGCGCTCGGCCGCGGGCCGGCAGCGCGCGGCCGCACGTTCCGCGCCGGGCCGCCGGCGCGCGGCGGCGGCGAAGCCGGCCCCCGCCGTGAAGACCCACTCCGCGCCCGCCGCCAAGCCCCCGGCGAGCAAGCGCAGGGCAACCCCGCCGGCCGCCGCGAAGGGCAAGAAGCGCTGACCGACCAACCTCCGTCGCGGCAGCGCGTCTGAAGGGGCATGAAGACTCTCACCGCACTCTCGCTGATGGGCGCACTCGCCCTCAGCAGCACCGCCTTCGCAGACGGCTCGACCCCGAGTCCTGCGCCGACCACCCCGTCGGCATCCAAGCAGTGCCGCACCGAGCGCTCCGCGATGGGCCTCGAGCTCTTCCGCATGACCTACGGCACGAACAAGACCAAGCGCAACGCGTTCGGCAAGTGCGTCGCCAAGCGCTCGCACGCGACCACCGAGGCCGCCAAGGAGGCCAAGCAGAACGCCTCCAAGGACTGCACCGCCGAGGAGACCGCCGATCCGGCCGCCTTCACCGCGAAGTACGGCACCGGCAAGCACGGCGCCAACGCGCACGGCAAGTGCGTGTCGCAGAAGGCGAAGTCCGAGACGGCCAAGTCCGTCGACGACGGCGTCAAGGCCGACGTCAACGCCGCGAAGGCCTGCAAGACCGAGCGCAAGGCCGACCCGGCCGCGTTCCGCGCCAAGTACGGCACGAGCAAGAACAAGCGCAACGCCTTCGGCAAGTGCGTCGCGAAGCTCGCGACGGCCCAGCACTCGTAGTCACGTCGCGGGGAGGCAGCGGCGGCGGCGTCCTGGGCCGCCGCCCGCTCCCCGTCAGGCCGCCGCGTCGAACAGCGCAGAGGGGGCACACGAGCTCCGGTGATGGCGCCGAAGGTGTGGGTCCCGACCCCCAGGGTCCCTGGCGCGCGCGTCCCGACGCGCTGACGATCGACGCACACTCGTCGACGCCCGAGGAGGGCAGCCATGGACGCTCCACGCCGCCGTGTCCTGATCGTGGCCAATCGCACCGCCGCAACGCCGGACCTGCTCAGCGCGGTGAAGCGCTACGGCCGGGAGCAGCCGACGACCTTCTCGCTGCTGATCCCCGACGCGGGCCGGTCGGAGCGCACCGACTGGACGCTGGAGGCGGCGCTGCCGCTCCTCGAGCGCGCGGCGCGCGGCCCCGTCGCGGGCCTGACGGGCGACAGCGATCACCCGCTCCAGGCGATCCGCGACGTCGTCGCGGCGGACCGCGTCGACCGCATCCTCATCTCGACGCTGCCGCGGCACCTGTCGCGCTGGCTGCGCCGGGACCTTCCGCAGCGCGTCGAGGCCCTCGGGGTCCCGGTCGAGGTCATCACCCCCCAGCGCCAGACCGTGCGCGATGTCGTCCAGGAGGCGACGAGCATCGAGTTCCCCGGCGGGCTACCGCCAGCGGGGCTCTGCCGGCGCGTCATGCCGGCGCTTCGTCGAACCGCGCGCGCTCGTCGATGCTCTGGCAGTCGCAGCTGGACCTCCGGCCGGCCGACCGTCGCCTGGTGCTCGAGGTCACGGGCCCGGATGAGGCCGCGCCGATCATCGCGGAGCTCCTCGGGGGTTAGCCTCAGTGGATGCGGCTGCTCCTCAATGTGATCTGGCTCGTCTTCGGCGGCCTCGTGATGGCCTTCGGCTACGCCGTCGTCGCGCTCGTCATGTTCGTCCTCATCATCACGATCCCGTTCGGGATCGCGTCCGCCCGGATCGCGCTGTTCTGCCTCTGGCCCTTCGGGCGCACGATCGTGCGCCGGCCCGACGCGGGCGCCGGCTCGACCGTCGGCAACATCATCTGGTTCGTGCTCGCCGGCTGGTGGCTGGCGATCGGCCATGTGATCACGGGCGTCCTGATGTGCATCACGATCATCGGGATCCCGCTCGGGCTCGCGAACTTCAAGCTGATCCCCGTCTCGCTGACGCCGTTCGGGCGCGAGATCATCGACATCGACCAGGCGCAGCGCCTCGGGCATCCAGCCGGCGGTCGTCATGCCGGCGGACCCCAGGCCCTAGGTCGGGCGCCTGGATGATCATCAGCGCGTTGCCGTCGGGGTCGCGGAGGTAGAACATCGGCGGCTCCGGGCCGACGAGCTCGACGGCGCCCATCCGGATCTTGGCCGGCGCGCCGGGGCGCGCGACCTCGGCGTCGGCGTCCACCCCGCGCGAGCGCAGCTCCGCGTGCGTCGCATCCACATCGTCGGTCCACGCGATGATGCCGGTCTGCACGCCGGTCTCGCCCGGCGCCGCAGGCACCAGCGCGATGCCCGTGCTCGCGCCCGGCGGGTAGATCTCCACCCAGCGGTGGCCCTCGCCGAACGGCGCGTCGACGCGCGTCTCGAACCCGAGCGCCTCGTAGAACTCGATCGACCGGTCCTGGTCGGTCGACGGGACCATCACGAGCTGGATCTGGCTGATCATCCTGTGTCTCCTCTGGTGGCGTGTCACCCGTTGTGACACGCGGCGCCGCGGGAAGTCATCGGTTGCCTCAGAGCGCGAAGACGGTACCTTCGCCGCCATGGACACGCCGGTCGTCATCCCGCCCCGCGGGGGCGAGGTCATCGGGGACTCGCCGGAGCGGCGGGTCGAGATCCTCTCCGACGGGGACGCGGTGCACGCGACGTGGTCGCGCTTCGGCCCGGGCCGCGAGGGCGCCGACCCGCACATCCACCGCCGCCACACCGACTTCTTCTACGTCCTCGAGGGCGAGCTGACCGTCCGGCTCGGCCTCGAGGACGACCTGGTCGTCGTGCCGCAGGGCGCGCTCGCGCGCGTGCCGCCGCTCGTCGTCCACGGCTTCCGCAACGGCAGCGACAGGGAGATGCGCTACCTCAACCTCCACGCGCCCGGCATGGGCTTCGCCGACTACATGCGCGGGATCCGCGACGGCCGCAAGGTCACCTACGACCAGGAGCCCCCGCCCGCGGAGGGCGTCCGGCCCGCGAGCGAGGCGGTGATCGGAGAGCCGGGGCTCGGGGTGCACGTCGACATCGACGCGATCCGGATCGAGGAGATCCTCGGCGAGCCCGACCAACCGCTCTCCGGCGAGTCCCTCTACGTCCTCGAAGGCGAGCTCGTGCTCGGCGAGCAGCGGGCGCCGGCCGGCTCGTGGGTCGAGGTGCCGCCCGGCGCCGCCGTCGTGGTTCCGCAGGAGGCCCGCTACCTGCGCATCACCCCGCCGCGCTGACCCGTCTCACAGGCGCAGCAGGCGGGTCGCGGCGGCCTTCCAGGTCGCGATCACGGGCGCGCCCGGCGTCAGGTCGAGCGCCTGGGCGGAGGCGTCGCTGAGCTCCGCGGTCAGCGGCTGCGGCGCGGCGAGCCCGGCGCGGATGCGGTTGCCGACGGCGGTGACCGAGACGACCCGGACGGCGAGGTGGTTCTGGGCCGAGCCGCTGCGCTCCGTGCCGGCCGGGGAGAGCGCGATCTCCCACGGGTAGATGCTGACGGCGACCGGGCCCTCGCCCGGCTCGGTGCTCAACACCGTCCCGCCGCCGTCGAGCGCCACCGAGGTGAGCCCACCCTCGATCGCGTGCGCGGTGCCGGTCAGCACCACGGCGCCGGTGAAGTCGGCCACGAACGCCGACACCGGCGACGCGGCGAGCTCCCCCGCCGTGCCCTCCTGGATCACGCGGCCGCCGTCGATCACGCCGACGCGGTCGCCGAGCAGCGCCGCCTCGGTGAAGTCGTGGGTCACGAGCAGGGCGGGCACGCCGGTCTCGGCCAGGACCGCCGCGAGCTCGCGGCCCCCCGCGGCGCGCGAGCGGGTGTCGAGCGCCGACAGCGGCTCGTCGAGCAGCAGCGCGGCCGGCCGCCGCGCCAGCGCGCGGGCGACCGCGACGCGCTGGCGCTCGCCCCCCGACAGCGTCCGCGGGCGCTCGTCGGCGAGGTGCGCGACCCCGAAGCGCTCGAGCAGCTCCAGCGCCCGCCGCTTGCGCTCCCCGCGCTCCACGCCGCGCAGCGGATAGGCGACGTTCTGCCACACGCGCAGGTGGGCGAACAGCGCGTACTCCTGGAACACGTAGCCGCAGCGCCGCTGCTCGGGCGCGAGGTCGATCCCGCAGCTCGCGGTCGAGCCACACCTCCTCCCCGCACGCCACCCGCCCGCGCTCGGGGCGCACGAGCCCGGCGACCACCCGCAGCACCGAGGTCTTCCCCGCGCCGGACGGGCCGGCCAGCGCGAGGCAGGTGCCGGCCGGGACCTCGAGCGCGACGTCGAGCGCGAACGCCCCGAGCCGCGTGGCGGCCTCAACGCGCAGCACCGCCGAGCCACGCCGAGCCGCCCAGCAGCTTGACCGCGAGCAGGAGCGCGCCCGAGACCGCGACGAGCACCGCCGACAGCGCCAGCGCGCCGGTGAAGTCGGTCGAGAAGCGCTCGTAGATCGCCAGCGGCGCGGTCTGCGTGATGCCGCGGAACGAGCCCGCGAACATCAGCGTCGCCCCGAACTCCCCCAGCGCCCTCCCCCACGCCAGCGCGAAGCCGGCGATCAGGCTCGGGCCGGCCGCCGGGATCGCGACGCGCAGGAACGTCCGTGCCTCGCCGGCGCCGAGCGTGCGCGAGGCCTCGAGCCAGGTCCGGTCGAGCGCCTCGAAGCCCGCCTGCGCCTGGCGCAGGTAGAACGGCGCCGCGACGAAGGTGAGCGCCACGATCACGCCGGCGGTCGTCAGCACGAGCTGGATCCCCGCGTCCTCGATCAGGCCGCCGAGCAGCCCCTGCGGCCCGAGCGCCGCCAGCAGCGCGATCCCGGCGACCGCCGGCGGGAGCACCAGCGGCAGCTCGATCAACGTCACGATCGCGGCGCGGCCGCGGAAGCGCCGGGTGGCGAGGAAGTAGGCCGCCGGCGTCCCGATCACGACGATGATCGCCACCGCGACGCTGCTGCAGAGCAGGCTCAGCCGCAGCGCCTCGAGCGCCCCCTCCTCACCCAGGCTGTCGATCAGGTCGAGCGGGCCGGTGTCGACGAAGATCGCCACCACCGGCACGGTGAGGAACAGCAGCACCAGCGTGAGCGCGGCGACGAGCAGCGCGGCGAACCACCCCGGCCGCCGCGCTGTCACTGGGTGGGCGGAGGCAGGAAGCCGGCGTCCGCGAGCGCGTCCGCTCCCGCGCCGTCGAGCAGCCCGGCGATGAACGCCCTGGCCTGCTGCGGCTGCTTGGCGCCCTTGACCACCGCGACGCCGTAGGCGACCGTCGGCTGCAGCGTGTCGGGCAGCTCGATCGCCTTCAGCTTGTCGTCGGTCGCGCGCACGTCGGAGGCGTAGAGGAAGCCGGCGTCGACCGCGCCCTGGGTCAGCTTGCCGGTGATGCCGGCCACGTCGGGCTCCTCGGAGCGCACGTTGCCGAGGATCGCCTTTCGCTGCGCCGGCGGGAGCTGGTCGAGGATCGTGCGGGTGTAGGCGCCGATCGGCACGTCCTTGGAGCCGACCGCGAGCTTCACACCGGCCGGCCTCGAGGTCCTCGAGCGAGCCGACCTTGGTGGCGTCGGCCGGCACCGCCAGCACCAGCCGGTTGCCCGCGAACACGGTCGGCTTCTCGACCAGGCCCTTGGCGTAGAGGGCATCGGGGAGCTTCGTGTTGGCCGCCGCGAAGACGTCGGGCTTGACGCCCTGCTCGATCTGCGCCGCCAGCTCGTCCGAGCCGGCGAAGGAGAAGCGCGCCGCGGCGCCGTCGAACTGCCGGCCGTACTCGGTGAAGGCCGTCTTGAGCGAGGCCGCCGCCGAGACGGTGAGCTGCGGCTTGGCGTCGCCCGGCTCGTCGCCGCCGCACCCCGCGAGCGCCAGGAGCAGCGATGCGAAGAGGACGCCGGCCAGCCTCATCCGCGCTCGATCATCACCGACGTCGCCTTGACCGCCGCGGTCGCCCGCGCGCCCTCCACCAGGCCGAGCTCCTCGACCGCGTCGCGCGTGATCGCCGCCGTGATCCGGTGCGGGCCGGCCTCGATCTCCACCAGCGCCATCACGCCGTCGACCTCGACCGACGTGACGACGCCGGGGAAGCGGTTGCGGGCCGACAGCCCGTCGCCGGCCGTGTGGCGCTCGGGCCGATTGGTCAGGCGCTCGATCTCCTGCCGAGGCACGCGCCGCTGGTTGCGGTCGTCGCGGGTCGTCTCCAGCTTGCCGGCAGCGTCCCAGCGCCGCAGCGTGTCGACGCTGACGCCGATCGCGCGGGCCGCGTCCCCGAGACTCAGATCCTCCATCTGCCTAAGCATTGCACAGGCAGATCACTCCTTCATCGCCGCGCAGGCGAAGCTCGCCCCGCACCTCGTCCGCGCGGTCGTCGAGGTGCGTGCTCAGCCGCACGCGCCCGGTCAGCGCCCCGAGCGGGACCGTCTGCGGCTCCCCCGACAGGTTCAGAGCGACGAGCGTGTCGCCGCGCAGGTAGGCGAAGACCGCGTCGTCGGTGAACACGGTTCGGTAGGCGCCGGTGAGCTCCCGCCGCAGCGCGAGCAGCGCCCGGTACAGGCTCAGCATCGAGCGCGGGTCGCCCCGCTGGGCCTCGACGCTGGCCACGTCGCCGAACGGCAGCCACGGCTCCACGTCCGGCGGGCAGAAGCCGGCGTTCGGCTGCTCGTCCGTCCACGGCAGCGGCGTGCGCGCCGGGTCGCGCCCCACCCCGAGCCCGGGCGAGTTCAGCTCGTACGGGTCCTGCACGCGCTCGGGCGGGATCGGGACGTCCTCCATGCCCAGCTCGTCGCCCTGGTAGAGCGTCGGCGTCCCGCGCAGGGTGAGCAGCAGCATCGCCGCCACGCGCGCCTGCGCCGGCCCGAGCCGGCTCGCGATGCGGCTGCGGTCGTGGTTGCCGAGCACCCAGTTCGGCCACGCGTCCTCGGGCAGCACGGCCTCGTACTCCTCGACCAGCGCGGCCAGCGCCGCCGGCTCCCACGGCGTCGAGATCAGGTGCATGTTCGACGGCATCTGCACCCCGGCGCGGTAGTAGCGGACGAGCCGGTCGAGCGGCAGGTAGAGCTCCGCCACCATCACGCCCCCGCCCGCGGCGATCGTGTCCGCGATCGCGACCACCGGCGAGAGGTCCTCGGCGTCCGCGCTGCGGACGGGCAGCAGCGAGTCGTACTGCGGAAGCCCCTCGCGGAACTCCGGGTTGGGCGGGTTGTCGCGCAGCTCCCCGTCCTTGAGGACCTGGCGCAGGGCGTCGACGCGGAAGCCGTCGACGCCGCGGCCGAGCCAGAAGCGCAGGATGCCGAGCATCGCCTCGACCACCGCCGGGTTGCCCCAGTCGAGGTCGGGCTGCTCGCGCAGATAGGCGTGCGAGTAGTACTGGCCGCGCTCGGGGTCGAAGGTCCAGGCCGGGCCGCCGAAGACGCTCAGCCAGTTGTTGGGCGGGCCGCCGTCCGGCGCCGGGTCGTGCCAGCGGTAGAAGTCGGGCGAGCGCGCGAACCACGGGTGCTCCTCGGAGGTGTGGTTGGGGACGAAGTCGAGCAGCACCTTCAGCCCGCGCTCGTGCGCGGCGTCCACGAGCGCGTCGAAGTCCTCGAGCGAGCCGAACTGCGGGTCGATCGCGGTGTGGTCCGAGATGTCGTAGCCGAAGTCCTTCATCGGCGAGCGGTAGATCGGGGACAGCCAGACGCCGTCCACGCCCAGCCACGCGAGGTGGTCGAGCCGGCCCGTGATCCCGCGCAGGTCCCCCACGCCGTCGCCGTCGGCGTCGGCGAACGAGCGCGGATACACCTGATAGATCACGCCTTCGCGCCACCAGCTCATGGCGGCGATGGTACGGCGGTCAGCGCGCGGCTCGCGCCCGCTGGAGGCGCTCGTCGGCGGTGGCGGCGCTCTGCTCGAGGCGCCGCATGCGCTCGGGGCTGATGGGCTTCGACGCGTACGCGCGGGCGCGGTAGAGCGCCAGGCGTTCGCGGTGGTACTTCGCCTCGGCGATGAGCTGCTCGAGGTCCGGCGCCGGCGTTAGGACGGGTGGGGCTGCTGCGGGAGGTTCTTCGACTCAGCCTTGGCTGCGGCACGCTCGCGCGCCTGGGCCTCGCTGTTCTTCGCCGCACGCGCCTTGCGGCCGCGGGCGTAGGCGGCGTCGTTGTTCGCCGCGATGCGCTGCTTCTCGGCCTTCCACGCGGCTTCGCCGCGGGGTGGGCCCTGGGCCTCTTCGCTCATGAAACTCCTCCGATTGCGTAAGGGCGCTGGAAACAAGCGCACACCCAGCCTACTCCTACCCAGCGGCGGTAGTCTCACATGGCCCAGCCGGTCGGGACCGAGTTCCCGGACGGTGCTGGGCCTCTTAATGGCGACGCACCACCAATGACCCGGAAGGGAAGCCGCAGCGCTGCGGCCACTGTTGCGGGAGCCCTGGCGGTCGCCGTCGTCCTCGCGATCGCGCTGGCCGGCAAGCGCGACGAGTTCGCCGAGGCGCTCCAGGCGGCCCCGTTGTGGGTGCTGGCCCTCGCGGCCGCGCTGCAGGTGCTCGCGCTCGTCACGCGCTGCGAGGCGTGGCGGACGTGCGTCGTGGCGGCGGGCGCGACGATCTCGCGCCGCCGCCTGTTCCGCGCCGGCGGGCTCGGCAACCTCGGCAGCCTCGTCAACGCGCAGCTCGGCGCGGCCGCGCGGATCGCCGTCCTGCGCCGCTCCGCGCCCGACGAGACGCCGCGGATCCCCGCGCTGATCGCCGCCGAGGTCCCGATCCTCACGATCGAGGGGATGCTGGCCGCGCTCAGCTCCTACACGCTCGTCGGCCCGCTCGGCCTGCCGTGGTGGACGCCCCTGATCGCGTTCGCGCTCATGGTCGGCGTCGTCGCCGGCCTGCGCCGGCTCGCCGGCCGCGGCGGCCACGGCTTCTGCCAGGGGCTCGCCGTCCTGCGCAGCCTCCAGGGGCGCAAGCGCGTGCTCGCGCTCGTGCTCGTCGCGGTGTTCTGCCAGATCGCGCGCAACTGGCTCGTGCTGCAAGCGCTCGGCGTCGACGCGTCCGTCTTCGACGCCACCGCGGTCCTGATCGCGATGGTCCTCTTCTCCCAGCTGCCGATCGGCCCGAGCGTCGGCGCGGCGGCCGTCGTCGTCATCCTCGGAGCCAACGGCGTGGCGCTCACCGCGGCCGCCGGCGTGCTCCTGACGGTGACCGGGACCATCGGCGCCCTGTGCTTCGCGGCGTGGGCCGGGCTCGACCTCATGAGCCGCGTCCGCGGCGGCGGCCGGGCCCCTGCAACGCCTGTCGCAGCGCCCGTTGCGGCACACAGCTAGACTTAATGGTTCTAGGGTCGAGCAAACGGCTCGACCACCGAAGTGCCAGCGTCCGCAGTTGTTGCCTTTCAGCACCCTCCGCGTTTCGCAGCACGCAGCTCCCAGGAGGGAAGCACCATGGCAACAGGAACCGTGAAGTGGTTCAGCGACGAGAAGGGCTACGGGTTCATCACCCCGGACGACGAGGGCAAGGACCTCTTCGTGCACCACAGCGCGATCCAGGGCAGCGGCTTCAAGTCGCTCGCTGAGAACGCGAAGGTGAGCTACGACGAGGAGAACGGCCCCAAGGGCCCGAACGCCGCGAACGTCCAGACGCTCTAAGCGCCAGAACCACTGACGTTGGCACGGCCCGCCCTTCGGCGGGCCGTTGTCGTTAAGGGCTCCACGGGCGCAGACGCGGCACCCAGCGCGGGACGGCCGCACGGTAGGCCTCGTAGTCGGCGCCGAAGCGGTCGCGCAGGTCCGGCTCCTCGATCAGCGGGAAGTAGACGGCGTTGAGGGCGAACACGAACGCGAACCAGGCGAGCACCGCGATCGAGCCGAACATCAGCGCCTCGCCGAGCAGCACGCACAGCACGCCGCTGATCATCGGGTTGCGCACCCGCCGGTAGGGCCCGCGGACCACGAGCCGCGTGGTCGGATCCCAGGGCGCGAGCGTGCCGTTCCCGACGGTGGCGAAGAGCGCGACCGTCCCGACGATCAGCGCCAACCCGACCGCGGCGACGAGCGCGCCGAGCACGACCAGCGGCCACGCGGCGAGCTCGTCGACGAGCAGCGCCGGGATGACCCCGGCCACGACGCCCGGCAGCAGGCAGATCGCGAGCAGGTGACGCGCCGTGCGCATGGCCCGATCATGACCCGGGAGCGAGCGCGCGTGGGGTGAATCGGTCACACACCGAGGGCGTCGGCGAGCTCCAGGAAGTCACCAGCCTCCGCGTCGACACCCCCGGCGGCGTGGAGGTCGGTCTCCTGCCCGGGCCCGTGCTCGGTCGGGCGGGCGACGAACGCGGTCCGCAGCCCGCAGGCGGCGGCGGCGTGCAGGTCGCTGTTGTGGGCGGCGACCATCATCACCTCGGCGGGCTCGAGCCCGAGCGCGGCGACGCTCGCCTCGTAGACGCGCGGGTCGGGCTTGTAGGCGCGGGCGATCTCGGCGCCGAGGATCGCGTCCCACGGCAGCCCGGCGTGGCGCGCCAGGTTCACCGACTGCGCGATGTGGCCGTTCGAGCAGGGCGCGAGGATGAAGCGCTCCTTCAGCCGGGTGAGGCCCGCCACCGTGTCCGGCCACGGGTCGAGGCGGTGCCAGGCGAGCGTGAGCTCGTCGCGCTCACGCTCCGCCAGCTCGAGGCCGAGCTCGTCCAGCACGTCGTCGAGCGCCTCGCGGTGCAGCACGTCGAGCACCACCCACGCGCGCTCGCCGCTGCGCACGGTCTCGAGCTGCGGCTGGTAGCGCCCGCGCCACGCGTCGGCGACCGCCTCGCCGGGCAGGCCGAGCGCCGCGGCCTCGCGCGCGACGCTCGTGCGCCAGTCGACGCAGGTGCCGAAGACGTCGAAGAGCAGCGCCTTCAACGCAGGATCAGATGCGAGTCACCGAACTCGTGCCAGCGGTAGCCGGCGGTGAGGGCCGCGTCATACGAGCGCTCGATGAGGTCGCGGCCACCCACGGCCTCCAGCATAAGGAGATGGCTCGCGTCGGGCTCGTGCCAGCCGGTGATCAGCCCGTCGACCGCGCGCACGCCGCGCTCCGGCGTGATCATCAGGCCGGTCCAGCCGGCGCCGGCCTCGACGCGGCCGTCGGACGAGGCGACGGTCTCGAGCGCGCGCACGACCGTCGTGCCGACCGCGATCACGCGCCCGCCCGCGGCGCGGTGGGCGTTGACGCGGATGGCGGTGGTCGCGGAGACGCGGTAGCGCTCGGGGTACGGACGCTCGCCGCGCTCGAGCGAGGCGACGCCGGTGTGCAGCACGAGCGGCGCGATCTGGACGCCGCGGGCGAACAGGTCGTCCAGCACGCGCTGGGTGAAGGGCCGGCCGGCGCTCGGCATCTCCGCGCTGCCCGGCTCGTCGGCGAACACGGTCTGGAGGTCGCGCAGCGGCCGCGGGCGGGAGAGATGGCCGTAGGCGATCGGGCGCCCGTGCTCGGCCAGGTAGCGGTCGAGCGGCAGCGGAAGGTCGAGCGCCGCGATCCACAGCCGCCCGGGCGAGAGGTAGGACGCCACCAGCTCCGCCGAGCCACCCGCGGGCAGCGCGAGGCGCTCGCCGGCGCCGGCGGAGCGGAAGCGAGCGCCGGCGCGGCGCAGCTCGACGACCCAGCGGGAGGAGCAGCCGCCCGACCGGCCACTCCGGGCGCGAGCGACCACCCTCCCGCGCGACGCTTCGACGACGCCCGGGACCGGGGTCGAGAGGTGGAGGTCGACGGCGGTGCCGTCGGCGCGCGTGGCGGGCAGCGCGGCGGGGATCGTGGCGGAGGTGTTGACCACGAGCAGGTCGCCGGCGCGCAGGTGCGCTGGCAGGCCGCGGAAGCGTGTCGTGGACGAGCGCGGGCCGGTCGCGCCGCGCGACCAGCAGCCGCACCTCGTCGCGCTCGAGCCCGCGCGCCTCGGGTGGCGCACCGGCCTCGTGCGCGGGCGTCAGGGTGAACGCGAGCGCGGCGCTCACGCGTGCGACTCCAGCAGCGCCCCGGCGGCGTAGCGGCCGCTGGGCAGCTCGCCCTCGATCAGCGCCAGCAGCCCGGGCACCCGCTCCTCGGGCGCCGCGCGGTCGGAGATGTCCTCGCCCGGGAACGCCTCCTGGTGCATGCGCGTGTTCATGTCGCCGGGGTCGACGGCGTAGACGCGGCGCGCCGGGTGCTCGGCGGCGAGGATCGCGGTGAGCTGCTCGAGCGCGGCCTTGGAGGAGCCGTAGCCGCCCCAGCCCTCGTAGGGCTCGACCGCGGCGTCGGAGGTGACGTTGACGATGCGGGCGTCCCCGGAGAGGCGCGGGAGCGCGAGCTGGATCAGCGCCAGCGGCGCGATCACGTTGACGCGGTAGACGGCCTCGAGCACGTCGAGCGGGTAGTCGGCGAGCGCCGGCTGCGGGCTCGGGCCGAGCAGCGAGGCGTTGTTGACGAGCAGGTCGATGCGCTCGCCCGCGGCCTCGACGAGCGCGCGCCGGTGGCTCGGATCGCTGACGTCGCCGGGGAGAGCGACGACGTCGGGGAGCTCCGCGGCGGCGGCCTCGAGCGGGCCGGCCTCGCGGGCGTCGATCACGAGCCGCCAGCCGCGCTCGGCGAGGGCTGTGGAGAGGGCGAGTCCGAGGCCGCGGGAGGCGCCGGTGACGATGGCGGTGGGCATGGCCCAGAACCTAGGCCCGCAGCGGGCCGCGCCACCATCGGGAATTGGGCTTAGGACCCGGGGCCGACGATCCCTTCGCGCACCGCGTACAACGCCGCCTGCGTGCGGTCGGAGAGACCGAGCTTGGCCAGCACGTGGGAGACGTGGGTCTTGACCGTCTTCTCCGCCACCCCGAGCTCGAGCGCGATCCGCTTGTTCGACCGCCCGCCCGCGATCAGCCGCAGCACCTCGAGCTCGCGCGGGGTCAGCTCGTCGGCCTGCGGCGCGCGGTCGCCCCCGTGCGCGATCTCCTCGACCATGCGCGCGGCGACGGCCGGCGAGAGCGGCGCCTGGCCGGCGTGGGCGGTGCGGATCGCCTTCACGAGCTCGGCCGGCTCGACGTCCTTGAGCAGGAACCCGGCGGCGCCCGCGCGCAGCGCGGCGAACAGCCGCTCGTCCTCCCCGAAGCTCGTCAGCACGATCACGCGCGCGGCCGGCGCCGCCTCGCGCAGCTTCGGCAGCGCCGCGACGCCGTCGAGCAACGGCATCGCGAGGTCGAGCAGCACCACGTCGGGCGCCGCCCGCCACGCCTCGGCGACCGCGGCCTCGCCGTCGGCGGCCTCCCCCACGACCTCCACGTCGTCCTGGAGGTCGAGGAACGTCCGCAGCCCCTGGCGCACGACCGCGTGGTCGTCGGCGATCAGGACGCGGATCACGCCGGCACCTCGAGCCGCACCTGCGTCCCCTCGCCCACCACCGACCGGATGTCGAGCGTCCCGCCGAGCTCCGCCGCGCGCTCCTCCATCGACGTGAGCCCGAGCCGGCGGCCGCGCACCGCGCGCGCGGTCGGGTCGAAGCCGCAGCCATCGTCGGTCACGCTCAGCACGAGCGTCCCGGGGCCGTTCTCGAGCCGCACCTCGATGTGCTCGGCGACGGCGTGGCGCAGCGCGTTCTGGAGCGCCTCCTGCGCGATCCGGAACACCTGCGCCGTCGGCTCGTCCGCCAGCCGCGGCGGATCGCCCAGCGTCAGCTCGATCGGCGACGCCGAGACACGGCGCAGCACGTCGACATGCTTGCGCAACGCGCTCGCCAGCCCCTCGGCCTCGAGGGAGGCGGGGCGCAGCTCGAACACCACCGCGCGCAGCTCCTCCATCGCCTCGCGGGAGAGGTCCTTCACCCGCACGACCTCGGCGGCGGCCGCGGCGGGGTCGCGCTCGAGCAGCGTCCCGGCGGACTCGATCGCGAGCGAGACGCCGAACAGCCGCTGGATGACCGAGTCGTGCAACTCGCGCGCGAGCCGGTTGCGCTCCTCGACGATGCTCAGCTCGCGGCTGCGCTCGTACAAGCGGGCGTTCTCGATCGCGATCGCCGCGTGCGCGGCGAGCAGGCCGATCAGCCGCTCGTCCTCGTCGGAGAACGACGGCGCGTCCTGCTTGTCGGTCAGGTAGACCGCGCCGATCACCCTCCCCCGCGCCACCACCGGGACGCCGAGGAACGAGCGCATGTCCGGGTGCGCCGACGGCCACCAGCCGCGAAAGCGCGGGTCCGTGTGGATGTCGTCGATGCGGTACGGCTCGGGCGACTCGAGCATCGCGCCGAGCAGGCCGTGCGTGCGTGGCAGCGGCCCCATCGCCTCGATCAGCTCCTCGCTCATCCCCGACGTGATGAAGCGGGCGAAGGCGCCCTCGCCGTCGGGCACGCCGAGCGCCGCGTAGCGCGCTCCGCCCAGCTCGCGCGCGCGCATGGACGAGCCGCTGGAGCACCGGCTCGACCTCGCGCTCGCCCGCCATCGCGAGCACGACGTCCGACAGCACGCGGAAGGCGGGGCTCTCGTCGCTCACCCTGCTCGGGGCTCGAGGACGAACACGGAGATCCGGCGCGGCGCCGCGCGGCGCGCGTAGGCGGCGAAGCCGGGGTAGGTGCGCAGCGCCTCGGCCCAGATCCGCTCGCGGCGCTCGTCGTCGACCTCGACGGCGCGGAAGGCCCACTTCCGCCCTTCCACCTCGACCGCTCCCTCCGGGTTCGCCCGCAGGTTGTGCCGCCACGCCGGGTGCTTCGGCCTGGCCGTAGTTCGAGCCGATCACCGCCAGCCCGTCCTCGGTCGGCATCGCCAGCAGCGGCACGGTGCGCGACTGCCCGCTGCGCGCCCCGGTGGTCGTGACCATCGCCACCGGCAGCGCGCTGAGCATGCTCGAGAACAGGTGCCTGCCCTTCGTCACGCGGAAGGTCAGCCGGTCCAGCGGGTCGAGGATGCGCGCGAACAGCCACGAGCCCGGCCCGCTCGCGGCGAAGCGGCGCAGCCCCCGCTGCGCCACGTTCGCCTCGGCGTAGTCCCGCGCCATCGCTCAGCGCACGTGCGAGCGGATGTAGCTCGTCGCGTCCTTGGCCGACTTCGCGTCCTTGACCGCCCCGCCGTGGTCGACGCCCGGGTAGGTCTTGTACGTCAGCTTCTTCACGCGCGAGGCGTAGCCGGCCACGAGCTGGTCGGTGAACGTCTTGAACACCGTCGTGTCGTCCACGCCCTGCTGGATCTGCACGGGCGTGCGGATCTTCAGCTCGTCGGGGTCGGCGTGCTGGGTGAGCGCGGCGGCGATCAGAGCCTGGTCGGGGAGCGGTCCGCACGCCGCGCCGGGAGGGCCGGGCACGGCACTTGCCGCAGCAGATCCGCGGGCGCGACGCCGCCATAGGCATCCGCCGCGCCGAGCGGGCCGAGGCAACGGGTCAGCGTGAGCGGGTACAGCGCCGCAGCGCGCTCGCTGAGCAGAGCCGAGACGCCGAGCTGCGGCTCCGCCACGTCGACGCCGCGCAGGATCATCGCGGCGAGGCCGCTCAGCCCACCCGGCTCCTTGAACGCCGCCAACAGCGGGAGCTGCTCGGCGAGGTGCGAGACCGGCGCCAGCGCGACCGTGCCCCGCACCTTCAGCTCGGGCGTCCACTTGGGCGCGAGCGAGGCCGCGAACAGCGCGGCCTGACCGCCCTGGGAGTGGCCCGCGATGATGACCTGCTTGCCGAGGTGCTTGTCGAGCTTGCGCGCCGCGCGCACCATGTCGAGCATCGAGTAGCCCTCCGAGCGCCCGATCAGGTACGGGTGGTCGCCCGGCGTGCCGAGGCCCTCGTAGTCCGTGCGCACGACCGCGTAGCCGGCCTTCAGCCAGCGCCGCAGCAGCGGGTAGGCGTAGTCGATCGACCCGTGCGCGGGGTTGGAGGCGCTGTCGCGCGAGGGCGCGCAGACATCCGCGATGCCGGTCGTGCCGTGGCCCCAGGTGATGACCGGCCAGCCGCCCTTCGGCGCCTTGCCCTTCGGGATCGAGACCGTGCCGGAGACGGCGACCGCCTTGCCGTCCACGCCGGTCGAGCGGTAGAGCACGAGCCGGTTGCGGGCCGCGCCCTTGAGCGCCGCGGCGCCGGTCAGCTTGCGCGCCCGGATCAGCCCGCCGTGGCCCTTGGCCGGGATCGCCGCGGGCGGCTTGTAGAAGGCGGTGCCGCTTGGGCCCTTGGGGACCTTGGCGGCGTCGGCGGCGGCGGGGAGCGCCGCGAGGAGCAGCAGGCTGAGGATGATCGCGAGTCGGGACATGCCGCCGACCCTAGCGGGGTACGGGTGCGGGATGAGGCGAGTTCTGTTGGTGCTCGTCGCCCTGGCAGGGGTTCTCGGACGGCGCATCGCGTCCGCGCGACTCTCGGGTCGAGCTCGGACCCTGCAGGGTCGGGGATCGACGCGTCGAACGCGCGTGATCTCCGCCAGGTCGCCTACTACTACGTCAACGGCACGGACCCGGAGACGAACCCGAGCTCGAACTCCTGGGACACCGCGTGGCGCGGGAACCTGATCTACCTGTTCGACATGGACCGCGGGATCGAGATCCTGCGGCTCAAGGGCGGTCCACACGCGGCGGCGAAGCTCGCCACCGTGCGCGAGCCGAAGGCCCGCGTCGACAAGCTGGCCAAGGTGCCGGTGAGCGGCCTCACGCGAGGCTCGCTCGTCTGCCCGCTGTTCGTGGCACAGCCGCAGTAGGGAACGCGGGGAGCCGCGCCGCCGATTAGGCTCAGGCGGTGCGGCTCCTCTCGATCCAGCACCCGAAGGCCGACGAGGCCGGGACCTTCGCGCTCGCCGCGCGCGAGGCGGGCCACGTCTATGACGAGTGGTGCCCCGGCGTCGGCCAGGCCGCCCCGGATGACCCGGCCGGCTACGACGGGATCATCGTGCTCGGCGGCGAGCAGAACGTCGTCGACGCACCGCGGCTGCGCTATCTCCAGGACGAGATCGCACTGATCGGCGAGGCGCTCGCGCGTCGCCAGCCGCTGCTCGGCGTCTGCCTCGGCGCCCAGCTGCTGGTGGCGGCGGCCGGCGGCGAGGTCGTGCGCGTCTCGGATCCCGAGATCGGCTGGTACGAGGTCGAGACGCTGCCCGAGGGCGCCGCCGACCCGCTGTTCGGCGCGCTGCCGCAGCGCTTCAGCTCGTACTGCTGGCATTCCTACGGCGTCGAGCTGCCCGAGGAGGCGATCCTGCTCGCCCGCTCGGCCGTCTCGATCCACGGCTTCCGGCTCGGCGAGACCGCCTGGGGCGTGCAGTTCCACCCCGAGGTGACGCGCGAGATCCTGCTCGGCTGGTTCGCCTCCTACCGCGACGACCCCGACGCGGTCGCCATGGGCTTCGACCCTCAGGTCGCGGAAGCGGAGCTGGGCGGGCGGCTGCCGTCCTGGGAGTCGCTCGGCCGCAGGCTGTTCGGCGCGTTCACGGCCGCGGCGGCCGACAGGGTCGCCTGAAACGGCGCCGCCGTGCGGTCGAGGATGCGCTCGAAGACGGCCACGATCTCGGCGTCGAACTGCGAGCCCGCGCCGCGGCGCAGCTCGGCGCGCGCCGCCTCGAGCGGCAGCGCCTGCCGGTAGGGGCGGTCGGAGGTCATCGCCTCGTAGGCGTCGGCGACCGCGAGGATGCGGGCCTCGACCGGGATCGCGTCGGCCAGCAGGCCCTGCGGGTAGCCGCCGCCGTCCATCCGCTCGTGGTGGGCGAGCACCCAGCCGCCGATGTCGCGCAGGTTGGCGTGCTCGAGGATCCGCGAGCCGATCTCGGGATGGCGCTTGATCTCGACCCATTCGTGCGCGTCCAGGGCGCTCGGCTTGTGCAGCACCGCGTCCGCGATCCCGAGCTTGCCGATGTCGTGCAGGATCCCGGCGGCGCGGATCCGCTCGACGCGCGCCACCTCGAACCGCAGCTCGCGGGCGATCTGCTCGGCGTAGCGGCCGACCGTCTCGGAGTGGCGCGCGGTGGCGACGTCGCGCAGGTCGAGCGTCTCGGCCAGCAGCATCGCGGCGGCGAGCTGCTCGGCGCCGGCGCCCTCGGCGTCGCGGAGCGCCTCGAGCATCTCGAGCGTCTGCGCGTGGTGGACGACGCAGCGGTCGCGCCCGAGCCGCTTGGCGGCGTAGAGCGCGCGGTTGGCCGCGCGCATGAGCTCGGCGGCGTCGCGCGCCTCGGGCCCGCGGCTGGCCACCCCGACCGACACGGAGACCGGGCACGGGAAGGTCGAGAACTGGTTGCGCACCAGCAGCCGCAGGTGCTCGGCGACGGCGAGCGCCCGCGCCTCGCCGGCGCCGGGGAGCACGAGCGCGAACTCCTCGCCGCCGAGCCGCGTCGGCACGTCGGCCGCGCCGCTCACGGTCCGCAGCACGTCGGCGAAGCGCCGCAGCACCTCGTCGCCCGCGTCGTGCCCGAGCGAGTCGTTGACGCGCTTGAAGTGGTCGAGGTCGAGCACCAGCAGCGACAGCTCGCCGGCTGAGCCGAGCGCGTCGAGGTTGGCGTCGATGCCCGGCTCGAAGCCGCGGCGGTTGCGCAGCCCGGTCAGCGGGTCGTGGGCGGCGAGGTGGCGCAGGCTGTCGAGCTGGCGCGCGGACTCGACCGCGCTCATCGCCTGGTTCGCGAACGCCCGCAGCGCCTGCAGCGACTCGTCGGAGGGCAGCTCGCAGTCCTCGGGGTCGTCCACCCACACCATGCCGGCGAGCCGGCCGTCGCGGTCGTGCAGCGGCACGACGAGCCAGTGGTGGAACCAGGCCAGCGGCCCGCGGCCGTTGTTGACCGACGAGTAGATGCCGAGGATGTCGGGCGGCGTGCGGAGGAGGGCCGCGGCCTGGTCCATGACGACGCAGCCGTGGCGCACGAACGCCTCGTCGAGCAGCGGCGGGAGGGCCTCGAGCGGGAACGGCGGGAACCCCGCGACCTGCTCGCCCGTGAAGCCCACGCCCGAGGTCGGCACGAGCCGGCCGCCGGGGTGGTCGGCGAGGAACACCATCACCTTCTGGAAGCCGAGCGCCTCGCGGATGCCGTCGCAGACGGCGTCGAGCATGTCCTCCGCCGAGTTGCGGCCCGTGAGCTGGGACGACACGCGCAGGAGATGCTCGACGGCGGCGCGGTGGCGGCGGCCCTCGGCGGTGCTCTGGGCCAGCTCGACCGCGATCGCGACGTGCGCGGCGACGGCGCTGAGGAGCTCGAGCTCGACCTGGGACGGGCGGCGGCCCGTGACGGGTTCGTCGACCCCCACGATGCCGAGCACCTCGCCGGCCGCGGACCGCAGCGGCACCATCAGCGCGTCGTCGGGGTGCCACGCGCCGGGGTCGTCGACGATCTCGATGTCGGGGGTGTAGGACCGCAGGCCGTCACTGCTCCAGTCGTACTGCCCGGCGGCGATGAAGTAGGCGCCGTGGTTGAGGAAGCGCGGGGCCAGCAGCGGGTCCCAGTGGGACTTCCGCGAGGTCTGGCCCATCAGCAGCGCCTGGGACTCCTCGCTGCCGAGGACGACCACCACCTCGAAGTCGTCCCACGCCGGCCGGTAGAGGTTGATGACGACCGCGCGATAGCCGAGCGGGCCGGCGATCGCGGCGGCCACGGAAGCGAGCACGGCGGGCAGCTCGTCGCCGGTGCGCACGGCCGCGGCGACGTCGAGCAGGCCGCGCAGGCGGTCGAGGGTGGCGGCGTGGCTGAGCCCGGGCGAGAGATCGCTCACCCGGCCTTATCGGTCAATCCGGGCTAGAGCGCGACCCGCACTTCCCACAACTCCTCGTAGAAGCGCTTGTCGACCGTCCCGCGCAGGTACTCGACGCCGCGCGAGCCGCCCGTACCGGGGCGGCTGCCGATCTCGCGCGCCGCCATCAGCGTGTGGTGGAAGCGCCAGTTCTGGATCGTCTCGTCGTGGTCGATCAGGAGCTCGCAGACCTGGTGGCGCACGGCCCGCAGCGGGTCGTCCTCGTGATCGCGATAGAGGTCGACGAGCGCCGCGACGCGCTCCGCGTGGTGCTCCTCGCCCAGCGGCAGCCCCATGCCGGCGCAGAACGCCTCGTAGACGCGCGGGCACGCCGCCTCGATGTCGCGGAACTGGCGCGACTGGAAACCCGAGGCGGGCGTGAGCGGATCGCGGAAGGCGAGGAAGCCCTCGGGGCCCATCGTCTCGAGCACATCGAGCTTGGCCAGCATCAGGCGGTCGATCGCCACGATCCGCTTGAGCCACGGGATCGCGGCCTGCGGGCGGTCGGCGCGCAGCTCCGCCTCCGAGCGCTCGAGCTCGTGCAGCATCAGCTTGAACCACAGCTCGTAGGCCTGGTGGACGACGATGAACAGCAGCTCGTCGTGCGCCCCCGGCGTGAGCGGCCGCTGCAGCCGCAGCAGGTCGTCGATCAGCAGGTAGGCGGCGTACTCGGTGCCGCCGGCGGGCTCTGGCCCGGGGTCATTCTCGCTCTGCATCCAACGCCTGGTTTACCAGGGCGTCGGCATCCGCGTTCGCGGAGCGCTTCACGGGCCGGATCGACCAGCGCTCGAAATCGCCCAGCGCGGCGAGCGCCTGGGCGTGCAGCGGCTTCATGTCCGGGTGCTTGACCTTGTAGCGGCCGGTGACCTGGTAGGCGATCAGCTCGGAGTCGTTGACGAGGTCCACCTCGGTCGCCCCCAGCGCGCGCGCCCGCTCGAGCCCGAGCAGCAGACCGCGGTACTCCGCGACGTTGTTGGTCGCGCGGCCGATCGTCACCGCGGCCTCGTCGAGCACCTCGCCGTCGGGGGTGCTGACCACCGCCGCGGCGGCCGCCGGGCCGGGATTCCCCCGGGCCCCGCCGTCCACGTGGACGACAACCCTCACCCGCGGCGATTCCTCGTTCAGGCTTCGGCGTCGGCGGTGATGGGCGGGAACTCGCCCGCCACGCGCATCCGCCGGCGATCACGGATCTCGCGCTTGCCGCCCGCGTTGGTAGCGCCGCGGTCGCGCCGCGAGCTCTTGCGGCGATCGATGATCACCGTCACGTTCGGATCGTCCTCGTAGTACGCCGCGAGTTGGTCGTACAGCTCGGGCGCCAGAGGCTCAGGGACAACACAGAAGATCACGAGAGCGATCCTACCTGGGAGGGACGCCGAGTCCAGTCAACCATCCGTCGAGTCTCGATCATTCGGCTACCGCCAGGTGGAGTGAGCCGCGCTCGTCGGCGGCGGCGTTGCCGAGCAGCTCGTCGGGGTCGAGCTCGCTCAGCTCGGCTCCCTGCGCGACCTGGCGGACGCCGCCGGCCTCGTCGGAGAGGTCGATCTCGAAGCGGTACCAGCTGAGCTCCCACATCACGGCGATGCCGACGACGCTCGGCCGGTCGGGCAGCGGGCGGGCGCTGACCTCGGGCGCGCCCAGCGAACGGGCGATGCCGCCGACGGTGCGGGTGTGCTCGGAGCCGTTGAAGACCTCGAGCGCGCGCTCGACCTTGAGCTCGGCGTTGGTGGGCACGGCGCGGACATGGCGCGGGCGGCGCGGCAGGTCCGGCGGCGGCTCGTACTGCGGCTCGCGGCCTTCGCGCGCCTCGCGGCCCTCGGACGCCGGCGGGGCGGCCTCCGCCTCGGCGGCGTCGGCGACCTCGCGGGCGCGCTCCCGGCGGGCGCGGAACTTGTCGAAGAACCCGCGCCCGCGCTCGGTCCGCGAGGACGCGCACCGTCAGCTCCTCCCCGCCGTCCTCGCGGATCCAGCCCTCGTGCTGCGCGCGCACGGTGCAGAGCTCGCAGACCTGGCGGCGCTCGCCGCCGGCCAGATAGGACTCGGCCCGCTCGCCGCGCAGCAGCGTGCGCCCGCAGACATCGCAGGAGATGTCGACCTGATTCGTGCGGATATCCCTGGTGCTCGCCACCTTCTGGCGAGCCTAGCAACGGCGCGGCTAGGCCTTGACCGCCTCCTCCTCCTCCGTGGCCTTCTGCACGATCTTTTGCGCCAGATGCGAGGGCATCTCCTCGTAGCGGAGGAACTCCAGCGTGTACTCGCCCTGTCCGCCGGTGATCGAGCGCAGGTCGGGCGCGTAGGTCAACAGCTCCGACATCGGCACCTCGGCCTTGACCTCGGTCATGCCGGCGGCGGCCTCCGTCCCGAGCGGGCGGCCGCGGCGGGACGACAGGTCGCCCATGACGTCGCCGACGTTGGCCTCCGGCACCGAGGCGCTGACGAGCATGATCGGCTCCAGCAGCACCGGCGCGGCGTCCTCCATCGCCTGGCGCATGGCGATCGACCCGGCGATCTTGAACGCCATCTCCGACGAGTCGACCGTGTGGTACGAGCCGTCGTAGAGCCGCACGCGCACGCCCTTGACCGGGAAGCCGGCCACGACGCCCTGGCCCATCGCCTCGATGATGCCCTTCTCGACCGCGGGGATGAAGCTGGTCGGGATGACACCGCCCTTGATGGCGTTGACGAACTCGAAGTCACCTTCCGGCAGCGGCTCGATCTCGATGTGGCAGTCCCCGAACTGGCCGCGGCCGCCGCTCTGCTTCTTGTGGCGCCCGTGGGCCTTGGCGGAGCCGCGGATCGTCTCCTGGTAGGGCACGCGCGGCGGCTTCAGCGTCACCTCGGCCCCGAAGCGCGACTTCAGGCGGTCCACCACCACCTCGACGTGGATCTGCGACAGGCCGGCCACGATCTGCTCGCCCGTCTGCGGGTCGCGGTGGAGGTCGATCGTCGGGTCCTCTTCCTGGAGGCGCCGCAGCGAGGAGAAGACCTTGTCCTCGTCGCCCTTGGCCTTGGCCTCGATGGAGAACGCCATCACCGGGGCGGGGAGCGCGATCGAGGGCATCGAGATCGGCTCGTCGCGGTCGGCGAGCCAGTCGCCCGCGCGCGTCTCCTTGAGCTTGGCCACCGCGCCGATGTCCCCCGGCCCGAAGGCGTCGATGTGGGTGACCTCCTTGCCCTGCGGCACGAGCAGCTGGCCCATGCGCTCCTTGGCGTGGGCGCGCGTGTTGAGCAGGTGCGAGTCGGCCCTCACCGTGCCCTGGTAGACGCGGAAGAGGTTGATGCGGCCCGCGAAGGGGTCGGCGCGCGTCTTGAAGACGTAGGCGTAGGTCTCCCCTTCCTCGGTCGGCTCGAGCGTCATGTCCGGCAGCTCCAGGCCGCCGTGCTGGACCGGCGAGGGCAGGTCGTCGACGATCGCGTCGAGCAGGCGGTCGGCGCCCAGGTGGGCGGTCGCGACGCCGCAGGTGACCGGGAAGATGTGACCGTGGTCGGTGCCGTCCTCGAGCGCGGTGACGATCTCCTCGTGCGAGATCTCCTCGCCCTCGAGGTAGCGCTCCATCAGCGCGTCGGAGTTCTCGGCGACCTCGTCCATCAGCTTCTCGCGGTACTCCTCCGCCTGCGCGAGCAGCTCGTCCGGGATCGGGATCTCCTTGCAGTTCTCCTTGCCGGAGCCCGAGTACTCGTAGGCCTTCATGTCGACGAGGTCGATCAGGCCGCGGATCTCGTGCTCGGTGCCGATCGGGATCTCGGTGGCCACCACGTGGGGGCCGAAGGCGGTCTTGAGCGACTCGAGGGTGCGGAAGAAGTCCGCGCGCTCGCGGTCGAGCATGTTCACGAAGATCAGCCGCGCGACCCCGAGCTCGGCGGCGCGGGTCCACAGCCGCTGGGTGGAGACCTCGACGCCCATCACGCCGTTGACCACGAACACGGCCGACTCGCACACGCGCAGCGCGCCGAGCGCGTCGGCGATGAACGACGGCTCGCCGGGGGTGTCGATCAGGTTGACCTTCACGTCGCGCCAGGCGAACGACGCCAGCGCGGCGGTGATCGACATCCCGCGCGCCTGCTCGTCCTGGTCGGAGTCCGACACCGTCGTCCCGTCCGCCACCGTGCCCAGGCGGGTCGTCGCGCCGGCCTCGAACAGCAGGGCCTCGTGCAGCGACGTCTTCCCGCTCCCACGGTGGCCCACTAGGGCCACATTGCGGATCCTCTCGGCGGCGTGCGGCATGCCTGGCGCTCCTCTCTCTCAAGGCCGCGCCCTCAACGCGGCCGTGGAAGGCCGGAGGCTACCGTCAGTCGCGCAGGTTGTCGCCCTGGAGCCTGGACTTCAGGCGCAGGACGGCCTTCGTGTGCAGCTGGGAGATGCGCGACTCGGTGACGCCGAGGACCTCCCCGATCTCCCGCAGGGTCAGGTTCTCGTAGTAGTAGAGGGCGATCACGAGCTTCTCGCGCTCGGGCAGCGCGGAGATCGCGTCGGCGAGGCGGTCCTTGAGCTCGGAGGCGTCGAGCAGCTCCTGCGGGTCGGGCGCGTCCGGGTCGTGCAGGGTGTCGAGCAGGGACACCGAGTCGCCGGAGGAGTCCGAGACCGCCCACAGCTCGTCGAGCGCGACGACCGTGGAGTTGGAGATCTTCATCAGGCTCTCCTGGAACTCCTCGATCGTGATGCCCAGCTCCTTCGCCATCTCCTCGTCGGAGGGCGTGCGGTGCAGGCGGTGCTCCAGGCGGCCGTGGACGCGCTCGATCTCGCGGGCGCGGGCGCGCACCGAGCGCGGCACCCAGTCCAGCGCGCGCAGCTCGTCGATGATCGCGCCCTTGATGCGGGTGATCGCGTACGTCTCGAACTTGATCTCGCGCTCGGGATCGAAGCGCTCGATCGCGTTGATCAAACCGATCAGCCCATAGGAGATGAGGTCGGCCTCCTCCACGTGCGCAGGCAGCCCCGAGGACATCCGGCCGGCCACGTACTTCACGAGCGGGGAGTAGGCGACGACGAGCTGCTCGCGTGCGCGATCGGAACCCGACGCCTTGTAGCGGCGCCACAGGTCCCGCAGCTCAATCGCCTTCACATTGGTTTCCAGCTCGTCCTCCCGGTACCTAGGCTCGCGGATGGCTACTCGCGTACGCGGCTCTTAGGCGCGCTGACTCTATCCGAGTGTAGTCCGGGGTTGTGGTCACGGAGGCCGACCCGAGGCGCGCCCAGACCCGCAGGCGGCGGCGCACGTCGGAGGTCGAGAGACGTCGTCCGGACTTCGAGAGCAGGAGGGCGGAGCAGGCTTCGGCCCCGGCCAGCCCCGGGCGGCCGCGCTCGAGATAGCGCGCGACGGAGCGCAACGTCGGCTCGCCGGCCGGCACGACGCGGGTCTTGCCCCTTCCCTGCACAGACACTTGTTCGGCAGCAAAGTCGATCGACTCAAGCTCCAGATGCACGAGTTCATCCGCCCCCAGCCCGCAGGCGTGGGCGAGCTCGAACATCGCGCGGTCGCGCAGCTCGAGCGGCGTGGTCGCCGGGATGCGGTTCAGCAGCGCCGCCAGCGGCAGCGCCTGCGGCTGCTCGTGCGGCAGCACGTCCGCGGGGCTCGCCGTCATCTCTCCGAGCTCGACCATCGCAGTGAAGAACGAGCGGATCGCCGCAAGCTTGCGGGTGACGGCGCGCGGCCCGGCGCCGCGGCCGGCGAGCTGGGCGGCGTAGCTCCGCAGGACGTCCTGGTCGACGCCGTCGGGCTCGACGCCGTTGGCGCTGCTCCACAGCGCAAGCGCCCCGAGGTCGACGCCGTAGGCGCGGCGGGTCCGCTCGGCGGCCCCGCGGCGCTGGAGCTCGCGGTCGAACCGCCGCATGGCCGCCCGCCACTCGTCGCTAGCCTGAGGCGTCGTGGCCTCGTTCTTCATCGACACCGACACGGGTCAGGTCGCCACCCTGCGCCAGCTCGACGAGAGCGGCCTGGTCACCGCGGGCAGGCCGCCGAAGCCGTGGTTCCCCATCCAGGGAACGCGCGACGCGACGACGCTCTGGTACGCGGTGATGCGGAAGCAGGTGCAGGACGTGTTCATCGGTGCCCTGTGCATTCGCCACTCGGACCATCACGCCTCCCTGCTGCAGAAGGGGTGGCAGGAGGTGTCGGTCGAGGAGATCCGCGCGAGCGCTACGCGATGTACACCGGCGCGTTGACCGGTACCTGCGGGTAGAGCTCGATCACGTCGGGGATCCGCATGCGGATGCAGCCGTGGGATGCGGCGGTGCCGATCGAGCCCTCGGCGTCGGTGCCGTGGATGCCGGCGCCGGCGTAGATGCCGAGCCAGCGGGCCTTGAGCGGGTTCTGGGGCGTGCCGCCGGGCACGACCTTGCCGCGGTCGCCGGGCGCCACCCAGTCGGAGTTGGGCATCGTCCAGGCGGGGTCCACGGCCTTGTTCTGCACGTGGTACAGGCCGGCGGGCGTCTCCAGCCCGACCGCGCCGACGGCGATCCCGTAGGACTTGACGGGCTTGAGGTCCTTGTAGAGCGTGAGCTTGAAGGCGCCGCGGTTGACGATCACGACGGACGGATACTTCTCCGCGAGCTCGTCGGTGGTGACCTTGGGCTTGACCACCTTCGTGCGCACGCGCACGCTGCGGTCGCCGTCGGTCGAGAGCAGGGCGCGCCGCAGCTGGGACTTCAGGCTCGCGGTGCGGACGGCCATGCCGTCGGTCGACGGCCGCGGCGTGATGTCGCCCTCTTCGAGGTTGACGTGCGCGTCGATCGCCGGCTTGTCGAGCTTGGTGCTCACGCGCTTGACCAGCTTGCGGATCGCGGCGCGGTTGTAGGAGATGGCGAGGTCGAGGTCCTCGTTCAGGCTCGTGCCGCGCAGGTTGCGCGAGGTGCGGGCGAAGATGTTGCCCGAGCGCGAGCGGTGCAGGGCCTGGGAGATCGAGCCGTCGATGTCCACGCCGACGCGGGCCTGCTTCGGGGTCAGCGTGAAGCGCTTGCCGTGGTACGTGGCGACCACGGGACGGTTGAGCTTCGCGAGCACGGATTTGCGCAGACGCTGCTCGGCGGCCGTGGCCTGGAGGCCTCCGACGTCCACCCCGCCGACCGAGATGCCCTTGGCGATCTGGTGCTCGCGGCCGGAGTCGTACGCGTAGACGCCACCCGCCGCGACGAGCAGCAGGACGAGAACCGCCGCGACGATGAAGAAGGACCGGGAGCGCACTTGCCGAACGATGGTAGAACGCGGGCCATACCCGCTGCTAGTGCTGCAAGTTTGCTGGCGGTCAGCGCGGGGACTCTGACGCCGGCTCTCCGCCTCGCCGGACGCTCGGGCTGTAGCGCAGGAACTCCTCGACTTCCCGCTCGTAGCGGTACGGCTCGGCCTCCCCGCTCCGGATCGCGGCGATGCGCAGATGCTCGGCCAGCGCCTGCACGGTCTCGCGCGTGGTGTGGCGCAGCGGCACTCCCGCGGCCTTGAGCTTGCGATTGTCGAGGCCGCGGCCGAAGCGCAGCTGGCTGAGCATCTCGGGCGACAGCCTGAGGCCGAGCCGCCCCAGCGGCGCCGCGGCGAGGCTCGTCCCCCACGGCGGCAGCAGCGGCGCGAACGGCTTGCCCAGCAGCCCGGCGATCTCCGACAGCACGAGCACGCCGTCGGCGGCCGCGTTGTAGACGCCGGGCAGGTCCTCGCGCACGGCGTGCTCGAGCACGCCGACGATGTCGTCCTCGTGGATGAACTGGTAGCGCGGGTCGAAGCCGAGGATGCCCGGGACGACGGGCAGCGAGAGCAGCCTGGTGTGCCCGGTCCGGAGATCCGGGCCCAGGCCGTTGACGAAGCGCAGCGTCGTGACGGTCACGTCGCGGTTGCGCTCGGCGAAGGAGAGCACGGCCTTCTCGGCCTCCACGATGTCGCGCTCGATCCGGGTCTGCGGCGGGTGCGGGCGCTGCATCCGCTCGGTGAAGAAGGCGGGGTCGTCCTGCTCGCAGCCGTAGTAGTGGGCGGAGGACTTGAAGACGAACTTGCGCACGGGCGAGTCGGGGCCCGAGCAGGCGGCGAGGATGTTCATCGTCCCGATCACGTTCGCCTCGTGGGCGGCGCGCGCGGACGAGGTCGTCGAGTCGACGATCAGGCGCGAGTCGACCACGGTGTCGATCTCCGCGGCCTGCACGATCCGCCGCAGCAGCGCGTGCTGGGTGCCGACGCGGACGAACTCCGTGCGCTCGAGCTCACAGGTCGGGTCGTCGGGCGAGACGCCGATGATCGCCTCGATCGCGGGGTCCTTCTCCAGCGTCTGGGCGAGCCTGCCGCCCCAGAAGCTCGAGAGGCCGGTGACGAGGACGCGGCGGGCCATCAGAACCAGACCGACTGGCGCTTGGCGAGCATGTCGTAGAGCTCATCCTGGACGCGGCCGCGGATCTCGTCGGACACGCGCTGCACGAGCCCGCGGTCGTTCCACGGCTCGGGGCCCCACTGGTCGGTCGGCACCGGCTCGAGGAAGCGGATGCGGAACTTGGCCGGCAGGTAGCCGAGGAAGCCGGCCAGCCCGAAGTGCGGGAAGGTCGGCGTGATCGGGAAGTAGAGGAGGCCCGTGAGGCGCTGGAGGGCGCCGATGTGGGCGAAGATCGGCATCGCCTCCTCCGCCCCCACGAGCGCGATCGGGACGATCGGGACCTGCGCGCGCATCGCCGCCTCGACGAAGCCGCCGCGCCCGAAGCGCCGCAGCCGGTAGCGGTCCTTGTAGAGCTTCTCGGTGCCCTTGCGGCCCTCGGGGAACACGAGCACGAGCTGGCCCTCGTCGTAGAGCAGCCGCTGCACGTTGGCCGGGTGGGCGGGCACGCCGCCGATCTTCTGCACCAGCATCGAGAACAGCGGGTTGCCCTTGAAGAAGTGCTCGACCGTCAGGTGCACCGGCCGCGGGCGCGCGTGCTCCTCCTTGACCGCCTTGAGGATCATCGTCGCGTCGGGCGGCAGCGCGCCGGAGTGGTTGGAGACGAGCAGGGCGCCGCCGTCGGCCGGGACGTGCTCGATCCCCTCGACGTCGCAGCGGAACCAGTAGTGGTAGAGGAAGTCGTAGAGCGTCTTGTCGAGCGCGCCCTCGACGCGCTCGGAGCGGCCCCAGTCGGAGACCTGGCGCTCGGGCTCGATCGCGGGCAGGTAGTCGCGCAGGTCCTCGCTCGGGGCGGGCAGCTGCTTCACGCGAGCACCGGCTCGAGGTTGCGGGCGAGCTCCGGCCAGTCCTCGCCGCAGACGACGTCCTCGGTCTCGCACAGCTCGCGGTTCCAGGGGTGCAGCAGCGTCGCGGCCGTGATGCCGGCGTCGATCGCGCCGCGCAGGTTGTCGGGCGAGTCGTCGATCAGCACGTCGATCCCGATCTCCCGGCAGCGCGTCACCTTGTCGTAGGAGCAGTACAGCTCGTCGAAGGGCAGCCCGATCTGGCGCAGCCAGCGCTCGGTGGCGTCATGGGCGTCGCCCGAGCGGTGCGAGGTGATGTGGATGAAGTGGCCGGCCTCGTGCCAGGCCCGCACCGCCTCGACGGCGCCCGGATAGGGCTCCGTGCCGAGGATGCGCGCCTCGGTGTGGGACTCCCTGACGGCCGCCGACAGCTGCTCGGGCTTGAGCCGGTCGATGTGCCACACCACCTGGTCCTCGTAGGGGATCGTGACGCCGAACCGGCGGCGGGCGATCTCCTCGAGCTGGTCCCAGTAGTGGTGCAGGGTGGAGTCGATGTCGATGGCGATACGCATCTTCAGAGGGAAGTACCGTAGAACGCCATGCCCACTCCACGTGACGTCAGGTCAATCGGCGGGCTGCTGCACCCCGGCATGGACTCGGACTACGGCCGCCGCGGCCGCGCGGAGTGGCTCGACATCGACTGGCAGCGCCACCAGCACAAGATCGAGATCGACGGGCGCGAGGCCAACTACGTCGAGATCGGCGAGGGGCCCCCGCTCGTGTTCGTGCACGGGCTCGGCGCGTCCTGGCAGTCGTGGCTGGAGAACATCCCGGAGTTCGCGCGCGACCGCCGCGTCGTGGCGATGGACCTGCCCGGCTTCGGCTACTCGGAGCTGCCCGACGCCGAGATCTCGATCGAGTACTACGCGAGCTGGACCTTCCGGCTGCTCGACGCGCTCGGGATCGACCAGGTGGACGTGGTCGGGAACTCGATGGGCGGCTTCAGCGCCGCCGACATGGCGATCCGCAACCCCGACCGCGTGCAGAGCCTCACCGTCGTCTCCGCGGCCGTGTTCTGGCAGAGCTACCGCCGCGCCCAGCCGCTGGTCGGGCTGGCGCGGCTGTCGGACGCGTACGTCGCCCGCGCGCTCACGCGCACGACCGACGCGGTCGCGACGCGGCCGCGCCTGCGCTCGTGGGCGCTCGCCACGGCCGGCTTCCGCTATCCGCACCTGATCGCTCCGGAGCTGGCCCACGAGCTCGTGCGCAGCGCCAAGCGGACGGACGGCTTCCTCCCCGCGCTCGAAGCGCTGGCCGACTACCCGCTCGAGGAGGAGCTGCCGAAGATCTCCGCCCCCACGCTGATCGTCTGGGGCGCCCACGACACGCTCGTCCCGGTCAGGGACGCCGCGCGGATGCGCGAGCTGATCCCCGGCTCGCGCTCCGAGGTCTTCGAGCGCACCGGCCACGTCGCGATGCTGGAGCGCCCCGAGCGCTTCAACAAGCTCCTGCGCGCGTTCCTGGCCGAGACGCCCGAGCCGCGCGCCGCGGCGGCCTAGGAGTTCGGGTCAGGAATCGGCGACCGTCGACGGTCCTGACCCGGGCTCTCCTAGCGCGGTGACGGCGCCCTCGGAGGCGCTCGAGACGAGCTTGGCGTACTTGCGGAACACGCCGTTGGTGACGGTCGCCGGCGGCTGCACGTAGGCGGCGACGCGCGCGGCGATCTCGTCGTCGGGCAGGTCGACGTCGAGGCGGCGGGAGGCGACGTCGATCGTCACCGTGTCGCCGTCCTGGACCGCGGTGATCGGGCCGCCGTGGGCGGCCTCGGGCGCGACGTGGGCGACCATGAAGCCGTGGGTGGCGCCGGAGAAGCGGCCGTCGGTGATGAGCGCGACGGTGTCGCCGAGCCCCTGCCCCACGAGCGCGCCCGTGACCGCCAGCATCTCGCGCATCCCGGGACCGCCGGCGGGGCCCTCGTTGCGGATGACGACGACGTCGCCGGCCACGATCCCGCCGGCCTTGACGGCGGCCATCGCCGCCTCCTCGTTCTCGAACACGCGCGCCGGGCCGTGGGCGTGCACGCGCTCGTGCCCGCTGAGCTTGACCACGCAGCCGTCGGGCGCGAGGTTGCCGCGGAGGATCGCGAGGCCGCCGGTCGCCTTGATCGGGTTGTCGATGGGGACCACGACCTGCTGGCCCGGCGTCTCCTGCGCCTCGGCGGCGTGCTCGCCGATCGTGCGGCCGCTGACGGTCTGGGCGTCGTCGTGGAGCAGCCCCAGCTCCTGCAGGCGCTTGGCGACGACCGGGATCCCGCCGGCCTGGTGCAGGTCGGCGGCGACGTAGCGCCCGCCCGGCTTGAGGTCGCACACCATCGGGGTCTTCGAGGAGATGCGGTCGAAGTCGTCGATGTCGAGCTCGACGCCGGCCTCCTGGGCGATCGCCAGCAGGTGCAGCACGCCGTTGGTCGAGCCGCCGCTGGTCGCGATCGCGGCGATCGCGTTCTCGAGCCCGTCGCGGGTGATGATGTCGCTCGGCCGCTGGCCGCGCGCGAGCACGTCCATGATCAGCTTCCCGGTCTCGTAGGCGACCTCGGCCTTGCTCGGGTTCTCGGCCGGGACCATCGCGGCGCCGATCGGCGAGATGCCCAGCACCTCGAGCGCCATCGCCATCGTGTTGGCGGTGAACTGGCCGCCGCAGGCGCCCGCCCCGGGGCTCGCGACGTTCTCGAGGTCGATCAGCTCCTGCTCGGTGATGGTGCCCGCCGCCTGCGCGCCGATCGCCTCGAAGACGTCCTGGATCGTGACGTCCTCGCCCTTGTACCTGCCGGGCATGATCGAGCCGCCGTAGAGCATCAGCCCCGGCAGGTTCAGCCGCGCGAGCGCCATCACGGTGCCGGGCAGGGTCTTGTCGCAGGCGGCCAGCGCGACGACGCCGTCGAAGAAGTGGCCCGCGGCGACGAGCTCGATCGAGTCGGCGATCACCTCGCGGGAGACGAGGCTCGCGCGCATCCCGCTCGTGCCCATCGTGATGCCGTCGGAGATCGCGATCGTGTTGAACTCCATCGGCGTGCCGCCGGCCGCGCGGATGCCCTCCTTGACCTTCGCCGCCAGCGCGCGCAGCTGGTAGTTGCAGGGCATCGTCTCGGTCCACGTGGAGGCGACGCCGATGATCGGCTTGGACAACGCCTCGTCGTCGAAGCCGATGCCCTTCAGATAGGCGCGGGCGGCCGCCCGCGAGGGGCCGTCGAGGAGCTGGGCGGAGTTGTGGCGGGGGTCGAGATCAGGCATGCGGCCGCGAAGCCTAGACGCCGCGGGGCCAGGAGCCTGACCAGGCTGCTAAGCGTCGGGCGAGCCGGCGGCGCGGCGGGCGGACTGCGCGGCGCCGTTGTGGCGCTCGGCGCGGGCGAGCCGCGCGCGCTCCCACTGGCCGAGCCGCCAGAGATCGCGCTGGGCCTGCTTCGGATCGACCTGGCGGCCGGGCAGGTGGAGGTTGGCCTCCGCGATCAGGCGGCGCTCGTCGCCCTGCAGCGCCATCCACTTCGCCAGCACGTCGTCGGAGTCGGGCAGGCGCGCCGAGCCGTACGGGCGCGTCTCGTCCGGGAACTCGACGCAGTACTCGTTGAGCAGCTGGCCGGTCATCGGGAGGTAGGCGAGGATCGGCTTGTGCGGATAGATCAGGTAGGCGTAGGGCACGCCGCCGAGGTCGCGACCCGGGTGCGTGTCGACGGGTCCGGACGCCTGGCCGCCCCACACCCGCAGGAAGCCGAGGTCGCGGTACATCGCCCACTCCTCCTCGTTGACGCACGAGCGCAGGAGCTCGCGGGCGCGCTGCTCGGCGCGGCGCTCGCGGCCGGGGTCATAGGCGCCCGGGGTGCCGAGGCGGCGCGCCTCCTTGCGGGCGCGGCGGGCGTCGAGCCGCCGGTCCATCCACGGGGTCGTGATCTCCCACAGCAACGCCAGGACGACGATCGCGGAGGCGCACAGCGCAACGGTCATGCGCCCATGCCTCCCCGCACTACCTGGCGCCGCCGGCCGCGCGCGGGAAGAAGATGACTCGGTCGGTATCCCGCGGGATGTCCTCGAACGCGCGCACCATCTCCGCCTGCCGCCGGCCGGTCTCGGTGATCGTCGGCACGGCGGCCCACATCCCCTCGTCGAGCTGACGCCGGAACATCTCGACGAGGCGCTCCTCGTCCTGCGAGATCTCGACGTCGCCCTCGGCGATCAGCTGCTCGCCGTGTCCCGGGCGCATGCGGAGGAACTTCATAACGCCGATTATGCCAGAGGGGCCGTGGCCGACCGCGGCCCGGTTGCGCCAACTCCGGCGCGGTGTCGGAGCCCGAACACGTCGACCGGGCCCGGGCCGTCGCCGATCTCGCGGAGCCCGTCGCGCACGGCCTCCGACGCGATCTCGCGCGCGGCACGGGCGGCCTCGAGCGGCGTGTGGCCGAGCGCGAGGTGGGCGGCGAGCGCGCTCGAGTGCGTGCAGCCCGACCCGTGCGCGGCGCCGTCGGGGTGGCGCGGGCCGCTGATCTCCTCGAGCGTGTCGCCGTCGAAGAAGACGTCGACCACCTCGTTGCGGTGGCCGCCGGTCACGACGACCGCCTGCGGGCCGAGGCCGTGCAGGGTTCGGACGAGTGCGTGCGCGTCCTCGTCTGCGGCGCTCTGGGCGAGCACGCGCGCCTCGGGCAGGTTCGGGGTGATGACGGTCGCGAGCGGGAGCAGCAGCTCGACGAGCGCCGCGCGGGCGGCGTCGTCGAGGAGCACCGCGCCGGACTCCGCGACCATCACCGGGTCGATCACGATCGGGGTGCCGGGCTCCAGCAGCGCCAGTGCGTCCCTGACGGCCTGCACGGTCTCCGCCGTGCCGAGCATCCCGATCTTGACCGCGTCGACGCCGATGTCCGACGCGACCTGCCGGACCTGCTCGACGATCATCTCCCCCGGCGTGGTGTGCACCGCGCTGACGCCGAGCGTGTTCTGCGCCGTCAATGCGGTGATCGCCGTCATCCCGTGGACGCCGCAGCGGGCGAACGCCTTCAGGTCGGCCTGGATGCCCGCGCCGCCGCCGGAGTCGGAGCCGGCGATCGAGAGGACGGCGGGGAGGTCGCGCGCGGGCATGCGGTGGAGGGTAGGAGGCTCGGCCTAGTCGTCCCGGACGAGCTCGTAGGCGAAGTAGGCGAGGCCGTCGCCGACGGTCCGCGTGTCGAGCAGGCGCATGGGCTTCTTGACGCCGGTCTCGCCGAACAGCCGCTCGCCGGCCCCGAGCACGACCGGGAAGACGACCAGCCGGAGCTCGTCGACCAGGTCGTGCTCGAGCAGCGTGCGCCCGAGCTGGTGGCTGCCGGGGACGACGATCTCGCCGTCCAGCTCCTGCTTCAGCTTCGAGACCGCGGCCACCACGTCGCCCTCGAGCACGGTCGAGTTGTTCCACGCGGGATCCTCGAGGGTCGACGACACGACGTACTTGGGCATGCCGTTGAGCCGGTCCGCGAGCTCGCCGGTCCGGGGCCGCCAGCGCGTGCCGAAGAACTCGTAGCTCGTCCGGCCGAGCAGCCACGCCTCGGCGTTCTGCGCCTCCTCCAGGGCGAGCCGGCTCCACGCTTCGAGGTCCTTGCCGCCGAACTCGCCGAACCAGCCGCCGCGCCCGAAGCCCTCCTGGCCGTCGGGGTCCTGAACCACTCCGTCGAGCGACACGTTCTGCGGGCCACTCATCACGATCCTTGCCATCTCCGCTTCTCCTTGCGCCGGTGTTTGGAGTTGAGGCGCCGGGCGCGAGCGAAAGTGAGCGGCGAATTTCCGTCCGCCCCGACGTCATTACCGGAATGCGTGTGAAACCGAGCGGCGCTGCGAGGATCCGGGCGTGACCGATCAGACCCTGGAGCACGCGCGCGCCGGCGACGAGGACGCGTTCCGCGCGCTGACCGATCCCTATCAGCGCGAGCTCCAGCTGCACATCTACCGGATCGTCGGCTCCCCGCAGGACGCCGAGGACCTGCTCCAGGAGACGCTGCTCGCCGCCTGGCGCGGCCTCGAGCAGTTCCAGGAGCGCGCGTCGGTCCGCTCGTGGCTGTACCGGATCGCCACCAACCGCTCGCTGGATGCCCTGCGCGCGAGCCGGCGCCGACCGGCGGGCCGGCAGACGGCCCAGATGCCCGAGCCGACACGCTGGAACGAGCCGCTCTCGCTCCAGCCGTATCCCGACGCGCTGCTCGAGGGGATCCCGGACGAGGCCCCGGGACCGGAGGCGCGCCACGAGGCCAAGGAGTCGATCGCGCTCGCGTTCATCGTCGGCCTCCAGCATCTCCCGCCGCAGCAGCGCGCGGTGCTCGTGCTGCGCGACGTCCTCGGGTACCGGACGCGCGAGGTCGCCGACATGCTCGACAGCAGCGACGCGTCGGTCAACAGCCTGCTGCGCCGGGCACGCGCGGCGTTCGAATCCCGCCTCCCGGCCACCGGCCGCGACCGCGCGCCGGTCCCGGACTCCAAGCTCGAGCGCGAGATCGTCGGCCGTTTCGCCGACGCCGTCGAGAGCGGCGACGTCGACGGGATGGTGGCGCTCCTGACCGACGACGCGTGGCTCACCATGCCGCCCCTCCCCCACGCCTACCAGGGGCGCGACGCGATCGGCGCGTTCCTGCGCGACGGAGAGGAGCGACGCGGCGCGCCGCTGCGGTTGCGGCCGACGCGCGCCAACGCCCAGCCGGCGTTCGCCGGCTATCACTCGGAGACCGACGTCGCGCGCGGGCTCTTCGTGCTGACCCTGGAGGGCGACCGGATCTCCGCCGTCACGTGGTTCGCCGACACCGCTGTCTTCCCGCACTTCGGCCTGCCGCCGACGCTGCGGTAGCGCGTCACGTGCAGCGCACATAGCGTCCTCCGAACCCGCGCCGCACGAGCCCGAGCAGCTCCAGCTCCGACAACGTCCGCGAGGTGGACCGGGCCTCGTCCATCGTGCTCGCCAGCTCGGCCAGCGTCCCCTCGCCGCGCTCGATGGCGTCGAGCACGCGGCGCTGGGCGGGATCGAGCGGCGCGACCGGCGGTGGCGGCAGCGACGGCGCGTCGGCCCCGAACGCGAGGTCGAGCGCGTCGCGCGCATCGCGGATGACCGCCGCCCCGGCGTGCAGCAGCTCGTTCGAGCCCGCGGAGTAGCGCGACGTGACCGGGCCGGGCACCGCGGCGATCACGCGCCCGAGGTCCGTGGCGAGGTCGGCGGTGATCAGGGACCCGGACTTCGTCGCCGCCTCGACCACGATCGTGATCGTCGAGAGCGCCGCGATGATGCGGTTGCGGGCGGGGAAGCACCAGCGGTGCGCGGTGAAGCCGGGCGGCATCTCCGACACCACCGCACCCGCCGCGATCAGCCGCGCGTGGAGCCCGCGCATCCGCGCGGGGTAGGCGGTCTCCGCACCGCCGGCGAGCACCGCGACCGGCGCCGCCGCCGCTGATGGCGTCGCAGCGCCGTGGGCGACAGGCGGCGCCGCACGCCACGCCTCCAGCGCCCCGGCATGCGCCGCCGAATCGATCCCGAGCGCCATGCCGGATACGACCGGAAGCCCGGCTGACGTGAGACCACGGCCGAGCGAGCGCGAGACCTCGAGCCCGTACGGCGTGGCGCGCCGCGCGCCGACGATCGCGACGGCCTCGCCGCTCGGCAGCGCGGCGAGCGACCCCGCGACGTGGAGGACGGCCGGCGGGTCGGGCAGCTCGCGCAGGCGCTCGGGATAGCCCGGGCGGCAGCGGCAGATCGCGGTCAGACCCGCCGCGCCGATGCGCCCGCGAGCATGCGCCGCGTCGAAGCGCTCGTAGCGGGCGGCGGCGGAGGAATCGAGCCCGAGCAGGTCCGCGTCCGGCAGCGCGAGCACCCGTGCGGTCCGCCCGCGCTTCTCCCGCCACGCGACATCGATCGACCCCGCGACCGCGGCGATCAGATCGGTGCGGCGGAGGCAGGCGTCGCACGCGCCGTTCACGCGGCCGCCGGGTGGGGCGCGGCGTCGGTCCGGTGCGCGAGCGCGGCGGCGACGTGCTCGGGGCCGACGACGTCGGAGCCTTCGAGGTCGGCGGCGGTGCGGGCGACGCGGAGGACGCGGTGGTGGCCGCGGGCGCTGAGGCCGTCGCGGTCGTGGAGCTCGTAGAGCAGGCGAAGGGCGCTCGGTGTGGCGCCGACCAGCTCGCGGACCATGCGCGGGGTCATCTGGGCGTTGCAGGCGACGCCGAGGCCGGCGAAGCGGCGCGTCTGGCGCTCGCGCGCGGCGACGACCTGCTCGCGCAGCACCGCCGAGGCGGGTGCGCGCTGGTCGCGCAGCGCCTGCGCCGACGGGCGCCCGACCGCGACGGTGACGTCGATGCGGTCGAGCAGCGGGCCGCTGAGCCGGCGCTGGTGGCGGGAGAGGTCGGCGGCGGAGCAGCGGCAGCGGTGGTCGCCGAGCCCGCAGGGGCAGGGGTTCGAGGCCGCGACGAGCATGCACTGGGTCGGGAAGAGCATCACCCGCTGCGAGCGGACGATCACGATGCGGCCGTCCTCGAGCGGTTGGCGCAGGGCCTCGAGCGCGGAGCGCGCGAACTCCGACAGCTCGTCGAGGAACAGCACCCCGTGGTGGGCGAGCGTCACCTCGCCGGGAGCCGGCTGCGCGCCGCCGCCGACGAGGCCGGACGGCGAGATGGTGTGGTGCGGCGCGCGGAACGGCCGCGCCGCGACGAGCCCTCCGCCCGAGTGCAGGCCCGCGATCGAGTGGATGCGCGTGACCTCGATCGCCTCGGCGCGGCTGAGCGGCGGCAGGATCGAGGGGATCCGGCGCGCGAGCATCGTCTTGCCCGTGCCCGGCGGGCCGTGGAGGAAGAGGTTGTGGCCGCCGGCCGCCGCGACGACGATGGCCGGGAGCAGTGCGTCGTGGCCGCGGACGTCGGCGAGGTCGGGTGGTTCGACCACCGCGGCGAGGCCGGCCTCCGGCTCCTGCTCGGCGATCGGCCGGACCTCCCGGCGCCCGGCGAGGATGTCGACCGCCTCGTGCAGCGACTCGACGCCGATCACCTCGACCCCCTCGATGAGCGCTGCCTCGCGCGCCCGCGACACCGGCACCATCACGCGCCGGAGCCCGTGCGCCGCGGCGCCCTGCGCGACCGCGAGCGCGCCCCGCATCGCGCGCAGCTCGCCGGTCAGCGACAGCTCGCCCGCGAGCGCGCAGTTCGCGATCGACTCGGGTTCCACCTGGCCGCTCGCGGCGAGGATCGCCATCGCGAGCGGCAGGTCGAAGCCCGGCCCGATCTTGCGCAGGTAGGCCGGCGCGAGGTTGATCGTGATCCGCTTCTGCGGGAATTCAAAGCCCGAGTTGGTGATCGCCGAGCGGACCCGCTCCCGCGCCTCCCGGACCGCCTTGTCGGCGAGCCCGACGATCGTGAAGGCAGGCAGCCCGATGCGGATGTCCGCCTCCACCCACACCCTGCGGCAGTCCACGCCGTCGAGCGCGAACGCGGTGACGTGCGCCAGGCTCACTCAGAACGCCGCTTCCAGGTGGTCGAGCGAGACAAGGGCGCCGTTGACGTCGAGAATCACGCCGACCGCGTCGAAGCGGAGCTTCGACGTCCGCGGCCGGCCCTTCGCCTCCGACAGCCAGGCCACGGCCATGCTCCGGACCTGGCTCTGCTTCCCCTCGCCGAGCGAGTCCCACGGCGCGCCCGAGCCCACGCGGCGCGTCTTGACCTCGCAGAACACGAGCGTCTCCTCGTCGACAAGGACGAGGTCGAGCTCACCGAAGCGGGTCCGGTGGTTGCGGGCGATCACCTCGTAGCCGAGGCGCTCGAAGTGCTCTGCGGCGAGCTGCTCTCCGCGGCGGCCGAGCTCGTGGCGGGGGTCGGTGGACATCACCGGCCGGACGCTAGGGGTGCCGGGGTGACGGGTCTGCCCGCGAATGTGACGACATTGCACCGGAAGCGCTGCGTGCCTCCGGACGACGGCCGCGTGCCCTACCTCAGCGGTAATTGCGGCGATGACCCCGCGCTGCGACCGTCCGCCCTCGACCACACCCGACGCACGAGGTTCCCTGATGCCTTACATCGAGACCGGCGACCGGACGCGACTCTTCTACATCGATTGGGGCTCCGGCAAGCCCGTCGTC
Source organism: uncultured Solirubrobacterales bacterium (assembly GCA_963787335.1). Classification (GTDB taxonomy): domain Bacteria; phylum Actinomycetota; class Thermoleophilia; order Solirubrobacterales; family Solirubrobacteraceae; genus DASQFQ01. The sequence goes on from CAWBCU010000006.1 coordinate 41,779, forward strand.
TTCGCCCACGCGTGGGCGCTCAACTCAGACATGTGGACCTACCAGCTGCCCTCGTTCATCGCGTCGGGCCTGCGCTGCGTCGCCTTCGACCGGCGCGGCCACGGTCGGTCCGACCGGCCGGGGCGAGGCTATGACTACGACACCTTCGCCGACGATCTGGCCGCGTTGATCGAGCAGCTCGACCTGCGCGACGTGACGCTCGTCGGGCATTCCGCCGGCTGCGGCGAGGTCGTCCGCTACCTGTCGCGCCATGGCGACGACCGCGTGGAACGGGCCGTGCTGCTGGCGCCGGTCACCCCACTGATCGCGAAGACCGGGGACAACCCCGAAGGCGTGGACCCGGCCATCCTGGCCGCGGGCGCCGCATCGCTGATGGCGGACGTCCCCGGGTGGTGCGCCGAGAACGCCCGGCCGTTCTTCGGAGCGACGGCCGTATCGCCGGGGCTCGTCGAATGGGTCACGCGGCAGATCGTCGACACCCCGCTGCAGATCCTGCTCGAGACCGCGGCCGCATACACGACGACCGACTTCCGCGCGGATCTCGCGTCGGTGAGGGTGCCGACGCTGATCATCCACGGCGATCTCGACGCGTCCGCGCCGATCGACCTGACCGGTCGCAGGACCGCGGCGCTGATCACGGGCAGCCGCCTGCTGGTCTACGAGGGCTCCGGCCACGGCCTCTACGCGGCGGACCACGCGCGCCTCAACCCGGACGTGCTGGCGTTCATCGGCGAGGAGCGAGCGCTCGCCGCCTGAGCGATCGCGCAACCCAGGTTGACAACAGCCGGCGTTGTCAACTAAGGTTGCGCGACGATGCCGGCCACCGCCACCGAGCTCACCCACCCGGAGGACCCCGGCGACGGCCTCGCCGCCGTCGTCGCCCTCCGCCGCCTGG
>CAWBCU010000007.1:0-55198 GCA_963787335.1 uncultured Solirubrobacterales bacterium
ACGTTGTTCTCCCCGATCCGCGCGCCCGGGTGCGCATCGTGTGCAGATACGGTGCAGTCATGCGGCTCCAGCTGATCCGCCACGCGACCCTCCTCCTGGAGCTCGCGGGCCGGCGCCTCCTGATCGACCCGATGCTCGACCCCGCCGGCGCGCGGCCGCCCGTCGCCAACACCGCCAACGACCGCCGCAACCCGCTGGTGGAGCTGCCGACGACCGCGGAGGAGGTCGCGGGCGAGGCCGACGCGGTGCTCGTCACCCACCTCCACGCCGACCACCTCGACGACACCGCGGTGCGGCTGCTGGCCGCCACGACGCCGGTGCTCTGCCAGCCCGAGGACGTCGACGCGCTGCGCGAGCGCGGCTTCACCGACGTCCGCCCGGTCGAGGACGCGCTCGAGTGGCGCGGGGTCCACGTGGCGCGCACGCCCGCGCGGCACGGGACCGGGGAGATCGGCGAGGCGATGGCGCCCGCGTCGGGCTTCGTGCTGCGCGCGGCGGGCGAGCCCTCGATCTACGTCGCGGGCGACTCGATCTGGTGCGACGAGGTGCGGGCCACGCTGGACGTGCAGCGGCCCGACATCGTCGTCGTGAACGCGGGCGGCGCGCGCTTCACGGAGGGCGACCCGATCGTCATGACCGCCGACGACGTCGTCGCGCTCACGCGCCACGTGCCGGGCGCGCCGGTCGTCGCCGTGCACCTGGACGCGATCAACCACTGCCTCGAGAGCCGCGAGGACCTGCGCGCCCGCCTGCGCACCGAGGGCCTGGAGGACCGCGTCAGCGTGCCTGAGGACGGCGCTGTGGCCATGCACGCCCGCACGGCGCCATGAGGCCGATGCCCCACCCGAGCAGCGGCCAGATCGGCCAGAAGTAGCCCGCGCCGGTCGCGGCCCAGATCACGATCAGCATGAGGTTGACGGCGAGGTAGGGGACGACCGCGGGCGGCAGCCGCGTCGGCGGCGCGGGGTGGGCGCGGGCGTCTCCGCGAGGGGGAGGTCGGCGACGACCGGCGCCAGCTCGCCCCGCGTGCGAGCGGCGTAGACGCGGTCGAGCCGCTCGTCCAGCTCGTCGACGGTGAGGCGGCCCTGCGCGGCGTGCTCGCGCAGCAGGTCGGCGTGCTGCTCGCGCTCGGCGTCCGAAGCGCGGAGGGTGGGCTCGGAGGGAGGCGTCATGGACTCACTCTAACATGGACCGTCCAATATGGACCTTACACCCACCTCCGTGATCGTGCTCGGCCTGCTCGAGTTCGGCGACGCGACCCCGTACGAGCTGAAGGCCCGCGTCGCGGGCAGCGTCGGCGCGTTCTGGTCGGTCCCCCATTCCGCGCTCTACGCCGAGCCCGAGCGGCTCGCGCAGGGCGGCCTGGTGGCCGAGCGCCGCGAGCAGGGCGGCCGGCGCCGGCGCCAGTACTCGCTCACCCCCGCGGGGCGCGAGGCGCTGGACGCGTGGCGCGCGGAGCCCGCGGCGGGCCTCGCCGAGCTGCGCGACCCCGCGCTGCTGAAGGTCTTCTTCGGCGCGGATCCATCGCAGATGGCACCGGCCCAGCTCGCCGCCCACCGCGAGAAGCTCGCGCACTTCGAGGCGATCAAGGCCGCCGACGACGGCAGCGGCCCGCGCGGCCCGTTCCTCGCGCTCGAGGCGGGGCTGCGCCACCAGCGCGAGTGGATCGCCTACTGGGAGGCGCTGCTCTAAGTGTAGGACCTAGAAGCTCGTTGAGGCGAGCGATGGGGTCTTGTGGCTGAGGGAGCGTGTGGTGGGTGTTGTAGGTAGAGCAGCTGCGGCGTGGTTTGCTGGTGGTGATGCGCGTGGCAGCGTGACATGGTGGGATAAGCGCTGCTTTGCGTTGGTGGGGGGGTAGGGGGGTGCGCAGTGGCGCAGCATCGCGCGGCAGGCGACGCGTGGATGGTGGAGCGGTAGCTGAGCCGTTGTCGGTCATCACGCTCGACGCGGATGCCGTAGCGACGGTAGAACGCCAGCGCGCGCTTGAGGAACGCGATCGCGGTGGTGGCCTTCTCATCGGCGAGCCTTCGACGTGGCAGGCGGGTGGCGTCGTCGACGAGACGTGCACGACTCCAACCGGTCGTCTCGCGCCGGTGACCGTCTGGTCGGTGCGGGTCTGCTTGTAGTGACGGCGGCCGGTGAAGCGGTGCCCGGGCTGCCGGATGCGGCGAGCTTTTGACGTCGACGTGGATCACCGCCCGGATGCCGGCGCTCATAGCGGTTGGGCGGCTCAGGCGGCGAGACTGTCCGACGAACTGTGTGTGAGGCCGAGGCGACTGGTTGATGGGTTAGCCGGGGAATCGGTCTCCGAAGTGGATCTTGAGGGCTGAGCGGGGCGCTGTCCAGGTGCGGTTGCGTTGCCACTTGGCGTCGGCCTTGACGATGGCGAGGTAGATGAGCTTGGTGGCGGCCTGCTCGTCGGGGAAGTGCCCGCGGTTCTTGATCGCTTTGCGGATCTGGCGGTGCAGGCCTTCGATCGTGTTGGTGGTGTAGACGGCCTTGCGGAGCTCGTCGGGCAGCGCGAGGAACGGGATGACGTGCTCCCAGCTCGCGCGCCAGGCCTGAACGGCGGCGGGGTAGCGTGCGCCCCACTCGGCGTCAAAGCGGTCGAGTTCTTCGCGCGCGGCGTCGGCGTTGGGGGCGGTGTAGATCGGCCTGAGCGCCGTGGTGACCTTCTTCTTGTCGCGGTAGTTGACGTAGCGCAGCGACGCACGGATCAGGTGAACGATGCAGGTCTGCACCCATGCTTGGGGGAACGTCGCCTCGATCGCCTCGGGGAAGCCCTTGAGGCCGTCGACGCAGGCGATCAGGACGTCGGCGACGCCGCGGCGGCGCAGGTCATTGAGCACGGCCAGCCAGAACTTCGCGCCCTCGGTGTCCTGCCACCAGATCCCGAGCACCTCGCGGTCGCCGTCGCAGGTCACGCCGAGCGCGAGGTAGCAGGCGCGGTTCTGAACGGAGCGGTCCTCGCGGACCTTGACGACCATGGCGTCGAAGTAGACGATCGGATAGACCGGCTCCAACGGCCGGGTGCGCCACGCTTGGACGTCCTCGAGCACCGCGTCGGTGATGCGGGAGATGGTGTCGCGGCCGATCTCGGTGCCGTAGAGCTCTGAGAGATGCGCCGAGATGTCGCGGACGGTCATGCCGCCGGCGTAGAGGCCGAGGATCTTGTCGTCCAGGCCGGCCAGCCGGGTCTGGCGCTTGCTCACGAGCCTGGGCTCAAACGACCCGTCGCGGTCGCGCGGCGTGTTGATCTCGACCGGTCCCAGGTCGGTCTGCAGCGTCTTGGCCGTCGCGCCGTTGCGGACGTTGGGCCCCTGCGGCCGGCCGCCGGGCGGATGGCCGAGGTGATCGGTCAGCTCAGCCTCCAGCGCGGCCTCCACGACCCGGCCAGCCAGCTGGCTGAGCAGCCCGCCGGGGCCCGAGAGCTCCTCAGGCCTCAAGCCGCGGACGGCATCGTCGAGCGCTCCTTCGGGCAGCAGGTCGGCCAGGCGGTCAACGACCTCCTGCGGCGGCTGCGGCCCAGCGGGACCGGCGCCCACGCCCGGACGCCGCTTGGACTTCATGGTGCTCATGGTGATGGGTCTCCTTCTGCGCCGCCCGCCGGGCCGGCAGAGCCGCTCGCCCCTCCGGGGCTCACGACTCAGCCGGCCCGACAGCCAGCACCGTGATCGATCACCACGACCACACACACTTCATCGGACAGACCCGCGGTCGGCGCGAGAGCTGCAAGCCGACGCGCGAGCCCGCCGAGACGGTCGAGAGCGCCACTCCAACAGAACGCGATCCGCGCCGGTCATCCGCACCGCCGCAGCGCAGCGATCGCTCACAGTCCGGCTGCGTGCGGATCGACTTCGGCGCCGAAGAACGATCCGCGCCCAGCTCGCCCCCCCCCACCCACTTCGAGCAGGTGCGCTCGCTCACTCCGGCGCTCGGCCGCCTCCGCGAGCGACCACTCCTGCTCGACGACACGCAACACCATCGTCGCCCTGCCCTTCGGACCGAGCGGCGCGTCGTGAACCTTCATCCGGTGTCCTCCTTGGACTGGGCTTGCACGATCAGCCTCCAAGGAGGCCCGGATGAACAAGTATAGAACTACACTAAGTCAGCGCGCGCAGGCCCGCGGCGGTCCCCGCCGCGACGAGCAGCACGATCAGCACGCTCGCCCCCAGCGCCCTGGCGACGAACGCGGCGCCCAGCCCGGCCGCGCGGGCGTCGAGCACCAGCGCCTTGCCGTCGGCGAAGGTCTGCACCACCACGAGCGCCGACAGCAGCGCGGCGGGGATCAGCACGATCAGCCGCTCCGCCCAGCGCGGGAGCTCGCGCCCGCCCAGCAGCACCGGGCCGGACGCCTTGATCACGAGGCAGATCACCGTCAGCGCGCCCACCGTGATCCAGATGTCGCGCGTCATCGCTGCACCGCCCGCCCGACCAGCACGGCCGCCGTCGCGGCGACGACCGGGATCCCGGGCGGCGCGATCGGGATCAGCACGGCGGCGATCAGGCTCGCCGCGACCGCGGTCACGCGCGAGGCCCGGTCGCTCAGCTCGGTCCACACCAGCACGAGGAAGAAGGCGGGGAAGAGCGCGTCGAGCCCGAGCGTCTTCGGGTCGGGGATGCTGTTGCCCGCCACCACGCCCATGACGGTCCCGAGGGTCCAGCCCGCGTACTGCGGCAGCGTCGATCCCAGCAGCCGCTTGACGCCGTAGCGGCCCTCGCCGGTCTTGGCGAGGATCAGCGACGCGTCGACCACCGCCTGGCCCTCGATGCGCGCGGCGCACCTTCCCGCCGCGCATCGAGGGACCGAGCGCGATGCCGATGGCGAGGAAGCGGCTCGCGACCAGCGTCGCCGCCACGATCGCCGTGATCACGCTGCCGCCGCTGCTCAGCACGGCGAGCGACGCGAACTGCGCCGCGCCCGAGAAGACGATCGCCGACATCACGATCGGCGCGACCGTGCCCCAGCCCGTCGTCGTGGCGGCGACGCCGAAGGAAGCGCCGATCAGTGCCGTCGGGATGACGAGCGGCAGCGCCGCGCGCATGCCGGCGGCATAGGTGTCCTCTGGCTCTGGCAGGCGCGGAAGCCTAGGCCTAGAAGGCGCCGCGCCGCGAGAACACCGCGGGAACCGTCTTGACCAGGATGGTCAGGTCGAGCGCGACCGACCAGCGCTCGAGGTACAGGAAGTCGAGCCGCACGAGGTCGTCGAAGTCGAGCTCCGAGCGCCCCGAGACCTGCCACAGGCCGGTGATGCCGGGCAGCACGAGGTAGCGCTTCTTGTGCCACTCCTCGAGCTGGTCGAAGTCGCGCTGGGGCAGCGGGCGCGGGCCGACGAGCGACATCTGGCCCAGCAGCACGTTGAACAGCTGCGGCAGCTCGTCGAACGAGAAGCGGCGCAGGAAGCGGCCGACGCTCGTCATGCGCGGGTCGTCGCGGATCTTGAACAGCGGGCCCGAGGCCTCGTTGAGCGACTCGATGTCCGCCTGCTGCTGGTCGGCGCCCGAGCGCATGGTGCGGAACTTGAAGCAGGAGAAGGGCTCGCCGCCGATGCCGGGCCGCTGCGAGCGGTACAGGATCGGGCCGCGGGAGGAGATGAAGACCGCGACCGCGATCAGCAGCAGCAGCGGGCTGAGCACGATCACGAGGAGGAGCGAGGCGAGGAAGTCGAACGTGCGCTTGACCGCGTAGTCGAAGCCGTCGAAGACCGGCGGGCGCAGCTCGAACAGCGGCACCGAGGTCCCCGGCACGAACTCCGCGCGGTGGACCAGGATCTCCATCGTCGAGGGCGCGATGCGCACCGTGACGCCGCGCTGGTGGCACTGGTCGACGAGCTCGACGGCCTGCGCCTGGGGGAAGTCGGGGTCGGCGATGATGACCTCCTGGACGCGCTGGCTGTCGAGCACGGCGGCGAGGTCCTCGATGCGGCCGAGCGAGCGCAGCCCGTTGTCGGGGCGCGGCGTCAGCGAGATGAAGCCGACCATCTCGACGGGCGCGTGGACCTCGTCGACGAGCGCGTGCGCGACGTCCTCGATGTGGTGGCCGGAACCGACCAGGAGGGCGCGCCGGCGGTAGCCCGCGGCGTGCAGCAGCATGCCGGTGACCTTCTCGAAGGCCCAGCGGATCGAGCCGACGTAGACGATCGAGAAGAACAGCGTGCCGTAGAAGATGTAGTAGCTCGAGTACTGCTCGCCGTTGACGACGGCGTAGATCAGCGCCACCACGGTCACCTGGAACAGCGAGGTGACGATCTTCGGCAGGCCCGGGCGCTGGGCGCGCTCGGCGTAGAGGCCGGAGCGGGCGAACAGCAGCGCGGTCACCAGATAGGCGAACGCGATCAGGCTCTTGGCCTCCACGTAGGAGGCGTGCCAGGCCCAGACGTCGTCGCGGATGAGCGCCTTGAGCATCAGCGCGGTGAAGATCGCCGCGAACAGGCCCACGAAGTCGAGCGCCAGCAGCGTCACGATCCGCAGGATGTTGCGCAGCGTCTCGGCCCGCAGCAGGAACGAGAGCAGCGGCGGCCGCTTGCGGCGGACGTCCACGGGCGTCAGCGGGTACGACTCGTCCACGACGGTGTGACCGTTCGAGGACGTGCGGGTGCTGGGTTTTGTCGGTGTGGTCGTGTTCGCCACTGTTTGCGCTCCCGTGCCGTAACGCGGGACCTTCACGTATGTACCGGGGTTTCCTCTAACTGGAGCCGGCGCCGGTCAGCGTCTCGACGCCCGATTCCTCGAGCGTGCGACGCAACCCTTCCTTCAGCTCGACCTGCGGTTCCCATCCGAGGATCTCGCGTGCGAGCGAGATATCGGGCTGACGAACCTGCGGGTCGTCTGTGGGAAGAGCTTCGTGTACGACCGACGAGCGCGACCCGGTGATCTCGATGACGGCCTGCGCGAGCTCGAGCAGCGTGAACTCGTTCGGATTGCCGATATTCACCGGCTGGTGATAGCCGGACTCGGCGAGGCGGATGATGCCGTCGATCAGGTCGCTGACGAAGCAGAACGAACGGGTCTGGGACCCGTCGCCGAAGACGGTGATGGGCCGGTCCTGCAGCGCCTGGCGCATGAAGGTCGGGATGGCGCGGCCGTCGTGCGGGCGCATCCGGGGGCCGTAGGTGTTGAAGATGCGGACGATCGCGGTGTCCACGCCCTGCTGGCGGTGGTAGGCCATCACGAGCGCCTCGGCGTAGCGCTTGGCCTCGTCGTAGACGCCGCGCGGGCCGATCGGGTTGACGTGGCCCCAGTAGCTCTCGGGCTGCGGGTGCACCTGCGGGTCGCCGTAGACCTCGGAGGTCGAGGCGGTCAGGAAGCGCGCGCGGTGCAGCTTGGCGAGGCCGAGCGCGTTGTGGGTGCCGTAGGAGCCGACCTTGAGCGTGTGCAGCGGCAGCCGCAGGTAGTCGATCGGCGAGGCGGGAGACGCGAAGTGGTAGACGAAGTCGACCGGCTCGTCGACATAGAACGGCTCGATGATGTCCTTGTGGAGCAGGACGAACTCGGGCGTCCGGATGTGCTCGATGTTGTTGAGGGAGCCGGTCTCGAGATTGTCAACGCAGATCACCTTGTGACCGCGCCGCAAGAGCTCATCACAGAGGTGAGAGCCGAGGAAACCCGCTCCACCCGTGACCAGACAGGTGGACATGGCGGCCCAGCATAGCGGGATATTGCGCTGTAGAGCCACGCGCAGTAGCGTCGGCGCGTGACCGAGTTCCCGACCGTGCGGGTGGCCGCGGTCCAGGCGACGCCCGTCATCCTGGATTCCGGAGCGTGCATCGAGAAGGCCGTGCGGCTGCTCGAGGAGGCGGCCGGGCGCGGGGTCCAGCTGGCCGTGCTGCCCGAGACCTTCGTGCCGCTGTACCCCTCCAACGCGTGGGCGCGCGGCGCCGCCGGCTTCTCGGGCTGGGACGAGCTGTGGGAGCGGCTGTGGGAGAACGCGGTCGACGTCCCGGGGCCGCTGGTCGCGGCGCTCGAGGCGGCCTGCGCGCGGCTCGGGCTGTACTGCGCGATCGGGGTCAACGAGCGCGAGGCCGACCGCCCCGGCTCGCTCTACAACACGCTGCTGCTGATCGGGCCGGAAGGGCTGCTGCACAAGCACCGCAAGCTGATGCCGACCCAGCACGAGCGGCTCTTCCACGGGATCGGCGAGGGCCGCGACCTGGGGGTGACCGCGACCGAGCACGGCCGCATCGGCGGGCTGATCTGCTGGGAGAACCGGATGCCGCTGGCGCGCTACGCCGTCTACCGCGGCGGCCCGCAGATCTGGATCGCTCCGACCGCCGACGACTCAGACGGCTGGCTGGCCTCGATGCGTCACATCGCGATCGAGTCCGGCGCGTTCGTCGTCTCGGTCCCGCAGTTCATCCCCGGCGCGGCGTTCCCCGACGACTTCCCGGTGCCGGTCGACCGCAAGAAGGTCTACGGGCGCGGCGGGGCGGCGATCGTCGAGCCCGTCGGGGGCCGCGTGATCGAGGGCCCGCTGTACGACCGTGAGGGCATGGTCGTCGCCGACTGCGACCTGCGCGAGGGCCTGCACGCGAAGCGTTGGTTCGACGCCGTCGGGCACTACTCGCGCGAGGACGCCCTGCTGCCTTCGTAGACGGCGCCGTCCTCGACGTGGAGGTGGCGCGTGGTGCCGATCGCGTCGAGGAACCAGCGGTCGTGGGAGACCGCGACGATCGTGCTCGGGGAGGCGGCGAGCGCGCGCTCGAGCACCTCGAGCGTGTCGAAGTCGAGGTGGTTGGTCGGCTCGTCGAGCAGCAGCAGGTCGGCCTCGGAGGCGACGATGGCGGCGATCGCCGCGCGGGCCCGCTGGCCCGGGCTGAGGCGCTCGAGCGGGCGCCGCACCGCGTCGGCGTCGAGGCCGAAGTGCGCGAGCAGCGTGCGGGCGCGGGACTCGTCGACCCCGGCGGCCGCGTGGCGGCGGAACCACGGCAGCAGCGGGCCGGTCGCGGCGAGGTCCTGCGGGCGCTGGGGCAGCAGGCGCACGCTCGTCGTCACCTCGACGTGGCCCGCGCTCGGCGCCAGCGTCCCGAGCAGGAGGCTCAGCAGCGTCGTCTTCCCCGCCCCGTTGGGGCCGGAGATCGCGACCCGGTCGCCGCCGTGGAGCGTGAGGTCGAGGTTCTCGAGCACGCGGGCGTCGACGCCCCGCAGCGCCGCGACGCGGGCGCCGCGGTCGGCGGCGGCGTCGAGCCTGAGGCGGACCGCCGGTGCCTCGCGCGGGCGCTCGACCCACGTCGCGGCGGTCATCTCGCGCTGCAGCCGCCCCTCGCGCGCCTTCGCCTTCTTGGCGACCTTCTTCGCGTAGCGGCGCTGCTGGTCGGCGCCCAGGCCGCTGGCGCTGCGCTCGCCGCGGCGGGCGTGGTCGCGCGTGTCGGCGATGTCGGCCGTGAGCCGGCGGCGGCGCTTGTCCTGCGCCTCGGCCAGCTCCTCCAGCCGGGCGCGGCGGCGGGCGCGCTCGTCGCGGTAGGCGGTGTAGCCGCCCTCGAAGCTCTCGAGCGCCCCGCCCGGCGTCAGCTCGTGGATGCGATCGACCACGGCGTCGAGGAAGCGTCGGTCGTGCGAAACGACGAGCAGGGCGCCGTCGAAGTCGCCGAGGAAGGCCTCGAGCCACGCGAGGCCGTCGGCGTCGAGATGGTTGGTCGGCTCGTCGAGCAGCAGCACCTGCGGGTCCTCCAGCAGCGTCGCGGCGAGCAGCGCGCGCGCCTGCTCGCCGCCCGAGAGCCGCGCCAGCGGGCGGTCGCCGTCCAGGTGGCCGATCGCGAGCCGGTGCCGGATCTCCTCGGCGCGGGCCTCCGCGGCCCAGGCGTGCGTGGCCTCGGCGCGCTCGAGGGCGTGGGCGTAGCGGTCGAGGTCGCCGGGCTCGCTGAGCGCGGCGAGCGCCTCGCCGGCCTCGCCGAGCGCGTCGTGGAGCAGCGAGTCGAGCGTGGCGTCGCCCGCCGGCGCCTCCTGCGGCAGGTAGCCGACGCGCGCGGTCGTCGTGACCGCACCGCGATCGGGGCGCTCGCGGGCCGCGAGCAGGCGCAGCAGGGTCGACTTGCCCGCGCCGTTGGGGCCGACGAGGCCGGCCCGCGCGCCGGCGTTGAGGGTCAGCGAGAGCCCGTCGAAGAGGGGCGCGCCGTCATAGCTCTTGGTCAGGTCGAGTGCGCGAAGCACGGGTGAAGCTCCAGGTCCGAGGTCGGCCGGCGGCAGGGGCGGCGGGCCGAGGTGGTGGAATCGGGGGCCTAGCGCTTCACGAGCCTCAAGATAGCCCCGCCGCGGCGGGCGCGCGGTACGGCTAACCCGCGGACTTGCGCCGCAGCACGCGCTCGTCGCCGATCCGCAGCGTCACGCGCTCGGCGTCGAGCGCCTCGAGCAGCGCCTGGGCGTAGCGCCGCGAGGTCTGCAGCTCGTCGCGCAGCGTGGCGAGCGTCAGCGGGCCGTCGCGCTCGATCAGCGTGGTGACGAGGCGCGCGACCTCCGCGAGCGCGTCGCGGTGGATGTGCATGCCGCGGCCGAGGCGGGTGATGCGGCCGTGCGCGCGCAGCGCGGCGAGATCGTCGGCGTTCAGCTCCGTGTCGGGCGGGGGCGTCGGGCCGGCTTCGCGCAGCGTCGCTTCGAGCGCGAGCGCCTGCGGCGAGAGCGGCTCGAGCGTCGGTTGCGCGGCGGGGGTGGTCGCCGTCCGCCGCGGGCGCGGCGGGCTCCGGCTCCCCCCGCTCGATCCGGGCGAGGCGGTCCAGCAGGGCGCGGCTCGGGCCGTGGCGGGCCGGGTTGGTGTCGAGCACCACGCCGCCCCCGAGCGTGTCGGGCGGCGCCAGCGAGCGGATGACGAGGCGGTCGCCGGCCACCGGGACGAGCGGCTGCTCGAGGCGCAGCTGGAAGTAGCGCCCGCCGAGCTCCGCGAGCCGCGCCGCGGTCTCGCGCGTCCCGTGATGGACGCCGACGCGCGTGCCGCCGTCGGGCCGGTCGGCCGGCGTCGCCCACTCGAGCGCGACGTCGACGCGATAGGTGGGGGACGGCGGGGCCGCGCCGTCGGCCACGATCACGTCCCCGCGCGCGACCTCGTCGCGCGCCACCCCGGCCAGGTTGAGCGCGACGCGCTGCCCGGCCTCGGCGCGCTCGAGCGGCTCGTCGTGGACCTGGACCGAGCGGACCCTCGCGGGCGTGCCCGCGGGCAGGATCAGCACCTCGTCGCCGCGGGCGGCACTGCCCGACCACAGCGTGCCGGTGACGACGGTCCCGGCCCCGCGGATCGTGAACGAGCGGTCGACGTGCAGCCGCAGCGAGCCGGGGCGCTCGGCCTCCCCCACGTTCGTCGCGGCCCGCTCCAGCGCTGCGCGCAGCGCCGCGATGCCCTCGCCCGACGGCGCGGCCACGGCGACGACCTCGGCGCCCGGCAGCAGCTCCTCCGCCTCCGCCGCGGCGAGCGCCGGATCGGCGAGGTCGGACTTCGTGATCGCGACCACGCCGGTCGACACCCCGAGCGCCTTCAGCACCGCCGCGTGCTCGCGCGTCTGCGGCATCACCCCGTCGTCGGCGGCGACGACCATCAGGAACAGGTCGATCCCCGTCGCTCCGGCGACCATCGTGCGCACGAAGCGCTCGTGGCCCGGCACGTCGACGACCGACAGCCGCCGCCCCGACGGCAGCTCGAGCGGCGCGTAGCCGAGCTCGATCGAGATCCCCCGCTCCTGCTCCTCCGGCAGCCGGTCGGTGTCCACACCCGTCAGGGCCTGCACGAGGCGCGTCTTGCCATGGTCGATGTGGCCGGCGGTGCCGAGCGTCAGCGGCTTCACACCCTGACTTGTACCGTCGCGCCCTAACGTTTCGCCCATGGCGTTCCTGAAGGTCGCTCTCGTGCAGGCCCGCAGCCGCGGGGCCGACCCCGATCTCGCGCTGCGCGAGGGCGAGCGGGCGTGCCGGGAGGCGGCCGCTCGCGGTGCGGACGTGGTCCTGTTCCCCGAGCTGTGGCAGCTCGGCTACACCTCCCTCAACGCCGAGCCCGCGCGGCGCGCGGAGTGGCTGGCCCACGCCACGACGGTCGACGGGCCGTTCGTCTCGCGCTTCCGCGCGCTGGCGCGGGAGCTGGGCCTCGCCGTCGTCATGACCTATCTGGAGGACTGGCCCGGCGCCCCGCGCAACACGGCCACGCTCATCGACCGCCACGGCGACCCGGTCCTGACCTACGCCAAGGTGCACACCTGCGACTTCGGCATGGAAGCCGCGTTGACCCCGGGGGACGGGTTCCGCGTCGCCGACCTCGACACCCGCGCCGGGACCGTCCGGGTCGGCCTCATGATCTGCAACGACCGCGAGTTCCCCGAGTCGGCGCGCCTGCTGATGCTCGGCGGCGCCGAGCTCATCCTCACCCCGAACGCGTGCGGGCTGGAGGCCGATCGGCTCGGGCAGTTCCGCGCCCGTGCGTACGAGAACGCGGTCGGCGTGGCGATGGCCAACTACGCCACGCCGGATCCCAGCGTGGACAACCGCCACCTGGGCCCGCTCGACGTCTGCAACGGGCACTCGGTCGCGTTCAGCGGGATCAAGTTCGACCGCGAGGAGACCGCCCTCGACCTCAAGCTGGTCGAGGGCGGCGAGGGCGAGGAGCTCCTGATCGCGACCTTCGACCTCGATGCGCTGCGCGCCTACCGCGCCTCCGGAGCGGGCGGTGACGCGTACCGCAAGCCCGCGTTCTACCGAGCGCTCTCGGATGACGCCCAGCTGCCGGTGTTCGCCCGCGCCGACAGTCGCCGCTAGGGCGGGGTGAGCCGGAGGATGCGGTCGTCGTCGTCCTCCGGGTCGCCGCGGCCGTCGCGGTTGCTCGTCAGCACGTAGAGGTCGCCGTCGGGGCCCTCGGCGACGTCGCGCAGCCGGCCGTACTCGCCCTCGAGCAGCTTCTCGTTGCCCGCCAGGCGCTCGCCGTCGAAGGAGAGCCGGCGCAGCTGCTCGCCGACGAGGTTGGCGAAGACGAAGTCGCCCTGCCATGACGAGCCGCGGCGCGAGACGAACGTCGCGCCCGACGGGGCGATCACGTCCTGGTAGTTGAGCAGCGGGCTCTCCCCGCCGCCGTCGGGCCAGCCGTAGTCGGCGCCCTCGCGCAGGACGTTGACCTCGTCGTCGGAGTCCGGCCCCAGCTCGGTGATGAGCAGGCGGTCGGTCCCCGGCTCCCAGTCGATCCCCTGGACGTTGCGGTGGCCGGTCGTGAACAGCTCCGGGCGCACGCCGTCGGCGCGGTAGCGGGTGGTGCGCAGGACCTTGCCGTTGAGCCCGCCGGCCTGGGCGAGCGCGCTGTCGCCCGTCTCGCCGGTCGTGATGTAGAGCCGGTCGTCGGGGCCGAACGCGAGCCGGCCGCCGTTGTGGATCGGGCCGGCGCGGATGCCCGCGACGACGACCGCGTCCTCGGTCAGGCGGTCGCCGGCGAAGCGGTAGCGCGCGACCTCGTTGCCGTTCTCGGTGGTCCGGTAGAGGTAGACGAAGCCGTTGGCGGCGAAGTCCGGATCGATCGCGATGCCGAGCAGGCCGCTCTCCGAGCCGTCGGACTCGACCACGTCGACCTCGCCGACCGGCTCCGCTTGGAGCCGGCCCGCGGCCGAGAGGAGGCGCACGCGGCCCGGGCGCTCGGTGACGAGCGCGCGGCCGTCGGGCAGCCACGCGATCGCCCACGGGGTGTCGAGGCCGGTGGCGACGGTGCGCACCTTCGGCCCGCCGGAGGAGGGCTCATCGCCGCCGCAGCCGGCGAGCGCGAGCAGGCAGAGGAGGGCGGCGCGGCGCACCGCTCTAGCGTGCCAGGCGATGGACCTCACCACGCTCGCCCGCCACTTCCGCTCCTTCGGTCGCAACGTGGCCGCCGAGTCGCCGCTCTACGGGCAGCTGGGCGCGCTGGTCTCTGAATCGCCCGACCTGCTCGCCCTCGCGGCGGGATCCTCGGAGCAGACCCCGATGGTGTTCCTCGCGGCGGTCCACGACGAGCTGCTGCGCGATCCGGCCCACGCGCTGGCGGCCTACTACCCCACGCTGGGCGGGGACGGGCCAGGGCCTGGCCTCGCGGAGGCCTTCACCGCCTTCTGCGCCGACCGCGCCGCCGCGCTCGCCGCCACGCTCTCGTTCCGGCGCACGCAGACGAACGAGGTGGCGCGCTGCGGGTGCCTGCTGCCGGCGTTCGCGGCGGTCGCCGACGGGCGCCCGCTCGCGCTGATCGAGATCGGGGCGAGCGCGGGGCTGAATCTGCGCTGGGACCACTTCGCCTATGACTACGGCGGCCGGGCCGCCGGGGTTCCCTCGTCGCCGCTGACGATCGAATGCGAGCTGGTCGGCCCGCACGTCCCGCCGCTCGACCCGCCGCCGGTGGCGTGGCGGGCCGGCGTCGACCTCGCGCCCGTCGACGCCTCCGATCCCGCCGACGCCCGCTGGCTGCGCGCCTGCCTCTGGCCCGACCAGCCGGCTCGCCAGGCGCGGCTCGCGGCGGCGCTCGAGATCGCTCGCGAGCACCCGGTGGACATCCGCCGCGGCGACGCGCTCAGCCTCCTGCCGCAGCTGATCGCCGAGGCGCCGGCCGACGCGCTCGTCTGTGTCTTCCACACCGCCGTCCTCATCTACTTCGAGCCCGGGCAGGTCGAGGCGCTGCGCGCGCTGCTCGGCGCGGTCGAGCGCGACGTCGCCTGGATCGGCGGCGAGGCTCCCGGCGTGCTGGTCAAGGACCGGCGCGGCGCTCGCCTGCACTTCGCGCTCGCCGCCGGCCCGCCCGGCGCGCTCGTCCAGCGCGGCCGCATGGGCCACCACGGCGGCTGGCTGGAGTGGTTCTCGGATCTAGGGGTAGCTGCGCTGGTAGCGGCCGCGGGCGTCGCCGAGCACGTAGCGCGAGCGCTCGAAGTACGCGGCCCACCTGAGCTTGCCGCTGAAGACCGAAGGGACCACGTACTGCAGCGTCGAGACCGGGACGCCGAGCTTGCGGGCGCCGCGGCGCGCGAGGCGCTGCGGGGCGCCCGGGTCGAGGCGCGAGAACGGGATCGTGTTCGCGCCGTCGAAGCCCGACCCGGAGTCGGGGCCGAGCTGCTCCGGCTTGCCACCGGGCTTCACCTGCATCAAGCGCAGTTTTCCAGCGCGGGTCAGCAGCTGGGCGTCGATCCGGTCGGGCGCGAGCCGCAGGTGGGTGAGGCGGAGCTCGGAGGCGCCCAGCTGGGTGAGCGCGGCGGCGAAGTTGGCGCGGCGGACCAGCGACTCTCCGCTGACGCCCTTCGCCGGGACGGCGGCGGGCTCGGGCGTGGCGGGGATCGCCTTGATGGTCGCGTCCAAGCCGTCGCGCACGGACTTGGTGGCGCCGTCGACGGCGTTGAAGATCACGACCCCGCCGCAGACCACCGGCACCACGAAGACGAAGAGGGCGATCAGCAGCACGAAGACGATCCCGCGCCCGCCGCGGCGCTTCCGGGGCGGGCGCATCGGGTTCGGGACGAACGGGCGCTGGGGCGGGGCCTGCTGGGGCGCCTGGGGCCCGGCGGTGAAGACCGGCTCCGGCTGGGGCGGCGGCGTGTAGGGCTGGGGCTCCGGGTCGCGCAGCGGCGACCCGGCCTCCATCGGCACCGCCTCGGCCTCGGGCGCGGCGTTGTCCGACGCGCCGCTGCCGAGGCCCGAGAAGGTGTCCTCGCCGATCTCCCTGCCGAACGCGTCGTACTTGGGCACCAGGCGATTCGACAGGAGCGCGGGGCGCGCGTCAACCGCGCGGGACGAGGAGGATGCGGCGGGCCTGCTCGATCCGGCGGCCGGCGGGCGTCACCGCGGACACGTCGATCCGCACGCGGCGGCGGCGCTCGGACGCGCCGCGGCGCAGCCGCACGCGGATCAGCCGCGTCCCGCTCGGCCCCACGCGCACGCTGCGCGAGCCGAGCCGGCGCTTCCCGGCCCGGACGACCGCCGCACCCGCGCGCCCGCGACGCCGCGGACGCGGACCGGGATGCCGCGGCGCCGCGCCGCGGCCCAGGTGATGCGCGCCGGCGCGCGGACGGCGAGGCGCGGCGCCGGCAGGGCCGCCGGCAGCGCGAGCGGGACGAGCGGGCTCGCGGGCACCACCGGGGTGACGATCGCGGAACGTCGCCGTGTAGGTCGTGGCGGTGGCCGGCGTCGCGATCGTATGGCTGCGCGGGCGGCCGTCGGACCAGCCCGCGAACGCGTACGTCCGCCCGCCGACGGTCTGCGGCGAGGGCGCGGCGAGGCTGCGCCGGACCCCGACGACCCCGGTCAGGTCGCGTGGCGCGGGGAACGGCTGGCCGTCGAGCTCGAGCGTCAGCCCGGGGACGTTCGCGGCCAGGCGCAGGCTCGCGGTGCGGGGGTGGATGTCGCGCTGCGCCGCGCCCGTCAGGCCCCCGGGGTCGGTGACGGTCAGGTGGATGCGGTACCAGACGTCGGGCGAGGTCTCCCCGTCGGTGGGGACCGTGAAGCTCCCCTTGGCGGGGCCGATCGTGGCGGGCATGAACGGGTGCGAGTGGGTCTCGTGGTGGAGGTCCACCCGCCAGGTGTAGGTGAGCGCGCCGCCGTCGGGGTCGTTGCCGCGGCCGGCGTAGGGGACCGCCTGGCCGGCGCTGTAGCGCGCGTCGGGCACGGGCGCGTCGATCACGGCGGCCGGCGGCCGGTTGAGCGTGACGCCGAGCGTCGCGGCGGCGCTGGTCGCGCTGTCGACGCCGTTGCTCGCCACCGCGCGGAACTTCGCCCCGTCGTCCGCGAGCGCCGCGTGCGGCAGCGTGTACGTGGCGGAGGTCGCGCCCGGGATGTCCTCGCCGTCGCGCTGCCACTGGTAGCGCAGCGGCGCCGTCCCGCTCGCGCTCACCTCGAAGGTCGCCGGCGCGCCCACGGTCACGGTGGTGCCGCGCGGCTGCACGAGGAAGCTGGGCGCGACGCCGGGGGCGACGTAACGCACGCGCCGGAGCCGCGCGCTCCCGTCGTCGGCCCGCAGCAGGTAGTAGAGGCTGCCGTCCTCGCCGACCTTCAGGTCGACCGGCCCGCGCTCGCCGGCGGCGGCGATCACGGTCGAGACCTGCTTCGTGGTGACGTCGATGCGCTTGATCCAGCCCGCGCAGAAGTCGGCGAAGAAGTAGTCGCCGACGGCGTCGGCCGGGAAGTTCGCGGTCGCCGGGTCGTAGAACGCGCCGCCGGTGACCGCGCACTCCGGGTCGTGCGGGTAGGAGTGGAACGGGCTCCGGAAGGCCGGGTTGGTGGTCGGGCCCTCGGTCGTGGGCCAGCCGAAGTTCAGCCCGCCGGTCTCGGCCGCGTCGATCTCCTCGGTCGTGTCCTGACCGACGTCGTTGATGAACAGGCGGCCGGTCGCGGCCTCGATGTCGAAGGTGAAGGGGTTGCGCAGCCCGCGCGCCCAGATCGACCGGTACACGCCCTCGGCGCTGCCGAAGAACGGGTTGTCGGCGGGGATCCCGCCGTCGCGGTCGATCCGCAGCAGCTTCCCCGACAGCGACGCGAGCGACTGCGCGTTGCTCGGCACCGAGCCGTCGCCCACGGCGACGTAGAGCTTGCCGTCGGGGCCGAAGTGGATGGCGCCCCGTTGTGGTAATGGGACGAGGGGATGTTGTCGAGCAGCACCGTCTCGGAGGCCGGGTCGGCGACGTCCGGGTTCGCCGCGCTGACCGTGAAGCGGCTGAGGCGGTTGACCACCGGCGCGGCGCGCGTGTAATAGACGTAGACGTAGGGCTGGGCGGGGAAGCCGGGGTCGAGCGTCAGGCCGAGCAGCCCGCGCTCCAGACGCGAGTCCTCGTCGAGGTCGACGAACGGCTGCGCCAGCACCGCACCGTCCTTGACCACCCGCACCGCGCCGCCCTGCTCGGCGACGAACACGCGGCCGTCGGGCGCCAGCGCGATCGCCGTCGGCGAGCTGAGGCCGGAGGCGAAGGTCGCGTCCTCGGGCGCCTGCGCGGCGGCCGCGGGAGCCCAGACGGCGAGCACGACGAGCGCGAGGACGAGACGGCGGAAGCGCGACACGGCTTGCGATCAGAGCACGGCCGCGGTTCGCCCGTCAACCGTCGAGCGCTGCGCGGACCGCCCTCGCCACCACGTCGATGTCGTCCTCGGCCAGCGTGCGCGGGTCGAGCAGGAGGCGCCCGTCCTGGATCCGCCCGACGACGGGCGGATCGGCCGCCCGCAGCCGCGCCGCGAGGTCGTCCGGCGAGCCGCCGACCGCCACGACCGGCCCCGGCAGCTCGAGCAGCGGCAGGGCGCCGCCGCCGACCTTCGCGCTGGCCGCGACGATCTCGGCGCCCGCGCCGATCCCCTCGGCCAGCCGGCGCGCCCGCTCCGCCAGGGTCGCCTCGTCCGCCGTCAGCATCGCCAGCACCGGGATCTCCGCCCGCGCCCGCTCGGGGTCGCGGTAGAGCGCAAGCGTCGCCTCGAGCGCGGCCAGCGAGAGCTTGTCGAGCCGCAGCGCGCGCGCCAGCGGGTGGGCGCGAGCGGCGGCGATCGCGTCGGCGCGGCCGACCAGCAAACCGGCCTGCGGGCCGCCGAGCAGCTTGTCACCGGAGAAACACACGAGCGCCGCGCCGGCCGCCACGGAGCGCCGCACCGGCGGCTCCTCGGCCAGCGCCGGCAGGTGCTCGGCGAGGTTGCCCGAGCCGACGTCGTCGATGACCGGGACCGCGAGCTCGCACAGCTCCTCGATCTCGACCTCCTGCACGAACCCGAGCTGGCGGAAGTTCGACGGGTGCGCGCGCAGGATCGCTCCGGTGTCCGGACCGATCGCGCGCTCGTAGTCGGCGCGGCGCGTGCGGTTGGTGGTGCCGACCTCGACCAGCCGGGCGCCCGCCTGGGCGACGACCTCGGGGATCCGGAAGCCACCGCCGATCTCGACCAGCTGACCGCGCGAGACCACGATGTCGCGCCCCGGGCCGGCCAGCGCCGCGGCGGCCAGCAGCACCGCGGCGGCGCAGTTGTTGACCGCCATCGCCGCCTCCGCGCCGGTCAGCTCGGCCAGCAGCGCCGCGACGTGGTCGTGCCGCGAGCCGCGCTTCCCGCTCTCCACGTCCCACTCCAGGTTCGAGTAGCCGCCGGCGATGCGCGCCACCGCCGCCTGCGCGTCGGCGGCCAGCGGCGCCCGGCCGAGGTTGGTGTGGACGATCACCCCGGTCGCGTTCAGCACCGGGCGCGGGGAGCGCCGCTCGATGCGCGCGACCCGCTCGCGCGCCCGGGCGAGCAGGTCGACCTCGCCGGTCGCGCCCCCGCGCAGCTCCGCCCGCCGCTCGTCGATGACGGCGCGCGCGGCGATCACGGCGAGGCGGGCGCAGCGTCGATCTCGGCGGCGAGCCGGTCAACCGAGGGAAGGTCGCGCAGGCCGTCCATGTGCGCAAGGCTACGCGGGCTACCAGAAGTGGAGTTCTCTTGTGCGATCACTCGTTGCCGCGGCTGCGGTGAGGGGGAGGGCGTGCGCCGGCTGCGGCAGGGTGGCGTCGGATGCAGATGTCGACGAACGTCGAGCGCCACCGCGGCCATTTCGACGGTGTCCCGGCTTTCCGGCGGCGCCGCCAGGAGCATCGGCCGGATCTCCGAGTACTGGATGTCGACCCGAGGTTGAACCCGGGCCACCCGTCGAGCAGCATCAGCTGGTCGTAGAGGTTGGCCGTCACATGTCGACATGCCTTCGGCCATCTCGGTCCCGGTCAGCTCCGAGGCGGACGCGCGGCTCGCGAGAGGTGTCGTCCGCGAGCAGGCGCCCGCTGCTCGTCGACGGTGAAGCTCTTCAGCAGCCCGACCGCCTCGGTGTGCTCGGCATCCGTGAGGTCGTTGTCGATGCATCGCCTCGAGGACGTGCACATTGGGGCGTCGTGTCGACCTTGGCGAGCTCCGTCCCGTCCTGGTAGCCCGCCGTCACCGAGGGCGGGGCCGTTCGCAACCGTGCCCGGCGACAGCTCGGAGAACTGCGCGGCGAGCTTCATCCCGTAGCTCCAGCGATCCTCGACCTTCATCAGGTCGCCCGTGAAGTAGGGGACCTTGCCCTCGGCGATGTTGAGACCGGGCGCCAGCCTCGATCCGCGTCGACGAACGCCTCGCCCGACCGTGCCTGCCACGCGACCCTTGGACCGCACCGTCGACCACGGCCAGGCGTCAGCGCCACGCCTCGCTACAGCGGCTGGATGAGGTTCCGCGCTACCTCGCCGCCGAGGAGTCTGCATGTCCCAGTCGACCGCCGCCTGGCCCTTCAGCGCGGTTGTTCCACAGCGTCTTGAGCTTCGGGGAAGACGTTGTCGAAGATCATCCTGGTTCCGCGCGCCTGCCCATCCTGCGAGAACGTGGAGGTGCTCGACTTGGAGCTCGCCCTCGTCTGGCACGAGCGCCACGCTCTCCGTCGAGCTCGACTGCCACTCCTTCCACTCATCGCGCCGCGCATTTGAGCGCGACCGCCGCAAGGACCAGGAGCTGCAAGCCGGCGGCTACAGGGTGCTCAGGTTCACCTGGCGGCAGATCACCGAGGAGCCGGAGGCCGTGATCGCTGCGCTGGCCACCGCGCTCGCGTCGTAACCTCCGACCATGGCCGTCGACGACAAGGACCTCCAGGAAGCGACCGACCTCTCCGTGGCGCCGATCGTCGGACCCGACGACCCGCGCCGCTTCACGGACTCCGGCATCGAGATCGAGCCGCTGTACGAGCCCGGGGACCTGCCCGACGGCCTGGAGGAGCGCCTCGGCGAGCCCGGCGAGTTCCCCTTCACCCGCGGGCCGCACCGCGAGATGTACCGCAAGCAGCTGTGGACGATGCGCCAGTACGCCGGCTACGCGTCGGCGAAGGAGTCCAACGAGCGCTACAAGTACCTGCTCGCCCACGGGGCCAAGGGCCTGTCGATGGCCTTCGACCTGCCGACCCAGCTCGGCCTCGACTCCGACGACCCGCGCTGCCTCGGCGAGGTCGGGCGTACCGGCGTCGCGATCGACACGCTCGACGACATGCGGACCGCGTTCGACGGCATCCCGCTCGACCAGGTCTCGACGTCGATGACGATCAACGCGCCCGCCTCGGTGCTGCTGCTGCTCTACCAGCTCGTCGGCGAGGAGCAGGGCGTGGACCCCGGGCAGCTCCGCGGCACGACCCAGAACGACATCCTCAAGGAGTACATCGCCCGCGGGAACTTCATCTACCCGCCCAAGCCCTCGATGCGGCTGGTGACCGACCTGTTCGCCTACTGCGCCGAGACGATCCCGAAGTGGAACACCGTGTCGATCTCCGGCTACCACTTCCGCGAGGCGGGCTGCTCGGCGGTGCAGGAGGTCGCGTTCACGCTCGCCAGCGGCATGGCCTACGTGCAGGCGGCGCTCGACGCCGGCCTCGCGGTCGACGACTTCGCCCCCCGCCTCGCCTTCTTCTTCAACGGCCACAACAACGTCTTCCAGGAGGTCGCGAAGTTCCGCGCGGCGCGGAAGATGTGGGCCGAGTACATGCGCGACCGCTTCGGCGCCCAGAGCGCCAAGTCGCAGCAGCTCCGCTTCCACACGCAGACCGGCGGGGTCACGCTGACCGCGCAGCAGCCGGCCAACAACGTCGTGCGCGTCGCGCTCCAGGGCTTCGCGGCCGTCTGCGGCGGCACGCAGTCGCTGCACACCAACGGCTACGACGAGGCGCTCGCGCTCCCGAGCGAGCGCGCCGCCAAGATCGCGCTGCGCACCCAGCAGATCATCGCCCACGAGTCCGGCGCCGCCGACACGGTCGACCCGTTCGCGGGCTCCTACTACGTCGAGGCGCTGACCGCCGAGATCGAGCAGCGCGCCCGCGGGCTGATCGAGAAGATCGACGAGATGGGCGGCTCGGTCAACGCGATCTCGTTCATCAAGAGCGAGATCGAGGAGTCCGCCTTCGGCTACCACGAGCGCTACCGCCAGCAGCAGGACATCGTGGTCGGCGTCAACAAGTACGAGGAAGAGGACATCGAGGTCGAGGACATCCTGCGCGTCGACCCCGAGACCGAGCGCGAGACGCTCGACCGCCTCAAGGCGTTCAAGCAGAATCGCGATCAGGAGCTGGCCGAGCAGCGCCTCGAGGCGCTGCGCGAGGCCGCCCGCGGCGACGAGAACCTGATGCTGCCGATCCGCGCCGCTCTGAAGGACGCGTGCTCGGTCGGCGAGGTCTGCGGCGCGATGCGCGACGTGTTCGGCGAGTACCAGCCCGAGTCCTAGATGCGCGAGGCCCAGCTGCGCGAGACCGAGGCGGGCCTCGTCGCCGAGAGCGAGGGCTGGTTCGTGATGAACCTGCGCGAGGCCGGCTGGCAGACGGCGCCGAACGCGCCGCTCGGCACCTGGCTCAGCTTCGAGGCCGACGGCGTCCGGCAGCAGATCGGCGTCGGCGTCCACGTGCTGATGCCCGGCGAGTCACCGGGCCGCTACCACTCCGAGTCCGACCAGGAGGGCTTCCTCGTGCTCTCCGGCGAGTGCGTGCTCGTCGTCGAGGGAGAGGAGCGGCGCCTGCGCCAGTGGGACTACTTCCACTGCCCGCCCGGGACGGCCCACATCACGGTCGGGGCGAGCGAGGAGCCGTGCGCGATCTTCATGCTCGGCGCGCGCACGCCCGGCGGCCTGACCGACTACATCCCCGACCCGGTGGCCGAGCGGCACGGCGTCGCGGTGAAGGAGCGCACCGGCTCCTCCAAGGAGGCCTACGCGGACCTCGACCGCACGTACACGGGCGTGCGGGCGCCCTGGCCCGCCTAGCGGCTCACCGATTCGCGCCCGCGTCGGTCGTCCGGCCGCGCGGAGGCCCGCCGTGCCAGTCGAGGCAGACGGCGGCGGCGTCGTCCGCGAGCTCACCGTCGACGGCCTCGAGGACCACCCGGGTCAGGTCCTGCACCGCCTCCCGCGGATGCATGTCAGCCCCCGCCGCCATCAGCTCTCCGATGTCGATGTTGGCCGCGTTGCGCTCCAGCATTCCGTCGGTGACGAACATGATCCGGTCGCCGGGGAGGAGCGGCAGGGGCTGCTCCCGGTACTCCCAGCCGGAGACGCTCCCGAACGGCGGGTCGGCCAGCAGCGCGACCCGCTCGACGCACCCGTCGCGGAGGCGCAGGGGCGGCGGATGCCCCGCGTTGACGATCGTCGCGGTGCCCGCGCGCAGATCGACGCGCACGATCTGCCCGGTGACGAAGCCGCCCTCTTCGGCGAAATCGCCCAGGCCCGTGCTGGCGAGGCCCGCCTGCTCGGCGAGCGCGACGCCCGCCCGCCGCGCGTTGCGCAGTGCGCCGACGAGCACGGTCGCGAGGACCGCCGCGCCGACGGTGTGGCCCATGGCGTCGGTGATCGAGAGGTGCAGCGTGTCGCGCTCGATCGCGAAGTCGAACGTGTCGCCGCCGACGTTCCCCGCCGGTTCGAGCCAGGCCGCCAGCGTGAACTGTCCCGCCTCGCACGTGTAGGCGCCGGGCAGGAGGCGATGCTGGATCTCGGCGGCGAGCGAGAGCTTGACCGAGCGCTGCCCCCACGCGAACAGATCGGTGAAGCGGCGGTTCGCGATGACGACGTAGGCGAGCGCATGCGCCGCGAGTGCGACGTCGGCGATGGTCTCCGCGTCGGGCGCCTCCGGGAGGGTGAGCTCGAGCACGCCGATGGCCTCCCCGCGGTTGGTCACCGGCGCATAGACGCGAGACCCCACGATCTCGACCGTCTGGCCCGCGAGCGCGCGGCCCTGCGGCGTGTCCGCGAGCGGCACCTGCTCGGCGGTCTCGCGGCCCTGCGCGCGCACATCCGCTCCGCTGCCGCCGTGGTCGAGGCGGATCAGCATGCGGCCGGAGAAGTCCGCGATCAGGAACGAGACGTCGGTCGCGCCGATCGCCGCCGCGAGGCACAGGCCGACGACGTCAGCGGCATCGACCGGCGGCGCATTCTCGACGGCGGCAAGCAGTTCGTCGAGGCTCAGTCTCGTCACGGACCGCCACCCTATGCCCTGAATCGCAGGACGTCGGCGATCTCGGCCACGACGTCGGGCCCCGGCGGGTCGAACGGCGTGACCTCCGGCGTGCCGCGATTGAAGCGCCAGGTGCCCTCGACGAGCCCGCCGGCGAGCACGGTCGGGCGCAGGATGCCGCCGCCGGGGAGGACGGCGCGGGCGTGCTCGGGGCGGACGGTGAGCGCGCGGTCGCGGTGGCCGAGCAGGATGCCGTCGAAGGCCGGGAGCAGCCGGACCTCCGGCAGGGCCGGCTCGAGCCCGCGCGCGACCCAGGCCCGGCGGCCGAGCACCTCGACCTCCTCGAGCCTCGGTGAGATGGCGGCGAAGGCGGCGCGGGCGTCGCGCATCGGCAGGCCCGACCAGGCCGCCAGGTCCTCCGGCCCGGCCGGCGGGTGGGCGCGGGCGTGGCGGCGGGCCAGTTCGACGAGCGCGGTCTCGCGGTCCGGGAGCGGGCCGGCCGGGCCGAGCCAGTCGTCCGTGAGCGCGTAGGTCGGCTCGCGCCCGCGCCGGGCGGCCTCGATCACGTCGCCCGCGGCCGCGGCGCTCATGACGAGGTGGATGGCGGCCTGCGGGTGGTCCTCGAGCCGGTGGCCCGCGGCGCGCACGTGGTCGGCGATCTCGTGGCGGGTGCGTGGCCCGTCGGCCACCGCGGCGCGGACGGCCGCCGTCGCCTCGGGGCCGATGCCCATCTGCTCGCGGCGGCGCCGCCCGCGCGCCAGCCCGACCGGCCCGAGCAGCGCCACGAGCCAGCGCGCGTCCTCGGCCGGGACGAGGTGCAACGTCCCGCGCATGCACCAGATGCGGGCGACCGAGCGCTCCTCGAAGCGGGCGTGGTCGACCGCCGCGGCGGTCGCGCCCGCCAGCCGCGCGCGCACCCCGAGGGCCGCCGCGGGCGCGTCCTGGGCCTGCAATCCGCCGACCAGACGCACCACTTCCTCGACCGTTGCGGCCGCTTCCCGCTCTGGACCGCCGAGCCGCTGGGCGCTCGTCAGGAGTCCTCTCGCAAGGTCGGAAGGAAGGGTGCGAGGCACGGCGAAACGATCCCGCATGACGTCGCTCCAAGCTTCCCGGACCCTTGTCAAATCGCCCCCCGAGCTATGGGCCGAGCTTTCAGAGCTCGAGTCCCTCGCTCGCCATCTCGGTGAGTTCGGCGAGATCCGGATCACGCAGGTGGACCCCGAGTCGCGAGTCGAATGGGAGGCGGACCGCGCGAGCGGGACCGTCCGGCTCGAGCCTTCGGGGTGGGGTACGCGGGTGGTCCTGACGGTCGACACCCCGGAGCCGGTCGAGGCCGCGCCCGAGCCGGAGGCGGTCGTCGAGGAGCCGCCCGCGCCGGAGCCCGAGCCCGAGCCCGTCGCGGTGGAGCCGGAGCCCGAACCGGAGCCCGAGCCCACCCCGGCGCCGAAGCGCGGCTGGTTCGCGCGGCTGTTCCGCCGCACGCCGCCGGCCGTGGCGCCCGCGCCGCTGCCGGAGCCCGTCGCGGTCGAGCCGGAGCCGGAGCCCGAGCCCGAGCCCGAGCCGGAGCGGACCGCGCGCGAGCGCGCGTTCGGCACGATCGAGTGGGAGACGCCGGCCGAGCCCGTCGCGGAGGAGCCCGAGCCCGAGCCGATCGCCGCCGACGAGGCCCACGCGGTCCTCACCGGCGTCCTCGACACGCTCGGGGCGGCGCATCACCGCCCCTTCTCGCGCTCCTGAGCCACCTCAATACCCTGCTCGGCGTGCCCCTCGCCGAGATCTCCTTCTACAACGTCGTCCTGTTCGTCCACATCGCCGCGGTGGTGCTGGCCTTCGGGGTGACGTTCTCGTTCCCGATCGTCATGGCCTTCGCCCGCAAGCGCTACGAGCGCCACATGGGCTTCTACCACCGCACGACGGCGCTGATCGGCAGCCGCCTGATCGGCCCGGTGGGCGGCCTCGTGCTCCTGGCCGGCCTGTATCTCGCGATCGAGGGCCCGTACGAGTTCGGCGACCCGTGGATCGGCAGCAGCCTGCTGCTCCTGATCGTCATCCTCGGCGTCGGCGGCGGCTTCCTGGGCCCGCGCGAGGAGCGCCTCGCCGACATGGCCGACCGCGACATCGCGGCCAGCCCCGAGGGCGCGGTGCGCTTCGGCCCCGACTACGAGCAGACGTTCAACCAGGTGCGGACCGCCACGGTCACGCTCAACGTCCTGATCCTGCTCGCGCTCTTCCTGATGGTCACGAAACCAGGCGCCTGATGCCCTCCGCCACCGAGCGCTCGATCCTGACCGCGCCGGGGCCCGTCGCCCGCGCCGCCTCGGTCGCCGCGCGCGAGCCTCAGCAGCGCTGGATGCTCACCCAGCCACGCGAGATCCGGCGCTCGTTCGCGGAGGAGGTCTTCGGCCGCGAGGACGCCGACCTGCGCCAGGAGGTCTGGATGCTGCGCCAGCCCAAGGCCGTGCGCGAGTCGTTCGTCGAGAACGTGCTGCGGCAGGAGGACCCGGCGCCGCTGCAGGCGATCTGGATGCTGCGCCAGACCGACAAAGTCCGCGAGAGCTACGTGAGGGAGGTATTGCTGCCGTGAAGCAGGTCACGACGCGCGTCGTCACGCCGCGCAGCCCCGAGGAGGTCTACGCCTACCTCGTCGACTTCGACAACCAGGCCGAGTGGCGCTTCGACGTCATCTCCTCCAAGCGCACCGGCGGCGAGACCGGCGAGGTCGGCGCGCGCTACCTCCAGCGGGTCAAGCAGGGCCGCAAGGAGGTCGACAGCGACGTCGAACTGACCGAGGCCGAGCCGCACCGCCGCGTCGCCTTCCGCACGCTCGGCGGCCCGGTGACCGTCACGGGCGCGTGGCGGATCGAGCCGCAGGGCGAGCAGACGCGCATCGACACCGAGGTCGGCATCCAGCCGCACGGCTTCCTGAAGCTGTTCGAGCCGATGATGGGCCCGTCGCTGCGCAAGACCGCGGGGCGCTACGAGGCCGCGCTGGCCGAGCGCCTGGGCGGCAGGGCCGAGAAGTAGGATCCCGCGCCGCATGCGCCAGAAGAGCCCCGAGACCAACGAGGAGCGCCGCGCCCGGCTCGAGGAGCTGCGCACCGCCGCGGTCCACCACGCCTCCGGCGCCGCCGTCGAGAAGCAGCACGCCAAGGGCAAGTACACGGCCCGCGAGCGGATCGAGAAGCTGCTCGATCCCGGCTCCTTCCAGGAGCTCGACACGTTCGTCCGCCACCGCACGAACGAGTTCGGGATGGAGAAGAACAAGCCCTGGGGCGACGCCGTCGTCACCGGCCACGGCACGATCGAGGGCCGCCGGGTCTGCGTCTTCAGCCAGGACTTCACCGTCTTCGGCGGCTCGCTCGGCGAGGTGATGGCCGAGAAGATGGTGAAGATCATGGATCTGGCGGCCAAGATCGGCTGCCCCGTGATCGGCATCAACGACTCCGGCGGCGCCCGCATCCAGGAGGGCGTCGTGTCGCTCGGCGCCTACGGCGACGTCTTCGTGCGCAACGTCCAGTGCTCCGGCGTGATCCCGCAGATCTCGCTGATCATGGGCCCGTGCGCCGGCGGCGCCGTCTACTCCCCGGCCATGACGGACTTCATCTTCATGGTCAAGGAGACCTCGCACATGTTCATCACGGGCCCCGACGTCATCAAGACGGTGACGGGCGAGGAGGTCGAGTTCGAGGAGCTCGGCGGCGCGATGAGCCACAACTCGAAGTCGGGCGTCGCGCACTTCGCCTCCGACGACGAGGACCAGTGCATCGAGGACACGCGCTACCTGCTCTCGTTCCTGCCCCAGAACAACCTCGAGACGCCGCCGCGCGTGCTCCCCTCCGACGACCCCATGCGCATGGACGAGGAGCTCGACAAGGTCGTCCCGGACTCGCCCAACAAGCCCTACGACATGCGCGACGTCGTGCGCCTCGTGGTCGACGACGGCGAGTTCTTCGAGGTCCAGGAGCACTTCGCCCAGAACATCATCTGCGGCTACGCGCGCCTCGACGGCTACACGGTCGGCGTCGTCGGCAACCAGCCGAAGGCGATGGCGGGCGTGCTCAACATCGACGCCAGCGCGAAGGCGGCGCGCTTCGTGCGCACCTGCGACGCGTTCAACATCCCGATCTTCACGCTCGTCGACGTCCCCGGCTTCCTCCCCGGCACCGACCAGGAGTGGGGCGGGATCATCCGCCACGGGGCGAAGCTGCTCTACGCCTTCACCGAGGCGACGGTCCCGAAGGTCACGGTCATCACGCGCAAGGCCTACGGCGGGGCCTACGACGTCATGGCCTCCAAGCACATGCTCGCCGACTTCAACTTCGCGTGGCCGAGCGCGGAGATCGCGGTGATGGGGCCCGAGGGCGCGGTCAACATCATCCACCGCCGCGACATCGCCCAGTCGCCCACGCCCGACGAGCGCCGCACCAAGCTGATCGACGACTACAAGGCGCGCTTCGCCAACCCCTACACGGCGGCCGAGCGCGGCTACATCGACGACGTGATCGTCCCGCACGAGACGCGGCCGAAGGTCATCACCGCGTTCGAGACCCTGCTGACCAAGCGCGTCCAGGGCCCGAAGCGCAAGCACGGCAACATCCCGCTCTAGCGCCGTGAACCGCCGCCCGCGCCTGGAGCTGCACGGCTCGAACGCCTCCCCCGCGGAGGCCGCCGCCGTGATCGCGGCGATCGAGCAGTTCCTGCGCGACACGGTGCCGCCGCCGGCCCCGCCCGCCGAGGTCGAGAACGCCTGGCTGCGCGCCGCCCGGCGCGAGGCCATCGAGCGCGAGCCGAGCCGCTAGCTCAGCCGCGCGCGGAGGCGGTAGTCCGGCGCGCTACGCCAGCCCGGGCGTTTCGGGCAGATCCGGCGCGCGCAGCCCATACGCGTGCAGGCGGACGCGCTCGCCGTGCTCGATCACGGTCAGGCTCGCATTCGCCGGAGGCGCCAGCCGGCGCGGGTCCGCGCCGGTCAGGTGGGCGGTGGCGGCGCGGACGCAGCCCCCGTGCGCGACCACGATCACGTCCTCCCCCCGCAATTCGTCCACCGCCTCCGCGACCCGGGCCTGGAGGTCCGCGAACGTCTCGGCGTTCGGCGGCACCAGCTCCCCGCGCTGCCAGGCCGCGACCTCGCCGGGGTCCAGCTCGTCGAGCGTGTGGCCGGCCCAGTCGCCGATGTCGATCTCGCGCCAGCGCGGGTCGGTCGGCGCGCCGCCGAGCCCGAGCAGCTCGGCCGTCTGCACCGCCCGCGAGAGGTCGGAGGAGAGCCGGCGGGCCGGGATGTCCTCGAGGAACGGCAGCAGCGCGGCGGCCTGCTCGCGGCCGAGCGCCGAGAGCGGCGGGTCGGCCTGGCCCTGCAGCCGGTGCTCGGCGTTCCAGGTTGATTCCCCGTGGCGGACGATCAGGAGGCGGGAGCTCACGCCGACAGCATGTCAGCGGACGACCTCGAAGAGCTGCGTCCGCACCCCGCTGCGCCGCGGCGGGAAGGTCGAGCGCGGCGCCGAGCCGAGCGAGCGCAGCCGCGGGTCGGCGCGCAGCCAGGCCCGCCAGTCGCGCGTGCGGATCCGCACCGCCCGGCTCCACGGCGCCTGCGACGGCCGCCGGTAGACCGGCATGACGAGGAGCACCCGGCGCCCGGGCGCCATCCGGTCGACCAGCGGCGCGAGCACCCGCTCGGCGCTGCCGGCGCGCAGCCGCGCCACGCCGTCGCGCCAGTCCGTCAGCCGCGGATCCGCGACGGTCCCCAGCGGCGTCAGGAACAGCGCCCCCTCCGGCAGGTAGCGGTAGAGCACCGGCACCTGCTCGGGCTGGGTGGAGGCGACGAGGTCCCCCGCCCTGACCTGCGGCCCGAGCGTGGCGGCGACCGTCCGCACGTTGCTCTTGGCCGGCGCGGGCCCGGATACGAGCCAGGCACCGGCCACGCCGGCGAGCGCCAGCCAGGTCCAGCGGTTGCCGCGCGACAGCACCGCGGCGAGCGCGAGCAGCAGCGGGCCGAACAGCACCGCGAGGTAGCGCGGCGCCCACGCCGGCTCCACCTGCGAGCCGAGGAAGGCCAGCGCGGCGGCCACGGCCCCGATCAGCGCCAGCACGCGCACCTCGTCGGACGCCCGCCGGCGCCGCAGCAGCGCGAGGACGGCGAGCGCCAGCAGCCCCGAGGCGGCGTAGCCGAACAGGCTGCCCGGGATGCCGAGCAAGGACAGCGCGGTCGGGCGCTGGGCCCAGGGCGCGGCGGTGTTGGCGGCCTGGAAGACGAGGCTCGGGACCCACGGGGCGTAGAGCAGCGCCACCCCCGCGGCCAGCAGCGCACCGTCACGGCCGCCGACGCGGCCGGTCCGCCACAGCCACAGCCACGCCACGCCCATCCCGGCGACGAGGAACAGCGCCCAGTTGTGCGCGTAGAGCAGGAGCACGATCCACAGCCCCAGCGGCGCGACGAACCGCCGCCGGCCGTGCAGGAACGCGAGCACGAAGCTCGCGCAGGCGAGCACGGACAGGACCGCGACCAGCGAGTACATCCGCGTCTCCTGCGCGTAGTAGGTCAGGAACGGGCAGCCGGCGGCGCCCGCCGCGGCCAGCGCGCCCGCGCGGCGGTCCACGACGGCGGTGCCCGCCCACCACGAGACCGGCACCGCCAGCAGCGCGAACAGCAGCGGCAGCGTGCGCGTGGCCGCCTCGCCCGTGCCCACCAGCGCCATCCAGCCGTGCAGCAGCAGGTAGAAGAGCGGCGGCGAGCCGTCCTGGCGCAGCGTGCGCGGGATGTCGGCGAAGTCGTGCGAGGCGATGCCGACGGTGATCGCCTCGTCGATCCAGTAGCCGCTGTCGAGGATGCCGGTGCGGAGCAGGAGCGTCGCCGCCGTGACAAGGAGGAGCGCCGCCGCGAGGGGTCGGGACATGCCGCGCACCCTCGCACCGGATTCACGCGTCTGGGAACGCTCGACAACGAATGGCAACAGTTCCCAATGAGAGGCGCCGGATAGCATGGCGCGCCGCCATGTTCAGCAAGGTCCTCGTCGCCAACCGTGGAGAGATCGCCGTGCGCGTCATTCGCGCGCTCGACGAGCTCGGCATCGCCTCCGTCGCCGTCTACTCGGAGGCCGACCGCGACGCGCTGCACGTCAAGCGCGCCACCGAGGCCTACCTGCTCGGCCCCGGTCCGGCCGCCGAGTCCTACCTGAAGGTCGACAAGCTGCTCGAGGTCATCGAGGAGTCCGGCGCCGAGGCCGTGCACCCCGGCTACGGCTTCCTGGCCGAGAACGCCGCCTTCGCGAAGGCGCTCGAGGACAAGGGCGTCACCTTCATCGGGCCGCCCGCCTCCGCGATCGAGGCGATGGGCTCCAAGACGCGCGCCCGCGAGCTGATGAAGGCGGCGGGCGTCCCGATCGTGCCCGGCACCACCGAGGCGGTCGCGACGCTCGAGGACGCGAAGCCGATCGCCGAGGAGATCGGCTACCCGATCGCGGTCAAGGCCGCCGGGGGCGGCGGCGGCAAGGGCTTCCGCGTCGCGCTGGAGCCCGACAAGCTGCAGGAGGCCTTCGAGGGCGCCGCGCGCGAGGGCGAGAAGTTCTTCTCCGACGACACGGTCTACCTCGAGCGCTACCTGCCCGACCCGCGCCACGTCGAGGTCCAGGTGCTGGCCGACAAGGACGGCCACACGATCCACCTCGGCGAGCGCGACTGCTCGATCCAGCGCCGCCACCAGAAGCTGATCGAGGAGTCCCCTGCTCCGCTCGTGGATCAAGAGCTGCGCGAGAAGATCGGCAAGATCGCCGTCGACGCCGCCAAGGCCGTCGGCTACCACTCGGCCGGCACGATCGAGGGCCTGCTGCAGGACGGCGAGTACTTCTTCCTCGAGATGAACACGCGCGTGCAGGTCGAGCACTGCGTGACCGAGGCCGTCTCGGGCATCGACATCGTGCGCGAGCAGATCCTGATCGCCGCCGGCGAGCCGCTCAACTACACGCAGGAGCAGGTCGACCTGCGCGGCCACGCGATCGAGTGCCGCATCAACGCCGAGGACGCGGCGAAGAACTTCGCCCCCGCCCCCGGCCTGGTCGCGCACTACCGCGAGCCCTCAGGCCCGGGCGTGCGCGTCGACTCCGGCGTGCTGAGCGGCTCGGAGATCACGCCGCTGTATGACCCGATGGTCGCGAAGCTGATCGTCTGGGACGTCGACCGCGAGCGCGCCACCGCGCGGATGCTGCGCGCGCTCGACGAGTTCGAGATCGAGGGCGTCACCACCCTGATCCCCTTCCACAAGGCGATCATGGCCTCCGAGCAGTGGCAGAACGCCGAGACCTGCCGCGACCTCATCGAGGACCGCGCCTGGCTCAAGGAGCTCGCGCAGCCGAAGCCCGAGCCGGCCGCCGGGGACGAGCCCGAGCCGGTCGAGCGCACCTACACCGTCGAGGTCTCCGGCAAGCGCTTCGACGTCACCGTCCACGGCGAGCCGATGGTCGCCGCCGCCAACGGCGCCGCGCCCGCGCAGGCGCGCAAGCCGGCCCGCGGCGAGCGCGCGAGGTCCAGCGGCGCCGGCGGGGCCGACGAGCTGACCTCGCCGCTCCAGGGCAACATGTGGAAGGTGCTGGTGGAGCAGGGCGCGACGGTCGAGGAGGGCCAGCTCATCTGCATCATCGAGGCGATGAAGATGGAGAACGAGATCACCGCCCACAAGGCGGGCACGATCGAGAACCTCCCGATCACCGAGGGCGCCGCGGTCAAGAGCGGCGACCTGCTGGCCGTCATCAAGTGACCCCGCCGGTCCGGGTCGCCGGCCCGCAGGACGCGACCGTCGTCGGCCGCCTGCTGGCCGAGTTCCGCACCCACACCGGCCGCGACTGGCCGCCCGAGGCGACGATGCGCGCGAGCGTCGAGCGCCTGATCGGCCGCGACGACACGGAGTACCTGCTCGGCGGCGAGCCCGCGATGGGCGTCGTCCAGCTGCGCTACCGCCACAGCGTCTGGTTCGACGCCGACGACTGCTGCGTCGAGGACGTCTTCGTCCGCGCCGAGGCGCGCGGCAGCGGGCTCGGCCGCGCGCTGGTGAGCGCGGCGATCGAGCGCGCCCGCCTGCGCGGCTGCCGGCGCCTGGAGCTCGACACCGGCGAGGAGAACGCGCCGGCGCTCGCGCTCTACCGCTCGCTCGGCTTCCGCTCGGGCGACGACGAGCCCGGCCGCCTCGCCGTCTTCATGCGCCGCCGCATCCCCGAGAACCTGCCGCCGGGGGTGTCGTAGGGCGGGGCGCATGAGAGGCCTCTCATGGCGGCGGGCTAGCGTGGCCGTGAGACCCACTCATGAACGTGCAGAGGATCGTCATCGCCGTCGCCGCCGTGGCGGCGCTCGCGCTTCTGCTGGTCGTGCCGCGCGCGTTCGAGCGCAGCGCCGAGCGCCCCGTGGAGGTGATCGAACTGCGGCCCGCACCGACCGCGACGCCGACGCCGAAGCCGCCGAAGGCGCGTGAGCGGCGCAAGCCGCGCCGGCGCGAGCGCGCTGCCGCGCCGCCCCCGCGGCGGCAGTCGCCGCGCGCGCCCGTCCCGACCCCGCGAGCCACCCAGCCCGCACCGGCCCCCGCCCCGCGCGCGCCGGCCCGGCCTCGTCCCGCCCGCCCGGCACCGACGCCGACGCCCCGGCCCAGGCGCCCAGCCCAGCCGCCGCCCGCCGGCCCCGGCGCCCGTCCCGACGGCGCCGCCGCCGGTCACCCCGCCACCGGGGGACGATGATGACGACGGAGATGACGACGGAGAGACGACGGGGAGGCGACGATGACTGAGCGCCGCCGCCTGCTCGCGAGCGCGCGCGCCCGCATCCTGCTCGCGATCGTCGTGTTGCTCGCGTTCTCGACGCTGCTGTCCGTGCTCGCCATCCGCGAGCTGCTGCTCGCCCGCACGAGCGACCGGATCGACGAGGAGATCACGCAGGAGGTCGGCGAGTTCCGCGCGCTGGCGGGCGGCCGCAACCCGAACACCGGGGAGCTGTTCCGCGGCGACCTGCCCGCGATCTACGAGACATACTTCCGCCGCAACGTCCCGGCCCAGGGCGAGACCGTGATCGGCTACGCGGACGGCCACCAGCCGATCTCCACCTCGGGGGCGCGCGGTGGGCGCATCGCGGTCGGCGACCAGGCCGCGCGCTGGCAGCGGCTCACGCGCTCCGAGCGTGGCGAGTTCGAGAGCCCGTCGGGCGTCGTGCGCTACCTCGCGGTCCCCGTACGCGGTTCCGACGGGAAGCTCGGCGGGACGTTCGTGGTGACCGCCGCGCTCGGCCAGGAGCGCGACGAGGTCGAGGACGCGGTGCGGCTCGCCGCGATCGTGCTGCTGACCGTGCTGCTGATCGCCTCGGCGCTCGCCTGGGTCGTCGCAGGGCGGGTGCTCGCCCCGCTACGCGTGCTCTCCGACACCGCGCGCTCGATCGGCCAGTCCGACCTGACGCGCCGGATCCCGGCCTCGGGCACGGACGAGCTGGCCGAGCTCGGGCGCACGTTCAACGCGATGCTCGACCGGCTCGAGGCCGCGTTCGACACGCAGCGCTCGTTCGTCAGCGACGCCAGCCACGAGCTGCGCACCCCGATCACCATCGTGCGCGGCCACCTCGAGCTGCTCGGCGACGACCCCGAGGAGCGGCGGGAGACGATCGCGCTCGTGACCGACGAGCTCGACCGCATGAGCCGCTTCGTCGACGACCTGCTGCTGCTCGCTCGCGCCGAGCAGGACGACTTCCTGCGCGTCGCCGAGGTCGAGCTCGGCGCGCTCACGGACGAGCTGGCCGAGAAGGCCTCGGCGCTCGGGCCGCGCCGCTGGACGGTCGCGAGTCGTGGCGAGGCCGTGCTCGTGGCCGACCGCCAGCGGCTAACCCAGGCGATGATGGGCCTCGCCCAGAACGCGGTCCAGCACACCGACGAGGGCGACGTGATCGAGCTCGGCAGCGC
This sequence comes from uncultured Solirubrobacterales bacterium, assembly GCA_963787335.1. Classification (GTDB taxonomy): domain Bacteria; phylum Actinomycetota; class Thermoleophilia; order Solirubrobacterales; family Solirubrobacteraceae; genus DASQFQ01. The sequence continues at coordinate 34,752 of CAWBCU010000007.1, forward strand.
GCGCAACGGCAGCGAGGCGATGCTGTGGGTGCGCGACAGCGGGCCCGGGATCGCGCCGCGAGATCACGAGCGCGTGTTCGAGCGCTTCGCCCGCTCCAGCGCCCGCGCACGGCGCTCGGAGGGAGCCGGGCTGGGCCTCTCGATCGTGCGCGCGATCGCCGAGGCCCACGGCGGGCGGGTCGAGCTCGAGAGCCACCCGGGCGAGGGCGCGGCGTTCACGCTCGTGCTGCCGCTCCACGGCGGCGGGGAGCGGACTGCATGAGCCGGATCCTGATCGCCGAGGACGAGCCGCGGCTGGCCGGCTTCCTCGAGAAGGGGCTGCGCGCGGCGGGCTACGCGACGACCGTCTGCCCGGACGGCGTGCAGGCCGCCGCGATGGCGGTCGACGACGACTTCGACCTGCTCGTGCTCGACATCGGGCTGCCGGGGCAGGACGGCTTCGCGGTGCTGCGGACGCTGCGCGCGCGGGGCAACCGGATGCCGGTGCTGGTGCTGACGGCGCGCGACCAGATCGCCGACACCGTCACGGGGCTCGACCTCGGCGCCGACGACTACATGACCAAGCCGTTCGTGTTCGAGGAGCTGCTGGCGCGTGTGCGCGCGCGGCTGCGGAGCGGGGGGCAGGGCGGCGAGGAGATGACGCTCGACGTCGGCGGCATCCACCTCGATGTGCGGACGCGGCGCGCCGAGGCGGCGGGCGAGGTGGTCGACCTGACCGCGAAGGAGTTCGCCCTGCTCGAGACGTTCCTGCGCCACCCGGGGCAGGTGCTGAGCCGCGAGCAACTGCTCTCCCACGTCTGGGGCTACGACTACGACCCCGGCTCGAACATCGTCGACGTGTACGTCGGGTACCTGCGCCGCAAGCTCGGCCCGGAGCGCTTCGAAACCGTGCGCGGGATGGGCTACCGGCTCCAGCCGGGCTAGGGCAAGCGGTCTGCGGCGCCCGGCGCGAGCGCGACCAGCGCGGCACGGACCGCGGCGAGCGACGGGCGGTCGAGCGGCGCCGGCATCAGGCACGCGTCGACGATCTCTCTGAGCGCCGGCGGGCCGCTCGCGAGCGCCGGGGCACGCCCCTCGAGCTGCGGATAGCCGGCGTCGGCACGGCCGTCGGTGTCGAGCGTGGGCAGGTCGGGGAGCTCGAACGGCGGCCGCCCCGCGGCAACCTCGAACAGCAGGCTGCCGAGGCCCCACACGTCGGCGGCCTCGTCGATGTGGCCGCCGGTCGCCTGCTCGGGCGCCATGTATGCCCACGTCCCGCCGCCGGCGCGGCACGGCCCGGGCGGCCGAGCGATCGACAGGTCGATCAACTTCGCGCGGCCGGCCTCGGCGATCACGTTGGCCGGCTTGACGTCGAGGTGCAGCAGGCCGTGCCGGTGCAGGTAGCCGAGCGCCGACGCGAGGTGCAGGCCGAGCCACGCGACCTCGTCGGCGTCGAGGCCGGCCGGCCGGCGCTCGAGCAGGTGTGCGACCGTCTCGCCGTCCAGCGTCTCGAGGATCACGACGGGATCCGGCCGCTCGATCACGTCGTAGGCGCGGACGAGGTGCGGATGCGACAGCGCCCGCAGCCGCTCGCCCTCTGCCAGCAGCGCGGCCCGCGCGCTGCGCTCGCCGGCGCGGTCCGGGCGCAGCACCTTCGCGACGCAGCCGCACCCGCGCTCGTCGCTCCAGACCTCGTACGCGTCGAGGCGCCGCGCGCGGCTGAGGTGCGCGACGACGCGGTAGCCCGGGGCGACGAGATCGCCGCGCGCCAGCACGGGTGGGTCGATCTGCACGCTCACGCGGCCACCAGGGTCAGCACCTGATCCGGAGCGCCGCGGCGCACCACGCGGCCGCGCTCGAGCACGATCACCTCGTCGGCCTCGGCCGCGAGCGTGAGGTCGTGGGTGACGAGCGACGGTGGCGCGGTCGCGCATCAGCGTCCGCAGCGGCTCGATCAGCCGTCGCGTCGCGGCGCCGTCGAGGCCGGCGCTCGGCTCGTCGAGCACGAGCACCGGCGCGTCCTGGAGCAGGGCGCGCGCCATCGCGACCCGCCGCCGCTGGCCGCCGGAGAGCGCGCGGCCGCGCTCGCCGACGGGCGTGTCCGGCGCCAGCTCGCCCGCCAGGCCGGCCGCGCGCAGCGCCGCGGCGACCTCGTCGTCAGTGGCGTCCGGGCGCGCGTAGGCGACGTTGTCGCGGATCGTGCCCGCCAGCAGCGGCGCGTCCTGGAGCAGCACCGCGACGTGCTCGCGGACCGAGGCGAGCGTCAGCGTGCGCAGGTCGTGGCCGTCGAGCCGGACCGTGCCCGTCGTGGGGTCGGCGAAGCGCAGGAGCAGCTTCACCAGGGTCGACTTGCCCGCGCCGGAGGCGCCGACGACCGCGATGCAGCGGCCGCGGGCGAGCGCGAGGTCGAGCCCGTCCAGCGCGGGCGCCGCCGCGCCCGGGTACGCATACCCGACGCGCGTGAGCACGAGCCGCCGCGGGGCGGACGGGAGCGGCCGCGCGTCCGGCGCCTCCTCGACCGCGGGCTTCGCGTCGAGCAGCTCGATGACCCGCTCGGCGCCCGCGCCGGCCTCGAACACGGACGAGGCGAGCTGCGAGAGGTCGCGCACCGGGCGGTACAGCTGGGCGAGGTAGGCGAGGAAGGCCAGCAGCCCGCCCAGCGTCAGGTCGCCCGCCGCGACGGCCCAGGTGCCGAGCGCGAGGATCAGCAGCGCGCCGGTCAGCTCGATCAGGTCGACGATCGGCGAGAACACGCCGGCGATACGCGCGCCCGCGAGCTCGGCGGCGACCGCGCCCTCGTTCTCGCGGCGGAAGCGCGCGAGCTCGCGGCCCTGGGCGTTGGACGCCTGCACCAGCGCGGAGTTGCCGAGCGCCTCCTCGGCGACGACCGTGAGCGAGCCGCTGCGGCGCCGCCGCTCGCGCGCGGCGCGGCGTGAGAGCCGTCGCGAAGCTGCGCGCAGCCCATACGAACAGCGGCACGACGACGAGCGAGGCGAGCGCGAGCTTCCAGGACAGCAGCATCAGCGCTCCGGCGAAGAACACCAGCCGCGCCGCGCACTGCACCAGCTCGCCGAGCGCCGACAGCAGCAGCGTCTCGACCGCGTGGACGTCGCCGGTCAGGCGCGCGAGCACGTCGCCGTGGCGGCGGCGGTCGAGCGCGTCGGGCTCGAGCCGCTGGAGATGGGAGAACACGCGCGTACGCAGCGCCAGCGTGAAGCGCTCGCCGACCCAGGTGGCGATGTATTCGTCGCCGAACGACAGCGCCGCGCCCAGCAGCGCGAGCGCGAGCATCGCGAGCCCGTAGCCGAGCAGCGGCCCCAGCTCGCCGGTCGCGAGCACGTCGTCGACGATCAGCTTGAAGATCCAGATCTCGGCCGCCTCGACAGCCGGAAGCAGCGCCGTGCACACGAGCCCGACCGCGAGCACGCCGCGCAACGGCCGGGCCAGCGGCCAGAAGCGGCGGAAGGCCGCGCGCAGGGTCACGGCGGGCGCCGCGGCGACGAGCCGGTCGGCGTCCGGGGCCGGCGCGAGCGCGCGGGCGAGGCGATCGAGGAGTGGGCGCATGAGACGGACGAGGGGCCCGGGCCGGACGGCCCGGGCCCGCGTGGGGTCCTAGGTGTTGGAGTTGCTCCGGTTCCGGCGGCGCGCCGGCGCCGGCGGCGGCGACGGCGCTTGCGCCGGCCCGGTGTTGGAGTTGGAGTCGCTGCTCGACAGGCGAGCGGCGGGAACGACGGCCTTGAACGAACGGTGTGCCATGACTGCCTCCTGCTCGGTTGACTTGCGAGTACGAGCAGCAGAATCTCCGCGGCCGGTGAGAGCACCGTGAGCCGCAGATGAGAACCCGTTCACGTTGCTCAGGCGGGGGGCGCCTCGCCCGTCACCCGGGCGGGCTCGCCGCGCACGAGCATCCCGGGCGGGACGCTGCGGGAGACGATCGCGCCCGCCCCGACCAGCGCTCCCTCGCCGATCTCGACCCCCGCCAGGATCAGCGCGCCGGCGCCGATGCGGCAGCCGCGGCGCAGCAGGACCTCGGTCGGCTCGCCGCGGCGGCGGCCGCTGGTGGCGTCGTCGACGGTCACGACGAGGCTGGCGATGAAGACGTCGTCCTCGATCCGCGTGCCCGGCGAGATGCCGCACTTGCTCATGATCCGCACCCGCTCGCCGATCACCGCGCCGCGCCCGACGCTGGTGGCGTGGCCGACCACGCTCTCGGCCCCGACCACGGCGAGCTCGCGGATCAGCGCGCCGTCGGCGACCACCGCGCCGGGCCCGATGCGCGCGCCGGCGCAGACGACGGCGGCGCAGCCGACCGCGGCGCCGGCGCCGATCACGACGCCTTGGGGGACGGCGTCCGCCCACGCCGTGTGGCGGCCGAGCCGGGGCGGCCGGCCGATCACCGCGCCGTGGTCGATCTCGGCGCCCGGCTCGAGCACCGTGCCGTCGTAGAGCACGACGTTGGCCCCGATCAGCGCACCCTCGCCGATCACGACGTCGTCGCCGGCCATCAGGTTCGGCCCCCGCTGCGAGGGCCGCAGCGTCATCGGCGCCTCCAGCGGCGCCGCGGCGAGCCGGTGACCTCCATGACGACGCGAGTCTCGCACTCGAACCAGCGCACGTGCTCGTGGACCACGTCGAGGCTCAGCTCGTAGCGCCCGTCCGTCTCCGGCGCGGTCACCCCGACCGGGACGATGCATTCCTCCCCGGGGGCGACCGCGACGGGGAACGGCGTGCGGTGGCCGTCCTGGACGAGCGCCCCGCCCTCGCCGTCGTGCCAGTGGTAGGCCATCCGGATCTCCGGCGGCACCGCGCTGCCGCCCGGCCACGTCGCGCTCCCGAGGTTGCGCACCGCGGCGAAGACGTTGCGCGTCTCGCCCGCGAGCATGCGGTGGTCGCGCTCGAGCAGCCGGATCGAGGCGCGGTAGTCCTCCTCCGACAGCGCCGCGACGGCCCGGTGCGCCTCGAAGTCCGCCAGCCGCCCGACGGGCACCTCGCCCCGCGCGGGGCCGGAGGCGACCCCGGCCGGCGCGCCCGCGACCGCGGCGAGAACGTCGCGGTCCTCGGGCGGGACCTCCGCGAGCGGCAGCCGCGCGTGGCGCTCGGGCAGGTAGTAGCGCTCGTTGAGCTCGCCGCCGCCCGGCGCGACCAGGCCCGGGCGTAGCGCGGCGTAGCGGCGCGCCTTCTCCGCCCGCTCGGACTCGGAGAGCAGCACGCCGTCGAGGTGGTAGACCGGCGCCTCGACGTAGCGGGCCGGCAGCACCGGCCACGCGCCCGAGTGCGTGCGCCCCTCGAACCAGACGTGGTCGTCGTTGCGCAGCAGCCGGTTGTGGAAGTCCGGCGCCCACGGCAGCTCGTCGAGCCAGTGCTCCGGGTCGGGCCAGACCCAGCGCACCGGCAGCCAGTACTGGCGGATGGCGGGGTCGGCGCACAGCGCCGGCAGCGCCGCGACGAGCGCCGCGCTCGGGACCTCGTCGCCCGCGAGCGTGAGCACCCACTCGGACGAGCACTGGCGGTGCATCCAGCCCGGCGCCAGGTCGGTGCCGGTGGGCTCGAAGCGCAGCAGCCGGTCGGCGATCTCCTCGTACGCGCCGAGGCGGTCGAGGTCGACGCGGTGGTCGACGGCGATCACGAGCTCGTCGGCGACCTCACGCAGCGGCGCCAGCAGCGCCGCGATCCGCGGCGCGGGATCCCGCGTCGGGACGAGGACGCTGAGGGTCAACCCGCGACGGCGGCGACGTTGTCCGCGTGGATCCGCTTCTGGGCGCCCGTCCGCCGCGCCAGCGGCAGCGGGGCGTCGGCGCCGCGGTCGCGCAGCGCCTCCAGGTAGGCGCGGTCCTCGCGCAGGATCGCGGCGGCGCGCACGCCGTCGATCGCCCCGCCGTGGCCGGGGACGACGTGCGCGGCCTGCTCGACCACCGGCTCGAGCCGGTCGAGCGTCGCGAGGTAGGCGCTCAGCGAGCCGCCGCCGGAGATCATCGGGATCTCGATCCGCGAGAGGTAGTCGCCCGCCACCAGCACGCTCGCCCACGGGATCCAGACCGCCATGCCGTCGGCGGTGTGCCCCTCGGCCACGTGCAGCTCGAGCGCCTCCTCCCCGAGGTCGCAGCGGCCGGGGACGGGCAGCAGCTGCGGGCCGGGCAGGACCCGAGCGGCCCGGGCCGCTCCATGTAGTTGTCCTCGTCGAAGGCGCGCAGCTTGCGCTGGGCGTCACCGGGCTCGTTGCGCAGCCGCAGCGCGGTCGACTCCGCGACCCCCAGCGGCGCCTCGGGGAACGCATAGCGGCCGAGCAGGTGGTCCCAGTCCGCGTGCGTGGCGAGCAGCCCCACGACCCGGAAGCTCGCCTGCTCGGCGACCGCCGGCAGGATCTCGAGCTCGTCGGGGAGGACCGGCGAGTCGATGCAGAACGCCTCCTCGCCGGAGCGGACCAGCGTGCACGTCGTCTGCCAGAAGCGCGACGTGACGACGAAGACGTCCGGGTGGAGCCCGACCGCCCGCACGAGCCTGAAGCGCCTACGCGGCGCCGAGCAGCTTGGCCGCCTCGAGGAGCGTCTTCACCTCGGCGGTCGGCTTCTTCTGGCTGGAGTCGAGCTGCTCCTTGTTGCGGTTGACCCAGATCACGGGGACCTTGGCCTTGAGCGCGGGCTCGACGTCGTAGTAGTAGTCGGACGCGACGTGCACCCAGCCCTTCTTGGTGCCGAGGCGGCGCTCGGCCTCCTTGAAGTGCGCGGGGTCCGGCTTGTAGGAGCGGACCTGCTGCGCGGTCACGACGAGGTCGAAGTCGACCTTGAAGTGGCGGCGCGTCTCGCCCAGCAGCTTGTCGTCGATGTTCGCGATCAGCCCGATGTCGAACTTCTTCTTGAAGCGCTCGAGCTGCGTGTTGGTCTCCTTGAACGCCGGCCAGCGCTTGACCGAGTCGGGCAGGAAGCCGGAGCGCGAGGGCTCGAGGGGCCAGCCCAGCTGCTTGGAGATCTGCACGGCGGTGCGGCGCAGGACCTCGGCGTAGAGCTCGTAGGAGCCGCCCTTTATGTCCTTCTGCGTCTCCTTGAAGAGGTTGATGAGCTCGTCGCGCGAGATCGTGTAGCCATCGCGCTCGGCCTCCTTGGAGAACGCCTCGTAGATCCCGCTGTCGGAATCGATGAGGGTTCCGTAGACGTCGAACGTGACAAATGTGACTTCTTTAGGGAGCGGCATGCGGCCGTGCATTGTGACAGGCCTTTCTTCTAGAGTCCGCCGCCCGCATGGACCTCCTCGAGTACCAGGGCAAGCAGCTGTTCGCCCGCCACGGCGTCCCGGTGCCCTCCGGCGCTCCCGCCACGACCGTCGAGCAGGCGGTCACCGCCGCCGACGACATCGGCTACCCCTGCGTGATCAAGGCGCAGGTCCTGATCGGCGGCCGCGGCAAGGCCGGCGGCATCAAGGTCGCCAACGACCGCAACGAGGCCGAGGAGCATGCGCGCGCGATCCTCGGGATGGACATCCGCGGCTTCACCGTGCACGAGGTGTGGGTCGAGGCGGCGTCCGAGATCGCCTCCGAGTACTACGCCTCGATCGTCTTCGACCGCGCGGCCAAGAAGCCGCTGGTGATGCTCTCCACCCAGGGCGGGATGGACATCGAGGAGGTCGCCGAAGGAGACCCCGACGCGATCGCCCGCCTGCACGTCGACCCGCTGCTCGGCTTCCAGGACTTCCACGCCCGCCGGCTCGCGTTCGAGGCCGGCGTCGACGCCGACGTCGTGCGCCCGGTCGGCGCGCTGCTGGCCAAGCTCTACGACGCCTTCTCCAAGGAGGAGGCGATGCTGGTCGAGGTCAACCCGATGATCGTCACCCCCGACCGCAAGGTCGTGGCGCTCGACGCCAAGGTCACGCTCGACGGCAACTCCTTCTTCCGCCACCCCGAGAACGCCGAGCTGCGCGACGCGGGCGGCGAGGACCCGCAGGAGCAGATGGCCAAGGAGCGCGGGCTCACCTACGTGAAGCTCGACGGCAACGTCGGGATCCTCGGCAACGGCGCCGGGCTCGTGATGTCCACGCTCGACGTCGTCGCCCAGGCCGGCGGCAAGCCCGCGAACTTCCTCGACGCCGGCGGCGGCTCGAAGGCGGAGGCGATCACCCAGGCGGTCGAGGTGATCCTCTCGGACGAGAAGGTCACCGCGGTGCTGTTCAACATCTTCGGCGGCATCACGCGCTGCGACGAGGTCGCCAAGGGCCTGATCGAGGCGTTCGCCCAGATCGAGCCGACCGTGCCCTTCGTGGTGCGGCTCGACGGCACCAACGACGAGGAGGGCCGGCGCCTGCTGGCCGAGGCCGACCTCCCCAACGTGCACGCCGAGAAGACGATGCTCGGCGCGGCCAAGCGCGTCGTCGAGCTGGCCGGGGACTCCGACGGCGCCGCTCCCCAGGGCGAGACCGTGCCGCCCGGCGAGGGCACCGAGACCGAGATGGGCGCGGCCGACACGCGAGCGGAGGCGGGCTCTTAGATGGCGATCCTGGTCGACGAGGGCACGAAGCTCTGCGTCTCGGGCATCACCGGGCGCGAGGGCACGTTCCACGCGATGAACAACCGCCGCTACGGCACGCAGGTCGTGTCGGGCGTGACCCCGGGCAAGGGCGGCCAGGACGTCGAGGGCGTCCCCGTCTTCAACACCTTCCACGACGCGGTCGCCGAGACCGGCGCGAACACGGCGATGATCTTCGTCCCGCCGCGGTTCGCCGCCGACTCGATCCTCGAGGCCGAGGACGCCGGGATCGCCCTGGTCATCGCGATCACCGAGGGCATCCCCGCCCACGACGAGCTGCGCGTCTTCAACCACCTGCTCTCGAGCCCGAACTGCCGCCTCGTCGGCCCCAACTGCCCCGGGATCCTCTCCCCCGGCAAGGCCAACGTCGGGATCATCCCCGCCTCGTTCTTCAAGGAGGGCAACGTCGGCGTCGTCTCGCGCTCCGGCACGCTGACCTACCAGATCGGCAACGAGCTGGCCCAGGGCGGCTTCGGCAACTCGAGCATCGTCGGCATCGGCGGCGACCCGGTCCCCGGATCGAGCTTCATCGACATCATCGAGCTGTTCGAGGCCGACGACGAGACCGAGCTGATCGTGATGGCGGGCGAGATCGGCGGCTCGGCCGAGGAGGAGGCCGCGGACTTCATCGCCGAGCACGTGAGCAAGCCGGTCGTCGCCTACATCGCCGGCTTCACCGCCCCTCCCGGCAAGACCATGGGCCACGCGGGAGCGATCGTCTCGGGCACCAAGGGCACCGCCGCCGCGAAGGCCGAAGCACTCGAGGCCAAGGGCGTGCGGGTCGGCCGCACCCCCACCGAGGTCGCCGAGATCGCCGCGGAAATCGCCGGCTCGCTCGCGCGCTGAGCCGCGACTCTCGTGACCCACGCGCGTTGACGCGCTGATGACCCGCGTCCTCGCAGCCCTCGTCGTCCTGCTTGCCCTGCCCGCCACCGCGGCCGCGCGGCCGGGTGACCTCGACCCCGGCTTCAACGGCGGGGCCGCCGTGCTGATCGGAGACGCGGAGGCGCAGTTCGCCGGCTCCGCGCTCGCGCTCCAGAGCGACGGGCGCGTGACGGTGGCGGGGCGCGACGGCCGCGGCTTCCTGGTCGTGCGGCGGCGCGCCTCGGGCGCACCCGACCGCTCCTTCAGCCGCAACGGCCGGCTGACCATCGGCTTCGATGGTGCCACGCGCGCGGGCGCGCGCGACGTCGCCCTGTTCCGCGACGGGCGCATCCTCGTCGCGGGCACGATCACGCTCGACGGGGTGCAGCGGTTCGCGGTCGCGCGGCTCCAGCCGGGCGGCAACCTGGACCCGAACTTCGGCGTCGACGGCACGGCGGTCGTCGGCCCGCCGGGCGCGCAGCTCGAGGCGATGGCGCTGCAACCCGAGGGCGAGCTCGTGCTGGCCGGCTCGGTCCCGGCCGGCGCCCGCCGCGCCGTGCTCGTGATGCGGCTGCTGGCAGACGGCACGCCCGACCCGGGCTTCGGCCGCGGGGGCACCGTCGACTCCACCTCCGTGAAGCTGGCCGGCCGCGCCCGCGACGTGCTCGCGCTGCCCGACGGGCGGATCGCGCTGGCCGCGGCGGCCGAGCGCGGCCGCGCCGCGCGCGCCACCTTCCTCGCCGCGCGGCTGACGCCGACCGGCGCGTTCGACCCGACCTTCGACGGCGACGGCGTCGCCCGCGTCGCCACCACCACGCGGCGGGTCCGCGGCGGGGGCGCGGCGGCGATCGCGCTCGACCGCCGCGGGCGGCTGCTGCTGGCGGGCACCGCGCGCGGCGGCGGCGGGCGCGACGACGCCACCGTCGTGCGCCTGACCCCGGCCGGGCTGCCGGACGCGAGCTTCGGCCGCGACGGCGTCGCGCGCCTGACCGATCCCCGCGGGCGCTCGCTGCGGATCGTCGCGATGCGCCGCGACACGCGCCGGCGGCTCGTGCTCGGCGGCAGCGCCGAGGGCCTCGGCGCGGCCGTCCTGCGGCTGCGCGGCAACGCCCGCCGCGACCGCTCCTTCGGCGCCGGCGGGCTGTCCGCGGGCCGGCTCCCGCGCACCAGCCCCGCCGCGCTCGCCGTGCGCGGCGACGGCGGCGTGGTGCTCACCGGCAGCGCCCGGATCGACGGCCGCGACAACCTCGCGGTCGCACGCCTGCGGGGACGTTGACGCCGTATCCTCGGGGCCATGGCCGACACCATCTCCTTCGCCCGCGGCGCCCCGTCCCTCGACATCGTCGACGTGGAGGGCCTCAAGGAGGCCGCCCAACGCGCGTTCTCCAACGACCCGGGCGGGACGTTCGCCTACGGGACCTCGGTCGGCTACGTCCCGCTGCGCGAGTGGATCGCCGAGCAGCACGGCGTCGAGCCCGACCAGGTGCTCGTCACCAACGGGTCGATGCAGGCCGACGCGTTCCTGTTCCAGCTGCTCGTCGGGCCGGGTGACGCGGTCATCGTCGAGTCGCCGACCTACGACCGCACGCTGCTGAACCTGCGCAACCTCGGCGCCGACGTGCGGATGGTCGAGCTGCAGACCGACGGCATCGACGTCGACGCCGTCGAGTCGCTGCTCGAGCACCCCGACTTCCGCCCCAAGCTCGCGCACATCATCCCCAACTTCCAGAACCCCGCCGGCTACACGCTGAGCGCGGAGAAGCGCGCGCGGCTGCTCGCGCTGTCGGCCGAGCACGACTTCACGCTGTTCGAGGACGACCCCTACATCGCGATCCGCTTCGACGGCGAGTCGCTGCCGACGATGCTCTCGCAGGACGGGGCGGGCAAGGTCGTCTACGCCTCGTCGTTCTCGAAGACCGTCTGCCCCGGCATCCGCGTCGGCTACCTCGTCGGGCCGCAGGCCGTGATCAAGCAGATCCAGGGGATCGCGACCAACACCTACATCTCGCCGAACATGGTCGCCCAGTCGATCGTCAACGAGTTCTGCCGCTCGGGCCGCATCGACTCGGCCATCGCGACCGTCAAGGACGCGCTGCGCGCCCGCCGCGACGCGCTCGTCGCGGCGCTCGAGCGCGAGCTGCCGGAGGCGAAGTTCGCCCCGCCGGAGGGCGGCTACTTCATGTGGGTGGAGATGCCCGACGGCTTCAACGTCGCCGAGCTCGAGACCGCGGCCAAGGAGCGCGGCGTCGTGTTCGTCAAGGGCACCGACTTCCTCATGGAGGGGGGCGAGAACACGCTCCGCCTCGCCTACTCAGGGGTCACCCCCGAACAGATCGACGAGGGCGTCACCCGCCTCGCGGACGCTGCGCGCTCGCTCGGCGTCGCCGCTTGATCTGCGAGCACCACCACTACGGCGACAAGCACTCGCAATTCGGCGAGCTGTACCTCCCGGCCGCAGACGGCGGGCCGTACCCCGTCGCCGTGGTCTTCCATGGCGGCTTCTGGAAGGCGCAGTACGGCCGCAAGCTGATGCATCCGCTGTGCCATGACCTCGTGGGGCGCGGCTGGGCGGTGTGGAACCTCGAGTACCGGCGGCTCGGGCGCCAGAGCGGCGGCGGCTGGCCCGCGACCTTCGACGACCTCGACGCCGGGGTCGACCACCTGCGCGTGCTGCAGGCGCCGCTCGACCTCTCGCGCGTGGTGGCGATCGGCCACTCGGCCGGCGGCCACCTCGCGGCGCTCGCCGCCACCCGCGACGGGCCGAGCGTGCAGGTGACCGGCGTGGTCGCCCAGGCGGGCGTGCTCGACCTCCGGCGCGCGTGGGAGTGGCGGCTGTCGAACGGCGTCGTGCGCCGGCTCCTGGGCGGGACGCCCGACGAGGTGCCGGAGCGCTACGCCGCCGCCTCACCGGCCGCGCGGCTGCCGCTCGGTGTGCCCGCGCTGTTGACGCACGGCGGCAAGGACGACATCGTCCCGCCGGCGATGAGCGAGGAGTTCGCAGCGGCGAGCGGGTGCGAGCTCTTCATCGCGGCGGACGAGGACCACTTCGGGCACCTCGACCCGGAGAACCCGCTGTGGCAGGCGGTCGTCGAGTGGCTGTGACCCGCGAGCAGGCGCTCGCGCGCGACGCCGCCGACCCCCTGCGCGGCTTCCGCGACCGCTTCGTCGACACCGAGCCGACCCGGATCTACCTCGACGGCAACTCGCTCGGGCGGCTGCCGCTCGCGACCCGCGACCGCCTGGCGGCGATCGTCGCCGAGTGGGGCGAGCGGCTCGTGACGGGCTGGCCGGAGTGGATCGACGCGCCGGCGCGCGTCGGCGACCTGCTGGCCGAGCACGTGCTGGGCGCGCGGCCCGGCGAGGTGATCGTGTCCGACTCGACGACGGTCAACCTGTACAAGCTCGGCTCCGCCGTCCTCGACGCGCGCGAGGGCGCGATCGTCACCGACCGCGGCAACTTCCCCACCGACCGCTACGTGCTCGAGGGGCTCGCCGCCCGCCACGGCCGCGAGCTGCGGCTCGTCGAGACCCCGCAGGACGCGGTCGCCGAGCGCGACACGGCGCTCGTGGTGCTCTCGCACGTCGACTACCGCACCGCGGCGATCGCCGACATCGCGGCGCTGACCGCCGCCACCGAGGCGGACGTCGTCTGGGACCTCTCGCACTCCGCCGGCGCGCTGCCGGTCGGCCTGCGGGCCGCCGGCGCCCAGCTCGCGGTCGGCTGCACCTACAAGTACCTCAACGCCGGCCCGGGCGCCCCGGCCTTCCTCTACGTCGCCGAGGAGCGCCAGGCCGCGCTGCGCTCGCCGATCTGGGGCTGGTTCGGCCAGCGCGACCAGTTCGCGATGGAGCGCGACTACGACCCGGCCGACGGGGTCGCGCGCTTCCAGGCCGGCACGCCGCCGATCCTCGCGCTCGCGGCGGTCGAGGAGGGCGCGCGGCTGAGCGCGGAGGCGGGCATCGACGCGCTGCGCGCCAAGTCCGTCGCGCTGACTGAGCTGATCGTCGACCTGCACGACGCCTGGCTCGCCCCGCTCGGGTTCTCGCTCGGCTCACCCCGGGACAGCGCCCGGCGCGGCTCCCACGTCTCGCTCCGCCACCCCGACGCGTGGCCGATCAATGTCGCGCTGATCGAGCGCGCCGCCGTCATCCCCGACTTCCGCGGGCCGGACTCGATCCGGCTCGGCGTCGCCCCGCTCTACACCGGCCACGCCGACGTCTGGGACGCGCTCGACCGCCTGCGCGGGCTGGTCGAGCGCGGGGAGCACCGCCTCGTCGACACCGCCCCCGGGAGGGTCACGTAGCGACCGCCTCGCGCGCGCCGCGCCGGCCCGCGTCGGGCCCGGGATCAGCGTCGCGGCCGCGATCACGAGGAGGAAGGCAAGGCAGCGCAGGGCGATCGTCAGCCCGCCCTCGCCCAGCGGGTCGCCGAACACCACGACGCCGGCCGGGATCGAGGACGCGTTGCTCGCGATCGAGGTGACCGCGATGACCGAGACGCCCTCGCCGATCTGCAGCGAGCGGGCCGACGCGAAGAACGCGCAGACGCCGGCCGCCAACGCGATGCCGACGAACGGGACGGCGCTGACGAGGCTGTCGCCCAGGCCCGTCGCCGCCTTGACGGCGACGTGGCTGACCGTGAAGAGCAGCCCTGCCGCCACGCCGAGCAGGATGCCCTTGCGCGAGTCGTGGCGCTGGTTGCGGTGCGCGAGGATCAGCACCGTCCCGACGCCGACGAGCGCGCTCTCCCACGCGAGCATGGCGGCGAGCGAGTAGTCCGACGAGCTGCCACCGGTCTCGCCGCCGGCGGTCAGCGTGAGGAAGGCGAGGCCGATCGAGGCGAGCACCACGCCCGTCCACTCACGGCGGCCGAGGTGGAAGCCGAACCAGCGCTCGGCGATCACGCCGAGCAGGACCAGCCCGCCGGCGAGGACCGCCTGGACGAGCGAGAGCGGCGCGAGCGCGAGGCCGCCGACATGGAGCGCGTAGGCGACGGCGGCGAGGACGTAGCCGATCGTCCACCACTTCGAGCGGAACAGCCCTGCCGCGCTGCGCAGCGGACGGCGGACGTCCACGTCCGGAGCGGCGACCGCCCCGCGGTGCCGGAGCAGGAAGCCGACGTTCGTGGTGAACGCGGACGCCAGCGTCAGCCCGAGGCCGAGCAACAGCATGCGCAACCGCGTACCCGGATCCGGCGTGCTGACCCGGCCGGGCGTCGGAAAGCGACCACCGCAGGGGCCGGCGAGCCGCCGGCCCCCGCGTGGGCGATCGCTAGCGGCGCTCCTCGGCGCCCTCGACCTCGACCTGCTCCTTCGAGACGGTCTCGGAGACCTGCTGCTCCTCCTCGACGACGTCCTTGTCGAGGCGGACGCGCTCCTTCGGGACCGCGCGCTTCTCGACGACGGCCTCCTCGGCGTGGAGCGTGACCTCGTGCTCCTCCTCGGAGATGGCGGGGCCGTCCTTGGCGTCGCCGACGTTGGCGTCCGTGATCGGCTCGCGCTCGACCCGGACCTCCTCGCGGCGCACGGGGACCGTCTTCTGGACCTCCTCCGTGACGACGTACTTGCGCAGGCGGGCCTTGCCCGTCTCGCGCTGGGCGGTGCCGACGTTGAGCTCCTCCTCGGAGCGCGTCATCGCGTCGTCGGTGGTGGGGCCGGACGTGTCCCGGCCGACCGTGCCCTCGGCGTCGCCGCGGTCGCGGTCATAGACGCCGTCGCCGTTGCCGGTGGTCCCGGTCCGGGTCCCGCTGCCGGACGACGAGTCGTCGTACCCGAGGCCGTAGTGCTCGTAGAGCGTCCGCTCCTCGGAGCGCGAGAGCTCCCCGTCCGGGTCGATGTTCGGCGCGTCCTTGACGTGCGACTTCTCGAACGGGACCTGCACCCCGTCACCCGTCGGGTTGGCCTGCTGCAGCGGCACGAAGGTGCCCTTGCCGCCGAACAACCCGGTCTTGACGAGCGCCCACTCGGGCTGGTCGGTCTCGGTGTCGAGGTAGATCTCCTCGATCTTGCCGATCTTCTCGCCGTCGTTGTCGAGGAGCTCCTGGCCCCTCCATTCGGTCACGTTCTGCGTGGTCATGCGTGTCCTCCCACTTTGTCGATCTTGCGGTGGTAACGAGTGCCTGCCTTGCCGCCGGCAACGGCGGCGAGCAGGGTTCCGAGCACAACTGCGACGAGGGCGATGACGCCGCCCGTGGTGAGCGAGCCCTCGTCGATGGGGATGCGGGGGAGGTTCAGCTGCGACAGGACGTTGTACTCCGCGCCCAGCAGCACCCCCGCGATGCCCAGCAGGATCGTCACGAGCAGGCCGATGACCCACACGCCCGCACCCTGCCGGGGCCCGTCGAAGCGCGACATCCGGCCCGCCACGTAGCCGCCCGCGAAGTACGCCACGAGCAGCACGATCAGGAACAGGACGCCGCCGACGATCCCGATGGTGCTCGCGCTGTCGGTCGCCTGCGACGAGCTCGTCTTCGTGAGCCCGATCGCAGCGCCGGCGGCGCTGAGGATCGCCGTGAGGAGCGTCGCGACGCCGACCGCGACGAGCCAGCCGAAGAACGCGGCGCCCCAGTTCAGGCCGCCGAACTCGTCGCGCTGGAGCGCCCGCGTCTCGCGCACCGGGTCCGGCGCCCGACGGCTGGTGGCCGAGGTCGCCATCAGCGTGCCGCCCGGCCGCGGCGGTGCTCGATCTCGCCGTTGCCGCCGCCGGTGCCGGTGCGCTGCTGCGCCTCGGCCTTGACGCGCTCGGCGTCACGCTCGGCGCGCTCCTTGCCCTTCTCCATGTCGTCCTTGACCTGGCCCTTGTTCTCCTGGCCCTTGTCGTAGGCGTCCTCGAGCATCCGCTGCGCGACCGAGCGGCCACCGAGGCCGAAGGCCAGCGCCATGGCCAGGAACACGCCGCCGATCAGCGCGGCGTAGGTGATCGTCACGATCTCCGTGGCGATCTGGAGCTGGTTGAGGATCATGAACGTCGCGATCGCCATCACCAGCACCGGGACGACCGAGCCGACGACCTTGCCGGTCGGCGTGTCGCCCATGGTGCGGGCGACCAGACCACCGACGGCGGCGGCGACCACGCCGGCGATCACGAAGATCAGGATCGCGGCGACGACGTTGGGCAGGTACGCGGCGATCGAGGCGACGAAGTCCGTCAGCGCGGCGATGCCGAGCTGCGAGACCGCGATCGAGATCGCGCCCAGGAAGACGAACCAGAACGCGATCGCGCCGATCGTCCGGCTCGGCTTCACGTCGGGTGCGACCTGGTTCACGTACTGGCCGGTTGAACCGGTGTGCAGGGCCTTGTCGAGCCCGGCACGCTCGAGGACCTTCGTGACGATGCCCCTGACGACGCGGGCGACGATGTAGCCGATCACCAGGATCAGCAGGAAGCCGAGAAGACGGGGTAGGAAGGCGAAGAAGTTGTCCAGTCCCTGTTGGACTGAATCGCCGATCTTCACGGCGGCGAGGAAGTTCATGTGATGTGCTCCTGGGTCGGTGGAGTGAGTGCTGCCGACCGAGGCTGCTCAAGAACCTGCCCTCGAATAACTTGTAACTTTCCGTGAACGGGAAGGGTCACATGCACTGTGTCCAGCGATCCCGATCAGGCCCTCGTGCGCGCTGCGCTCGGCCGGCGACCTGCAGGCCTTCGAGCAGCTCGTCGAGCGCCATCGCGACGTCGTTTTCCGCGTGGTGGCTCGCCTCGTGGCCGGCGACCAGGAGGCCGAGGACCTGACCCAGGACACCTTTTTGCGGGCGTTCCACCGGCTCGAGCGCTACCGGGGCGAAGCGCCCTTCCGGTCATGGCTGTTACGGATCGCCCACAACACCGCAGTCACCTATGTGACCCAGGCTGGGCGCGCCGCCACTCACCCCCTCGACGACGACGCCGTCGCGACGGGCAGCCCCGCCGACCAGCTCGAGCGCCGTGAGCGGCGCGAGCGGCTCGACAAGAAGCTCAAGGGCCTCGGCCGCACGCACCGCACCGTGCTCGTGCTGCGCGACATCGAGGGCCTCTCCTACGAGGAGATCGCGCGCATCACCGACGCGCCGGTCGGCAGCGTCAAGGGACGCCTGCACCGCGCGCGCTCCGAGTTCATCGACGTCCTGCGCAACAACACCTACGACTGGGAGCTGCCGCGATGACCGACGAGGACGCCGAGCAGCTGACGCCGGCGGAGGAGCGCGTGCGCGTGCTCCTTCACCCCTTCAGCGAGGAACAGGTCCCGCACGGCGCGGAGCTCACACGGTCGATCGCGCACACGGCGCGCTGGCAGCGGCCGGTGCGGCGCGCCCTCGTCGCGTTCGGGGCCGCCGGGGCGGCGCTCGGCGGCGGGGTCGGCACGCTGATCCGCGGGCGGCGCGACCGATGACGCTCGCGACCATCCTCGACCGCGCCGGCGACTCGCTCGGCGGCTACCTGCCGCGGATCGGCGGCGCGCTGCTGCTGCTGCTCGCCGGCCTCGTGATCGCCGCCCTGATCCGGCGCCTGCTCGTGAAGGCGCTCCGTGCCGCCGGCGTCGACGAGCTCGGCGAGCGCTGGGGCGTCCATGACGTGCTCGAGAACATCGGCCTGAAGCGCTCGCTCTCCACCCAGATCGCCCGTGCGGTGCGGATCGCGATCGTGTTCGTCGTCGTCTTCGCCGCGCTCTCGCTCGTCGGCCTCGCGTTCCTCTCCGAATCGCTCAACCAGGCGATCCTCTTCCTGCCGCGGCTGTTCGTCGCGCTCGCGCTGCTCGTCGCCGGGATCGTGCTCGGTCAGCTCGCGCGCGGCCAGGTCGACCGGCTCGCCCAGCAGATGGACATCCCGGGCCCGGTCGGGATGCTCACCGAGACGGTCGTCCTCGCGGTCTTCGGGGTCACGGCGCTCGCGCAGCTCGGCGTGCCGACGCAGGTCCTGCTGCTGCTCGTCGCGATCCTGCTCGGCGCGGTCGCGCTCACGCTCGCGCTCGCGTTCGGGATCGGCGGCCGCGAGATGGCGCGCGAGGTCAGCGCGCGGCGCTACGTCGAGGGCGCGTTCGCGGTCGGCGAGGAGGTCAGCGTCGGCGGCGAGCGCGGCCGCATCGAGACGATCGAGGCGACCGGCACCGTGCTCGAGACGAGCGGCGGGGACCGCGTCCGCATCCCCAACTCACAGCTGGTGGCCTCGATCGTGACGCTGCACGGCGAGGCCCAAGAGGCTCAGCGCCCGTAGCGGTCCTTCGAGAGCACGAGCTGCTCGGGCAGCGCGACGCGCGGCGGCGGTGAGGGGTCGGCGACCACCGAGACCGTCTCGGCGACCGAGCGCGTGAGCGTGGTCTGCTCGCCGCCGAGCTCGATCGTCACCTCGTCGCCCTCGCCCGCGACGAACGACCCTTCGAGACCCGGGTGCACCCCGTGGTCGTGGAGGTAGTGCAGGAGCTCCTCGGCCTCGTTCTCGAAGCGCAGGATCTGGATCGTGGCGCCGGGCTCGCAGTCGGCGAGCGGCACGCCCTGGATGCGGCCGCTGGCGTCGATCGGATGCCCGTGGGGGCACGTCTTGGCGTCGCCGATGGCGGCGAACATGCGCTCCTCGAGCACGGGCGACATCGCGTGCTCGATCCGCTCCGCCTCCTCGTGCACCTCGTTCCACGGGATCCCGAGCACGTCGGTGAGGAAGCGCTCGATCATCCGGTGGCGGCGGACGATGTGCTCGGCGTGCTCGCGACCCGAGTCGGTGAAGGCCAGCGCACGGTCGGTCCCGCGCGTGATGTAGCCGTCCCGCTCGAGCCGGCCGATCATCTCGTGGACGGTCGGGGCGGACAGCTGCATGGCCCTGGCGACATTGGCGCCGGTCATCGGCAGCCCCGCCTCGTACAGCCAGAAGATGGTCTCGAGGTACTCCTGCTCGGCGACGGTGGCGGTCTCTGCGGACATGCGGCCAATCTTAGTCCGCCGCGGAGGTCCGGCGGCCCAGCATCTCGAGGCGCTTGGCGGCGAGCGCCATGAACGCCCGCGTGGCAGGCGACAGATGGGCGTTGCGGCGGGTGATGAAGGCGAACGTGTCGACCACCGGCGGGTCGAACTCGACCCTGTGCAGGCGCCGCGCGAAGGTGCGGCCGAGCGCGATGCGGCGCGTCCCGATCGTGTCGCCGAGCCCGCGCGCGGCGAGGTCGAGCGCCGCCTCGACGTACTCGACCTCGATCACCGGCTCGATCGTGACGCCGGCGCGCTGGGCGCGCTCGGCGAGCTGGCGCCGCGTCGGGTCCGACCAGCCGAAGCGCGCGTCGTAGAGGATCAGCGGCGCCTCGGCGAGCCGCTCGATCGTCATCGGCTCGCGCACGCGCTCCGGGTCGGCCGAGAGATACAGCAGCTCGTCGTCGAGCGCCGGCTCGATGTCGAGCCCGCGGTCGTCGATCGGCAGCACGATCAGGGCGGCCTCGATCTGGCCGTCGCGGACGGCGTCGGCGACCTCGGAGGAGTTCTGGCCGAGCAGGCGCACGCGCACGTTGGGGTAGCGCGCGCGGAAGTCCTGCACGAGGTCGGACAGCAGGTAGAAGGGCGCGTTGCCGAAGGTGCCGAAGGTCGCCGTGCCGGCCGCCAGCTCGCGCACCTCGCGGACGGAGTCGCCGGCGTCCTGCGCGGCGGCCAGCGTGCGCTCCGCGTGCGGCTGGAACAGGCGCCCCGCCTCGGTCAGCTCGAGGCCGCGGCGGCCGCGGACGAACAGCGGCGAGCCCAGCTCGGCCTCGAGCCGGCGGATCTGCTCCGACAGGCTCGGCTGGGCCATGTGCAAGGCTTGGGCGGCGGCGGAGAAGGAGCGGTGGGACGCCGCGGCGAGGAAGTATTCGAGCTGCTGGAGTGTCATAGGTTTTGCCTACTGACCTTAGAGTCAAGTAAGCCTACAGCTATGACGCACAATGTCCGATAATGATCCCATGATCACTCTCATCGCCATCGCGGTTCCCCTGGCGGTCATGGGTGCGGTCGACGCTCTCGCCCTGAAGTACGGCGCGGATACCCGCCCCGGCTTCGACGAGCGCAACATCCGCGCCTAGCCCGCCCGCGTGACCCTTCATACGCACCACCACCCGGAGCCCCTTCCCTCGAGTCGCAGCATGACCCGAGAGCGCGAGGGGCTCCT
>CAWBCU010000008.1:0-203010 GCA_963787335.1 uncultured Solirubrobacterales bacterium
AGCACGAAAGCCCCCTGGCGAGAGGGGGCTTCCGATAGCGGGGGCAGGATTCGAACCTGCGACCTTCGGGTTATGAGCCCGACGAGCTACCTGGCTGCTCCACCCCGCGGCGTGTTTCACATCCTACCAAGGGTTCCTGGGCTCTCAACCCCTGTCGACGAGCTTCCGCAGACGCTCGGCGTTGCGGGGCGCGAAGACCTCCCAGTCGTTGTTGAAGTAGGCGAAGACCTCGGCTGACCCGGCCAGCTCGCGGACCCGGGCCGCCCACTCGCGCAGCTCCGTCTCGGAGTAGTTGCCGCGGTGCCCGCGGCGGCCGTAGTGGAAGCGCAGGTAGGTCCAGTCGGTGGTCAGGACCTCGGGCGTCGGCTGCCGGCGGCGGTCGTCGTGGAGCACGAACGCGGCGCCGTGCTCGCGCAGCAGGTCCCACACCGGCTCGGCGAACCAGCTCGGGTGGCGCAGCTCGAAGGCGTGGCGACCCGGCGGCAGATTCGACAGCGCGTGCGCGAGGCGATCGTCGTCACGGCGGAAGGAGTCCGGGAGCTGCCACAGGACCGGGCCGAGCTTGGGTGATTCGGCCAGCGGCGCGATCGACTCGTAGTAGCGCCCCACGCCGCGGTCCATGTCCGTGAGGCGCTTCATGTGCGTCAGGTACTGGCTGGCCTTGAGCGCGAACACGAAGTCGTACGGCGTGTGGTGCACCCAGCCGTCGACCGCCGCCGGCTTCGCGAGCCGGTAGAAGGTCGAGTTGACCTCGACGGTGTCGAACTGCGTGGCGTAGTGCTCGAGCCACCGCCGCGCCGGGAGGCGCGGCGGGTAGAACGTCTCTCTCCAGCTCTTGTACTGCCAGCCCGAGCATCCGATGCGCACGGGCCGGCCGGTCATGCGCTCGGGTCTACCCCGCGACGCGGACCTTCACGATCGGCCCCTCCTGGCGGCAGTCGGAGAGGTTGCCCTCGCAGCTGATCCGGTGCGCCTGCCAGTAGTAGGTGCCGGGGGAGTTGAGCCAGAACGCGGGGAAGTCGAAGAACGGCGCCTTGAACTTGTACGTGCCGCCCTTCTTCTTGGCCCGGCCGATCGCCTCCTTGGTGCAGATCAACCCGTCCTTGTCCTTCTTCTTGGACTTGCAGACGTGGATCCACACCTGCCCGCCGCCCTTGGCGCGGACCTTGAAGGTGGGGCGCTTGCCGGCGGGCACGGACTTGCCGGCCTTCGGCGAGACGGGCGTGACGCCGTTCTTGGTGGCGGCGGCGGCGGACGACGGCAGGACGAGCGCGCCGGCGACGATGAGCGTGAGTGTGAGTCTGGCTGACATGCGGCAACCCTAACCACCAGAATGCGGCGCTCGCAATGGCCCGCTGCTTCGTCACGCGCCGGATCCCCGGCCCCGCCCTCGACAAGCTCGAGCAGGCCCACGAGGTCGAGGTGTGGCCGCACCGGCTGCCCCCGACCCCGGAGGAGCTGCGCGAGCACGCCGCGGACGTGGAGGGGCTGCTGACGCTGCTCACCGACACCGTCGACGAGGCGTTGCTGGCCGCAGCGCCCGCGCTGCGGGCGATCTCGAACTACGCGGTCGGCACCGACAACGTCGACCTCGACGCCGCGGCGGAGCGCGGCATCCCCGTCGGCAACACGCCCGACGTGCTCACCGACGCCACCGCCGACCTCGCGTTCGCGCTCCTGCTCGCGCTGGCGCGGCGGCTCGCCGAGGGCGAGCGCGACGTGCGCGAGGGCCAGTGGATCACCTTCGAGCCCGATCGCGCGCTCGGCGCGGAGGTCACAGGGGCGACACTCGGGATCGTCGGGTTCGGTCGGATCGGGCGGGCGGTCGCGCGCCGCGCCGAGGGCTTCGGGATGGAGGTGCTGCACAGCGGGCGCTCCGGCGGGGTACCGCTCGAGGAGCTGCTCGAGCGCTCGGACTTCGTCTCGATCCACTGTCCGCTCACCGACGACACGCGGCACCTGATCGACGAGGACGCGTTCGCGCGCATGAAGCCGACCGCGCGCCTGATCAACACCGCGCGCGGTCCGATCGTCGATCCCGCGGCGCTCGAGCGCGCCCTGCACGAGCGCGCGATCGCCGGCGCGGCGCTCGACGTCACCGAGCCCGAGCCGCTGCCGGCCGACCACCCGCTGCTGCGGGCGCCGAACCTGCTCGTCGTGCCCCACGTCGGCTCCGCCACCGTGCGCACGCGCCATCGCATGACCGAGATCGCGGTCGACAACCTGCTGGCGGGGCTCGACGGCGAGCCGATGCCCCACCAGGCGAATTGACCCGCGTCGCGGTCGTCGACATCGGCTCGAACTCGACGCGGCTGCTGATCGCCGACGTCGGCGCCGACGTCACCGAGGTCGAACGGCGCTCGCTCGTGACGCGGCTGGGCGAGGGCGTGGAGGCCACCGGCAGGCTCGGGGAGGCGCCGCGCGAGCGCGTCTACGCGGCGTTGGCGGAGTACGCCGCGGCGATCGCCGAGCACGGCGCGACGGCGGCGGTCGCCGTGATGACCTCGGCGGTCCGCGACGCGGCCAACGGCGACGAGTTCGCGACCGCGGTGCGCGAGCGCTTCGGGCTCGACGCCCGGACGCTGAGCGGCGACGAGGAGGCGCGGCTGACCTTCCGCGGCGCGACCGCGGCGCGCACGCCGGCCCCGGGCGAGCGGCTGCTCGTGATCGACATCGGCGGCGGCTCGACCGAGCTCGTGATCGGGGAGCGCGGGGACGTCGCGTTCCACGTCTCCACCCAGGTCGGCGTCGTCCGCCACTCCGAGCGCCACCTGCACTCCGACCCGCCCACGCCCGAAGAGCTGCGAGCGCTCGGCGACGACGCCGGCCCCGCGCTCGCCGAGGCCATCCCGCAACCGCAGCGCGACCGGGTCACGGCGGCGGTCGCGGTGGCCGGCACGGCGACCCAGTGCGCGGGCATCGACCTCGGCTACGCGCCCGAGGAAGTCGAGGGCCACGTCCTCTCGCTCCCGGTGCTCGAGGCGATGCTCGAGCGCCTCGCGGCGCTCCCCCTCGACCAGCGCCGCGAGGTCCCCGGGCTCGATCCCGACCGGGCGCCGACGATCGTCGCCGGGGTGGTCGTCCTGACCCGCACGCTGGCCGCGTTCGGCCTGGACGAGGTCGAGGTCTCCGATCGCGACATCCTCTGGGGCGCAGCGATCGAGTTGGCGTCATCCGGCTAGGCCAACGCCTACCCCCCATATGGGGGGTTTCTGGACGTTTGTTCGATTGTTTCGTCCGGACAAACCCGCAGAGAATCGCGGAGTCAGCATGGGCGGTCGTGCCTCCCGCCGTCGTCCCGCTGACGCATAGGTCTGGGCGTTTGCCGTAGATACGGCGCCTCCCGCCGTCCAGGCCACCCATAGGCCCCATAAGGCACGTACCCCTGCCCGTCCTGACGGGGCCAAACGTGAAGCCGCCCGCCCCGCCGCGGGCGGCTTCTCGTGTTTAACCGGTCAGGCCAGGTTGGATGACCGCGGGTAGGCCACCGACGGGTCGGTGAGCACGTTGACCAGCGCCGGCTTGCCCGCCTCGAACGCCGTCACGAGCGCCGCGCGCAGGTCGCCCGGTGCGCGCACCAGCGCCCCGTGCCCGCCCAGCGCCTCGACGACGCGGTCGTAGCGCGTCTCGGGCCGCAGGTCGGCCGCGACCGAGTAGCCGTAGATCGCCTCCATCGGATGCTTCTCGAGCGCCCAGATGCCGTTGTTGCCCATCACCCCGACGACGTTCACGCCGTGGCGGGCGAGCGTGTCGTACTCCATCCCCGAGAACCCGAACGCGCCGTCGCCGAGCAGCAGCACGACCTGGCGGTCGGGCCGCGCGAGCTTCGCCGCGAGCGCGTAGCCGGGGCCGGAGCCGAGGCAGCCGTACGGCCCCGGGTCGAGCCAGCAGCCCGGCTCGTAGGAGTCGATGACGCGGCCGGCGTAGGAGACGAAGTCGCCGCCGTCGCCGATCACGATCGCGTTGCGGTCGAGCACGTCGCCCAGCTCCGCGTACAGGCGCATCGGGTGCAGCGGCGCCCGCGAATCCTCGCGCAGCTCGCGCTCGCCCGCGCGCTTCTCGCGCTCGACGGCCGCGATCGACTCGACCCATTCGCTCGTGTCGGCCGCGCGCCCGCCGGCGAGGCCCGAGAGGATCGCCCCGAGGTCGCCGTAGAGCTCCTCGGCGACCTCGCGGGGATGCGCGCGCTCGGACTCGGCGACGTCGACCACGACGATCTCCGTGTCCTCGCCGAACGACTTGCCGAAGCCGAGGCGGAAGTCCATCGGCACGCCGACGACGAGCGCGACGTCGGCGCCCTTGAGCGCGGTCGAGCGCGCGCGCGAGAAGAAGAGCTCGTGGTCGGCGGGGATGCACCCGCGCGCGAGGCCGTTGAGGAAGACCGGGATCCGGCGCGCCTCGACCAGCTCGCGCAGCGCGACCTCGCCGCGGCCCCAGTAGAGGTCGGTGCCGGCCATGATCACCGGCCGCTCGGCCTGCTCGAGCAGCGCGAGCGCGCGGGCGAGGTCGGGCGTGGCCGGCGCGAGCGCGACGCGCGCCGGCTCCTCGCCGCCCTCGGCCTCCATGAAGACGTGGTCGAGCGGGAGGTCCACGAAGGCCGGGCCCGAGTGCGGCTTCACGGCGGCAGCCCAGGCCTCGTCGACGAGCCCCGGGATCTCCGCCGTCGAGCCGGCCGTCGCGGCGAAGCGCGTGAGCGGCCGGACGAACGGCACGTGGTCGATCTCCTGCAGCGAGCCCTGCCCCCAGCGCATCGCCGGCGCGCGCCCGCCGAGCACGAGCATCGGGGAGTGGTTCATGAGCGCGGAGCCGAGCGCGCTCATCCCGTTGGTCACGCCCGGGCCCGCGGTGAGCGCGCACACGCCAGGTTCGCGCGTCACCTTCGCCCACCCCTCGGCGGCGAACGCGGCGGCCGACTCGTGGCGCACGTCGACGATGTCGATGCCCTCCTCGCGGCAGCCGTCGTAGACCGAGAACAGGTGGCCGCCCGACAGCGTGAACAGCTTCGTGACGCCGTGGGCGGCGAGGCGGCGGGCGACGAGCCGGCCCCCGTGGACTGCGGTGGACTCGCTCGTTGTGTCCGTGGTCATCGGCGGGAATCTACCCCCCGTCCGGGGGGTCCGACCGCGCGAGTCCGTGCGCCCGGGTCATGGCACCTCTAGCTTCGATGCCATGGACGACGACCAACTCATCATCACGCCGACGAGCCACACGCCCTACGCGGAGCTGGACCTGCTCCTCAACGAGTCCGACCGCACCTGGACGATGCTCGCGCCGATGCCGGACGACGCCGAGCGTCCCGACACCGTGGACGCGATGAACGCGCAGATCCTCGCCGGGCTCGTCAGCCCGTAAGGCAGCGAGCTACCCGCGCGCGAACGCGGGGCCCGACTGGCGCGCCGTCGCAGCGGCCGCGCCCACGCGCTGCTCGCCCCAGAACAGCGAGCGCCCGATCCGCAGCACCGGCAGCCGGTCCGCCCCCGCGGCCAGCAGGCGGCGCCCCACTGCCTCCATCACCCCGTCACGCCGCGGGTCACCCGCCGCGCGCAGGCACTCGTCGAGCGGGATGCCGGCGGCGGCCGCCGCCTCGGCCAGGATCTCCGGATCGTCGAGGTCGAAGCCGCCGCAGAACGCGAGCCGGCCGGCCGCGAGGACGAACGCCCCGCCGCGCCCCTGGTCGGCCGCGAACGCCGCGGCGCGCATCGCCGCCGGCACGGCCTTCGGATAGCCCTCGGGCCACACGAGCGGCAGCCGCAGCGCGGACGCCCGCGCCTCGGCCGCGCGGCGCACGCGATCGACCGTCTCCGCGTCGTCGTCGAGACAGCGGCGTTGCAGCGTCTCCGACGACGTGGCGGTCCAGGTCACGTGCGCGAACGCGCGCTCGACCCGCTCCGTCGCAAGGTACGTGAACGGGCAGGCGAGATCGAAGAACAGCTGCGCGCGCACGGGCTCCCGACCCCGTGTCCGGCGCTGCACGGCTTCCCTGCGCTGTGCGAGATCGATCAGTTGTCCCATTGCCCCTTCGCCTTCGTGCGTTCGAGATTGGAGGCCCCACATCGGTGCGTCCTTGCACCGTTGAACGCTCGCCTAACAGAGAACTGGCGGCAAAGTTCAGACCGTGTGTTGCCGCATGACCGGGTATGCTCCGTTTCTCAGTCCCAGCGCCGAAAACGGAGCGAAGGCAATCCCCGCAGCGCCTCCCCCCAAGCGTCACCCGTATGACCAGTGGTCCCCTGACGCTCGCGCGCTCGATCTCGTGGGCGACAAATGGACGCTGCTGATCATCCGTGACCTCGCGGCCGGCCCCCGGCGCTTCGTCGAGCTCCAGCGCGTGCTGCCCGGCATCTCGACCGAGCAGCTGCGCTCGCGGCTGAACCGCATGGTCGCCGACGGCCTGCTCACGCGCCAGCGCTACCGCGAGGTGCCGCCGCGCGTCGACTACGAGCTGACCGAGCGCTCGCGCGAGCTGATGCCGGTGCTCGGCGCGCTCGCGCAGTGGGGCTACGACTGGACCTGGACGCCGCCGCGCGCCGGTGAGGACGTCAATGTCGGCGCGATCTTTCGCCTCGCCCCCGGGCTGCTCGAGCCGCCCGCCGGGCTCAGCGGCGCCATCGACCTGATCGTCGAGGGCGAGGGCGACACGCCGGAGCGCCACTACCTGGTGACGATCGGCGGCGGCCGCGTCGAGATCGCGGAGCGCGACCGCAACGGCGAGCCGAGCGCGACGATCGCCGGCAGCGTCGCCGCGTGGGTGCGAGCGCTCGGCCCCAACGGCGCGACCGACGACCTCGACATCACCGGCAAGCGCGGGCTCGCCGAGGCGCTGCTGTCCGGCTTCTCGGACGCCGCGCGCCGCAGCGCCCAGGCCGCTTAGCTAGCTCATCGTTGGACCGGAGGTCAGCCGGTCAGCGGGGTGCGCGAGCCCGGCATCACGCCGGGGCGCGCGCTGCGGCGCTCGTGCAGCAGCTGGCTCGGGCCGCCGCCGGGGGTGCGGCGCTCGACCGTCATCACACCGCCGCACAGCTCGCACGGGCTGGCGGGGTCGGCGGTCGAGAACAGGCACCACCGGGTGTCGCCGCACTCGGTGCAGCGAACGGCCCTCAGTCGCATGGAACGGATGGTTTCCACGATGATTGGAAACATACCCTTCACCATTCGTCGTGCAAACGCAACCGGACGCGCCAGAAACGCCCGCTCCGTGCGAAGTTCTGGCGCGGACAAACAGTGCCCGGGGTGGGACTCGAACCCACAATGCCCGTAGGGGCAGCCCTTTTTAAGAGGGCCGACTGTGCCAGTTCGTCTACCCGGGCGAGAGTGGATCGTACGTCGGGCTACCCTGGGAAGGGAGCAACTTCCTGCCCGCCCCGGTGTCTTTATGGCGGCAGGACCAACTACGCGTGGAAGCCTCAACCCTCCAACACGCCGGCGCCGCCGGCCTTCACGGACGCTCGCCGCTGCTCAGATTGCAGTCGGACGAGCGGCTCGTCGTGCTCGTGCGGCGCGGGAACCAGGCTGCCTTCGAGGCGCTCGTCGCCCGCTACCAGTCGCGCCTGCTGGCCTTCTGCCGCCACATGCTGTCCTCGCGCGAGGACGCCGAGGACGTGCTGCAGGAGGTCTTCGCGGCCGCCTTCAACGCGATGCTCGCCGACGAGCGGGCGATCAACGTGCGGCCCTGGCTGTACCGGATCGCGCGCAACCGCTCGCTCAACCACCTCCGCCGCACGCAGGCGATCGGCGTCGACTCGATGGACATCCACCTGTCCGAGGGCGGCCTGACCACCGCGGACAAGGTCCACAAGCGCGAGGAGTTCCGCCTCCTCGTCTCCGACGTCCAGGACCTGCCCGAGACGCAGCGCACCGCGCTGCTGCTGCGCGAGATCGATGCGCTCTCCTACGAGCAGATCTCCGAGGCGATGGAGACCACGGTGCCGTCGGTGAAGTCGCTGCTCGTGCGCGCCCGCGTCTCGCTCGCCGAGGCCGCCGAGGCGCGGCTGCTGACCTGCGAGGAGGTGCGCGACGAGCTCGGCGAGGTCGCCGAGGGCCTGCGCCGCACGACCGCCCCCGTGCGCCGCCACCTGCGCACCTGCGACCGCTGCGTGACCTTCCGCAAGCAGCTGCGGGCGAACAACAAGGCGCTCGCCGCCGTGTTCCCGGTCGCGCCGCTGCTGCTGCTCAAGAAGACGCTGCTCGCCCACTTCGGCATGACCGCCGCCGCGAGCGGTGGCACCGCGGCCGCCGCGGGCGGCAGCGCCGCCGCCGCGAGCGCCGGTGGCGCCGCGCTGCAGGCCGGCGCGAGCGCGCTGGCGACCAAGGCCGCCGCCGGGCTGGCCGCCGCCGCGATCGTCACCGCCGGCGCGGTCGAGGTCAAGCACGTCGCCGTCGACCGCCCCGCGCGCACCCCCACGCTCGCCGCCGCCGCGCCGCCCGCGGCCGCGCCCGCGAAGGCCGCCGCTCCCGTCGCCGTGCGCTCGGCCCCCCAGCCGGCCGCTCCCACCCCGGCCGCCACCCGCGCCCCGCGCGCCGCGCGCCGCGACAAGAAGGCCGACGCCAAGCCGACCCCCACGCCGACGCCCGCCGCCGGCAAGCAGCCGACGCTCGTGGCCGCCGTCACGCCGCCGCTGCGCGAGCAGCACGAGGGCGACACCACGACGCCGACCGAGACCTCCGGCTCGACCGAGCAGGCGAGCGGCGCGCTGCCCGGCCAGACCGTCCCGCCGGCCGCGCAGCCCACGCCCGTGCCGTCGCCGCAGCCGCAGCCGCAGCCCACGCCGTCTCCCTCACCCGAGCCTTCGCCGCAGCCCACCGCCACCCCGGGCCCCGTCGTGACGCCGACGCCGACGCCGATCCCCGGCGACGACGGGCCGATCGTCACGCCCGTGCCCGCGCCGCACCCCGTTCCCTAGCTCAGTGGACGCGGGCGCCGACGGGGACGTCGGTGTCGGGGCGCAGCAGGATGATCTCGCCCGCCTCGTTGGAGGCCCCGAGGCACAGCACCTCGGACATGAACGGCCCGATCTGGCGCGGCGGGAAGTTGACCACCGCGACCACGCGGCGCCCCTCGAGCTCCTCGCGGCTGTAGTTGGTGATCTGCGCCGACGAGCGCTTGACGCCGATCTCCGGCCCGAAGTCGATCGTCAGCTTCCACGCCGGCTTGCGCGCCTCCGGGAAGTCGTCGACCGCGGTGACGACGCCGACCCGCATGTCGACGGCGAGGAACTGGTCGAAGTCGATCATGCGGCGACCAGCCCGATGACCTTCATGCGCCGCTCGAGCGCCTTCAGCGCGAACGCGCGCGTCTCGGCGACCGAGACGCCGAACAGCGTCTGCTCGTCGTCGTCGGCCCCCTCCATCCACGGCGGGCGCAGGACCGCGTCGGCGACCGGCCCGACCTCCACCAGCGTGCGCTGGATCGCCGCGAGGTGGCGCTCGTCGCGGCCCACCATGTCGCGCAGGAAGCGCGCCCCGAACGCGACGTGGCGGTGCTCGTCGCGCGCCACCCGCGTGAAGCCCTCGACGAAGCCCGGCAGCGTGCCCTGGCGCTCGTTGAAGTCCATGATGAAGTGCTGGCCGGTGAGGGCGAGCATGCCCTCGATGACCATGTGGTAGATCGTCACCGCCTCGACCAGCGTCTCGGTGTCCTCGGGCTCGACCGCCAGCCGGTCCACCCGTGAGTGCAGCATCTCGTCGAAGAGGACGCCGAACTCGCGGTTGATGTACTGCGCGTTCTCCTCCAGGCGGTCCTGCAGGTTGTCGGACTCGAGCACGCCGACCTCGGCGTAGAAGCGGTCGAAGAACGCGACGTGGCGCGCCTCGTCGGCGATCTGCGTGCAGAGGAAGATCCGCATGTCCTCGTCGGGGACCGCGCGCATCATCGGGCCCAGCTCGGCCGCCACCCGCTGCTCGCCGATGAAGAACGACGACAGCCCGTACATGCGCTGGAAGCGCTCCTCGGGGTCGATGCGCTCGTGCCAGTCGATCCGGTCCTGGGTGAAGTCGATGTCCTGCGTGGCCCAGTGCTGGCGCTCCCACAGCTCGTAGAGCTGCTGGTAGCCGAGCAGCTGCGATTCGCCGCGGTCGGCCGAGGCGAGCAGCGCGGGGTCGCCGGTGGCCTGGTAGTCGGTGCGGTCCGTGCGCTTGAGGCGCTCGGCGCGGGGGGCGGTATCGGGCATGCGCCGGAGCCTACAGGCGTCCTGGCTGGCTGGCCAACTCAGGGCTCGTCAAGCGAGGAGACGAGCGTCGCGCGGGCGCCCGAGGAGCCCTGGATGCGGTAGCGGCCGCGGCGCAGGCCCGCGAGCCGGAGCCGGCCCGTCTTGCCCGCGCGGACGGTCAGGGCGCGGCGCGGCTTCGCGCGCAGCACCGTCACGACCTGCGTGCGCGAGGTCGCGTTGCGGACGATCAGCTCGACGCCGAGGAACGCCGAGACCTTGGTGAGCTCGGGAGTGATCGTGTCGTCGCGGACGGTCAGCCGCACCGGCTGGCGGATCGGCTGCTCGTCGCCGGCGCCCCCGGGCTCCGCCTCCGGCTGGGTGGCGGCCTTCGCGGCCGGCGGCGTCGGGGTCGGCGTCGGCGTCGACGCGCGCTCCTCCGAGCCGCCGCCGCAGCCCGCCACCAGCAGGCAGGCGGCGAGCGCGGCCGCCGGCGCGCGCATCACTCGCCGATCGAGAACAGCGCCTCGAGGTCATGGTCGGAGAAGGCCTCGAAGGCGACCATGGTGTAGGTGCGCTTGATCCCGTCGATCTGCGCGAGCCTGCCGGTGATCAGCGGCGCGAGCTGATCCTGCTCGCGCACGCGGACGATCGCCACGTAGTCCCACTCGCCGGTGACGGAGTAGGCCTCGGCGACGCCCTCGAGGTCGGCGAGCGCGCCGCCGAGCGACGGCATCGCCGAGCGCTCGGCCTCGATCAGGACGATGGCGTGGGTCATGCGGAGTAGGTCTCGCCCGGCGCGAGGATGACGACCTTCGCGCTGGTCTGGGACTCGACGTCGGCCTTGAACGCCTCGGCGTCGGTCTCGACCGGCGGGAACGTGTCGTAGTGGACGGGGATCACGACCGACGGGCCGATGAACTCGACCGCGGTGACGGCGTCGTGGCGGTCCATCGTGTAGTGGCCGCCGATCGGCACGAGCGCGACGTCGACCTTGTCGCCGCGGCGCGCGATCAGCTGGAGGTCGGAGAAGAGCGCGGTGTCGCCGAGGTGGTAGACGAGCGTGCCGCCGAGGTTGATCAGCAGCCCCGCGGGGGTGCTGGCGCGGCCCCTGGGCGTCGTCGAGGTGTGCCACGCGGGCACGACCTTGACCCAGCCCCAGTCGAAGGTGACGGTGCCGCCCATGTTCGGGTCGACGACGTTCTCGAGACCCTCCTCGCCGGCGAGCTCGTCGGCGATCTCGGTGATGGCGAGGACGGTGGCGCCGGTGCGCTTGGCGATCTCGACCGTGTCGCCGTAGTGGTCCTGGTGGCCGTGGGTGAGGAGGATGTGGGTCGGCTCCAGCTCGGAGGCCTCGACGGTGATCTTCGGGTTGCCGGTGATGAACGGGTCTACGAGCACGGTCGTGTCGCCGGACTTCAGCTCGACGGCCGCGTGGGCGAGGAAGCGGATGTCCACTGCCATCGGTCAGTCTCCTTCGGTCGGATCCATGAGCAGGTGGGCCAGTTCGTACCCGACGGCCACCCCGATCAGCATGCTCACGCCGGTCTCCTCCGCGATCAGCGTGCGCACGGCGCTGATCCGCTCGTCCGGATCGGCGATGCCGGCGGCCCTCAGCACCTCGGCCTGGTGCGCCGAGCCGAACCAGTCGGCGGCGTCGAGCGCCTGGTTGAGGATGCCCTGGAGCTGCGGCGCGGCGTTCGCGACCAGGCGCTGCGCCTCCTCGAGGCGGCCCGGCTCGCTCAGCGACGCGACGGCGGCCTCGATCTGCGCGTCGGTGTACTGCGGCACGGCCCGCCATGATAGGTCGCCATGCTCCCCGCCCTGACCTCCCTCTCCCACGGCGCGGGCTGCGGCTGCAAGCTGTCCGCCGCCGACCTGCGCCCGATCGTGGCCGGGCTGCCCCGCACGAGCGACCCGCGCGTGCTCGTCGCGACCGACACCGCCGACGACGCCGGAGTGGTCAAGCTCACCGACGACCTGGCGATCGTGCAGACCGCCGACTTCTTCACGCCGATCGTCGACGACCCCTACGCGTTCGGGCGCATCGCCGCCACCAACGCGCTGTCGGACATCTACGCGATGGGGGGCGTGCCGGTCTCCGCGCTCAACCTCGTCGCCTACCCGCTCGCCACGCTCGGCCCGGAGATCCTCGCCGAGATCCTGCGCGGCGGCGCCGACGCGGTCGCCGCCGCGGGCGCGAGCATCGTCGGCGGCCACTCGATCGACGACCCCGAGCCGAAGTACGGGCTCGCGGTCACCGGCACCGTGCATCCCGACCGCGTGCTGATGAACTCCGGCGGGCGCGAGGGCGACACGCTCGTGCTGACCAAGCCGCTCGGCGCGGGCGCGGTGGCCACGGCGATCAAGCGCGGGCTGGTCGGCGACGACGTGGTCGCGCGCGCGATCGAGGTCATGACGACGCTCAACGACCGCGGCGCCGAGCACGCCCGCGGCGCGGGGGCGCACGCGCTCACCGACGTCACCGGGTTCGGCCTGCTCGGCCACCTGCACGAATTGGCCGAGGCGAGCGGCCTCGCCGCCGAGGTCGACGCCGCCGCGGTACCCGCCATCGACGGCGTGCTCGACCTGCTGGCCGGCGAGGACGCGCTCGCGGGCGGCTCCAAGCGCAACCGCGCGGACGCCGAGGGCTTCACCAGCTGGGCGGACGGCGTTCCGGAGCCGCGGCGGCGGCTGCTGTGCGACGCGATGACGAGCGGCGGGCTGCTGGCCGCGATCCCCACGGGCACGGCGATGGAGGGCGCGGCGATCGGCCGGCTCGTCGCCGGCGCGGCGGGGACGATCAGCGTCCGCTAACGCTGCGGGATGCGCGCGAGGAAGAGGCCGAGCAGGATGCCGACGACCCCGCCGCCGAGGCCGGCGAGCGAGTGCGGCTCGACCGCGGCAAGCGGCAGCAGCACGAGCACGACGGCGATCGCGAGGACGCCGAGCAGGTCCGCGTCGTCCTCCTCGCCGCGGCGGCGCGCGAGCACGTCGCGCATCGTCCAGGCGGCGAGCAGGCCGAGCGCCGCGGAGTTGGCGCCCATCGTGCCGCTGTCGGGGTCGACCACGAGCACGAGCGCCGAGCCCGCGATGCCGCAGGCGAAGAACACGAGCAGCGTCGCCCAGGCGCCGTGGCGGCGCTCGAGCAGCCAGCCGAAGAGGAAGACCGCGCCGAGCACGGCGATCTCGTAGCCGGTCGAGAAGACGTAGACGAAGAGCTGCGTGACGAGCGTCCAGTACTGGCCGTCGAGCGGGCTGACGGCGAGGACGTCGGCGAGGCGGCTGATGTCGACGATCCCGGAGCGGAACATCAGCGAGACCAGCACCGAGATCAGGACGAGCGTCATCGTCGCGTACGGCCGGCGGTCGGCGCGTACGCCGGGGATCTCGCCGGGCTTCAGGCGGCTGAGCTTCGGACGCTCGCGCCGGCGCGCCGCGCGCGGCGGACCGCCGCCCTTCTCGAGCTTGGGCGCGCGCTTGCGCAGGCGGGTGCCGCAGTAAGGGCACTCCGTGATGTACGGCGACACCTCGGAGTTGCACTTCTTGCAGACGACGAAGAGCTCGGGTCCGCTGGCCACACAAGCGATTCTACGCGCCCCCCAAGGGGCGCCCCGAAGGTGGCGCGCTTACTCGGGCAGCGTGGCCGCCGCGATGTCGCGCACGACCTCGTGGAGGTCGTGGTTCGCCTGGTAGATCACCTTCTGTCGCGCGGCCCCGTTGCCGCCCTCCAGCAGGTCGAGGATGCCCTCCAGCTCGGCGCTCGACCCGAGGTCCTGCGCATGCTCGGCGAGCCGGTCGTAGACCCGCCGCGCGAGCTGCTTCGCCGGCACCCGCTCGAAGCTCGGGAGGTCGACGAGCTCGCCGTCGAGGCCGTGGCGCGCCGCGATCCAGCGGTTCTCGTCGAGCATCTCGTAGGGGTAGTCGGAGAGCTTCTCGCCCGCCTCGAAGTGCTCGGCCAGCTCCTTCACCATCGCCTGGATCAGCGCGGCGAGCCCGAGCGTGTGCTCGACCCGGGTCTGCGCGTCCATCCCGCGGATCTCGACCGTCCCGAAGTTCGGGTGCGGGCGGACGTCGTACCAGAGGTAGGTGTAGTCGTCCATCACCTTCGAGTCGATCATGAAGCCGATGCGGCGCTCGAAGTCGGCCCAGTCCTCGTAGGCGGGCGGCATCCCGACGCGCGGGAACTGGCGGAAGATCGGCATCCGGGCGGAGGCCAGGCCCGTGTCGTCGCCGCGCCAGAACGGCGAGTTGGCCGACAGCGCGAGCAGCAGCCCGGCGTGCACGCGCATCCCGTTGGCGACGTGGATGGCCTTGTCGGCGTCGTCGATCCCGACGTGCACGTGCAGGCCGAAGATGACCTCCTGGCGCGCGACGAAGCGCAGCGCCTCGATCAGGTCGCGGTAGCGCGGGCGGGCGGAGATGCGCTGGTCCTCCCACAGCGCGAACGGGTGCGTGCCGGCGGAGCCGATCGTCAGGTCGCGCTTGGAGGCGACCTCGGCGACCTGGCGGCGCAGGCCGCGCAGCTCCGCGCCGGCCTCGCGGACGTCCCGGCACGGCTTGGTGGCGATCTCGAGCACGGACTCGTGAAGCTCCGGCTTGATGTCGGTCGCTTCGTCGTCGCCGCCGCTCTCCTCGAGCAGCGCCTCGATCGCATTGGCCAGCTCCCAGCTCTCCGGGTCGAGGATCATCAGCTCCTCCTCGATGCCCAGGGTGTAGCTGGGGCCGGTGAAGTTCGGCTCCACGGCGCGGGAGGGTAGCCTGTTGCCCGCCGCTCCCAGTCCCGACAAAGGTGGTTCCCATGGCCCTCGGCTATCACGGCAAGCTCTACATCCTCGCCTTCGACCACCGGGGCTCGTTCCAGAAGAAGATGTTCGGGATCGAGGGCGATCCGACCCCGGAGGAGACCGAGACGATCTCCGACGCCAAGAAGCTGATCTACGAGGGCATGGAGATCGCCGTCGAGCGCGGCGTCGATGCCGAGGCCACCGGCGTGCTGGTCGACGAGCAGTTCGGCTCCGACATCCCGGAGCTCGCCCGCAAGCACGGGCTCAAGCTCGCCCAGCCGGTCGAGAAGAGCGGCCAGCCGGACTTCGACTTCGAGTACGGCGCGGACTTCGGCAAGCACATCGAGGACAACGACCCGGACTTCTCGAAGGTCCTCGTGCGTCTCAACCCTGACGGCGACGCGGAGATGAACGAGCGCCAGCTCGGCCGCCTCAAGGAGCTCGCCGACTGGCTGCACGAGCACGACCGGCTGTTCCTGTTCGAGCTGCTGGTGCCCGCCGAGGACGACCAGCTCGAGTCGGTCGGCGGCGATACCGACCGCTACGACGCCGAGCTGCGCCCGGAGCTGATGCGGCGCGCGATCGAGCAGATCCAGGACTACGGCGTCGAGGTCGACATCTGGAAGATCGAGGGCGTCGACGCACAGGAGGACGCGGAGATGCTGATCAAGCAGACGCGCACCGGCGAGGGCCGCGAGAACGTCACCTCGGTGCTGCTCGGCCGCGGCGCCTCCGACGACAAGGTCGACCACTGGCTCCAGCAGGCCGCGCCGGTCGAGGGCTTCATCGGCTTCGCGATCGGGCGCTCGATCTGGTGGGACGCGCTCAAGGGCTTCCTCGACGGCAACCTCGAGCGCAGGGCCGCCGCGGAGCAGGTCGCCGACAACTACCTGCGCTTCATCAAGGTCTACGACGACGCGGAAGCCTCGGCGCGGGTCTAGCGCCGAGACTGCAACATCTCGCCCGCGGTGACCGGGCGCCCGGCTAGCGTCGGGCGCCGATGTCACGCGTCCGTCTCCTCGGCCTGTTCATCGTCCTCGCCGTCGCGGTCTACACCGCGACGGCCGGCGACGACTCCGGCGGCTCGCCGGCGAGCGGGCAGAAGTCCGTCGGCACGGTGACCCGCGTCGTCGACGGCGACACGATCCACGTGCAGGTCGGCGGGCGGGACGAGACGGTCCGCTACATCGGGGTCGACACACCGGAGTCGGTGAAACCGGGTACTCCGGTCGAGTGCTTCGCGAAGCGCGCCAGCGCCTTCAACCACCGGCTCGTCGACGGCGAGCAGGTGCGACTGGTGCGCGACGCCGAGCCGCGCGACCGCTACGGGCGGCTGCTGGCCTACGTCTACCGGGTGCGCGACAAGCGCTTCGTCAACGCTGCCTTGGTGCGCCGCGGGTACGCCGTGCCGCTGACGGTCCCGCCCAACGTCGCGCACGCCGAGCAGTTCAAGAAGATCGCCTCCGCCGCCCGCCGCGCCGGGCGCGGGCTGTGGTCATCTTGCCCGTCGTCATAAGATCATTGGCTTGTCCATGAAGATGCGACAGAGCCTGGCCGATATCGAGGCGCAGTTCGTCGAAGAGATCGAGTCGGACCGCGAGCGCCGTGAACGCCTGCAGCAGCAGGCGATCCGCCGTACGCACGTGCGTCACCGCGAGCGGGCCCACAAGCGCGGCTCCCTGCGCTTCTGGCTCGTGCTGCTGACGCTCATCTCGACCGCCGTGATCGTGACGATCGCGATGTTCGAGACGCTGTACTACGTGATGGGCTGAAGCCCGCCTATTTATCTTTCGACGACAGCCGCTTGAGCGCGTCGTCGACTTCCGCCCGGGCGTTGGCGCCGGCCGCGATGTTCTCCTGCTGGATCTCGAGATAGACCTCTTTGCGGAACACGGGGATGTCCCGCGGCGCCTGGATGCCGATCCGGACCTTCTCGCCCATGATCGACAGCACCGACACCTCGATGTCGTCGCCGATCATGATGGACTGATTTGACTTACGGGTCAGTACGAGCATGGCGCCGTCTCCCTGCCGAGTCGAGCGGTGTTCGGACCGTACCCCACGAGTACTCCCCTCACCCAACAAAATTCTCTCACCGGACCAATGATGGTGCCGAGGTTAGAGAAGTTTCGCCATAGGTCCAATGGGGCCTGCACCTGACTCGCCTTCGTGGACGTGCGCTAGTGTCCCCGCCCGCCATGAGTCGTCGATCGCTGCGCCCCCAGCTCAACCAGATCCGCGGGTGGGTCCGCCAGGGCCGCACCGACGCGTGGATCGCCCATCAACTTGAAGTGACGGTCCAGCAGATCCAGTCCTTCAAGCGCGAGAACGAGCTCGAAGCCGACGGCGAGACCGCCGGCGAGCCGGTCGAGGAGATCGACCTCCGCGCCGAAGACGACGCCGCGATCGCCGCCGAGCTCGAGGCCGAGGCCGCCCGCCGCGCCGAGGAGGAGGCCAAGCTCGCCGAGGAGGCCGCCAAGCGCGCCGCCGAGGAGGACGCGAAGCCCGACGAGGACGAGAAAAGGCCGGCGCCGAAGAAGCGCGCACGTCGGAGTGGGGGCCGCACCCGCCGCCGCGACGACGCGACCGGGAGCTTCGAGGGCACCTTCGACCACGGCGAGGAGGGCTACGGGCTGTGGCTCGACCCCGCGGTCGAGGACAACCCGACCTACGCCGAGCACTGGGCGGGCCATCGTCCGGTCGAGGTCACCATCGAGGAGGACCAGATCGTCATCCGTCGCGCCAGTGGCGGAGACAACGACGACTGAGCTCGCGCGCCTGCGCGCGCATCGCCGGGCGCTGTTCGAGCGCAGCGCCGGCCGGGCCGAGCCGTTCGACCACGGCGTGGCCTTCTTCACCCCGGCGCACCCGACGAAGTGGGACCTCAACCTGCTCGTCGTCGAGGACGCCTCGCAGACGTCCGCCGAGGCGCTGCTCGCCGAGGCCGAGCGCCTGCAGGCGCCCGCCGGGCTGCGGCACCGCAAGATCGAGGTCCACCAGGGCGGCGACCGGCTCGTCGATGCGTTCGAGGCCGCGGGCTGGAGCGCTGAGCGGCTGATCTCGATGCTGCTGCGCCCGGGCGCCGACCAGCGCGGCGCGGCGACCGCCGAGGTGCGCGAGGTCGAGTTCCCGGCCGTGCGCGGCCTGCTGGAGCAGTGGTACGGCGAGGCGATGAGCGCGGCCGAGGCCCGCGACCTCGTCGCCGCCGACGCCGACACCGCGCTCACGAGCGGGGCGCGCTACTTCCTGGCCGAGCGCGACGGCGTCCCGGCCGCCTGCTGC
Organism: uncultured Solirubrobacterales bacterium; assembly: GCA_963787335.1. Lineage (GTDB taxonomy): Bacteria > Actinomycetota > Thermoleophilia > Solirubrobacterales > Solirubrobacteraceae > DASQFQ01. The sequence goes on from CAWBCU010000008.1 coordinate 18,212, forward strand.
ATGCTGCTGCCCGGCGACGGGATCGGCCAGGTCGAGGAGGTCTACACCGCCAAGCCGCTTCCGCGGCCACGGGCTGGCCAGCGCCGTCGTCCGCGCCGCGATCGCGGCCGCCCAGGAGCGCGGCGACGAGCTGATCATGATCATGGCCGACGCCGACGACTGGCCGCAGAAGCTCTACGAGCGCCTCGGGTTCGAGACCGTCGACGAGTACCGCACCTTTACCCGCAAGCCTGGGTAGCCTCGAAGCGGTGCCGTTCGAGACCGCGACAGACCAGTGGGCCGCCGGGCTGCGCCTCCTCGAGGCCGCGCCCGCCGAGCAGCGCCCCGTGCTCGAGGCCGTGACGCGGCGGATCGCGGCCGAGCTGCGCCGGCGCCTGGGCGGGCCGTTCACGACCGAGGAGCTCGCGGAGCTCTACGACCAGGGCACCGACTGGTGCGCGGACATCGCCTACGCGGCGGCGCCCGACCACCCGTACGCGTGGGACGTCCGGATCGTGGCCGACGCCGCCTTCGGGCGCTATCTGCGCGAGGCCACCGATTACGCCGGCGGCCGTCGCCGCGACTAGCGCTTCGGCAGGCCTTCGATGATGTAGGCGCGCTCGCCGGCCTTCACCATGCCGAGCCGGCGCGCCTCGCGCTCGAGCGCGGACTCGCGCCGGAGATCGTCACGGCGGGCCGCCAAGCGGTCGTTCTCGGCCCGCAGCGCCGCGACCTGCTCGCGCTTCTGGCCCGCCTCGCGCCAGGTCGTGTACCAGTTCTTCGTCGGCCCGATGTAGAGGTACAGGAGCAGCGCGACGACGAACAGCAGCGCCCAGCGTCCCAACCGGTCCCAGCGGATGCGGGTGTGCGCGTTGGCCATCCGTTGCGCCTTCGTTCGACGCGCCCGCCGTCCTTCCTCTGCAACCAAGGTTTCGCCTGCCAGGCGAGTTGACTCCGTCTAGACGCCGACGAGCGTTCTGACCGCTGCCGGGCTGACTCCGTCCAACTCGCCTTCGGCGACGTTACGATCTGAAAACGGACCGCCCCGGGTACTCGGCGTCCGCGCCCGAGCGCCTCTTCGATCCGCAGCAGCTGGTTGTACTTCGCCACGCGGTCCGAGCGCGAGGGCGCGCCGGTCTTGATCTGGCCGCAGCCGGTGGCGACGGCGAGGTCGGCGATCGTGGTGTCCTCGGTCTCGCCGGAGCGGTGCGACATGACGGCCGTGTAGCCGGCCTCGCGCGCCATCGCGATCGCCTCGAGCGTCTCCGACAGCGTCCCGATCTGGTTGACCTTGACGAGGATCGAGTTGCCGACCCCGAGCTCGATCCCGCGCGACAGGCGCTCGGTGTTGGTCACGAAGAGGTCGTCCCCGACGAGCTGGATGCGGTCGCCGAGGAGCTGCGTGAGGCCCTTCCAGCCGTCCCAGTCCTCCTCGTCCATGCCGTCCTCGATCGAGAGGATCGGGTAGCGCGAGGAGACGTCGCCCCAGTAGCCCGCCATCTCATCGGGGGACAGCTCGCGGCCCTCGTGCTCGAGCTTGTAGCGGCCCTCGTCGAAGATCTCGCTGGTGGCGGGGTCGAGCGCGATCGCGAGGTCCTCGCCGGGCGTGTAGCCCGCCGCCTCGATGCCCTGGACGAGGAACTCGAGCGCCGCCTCGTTGGACTTCAGGTTGGGCGCGAAGCCGCCCTCGTCGCCGACGCCGCCGCCGAGCCCCTGGTCGTGGAGGAGCTTCTTGAGCTGGTGGAAGACCTCGGTGCCCATCCGCAGCCCCTCCGAGAAGCTGGGCGCGCCGACCGGCACGATCATGAACTCCTGGAAGTCGACCGAGTTGTCGGCGTGGGAGCCGCCGTTGAGCACGTTCATCATCGGCACGGGCAGGATCCGCGCCGCCTCGCCGCCGAGGTAGCGCCACAGCGGCTGGCGCTCCTCGGCCGCCGCCGCGCGCGCCGAGGCGAGCGAGACGCCGAGGATCGCGTTGGCGCCCAGGCGGGACTTGTTGGGCGTGCCGTCGAGGTCGATCAGCGCGCGGTCGAGGCCCTTCTGGTCGAGCACGTCGAAGCCCGCCACCGCGCCGGCGATCTCGCCGTTGACGTTGCCGACCGCCTGGGTGACGCCCTTGCCCATCCACTGGTCGCCGCCGTCGCGCAGCTCGGTGGCCTCGAACTCGCCGGTCGAGGCGCCCGAGGGCACCGCGGCGCGGCCCTGCGCGCCGGAGCGGAGGACGACGTCGACTTCAACCGTCGGGTTCCCGCGGGAGTCGAGGATCTGACGGGCGTGGACGGTCTCGATCTGGCTCACGGTTCTCCTTGGGTCTCGGCCAGGCGCACCTGGGCGTAGAAGCTCAGCTGGGCGTCGGGCCCGAGATCGTTCCAGTCCGCTCCGCTCCGTGCGGCGAGGGCGGCCGCGGCCTCGACGCGGCCGCGGAAGCGGTCCGAGGCGGCGCGCACCGCGAGCTCGGGATCGACCTTCAGCTTGCGGGCGACGTTGACGGCGGCGAACAGGACGTCGCCGACCTCGTGGAAGGCGGCGTCGCGGTCGCCCTCGGCCGCGCGCAGCTCCTCCAGCTCCCCCTCGATCGCGTCGTAGGGGATGTGCTCGAAGTCGAAGCCGGTGGAGGCGGCGCGGCGCTGGACCTTGCGGGCGTACAGCGCGCCCGGGAGGTTCTCGGGCACCTCGCCGAAGATCCCGGGCTCGCGCCCCGCCTCGGTGCGCTTGATCGCGTCCCAGTTGCGCAGCACCTCGCCCGCGTTCTCCACCTCGACCGCTGCTCGAAGATGTGGGGATGGCGGCGGATCAGCTTCTGGCGCGCGTGCTCGGCGACCTCGGCCAGCGAGCCGGCGCCGCGCTCCTCCAGCAGCAGCGAGAGGAAGTGGACCTGGAAGAGCACGTCACCGAGCTCGTCGAGCAGCTTGGCGTCGTCGCCCGAGTGGGCGGCGGCCGCCAGCTCATAGGCCTCCTCGACCGTGTGCGGCACGATCGAGCGCTCGTCCTGCTCGCGGTCCCACGGGCACTCCTCGCGCAGGCGGCGGGTGAGCGCGTCGAGGCGCTCAACCGCCGCTGCGGAGTTCGTGGGGTCGCTCAGTTGGCGGGCGTGGGCGTGGGCTGACCGGGCTGCTCCGGACTCGTACCGCCCGGGGCCGTGGCTGTCGGGCGTCGGAGTGGCCTTCGGTGCGTTCTTGCAGTCCTGCGTCCGGAACGAGTCGGCGCACTCGGTCTTCGCCTTCCAGCGCTTGCGGAAGGACTTGACGAACTTGTCGAGCGCCTTCTGCTGATTCTGGGACGCGAGCGTCTGCTTGATCGTGGTCTTGGCCTGGGCCAGCGTCTGCTGGGAGGCCGGCGTGATCTTCGTGACCTCGAAGATGTAGTTGCCGAACTGGGTCTTGACCGGCCCGGTCAGCTCACCCTTCTTCGCGCTGAAGATCGCGTTGTCGAGCGCCTTCTCCTGCTGGCCCTTGGCCACGGCCGGGAGCTTGCCGCCCTGGGCCTTGGAGGCCTGGTCGATCGAGTACTTCTTGGCCACCTTGCCGAACGCCTGGCCGCCCTCGATCGCCGCCTTGGCCTGCTTGGCCTTGGCCGCGCTCTTGGTCAGGACGATGCGGAGGTCGCGCCGCTCGGGCTGCGCGAAGCGCTCCTTGTTCTTGTTGTAGTACGCCTCGATCTCGGCGTCGCTGACCTTGTCCTCGCCCTTCGTGACCTTCTCGCGGATCTTGGTGGAGAGGGTGTCGAGCTTGACGCGCTTGAGGATGTCGGCCTCGGTCTGGCCGGAGTCCTTGAGGAACTTGGCGAAGTCGGCTTCCTTGGGGAACGCCTCCTTCTTCTGCTTGTCGAAGGTCTTCTGGATCTCCTTGTCGGAGACCTTGATGTTCTGCTCCTCGGCCTCGCCGGCGATCCACTTGAAGGAGACGAGCAGCTGCATGACCTGATCGCGCAGCGCGTCGTACTCCTGCTTGCACTGCTTCTTGAGCGCGGCGTCGGTCACCTTCGGCTGGCCCTTGGCGGGCTTCGGCGTCGTCTTGCGCTTCTGCTTCACGCACTCGGTGAAGGCAGGGGGCTTCGGCGCGGCTGCCGCCGCCTGACCGCCGGACTTCGACGCGACGGTGAGCCAGTGGTCGAACTCGGACTTCTCGATCGAGCTTCCGTCGACGGTGGCAACGGAGTTGCCAGGCACCCCGCCGCACCCGGCGACCAAGGATGCGGGCACAAAAAAGGCGCCAAGCGCCAGCAGAATCAGTCTCTTTTTCATCACGCGAACCGAGGGTAGCGGGTGTCTTCTCACAATTGTCTAAGAGACTCAGGCGGCCTCGGCCTGCACGGCGAGCAGGGCATCCGCGGCTCGCACGACGGCCGGGAAGCGCTCAGCGGGGTCATCGGGCACACGCATAGAGAGTTGCGACTTGCCCGATTCGTACAACGCGCCGGGAATCTGCGCGCGCAGCTTCTTGGCCCGCACCGAGTCGAGCTCGATCGGCGTGACCGCGAGCCGGCCCTGCCGGAACGTGACCGCCGTCGCCCCCGCCTGGCCGAGCTTGATGCGCGCCTGCTGGAGCACGAGCAGGTTCTCGAGCGGCTCCGGCGGCTCGCCGAACCGATCGGTTAGCTCGGCGCGCAGCTCGGCCAGCTCGGCGACCTCGCGGGCGCCCGCGATCCGCCGGTGCACGTCGACCTTGGCCTGCTCGTAGGGGATGTACTCGGCCGGGATGTAGGCGTCGACGTTGACGTCGAGGCGCACCGGCTCGCGCAGGTCCTCCTCGTCGACCGAGCCGCCGTCCATCGAGCGCACCGCCTCGTCGAGCATCTGCATGTAGAGCTCGAAGCCGAGCGCCGCGACGTGGCCGGACTGCTCGTCGCCGAGCAGGTTGCCGGCGCCGCGCAGCTCGAGGTCGCGCATCGCGATCTTGAAGCCGGAGCCGAGCTCGGTGTAGTCCGAGAGCGCCGACAGGCGGTTGGCGGCCTCCTCCGTCAGCGCGCCGGCGCTGGGGTAGAGCAGGTACGCGTAGGCCCGCTCGCGAGAGCGGCCGACGCGGCCGCGGATCTGGTAGAGCTGCGACAGGCCGAAGATGTCGGAGCGCTCGACGATCAGCGTGTTGGCCTGCGGGATGTCGATGCCCGACTCGATGATCGAGGTGGAGACGAGCACGTCGGCCGCCCCGCGCAGGAAGTCCATCATGCGCTCCTCGAGCAGCTTCTCGTCCATCTGCCCGTGGGCGACCGCGAACGACATGCCCGGGCACAGCGCGCGCAGGCGCTCCGCCGTCTCGTCGATGTCCTCGATGCGGTTGTGGAGGAAGAAGGCCTGCCCGCCGCGCGCCTTCTCGCGTTCCAGCGCCTGCTTGACCAGCCCCTCGTCGTACTCGCCGACGTAGGTCTTGACCGGCCGCCGGCCCTCGGGCGGCGTCTCGATCACGGAGATGTCGCGGACGCCCGCGAGCGACATCTGGAGCGTGCGCGGGATCGGCGTGGCGCTCATCGAGATCACGTCGACCTTCAGGCGCAGCTGGCGCAGCAGGTCCTTCTGCTTGACCCCGAAGCGCTGCTCCTCGTCGACGATCAGCAGCCCGAGGTCCTTCGCGCGCACGTCGCGCGAGAGCAGCCGGTGCGTGCCGATGAGGATGTCGGTCTTGCCCTCGGAGAAGGACTTGACGGCGGCGCGCTGGTCGGCCGCGGCGCGGAAGCGCGAGACGTGCTCGATCGTGAACGGGTAGTCGCGCAGGCGCTCGGTGAAGGTGCCGAAGTGCTGCTGGGCGAGGATCGTCGTCGGCACCAGCATCAGCACCTGCTTGCCGGCGTTGGCGGCCTTGAAGGCGGCGCGCAGCGCGACCTCGGTCTTGCCGTAGCCGACGTCGCCGCAGATCAGCCGGTCCATCGGCCGCTCGGCCTCCATGTCCCACTTGACCTGCTCGATCGCCTCGCGCTGGTCGCGCGTCTCGGTGTACGGGAACGCGACCTCGAAGTCGCGCAGCCAGTCCGAGTCCGGCGGGAACGCGAAGCCGCGGCGGTGGCGGCGCTCGGCGTAGAGGTTGAGCAGCTCGCCCGCGAGCTCCTGGGCGGCGCGGCGGGCGCGCGCCTTCATCGTGTCCCAGCGCGTCCCGCCGAGCTTGGAGAGCGGCGGGTGCTCGCCGCCGGCGCCGACGTAGCGCGAGATCTTCGCGAGCTGGTCGACCGGCATGAACACGCGGTCGGAGCCCTGGAACTCGAGGTCGAGGTAGTCGCGCGTGACCCCCGCCACGGTCTTGGTGTCGAAGCCGGCGAAGCGCGCGAGCCCGTGGTCCTCGTGGACGATGATGTCGCCGGTGCGCAGGTCGGCGAACGAGCGCAGCAGCCCGCGGCCCTTGCGCGTCGGCCGCTCGGTGCGCCCGCGGCGGTGGATCAGCCGGTGCTCGGGGATCGCGGCGAGCTTCATCGGCGGGCAGACGAAGCCGTCGCGGAGGTTGGCCTCGGCGAACACGAGCCCGCCGTCCTCCGGCTTCCAGCCCGCGCGCAGGCGCTGCAGGTTGTAGGCGGCGCGCTCGCCCTGGCCGCGCTGCGGCCACGTGACGAGCGTCGTGTAGCCCGAGCGCGTGAGCTTCTCGAGCTCCGGCTCGGCCTCGTTGAGCGAGCGGGCCGCGAACTCCGCCGCCTGGGCGCGGAACTCGAGCGGCTGCGAGCCCGAGATCGAGGACAGCCGCAGCGGCCGGCGTGCCTCCAGCGACTGCGTGATCGCATCCGGCGCGACGTAGAGGTGGTGGGCGTCGGTGTCGTGGAAGGCGGCGCAGACGTCGTCCCAGTGGTCGCGCAGGGCCGGCTCGACGTCCTCGTCGGCGGCGATCACCACGTCGGTGTGGTCGGGGAACAGGTCCAGCAGCTCGCGGAAGCGGTCGACCGGCAGCAGCTCGGCGACGTCGGGGCGGCTGTCGGCGTCCTCGAGCGCGGCGATCTCGGCCAGCTCGCGGTGCTCGGCGGCGAGCTCGGCGGCCGGCGCGATCTCGACGCGCTGCCCCTCCCCCAGCGAGCGCTGGGTGAAGGTCGAGAACCAGCGCAGCGACTCGATCTCGATGTCGAAGAGCTCGACGCGGACGGCGCGCTCCTCGGTCGCCGGGTAGATGTCGAGCAGCCCGCCGCGGGCCGCGAACTGCCCGCGGTCCTCGACCTGGTCGACGCGCTCGTAGCCCGCGGCGACGAGCTTGCCCATCGTCTCGTCGAGATCGATCAGCTCGCCGACCTCGAGCGCGAAGCCGTGCGGGCGCAGCTCCGGGTCGGGCACCTTCTCCGACAGCGCGACGGCGGACACGACCACGACCGGCGCCTCCTCGGACGGCGAGGCGTCGAGCACGGCGTCGAGCGCGGCCACCCTGAGCCCGACGAGGTGGGCGGGCGGCGAGAGGTGCGACTCGTAGGCGACGCCGCGGCTGGGATAGAAGCGCACCGACCGCGGGCGCAGCCACGCGCGCAGGTCGGCCGCGAGGTCGCGGGCGGCGCGGTCGTCGCCCGCCACCACGACGGTCGGGCGGCGCACGTCGCGGTCGGCGACCGCCGCGATCAGGAACGGGCGCAGCGACTGCGAGACGAACGCCTGCGCCCCGGGCGCGTCGAGCGCGGGGGCGTCGGGATGGTGCTCGAGATGGCGGAGGAGAGGGCGGAGTGACATCGCTGTGCGCGCATGCCGAGCGACCGCGCAACGGCGCGGCCGGGGCTGCTCACACGAGTCTACGAAGCGGCCGACATGCCGGGCTCGAGCGCCCAGGCGAGGGTGTCGAACAGGCGCCGCGGGACGGCCGCCGGGACGGCGGCCCAGTCGACCGGGCCCCAGTCCTGGAGTGCCCGCTCGAGCGCGTCGCCGAGCGACGCCGAGCCGGGCTCGGTGGCCGGCAGCTCCGGGATCGGGCCGACGCCGAAGGCGTGCACGAACCACGCCGTCCCCTCCACCCCGGCGTGGACCTGGAACCCCTCGCCGACCCGCTCCTCGGCCAGCAGCAGCGTCACGTCGTCGGCCCGGGCGGTCAGCCGCGGCCCCGGCAGCCGGCGCTCGGTCAGCATCGGGATCAGCTCGACGCGGCGCAGCTCGAGGTTCGCGGCGAGGATCCCGGCGGGGCCGATCGCGAAGCGGTCGATCGGCGTCAGCGGGTCATCGCCGTGCCAGACGCCGCAGAACGCCTCGCCGAAGCCGGCGTGGTGCGTCGCGGCCGCCCAGTCGACGAAGCGGCCGGCGATCGGCTGCGTCGCCCAGCGGCGGCTGTAGGCGTCGAGGCAGGGAGCGTCCCCGTCGGCCGGGGGCACGGCCCCCGCCGGCACGGCCTCGAGCTTGCGGCGTCGTCGCAGATGCAGCCCCATGGGTCATATGTCGGCCCCGGCGGCGGCGGGGTTGAGCGTCAGCGCGGGCGCTGGGCGAGCAGGTTGAGGCGCACGTACTCGATCGCGGGCTCGGGCAGCGCCGCGAGCACGGCGTCGACGAAGCCGTCGCGGCGCTCGGCCGGGATGCGCTCGAGGTGCGAGCCGAGCATGATGGTGCCGAGGTACTCGCGCAGGTCCTCGGGCTCCACGCGCACGGTCTGCGGCCACGTCTCCACCTCGACGAAGCCGATCCGCTCGAGCCGCTCCGCGGTCGCCTCGGGCGACTGGAAGTTCCACGGCCCGGCCCAGCCGGCGAGCGCGGGCTCGGCGACCGCGTCGATCGCCGCCCGCACGGCGGCGACGTTGCCCTCGCCACCGCACTGCGCGACGAGCCGGCCGCCGGGCTTGAGCGCGGCGAACAGGTGCTCGAAGAGGCGGTCGTGGTCGGGGATCCAGTGGAAGGTCGCGGTCGAGAGGATCGCGTCGACGGGCGCCTCGAGCACGAGCTCCGTGAGGTCGGCGACGCGGGCGTCGACACGCGGCCCGAGCCGTTCCTGCGTCTCGGCGACCATCGCGGGCGACCCGTCGACCGCGATCACCTCGCCGCGCGGCAGCCGCTCCAGCAGCGCCGCCGTCACGCGGCCCGTGCCGCAGCCGGCGTCGAGCACGCGCTCGTCGCCGCGCAGCTCGAGACGGTCGAGCACCTCGCGGCCCATCGCCTCCATCGGCGCCGAGATGCGCTGGTAGGACTCGGCGTTCCAGTCCCGCGGGGTCAACCCGTCACCAGCTTCTCGGCGGCGTCGGCGGCCTCCGCCACCAGCGCCGCGACCTCGTCGCCGGACTGCTTCCACCCGCCCAGCACGTGCGAGGAGACGATCTCCGGGTCGGTCGAGTCGGGCCGCCCGACGCCGACGCGCACGCGGTGGAAGTCGGGCGAGCCGAGCTCGCGGCGCAGCGACTTGAGCCCGTTGTGGCCGGCCAGGCCGCCCCCCAGGCGCACGCGGATGTCGCCGAAGGGGAGGTCGATCTCGTCATGCACGACCAGCACGTGGTCGAGGTCGACGCGGTAGCTCCCGCGCGCGGGGCCGACGGAGCGGCCGGCGTCGTTCATGAACGTCTGCGGCTTGATCACCGCGACGCGCGGGCCGCCGGGGCCGGTGCGGCCCTCGGCCAGCTCGGCGTTGAACTTCTTCTTCGGCTTCGGGAGGTCCCAGCGCCGGCTCAGCTCGTCGGCGACGCGGAAGCCCACGTTGTGCGGGGTGTTCGCGTAGCGGGTGCCCGGATTGCCGAGCCCGACGACCAGCCAGTCGACCGGGGTGGAGCTGAAGAGCTTCAGTTGTCGTCGCCGGAGGCCTGGGCGGCCTCGTCGGCGGTGTCGCCCTCGGCCTGCCTCTCGGCCTCTTCGAGCTCAGCGCCCTCGAGCGGCTCGCCGTCCTCGCCGACCAGCGCGGTCTCGGTCTCGATCTCTTCCTCGACCGGCTCGAGCGTCGGCGGGGTGATCGTGGCGATCACGGTCTCGTCGAGGTCGTCGAGCAGCGTGACGCCCTGCGGCACCGTCACGGCGGCCAGCGTCAGCGTCTCGTTCATCTCCATCTTGGAGACGTCGTGCTGGATGACGTCGGGCAGGTCGTCCGGCAGCGCGAGCACGTTGACCTCGCGCGTCTCCTGGCTCAGCACGCCGCCCTCGGTCACGCCGGGGGACTCCTCGGCGCCGACGAGGTCGAGCACGGCCGTGGAGTGGATCGGCTGGCTCATGTCGACCCGCAGGAGGTCGACGTGGATGGCCTCGCCACGCACCGGATGGTTCTGGACGTCCTTGACGATCACGGGGGTGGCCTTGCCGCCGTCGACGGCGAGGTCGAGGACGGAGCCGGCGTGCGCGAGCGCCGAGCGCAGGATGCGCGCGTTGACCGAGAAGGTCAGCGGTTCGCCGTCGCCGCCGTAGACGACGCCGGGGACGAGACCCTCGCGGCGCAGCCGGCGCGTCGAGCGCGACCCTTCGACGGGACGCGCGCTGACCTCAAGCTGGGTGTGCTCTGAACGTGCCATAGCGGGCGCCGATGGTAGCGAACTGGTGGTTCCCACCCTTCTGGCCGGGTAGATTGCAGAGACGATGTCGCCAGATGCCGAGCTGATGCTCATCTTCGGCACGCTGCACCTGATCGCGGTCGCGCTCGGTGCGTTCCTGTTCGTCATGTTCCTGCGCTCGGAGGCGACCAAGCCGTGGCAGCCGCCCGAGGAGGACGACGGCGGCGGCGGCGGCAACGACCGCCTTCCCACGCGCCCACCGAAGAGCTCACCGCCCGGCGGAATCCCGCTGCCCGACGCCGTCCCGCCGCCGGTCCGCCTGCGCTCGCACGAGCGCCTGCGCGACCTCACGCCGCAGCGCTCGCGCCGCCCGGCGCGCGAGCCCGCGCCGCAGCGCCGCCCGGTCCGGCGCTAGGCCGCTAGCCGAATTGCTTGGTCGCGGCGTAGTTGCGCTGCAGGTCCGCCCACCCGGGCTTGCGTGAGAGGTCGCCGTAGCGCAGCAGGCCCTTCTGGTGCAGGGGCGGCGTCGACCGCGGGTTGCCGCCCTCCCACCCCGGGCGGACGCGGAACTCGTTGAGCGCCCAGTAGAGCGCGCCGCTGAGCCATGGCTTCTGCGCGTAGGTCGCGAGGTGGAAGTTCACGAAGTCCTGCTGGAAGGCCCACGTGCCCTTCTCCTCGACCGGGCCGTCGCGGTTGGCCTCGGCCCCGAACTCCGTGATCATCAGGGCCTGCTTGGGGTAGCAGGCGCGGATCTGGTCGAGGTAGGCCGACAGCTTCGTGCGGTCGAAGATCGAGCCCTGCGGCCCGGGGTACCAGCCGAAGTACTCGTTGAAGCCGATGACGTCGAGCGGCGCGTAGGCCTTGTTCTGGCAGCCGACCGCCGGGTAGCCGGCCACGGCGAGGCCGACGGGGCGGCTCGGGTCGAGCTCCTTGGCGAGGCGCACGGCGCGCTTGATGTAGCTCGCCTGGGTCGGGCCCGGGCGCGAGGAGAGCTCGTTGGCGATCGACCACAGCAGCACCGAGGGATGGTTCTGGTTGGCGATGACGTTCTTCTCGAGCTCCTTGAGGGCGAGGTCCGTCACGCCAGGCTTGGCGAGGTTCGGGGTCTTGAGCGCGTAGACCGGCACCTCCGACCAGATCATCACCCCCTGCTTGTCGGCCAGCTGGTGCGTGTAGGGATGCATCGGATAGTGGGTGCGCATGACCGTGGCGCCGACCGCCTTGGTCTCCGCCACCAGCCGCTCGCGGAACGCGTTGTCGACCGCGAAGCCCTGGGCCTTGGAGTCCTCGTGCACGCCGACGCCGCGGAGGTTCACGCGCGCGCCGTTGAGGACCAGGTGCCCGTCGGAGGAGACGCGGATCGAGCGGATGCCCGTGCGCAGGCGGTACGAGCTGACGCTGCGCCCGCCCGCGCTCGCCTTCAGGTTGACGCTGTAGAGGTTGGGGCTGGCCGGCGACCACACGCGCGGCCGGGGGACCTTGAACTCGGTGTTGAACGAGGTCACGCCTCCTCCCGGGATGCCGCGGGTGCCGAGGTCGATGCGGCGCGAGCCGAAGTTGCCGGTGACGTGGACGCGCTGGCCGCTCGAGCGCACGTTGCGCAGCGTGACCCGCACGCGCACGGTGGCCGTGCAGCGGGCGCAGGCGAGCAGGGGCGTGACGCGGACGGACTTCCAGTCGACCACGTTGAGGCGCTTGAGGTAGACCTCGCGCTGGAGGCCCGAGTAGTTCCACCAGCCGCCGGTCGGCGTGCCGTTGGTGGCGAGGCCGGAGGGCGGGAAGTCGGTCTGGCGGCGCTTGGAGTCGACGCGGATGACGAGCCGGTTCGTCCCCTTCCGCCTGAGGCCCTTGAGGCGCATCTCGAACGGGATGTAGGCGCCGCGGTTGGAGCCCACGCGCTTGCCGTTGAGCCACACGCGCGAGCGGTAGTTGACCGACTCGAAACGCACCGCCCACTCGAGCGCCCTGCTCGCCTCGGGCAGCGAGAAGTCCTTGCGGTACCAGCCGACGCCGCCGATCATCGAAGCCGGCGAGTCGTCGCCGAGGTTCCAGACGTTGGGCACCTTCACGGTCGACCAGCCGGCGCGCCCCGCCGAGCGGTTCCAGCCGCTGCTCAGGCCCTTGTTGGACGGATCGAGGCGGAACAGCCAGTCGCCGTCCATCAGGTAGCGGCCGGACGGGCCCTCGTAGTAGAGGGTCTTGTTCGACGGCTTGTCGGCCGCCGCCGCGACGCCCGGCAGCGCGAGCAGCGCCAGCAGGAGGACAGGCAGGATCAGTCTGAGGGCGCCACGCATCCGCGGCATCACAACACAGCGTCCGGCGGGAAGTCGCGCGGTCATCCGCACGACGCGTCGAGCCCGATCGGCTTCGAGATCGCCAGCAGCTCCACCCCGCCGCCGGTCAGCGGCCCCTCGCGCAGCGCCTTCACGCACTGCACGACCGGCAGCGACGAGCCGGCGCGCCACGCCACGCGGGCGGTCCCGGCCTGGCGCGTCATCGTCACCCGGATCGACGGCCGGTAGTTGAGGATCTGGACCTTCCCGGGCCGCTCGAGCTGCGCGGCGCGCTCGCGCGTGACCCGGGCGCAGGCGGGCTCGCGCGAGCAGGCGGGGAGCTGCTCGAGCACCGCGTCGGCGTCGCCGCGCGCCTGCGCCCGCAGCACGTCGAGCACCCGCCCGCGCTCGGCGCCCTCGCCGGTCAGCGCCCGCGCGAGCAGGAACGAGATGCCGAGGAAGACGAACAGGCCGAAGACGACGGCGGTGACGAGGGTGACGCGGCGCACGGCCGCGGGACGTTAACCGGCTTCGGGGAAGTCGTCGGCCGAGATCTCGAGGAAGCGCTGGACCGAGGCCTCCTGCTGGGCGAGCCGCTCGCCGGCCCGGCGGGCGTGGTCGGCCGCGAACTCGAGGAAGTCCTCGAGGCAGCGCTCCGGGTCGTCGGGCAGCGGGTAGACGCGCGCGGCGTCCTGCTGCGCGCACACGATCCCCATCGGCGGGCGGCCCTCGGCCAGCGGGCGGGCGCCGCAGACGGCGGTGACGACGATCTGCTTCTCCTTCGCGACGAGCGCGGCGGGCAGCAGGCGATGGGCGGGCAGGCGGACGTCGAGCACCAGGCGGCGGTCGACCTCGACGCGCGAATGCGCGATGTCCTCCAGCGGCTCGCGCCAGATGTCGAGCACGGTGTCCGCGCCGAGCAGGGCGTCGCGCAGGGCGCGCGCCTGCTCCGCGTAGAGCGCCTCCGCCTCGTCGCGGTCGCGCGCGCCGGCCAGGTCGAGGTCGCAGGGGACGCGCAGGAGGTCGTCGGGCGCGACGGCGCTGCCCGCCCCGCGGCCGCCGTGGGCGATGTAGGTCTGGATCGTGCCGAGATCGCGCCGGCCGTGGAAGACGACCGTGAGCTGCTCGCAGAGCGGGAGGCCGCCGACTCGCAGGGCAACCGCGGCCGAGGCGTCCTGATCGATCAGGGCGCTGCGGAGCAGATCGTCGGCGAGATGGTCGTCCATGTCCCCTCTATCGGCAGTTCGGTGACCCAATTGTTACCCACTGGACGGACGAGCGGTAGGCTCCGGCGCGAAATGAAGCTCATTTACAAGCCCTTCGGAATCATCCTCGGCATCGCCGGCGGCCTGCTCGGCAAGCAGCTCTTCGACTTCATCTGGACCAAGATCGACGACGAGGAGCCGCCCGAGGCCACGACCAAAGAGGTGCGCTGGGTCAAGGTCCTGCTCACCGCGGCGCTCCAGGGCATGATCTTCAAGGTCACGCGCGCGGCCGTCGACCGCCAGGGCGCCAAGGGCTGGTACTACCTCACGGGTTCGTGGCCGGGCGAGACGCGCCCGGACCCGCGCTCGTAGAGCGCGTCGATCTCGGCCGCGTAGCGGAGCCCGATCGGCCGCCGCTTGAGCTTCAGCGTCGGGGTCAGCTGCTCCCCGCCCGCGTGCCACTCCTCCGGCAGGACCGCGAACCGCTTGATGCGCTCGACGCGCGAGAGGCGGGCGTTGGCGGCGTCGACCGCGCCCTGGATCGCGAGCTGCAGCGCGGGCTCGCCTGACAGCCCGGCGACCGAGGCGTCGTCGATCCCGTGCTCGGCGGCGAAGTCGACCGCCGCGTCCGGGTCGAGCACCACGAGCGCCGTGACGTAGGGGCGGCGGTCGCCGATCGCGACGGCGTGGGCGATCAGCGGCGAGCTTCCGACGAGCCCGGACTCGATGTTCGCGGGCGACATGTTCTTGCCCCCGGCGCTGATGATCAGCTCCTTCTTGCGGTCGACGATCGAGACGTATCCGTCGTCGTCGATGTGGGCGACGTCGCCGGTATGCAGCCAGCCCTCCTCGTCGATCGTTGCCGCGGTGGCCTCGGGGTCGCCGCGGTAGCCGCGCATCACGACCGGCCCGCGCACGAGCAGCTCGGCGTCGTCCGCGAGCGTGAGCTCGACGCCGGGCAGCGCCGTCCCGCAGGTGCCGTGGCGGATCGCGCCGGCCGGGTTCGCGGTCCCCGCCCCGGCCAGCTCGGACATCCCCCAGGCCTCGGCGATCGGCAGCCCGAGCGCCTCGAAGTAGCGCAGCACGTCGATCGGCATCGGCGCCGCGCCGCCGCCGAGGTGCTCGACGCGGTCGAGCCCGAGCCGCGCCCGCAGCCCGGTCCGCGCCTCCTCGCTCAGCGCCTCCGGGTCGTCGACGCCCTGGCTCGTGAGCGTGTGCTGGAGCTTCTCCCAGATCCGCGGCACGGCGGACCACGTGGTCGGCCGCAGGCCGGGCAGCATGAGGATCACCGTGCGCATGTCGGCGATCGAGGTGACCGTGAAGCCGTGGGTCAGCGACGCCCACCAGTGCGACGTCCAGCGGTCGACGACGTGGGCGCTGGGGAGGTAGGACATCGCGTGGCCGCCGGGCGTCAGCCGGCAGCGCTCCGCGCTCGCCTCGCACTGCGCCATCGCGTTGGCGTGCGTCAGCTCGACACCCTTCGGCGGGCCGGTCGTGCCCGACGTGTAGATGATCGTGGCGAGGTCCGAGGGCCGTACCGACTGCCAGGTCTCGCTGAAGCGGAAGCTGCTCTTGCCCTGCTCCTCGAGCTGCTCGAGCTCCTCGACGAGCACGACCTCGGCCGCCCCCGCCCTGCGCACGACGTCGAGGAAGTGGCGCTCGGTGACGACCACGCGGTTGCCGGCGTTCGCGAACTGCTGGGCGACCTGCTCGGGCGTCGACGTGTTGTAGACCGAGAACGGCGTCGCGCCGAGATGCAGGACCGCGGTGTCGACGAGGTTGAACTCGGGCCGGTTGAGCAGCATCAGCGCGACGGTGTCGCCGCGCTCGACCCCCAGCGCCGCGAGCCCGGCCGCGGTCCGCTCCACGCGCGCGGCGTACTCGCGCCAGGTCAGCGAGACCGCATCGCCCGGGATGCGAAGCGCGACCTCGTCGGGGCGCTGGGCGGCGGTGTACTGGAACGCGTGGACGAGCGTCGGCGCGTCGAGGGCGAGCGGGCGGGCCACGACGGCCGCCGCGGCGTGCAGCTCCATACCGCCGACCCTAACGGGGCGGCGGCACCCGGCTCAACCCCCGCCGCCGCGGATCACGAAGCCGCGATCGGCGAGCGTCGCCAGCGCGTCCTCGAAGCCGCCGAAGTCGCGCGCGAGCAGCAGCTCGATCGGCCGCCCCGAAGGCCCCTCGCGGCGCACCCAGCGCTGCAGCATGGCCGCGCCCGCCTTCTCCTCGGCCTCGGCCAGCAGGTCCATCAGGATCGGCAGCTCCGGCCGGTGGTCGAGATCCCCGCCCACGACCTCGAGCGGCCCGGCGTCGAGCACGGTCAGCAGCTCGTCGTCGTCGAGCCCCAGCAGCTCCTGCAGGCGCGCCGCGCTCAGAAGCTACCGCTCGTCAGCGCCACTTCAGGCCGTCGCGCAGCCGTTCCAGGACCCCAGCCTCCGGCGACCTGGGATCGAGCGTCCGCAGACCACGCTCCACCGCGGCGGAGATGTCCGAGAACACGCGGTCGGTGTGCGCGCGCTCACGCTCCTTGACGCTGGACGCGGAGGCGCCCGCCAACCGGGCCTCATCGATCAAGGTGCTCAGACGGCGATCCTGCGACGTGTCAGCTTCCGTCAGAGAACTGGGCTCCATGGTCCCGTCTCCCATCGGTTGGTCCCCGACTGGCCGAACGCTCAGCGTTCCCATCCAGTCAGTAGACCTTCATCATTGCGGGCCGGCACGTCTTGCGCAAGCCCCGAGGAGCAAATCAGAAGAGCTGGTTCTCGCCGCCGAAGACCTGCGAGACGGAGTCGTCCGTGAAGATCGAGCGGATCGAGTCGGTCAGGAGGTCGGCGCAGGAGAGGACGCGGACGTTGTCCGGCGCGCCGGGGCGGAGCGGGATCGTGTCGGTGACGACGATCTGCTCGAAGTTCGCGGAGGCCAGGTTCTCGTACGTCCCCGCGCTGAAGACGGGGTGGGTCGCGGCGGCGTAGACGCGTGCGGCGCCCTCGTCGATCACGGTCTGGGCGGCGGCCTTGAGCGTGCCGGCGGTGCCGATCATGTCGTCGACGATGACCGCGGTCTTGCCCTGGACGTCACCGATGACGTAGCCGATCTCGGCGACCTGCTGGGCGGGGCGCTCCTTGTTGAGGATCGCCAGCTCGGCCCCGATCTTGGAGGCGAAGTTCTTGGCCAGCTTCACCCGGCCGGCGTCGGGCGAGACGACGACGAGGTCCTCGAGCCGCAGGTCCGAGAAGTACTGGGTGAGCATGAAGGTGGCGGTCATGTGGTCGACCGGCTTCTGGAACATGCCCTGGATCTGGCCGGCGTGGAGGTCCATCGTGAGGACGCGGTCGGCCCCGACGGCCTCGAGCGCGCGGGCGACCATGCGGGCGGAGATCGGCTCGCGCGGGGCGGACTTCTTGTCCTGGCGCGAGTAGCCGAACCACGGCGTCACCGCGATCACGCGGTGGGCGGAGGCCCCGACCGCCGCGTCGATCATCAGCAGCAGCTCCATCAGCGAGTCGTTGGGCGACATGCCGGTCGCCGGGTTGCCGCACGTGGGCTGGACGATGAAGACGTCGGCCCCGCGGATCGACTCCAGGTAGCGGCAGTAGACCTCGCCGTCGGCGAACGTCTTGAGCTCGACCCCGCCGAGATCCACGCCGAGCTTGCTGCCGATGCGGGCGGCCAGCTCGGGGTTGGCGCGGCCTGAGAAGAGCATCAGGCGCTTGCCGTACTGGACCTCGAGGGAAGTCGCCGGAACGGGGTGGGGATCCAGGCTCACCGCACCGCGGAGTGTACGCCCGGGGGTAGACGGTGCGCGCGCCGTCATCGCTCTTTGCGAGGAGCCCGCTCGGCGTAGCCCTCGACGTTGCGCTGGCGCGCGCGTGCGATCCCCAGCGCGTCCGGCGGCACGTCGTCGGTGATGACCGACCCCGCGCCGGTGTACGCGCCGTCGCCGATCCTCACGGGCGCCACGAAGGAGGTGTGGACGCTCACCTTGACGCCGCTGCCGATCGTGGTGCGGTGCTTGTTGGCGCCGTCGTAGTTCGCGGTGATGGTGCCGGCGCCGACGTTGGAGCCCGCGCCGATGTCGGCGTCGCCGATGTAGGAGAGGTGCGGCACCTTCGTCCCCTCCCCGACCTCGGAGTTCTTGATCTCGACGAACGTGCCCGCCTTGGCCCGGTCGTGGAGATGGGCGTTCGGGCGCAGGTAGGCGAACGGGCCGACCGAGACGCCGGCGCCCAGCGTCGCGCCCTCGAGGTAGGAGTGCACGACCCGCGTCTCGTCGCCCACGGTGGTGTCGATCAGCGTCGAGAGCGGGCCGATCGTGCAGCGCGCGCCGATGCGGGTCGCGCCGCGCAGGAACGTGCTCGGCTCGATCACGGTGTCGCGGCCGATCTCGACGTCCGCGTCGATCAGCGTGCTCGCCGGGTCGACGATCGTGACGCCCGCCAGGCCGTGCTCGCGGTGGATGCGGGCCTGCGCGAGCGCGCGGACGTTGGCGAGGTCGACGCGGTTGTTGACCCCGAGCGTGAGCGTGTGGTCGGTGACCGGGTGGGCGCCGACGACCTTGTCGTCCGCGCGCAGCAGCGGCAGCACGTCGGGCAGGTAGAGCTCGCCCTGGGCGTTGTCGGAGGTGAGGCGGCCGAGCGCGTCGAGCAGGTCGCCGCCCGCGAACGCGTAGATGCCGGTGTTGACCTCGCGGATCGCCTCCTCCTCGGGCGTCGCGTCGCCGGGCGTCTTGGTCTCGACCACGCGCTCGACGCTCCCGTCGGCGGCGCGGACCACGCGCCCGTAGCCGGTCGGGTCCTCGAGCTCCATGGTCGCCATCGTCGCCGCGGCGCCGCTCTCCTCGTGCGCCTGCGCGAGCGCGGTGATCGCCTCGGCGGTGATCAGCGGGACGTCGCCGTAGAGGACGAGCACGGTGTCCTCGTCGCCGATGTGGTCGGCGGCGGAGCGCACCGCGTCGCCGGTCCCGTTGGCCTCCTCCTGGATCGCCACCTCGACGCCGTCGGGGAGCTCACCGGCGAGCCGGCGGCCCGCCCCGTCCACGACCACGATCCGGCCCGCACCCGCCTGCTGTGCGGCCCGGATCGCCCACTCGATGATCGGGCGCCCGCAGATCGGGTGCAGGACCTTCGGCATCTTGGACTTCATGCGCGTGCCCTCGCCCGCGGCGAGGATCAGCACGGTGGGAGCGGGCACGCGGAGCATCGTAGTATCGGCTCCGCGTTGGGGGGTGGTCTAATGGCAAGACACCGGTTTTTGGTACCGGCAGATGGAGGTTCGATTCCTCCCCCCCCAGCTCGCTACGCGTAGACGCTGTCGAGCCACTTCTTCAGCGCCGCCTCGCTCGCCGCGGCGTCCACGCCGCCCTCGACGAACAGGTGCGCGCTCATCCCGACGACGCCGCCCGGGAAGAAGTTGCGCCCGAAGAAGCGGAACAGCCCGTCGTCGGTGCGGATCCCGAGGAACTCCGGCGTCGAGTAGTCGATGACGCCGTCGAGCGTGCCGGCGTCGCCCATGGGGGCGTGGACCTCGTCGCCCACGCCGGCGCCGGTGGCGCCGAGGGCGGCGCGCAGCGTGTCCATCGCGTCCGGTCCGCCGGCGGCGGCGGGGCCGCTGATGCCGTCCGACGGCTGACCGACATAGGTCACGTCGCGGCCCTTGAAGTGCTCGAGGTACTGCCCGAGCGTGTGGAGGTAGAAGTCCGTGTGGCCGCCGATGGCGTCGTACTGGTCCTCCCACTCGTCGGAGAGGATCCCGCTGTGGACGTAGCGCAGGTGCGCCGTCCCGCCGGCCCGGGCCTCGATCGCGTAGTCGAGGGCGTTGAAGGTCCCGTCCGGCGACTCCATGCGGATCGTCAGGCGGTTGGGCGGATTCCACGTCTGGATCGGCCCGCCCTCGCCGGTGGGCGCCTCGCCGGTCGGGAACATCCACGCCGCGGTCTCGGCGGTGATCGCGGTCCAGACGTCGTCCGGGGCGGCGGGCAGGTCGACCTCGCGGGTGACTTCGAACTCACGGCTCATGACTTGGGCTCCTTGGGCTTGGTGATGGTGGGGTGCAGTGCGACGACGAAGCGGTGCGGGCGGCCGCCGGGGGCGGCCTCGTCGTGGTACTTGGCGACGAGCGCGTTGACGGCGCTCGCCAGCTCGCCGGCGAACGCGGCCCGGTCCTGGGCGGACGCGAACCGGACCTCGCTGTCGATCCCGAGCGTCGCGAGCGGCTTGCCGGCCTCGCCCGCCCGGGTGATGAGCTCGCCGACCTCGCGGACGAGGCGGCCCGCCACGGCGAGCAGCCAGCGCGCGGAGCGCTGGTCGGGCTCCCGCGACGGATCGGGCGCGACCGCCGACAGCGCGCTCGGGGAGATCACGTAGGCGGCCGCCGTCGCCTGGAGCACGCGCTCGGTCATGTTGCCCTTGCGGCGCTCCTCGACCAGCTCCACCAGGCCATGGCGCTCCAGCGCCCGCAGGTGGTAGTTCGTCTTCTGGCGGGTCAGCCCGACGCGCGCGGCGAGCGTGCTCGCGGACCCGGGCTCGGCCAGCTCGGCGAGCAGGCCGGCGCGGATCGGGTCGAGCGACGCCGCGGCGGCGGCGGGGTCCTCGATGACGGTGACGTCGTGCATGGGAGCACTGTGTCACCGACAACTATGATTTGTCAAGGAGGAAATTCTTGTCGGTCAGTCGGGCCGCTGCAGGAACCACTCGACGAAGCGCGAGCAGCGCCCTTCGTCGTCGAACTCGAGCTCGAAGAGGTTGAAGAAGTGCTCGCCGTCGCTGTAGCGGGTCTCGCCCGTCGCGGTCGCGGCGTTGCCTGCGATCAGCGCGGGCGTATAGGCCGCCGCCCACGAGCCGGGCTCGTCGCGGTTCTCGAGCCATGAGGCGGCGACCGCGTCCGGGCCCTGGAGCGGCTCGTCCCACGGGTGGTAGGCGTAGGCTCACCTCCGGGGCGAAGAGCGCGCGGATCGCCTCGGGGTCGTAGCTGCGCCAGGCCGCCACGTAGTCGTCGAGCCAGTGCTGCACGGTTTCTCGCGAGAGCATCGCGGCATCCTCCCATCGCCGCAGCGCACCGGGATTCCGGCGCTAGAGTGGCGCGCGTCGATGCGTCGCCCCCGTCTCCTTGTCGCCGCTGCCGCGGCGGCGCTCGTCACGGGTGCCGCGCCGGGGGTCGCGCGGGCCGGCGATCCGATCATGCCGCTGTCGCAGTTGCGGCCCGGCATGCAGTGCACGGCGTACTCGGTGGTGCGCGGGACCGCGATCACGAGCTTCGACGCCAGGATCGTCGACGTCGTGTCGGGCGACGCCTCGGCCAACGACGGCGCGCGCATCCTCGTCGACCTGTCCGGGCCGGTCGTCGACGAGACCGGGGTCGGGCCGGGCTTCTCCGGCTCCCCGATCTACTGCCCCGACGGCACCGGCGCGGCGCGCAACATCGGGGCGATCTCGGAGTCGATCGGCGCCTACGGCGGCAAGACCGTGCTCGCCACGCCGATCGAGGAGATCCTCGCCAACCCGGCCGAGGCGCCCCGCCCGCGGCCGATCGGCGCCCGCGCGTCGCGGATCGGCCGCGTGCTGCCGCTCGCCGACCCGCTCACCGTCTCGGGGCTGAACCGCGGGCTCGCCGAGCGCCTGACCGCGGCGGGCGCGAAGGCGCGCCGCACCGTCCTCGCGGCGCCCGCGATGCCGCTCGCGCCGTTCCCCGCGGCGCCGCCGCGGCCCGGGTCGGCGCTCAGCGTCGGCTACTCGTCGGGTGACATCTCCGTCGGCGCGGTCGGCACCGTCGCGTACGTCGACGGCGACCGCGTGTGGGGCTTCGGCCACCCGTTCGAGAACAGCGGCCTCCGCTCGCTGCTGCTCCAGGACGCGTACGTCTACGACGTCATCTCCAACCCGAACGTCGGCGAAGACTCCGGCTCGACCTACAAGCTGGCCGCCGCCGGCCACACGCTCGGCACGATCTCCAACGACGCCAGCGCCGCCGTCGTCGGCCGCGCCGGCCGCCCGCCGGTGACGATCCCGGTGCGCGTCTACACCGAGGACGAGGACACCGGCGCGAGTTCGACGCTCGAGGCACGCGTGGTCGACGAGACCGACGTCGGCACGCCGACCGGCAGCGCGCCGCTGACCTTCGTCGGCCCGCTCGCGCTCGCCCAGGGCGCCTCGGCGATCCTGCGCAGCGCGCCCGGCAAGCTGAGCGGCACGGTCTGCGCGCGGATCGTCCTGCGCGAGCGCAAGCGCCCGCTGCGCTTCTGCAACCGCTACGCCTCGGCGGTCGCGCCATCGGACCCGGAGGCGGGCGAGAACATCGTCGCCGCGGCCGGCGCCTCGGACGCGCTGACCGCGCTGAGCGAGATCGACGACTACAAGCGCAAGAGCCTGCACGTGACCGAGTTCAGCGCGCGCGTGAAGCTGCGCCGCGGGCTGCGCCAGGCCTTCATCCGCTCCGTGAGCATGCCGCGGCGGGTACGGCGCGGGCAGCGCGTCCGCGTGCGGCTGGGGGTGCAGGTCGTCCGCGGCCCGAAGCTCACGCGCAGCTTCCGCATCCGCATCCCGGGCTCGATGCGGCCGGGCCGGCGGCAGGTCTCCTTCCTCGGCCACGACGTCGACGATCCCGAGTCCGATCTGTTCGGTGCGCTGATCGAGACGATCACGATCGGCGGGGAGGACGGGGACGACGGGGGTGGTGACCCGGGCGCTCGGTCGCTCGACGCTCTGGCTCGACGGGTTCGTGATGTCGCGCGGTATGACGGGGTCACGGTGCGGGCGGGTGGCAAGCGTCGGCGCGCCTACCGGGATGGCGGACCTGCGGATCTCGGGGCGGGGTTCGGTGACCGTGCGCGTTCGCGGTTAGCGCGGCGAACGTCAACGGCGGCTGGGTGGGAGAAGGGTTTGGGTGTCGGTGGCGGGGGTGTGGTCACTTTGGTCTGACTATGCGACCTCAAATGACCACACCCACCCTCGCGAGCCGCCGCGGCAGCTCGCGCCCTCTCCTCAATGCGCAGTTGAAGTTCGCGCCCTAAGCCGCGGCCGCGACGCCCAAGCTCACTCGCCACGGCATCCAGCGCCTCGCCGATCGCGCTCGCGGCCGTGTCGATCTCCTCGCGGCTGATGATCAGCGCCGGTGACAGCGCGACGCCGTCACCGAGCGGCCGCACGAGCACGCCGCGCTCGCGGGCCTGGCCGAACACCTTCAGCGGCGCCTTGGCGTCGAGCGCGAGCACCTCGCCCGACAGCGCGACCGCGGCCAGCGCGCCGGTGCCGCTGCGCACCTCGCCGACGAGCGCGTGCGAGGCGAAGCCAGACAGCGCCGCCGTCAGCTCGCCCTCGATCTCGAGCGCCCGGGCGAGCAGGCCCTCGCGCTCGATGATGTCGAGGTTCGCGAGCGCGACCGCGCAGCAGGTCGGGTGGCCGGAGTAGGTCGGGCCGTGGCGGAACCAGGGCGCGTTCTCCTCGTCCCAGAACGGCGCGGCGATGTCCCCGTTCACGATCACGCCGCCGAGCGGCAGGTAGCCGCTGGTGACGCCCTTCGCGAAGGTGATCATGTCCGGCCGGATGCCCCAGCGCTCGGGCCCGAACCACTCGCCCAGGCGGCCGAAGCCGGCGATCACCGCGTCGACCACGTGCAGGACGCCGGTGCGCTTGCAGAGCGCGTCGACGCCCTCGATGTAGCCGGGCACGGGGGAGTGGACGCCGCCGGCGCCGATCACCGGCTCGACGAACACGGCCGCGACGCGATCGGCGCCCACGCGCTCGATCTCGGCCTCGAGGGCCTCGAGCGAGTCGTGCGGGACCTGCGAGGAATGCGGGTCGAGCGGGCCGACGTCGACCCGGTTGGCCGCGATCCCGCCGATGCTCGTGCCGAGGCCGTGGGTGCCGTGGTAGCCCTGGCTGCGCGAGATCAGGTGCACGCGCTCGGGCTGACCGATGGCGGCGAAGTAGCGGCGGGCGAGCTTGGCGGCGGTGTCGATCGAGTCGCCGCCGCCGCTGGTGAGGAAGACGCGCGCGCCGTCGACCGGCGCGAGGTCGCAGAGGCGCTCGGCGAGCTCGTGCGCGGGCTGGTTGGAGAACGAGCCGAAGCAGGAGTAGGTCGCGAGCTGCCGCATCTGCTCGGCGGCGGCGTCGGCGAGCTCGGTCCGGCCGTGGCCGACGTTGACGTTCCAGAGGCTGGCGGTGCCGTCGAGGTAGCGGCGGCCCTCGTCGTCGGTCACGTGGGCGCCTTCGCCGGAGACGATCGTCAGCTCGGAGGAGCGGACGGCGTGCATGTCTGCGAAGGGGTGCCAGAGACGGGTGTCGGAGTGGGGCATGACCTCAACCTACCCACCGATCCCGGGTCGAATGGGAGAAACCCGGAACGGTCAGCACACCGCCCGGTATAGCCCGGTCAGTCGGAGTGGAAGCGATAGACGATGCCGGCGGGAGCGAGCGCCGGCTCGTCGATCCGCGGCACCGCGGCCGCCAGCACGCGCGCGAACGTCTCCGTGCTCGCGGCGATCAGCTCCATCAGGCGCTCGACGGGCGTCGCCTCGGGCTGGACGCCGTTGGCGTAGTCGGTCGCGTAGCCGATCAGCGCGAGCGGCAGCTCCGCCTCGCCCGCCAGCACCGTCTCGGGCCCCGCGGTCTGCGACACCGCCGTCACCCCGGCGGCGGCGAGCCCGCGGATCTCCGCCTTCGTGTTGAAGCGCGGCCCGTCGACGTGCCCGTAGCACCCGCCGTCGCGCACCGCGACGCCCGCCTCCCGCGCGCCCGCCAGCAGCGCCGCGCGCAGCGCGGGCGAGTAGGGGTCCTCGTAGATCCAGTGGGCGCGAGCGCGGTGGCCCGCCTGCTGGTGGAAGGTGCAGAGGCGCCCGTCGGCCAGCCGGTTGGCGAGGAAGTGGAGGTCGTCGAAGCAGATCAGCGAGCCCAGCTCGACCGACGGGTCGACCGCGCCGCAGACCGTCACGGCGAGGATCCCGCTCGCGCCGAGCTGCTTCAAGGCGGCGACGTGGGCGAGGTGGGGCACCTGGTTGGAGAGCCGGATGTGGCCCTCGCCGTGGCGCGAGATGTGGAGCACCTCGACGCCCGCGAACGTCCCGCGCGAGACGTACGCGTCCCCCCACTCCGTCGTGACGGGCTCGGGCGTCCTGCCCTCGAACCCGGGCAGCGAGTAGGTGCCGGAGCCGGTGATGATCCCGAGCGCCATCGGTTGCGGAGGTTAGCCCGCGGCGCGCCGCGGGACCGCCACGACGGGCACGCCGCCGGCGTCGCGCACGGCCTTCGGCGTCACGCCGGGCAGCTCGCCGACCGTGCGGTACATGACCGTGAGCGGGTCGAGCCCGAGCGCGTGCGCGTCGTCGAGGTCGAGCCGCTCGACCACCGGCTTGGAGGCGAGCAGCGCCCCGTCGCGCGCCGACTGCTCGATGCGCGCGCACTCGTTGACCTCGTCGCCCAGCGCGGTGACCTCGAGCCGCCCGCCGGTCACCACCTGGCCGAGGTAGAGCGCGCCGCCCCAGTGCACGCCCGCGTTGATGTGCAGCTCGCTGTCGGCCAGCTCGTCCGGGCACCAGCTCACGATCTCGCGCGCGGCGTGCAGCGCGGCGGCGCAGGCGGCGGCGCGCGAGCCCACCTGCTCGGCGAGGAAGAACGCGGCCAGCCCGTCCCCGGCGTGGCGCCCGACGATCCCGGTGTTCTCGACCACCACGTGGTCGGCGAAGGTGGAGAACGCGCGGATCAGCTCGAACCAGCGCTGGGTCGAGAGCCGCCGCGACAGCGCGCTCGAGGCCTGGATGTCGGCGAACAGGATCGCGGTCTCGTGGCGCGCGGGCTCGAGCAGCTCGGCCATGCGCGCGAACATGCCCTGGTTGCCGCGCGTGATCAGCGACACGATGCTGGCGGGCGCCGCCGGCAGGTAGAGGTTCACCCAGCCGGCGCCGTCTTCGAGCGCGAAGGTGAGGTAGCGCGTCTGCGCCGGCGGCAGGCCTTGCTGCAGGTAGGTGAGCTCGCCCCACCACAGCGTCTCCGGCGGCTGCGGCTCGAGCGGGCCGACCGCGCGGTCGTGCTCGGCCGGCAGCATCGCGCGGATCGCCTCGACCCCGCCCGGCGTGTCGTGCGCCATCAGCGGGATGTTCTTGCGGAACCACTCGATGGCCGTCTCGAACGGCACCATGCCCTCGAGCGACTGGGTGCGCACGGCCACCGGGTGCATCCCGAGCCCGAGCGCCTCCAGCGGCCGGTCGCCGGCGAAGAAGCGGAACTGGCTCGTCATCCACACGAGCCGCCATTCGCGGTCGTAGATCTCGGCGGCCGAGCCCGTGGCCTCGAGCTGCTCCGCGACGCCAGCGAGGGCGGGCTCCAGGTCGGCGCGTGAGGACACGCCGGATTCCTACCACGGAGCCCGCCCCGAGTCCGGCGGGTCAGGCGTCCCGCGGCACCTCGCCCCGCCACGCGCCGCTCTCGGCGCCACGGGACTCGATCAGCTCCTTGAAGCGCTCGAGGTCGCCCTTCACGCGCCGGTCGGCCGCGCCGAGCTTGTCGCCGAGCTTCTCCTTGATGCCCTCGGGCACCCAGTCCATCTGCACCATCACGCGGGTCTTGTCGTCAGCGAGCTTGTGGAAGGTCACGACCCCGGCGTTGTCCTTGCCGTCGGTGTTGCGCCACGCGAC
The DNA here is from genome assembly GCA_963787335.1 of uncultured Solirubrobacterales bacterium. GTDB lineage: Bacteria > Actinomycetota > Thermoleophilia > Solirubrobacterales > Solirubrobacteraceae > DASQFQ01. The sequence goes on from CAWBCU010000008.1 coordinate 44,626, forward strand.
GCGCTCCTCCGGGGACTGCTCGGTGATCTCCGCCTCCCACTCGTGGCGGCTGCCGCCGAAGTCGGCGACCCAGTGCAGGCGCCGGTCGTCGAGTTGACGGATCTCCTCGACACCCTCCATGAACTGCGGGAACTGCTCGAACTGCGTCCACTGGTTGTAGGCCGTCTCGATCGGGACCTCGACGTCCATGGACTGCTCGATCGTCGCCATGCTGGCTCCTTTCCGGGTTTCCCGGAGTACGGAGCAGGGCGCGCGAGAGCTCAGCGGTCCTTGGCGCCGCGCCGCACGCGCCCGGCGCCCGCCCCCGCCTCGCTGGCGGGGCCCTGGGGCGAGGCGATGCCGAGCACGCGCATCGCCTTGAGCCCGAGGCCGAGGCGCTCGCGGCCGTCGGTCGAGCCGACGTCGAGGCCCGAGAGGTCGCGCACGCGCTCGAGCCGGTAGCGCACCGTGTGGCGGTGGGTGTAGAGCTTCTGGGCCGTGCCGGCGACGTTGCCGTCGCACTCGAGGAAGGTCTCGAGCGTCTGCACGAGGTCGGTCTCGTACTGCGCGTCGTAGGCGACCAGCGGCTCGACCGTCTCGGTGTAGAAGCGCTGGAGCTCGCCCGGGTCCTCGCTCATGGCCGGGAGCAGCAGGCGGTAGGCGCCCGTGTCCTCGAAGGCGAGCACCTCGGACGGCTCGTCCATGCTCGCCGGGCGGGTCTCGGCGACGTTGGCGGCCAGGAGCGCCTCGTTGCCGGCGCGGTAGAGGTCGACCGGGTCGGACGCGACGCGCGAGTGCCCGACCGCGAAGGTGAACCCGTGCAGCGAGCTCTGGAGCTCGCGCGCGATCGACTCGGCGACGCGGCGCACGCCGTCGTCGGCCGCCTCGGGCACGAGCAGCACGACCTGGCCGGCGCCCTCGTTCGCCCCCGCGATCACCGCGGCCAGCGAGCCCGGAGCGGTCGTGCGGGCCGCGCGCTCGGCGGCGCCGAGCACGCGCGCGCGCCAGTCGTCCTCGGTCGGGGCGAGGTGGTGCGCGCGCACCACGACCACGGCGCCGCCGCCGGAGAGGTCGATCCCGAGCTCCTCGCCGCGCGCGATCAGGTCGCCGCGGTCGGTCACGTCGCGCCGCAGCACGGCGCGCAGGAAGTTCGCCTGCGCGGCCTCGGACGCGCGCTCGGGCGCGCGCAGGCGCTCGACCTCGGAGGCGATCAGCGTGGTGATGACCCGCAGCAGCGCGGCCGACGGCTCCGCGCCCGAGCGCCCGCGCAGGCGCAGGCGCCCGACCACCGCGTCGCCCACCCGCAGCTCGTGCGTGACGACGCCGGCGGCGTCCGCCATCAGCGAGCGCTCGTCCGCGCTGGAGCGCGCGGCGACCGCGAGCACGTTGCTCGAGCGGTCGATCAGGACGAGGGAAGCGTCCAGCGCGCGGGCCGCGGCGCGCACCACCTCGGGGAGCCCGAGGCCGCCCTCCACGGCCTGCGTAATGGCCTCGAGGGTGCCGAGGTCCGGCGCCGCCGCCACCTGGCGTGCGGGTACCGACATTCCGGACAAGTCTAGGCGCGGGAGCGCGCCAGGCCTAGATCTCGTCGTAATACCAGAGGATCGCGGCGCCGAGGCCGGATCCGGCGAGCGCGAACGCTCCCAGCACATACAGGCTCAGGACCGTCGCGGCGAGGCGCTCCCAGACGCGCGAGTACGAGGTCCAGGCGGGCACCAGCACGAGCACGAGCCAGGCGATGACGGAGATGGCCGCGGCCGCCGCACCGATGACGACGGTGAGAGTGTCGTTGCTCATCGGGCCTCATTGTGACGAAGCGCTCCGACGACCAGCGCGACGATTCCCGCGAGCGAGAAGATCGCCGTCCCGAGCGCGAGGCCGCCGATCACGTCGGACAGGTAGTGCACGCGCAGGTAGACGCGGGAGGCGGCGATCGCGAGCGCGAGCGCGATCGCGATGGTGACGAGGGCGAAGCGGGTGGCGAGGTTGTGGCCGCCGCGGGCGAGCACGACCGCGCACGCCACCAGCGCGACGGCGTAGGCGCTGTGGCCCGACGGATACGCCATCCCCTCGGCCGACGCGTGCGGGTTCGAGGGGCGCGGCCGGTCCGTCGCGGCCTTGCCGATGTGCACGGCGGCGAAGGTGACCGCGTAGGCCGCGATCAGCGCGAGCCCCTCGCGGGTGGCGCTGCGCGTATGGATCGCCCAGCCCGCGGTGAGCACCGTGGCGGTCAGGGTCACCGGCATCGAGCCGAGGTGCGTGAGCACGCTGAGGATGTCGTCGGCGACCGGCATGTAGAACGCGTCGGCGATCCGGAAGGCGTTGTCGTCGAGCCGGACGATCTGCGAGGTGTCGAGCACCGACTCGAGCCAGAAGTACGTGAAGGAGCCGACGCCCGCGAGCGCCAGCAAGCGTCGTCAGCTCCAGCCCGAGGCGGCCCGGGCTGAGGCGGTCCCAGAGGAACATCAGCGGGCCGCGCACGCGCTGCCACGCCGGGCTCGCGTCGAGCCGGGCGTGCAGCCGCGCCCGCATCTCCGGGTCGCGCCGCAGCCGCACCGCGAAGACGATCGCGAGCACGACCACCACGAGGCCCGTGAACGCCGCCGCGCCGGCGCCGATGTACTTCTCGACCGTGTCGAGCGACTGCCAGAAGAAGTAGCCGAGCAGGCAGAACAGCGCCGACCACAGACCCGCGCCGACGATGTCGTAGACGAGGAAGCGCCGCAGCTCCATCTTCGAGGCGCCCGCGATGAACGGGGCGAGCGCGCGCACGAGCCCGATGAAGCGCCCGATCAGGATCGTCGGGCCGCCGTGGCGGTGGAAGAAGCCCTCGACCGTCTGCAGGCGCTCCTCGGTGATCTTCAGCCGCGGCCCGTGGCGCTCGAGGAAGCCGCGCCCGAGCCGGCGGCCGAGCGTGTAGGAGGTCAGGTCGCCGGCGACCGCGCAGAACCACACGAGCCCGATCAGCGTCACGATCGAGATCTGGCCCTGCCCGGCGACGACGCCGCCGATCAGCACCGCGGTCTCCCCCGGCGCGATCAGCCCGATGAACGCTCCCGTCTCGAGGAACGCGAGCGCGCCGACGAGCAGGTAGGTCCACTTGCCGAGCCGCGTCCCGACGTCCTCGATCAGGTCCGTGAGGTTCGGCGGCTCGACGACCCCGAAGCCCCAGAGTGCGAGAGCGGCGGCCACGACGACGCCGAGCACGACGGTCGTGCGGCCGAGCTTGCGGAAGCGGACGGCGAGGAAGATCGCGAGGCCGACCGAGCCGGCGAGCGGGAACGGGTGCATCAGCCGCGCACCGCTGCCCACGCCTCGTCGACCGGCTCGGCCGCGACGGCGCGCGGCCAACCGCACGCGCTCGCCGCAGCGACGGCGCGGACCGGGCCGTCGGCGCCGCCGAACAGCCCGACGACGGTCGGGCCGGAGCCGGAGACCAGCACGTGGTCGGCGCCCGCGTCGCTCGCCGCGGCGAGCGCGGTGTCGATCAGCGGGCACAGAGAGCGCGCCGCGTCCTGGAGGTCGTTCTCGGGCGCCCACGTGCCGACGCGGACGAGCGCGTCGAGCTGGCTGAGCTCGGCGTGGCTGCGCGTGAGGCCGAGGCGGTCGGCCTCGCTGGTAGACCGCGGGGGTCGAGAGCTCGGCGTCGACCGGCAGCACGAGCACGCCGACCGGGGCCGGGGCGAGCGGCTCGACGTGCTCGCCGGCGCCGGTCATCAGCACGCGGCCGGGGCGCACGAGGCTCGCGACGTCCGCACCGAGCCGCGGCGCGAGCGCGTCCGGCACGGGCCGGCCCGCGGCGTGGGCGGCGAGCCGCAGGGTCGCGGCGGCGTCGCTCGAGCCGCCGCCCATCCCGGCCGCGACCGGGATCCGCTTCTCGATCGTCAGGCGCTGCGGCGGCGCGTCCCAGCCGGTCGCCTCGCGGTAGAGCGCGAGCGCGCGGGCCGCCAGGTTCGGGCCCTCGACGCCGGGGCAGACGACCTCGTCCGCGTCGCCGCCGGGCTCGAGCGTCAGCTCGTCGGCGAGCGACAGCGCCTGCACGACCGAGACGAGCGGGTGCAGGCCGTCGTCGCGCGGCTCGCCGACGAACAGGCAGAGGTTGACCTTGCCCGGCGCGCGGGCGCGCAGCACGCTCACGCCTGCATCGCCTCGTACAGCGCCCGCCACTCCTCGGGCGCGAGCTCCTCGGCGCGCGCGGCGGGGGTGTGGCCGAGCTGCTCGAGCGCGGCGCGGGCGCGGTCGCGGACCTCGGGCGCCGGGTTCGCGGCCAGGGCGAGCGAGCGCGGCAGCGCCTTGCGGCGGTGCGCGAAGCCCTGCTGCACGAGCGCCCGCAGCCCCGGCTCGGGCGCCGGGCCGCGGCGGCGCAGGCCGACGAGCACGGAGTCGACGTTCGGCACCGGGTGGAAGACGCGGCGCGAGACGGGGCGCAGCACGCGCACCTCGCAAGCGAGCTGGGCGAGCACCGACGGCACGCCGTACGCGCCGCTGCCCGGCGATGCGGCGAAGCGCTCGCCGACCTCGCGCTGGACCATCGCGACCCAGGTGTCGACGGACGGCAGCAGCTCGATCGTGCGCAGGATCACCGACGCGGCGACGCCGTAGGGCAGGTTCGCGATCACCTTGGTCGGGACCGGGTCGAGCGCCGTCAGATCCAGCTTCACCGCGTCGGCGAAGTGCAGCGTCACGTTGGGGTGGGGATCGGTCGCGTCGCGCAGCGCGGGCTCGAGGCGGCGGTCCACCTCGACCACGTGGACGTGCGCGGCGCGGTCGGCGAGGTACTCCGACAGCACGCCGAGGCCGCCGCCGACCTCGAGCACGACGTCGTCCGGGCCGAGCTCGGCCGCCCGCTCGATCACGCCGAGCAGGTTCGAGTCGATCAGGAAGTTCTGCCCCAGCTCGCGCACGGGGCGGATGCCGAAGGCCTTCAGGCGGCGCAGGCTCGGCTGCGCCGGGAGCTCGCTCACCAGCCGAACAGGCGCGCGGCGTTCGCCTCGACCGCCTGCTCGAGCTCGGCGTACTCGATGCCTTTGCGGTCCGCGATGAAGGCCGCGGTGTGGACCACGAACGCGGTCTGGTTGCGGTGCTTGCGCTGGGCTTGGGGCGTGAGGTACGGCGCGTCGGTCTCCACCAGCATGCGGTCGAGCGGGACGCGCTCGGCGGCGGCGGCGAGCTCGGCGTTGGCCGGGTAGGTGACGTTGCCGGCGAAGGAGATCCACCAGCCGCGCTCGAGGCACTCGTCGAGGCGGTCGGGCATCGAGAAGCAGTGCATGACGACCTCGATGCCCTGCGCGCGCGTGGTGAGCGTGCGGACGGTGTCGTCGTCGGCGGCGCGCGTGTGGATGACGAGCGGCTTGCCGGCGGCGCGGGCGATCTCGATCTGGGCGAGGAAGGCCTTCTCCTGGTCCGCGCGCGGCGCGCGGTCGCGGTAGTAGTCCAGGCCCGTCTCCCCGATCGCGAGGCAGCGCGGGTGCTGCGCCAGCTCGGCCAGCTCGGCGGCGGCCTCGTCGTCGAAGCCCTCGGCGCTGTTGGGGTGGCGGCCGAGGGCGGCGTAGACCTCCTCGAAGCGCTCCGTGGCGGCGAGCGCGGAGCGGCAGCCCTCGGAGTCCATGCCGATCGTGAGGATGCGGTTCACGCCCGCCTCGCGGGCGGCGGCCACCAGCTCGTCCTCGGGCGCCGGCCCGTGGTCGAGGTGGGTGTGGGAGTCGATCACTGTGGCTTGGGGAAGAGGGGCGGCAGCTCGCCGATCGCGCCGCCGCCGGGGCCTTCGCCGAACTCGGCCGCTTGGAGGTCGGTGCGCTCGTCGCCGAGCGCGGCGAGCAGCTTCGCGGTCGACTCGGGCATGTAGGGCGTGAGCAGGACCGTCAGCACGCGCAGGCCCTCGGCGAGCGAGCGCAGCGTCGTGGCCAGCACGTCGGCCTGCTCGGGGTCCTTCGCCAGCTTCCACGGCGCGCTCTCCTCGACGTACCGGTTCAGCCGCCGCACGCGCTGCCAGATGCGGTCGAGCGCCTGCGTGATCTCCGCGCGGTCGATCAGGCCGCTAGACCTCGTCGACGAGCCCGGCGAAGTCGGGCGTGAGCTCGGGGTCGACGGCGACGGTGGGGACGCTGCCGTCGCAGTAGCGGCCGATCATGTTGAGCGTGCGGCTGGCGAGGTTGCCGTACTCGTTGGCCAGCTCGGACGTGTAGCGCTCGCCGAACGTCGTCGTCGAGACCGAGCCGTCGAGCCCGAAGGAGACCTCGCGGAAGCAGTAGTAGCGGAGGGCGTCGGTGCCGAACTGGTCCATGATCTCGAACGGGTCGAGCACGTTGCCGAGCGACTTGGACATCTTGTGCTCCTCGCCCGACGCGTCCTTCATCAGCACGAACCCGTGGATGAACAGGTGCTCGGGCAGCGGCAGGTCGGCGGCGAGCAGCATCGCGGGCCAGAAGACGGCGTGGAACTTGAGGATGTCCTTGCCGATGACGTGGAAGTCGGCCGGCCAGAACGTGTCGGTCAGGTCCTCGCCCTCGCGGGCGAACGAGAGCGCCGTGTAGTAGTTGAGCAGCGCGTCGAACCAGACGTAGAAGACGTGCTCGGGATCCCACGGCACCGGCACGCCCCAGTTGAGCTTGGCGCGGCTGAGCGAGACGTCCTGGAGGCCGCCGGCGATGAACGAGCGCGCCTCGTTGAAGCGCACGCGCGGGAGCACGAAGTCCGACTGGCCGTCGTAGAGCTGCTCGAGCTGGGTCTGGAAGGTCGAGAGGCGGAAGAACCAGTTCTCCTCGCTCTCCCAGTCGAGCGGGATGCGGTGGATCGGGCAGGTGTTGTCCGGGCCGATCTCGGCGTCGGTCTTGAAGTCGGCGCAGCGGGGGCAGTACCAGCCCTCGTACTGGCCCTTGTAGACGTGGCCGTTGTCGTAGATGCGCTGCATGACCTCCTGGACCCGCTTGGCGTGGCGCGGGTCGGAGGTGCGGATGAAGAAGTCGTTGGAGACGTTGATGCGCGGCATCAGGTCCATGAAGCGCTGCGCGTTGCGGTCGGCGAGCTCCTTCGGCGTGACGCCCTCGCGCTCGGCCGCCTGGGCGACCGGCTCGCCGTGCTCGTCCGTGCCGGTGAGGAAGAACACCTCCTCGCCGCGCTGGCGCATGTGGCGGGCGAGGATGTCGGTGCCGATCGTCGTGTAGGCGTGCCCGAGGTGCGGCGCGGCGTTGACGTAGTAGATCGGCGTGGTGACGTAGAAGGCCATCGGCGGCCTCCACGTTAGATACTCGCCCGATGGAACGCTTCAAGCTGGACGCCGCGCAGCCCGAGTACGACGCGAGCGACCCCGAGGGCTACCGCTCGGGCATGGACCGCTTCGGCCCCAAGATCGGGGCGACGCAGATGGGCGGCTCGGTCTACGAGCTGCCGCCGGGGCAGAGCATCTGCCCCTACCACTACGAGTATCCGGAGGAGGAGTGGCTGTTCGTGCTGTCGGGCCGCGTCGACGTGCGCACGCCCGAGGGCGAGGAGGAGCTCGGGCCGATGGAGGTCGTCTGCTTTCCATTCGGCCCTACGGGCGCGCACAAGGTGACGAACCGCAGCGACGAGACCGCGCGCGTCGTGATGCTCTCGACCAAGGCTCAGGTCTCCGTGGCGGTCTATCCCGACAGCGGCAAGATGCTGGCCAACACCGGCAACCCGGAGGACCGCCTGATGGCGCGGCGGGAGAGCGCGGTGGACTACTACGACGGGGAGGCGTAGGGTCGGGCTGACGGGGGCTCCCGTCCCAAACGGAAGGATCCATCGATGGGACGGCTCAGCTCGGCCGGTACGCGACGTCTCGTCCGCATGCTCGCACTCACGGCGGTGGCGATCAGCGGGCTCGCCACATGGGCCCTGGCCGCCGGCCCCGGCGGCTGGGATCACCTCGGGGACCACGGCACGCCCGGGAGCAGACGCGCTCAACCTTGTCGCCTCCGCGCTTGAGCCGACGCCGAGCGGGCTCTACGTCGGTGGCAAGTTCACCGACGCCGGCGGGATCGCCAACGCCGATCGCATCGCGAAGTGGAACGGCAGCGCCTGGAGCGCGGTCAGCTCGTCGACGGAGCAGATCACGAGCGGTGAGGTCTTCGCCATCGCCGTCGCCGGCGGCAAGGTCTACGCCGGCGGCACGTTTGCGGCGGGGACGAGCGGCGCCAACAACCTCGCGGTCTGGGACGGCACGACCTGGAAGCCGTTCTGCACACCGCCGACCAAGACGATCGGGAACGTCAAAGCGCTGCAGGTCATCGGACCGACCCTCTACGTCGGGGGCGACTTCCAGGACGGCGCGGGCATCGCCACCGCCGACTACCTGCTCGCGTGCGACCTGGCCACCGGCACGCCGCGCGCCACCACCGCCGTCAAGGAGTTCTCCGGCCCGGTGAAGGCACTGACCGCCACCAGCGACGGGAGGCTCTACGCGGGCGGACGGTTCGCCAACCTCGAGAACATCGCGGCTGCCGACAACGTCGCCTACCTCGACGGCGGCGGGTGGCACGCGATGGGCAGCACGGGCGGCGGCGCGTGCGGCTGTGCGCTGGACGCCTACGTCCGCGGGCTGGCCGCCAGCGGGACCAGCGTGTTCGTCGGCACGGAGGGCGCGAACGTCGCCGGCATCGCGCAGGCCGACCATGTCGCGAAGTGGGACGGGTCGGCGTGGAGCGCCATGGGCGCGAACAGCGCCGGCACGGACGGATGGTTCCCGCCCACGACCAACATCTACGACCTGACCAGCTTCGGCTCGAACGTCTTCGCCACGGGGACGTTCCAGAACGCCGGCGGCGACGCGCGCGCCGACAACATCGCCTGGTTCGACGGCACGGAGTGGAAGCCGGTCGGGTCCAACGGCGCCGGCAACGGCCCCTGGGTCGGGGAGGGCTCGGCCCTCGCGGTCGTCGACCGGCTGCTCTACGCGGCGGGGAACTTCACGAGCGCCGGTGGTGACAATCAGGCCCAGTCGGCCGCCTCGTTCAGCCTCACGCAGATCATCGCCTTCCCGACCCCCACGGTCACCCCGGGGCCGACCGCCGTTCCGACCCCGACGGTGACGCCGGCCCCGACCGCCGTCCCGCCGCCGATCTTGATCCCGCGCGACGTCACGCCGCCCCAGACGCGGCTCCGCAGAACGCAGTTCAACCGCGGGCGGCGCAAGGCGACGTTCAGGTTCACCTCCGAGAAGGGCGCGCAGTTCCTCTGCAAGCTCGACGCGCGGCCCTACAAGCTCTGCGCCTCGCCGAAGACCATCCAGGCCCTCAAGCCCCGCAGGCACGTGTTCCGGGTCAAGGCACGCGACCGGGCCGGCAACGTCGACCCGACGCCCGCGGTCAAGCGGTTCAGGACCAAGCGGCGGTAGATACTCCAGCGCGTGAGCGCTCTGCGTCTTTCACCTGAGCACGCCGCGTGGGCGGAGCTCGCGGCGACGCTCGTCAACACCCGCCCGCGCGATCCCGACCCGGCCGAGAAGCTGGTCGGCGTGGGCGAGCTCGCGGCCCTGTTGGCGGCGTGCCCGGAGCCCGCGCCGGCGGCCGGGAAGCGCGACGTCGGCCCGATGCGCGAGCTGCGGCCGCCGCTGGTCGAGGCGTTCGCGGCCACCACGCCGGGCGCGTTCGCCGCGGCGGTCAACCCGCTGCTCGCGCCGGCTCCGTGGCAGCTGACCGCGGACGGCGGCGACCTGCGGCTCGGCCCGGTCACGGAGCAGCGCCCGGCCGACTGGTTCGGGGCGCTCACCCTCGCCGCGGCAGCCGCGACCGTGCTCGACCGTCGCTTCTCTCAGGCGGACTTCCAGAGCCCGAACACGACGCCCTGGGGGTCCGCCGCGTAGGCGGCCCAGCCCGCCTCGCCGACCTGGCGCTCGGGCGCGATCACCGTGCCGCCGGCCGCCTCGACCTTGGCGAGCGCCTCGCCGATGTCCTCGACGTCGATCGTGCAGAGGGCGTTCTGCGTGTGCGGGAAGTCACTCGCGCGCATGATCCCGCCGTTGATCCCGAGCTCTTCCTTGCCGGTGTCGACCAGCCAGTAGGACTGCCCGGGCCAGGACTGGTTCTGCCAGCCGAACGCCTCCTGGAAGAACTTCACGGACTGCTCGGGGTCGTCGGAGAGGAACTCGAAGTGGACGACGCGCGGCACGCTGCACCTCCTGTCTTGCGGAGCGGAAACCGCAACGTACCGGCCCCGGCGAGCCCCGTCATGAACAAGGCCAGCCCGACCCACACCGGCCACGGCGCGACCCCCGGCGACGGCCGGGCGGGATGCGGCACGCGCGTCGCACGCGGCGCCGGCCGGGGCAGCCGCGCGGGCACGACGGGAGGCGGCGCGCGGTCCGCCGCGGCGAGGAAGCCGAGCGGGTCCACGTAGCCGAAGCGCTCCGAAACCCGGCGCACGCCGAGGTGGAGCCCGCCGTGGTGCACCGGCCTGCGTCGCCCGGCGGCGGCACTGTCCGCCCGACCCGGCCGAGCCGTCGACCCGGTCCGACGCGCGCGCCGGCCCGCACCGCGATCCGCTCGAGGGGCGCGTAAGTCACCCGCCATCGTCCGCAGCGAACGCTGACGGTTCCGGCGCCCGCCACCCGCCCCGCGAACACCACGCGGCCGCCGCACGCCGACCGGACCCGCTCGCCCGGCGCGGCGTCGAGGTCGACGCCGCGGTGCTGCCCGCGCGCGAACGGGTCGCGGCCGAGGTGGAAGAGCCTCGTGGGCGGCCCTGGCACCGGTGGCGCCCAGCGCGGCGCCGCGCCGAGCGATGAGACGGCGATCGCGGCCACGCCCGTGCGGGCGGCTGTCGCCGGCGCGGCTAACCCCGCGGCGGTGCAGAAGACGGCGGCGATGAGGACGAGGAGCGGGCGCAGGGGCATCCCGCTCGACGCTACGGCGAACTCCGGGCCGGAACGCCCGACCGGGGTCAGTCTTCGCGGGCTTGTGCGCCTTTTGTCACAGCGCGGTACAGATCGTTGGCAGCTCCGCCGGTGAGCTCGGCGACAACCGTCGCCGCCGGGCGGGCGCGGGCGCCGGCGTCGACGAGGCGCTGGACGGCGTCGATCGCGGCCGGGTCCGGGCCCTTGCGGGGTGGCGCGCCGCCGATGACGAGCACGACCTCGCCGCGCGGCGGGGTCGTCTCGTATCGCGCAGCGAGGGTGGCCGCGTCGCCGCGGACGACCTCCTCGTGCAGCTTGGTCAGCTCGCGGCAGACCGCGACCGGGCGCTCAGGATCCACCCCGGCGAGCACCGCCAGCGACGCGCCGACGCGGCGCGGCGACTCGAACGCCACGACGGTCTCCGGCGCGGCCAGCAGCACCTCCAAGGCACCGCGCTTGCGCGGCAGGAAGCCGGCGAAGCGCCAGCGCTCCGCGGGCAGCCCGCTCGCCACCAGCGCGGCGATCGCGGCGGACGGGCCGGGCAGCACCTCGACCTCGAGCCCCGCGGCGATGCAGCCCGCCACCAGGACGTAGCCCGGGTCGCTGACCAGCGGCATCCCCGCGTCCGAGACGAGCGCGACAACGGCGCCGTCGAGCATCTTCGCGACCAGCTCCGGCGTGCGCTCGCGCTCGTTGTGCTCGTGGTAGGAGAGCAGCGACGCCTGGACCCCGTAGCGCTCGAGCAGCACGCGCGTGCGGCGGGTGTCCTCGCAGGCGATCAGGTCGGCGTCGCGCAGCGCGGCGAGCACGCGCAGCGTCACGTCCTCCAGGTTGCCGATCGGCGTCGGGCAGACGACGAGCCGCCCGCCCCCGCCGCTCACTCCGCCGCCCCCGGGTCGGCCGCCAGCAACGCGGCGCCGATCATCCCCGACTCCCCGCCGAACGTCGTCCCCACGACCTTCACGAGGTCGCGGCCCGGCTCGAGCGCGCGGCGCTTCATGACCTCGCGCGCCGGCGCCAACAGCAGCTCGCCCGCCGCGATCACCCCGCCCCCGATCACGACGTACTCGGGGTTGAAGATGTTGACGAGGTTCGCGATGCCGACCCCGAGGCGCTCGCCGACCACGCGGATCGAGTCGGCCGCCACCGGATCGCCGTCGAAGGCCATCTCGGTGACGAGCGGCCCGGTCAGCGGGCGCCCGTCCTCGAGCGCGCGGCCCAGAGGGGTGTCCGGTTGGCGCGCCACCCGCAGCGCCGCCTCGCGCACCAGCGCCGAGCCGGAGGCGACCGCCTCGAGGCAGCCCCAGTTCGGGCAGTTGCCCTGGCACGGCGGGCCGTCGATGTCGACGACCATGTGGCCGAGCTCCGCCGCCGCGCCCACCCAGCCGCGGTACAGCCGCCCGCCCAGCACGAGCCCGCCGCCGATCCCCGTCCCGATCGTGAGCATCGCGACGTCCGTCGCGCCCTTCGCCGCGCCGGCGCAGGTCTCGGCCCAGACCGCGCAGTTGGCGTCGTTGTCGACCTCCACCGGCAGCCCGAGGCGCTCGGACATGAGGTCGGCGAAGGGCAGGTCGGCGAGCGGCAGGTTGACGGCCTGGACCGCGATCCCGGTCCGGCGGTCGAAGGTACAGGGGATCCCGAAGCCGACCGCGTCGACTTCGCCCCCGACGGCATCGCTAGCCTCTTCTACGGCTTCGACCACCGCCTCGATGAGGGCGGCCTGGTTCAGCCCGAAGGCCTCCCGCCGCGCTCGGTGGTGGACGGTGAGCCGTTCAGGATCGACGGCTCCGGCCAGGAGTTTCGTCCCGCCGAGATCGACGCCGATCACACAGCGGGGGGGCACTCCGACCACGATACCCCGTTCGCCATGGACGAAGAGAAGCCAAACTACACCCGCTACCGCTCGCGCCCGAAGCTCTTCGGGAAGCGCTCCAACGGCGCGCGCGACGGCCTCGACGATCTGCGCGGCGGCCACCCCCGTCCCGAGCAGGGCGGAAAGCGCAAGCTCAGCGAGCGCTTCACCTTCTGGCGCGTGCTCGGCTACGTCGCTCTCGCAGCGGTCGGCTGGGTCCTGGTCTCGCTGCTGCTGTTCCTGGTCTCGGCCCAGGTCCAGCGCCAGAAGGTCAACGACGCCGCCGGCTCGACCCTCAGCGACTCGGGCTTCCCGCTCACCTCGCCGAACAACATCCTCGTGCTCGGCTCCGACGCCCGCACGAAGGGGACGAAGGAGCCCGGCGCCAACGTCGGCGGCCCCAGCCGCTCGGACACGATCCTGTTGATGCGGGTCGGCGGCGGGAAGGCCTCGCGGCTCTCGATCCCGCGCGACACGTTCGCGGAGATCCCCGGCCACGGGACCGACAAGATCAACGCCGCCTACGCCTACGGCGGCCCGGGCCTCGCGGTCAAGACCGTCGAGGGGTTCCTCGGCGTGAAGATCAACCACATCGTCGAGGTCAACTTCGAGAACTTCCCCGACTTCATCAACTCGCTGGGTGGCATCAACTACACCGGCGGCTGCGTGATCTCACGCATCAACGGCGGTTACAAGAACGGCGGCTACACGCTGCGGCTCAACCCGGGCAAGAACCACCTCGACGGCGAGCAGGCGCTCGCGCTCGCCCGCACGCGCAAGAACGAGTGCAACCCGGCCGAGAACGACCTGACCCGCGCGCGCCGCCAGCAGAAGATCCTCGGCTCCATCAAGTCGCGGCTGCTGAGCCCCACGACCTTCCTGCGACTCCCGCTCGTCTCCTGGCAGGCGCCCAAGGCGGTCCGCTCCGACATGGCCGGCCCCGACCTGCTCGGGCTCTTCGCCGCGATCGCGACCGGCGGCTCACCGTCCACGCACGTGCTCAAGGGCGAGCCCGAGGGCAACGGCCTGCGCGTGTCCGACGAGGTCAAGCGGCGCGAGGTGCGACGGTTCCTGAAGGGCTAGCGGTTCAGAATCTCGTTGAGGCGTTGGGCCTCTTTGGTTGCGTGGTATTTGAGGCGGTGGTCGGTGATGCGGAGGGTTGAGAACCCCGCGTTGAGGAGGTCGGCGTCGCGGTCGCGGTCCTGTTCGAAGGCCTGGGTGGTGGTGTGGAATTGGCGGCTGTCGAGTTCGATGACGAGTCATTGTTCGCGGTAGACGGCGTCGACTTCGTGGCCGGCGATGTGCTGGTTGAACTCGGGGAGTGGGCAGGTCGTGGCGTTTGAGGAAGCGGACGAAGTCGTCTTCGAGGGTTGAGCGGGTGGCGCCCCGCTCGGGCGTGAGCTGAGCTGTCCGCCGCCCTGGATATCGGGTGAGGAGGGTGGTCAGCTCGGCGGGGGTGACGAGCCGTTGGACTTGGGCCTCGTTGAGGGCGCGGGTGAGTTGTTTGGGGTTCAGGACGTCGGCGAGGTCGACGAGCGTGCGCAGGGGTGTGGTGACGCGGATCCCGTAGTGGGTGGTCGCGTCGGCGTGCGGGGAGCGGTGGACGTGGATCCCGGTGCCGCCGGTCGCTTGGTCGGCGCGGTCACCTCCGTCGGCGTGGGCCAGCGCGGGAGGATCCTCCACAGCGCGCCGGCGGAGCGGTGGCTCAGCGCGGCTTCCGGACCGCAGGCGAGCACGGCGGCCATCGCCGTGGCGAGCGGTGACGGGGGGCGGTGACCCACGGCGTACACCCCGCGGTGAAGGAGGTGGAGACGCCCGACGCGGCAGGCGGTACTTGATGGCGTTGCGGTCGAGACCGGCGGCGAGCAACTGCGCGATCGTGACCACGCCGTGCTGCCGAGCCGCCACTTCGGCGATCAGAACGTCGGGTGTGCTGAGTTCGTGGGAATTATTGCGACTAACACCGCACACCCGGCCAACGATTGGCGCCTCGGACCCGCCGAACAGGGGCGCCGCGGGCGCTTCGTCACACCCTCAATGCGCAGTTCGTCACAAACCGCAACACCGCCGCGAGAGAGACCTACGTCGCCGACGACGCCGCGGGCACACCCACCGCCCCCGCACCCTCCTTCGGCTTGCGAGACGCGAGCGCGACGCCGCCGAGGATCAGCGTCAGCCCGCCGATCGACGCGGCCGTGATCGGCTCGTCGAGCAGCAGGGCGCCGTAGAACAGAGCGATGCCGGGCGCGAGGTACGACACCAAAGACGCGCGCCCCGCGCCGGTCTCGGCGATCAGCTTGTAGAAGATGACGAAGGCCAAGGCCGTCCCGACGACGCCGAGCACCACGAGCGCGAGCACCGCGCGCAGCCCCGGCACCGACGTCGGGGCGGTGGCGATCGCGGCGGGCAGCGTGAGCACGGAGGCGACGAGGATCGAGAGGAAGGACGTCGTCACCGAGGTCAGGCCCTTGTAGCGCTTGACGACGAAGCTCGAGAGCGCGTAGCAGGCTGCCGCGCCGATCATGGCGAGCGAGCCGAGGAACTCGCCGAGCGAGTGCAGCGACTCCAGGCCGACGAGCAGCGCGACCCCGGCGAGGCCGAGGAACATGCCGCCGAGCGCGGAGCTGCGCACCTTCTCGCTCACGTCGATGAAGGGGGCGAAGGCGGCCACGAACAGCGAGGCCGGCGCGATCAGCACCGCGGTCATGCCCGACGGCACCTCGAGCTCGCCGAAGGTGATGAGGTTGAACGGCAGCGCGATCGCGAGCGCGCCCAGCAGGACGGCGCGCCACGGCCGCGCGCGGAGCTCGGTACGCGCCGCGCGCACCTCGCCGCCCCCGTCGCGCAGGCGCATCACGGCGAACAGCACGAGCCCGGCGAGCACGCAGCGGATCCACACGATCACGGCGGGCTCGAAGTCCTCGAGGGCGTACTTGATCAGGAGGTACGAACCACCCCATACGGCGGCGAGCGTGGCGAGCAGACCGGCGTGGCGGGCGGACATTCCAGCCAGTGTCGCAGCGCTCCACTCCAAGCGCCAATGACGGTTCCCAGCGGGAGCTATCAGCTCCGCTTATGAGTCAGACTTGGGCTTGGGCGACGAAGAGGAGGACGAGGACGACGACGCGGCGGGCTTGCTGTCGGAGGACTTGGACTCCGACTTCTTCTCCGCCTGCTTCGCGTCGTTCTTCTTCGCGCCGTCGGAGGCGGACTTGTCCATCTCGCGCTTGCGCTTGGCCGTGCCGTAGTCGGTGTTGTAGAAGCCCGACCCCTTGAAGTGCACCGCGATCGGGTGGTAGACCCGTGTGACCGGCGCGCCGCATTCCCCGCATTCCGTCACCGGGGCCTCGGAGATCTTCTGCATCACCTCGAAGAGGTGCCCGTTCTCGCAGCGGAACTCGTAGATCGGCATCTCCCCGAGTATATGAGCGCCCTGCGGCGCCTAGACTCACGGGCCGCGTGCCAGACGACGTCGTCACCATGGACAAGGTCGTGGCGCTGTGCAAGCGCCGCGGCTTCATCTTCGCCGCCTCCGACATCTACGGGGGCATCGCGAACACGTACGACTACGGGCACTACGGCGTGCTGCTCAAGAACAACGTGGTCGGCGCGTGGTGGAAGGCGATGATCCAGGAGCGCGACGACATCGTCGCGCTGGACTCGGCGATCATCCAGCACCCGCGCACGTGGGAGGCCTCGGGCCACCTCGCCGGCTTCACCGATCCGCTGATCGACTGCAAGACCTGCAAGCAGCGCTTCCGCGCGGACCATCTGGCGGAGTCGCCCTGCGGCCGCAAGCCGTCGAAGAAGGCGGGCGAGACACCGGAGTGCGACCTCACCGAGGCGCGCGAGTTCAACCTCATGTTCGAGACCTCGATCGGCCCCGTGAAGGACGCCGGCTCGACCGTCTACCTGCGCCCGGAGACGGCCCAGGGCATCTTCCTCAACTTCAAGAACGTGCTTCAGTTCGCGCGCCGCAAGCCGCCGTTCGGGATCGCCCAGGTCGGCAAGTCGTTCCGCAACGAGATCACCCCCGGCAACTTCATCTTCCGCACGCTCGAGTTCGAGCAGATGGAGATGGAGTTCTTCGTGCCCCCCGACGAGGCCGCAGCAGTGGCACGAGCACTGGCTGAAGGCGCGCATGGACTGGTACACCGACCTCGGCATCCGTCCCGACCACCTGATGCTGCGCCCGCACGAGGCCGATGAGCTGTCGCACTACTCCTCGGCCACCAGCGACGTCGAGTACCTCTATCCGATCGGCTGGTCCGAGCTCGAGGGCATCGCCAACCGCGGCGACTTCGACCTCACCGCGCACGCGCAGATGTCGGGCCAGAAGCTCGAGTACTTCGACCAGCAGTCGGGGGAGCGCTACGTCCCGCACGTGATCGAGCCGGCCGCCGGCGTCGGGCGCTCCGTGCTCGCCTTCCTCTGCGACGCCTACGACGAGGACGAGATCGGCGGCGAGCAGCGCACCGTGCTCAAGCTCCACCCGGCGCTCGCGCCCGTGAAGGTGGCCGTACTGCCGCTCGATGCGCAAGGACGGCCAGCCCGAGGTCGCGCACGAGATCCACGACGAGCTGCGCCGCCGCGGCCTCCAGACCGAGTACGACGAGGGCGGATCGATCGGCAAGCGCTACCGCCGCCAGGACGAGATCGGCACGCCCTACGCGGTCACGGTCGACCACCAGACGCTCGAGGACCGCACCGTCACCGTGCGCGACCGCGACACGCTCAGCCAGGAGCGGCTCCCGATCGACACGCTCGGCGACGAGCTCGAGCGGCGACTGCGCGCCGATTGGCGCTCACCGAAGCTCGCGACCGGGTAGACATCGGGACAGCCATGGGCGAAGACGTCACCGCCACGGTCTTCAGCCGCGAGGACCGGCAGCGCTACCGCCAGAAGGTGCGCTCCTGCCTGGACGTGTTCGCGCGCATGCTCGCGGAGTCGCGCTTCGACCCCGAGGACCGCTCGATGGGGCTGGAGATCGAGCTCAACCTGACCGACGAGGCGGGTGATCCGGCGCTGCTCAACGCCGACGTGCTCGAGCGCATCGCCGACCCGGACTTCACGACCGAGCTGGCGCAGTTCAACGTCGAGATCAACATCCCGCCGCGGCTGCTCGCGGGGCCGGTGTTCGCGGAGCTCGAGACGCAGGTCCGCGCGAGCCTCAACGCGGCCGAGGACAAGGCCCACGGCGCGGGCGCGCACATGATGCTCGTGGGCATCCTGCCGACGATCGACGACCAGCACCTCAACGTCGACAGCTTCAGCGCGAACCCCCGCTACAAGCTCCTCAACGAGCAGATCTTCGCCGCCCGCGGGGAGGACCTGCAGATCTCCATCAACGGGCCCGAGCGGCTCTCGACGTTCGCCGACACGATCGCGCCGGAGGCGGCCTGCACGAGCGTGCAGCTCCACCAGCAGGTCAGCCCTGACCGCTTCCACACGCTCTGGAACGCCGCGCAGGCGATCGCCGGGGTGCAGCTGGCGATCGGCGCCAACTCGCCCTTCTTCTTCGGGCGCGAGCTGTGGCGCGAGACGCGTATCGCGCTGTTCGAGCAGGCCACCGACACGCGCCCGGAGGAGCTCAAGGCGCAGGGCGTGCGCCCGCGCGTGTGGTTCGGCGAGCGCTGGATCACGTCGATCTTCGACCTCTTCGAGGAGAACGTCACCTACTTCCCGGCGCTGCTGCCGGTGTGCGAGGACGAGGACCCGGTCGAGGTGCTCGGGCACGGCGGCGTCCCGAAGCTCGGCGAGCTGCGCCTGCACAACGGCACCGTCTACCGCTGGAACCGGCCGGTCTACGACGTCGTCCGCGGCAAGCCGCACCTGCGCGTCGAGAACCGCGTCCTGCCCGCCGGGCCGACCGTCGTGGACACGCTCGCCAACGCCGCCTTCTACTACGGGCTCGTCCGCATGCTGATCGACGAGGAGCGCCCGATCTGGTCGCGGATGTCCTTCTCGGCCGCCGAGGAGAACTTCCACCGCGGCGCGCGCGACGGCATCGACGCGCGCGTGTTCTGGCCCGGGCTCGGCGAGGTCCCGGCCTCCGAGCTCGTGCTGCGGCGACTGCTGCCGCTCGCGCACGAAGGGCCTACAGCGGTGGGAGATCGACTCCGGCGGACCGCGAGCGGCTGCTCGGGATCATCGAGCAGCGCTGCCTGACGCAGCGCAACGGCGCGACCTGGCAGACCGAGACGTTCCACCAGCTCTACGACGACAAGGGCATGGATCGCGCCCACGCGCTGCGCGAGATGACGGTGCGCTACCGCGACCTCATGCACGCCAACGAGCCCGTCCACGCCTGGCCCGTCGGCGGCTAGTGATCGGGCCGTGGCCCCGGCGGCCGCGGACCTCGAGCTGCAGCGTCCCGAAGTCGTCGAACGACGGGCGGCCCGGATCCGAGCCGGCCGAGCGGACCGAGATCACGTGGTGGCCCGGCCGCAGCGGCTACGATCAGCGGCGCCCAGCCGTCCGCCGTGAAGCGCAGCGAGCGGGCGTCGACGCCGAACAGGTCGTCCTCGGGCAGGCGGACCCGGAGGTCGGGTGAGGTGGTGCGGTAGCGCCGCACGTCGTAGACCCTGCCGTCGATCCCGACCTCGGTTGATTTGCACGCCGGTCGGTGGTGGCCCGGGCGCAGGCGGCGCGCGCCTGCGGGGTCGCGCCGAAGAACGGCGGGTCCTCGGCATCGCTGCACTCGCGAGGTGAAGGTAGATCGCCAGGATCGAGGTAGTTCCTGTCCACCGTGCACGCGATCTCGCCGCCGGGCGAGTGAACGCGGTGGCGCCAGCACGACGGCGGCCGAGCCGTGATGCAGGGATCGGCGTTGCCGGTCAGCGGGTTGGCTCGGACACCGGGATCTCGAGGACGGTTCTTCCACCACTGACCCAGCAGCTCGCCGGCGGGCCGGCGGTCGAACGGGGAGTCGGGCCGCCCGTGCGCCATCGCGGACGGTGCGAGCACGGCGAACAGCAGGATCGCCAGGGTGAGGCGGCGCATCGGATCCCTCGAGGTCGATTGCAAAGAATCTTTCAGCAAAGGTCAACCGGTGCAAGTGAACGCTGCCGTTCGGTACGGTCATGGCATGTCCACCGCCGTCGACCAGATCTCCTACCAGGACCTCTACACGCGCTGGGAGAAGGGCAACTGGCGCGCGATGGAGTACGACTTCACGCAGGATCGCGAGGACTGGCACGAGAAGTTCTCGGACATCCAGCGGAAGGCGGCGCTGTGGAACTACTCGCTGTTCTTCCACGGCGAGGACTCGGTCACCGACAACCTCTCGCCGCTGATCGACGCCGCCCCGCGCGAGGAGCAGAAGTACTTCCTCGCCACCCAGCAGGTCGACGAGGCGCGCCACGCGATCTTCTTCAAGCGCTTCATGCACGAGGTGGTCGGCGCGGGCGACGGGACGGTCGCGAGCGGGCTCGACGCGACCCGCGGCGAGCTGACCTACGGCTTCATCAAGACGTTCGAGCACCTCGATCGCGTGGTCGGCGAGCTGCGGCGCGACCAGTCGCGGACCAAGCTGGCCCAGGCCGTCGCGATGTACCACGTGATCGTCGAGGCGACGCTCGCCCAGCCCGGCCAGCACTTCATCGAGGCCTACCTGACCGCGCAGGACGTGCTGCCGGCCTTCCGCGCCGGGATGCGCAACGTCGCGCTCGACGAGCAGCGCCACATCGGCTTCGGCGTGAAGCTGCTGCACGACCTCGCCGCCGAGGACCCGGAGGTCCCCGAGGCCGTCGCCGACCTGCTGCGCGACGTCCTCCCCCACACCGTCGGCGTCTTCGCCCCGCCGAACTGGGACCGCCGCTACTCGGAGTGCTTCGGCTTCACGCTGGAGGAGATCTACGAGGAGGGCGCGCGCTCGTTCGAGTCGAAGATGCGCGCCGCCGGGCTGCCGGTCGAGCACCTCCCCGGCCCGCTGCTCTACCCGATCGACCTGCCGCCGCGCGAGCGCGCGCTGCGCGGGATGGCGCTGCTGCAGGCGGGGATCCTGGGCGAGAAGAACGGGCCGCCCGCGCGTGACCCCGACACGATGGCGCTGCTGTTCGACACGGTCCGCCGCGGCGTCGACTTCCGCACCGCGCCGGCCGGGCCGCTGACGGTGCAGTGGGACTTCCCGGACGCCGACCCGTGGCACATGCGCCTCGACAACGGCTCGACCGCGGTCGAGTCCGGGCGCGTCGAGGCGCCGGACATCCTCTTCCGGGCGCGCTACGAGGACTTCGTCGACGTCGTCGGTGGCCGCCTCGACCCGCGCCGCGCGATGGCGACCGGCCGGCTGCGCCCGCGCGGCTCGCTGCGGACCCTGTGGTCCGCGCGCGGTCTCTTCGCCTAGTCCAGCCGCCCGGAGGCGGTGAGGGTGAAGCCGTCGTCGCCGAGCTTGGAGCCGACCTGGGAGACGTGCACGCGCGAGTCCTTGAAGACCGTGATCGAGCCGAGGCCGCCGAGAAACCCCTCGGGCGCGATCACGAGCGCGCCGTCGCGGGCGGAGAGGCGGGCGCGGGCGGCGAACACGCCGGCGGACAGCTCGAGCACGAGCTCGCCCGCCGGGTCGTCGACCGGGCGCAGCCCGAGCTGGCGGGGGAGCGCGGCGGCCAGGTCGGCGTCGCTGAGCGTCGCCTCGCCGTCCAGGCGGTTGTGATCCTTGTGCAGCGCGACGCCGCGCAGCTGCAGCGGGCCGATGTGGACGAGGTCGACGCGCGCGTCGACCTCGCGGGCGCCGGACGTGCGGCGCAGGAGCTTGGCGAGCTTGCCGGTGCCCGCCGTCGCCTCGGCCATGTCGACCTCGACGCGGTCGGCGCGCTTGAACAGGAGCTTGACCGCGGGCATGGCCTCGACCGTGACGCGACGCACCTCGCCGTTGACCGAGAGGTCGTCGCTGATGCGCCGTTCGGCGAGCCGCGGCAGCACGAGCTGGCTGCCGACGAGCGCGGCGGCGAGCAGTCCGAGGAGGGCGAGCGCCGCGCGGAGCATCCGCAATGAGGCTAGAGGGGCACGTTCCTCAGACGAGGAGCGCGCGCGCCGCCGGCATCGCCGCCGCCAGCGTCGGGCCCCAGTCGTGCTCCGGGTCGGCGAGCATCCGCAGCGCGAGGCCGTCGGCGAGCGAGAGCAGGATCGTCACGATCGCCTCGGCGTCGGCCTTCATCGCGATCACGCCCTCGGACTGCTTGGCTTCGAGCTGCTCGGCCACGTGGGTGCGGATGCGGCGGTGCAGCGCCGCCAGCTCGGCGGCGATCTCCGGCGTGCGGCGCGCGGAGGTGAAGAGCTCGAAGTGCAGGGCGACGAAGGACGGGTCGCGCTCGACCATGTCCTCGAGCGAGCGCACCAGCACGTGCAGGAGGTCGTCGGCCGTGTGGGCGGCCGCGAGCGCCGCGTCGAGCGCGGCCAGGCGCAGGTCGGAGTCGCGCCGGACGACCTCGACCAGCAGCCGCTCCTTGGTGCCGAAGTAGTAGTGCAGGAGCCCGCGCGAGACGCCCGCCTCGCGCGCGACGTGGTCGAACGTCGAGCCCGCCGCGCCGCGTGTGGCGACCGAGGCGCGCATCGCGTCCACGATGCGCTGCGCCTTGTCGCCGCTGAGGGCCGCCGTCGCCTCCATCGCGCGGGATGCTAGCTGGCCGTCCAGCCAGGGCTTGGCGGCTCTCCACCGCCGCTTTGCCACACTGGCAGGCGATGCGCGGTGCCCTCCTCGCCCTCCTGCTGATCGTTGCCGGAGCGGTCCTCGTCCCGGCCTCCGAGGCCGACTCACCCGCGCGGGCGCGGGCCGAGGCGTCGATCGTGACCGGCTCGCTGGGCGACTTCGGCACGCTCACCGCGGACGGCGACGACGAGAAGACCGACGACGAGATCACGGTCGAGGACTCGGGCGTGGTGGTCGGGACGGCCGAGGCGATCGCCCGCGCCTCGCGCGCCGGCGGCCAGGGCAGCGCGCGCGCCGCTGCGCTCGCGCGCCGGGTCGACCTCTTCGACGGGACCGTCACCGCCACCCTCGCCCGCCGCACCGCCACGGCGACCGCCGCCGGCGTCGTCTACGCGGGCCGCATCGTGGGCCTGAAGGTCGAGGGCCGCCCGATCGGCGACATCCGGACGCCGAGCCGCTATGTGCTCGCGGACGGCGGCTCCGTCGTCGTCAACAAGGGCCGCTCGGCGATCCGCGTCACGCTCGGCGCCGCCCGTGGCGACCTGCCGGCGGGCACCCGGGTCGACGTCGCGGTCGCGCGGGCCAGCGCCGCCGACCAGGTCGTCGCGACCCCCACGCCCACGCCGACCGCCACCGTCACCGCCACGCCGACACCCAAAGCCAAGAAGGCCAAGCGCCGCAAGGCCCCCAAGGTCCGCGAGCGCCTGACCGGCCAGCGCTACGCGTTCCCCGTCTACGGCAAGGCGACCGTCGCCGACGACTGGGGCGCGCCCCGCGCCGACACCGGCGCCCACGAGGGCAACGACGTCTTCGCGGAGTTCGGCGCGCCCGTGCTCGCGGTCGCCGACGGCGTCGTCGAGCGGGTCGGCACGCTGCCGATCTCGGGCAACCGCCTGTGGATCCGCACGAAGGCCGGCGACGCGTTCTTCTACGCCCACCTGTCTGCGTTCTCGCCCGACGCGGTCAACGGCCGCAAGGTCAAGGCCGGCACCGTGCTCGGCTTCACCGGCAACACCGGCGACGCCGAGCCGACCCCGCCGCACGTGCACTTCGAGATCCACCCCGGCGGCAAGGACGCGATCGACCCGCATGCGATCCTGCTGGCATGGCAGGAGAACCGCGACGTTCCACCCGGAGCCTGGCTGGCCCGCCACGGCGCCGACACCGCCGAGCGGCCGGGCGCACTGGTCGAGGTCCGCGACTTCATCGCGGGGGAGTGACGTGAGCAGCGGCTCCGAGTCGCCCCCCGAGCAGCACCTGACGCTGTCCGAGAAGCTGGCGCGGCGCCGCGAGCGCCACGTCCAGCACAGCATGCCCTACCGCGTGGCGTTCATGGTCCTGGCCTTCGTGGTCGTGCTCGGCGGGATCGCGCTGATCCCGCTGCCCGGCCCGGGCTGGGCGATCGTGTTCCTCGGGCTCGGCATGCTCGCGCTCGAGTTCAAGTGGGCCGAGAACCTGATGGAGAAGGTCCTCGACCGCCTCGAGGCCGCGAAGGACGCCGCCGAGAACGCGTCACCGCTGCAGAAGGCGCTCGGCACCGCGCTGGCGGTACTGGGGATCGCGGCCTTCGCCGTGGCCGCGATCCTCTGGGATATCCCGCTGGTGCCGGTGCTCTAGGAGCTGGAGGCGGAACCGGCCGACGACGTCTCCGCCGCCGCGGGGGGCGGCGTCGTGGTCGTCGAGGTGTACTCGAACTCCTCCTCGGCGCCGAACAGCGCGTCGAGCACCTTCTTGCGCAGGCCCTCGGACACGGCGAGGGCGACGCCCGCGCTGACGATGGTCAGCAGGAGCAGCCGGCCGAAGCTCAGGCCCTTGCGCTGGTTGGGAGCCTCGCGCAGCGCGACGGACGCGTCGCGGAAGGCCTCAGCGGCCTGCTTGAGGTCCTTCTGCAGCTTCTTGTCGTCGAAGATCTGCTTCGTCGGCGACTTGCCGTTGCTGAGGCGCGCGGCAGCGTTCCGCGAGGACTCGTAGGCCTGCACGAGGTTGTCGCGCAGGTCTTCGTCCTCGACGACGCGCTGGATATATGGCGAGTTCTTCACGGCTACGGCCGCCGCCCCAGCCTTCGCCGCCTTCTTCTTCGCTGCCAACTTGCTCACCTCTCGCTCGGAGTCATGTTCTCAACTCCTGGCGAGCATACCCCCGACAGGCCCCTTGGAAGTCCTCCGGCCGTTCCGCGCGGGCTCCAGGGCCGCTTCGAAAACCTCGCCAACCGCCTCCACCCACTGGAACTCGAGGCCCTTGCGCAGCGGCTCGGGGATGTCCTCGAGATCGGACTCGTTGCGCTTCGGCGCGATGATCCGCTTGATGCCCACGCGCTGAGCGGCCAGCGACTTCTCCTTCAGCCCGCCGATCGGCAGCACCTGCCCGGTCAGCGTGATCTCCCCGGTCATGGCGGTATCCGAGCGCACCGAGCGCCCGGTCACGAGCGACATCAGCGCGGTCGCCATCGTGATCCCGGCGCTCGGGCCGTCCTTCGGCGTGGCGCCCGAGGGCACGTGCAGGTGGATGTCGTGGGTGGCGAAGAAATCGGTCGGCAGCTCCGGCGCGAGCTCGTGCGCGTGCCCGCGGACGTAGGACAGCGCGGCCATCGCCGACTCGCGCATGACGTCCCCGAGCTGACCGGTGACGATCAGGCGCGGCGGGTGCGCGGGGTTGCCGGGCATCGCGGTCGCCTCGATGAACAGCACGTCGCCGCCGACCGGCGTCCAGGCCAGGCCGGTGGCGACCCCGGGCTCGCGCGTGCGGCGCTTGACGACGTCCTGCGGGAAGCGCGGCCGGCCGAGCAGCTCGTGCACGCGCGGCTCGGTCACCGAGACCTTGCGCTTCAGCGTTCCCTCCGCCACCTGGCGCGCCACCTTGCGGCAGACGCTGCCGATCTCGCGCTCGAGGTTGCGCACCCCGGCCTCACGCGTGTAGTCGGCGATCAGCGCCCGCAGGCCCGTGTCCGTGAACCCGATCTGGGACTTCTTGAGCCCGTTGCGCTCGATCTGGCGCGGCACGAGGTAGCGCTTGGCGATCTGGAGCTTCTCCTCCTCCGTGTAGCCGGCGAGCTGGATGATCTCCATGCGGTCGCGCAGCGGGCCGGGGACCGTGTCGAGCGTGTTCGCGGTGGTCACGAACATCACGCGCGAGAGGTCGAACGGCATGTCGAGGTAGTGGTCGCGGAAGGTCGCGTTCTGCTCAGGGTCGAGCACCTCGAGCATCGCCGACGCGGGGTCGCCGCGGAAGTCGGCGCCCATCTTGTCGATCTCGTCGATCATGAACAGCGGGTTGTGGGACTCGGCGTCGCGCAGCGCGCGGATGATCACGCCGGGCATCGCGCCGATGTAGGTGCGGCGGTGGCCGCGGATCTCGGCCTCGTCGCGCAGGCCGCCGACCGAGATGCGCTCGAACTTGCGCTCCAGCGCCGCCGCGATCGAGCGCCCCAGGGACGTCTTGCCGACGCCGGGCGGGCCGACGAAGCAGAGGATCGAGCCGCGCGCGTCGGGCTTCAGCCGCCGCACGGCGAGGAACTCGATGATGCGGTCCTTGACCTTCTCGATGTCGTAGTGGTCGGCGTCGAGCACCTCGCGCGCGTGCTTGAGGTCGAGGTTGTCCTCGGTCGACGCGTCCCACGGCAGCGACGCGATCCACTCCAGGTAGGTGCGGATCATCCCGTGCTCGGCGGCCGCCTGGGGCAGCCGCTCGAGCCGCGAGAGCTCCCGGTCGGCGACCTTGCGGACCTCCTCGGGCAGCTTGATCTCGGCGAGCTGCTCGCGCAGCTCCTCGACCTCGGCCTCGGCCGGGTCGCGCTCCCCGAGCTCCTCCTGGATCGCCTTGAGCTGCTGGCGCAGCAGGTACTCGCGCTGGGACTTGTCGAGCTCGGACTGCACCTGCGACTGGATGCGCGCGCCCATGGCGGCGACCTCGAGCTCGTTGGCGAGGATCTCCGACAGCCGCCGCAGCCGCTTCGTGACGTCGCGCTCCTCGAGCAGCTCCTGCTTCTCCTCGGTCTTGATCCGCAGCGAGCCCGCGATCAGGTGCGAGAGCGCCGACGGGTCGTCGAGGTTGGCGACCGCGAGCTGGAGCTCCTCCGGGAGATAGGGGACCTCCTCGATGATGCGCGAGAACGTCTGCTGGACGTTGCGCATGAGCGCGGTCAGCTCCGCCCCCTCGCTGACGATGTCGGCCGCGTCGGAGATGCGCGCGACGAGGTAGGGCGTCTCGGACACCCACTCCTCGATGCGCACGCGCTGGCCGCCCTCGACGAGGATCCGCAGCGTCCCGTCGGGCACCTTGAGCATGCGCGCGACGGTGCCGACGACGCCGTACTCGTAGAGCTGGTCGGGCGCGGGCGACTCGGAGTCGGGGTCGCGGCTGCCGACCATCACGAGCTGGCGGTCGCCCGCCAGCACGTCGTTGACGAGCCGGACCGAGCGCTCCTGGCCGACGGCGAGCGGCGTCAGCGTGTCGGGGAAGGTGACCGTGTCGCGCAGCGGCAGGACGGGCAGCTGCGCCGGCAGCGGGGGAGCGCCCAGCGCCACGGCGCGCCCGCCGTCACGAGGGGCCTCGATGTCGATGGTCACGACTCGCCGCCGTCTCCGCCGACGTCGCTCGAGCGGCGGCCGGGCTCGATCGGCACCGTGTGCGCGTCGGCCGGGCCGACGACCGGCAGCTCGACCACGAGCATGCCGTCCTCGTAGACCGCCTTGGCGGCGTCGGCGTCGACCTCGGCGCCCAGCGCGACGACGCGCCGGAACGGCCCGTGCTCGATCTCGAGCTGCTGGTAGAGGCGGTCCTGGTCCTCCGAGGGGCGCCGGTGGCCGGCCAGGATCAGCTCGCGGCCGCGGATCTCGAGGTCGACGTCGGCGGGGTCGATGCCCGCCAGATCGGCCCGCACGACCGCCCGCGGGGGGTCGCCGACGTAGTAGACGTCGACGGCCGGCGAGAAGCCGCCGCGGCGCCGCGGGGCGAGCCCGCGGTCGAAGACGCTGCCGAACAGCTCGTCCATCTCACGCCGCATGCGCTCGAAGTTGGCGAACAGGTCACGTTCCGACACAAAGCGGAACGGTACCGCGCGTGCTAAACGAGCTCTGCGCGGCGGCGCACGAGCCGCGGGTCGACGGCCATCGGCTTGGCCGTCGGCTGACCGAAGTAGAAGCCCTGCCCGAGGTCGACGCCGAGCTCGCGCATCGTCTCGAACTCGTCGACGCGCTCGATGCCCTCGGCGACGACGCGGCAGCCCTGCTCGTGGGCGCACTCGACGAGCGCTGCGACGAGCCGGCGGCGGGCCGGGGAGTGCTGGATGCCCGCGGTCATGGCGCGGTCGATCTTGGCGATGTCGGGGCGCAGCAGCTCGAGGCAGGCGAGCGACTCCGCGCCGCCCGAGAGGTCGTCGAGCGCGACCAGCGCCCCGCGCTCGCGGTGCGCGTTGACGAGGTTCTTGAGGAGATCGCGGTCGGCGGTGCGCTCCGGGCGGATCAGCTCGAGGCAGATCCGCGACGGGTCGGCGCCCATGCGCAGCACCACCGGCCAGGTGGTGCGCAGCGAGGACTCGATGTCGAGGACGGCGCGCGGGTCGAGGTTGACGAACAGCAGCTCGCCATCGGGCAGCAGCGGCAGGCCGATCTCGAGCGCCGCGGCGCGGGCGCGCGAGTCGAAGGAGAAGAGGGCGTCGTGCGCCTCGGCGGCGGCCATCAGCTCGGCGCCGCGGACCTCGGTGGCGCCCAGCTTGCCGCGCATCAGCGCCTCGCGGCCGTACGCGCGGCCGTCGGTGAGATCGATGATCGGCTGGAAGTGCGGCGTCATGACGCCGTGCGAGAGGAACTCGGGGAACCAGTCGGTGCGCGCGCGGTCGAGCAGCGTGTCGGCCGCGATCGGCAGGCCCTGCTCGTCATCGAGGCGGACGGCGAACAGGCAGGCGCGCTCGGAGTGCGAGATCGAGTTCAGGACCTCCTTGAGGCGATCCTCCCAGCCGGGGCCGGCCAGCTGCATGCCCTCCACGGCGATGTCGCCGTCCACGGGCTCGGTCGCCATGTGCTCGACCTTGTAGAGCACGGACGGGCGATGCGACAGCAGACGCACACCCTCGGTGCTCGGGTTGCCCTCCGAGTTCATCTGTCCAGCATCGGCCAAACCGGCACGCCGCTTGATCTACACGTCGAAGGCTGCACCTTCGGTGGCGACCTCGACGCCGCCGCCGAAGGTCGCCTCGGCCTCGCTGCGCGCCCAATCGGCGCCCAGCTCGTCCGAGAAGTGGGTCAGCAGGACCCGCTTCGCGCCCGCCCGGCGAGCGTGCTCGCCGGCCTCGCCGGGGGTCACGTGGCCGCGCGGGCCGTCGCGCTCGGGGCGCGGCAGGGTGCCCTCGATGATCAGCAGGTCGGTGTCGCGCGCGAACTCGACGATCGCGTCGGTGGGGGCGTGGTCGGCGCCGTAGGTGATGCGACCGCCGCCGTTGGAGGAGGCGATCTCGATCGCGTTGGTGGCCGTGAAGTGCGGGACGGGCTGGAAGCGGACGTGCAGCGGGCCGACCTCGAGCGGCTCGGTCGGCACGTACTCGCGCATCGCGAAGGCGTTCTCGATCAGGTCCTCGTTGCCCCAGGCGCCGACCACGCGGCGGAACAGCTCGGTCGCGCCGGGCGGGACGTGCAGCTCGGGGCGGGCGGGGGAGTCGGTGCCCGGCCAGGTCGCGACGGGGACCGGCTGCTGGCGCGGCGCGTAGGTCAGCGCGTAGGAGAACGGCACGAGGTCGAGGAAGTGGTCGGCGTGGAGGTGCGAGATCACGACCGCGTCGACGTCGACATAGTCGATGAAGCGCCGCAGCTTGGAGAACACCCCGTTGCCGCAGTCGAGCAGCAGGTGGAAGCCGTCCTCCTCGATCAGGTATCCGCTGCAGGCCCCGTCCGCGTCCTGCCAGGACGGCGACTTGCCGAGCACGGTGATTCGCAACTGGTGAGGCCCTCCCCCTCGACTACTCGCTGGGAGACTCTATCCCGGTGAAGCTGGAGATCGTGCTGCTCGTCCTTGGCGGCCTGCTGATGCTGGGCGCGCTCGTCGCGGGGCTCGTGCGGCGGTCGTTCCTGTCGCTCGCGGCGCTGTTCGTGCTGGCCGGCTTCGTGCTCGGCGAGGGCGGGCTGGGGGTGCTCGAGCTCGACGCGCGGTCGGGCTTCGTCCACGACCTCGCGGTGATCGCGCTGATCGTGATCCTCTTCCGCGACGGCCTCGAGGTCGAGGCGGAGATGCTCCAGAAGGCGTGGCACCTCCCGTTCCGCAAGCTCGCGCTCGGGATGCCGATCACCGGCGCGCTGATCGCGGTCTTCGCGCACTGGGTCGTCGGCCTCGACTGGCTGGAGTCCTGCCTGCTCGGGGCGCTGCTGTCGCCGACCGACCCGGTGCTCTCCTCCTCGGTGGTCACGAACCCGCGCGTGCCGCGGCTCGTGCGCCACTCGCTCAACCTCGAGTCCGGGCTCAATGACGGCCTGGCCCTGCCGGCGGTGCTGGCCTTCACGGCGGCGCTGAGCGCCGAGAACGACTTCGTGTGGTGGGAGTTCGTGCTCCAGGACGTGACGCTCGGGTTCGCGTTCGGCATCGGGCTCGGGTGGCTGGCGTCGAAGCTGACGATCCCGAGCCGCGATCAGGCGCTCTACGGGCTCGGCGTCGCCTTTGCGATCTACGGCATCACGGCCGGCCTGCCGCCCGAGGGCAACGGCTTCATCGCCGTCTTCACGGGCGCGATCACGCTCGGGATCCTGCGCCCGGACCTGCACGCGAGCTTCGCGGACCGGGGCGAGGAGTTCGTGGAGATCGTCAAGCTCGGGATCTTCGTCGTGTTCGGCGCGCTGCTGACGCTCGACGGGCTCTTCACCGACGGCTGGGCGGCGGTCGCCGTGGTCGTCTTCACGCTGCTGGTGGCCCGCACCGTGGCGGTCTGGATCGCCTTGGCGGGGACGGGCGTCGACACCGCCACCAAGGGCTTCATGGCGTGGTTCGGCCCGAAGGGCGTGGCCACCATGACCTTCTCGCTGCTCGTGCTCGCAGAGGGCATCCCCGACGGCGAGCGGATCTTCAACCTGGCCGCGCTCTGCGTGTTCGCCTCCGTGCTCGCGCACGGGCTGTCCGACACGCCGGGCTCGGAGTGGCTGATCAGGCGTGAAGCGCGGCCTGCTCCTGGGCGTCGGGGAACGCCCAGGCAGCCTGCCGGCGACGCTCCTGCCTGAACACGAAGCGCAGCTGCTGCGGCGGCCGCAGGCCCTCGGGATGGTCGGGCCGGAAGGTCGGGCACGGCTCGTCGAGATCGAGCGCGCACAGCAGGTTGCGGCGGAAGAAGCAATCCTCGCAACTGACCTTCTTGACCCGCGTCACGCCCATCCCCACTGCTCCCCTCGTTCACCATTCCGTCACAGGACGAGGCGCAGCAAAGCGTGCGGAGGGGCCGCATGCAACCCCGTCCGCCGGGGACTTCCCGCACAGCGCAGGGTTTTCAGTTTTGTTCCCGCAAGGAGGCGCTTTCCATGCCCGTTTCGCCCTCCTTGCGAGTCATCCATCCCGCACTTTGGGCACGTAGGGTCAGAGATGCCCATGCGAATCCTCGTCACCGGCGCCTCCGGCTATGTCGGCTCGGCCCTCATCCCCCGCCTCCGCTCGGACGGCCACCACGTCCGCGGCTACGGGCGCTCCGCGGCGCGCGTCAGCGCCCCCGTCGACGAGATGGTCGAGGGCGACGCCGGGCTCGGCACCGGCCTCGACCGCGCGCTCGACGGCGTCGACGTCGCCTACTTCCTCATCCACTCGATGGAGGGCACCGCCGCCTTCGCCGACCTCGAGCGCCGGACCGGCGAGCACTTCGCGGCCGCCGCGGCCGCGGCGGGCGTGCAGCGGATCGTCTACCTCGGCGGCCTGCTGCCCTCGAACGGCCGGCTGTCGCGCCACCTCGCCTCGCGGCTGGCGGTCGAGGAGCTGCTGCTGACCGCCTCGCCGGAGTCGATCGCGATGCGCGCCTCGATCGTGATCGGCGCCCGCTCGCGCTCGTTCCGGTTCCTCGTGCGCCTGATCGAGCGGATGCCGGTGCTCGCCCTGCCCGCCTGGCGCAACAACCGCACGGCGCCGGTCGACGGGCGCGACATGCTCGAGTTCCTCGCCCGCGCCGCCACGGCGCCGAAGGAGCTCGCGGGCCGGTCGTGGGACATCGCGGGCCCCGACGTGATGTCCTACGGTGAGCTCGTCGAGCGGATCGCCGACGCCATGCTGGTCAGCCGCCCGCGGGTCGGGCTGAACGTCACGATGACGGGGCTGGCCTCCGTCGTGGCCGCCGCGATCGCCGACGAGGACGTCGGCCTCATCACGCCCCTCATGGAATCGCTCGAATACGACCTGCTCCCTCGCCACGAGGCCGCCCCGGCCTTCGGCGTCCGGCTGCACTCCTTCGAGGCGGCCGTCGAGCGGGCGCTGCGCGAGTGGGAGCGGGTCGAGGAGCTGACGGCGCGATGAGCACCGTGTCCGAGAGCATCGAGCTCGACTGCCCGCCGGAGAACGTCTGGAAGCTGATCATGGACCCGACGCGCTTCAACGAGTGGGTCACGATCCACCGCAAGATCTGCGACGTCGACGACGGCCCGGTGCGCGAGGGCTTCAAGGTCGAGCAGCGGATGGCGCTGCGCGGCGCGCCGTTCACCGTGCATTGGACGCTCACGGAGGCCGATGCGCCCCACCTCGGCGTGTGGGAGGGCAAAGGGCCGGCCGGCTCGTACGCCCGCGTGGTGAACCGGCTCAAGCCGAACGGCAACGGTGGCACCCACTACGAGTACGAGAACACGTTCGAGGCGCCGGGCGGCGCGATGGGGCGGCTCGCCTCGCGCGTGCTGGTGGGCGGGATGCCCAAGCGCGAGGCGAACAAGTCGCTGAAGAAGCTCAAGAGGCTGCTGGAGAGCTGATGCCCGAGGCCTTCTATGAACAGGACGGCGACGTCGGCGAGATCGTCCTCGACGCGCCGCCGCTCAACCTGTTCAGCGCCGCGATGTTCGACGACCTCGAGGCGGCGATCGCGCACGCGCTGGAGGCGGCGCCGCGGGCGCTGATCTTCCGCGCGCAGGGTGACGTCGTCTCGGCCGGTGTCGACGTGCACGTCTTCGAAGGACTCGACGCCGCGGGCGCCGACGCGCTGACCGCGCGGCTGATGGCGTTCTCCCACGCGGTCGAGGACCTGCCCTTCCCGACACTCGCGGTCGCGCACGGGCTGTGCCTCACCGCCGCGCTGGAGCTTTCACTTGCGTGTGACCTGCTGTGGGCGGGCGAGGGTGTGCAGTTCGGGTTGGTGGAGGCGGTCGTCGGGATCACACCGCTGATGGGCGGCACGCAGCGGATGGCCGAGCGCGCCGGGGCGGCGCGGGCGCGCGAGTTCGTGATGACCGGCGGCCTGTTCACCGCCGAGACACTGCACGACTGGGGTGTGGTCAACCGCGTCCTGCCGGCCGAGGACCTGTTGCAGAAATCCCGGCGCTTCGCCGCTCGCCTCGCGGCCGGCCCGACCCAGG
This sequence comes from uncultured Solirubrobacterales bacterium, assembly GCA_963787335.1. Taxonomy (GTDB): domain Bacteria; phylum Actinomycetota; class Thermoleophilia; order Solirubrobacterales; family Solirubrobacteraceae; genus DASQFQ01. The sequence continues at coordinate 77,467 of CAWBCU010000008.1, forward strand.
CCCACGCCGCCACCAAGCGGATCGTGCGCGCCCAGGCTGATCACGGCACGCGCGGCGCCGACGCGCGCACCGCCGAGCTGACCTCACATCTGTTTGACACCGAGGACACCCGGAACGCAGTGCACTCTTTTTTGGAACACGGTCCCGGAAAGGCCAGTTTCCAGGGAAATTGAGGCACCCTGTTACTCTGATTTTACTATCAGAGTTGCTATTTTACGAAAGGGTTGCTGAATGCCCGACTTTCTTGAGGAAAAGCGCAAGGAGATCTCCGCGCGCCTGAAGGAGCTGCGTCCGCTCGTCGACGAGTACGCCCGCCTCGAGGCCGCCGAGCAAGCGCTGTCCGGCGTCGGTGTCGGTGGCAACGGCCGCCGCGCCGGGAGCCCTGCCCCGTCCGCGCCGAAGCGCACCCGCCGCGCCAAGAGCAGCAGCGGCACCGGCCGTCGCGGCCGTCCGCGCGGCAGCGGCACCCGCGCGATCCAGGCGCTCGAGCTGGTGAAGGCCCGCCCCGGCATCACCATCCCCGAGCTGGCCGAGGCGATGGGGATCAAGCAGAACTACCTCTATCGCGTCATGCCCGGGCTCGCCGAGGAGGGCAAAGTCGCAAGTCAGGCCGTGGGTGGCATTCACGGAAGGTGAGTAACGTCGCCGGTTGACCAAACTGCGGCTGGGTAGGAGGTAGGTCCGAAGCCACGAATGCATCTCGATGTCGGTATGCGCCATCGAGATGACATTCGTGGCGGGCGGGCCGCCTCTACCCAGCCGCCGTTGACGTTCGTTCGCGCTAGTCGACCAGGCCGAGCTTGCTGACGGCGTCCCGCTCCTCGCGCAACTCGTTCACGGTCGCCTCGATCTTCGCGCGCGCGAAGTCGTTGATCTCGAGGCCCTCGACGATCGACCACTCACCGTTCGCACACGTGCACGGGAAGCTGGAGATCAGACCCTCGTCGACGTCGTAGGAGCCGTCGGACGGGACGGCCATCGACACCCAGTCGCCCTCGCGCGTCCCGTTGACCCAGTCGTGCACGTGGTCGATGGCGGCGTTGGCCGCCGAGGCCGCGCTGGAGGCGCCGCGCGCGTCGATGATCGCCGCGCCGCGCTTGCCGACGGTGGGCAGGAACTCGTTCTCGTACCAGTCGAGGTCGTCGACCACCTCGGCCGCGTTGGAGCCACCCACCTTCGCGTTGAACAGGTCGGGGAACATCGAGGGTGAGTGGTTGCCCCACACGCCCATGTTGGTGATGTCGGCGACCGCGGCGCCCGTCTTCTTCGCCAGCTGCGCGATCGCGCGGTTGTGGTCCAGGCGGGTCATCGCGTTGAAGCGCTCGCGCGGCACGTCCGGGGCGTTGGACTGTGCGATCAGCGCGTTGGTGTTGGCGGGGTTGCCGACCACGAGGATCTTCACGTCGTCGGCGGCGCCGGCGTTGATCGCCTCGCCCTGCGGCTTGAAGATGCCGCCGTTGGCCTCCAGCAGGTCGGCGCGCTCCATGCCCTTCGAGCGCGGCCGCGCGCCGACGAGCAGCCCGACGTTGACGCCGTCGAAGGCTCGCTTGGCGTCATCGGTGATGTCGATCCCGGCGAGCAGCGGGAAGGCGCAGTCGTCGAGCTCCATCGCGGTGCCCTCGGCGGCCTTCACGGCGTCGGGGATCTCGAGCAGGGTGACCGCGACCGGGGTGTCCGGCCCGAGCATCTGGCCCGACGCGATCCGGAACAGGATCGCGTAGCCGATCGCGCCGGCCGCTCCCGTGACTGTGACCTTCACTGGCTGCGCCATTCAGTTCATCTCCTAAGGCAGGGGGTGCTCCGCAAGTCCGGTCCGGCAGGCTAGTGCGCGGGCCTGTGCGACGATGGCTCGATGTTCGGCACGGGCGGTTCGTTCCAGCTGGCGAGGGTGTTCGGCATCCGGATCGGGGTCAACGCCTCCTGGTTCATCGTGCTGTTCCTCTTCATCTACCTCTTCCAGGGGTCGTTCCGTGACACGCTCGGCGCCTCCGACCAGGTGGCGTTCGCCGTCGCGCTGGCCGCGTCCGCCCTGTTCTTCGGCTCGATCCTGCTGCACGAGCTCGGCCACGCGTTCGCGGCCCGCCGCGAGGGCATCGACGTCGCCGGGATCGACCTGTTCCTGTTCGGCGGGGTGATGAAGATGAACCGCGACACCGACTCCCCCGGGGCGGAGTTCCGCGTCGCCGCCGCCGGGCCGCTGGTGACGCTCGGGATCGTGATCCTCGGCGGGCTGCTGACGATCGTGATCGCCGGCTCGGACCGCCTGTTCGACGCCGGCAGCCTGAGCGGCGACCAGTCCGAGGACATCCCGGTCGTGCTGCTCTCCGTGCTGGTCGGCTTCAACGTGGTGCTGCTCCTGTTCAACCTGATCCCGGCCTTCCCGCTCGACGGCGGCCGGATCGCCCGCGCGGCCGCCTGGAAGCTCACCGGCGACCGCGGCAAGGCGACCCGCTTCTCGGCGCGCCTCGGCCAGGGCTTCGCCGTGCTGATGATCGGCTACGGCGTCTACACGCTCGTCGACGGCGACACCTGGGGGCTGTGGACGATCATGCTCGGCTGGCTGCTGGGCTCGGCCGCCCGCTCGGCGATCGTCCAGAGCGCGTTCACCGATCAGCTCGAGGGGATCACCGTCGCCGAGGTGATGGACGACGAGCCGGTCACCATCTCCGCCGACTCCTCCGCCACCCAGGCCTACGAGGACTTCTTCCTGCGCTACCAGGGCTGGGAGTGGTTCGCGGTCGTCGACGCGGACGGCCGCTTCATCGGCCTCGCCCACCGCGAGCCGCTGCGCCAGGTCGCCGAGGGCGGCGCCGGCGACCGCCCGGTCCGCGACCTCGTCGTGCCCACCGGCGCGGAGGGCCAGGTGCCGGCCGACGCGCCGCTCGAGGCGCTGCTGGGCTCCGAGCCGCTGCGCCGCCTCGGCGCCCTGATGGCGGTCGACCCCCAGGGCCGGCTGCGTGGCGTGGTCACGCTCGAGCAGGTCTCGCGGGCGCTCCAGTCGCGTCTCGCCGTCAGCTGACGCCGGCCACATATGGGGCCTTGGCCCCAGGGTCCGAGCGCCCAACCCGGGGTACAACGTATGCATTGGGCCTGAAGGAGTTCCGCGGTGCCTCGCTCGCCCAGCCGTTCCCTGGCGGCTGCCTTTGATTCCGGCGAGCGAGGCCTGCCGAACCGCGCCCAGCAGGTAGGTGGGCCGGAAGCCGGGGCGGCCCGTACCCCTTATAGACTCGCCCGCCATGCCTGCACATGACGTCCTCATCATCGGAGCCGGACTGGCCGGCCAGCGCGCTGCGCTCGCCGCAGCGGGCGCCGGTGCGACCGTGGCCATCATGAGCAAGGTCCACCCGGTCCGCTCGCATTCCAACGCGGCCGCGGGCGGCATCAACGCCGCGCTCAACCCCGACGACTCCTGGGAGTCGCACGCCTACGACACGGTCAAGGGCTCGGACTACCTCGGCGACCAGGACGCGATCGAGATCATGTGCCGCGAGGCGCCCAACGAGGTGCTGTGGCTCGAGCACCAGGGCGTCACGTTCCACCGCAGCCCCGAGGGCAAGCTCGGCACCCGCGCCTTCGGCGGCGCCTCGGCCGCCCGCACCTACTACGTGGCCGACATCACCGGCCAGGCGCTGCTGCACGTGCTCTACGAGCAGCTGATGAAGAACCACGAGACGGTCGACCGCTACGAGGAGTGGTTCGTCACCGCGATCGTGCAGGACGACGACGGGCGAGTGCTGCGGCGCGATCGCGCGCAACATCCGCGACGGCTCGATGCAGCTGTTCTCCGCCAAGTCCGTGATCCTCGCCTCGGGCGGCGCCGGCCAGGCCTTCAAGCCGACCACCAACGCGCTCATCTGCACCGGGGACGGGATCGCGCAGGCCTACCGCATCGGCGCGCCGCTGATGGACATGGAGATGATCCAGTACCACCCGACCACGCTGGCGGGCAACGGGATCCTCATCACCGAGGGCGCCCGCGGCGAGGGCGCGCACCTCTACAACGCCGAGGGCGAGCGCTTCATGGAGAAGTACGCGCCCAACAAGCTCGAGCTGGCCTCGCGCGACGTCGTCTCCCGCTCCGAGCAGACCGAGATCAACGAGGGCCGCGGCTTCCCCGACGGCACCGTGGCGCTCGACATCACCAAGGTGCCGCGCAAGCGCACGCTCGAGGCGCTGCGCGAGATCGTGAACATCGGCCGCGACTTCGCCGGCGTGGACATCACCCGCGAGCCGATCCACATCAAGCCCGGCTGCCACTACATCATGGGCGGCGTCAAGACCGACGTCTGGGGCGAGACCTCGATCCCCGGGCTCTACGCCGCCGGCGAGGTCGCCTGCGTGTCGGTCCACGGCGGCAACCGGCTCGGCGCCAACTCGCTGCTCGACACGCTGATCTTCGGCCGCCGCTCCGGCGAGGCCGCCGCCGAGCGCGCCGCCGGCATGGCCATGCCCGCCGCCTCCGAGCGCGCGCTCCTGGCCGAGCAGAAGATGATCGACCAGATCCTCAACCGCTCGAAGGACGGCCGCCGGATCTCCGAGATCAAGGACGAGCTCGGCACGATGATGAACGAGAAGTGCGCCGTCTTCCGCGACCACGAGGGCCTGACCTCGGCGCACGAGACGATCCGCCGCCTCAAGCAGGAGGCCGAGACCGCCTATATCGACGACCGCGGCACCGTCTTCAACCAGGACGTGCTCGGGGCCATCGAGCTCGGCTACATGCTCGACTGCGCGGAGGCGATCGTGATGGGCGCGCTCGAGCGCAGGGAGTCGCGCGGCGCGCAGTTCCGCCTCGACTACCCCGAGCGCAACGACGACGAATGGCTCAAGCACATCACCATCTCGGTCAACGGCGGTGACACCCCGAAGGTCGACTACGCTCCTGTAACCATGACCCAGTGGGAGCCCCAGGAGCGCACGTACTGATGGCGGAGTACACGCTCAAGCTACGTCGCTACCAGCCCGAATCGGGGGAGGCGCCGTACTGGGAGGAGTTCAAGATCGACCTGGACGGCAAGCGCTCCGTGCTCGACGGCATCCTCCAGGCCAAGGACCGCCAGGACGGCTCGATCGGCATCCGCTGCTCGTGCCGGGCCGCGATCTGCGGCTCCTGCGGCGTGCGCATCAACGGCCGGCCCGGGCTCGCCTGCCACATGCACCTCGACGAGGCCGCCGAGCGCTCGTCCAGCGGCGCGATCGAGGTCGAGCCGATGGGCAACATGCCCGTCATCAAGGACCTGATCGTCGACATGGACGCGGTCCACTGGAAGAAGATGCAGCGCGTCACGCCGTGGCTGCTGCCCGCCGGCCCGCCGCCGGAGCGCGAGTACATCGTCCCGATGGAGTCGATGATCGACATCACGCAGACGATGGCCTGCATCCAGTGCGGCGCCTGCGTGTCGGACTGCCTCTCGATGGAGGTCGACCCGCTCTTCATCGGCCCGGCCGCGCTCGCCAAGGCCTACCGCTTCGTCGGCGACCCGCGCGACGGCCAGCACAAGGAGCGCCTCAAGGACCTCGCCGAGGACCCGCACGGCATCTACGACTGCACGCACTGCTTCAACTGCATCGAGGCCTGCCCCAAGGGCGTGGCGCCGATGAGCCAGATCATGCGGCTGCGGCGCATCGCCGGCTCCGAGTACGAGATCGACGACCGCAACAACGGCCATCGCCACGAGATGGCGTTCGTCGACAACATCGAGAAGAACGGCCTGCTGCACGAGGCCGACCTGCTCCCCGACTCCTACGGCGGCAAGTTCCACCCGCGCGCCGTTCCGGAGCTGCTGCGCTCGCTCCCGGCGATCCTGAAGGCGCTGCAGCGCGGCAAGGTGACCCCGAAGAAGGCGCTGCTGCACCAGCACAAGGCCGACAAGCAGGTCCGGCGGATCTTCGACCACGTCCACGACAAGGACGAGCGCTACGAGCTCAACCTCTACGTCGTGGGCGAAGAGGACCAGCCCGAGGCCGACGACAGCAGCGCCGCAGGCCACACGCCCGCTGAGAGGAGTCCCAACTCGTGAAGGTCGCGTACTGGCCGGGCTGCGTGAGCCGCGGGTTCACGCCGGAGCTCCACGGCTCGATGGCGCAGGTCGCCCCGTTGCTCGACATCGAGCTCGTCGAGCTCGACCGCGCCTCGTGCTGCGGCGCCGGCGTCATCGCCGAGCACAACCAGGAGCTCGCGGACACCCTCAACGCCCGCACGTTCGCGCTCGCCCAGCAGGAGATCGCCTCCGGCGCCGACCTGATGATGAACATCTGCTCGACCTGCCAGGGCTCGCAGAGCGAGTGCCAGGAGCGCCTCGACGGCAACTCCGAGTACCGCGATCACATCAACGAGACGCTCGCGCCCGAGGGCCTGACCTACGAGCGCGGCATCTCGAACAAGAACTTCCTCTGGCTGATGGTCGAGGAGATCGGCCTCGACACGATCAAGGCGAAGGTCAAGCGGCCCTTGACCGACCTCCGCGTGGGTCCGTTCTACGGCTGCTACATCGTGCGCCCCACCGACCGCCTCGGGATCGACCAGGAGAACCCGCGCGACCAGTACCTGCACCGGCTGATCGAGGCGCTCGGCGGCACGGTCGTCGACTACGCCGGCCAGTACAAGTGCTGCGGCTTCCCGATCATCACGATGAACCGGGACGCGTCGCTCAAGCAGGCCGGCCGCCACCTCGGCGACGCGATCGACGCCGACGCCGACTGCCTCGTCACGCCGTGCCCGCTGTGCCACCTCAACCTCGACCTCCAGCAGCCGCTGGCGGAGAAGGTCGTCGGGCGCGACCTCGGGATGCCGGTCCTCCACCTCCCGCAGCTCGTCGGCCTCGCCCTCGGGCTCGACCCGAAGGAGCTGGGGATGAGCAAGCACGTCGTGCGGCCGAGCTCGGTCATCGACTGGTCGACCTCGGTGGTCGGCCGCGTCGGCAGCGGCGACGTCGGCGCCGTCGCGGCGGGCTAGTCGCCGCGCGGACGTGGCGCGTTCGCGCGCCGACGCCGGCGCACGCAGCCGGCTGCGCGGCGGCTAGGTTGCCGCGCATGCTCCCCGATCGCCTGAGCCGCAACGGCCACACGCCCGTTGCCCGCTACGCGTGGCCCGCCGGCGTGGCCGGGGCAGGGCTCGCCTGGTACACCGCCGACTCGCTGCGCCATCGTCGCGAGGGCCGCCACGGCTACGAGCTGCGCGGCGAATGCGACCCCGCGGGCCCGGACTTCCTGCGCGCGGCGGAAGCGATCACGGGCGCGCCGATCTCCTGGGGCAACGACGTCGAGCTGCTCGTCAACGGCGACCGGATCTTCCCCGCGTACCTCGAGACCATCCGCAACGCGCGGCAGACGCTGTGCATGCTCACCTACGCGTACTGGCGCGGCGGGATCGCCGAGGAGGTGGCCGACGCGCTGTGCGAGCGGGCGGCGGCGGGCGTCGAGTGCAACGTGATCATCGACGCGCTGGGCGGCGTCCAGATGGAGCCCGACGTGCTCAAGCGGATGATGGACGGCGGGGTGCGCGTCTCGCGCTTCCGCCCGCCCAAGCCCTACGCCGTGCGCCGGCTCGCCAACCGCACCCACCGCAAGATCCTCGTCGCCGACGGCGCGGTCGGCCTGACCGGTGGCGTCGGCATCGCCGAGGAGTGGACGGGCGACGCGCAGGACCCCGACCACTGGCGCGACACCCACGTCCGGGTGCGCGGGCCCGTCGTGCGCGGGCTGTTCGGCGCCTTCGCCGAGAACTGGCTCGAGGCCACCGGCGAGGTGCTGGTCGGGGACGGCTACACGCCCGACCTCGAGTCGGTCGACGACGGCGGCCCGATGCAGGTCGTGCGCTCGAGCGCTGGGGTCGGCGACACGAACGTCGAGGCCCTCTACTACCTCGCGATCGCCGCCGCGCGCGAGTCGCTGGACCTCACCGCCGCCTACTTCGTGCCGCGCCCGGCGTTCTCCGATGCGCTCGAGGACGCGGCCCGCCGCGGGGTGCGCGTCCGCGTGCTCGTGCCGGGCGCGCACATCGACAAGGCGCTCGTGCGCGTCGCCGGCCGGGCCAGCTACGACGAGCTGATCGAGGCCGGCGTCGAGCTGTATGAGTACGGGCCGACGATGCTGCACGCGAAGGCGCTCGTGCTCGACGGCGTCTGGGCCTCCGTCGGCTCGGTCAACTTCGACAACCGCTCCTTCCAGCTCCACGACGAGGCGACGCTGTGCGTGCAGTCGCGCGAGTTCGCCGCCGAGTTGACCGAGCAGTTCGAGCGCGACCTTGTCGTGTCCGAGCGCATCGAGCCCGAGCGGTGGTCGCGGCGCGGACCGCTGCAGCGCGGCTCCGAGGCCGCGCTGAGGCTGGCGCGGCGGGAGCTCTAGCCCTCCACGAACGGCAGCACCTGAGCGAGCCCGCAGAGCTGGATCGTCCTGTCGACCGGCGCAGCGGGCGCAACCAGCGTCAGCAGAAAGCCCTCGCGCGCAGCACGCTCGTCGAGGGTGACCAGCAGGCGCAGACCCGTGGAGTCGATGAAGGAGAGCCCGCGGAGATCGAGCACGACGCGCGCGGTGGTCTCCATGCCGTCGTCGCGCACGGCGCCCAGCGTCTCGGAGATGGCAGCGTCGAGCGTGCTACCTTGAGGCGACCCAGTTGCGCGCGCAGCTACACGGCGCTGGAGGCACCCACGAGGCCGCGCGCGTGGAGCTGCTCGGCGAGCTGGACGGCGTTGGTCGCGGCGCCCTTGTAGAGGTTGTCCGAGACCACCCACATCTGCAACCCGCGCTCGTGCGAGGGGTCGCGGCGCAGGCGGCCGACGAAGACGTCGTCGTGGCCCGCGGCGCCGGTGGCGGTCGGGTAGGGCTCGACCAGCGTGAGGCCGGGCGCCGCCTCGAGCAGCGCGCGCGCCTCCTCGACCTCGAGCGGCTCGCGGGTCTGGAGGTTGACCGACTCGGAGTGTGAGGAGATGACCGGGACGCGGGCGCAGGTGACCGAGATCGCGATCGACTCGTCGCCGAGGATCTTGCGCGTCTCGAACATCATCTTGCGCTCTTCGTCGGTGTGGTCGTCGCCGTCGAGGAAGTTGCCGGCGCCGCCGTGGACGTTGAAGGCGATCGGCTCGCGGTAGATCTCGGCCGGCGGCACCTCCTGCCCGTGCAGGACCGCGTGGGTCTGGGCCTCGAGCTCCTCGACCGCCTTGACGCCGGTGCCGGACACCGACTGGTAGGTCGAGACGATCAGGCGCTCGATGCCGACCGCGTCGTGGATCGGCTTGAGCGCAACCATCAGCTGCATCGTCGAGCAGTTGGGGTTGGCGATGATGCCCTTGTGGGCGTCGAGCGCCTCCGGGTTGACCTCGGAGACGACGAGCGGGATCTCGGGATCGCGGCGGAAGGCCGACGAGTTGTCGACCACGACGCAGCCGGCGGCGGCGAAGCGCGGCGCCCAGGCGCGTGAGGTCGTCGCGCCGGCGGAGAAGATCGCGATGTCGAAGCCCTGGATCGACTCCTCGCTCAGCGCCTGGACGACGAGCCCGCCCTCGAGCTCGCGGCCGGCCGAGCGCTCGGAGGCGAAGGGGACGATCTCGCGCGCCGGGAAGTCGCGCTCGCGCAGCTTCCGGAGCATCACGGTGCCGACCGCGCCGGTGGCGCCCACGACGGCGACGCGCAGGCTCATGGCTTGAAGGGGTGCTCGGGGCGGACGTCGTCGGCGCCGAGCTCGAACGCCTGGTGCAGCGCGCGCACGGCGCTGGGGACGCGGTCGGCCTGGACGACGCAGGAGATCTTGATGGGCGAGGTGGAGATCATCTGGATGTTGATGTTCTCGTTGCCGAGGGTGGCGAACACCTTCGCGGCGACGCCCGGGTGCGACTTCATTCCCGCGCCGACGACCGACACCTTCCCCATCGTGGGGTCCTCGGCCACGCGGAAGATCCCGACGGCGGAGACGATCGGGTCGAGCGCGGCGCGGGCGGTCGGGAGGTCGGCGCGCGGGACGGTGAAGGACATGTCGGCCGCGGCGCCGTCGGACTCCGGCTCGTTCTGGATGATCATGTCCACGTTGACGTTGGCGTCGGCGAGCGCCGTGAAGATCTGCCCGGCGATGCCCGGGTTGTCCGGGACGCCGAGGAGCGTGACGCGAGCCTCGTCGGTCGAATGGGTGACTGCGGTGATGAGTGGTCGTTCCATGGTCTCGTCCTCGCCCACGATAAACGTACCGGGGTCCTCGTTGAACGAGGAGCGGCAATGGATGCGCACCCCGTGGTTGCGTGCGTACTCGACCGCGCGCAGCTGCAGCACGCGGGCGCCGGAGGCGGCCATCTCGAGCATCTCCTCGAAGGAGACGACCGGCAGCTTGCGGGCGTCGGGGACGATCCGCGGGTCGGCGCTGTAGACGCCGGCGACGTCGGTGTAGATCTCGCACACCTCGGCGTCCATCGCCGCGGCGAGCGCGACGGCGGTCGTGTCCGAGCCGCCGCGGCCGAGCGTGGTGACGTCGTAGGACGTCGACACGCCCTGGAAGCCCGCCACCAGCACGATCTTCTGTTCGTCGAGCCCCTTGCGGATGCGGTCGGCGCGGACGTCGAGGATGCGCGCCTTGGTGTGGCTCGTGTCGGTGACGATGCCGGCCTGCGAGCCGGTCAGCGAGATCGCGCGGTGGCCGAGGTCGTTGATCGCCATCGCGCACAGCGCGCACGACATCCGCTCGCCGGTCGAGAGCAGCATGTCCATCTCGCGCGGGTCCGGGCTCGGCGAGACCTCCTCGGCCATCGCGACCAGCTCGTCGGTCGTCTGCCCGCGCGCGGACAGCACGGCCACGACGTTGTGGCCCTGCTCACGCGCGCGGACGATCCGGCGGGCGGCGCGCTTGAGGCGCTCCGCGTCGGCGACGGACGTCCCGCCGAACTTCATGACGACGGTGCTGGGCACGGCGGCGGGAGTGTAGGCGGCGCGAACTTCAACTGCGGCTGGGTAGGGAAGGGTGCGAAGCGCCCCGGCGGCCACGAGTGTCACCTCGATGGCGCCATGCGCCATCGAGATGACTTTCGTCGCGGTCGGCCGCCACGAATGTCGCCTTAACCACCGTATGGGTGGTCGAGGTGACATTCGTCGATCCGCGGCGGCTCGCTCCCTCCTCCTACCCAGCCGCTGTTGACGTTCTAAACGGCGCGGCGGCCCGCGAGCGCGCGGCCGAGCGTGACCTCGTCGGCGTACTCGAGGTCGCCGCCGACGGGCAGACCGGAGGCGAGGCGGGTCACCGCGACGTCGGGCGCGCGCATGCGCAGCCCGTCGGCGATGTGCAGCGCGGTGGCCTCGCCCGTGGTGGTGGGGTTGGTCGCGAGCACGACCTCGCTGATCTCGTTGCCCTCGATGCGCGTGTAGAGCTGCGCGATCTTGAGGTCGTCGGGCTCGACACCGTCGATCGGCGACAGCGCGCCGCCGAGCACGTGGTAGCGGCCGCGGTACTCGTGCGTGCGCTCGACCGGGATCACGTCACCCGGCTCCTCGACCACGCAGATCAGCGTCGGGTCGCGGCGGTCGTCGGCGCAGATCGTGCAGTACGGGCCCTCGGCGAGGTTGAAGCAGATCTCGCACAGCGTGATCTTGTCCTTGACGTCGCGGATCGCCTCGGCCAGCGCGTACGCGTCGTCCTTGCTCGTGCGCAGGACGTGGAAGGCCAGGCGCTGCGCCGTGCGGTTGCCGATGCCAGGGAGCTTGCCCAGCTCCGTGACCAGGCGCTGGACGGGGGGAGCGAGCACTAGATGATCGAGTCCATGGCCCGCGCGGGTCCTCGGGCCTGGATCGTGGATGCAGGGCGGTGCACGCCGGAGGGGAACAGTGCTTCCTGCACGGGCCCCTTCCGGCGGGTGCCGGCCTGCGCCGCGAGGCAGCCCCGAGGAGTCGTGGGGGTCGTGGGCTCGGTCATCTGACTACATACCTGGCAGGAGCCCGCCGAGGCCGCCGCCCGGGCCGCCGAGCCCGCCGGTCACGTTGCCCATCTTGGCGGCGGCGAGCTCCTGCGCGGAGGTCAGCGCCTGGTTGACCGCGGCGAGGACGGTGTCCTGCAGCATCTCGACGTCCTCGGGATCGACGGCCGCGGGGTCGATCGTGATCGACTCGATCGCGAGCTCGCCGGTGGCGACGACCTTGACCATGCCGCCGCCGGCGGAGGCCTCGACGCGCTCGTCCTTCAGCGACTCCTGCGCGGCCATCATGTCCGCCTGCATCTTCTGGACCTGCTTCATCATCTGCTGCATGTTGGGCTGGGGCGGCATCAGGGGGTCTCCTCGGACTTGGTCTCGACTTCGGGCGCCGGCAGGATCTCGGCCTCGAACTCTTCCACGAAGCGCTCGATCAGCTCCTCGCCCGAGAGCGTCGGAGCCTCGGCCCCGGGCGTCTCGGCGCGCATCTCGTGCTGCAGGCGCAGCGAGGCGCCGGTGACGGCACGGATCGCGCGGCCGATCAGCTCGCGGTTGGGCGGGTCCTCGGCCTTGCGGCGCGAGAGGCCGGAGGTCGCCGCCCAGGCGAGCGTGAGCTCGCCGTCGCCGAGCGCGGTCGGCCGAGCCACCTTGAGGTGCTCGGCCAGCAGCGGCCGCTCACCCTGGATCGACTCGATCACGGCCGGCCACAGCTCCGCGAACCCATCGAGGTCGAGGCCGACCGCGGCCACGATCGGCTCCTCGCCGGGCGCATCGGGCTCGATCACCGCGACGGCGGTGACCGCGGGCTCGGGCTCGGCGGCGGGCTGAGCGAAGCGGGGCGGGGTGGAAGCGGGCGGGGCGGTCCCCTCGGCGGGCCCGCCTGGCGCGGGCGGAGCGGCGTCGGCCGGCGGAGCGGTCCGCTCCGGCGGAGCGGCGCGGCGGTCGGGCGGAGCGGGCACGCTCGGCGCGCCGTTGGCCGGCGGAGCGGCCCCTCGGCGGGCGGAGCGGCGTCGGCGCCGGCGGAGCGGTCCGCTCCGTGGAGGGCGGGGCGGATTGGGTCGGGGCCGGCGCCGGCGGGCCCGGGGCCGGCGGCGGCGGGCTCGCTCGGCGCGCCGTTGGCCGGCGGTGCGGCGCGGCCCGCTGCGGTTGCGGGCACGGACGGGTCGCGGCCCGCGGGTGGTGCGGCGGTGCGGCCGGCCTCGAGCCGCTCGAGGCGCGACTGGAGTGCCTTCGCGGACGCGTCGACCTTCGGGACGGCGGCCTTGACGAGCGCGAGCTCGAGCTGGGTGCGCGCGTCCGAGCCGTCCTTCATCGCGCGCAGGCCGAGGGCGATCAGGTCGAGGATGCGCACGACGTCGGTCTGGCCGACGCGCGAGGCCTGCTCGCGCAGCCGCTCGTCCTGCTCAGCGGTGACCTGGAGCTCCGGCGGGACCTCGCCGAGGGTCTGGACCACGAGCAGCGCGCGGGTGTGCGCCTCGAGGTCGGAGAAGAAGCGGCCGATGTCGCGCCCGGACTCGGCCAGGCGGGCGGCGGCCAGCAGCGCGGTGCGCCCGTCGCCGGCCGCGACCGCGTCGACCGCGCCGAACAGCAGATCCGCGTCGGCGGCCCCGAGCACCGCGAGCACGTCCTCGAGCGCGATCGTGGACCCCGAGTAGGCGAGCAGCTGCTCCAGTGTCCCGAGCGCGTCGCGGAAGGAGCCCGTGGCCGAGCGGGCGATCAGTGCGCACGCCTCGTCCGGGATCGAGATCTCCTCGGCGTCGGCGACGCGCCGCAGCACCGAGGCGATCTGGGTGACCGTCGGGCGGCCGAAGTCGAAGCGGTGGCAGCGGTCGACGACCGTCGGCAGGACCTTGTTGGCCTCGGTCGTCGCCAGCACGAAGATCGTGTGCGGCGGCGGCTCCTCGAGCGTCTTGAGGAAGGCGTTCCACGCCGCGGTGGAGAGCATGTGCGCCTCGTCGAGGATGTAGACCTTGTGGCGGCCGGAGACCGGCGCGTAGGCGACCTTCTCGCGCAGCTCGCGGATGTCGTCGACGGAGTTGTTGGACGCCGCGTCCATCTCGATCACGTCGAGCGAGCTGGCGGAGGCGATCGTCACGCACGACTCGCAGGTCCCGCAGGGCGAGACGGTCGGGCCCTGCTCGCAGTTCAGCGAGGCGGCGAGGATCTTCGCCATCGAGGTCTTGCCGGTGCCGCGCGAGCCCACGAACAGGTAGGCGTGGTGGACCTTCTCCTGCTCGATCGCGTTGGAGAGCGTGCGGACCACGTGCTCCTGGCCCACGACGTCGGCGAACGAGCGCGGGCGGTGGCGGCGGTAGAGCGATGCGGAGGCGGGCGGCACGACGGTCGAGTCTAGTGCCCGGCCCGGCTCTCCCCGGCGTCACCGGGGAGAGGAAAAAGCGGACCGTGCACCCTCCTTCGAGGCAGGTTCCTCGGACGCGTTCGCCGCTGGTGGCTCCGGTCGGGCGACCCCGCATCGCCTGCCGGTGACCGCTTAAGGCTGCTTCCTTCCGGACCTGACCTGGTTCACGGGCCGACATCGCGCGGGACCCGGCCATCGACGCCCCATACGGCGCGCTGACCCCGAGGACCTTGCCCCTCAATGAGGGGATTCAGCCCCGCTAGAGCGGATTGCGGGTTCAGGGCTCCGCTACATCCCCGCCTAGCACGGTCCGTGACCCATCCTACTCGGCGAGCTCGCCCCGGAGCTTGCGCAGCGCGCGGTACACGCGTCCCTCGACCGTGGTCAGGGGCTCGCGCAGCGCCTCGGCGATCTCGGGAACGGTCAGCTCCGCCCCGAAGCGCAGCGCGATCGCCTCGCGCTCCTCCGGGCTGAGCGCGGTCAGGGCGCGCTGGACGACGTCGCGGTGCTCGACGGCGTCGCCGGGGTCCGCCGCGTCGGCCGGCCCCGGCCCGGCGCGCTCGAGCGCGCGCGCCTCGGCGCCGCTGCGGCGGGCGTTGTCGCGCAGCAGGTTGAGCGCGATCGCGTACAGCCACGTCTTGGACGACCCTCGCCGGCGATCGAAGCCGCGGCGCTTGCGCAGCGCCCGCTCGAACGTGTCCGCGAGCAGGTCCTCCGCCAGCGCGCGGTCGCCGGTCCGGTACGCGAGGAAGCCGAACAGGCCCTGTGCCTCGGCCTCGTAGAGCCGCTCGAACTCGTCGTCGCGCATTTCCCTAGACATCTTCAATCAGGAATCGGCGTGCTCGTTCGTAGTAGTGAGTGATGAGCAACTACGACGACCTCCAGCCGGACCTGCAGCCGGTCATCGACCAGCTCCGCGCGAATCGCCCTGAGGCGACCGCGCTCGAGTTGGACGCGATCAAGCAGCGGGTCCGTGCGCGTAGCTCACAGCCCGCACGGAGGCGGACAACAAGGAGAGCACAACTGATGAAGTCAAGAATCGTAATCCTGAGCATGCTCGTGCTCGGCATGCTGCTGAGCACTGCCGGCGCCGGCCTCGCTGTTTCCGGCATCGCAGGCCAGGACAACGCCAGCAACGCGCAGTACGGCACGTCCACGCCGACCGGTGGCGGCGACGTCCTCGGCGACGAGGACGCGGGCAACAACGTCAGCCCGGAGGACAACCAGCGGCGGCGGCGACACCAGCCCCGAGGGCGGCAACGCCGTCCAGCCCGCGCGTCAGGTCGAGGCAGGCGCCAACACCAACTCGAAGCTCCCGTTCACGGGCTTCGCCGCGGTCCCGGTCCTGCTCGGTGGCGTCGCGCTCCTCAGCGCGGGCCTCGTGCTCCGGCGTCGCACCGGCGAGCAGCGCTAAGCGCTCTCCCCGGCCATTCGTTCGACGAGAGGCGGGCTTCGGCCCGCCTCTTCTCGTTAACCGAACGGGATGGCGGAGCGGCCGGCCAGCGCGCGTCGCCGCTCGGGGCTCTTCGCGCGCATGTCGCGGACGAGCTTGCGGGCCAGCGGCTCGCGCGGGTTGAGTCGCAGCGCCAGCGCGGCGCTCGGGCGCGGGTCCTCGCCGGCGAGCGCCTGGGTGACGGCGAGGCCGTAGGCGTACTGCCAGTTGTGCGGGTCGCGCACGCGGGCGGCGCGCATCGCGTCGACCGCCAGCCCCGGCTGGCCGGCGCGGGCGTCGCACCAGCCCAGCACCTCGAACGCCTCGGCCTGGACCGAGAGCGCGTCGAGGCTGCCCAGCGCTGCATCGGTCGCGGTCACGCAGTCCCCCTGCTTGAACGCGTCGACCGCGCGGTTGAGCCGCAGCTGCGAGAACGCCACCGTCACCGGGGTCAGCGCCAGCAGGAGGCACGCGAGGCCGGCGACCAGGCGCGTCAGCCGGCGCGGCTCGGGCAGGCCGCGGGTGCTCTCGACGGGCGCCGCGAGGACCACCCCGGCCGCGCCGAAGTACCAGATGAAGAGCGCGGGCATCTCCCAGTCCCAGTCGACGTTCGCGTGGATCAGCAGCGCGACCCCGGTGGCGATGAAGGCCGCGTAGGCGTGCCGCCCAGGGCCGCCGAGCCGCGATGCGGCCACCCCCAACGGGACGAGCAGCGCGGCCGCGAGCAGGAGGACGCCGATCCAGCCCAGTTCCCCCCGCAGCTCGAAGTAGAGCGAATGTCCGTCGACCACCTTGAACAGCGTCGGCCGGTCCTGTTCCCACCGGAGCCGAAACGTCCCGGCGCCCTCCCCTCGCCAGGGATGCGCGTGGGCGGCGTCGAGCGCCACCCGCCAGTGGGCGAGGCGGCCGTTGTTGTTGAGGTCGGTGAGGCGCGTGCGCAGGTCGCCGGCGTCACGGGTCGACGTCGTCTCGGGAGCGACGAACTCCGTGTAGGCATCGTCGACGCGATCGGGCAGGTCGAACGCGACGACCGCGACCACGAGCGCGAGCGCCGCAACGACCGCCGTGGCCCCGTAGGCGGCGCGGCGCGCACGCGGGCCGACCTCGATCCGCGTCACCCGCCGGTCGAGGAGGAGCGCGAGCGAGCGCAACACGACCGCCGCCACCACGGCCACGATCACCGCCACGAACAGGTCCTGCCCCTCCTCGCGGGCGCCGGGCCCGGTGTAGAAGTCGCGGGCGAGCAGTTCCGCCCCGTACGCGTGGTTGAGCGCGTACGCCACCGGCAGCCCCGCGGCCGGCAGCGCGCCGAGCAGACCGCGCGGGTGGGCGAGCACCAGGTAGAGGACGAGGCCCGCGAGCGTGGCGGCGATGCCGCCGCGCGAGAACGTGAAGTAGAGCGTCACGGCCACGACCGGCAGCCCTGCGGCCGCGGCGACGCGCACGAAGGCGGGCTCCCGCTCGGACGCCGTCAGGTGCGTGAGCAGGACCGCGCCGAGGCCGCAGAACATGGCCATCGCGTTCCAGTAGGTGAGCGGGAACGCCAGCCGTCGCACGTTGACGCCCACACCGGTGGGGAAGGTGGTCGGGAACAGCCGCGTCGCGAGCGCGACGGCGCACGTGACCGCGATCACCAGCCCGACCCAGCGCAGCAGCACCGCCAGATGCCCGGGGCCGCGCGCGTGCAGCCCCAGGAACGCCAGCACCAGGAGATACAGGAGCGCTCGGTCGAACTCGATCAGTGCGCGGCCCGGCGCATCCGACCAGCTGGATGACGCTAGTGTCCACACGCGTAAACAGGGCCAGAACGCCGGTGGTGACGGCGAGCGCCGCACTCCAGCCCGCGAAGGGGCGCTGCGCGAGCGTCAGCCGACCGAGGAGCAGGAGGCACAGCAGACCGGCAGCCAGGCCGATGGAGCCGGCAAAGAACCCGCCCGCCACGAAGGCGAGCGTGACAGTGAGGGCCGCAGGCAAGGCCAGTTGCCAGTTCGCGGCCTTCTCGACAAACATACGAGCCAACTTTTGGGCCACTTCGTGGTTACATACCTAATGCCGGGACCCGCACGAAAGCTTGCGCTGTCGACGGCACCCATGGAATGGGAGCAGTCACGCCTGAGGCCTCGAGCACGGTTGGCTTCGAGGACTTGCGGGCAGACGAGTCGGAGGTAGGGATGCCGGGACGGAACATGAATTGCCGGGAGTTGCCCTGATGGCGGTGCACGCAGAAACGCTGGAGCTCCAGCTGCTTGCCCGCGGCTCCGATGCCGCTCGCCAGCGCTTCCATCACCTCCGCCGCCTCCTCTTCCTCGCCGATGTGCTCGCCGGCGTGATCTGTGGCGCCCTCGTGGGCGTCGTGGCTCGTGGGTCAGGCATGCAGGTGCTGCTGCTGGCCGCCGTCGTCGCGGTCGCATGGCCCGTTGCCGCGTTCTTGTGCGGACTCTACGCCAGGGAGGACCTGCGCGCGTGGTCCAGCGGCGTCAGCGAGGCCCCGCGGCTCGTGCTGACCTGCCTCGCCGTGTCGTGGCCCACCTACGCGCTGCTCGTCTCCATGGGCCTCGCACGGCCCGCTGCGGGCGCCTTCTTCGGCGCGATCGCGTGCGGCACCGTCGCCGGCTTCGCCCGCTCCGGCGCGCGCGTCGCGGCCCATCGCGCCCCGAAGCTGCGCCAGCGCACGCTGATCGTCGGCTCCGGCCTGGTCGCCGACCGGCTCGCCGAGCGCATCAACGACCACCCTGAGCTCGGGCTCGAGCTGACCGGCTTCATCGACGACGGCGCCGGCGACCAGGGCACCGCGCGGCTCCCCTGCCTCGGCGGCCTGAGCGCGCTCAGCGACCTCGTCGAGCTCGACCTCGTCGACCGCGTGATGATCGCCTTCACGCGCGCCCACCATGAGGAGCTGCTCCACGCCCTGCGGGTGTGCCGCGACGCCGGCGTGGCCGTCGACATCGTCCCGCGGCTGTTCGAGTTCCTCGACGGCGCGCGCTCGATCGAGCAGATCGGCGGGATGCCGCTGCTCTCGATCGACGCACCGACCTTCTCCGCACCGTCGCGCGTGAGCAAGCGGACGCTCGACCTGATCGGCGCCAGCGTCGCGCTGATCGTCTTCTCGCCGTTGCTGCTGGTGATCGCGATCGCGATCAAGCTCGACTCGCGCGGCCCGGTGCTGTTCACCCAGCTGCGCTCCGGGCGCGGCGGCCAGTTCTTCAAGCTCTACAAGTTCCGCTCGATGCACACCGAGGCGACCGTCCAGGTGCGCGACGACGGCGCGATCGTGAAGACCCGCGACGACGACCGGATCACCCGCGTCGGCCGCTTCATCCGCCGCCTCTCGCTCGACGAGGCGCCGCAGCTGTTCAACGTCCTCAAGGGCGACATGAGCCTCGTCGGCCCGCGCCCGCTCGTGATGGCCGAGGCGCAGACGCTGACCGAGTCCTGGCAGGGCCGGCGCGCCGACCTGCGCCCCGGCCTGACCGGGCCCTGGCAGATCGCCGGGCGCTCGAACATCCCCTTCCAGGAGATGATCCGCTTCGACTACCAGTACGTGGCCGGCTGGTCGCTGGCGCGCGACATCGAGATCCTCATCGCGACGATCCCCGTCGTGTTGTCGGGTCGCGGCGCGTATTGACGCGTGCGCATCCTCCATGTCACCGAAGCGTCCTGGGCGGGCACGCTCCAGGTCGTCCGCGGGCTCGCCACGCACCAGGCGGCGAGCGGCCACACCGTCACGCTCGCCTACGCCGACACGCCTGACGTCCCCGCGGACCTCGCGGACGCGGAAGGCGTCGAGCTCGTCCCGCTGCGCTGGACCCGGCGCTCACCGGCCGCACAGGTCTCCGTCGGGCGGGCGCTGCGCCGGCTCGTGCGCGAGCGGCGCCCGGACATCGTGCACCTGCACTCCTCGTTCGCGGGCGCGGTCGGCGCGGTCGCCATCCCCCGCGGCGTCCCGCTGATCTACACCCCGCACGGCCTCGCGTTCGCGCGCACGGGCGTCGCCGCGCCGGTGCGCGCCGTGGTGCGCGGGGTCGAGGCGCTGATCGCCCGCCGCAGCGCGCTGCTCGGCGCGGTGTCGGAGGCGGAGGCAGAGCTCGCGCGCAGCGGGCTGCACGCGCCGCGCGTCGCGGTTGTCCGCAACGGGATCCCGGAGCTCGACGGCGACCGGCCGATCGCGCCCGAGCGCCCCGAGCCCGTGGTCGTCGCGATGGGCCGCATCACCGCCGCGCGCCGGCCGGCCGCCAGCGCGCGCATCCTGTCGGCGCTCTCGCGCGATGCCCGCGTCAGCTGGATCGGCGGGGGCGAGGACGACGCGCCGCTGCGCGCCGCCGGTGTCCCCGTCACGGGCTGGCTGCCGCGCGCCGAGGCGCTCGAGCGGCTCGGCGAGGCGACCGTCTGCCTGCACTGGTCGGCCTGGGACGGCCAGTCGCTGGCCCTGCTCGAGGCCTTCGCGCGCGACGTCGTCGTCGTCGCCTCCGACATCGCGGCCAACCGCGAGGTCGTCGGGCCGCGCCAGATCTGCCGCGAGGAGAACGAGGCGATCGCGCTCGCGCGATCGATCCTCGGCGATCCCGCGCTGCGCGCCGAGCTGCTCGCCGATCAGCGCACGCGCGCAGCGGCCTTCGGCGCCGGGCGAGCGGGCGCGGAATGGCTCGAGCTGTACCGGCAGGTGCTCGCGAAGCCCGTGGTCGCGAACGTGCAATTTGCGACAGCCGCCTCCGGCGGGCCTAAGATCGGAGACCCATGGACCTAAGGGACATCCTCGCGCTGGTCTGGAAGCGCCGCTGGGTGGCTCTCGGCGTCCTGGTGATGACGCTGCTCGCCAGCGCGCCGGGGATCCTCTCGCGGCCGACCGAGTACGAGTCGACGGCCGTGCTCGCGCTGACGCCCGACGTGCAAGAGGGCCAGGGGCTCGTCGCCTCGGACAGCCTGTCCGCGCTGCTGAGCACCTACGCCGAGACGGCGAAGTCGAGCGTCAACCTCGCGCGCGCCGAGAAGGAGCTCGGCCACAACCTGCGGTCGGAAATCGACACGTCGACCGACGCGGGCACCGGCATCCTGCGGATCACGGCGCGCGACACGAGCCCGCGCGAGGCCGCGGCCGCCGCGCAGGCGACCACCAAGGCCTTCCAGGCGTCGATCGCCGACAACAAGCTGGTCGTGGCCACGATCGTCGATCCCGCCTCCCCGAACTTCACCCCGATCCAGCCGCGCCCGCCGCTGCTGTTCGGCGTCGCGGCCGTGCTCGGCCTGTTCGCGGGCTGCCTGCTGGCGCTCGCGCTGGAGCAGTTCCGCCGCCGCATCGACACCTCCGCCGACGTCGCGCGCTACACGCCCGCCCCGGTGCTCGGCCGGCTGCAGCGCCAGCGCGGGCTCGCACGCGGCAACACCTCGCTGGTGTGGGGTCAGAAGGGGCTGGTCGACCTGCAGGAGAGCTACCGCGCGCTGCGCACCAACCTCGAGTTCCTGATGGACGAGACCACGCGCGTGATCGAGATCACGAGCCCCGAGCCAGAGCAGGGCAAGTCGACCGTCGTGGCCAACCTCGCCGTCTCGTTCGCCAACATCGGCATCCCGACGATCGTGCTCGACGCCGACCTGCGGCGCCCGCGCCAGCACGAGATCTTCGGTCTCGACAACAGCACCGGGCTCTCGACGGTGCTCGCGCTCGGCCGCAAGCCCGAGCTCAAGCCCGCCGGCTCCGGCCTCTGGGTGATCACGAGCGGCCCGGTCCCGCCGGACCCGACCGAGATGCTCCACATCCGCCTGCCCAGCGTGATCAAGGCGCTGCGGCGGCGGAAGGCCCTGATCCTCATCGACACCCCGCCGGTCCTGCCGGTGAGCGACGCGCGCCTCGTGGCGCCGCTGACGGACGGCGTGATCCTGCTGGCGACGGCGGGGACGCAGAAGCCCCAGAGCTTCCAGGCCGCGCTCGACCGCCTCGCGCTCGTCGACAGCAAGCTGCTCGGCGTGATCCTCAACAAGGCCGGCGACGACGACATGGAGACCGGCGGCTACTACCGCTACGAGGCCAACGGGGTGCCCGCCGACCCGGCGATCGCGCCGCTCGTCTCGAACACCCCTCCGCCCGAGGAGTCGGTGCCCGGACCCGTGCCGAAGCGGACCGCGCCGCCGGTCCGACGGCCGTCCGGGCCACCGGTGGAGCAGGTCTAAGTGACCGGTCGGCTGCTCGACAGCCGGCTCGCCTTCCTCGCGGGTGCGCCGGTCGCGGTGGTGATCGGCGTCGCGGTGTCCACGCGCCCGTTCATGGCGCTGGCGGCGGCCGGGGTGGGGCTCATGCTGTTGCTGATGCTCGTGCGCGCCGAGCTCCTGCTGCTCGTGCTCGTGGCCGCGCTCCCGTGGGAAGGGCTGCTCGCCTACCCGACCGAGGCGGTGTCCGCCGTCAAGATCCTCGGGGTCCTGCTGTTCGGGGCCTGGCTCGTGCGAGCGCTCGTGCGGGCCGAGCCGATCCGGGTCAGCCCTGCGCTCGCGTGGGCGGCGCTGCTCGCGCTTGCCGTCGGGCTCTCGCTGCTGCTCTCCCCCAACCCGGCCGACGGCGTCTTCGACTCGCTGCGCTACGCGCTCTTCATCGTCTTCTTCTTCCTTGTCCTGCAGCTCACGCACGGCACGGACGACGTACGCCGGATCGTGCGCGTGATGGTCGTGTCGAGCACGGGTGCAGCGGCCTGGGGCCTCTACGGCTTCGTCGTGCTCGGGCTCGACCGCGCCGCCGGGCCGATCGAGGATCCGAACGACTTCGCCTACCTGATGGTCTGCGTGCTCCCGCTCGCCGCCTATCTCATGACCAGCGACCGGCGGCGGCGCGTGTTCTGGGGGTTCTGCTGCCTGCTTCTGCTCGGCGCGACGGCCGCGACGCTTTCGCGCGGTGCGCTGATCGGGCTCGCCTCGCTGGCGCCGTGGCTGATCCTGACCCGTCGCGTCCCGCTCGGCGGCGTCGTGCTCGGCATCGCCGCCCTGCTCAGCATCGCCGCGGTCGCGTTCGCGATCTTTGCGCCGCTGCTGAACGACCGGCTCGAGCAGAAGGGCAACATCAGCGGCAAGAACGTCACCGCGCGGCAGGCCCTGTGGGCGGCCTCGGTGCGGATGGCCGAGGACCGGCCGTTGACCGGGGTCGGGCCGGGCCGCTTCGGGATCGAGGCCCCGGCCTACGTGCGCAACAACCCGCTCGTGCTCGAGAACCCGGTCGTCCACAACTCCTATCTGCACGTGATGGCGGAGCTGGGTGCGCTCGGGCTGCTCGCCTTCGTCGGGTTCCTCGTCTCGTCGTGGCGGCTGCTCGGTCGCGCGCGGCGCGGGGCGATCGCGGAGGACGATGTCGACAGCCGGCGGCTGGCGACCGCGATGCAGGCGTCGCTGATCGTGGCGATCGTCGCCGGCGTGTTCCTGAGCGAGCAGCTCACGACGCCGTTCTGGCTGATCGGCGCGCTCGCCGCGGTGGTGGGCACGGCGCCGGCGGTGGCGCACGCGGCGAGGCCGCCGCGCGAGCCCGCGTTGCGCGCCCCCGCCATGGCATGAAGGTCGGCCTCGTCAGCACGCTCACGGCCGGTGGCCCGGTCGAGCACACGCTGACGCTCGCCGGCGGGCTGGTCGCGAGCGGCGCCGATGTGCGCATGGTCTGCGCCACGCGCGCGATCGCGGAGCGCGCCGACGCCGCCGGAGCGGCGGCGGTGGTGGTGCCGCTGCGCCATCAGCTCGACGTCGGCGGCGCGCGCCGGATGCGCCGCGCGCTCGCGGGCGTCGATGTCATCCACGGCCAGGACCGCCGGGCGGGGCTGTGGATCCGGCTCCTGCCGCCCGCCGGCGCGGCTCGCGTCTACACCGTCCACGGGCTGCCGGAGCCCTACCTGCCGCCGCCCGCGGGGCCCGAGCGCCCCGGCCTGCGGGCGCGGCTCGCCTACCGCGGGGTCGACGCGCTGCTCGCCCGCCGCGCCGACGCGATCATCACCGTCTCGCGCGCGATCGAGCATCAGCTGGTCACGCGGCTCGGCTGGCCGGCCGACAAGATCACCGTGATCCCCAACGGCGTCGCGCTCGACCTGCCGCTCGCGGCGCGCGGCGAGCTCGTCGGCACGCTCGCGGCCTTCGCGCCGGTCAAGGGCCTCGACGTGTTCCTCGACGCGGTCGCGCTGCTCGCCCCCACCCGACCGGCGACGCGCTTCGCGCTGTTCGGCGACGGCCCGCTGGGGTCGGTGCTGCGCGCGCAGGCCCACGGGCTCGGCCTCAACGGCGCCGTGAGCTTTCCCGGCCGCGTCCCGGCCCGCGACGCGCTCGCGCGGCTCGCGGTGCTGGCGGTGCCCTCCTACATGGAGAACGCGCCGCTCGCGCTGCTCGAGGCGATGACGGCCGGGGTCCCGGTCGTCGCGTCGCGGGTGGGGGGCGTGCCGGAGCTCGCGCCGCCCGGCACAGCCCTGCTCGTCGACCCCGGGGAGCCGGCGCAGCTGGCGGAGGCGATCGGGCGGCTGCTCGACGAACCCGGGCTGGCAGAGGCGCAGATCGCCGCGGCCCGCAGCCAGGTCGAGGCGACGGGCGGCGCGCCGGCGATGGTCGCGCGCACGCTCGCGCTCTACAAGACGCTATGAGGGTCCTGCTCGCCACGCCCGGGACCGACGTGGGCGGCGCCGAGCGGGTCGTGATCGCGCTCGCGCACGCGCTGACGGGGCGCGGTCACGAGGTGGTGCTGTGGGGCCCGGCCGGCGCGCTCGAGCCCGAGCTCGCCGGCACGCCGCTCGACCGCGTCGTCGTGCCCGACCGGCAGCGGTCGGCAGCCGGGGTGGCGGGTGGTGTCGCGAGCCTGGCCGCGACGGCGCGCCGGACGCGTCCGGGCGTCGTGCACGCGCACAATCCGCGCGTGTCGGGAATGGCGGCCGCCGCCGTCCGGATCGCGCGCGGACCGCGCCGGCCACCGCTGCTGGCGACGTTCCACGGCACGCTGCGCAGCGAGTACCGCGTCGCGGCCGCGCTGCTCCGCGGCGCCGACGCCGTCACCTGCGTCTCCCAGGACCTCGCCGACGGGCTGCGCGGCGCCGGGCTGCCGGCCCACGGGCTGCACGTCGTGCCCAACAGCGTCGCGGTGGAAGCGGTCGACCCGGCGGCCGTCGCCGCGCTCGACGGTGAGCTCGGGCTCGAGGGCGCGCCGGTCGTCGCGATCATCGGCCGCCTCGCCCCGCAGAAGAACCACGCCCGCTTCCTGGCAGCCGTGGCGCGGATCGCGCCGGAGCGGCCCGACGTGCGCTTCCTCGTGGTCGGCGACGGCCCGCTGCGGGCGGACCTGGTCGAGCAGGCCCGCGCGCTCGGCCTCGACGGCCGGGTGACGTTCACCGGGGTGCGCCACGACGTGCCGGCGATCGCCGCGCGGGCCGACCTCGTCGTGCTGTCCTCGGACTGGGAGGGCCTGCCGCTGGTCGCGCTCGAGGCGCTCGCGGCCGGCACGCCGGTGCTCAGCACCCCCGTCGAGGGGATGCGAGACCTGCGCGACGCCGGTGCGGCGGCGATCGTGCCGGAGGCGAGCGCCGAAGCGCTGGCCACCGGCATCGTCGAGCTGCTGGCGGACTCGCGCCTCCGCGCCCGGATGGGGGCGCGAGGGCGGGAGCTGGTGGTCGCCCGCTACTCGGGCGACGCGACGGTCGAGGCGTACGAGCGCCTGTACTGCGAGCTCAGCCGCTGACGCGGATGCGCGTGCGGAGCTGCTTGCCCTGCGCGAGCGCCTTACGCCCGCGAGCGTCCAGCGACACCGCGACGCGAGCGCTGCGCCGTGCGCCCACGGTCACCTTGCGACGACCGACGACGGCGCTCCGACCGAGCACGACGTGCACGACACGGTGACACCGCTTCGCGGAGCGGCAGCGCACCCGAACGACGACCCGCTTGGCCGGACGGACGACGGACCGGCTGGCGGGCGGCGCGCTTGACTGCACGGCGGACACGGCGACCGGCTGAGCGACGAGCTGCATCGCGGCGGGCTGTGCCGGAGCGACGGCCTCTGCCGGAGCGGCGGCCGCCGGTGTTGCACCGGCGGCGAGCGGAGGGTTTGCGACAACCTCCTTGAGGAGGATCAGGCCCGTGTGGGCGCCCATGGTCGTCGAGCTCCTGGTCGTCAGACCTGAGCCGCGGTAGCGGGCGCCGAAGCTGACGGGCACGCTCGTGGTGGTCGGGTTGACGAACACGACGCCGCGCTCGAACGTCCGCTTGTGCACGCCGCTGGAGAGCTTGATCTCCGCGCCGACGGGCTTGCCGAGGTCGTAGTCGTACTCGGGGAACCAGGTCTCATCGGCGTAGTTCTCGGCCAGCGAGAAAGAGGCCTTGCCGCTTCCGGCCAGCAGGGTCGTCGCCCAGCCGTAGCGGGCCGCGTTGGCGTCCCCTGCGGTCGAGTGCGAGACGTTCAGCGAGTACTTGCCGGCCGCCTGCGTCTCCTTGAGGAGCGCAAGCTGGTTGTCCCAGTCGTAGCCGGTGAGGTAGCCGGTCGCGGGGTCGTTGCCCCACTTGGTGAACTGCTCCTCCATGCCGCCGGAGACGTACGGCAGCCAGCTCTTGACCGTCGTGCGGTAGTTGCGCCACGCGCCCATGTTCGGGATGACGAGCTTGCCGGCGTTCGTCAGCGCCGGGCCGATGACGGAGAGCGCGCTGCCGGTGGCGGCGCTGTAGGCGGCGTCGTTCGGGTACTTCTGGACCGACGCGGGGTTGTAGTGGTACTGGATCGTCGGGTTCGTGTCGTCCATGAAGACGCCGTCCCACGGATTGGCCTTCAGCTTGGCCAGGACGTTGGCGGCCCAGCGGTCCTGGTAGCCGCGGTTGCCGATGTCGGCAGCCCACAGGTAGTCGTAGCTCCAGAACGTGAAGTTCGCGCCGCTCGTGTTCTTGAGGTACCACTCGGGGTGGCTGGCGGCTTCCTGCGTCGTGACGCCGGTGCCGGCGTTGCCGTTCGAGCTGGCGGCCAGCATCGAGGAGAGGTTCTTGTACATCAGGACGGTGATCGCCGGGTTGGCGGCCTTCAGCGAGAGAAGCCTCGCCTTCTCCCACTCCTGCAGGATCACGACGTCGGTCCGGCCGGCCGTCTTCGAGAAGTCGGCCGTCGTGGCGTTACTGGCGATGGCCACGCGTACATGGCCGGCTGACGGCATTGATGCCGATGCAGCCCCCGGTAGCGCAAGCGCTCCGGTAATTGAAAGCAGTGCGCAAATTCGCCCCCGCACGTGCTTTACACCCCCTTCGGTAGCCCGGCCGACCCTTGAGGTCCCGTGGCTTTGCGTCCCCGCCTTGCGACGGGTTTGCCTTTGTCGTGGTGGGCTTTTCCTGCGCCCCTTGTGCTAAGTCCATCGACCGGTCAGCGCTTGACTCGCGCTGACCACTCAGAACCTGGACGGATGTTGAGTCAGCGTCCGGCCCAGTCGCCGTAGAGCGAGGTTGCGGGCGCGGTGACGCGCTCCCAGCGGTACCCCTCCGCGAGGCGGCGGCCGGCCATCCCGAGCGCCGCGGCGCGGGGGTGATCGGACAGCAGCGCGACGACGGCGTCGGCCAGCGCGTCCGGCCGCTCGGCGACGAGCGCGTGCTCGCCGTCGCGCAGCCCCAGCCCACCGACCCCGAGCGGCGTGCCGGCGAGCGGCCGCCCCGCGGCGAGCGCCTCGAGCACCTTCAGGCGCGTCCCTCCGCCCTGCCAGATCGGGACGAGGACGACCGCCCGGGACAGCTCGTCCCGCAGATCCTCCACGAGCCCGAGCGGCTCGACGCCGGGGTGCTCGCGCAGGCGCGCGTCGAGCGCGGCGTCCAACCCCGGCCCCGCGACGCGCAGCCGGGCGCCCGGACGGCCAGCCAGCACGCGCGGCCAGCCCTCGCGCAGGAAGCGCAGCAGCCCCAGCGTGTTGGGGGCGTAGCCGAGCTGGCCGAAGAACAGCACGCGCTCGTGTGCACCGGGCGCCTCGCGCACCGCGAACAGGTCGTCGTCGACGCCGTTGGGCACGACGAGCGGGCGGCCGCCGAGCGCGGCGAAGTGCGCGGCGTCCTCATCCGAGACGGCCAGGACGACGTCGGCCCGGGGCACCTCGCGCCGCTCCACGCTGCGGGTCGCCAGCGAGCGGTTCCAGGCCCGCGCCCACCCGGGGCTGAGCCTGCGGTGCTCGCGCGCGACCGTGGCCATCATCTCGGAGTCGACGTTGTGCATGCTCAGGGCGACGGGCGAGGGCGGCAGCGGATACCCGGCCGCGAGCGCGTGCTCGACCTGGACGAACGCGGGCGGGTCGGCGGCGAGCGAGCGCACGTGCTCGGCCAGCGCCGGGTTGTAGAGGCCGGGGCGGCGCGCCCTGAACTGGCGCGCCCGCGCGGCGAGCGTCGGCGCGGCGTCGGGGACCCGGTCGACGCGCCAGCCCAGCGCCCGCAGAGCCTCCGCCGCGTCGGGGCGCGCGTCGACCGTGACGATATGGGGGCGCACGCCGGCGCGCTCCATCGCGTCGAGCAGGCGGCGCGTGCGCTTGCGACCGCCGTCGGTCGTCGGCTCGGGCAGGACCAGGCAGATCACGAGCCCGCGGGGCAGTCGATCGCTCACGACCTACAGTTTGGCCATGGCCTCGGCATCCCCCGTGTCCGTGGTGGTGCCGACCTTCAACCGGGCGCGGTTGCTGGAGTCGACGCTCGGCAGCCTCGTCGCCCAGGATCCGCGCCCGCACGTGATCGTCGTCGACGACGGCTCGACCGATGACACCGCGGCGGTGCTCGAGCGCTTCGGCGTCGAGGTCGTCGCCAACCCGCCGGGCGGCTGGGGTGCCGGACGGGCGCGCAACGCGGGCCTGGAGCGCGTGACGACGCCGCTGGTCGCGTTCGTCGACTCCGACGACCTGCTGTTCCCCGGCGCGCTGGCCACGCTGGCGGCGGCGCTCGCCGAGGCGCCGTCGGCGCCGTTCGCGAGCGGCTGCGCGCTCGTCGCCTCCCGCGTCGGCGGGATCTGGCTCCCCGAGGCGTTCGGCGCGCCGGTGCGCGCCGAGCGGGCCGACCCGGTCGGTTCCCTCTACGCGCGCAACTGGGTCCCCTCGGCCGGCGCGCTGGTCCGGACCGATGCCGTACGCGCGGTGGGCGGGTATGACACATCCCTGGTGTTCTCCGAGGACCACCACCTGTGGCTCGCGCTCGCGCTCCGCGCCGCACCCGTTCACAGCCCGGCGCTCGTCGCCGTCCACCGCCGCCACGACACCAACCGGCACGAGGCGATGACCGCGCTGGAGGACGACGACACGATCACGGCGCTCGCCGACCACGAGCCGCGCTTCGCCGCCCGGCGCCCGGAGCGCCTCGGCGTCCAGCTCTGCGTGCAGGCGATCGATGCCGTCAAGGGCCGCAGCCCGCGCACGGTCGGCCTGCTCGCCGCGCGGCTGGCCCGGGAGCCCGCCCGTACCGCGGTGCTGCGCGCGGCGGCGCGCCACTGGCGCCGGCGCCGCGCGAGCCGCATGCTCGCGTGGCGCGTGTGGTCGGATCGCCCCGACCTCCGCGACTGGCTCGGGGCGATCGAGTGATCGACCTCCACAACCACATCCTGCCGGGGATCGACGACGGGCCGCGCGACACCGACGGCGCCGTTGAGCTCGCCGCGCGCGCGGCCGCCGACGGCGTCGAGGTGCTGGCGGCGACGCCGCACGTGCGCGCCGACTACCCCGCTGTCCATCCCGAGGAGCTGGGCGACCGCGTGGAGCACCTGCGCGGGGCCCTGCAGGCCGCAGGGGTGGGCGTCGAGCTGGTGTGCGGCGGCGAGGTGGACATCTACTGGGCGCAGAGCGCGACGGCCGACGACCTGCGCCACGTGTCCTACGGGCAGCGCGGGACCGATCTGCTGGTCGAGACGCCCTACGGCGCGCTGCACGACCGCTTCGAGCAGCTGCTGTTCCAGCTGCGCGCTCGCGGGATGCGGCTGCTGCTCGCGCACCCGGAGCGCAACCAGGCCTTCCACCAGGACCCGAAGCGGCTCGCCGATCTCGTGCGCCAGGGTGTGCTCCTCCAGGTCACCGCCTCCGCGCTCGCCTCGCCCAAGCGGCGCACGCACGCGTTCGCCCGCGGGCTGGTCCGCGAGGGGCTGGCGCACGTGATCGCGTCCGACAGCCACGGCGCCGGGCTCGACCGCGCCGGGCTGGCCGCCGGGGTCGCCTCGCTGGACGAGGTGGCGCCGCGGCGGGCGCGCTGGATGGTCACCGAGGCACCGGCCGCGATCCTCGCGGGGGAGCCGCTGCCGCCGCCGCCGCGCGACCGCGCGCCCCGCCGGGCGCGCTGGCCGCGCTGGCCGCGCGGCTAAGGTCTGGCGGCATGGCGGAACAGCCCCGCGTGACGGTGTGCATCCCGACGTACGACCGCACGCGCTGGCTCGGGCGGGCGATCGACAGCGTGCTCGCGCAGACGTTCACCGCGTTCCGGCTCGAGATCCACGACGACGCCACCCCCGGCCCGGGCGTGCGCGACCTGGTCACGAGCTACGACGACCCGCGCGTGGTCCTGATCGAGCACGCGCAGAACGCCGGGATCGTCGGCAACTTCACCCGCTCGCTGCTGGGCGCCGACACCGACTACGTCATCCAGCTCGGCGACGACGACGAGGCGCGCCCGGAGCTGCTCGCGGCCACCGTCGCCGCGCTCGACCGCCACCAGAGCGCGGGCATCGTGCACTCGCGCTTCGACCTGATCGGGCCGGAGGGAGAGCTGCTGACAGCCGACACCGCCTGGATCGGGCCCCGCGGGCATCCGCCCGTCGAGCCGGGCCGCGAGTTCATCCGCCGCGCGATGGGCGAGCGCGGGCGCGTGTGCGCGTCGACGACGCTGATCCGGCGCGCGGCGGTGCCCGACGGCGCGTTCCTGCAGGAGGACTTCCCGCCCTTCGACTTCGCCTGCTGGATGCGGCTGGCGATGACCTGGGACGTCGCCTTCGTCGACCAGACGCTGTGCCGCTACCGCGTGCACACCCAGAGCCACTCGGCCGGCGTCTCGGAGTACCGCGGCGCGAGCTACGCGCCGGGGATCGAGACGCTGCGAGGGATCCAGGGAGCGCGGCAGCGCCAGATCGCGCGCACCGCCGATCCGAGCGAGCGGCGGGTGCTGAAGCGCCTCGCCCGCCAGGGGTTCCGCCGCGAGCTGCTCGAGGCGATCCGCGACGCGACGCTCCCGGAGCGCTCGCGCGGCGCGACGTTGCGGGGGCTGGCCGCGGCGGTGCGCGCCGAGCCGACGCTGTTGGCCCACGGCGCGGCGTGGCGGACGCTTGCCGCGAGCCTCGCGGGTCGCCGGCTGGCACGGCGCTGAGGCACTCGTGAGCGCAACCTCGCCCCAGTCGGACGCCGCGGCGCGGACCACCGGCGCGTCGCTGTTCAGCGGCAGCATGTGGAACTCGGTCGCCGGGCTGCTGCCGCAGCTCTACACGGTGGCCGTCTCGATCGCGGCCGCCCGCTTCCTCGGGCCCCACGACTTCGGCCGCCAGAGCTTCATCGCCTTCGTCTCGCTGTCGCTCGCCCTCGTGCTGACGGCCGGCCTCTCGATCGCGCTCATGCGCTCGGTGGCGGAGACGCTCGGGCGCGAGGCGCCGGCGCAGGCGCGCGGGCTGCTGGCCTGGGCGCGGCGTCCGCAGGCGCTGGCGGGGGTGATCGGCGGCGGCAGCATGGTCGTGGCCGGCCTCGCGGGCGCGGAGCCCGAGTTCGCCTGGGTGCTCGCCGGCGTGAGCACGCTGTTCGTCGTCCTCCACACGGTGCCGAGCGCGGGGCTGCTCGGGGCCCAGCGCTTCCGCGACGCGGCGATCGTCGGGCTCGTCACCGGCGCAGTCACCGTGCCCGCGATGATCGCCGTGCTGGCGGCCGGGGGCGGGATCACCGGCATGTTCGCCGTCGAGGCCGTGCTGGGGGCGCTCAACCTCGCGTGGACGTGGCAGCTCGCGCGGCGGGCGATGACGCGGCTCGCGCCGACGGTCGAGCGGCCCCCGGCGGCGCTGCGCCGCTCGACCACGGTGTTCGCGCGCTGGACGACGATCAGCATGGTGCTCTCGCTCGTGGTCTGGCGCCGCAGCGAGTTCCTGTTCCTCGCGGAGTACTCGACCGACACGCAGATCGGCTTCTACTCGATCGCGTTCGCCGCGGTGACCGCGCTCTCGATGCTCGCCGAGCGCCTCGCGGTCGTCGTCACCTCGGCGTTCGCGACGCTGCACGGCGGCGCGGCGATCGACCGCCTGCGCTCGGGCTTCAAGCGCGCGCTGCGGCTGATGGTGATCCTCTCGCTCCCGGTCACCGCGCTCGCCGCCCCGATCGGCCCGGAGGCGGTGCGCGTGGTCTACGGCGCCGACTTCGAGGACGCCGGCCCGGTGCTCGTCGTGCTCGTGCTGAGCCTGCCGGCGTTCTCGATCTGGACGATCAGCGGCGCCCTGCTGACCGGCATGGACGACGCACGCTCCCCGGTGCTCGCGAGCGGCGTCGCGGCGGTGCTCAACCTCGCGCTCGCGTTCGCGCTCGTGCCCCGCTACGACGCCGTCGGCGCCGCGGTCGCGAACCTCGCGGCCCAGATCCTGGCCGCGGCCGTGATGGTGCGGATCGCGAGCCGCTCGGTGGAGGCCGGGTCGTGGGATCTCACCGCCCTCATCCGGCCGCTGCTCGCCGCCGCCGGCACGTGGGCGGCGGCCTGGGCGATCCTCCAGGCCGTGAGCGGCATCCCCGGCGTCATCCTCGCCACGCTCGGCGGCGGGCTGGCGTTCGCCGCCCTGGCCTTCCTGCTGCGCATCCTCACCGCCGACGATTCGGCCTGGCTGGACGATCAGATCGGCCACCTGGTCGGTGGGTGGATGGGGCGCATGGTGCGGCTCGCGGGCGGGCGGCTGTGAAGCTCGCGGCCTTCTCGGGCTCCTCGGTCTACGCCGGCGCCGAGCGGATGCTCGGCGACCTGCTCGCGAACCTCGACCCAGCGATCGACGTCACCGTGCTCGGGCCGGACGCCGCCGTGCGCGCGGAGCTGATCCGGCACCGGCCGGGCGCGCGCTCGCTCGCGGCCGGGGGGATCGAGGACAAGCGCGACGTCGCGGCCATGCGGCGCTGGGTGGGCGCGCTGCGCGCCGTGCGCCCGGACATCCTCCAGCTCAACCTGACGATGCCGTGGATGTTCCGGCTCGAGACGGTCCTCGCGGTCGCGGTGCCCGGCCTGCGCGTCGTCGTGGTGGAGCACGCGCCGCTGCCGTTCGACCGCGAGTGGATGCGGCGCCTGAAGCCCGTCCTGGTCGCGGGCTACGCCGGCCACGTCGCCGTCGGCGAACAGGCCGCGCGCGACATCGAGCGGTTCGCGGGGCTGCGAGCGGGCGCGGTGCGCGCGATCCCGGTCGGCGTCGAGCCGTTCGAGCTGTCACGGGGCGAACGAGGGGACGGCCCGCCACGGATCGGCACGATCGCCCGCCTCGACCCGCTCAAGCGCCTCGACGACCTCCTGCGCGCGCTCGCGCTCCTCCCCGGGGTCGAGCTCGACATCGTCGGCGACGGCGCCGACATGTCTCGTCTCGTGCGGCTCGCCGACGAGCTCGGCGTGGCGGAGCGCACGCACTTCGCCGGCTGGACGGACGACACGCGCCCCTGGCTCGGCCGCTGGGACGCCTTCGTCCTGCCCTCGAGCATCGAGGGCCTGCCGCTGACGATCCTCGACGCCATGCTCGCCGGGACGCCCGTGATCGCCACCCCGGTCGGGAGCGTGCCCGAGGCGATCCGCCACGAGCAGACCGGCCTGCTCGTCGCCGTCGGCGACCCGGACGCCCTCGCCGCCGCGATCCGCCGCCTCCTCGACGACGCCGACCTCGCCCGGCGACTCGCCACCGCGGCCCGGGCCCACGCCCTCGCCCACTACACCGCCCCGGCCATGGCCCGCGCCTACGAGGCCCTCTACACCGAGATCCTCGGCTAGGATCTCCGCCTCCCGGGCGCGTAGCTCAGTGGGAGAGCGCTCGCTTCACACGCGAGAGGTCGCAGGTTCGAAACCCGCCGCGCCCATCACACGAACGACCCGCCGCGTCGGTCAGGTCAGCGGTCGCAGGCGCGTCCGCTCGACGCGCGCGAGCTTGGCCCGCAGCCGGCGGAACTGGCGCCTCTGCGCGGGGGTGCGCTTGTGACCTCTGTGGGCGAGATTGACCCGCTCGAGCGGGTCGTCCTGGAGGTCGTAGAGCTCCCACTGGTCGGGCTCGTCGCCGGCGGGATCCCAGTAGCGCGCGACCTTCCAGCGCTTCTCCCGGATGCTGACGATGTGGTTCGGCGGCGACGGATACGGGCCCTTCGGCTGTCCCGACTGGAAGTCGTCGTAGGTGAACACGGTGTAGTTCTGCGAGGGCTTTGCCGTGCGACTGCGGATCTGCGCGGAGTAGTCGACGCCCTGCCAGTCCGCACGCGCGCTCGCCGGCGCACCGACGAGCGTCGCGAGCGTCGGCAGGAAGTCGACGTGCGAGACGAGCGCGGCGCTCTTCCGCGGCCGCTTGAAGAGCCGCGGGTTGGAGTAGACGAGCGGCACGCGCATCGACTCCTCGTAGGCGTTGAAGTTCTTCTGCCGCATCCCGCCGTGCGCGGTGCCCATCTCGCCGTGGTCGGCGGTGGCGATCACCAGCGTGCTGCCCAGCATGCCCGTCTGCTCGAGCGTGTCGAGCAGCTTCACCAGGTACGCGTCCGACGACTTCATCAGGTTGCCGTAGAAGTTCAGGTAGTTGCGCTTCATCTGCCGCGTGGGGATCGGCCCCGAGGCGTTGAACAGCCGCAGGAACTGCTTCTGCACGGTCGGCTTGGTCGACAGGTCCTCCCTCACCGTCGCGGGCGGCTCGATCTCACCCTGCAGCCACGAGCTGTCGTACCCGGCGGCCTTGTACGTCTTCGGGTAGAGGAGCACGTCGTGCGGGTTGACCAGCGAGACCACCATGAAGAACGGCTGGCTCTGGGCAGCCGATGAGGCGAGGTACTGGACCGCGCCCTCGGTGCCCGCCTCGGGGGTGCCCTGGGCGTTCATGAAGCGGCCGTCGTTGTCATAGCTGCCGCCGCCGGCCTCCGGAGCCGACTGATTGGCGCCTGCGTCCGGCGGATCCCAGCGCGTGAAGCCGTACTGGTTGACGTCGGCGGGGACCCAGGTCGAGCCGTTCGCCGGCTTGTTGCAGTGGAACTTGCCCTTGTAGACCGGCGTGTAGCCGGCGGCCGCCGTCACCGACGCGAGGTTCTTGAAGCTGGTCGCGAGCTCGACCTGGGGGTACTGCGGGGACGGCATCGTCGTCTCCAGCGTGTACTTGACGCCGTGCTGGGCCGGGAAGAAGCCGGACATCAGCGTCGAGCGCGCCGGCGAGCACATACACGCGTTGGTGAACGCGTTCTCGAACGTCAGCCCGTGGCGCCGCAGTCGCGTCAGGCCGGGAAGGTTCCGGGCGGCCCAGCCCGGGGGGAAGTGCTGGATCGCCCGCTGCTGATCGGTCAGGAACACGAGCACG
The DNA here is from genome assembly GCA_963787335.1 of uncultured Solirubrobacterales bacterium. Lineage (GTDB taxonomy): Bacteria > Actinomycetota > Thermoleophilia > Solirubrobacterales > Solirubrobacteraceae > DASQFQ01. The sequence continues at coordinate 112,584 of CAWBCU010000008.1, forward strand.
TTCATGCCCGACGGCAGGGCCTTCGGGCGGGTACGCGCGGCCGCGGCGCCGACGCGCCCGCCGAGCAGGAACCCCGGGGCGGCGACCGCCGCACCCTTCAGTACGTCGCGGCGGGTGATCCCGATGCGTCCGTTCATCTCTGCCGAACCCTACTGCGCGGACCCTTTACGTTCAGGTTTTCTTCAGCAATCGTCCCTGACGAGGCACGGGCCAGGCCGACTACCATGGCGCAATGGTGCTCAGGCCGCTGAGGCGCGCGCCGATGATGCTCGGCGGCGTCGGCTTCCAGATCGGCTTGGATGAGGCGCGGCGGAAGGCCGCCCGCGCCGCTCAGCCGCCCGCGGCGCCGGCCGCCCGACGTCGTCGAGCAGCTCAAGGACCTGAAGGCGCTGCGCGACGACGGCGTCCTCTCGCCGGAGGAGTTCCAGCTCGCGAAGCGCAAGGTCCTGGGCGGCTGAGCGAGGAGGCGACCATGTCGCTCGGACCCGTCCAACTCCTCGTCGTCGCCTTCGACCGGCCCGACTTCAGCGGCGAGGTGCTCGCCGAGCTCGAGCGCCTGCGCGACAGCGACGTCGTCCGCGTCATCGACCTGCTGGTCGTGCACAAGAGCGCGGCCGGTGTCGTCCAGCGCCTCGACCATTCCGACCTCGCCGCCGGCGAGGCGGAGGGCGCCGGCGCGGTCGTGGGCGCGCTGATCGGCCTCGGCGCGACGCACGACGAGGCGGAGGGTGGCGAGGAGGAGCGCTGGTCTGTCGACGAAGCCATCCCGGACGACTCCGCCGCCGCGATCGCGCTCGTCGAGCATCGCTGGGCGATCGGCACGCGCGACGCGATCCAGGCCGCGGGGGGTGTCGCGGTCGCCGACGCGTGGATCCATCCGGCCGACCTCGCCGCCGCCGGCCTCATCGACGCCGAGGACACCGGCGCCTAGGCTTGGGCGCGTGCTCGTCCAGTCGAAGTACGCGATCGATCTCGCCGAGGCCCGCCGGGTCATCGCCGAGCACGGCTGGGCGCGGGTCGTCACGGTCGGCGACGAGGGGCTGCGCGCCACCTACGGGTTCTGCCTGCTGGAGGAGTCGGCGGACGACGAGATCGTGGTGTCCGGGCACTTCGCGCGGGCCGATCCGCAGTGCGCGGACATCGAGGCGCGGGTGCCGGCGCTGCTGATCTTCGAGGGGCCGCACGGGTTCGTGTCGGCGTCGTGGTACCGGCCCGAGCTGACCGACGTCCCGAGCACGATGAACCACATCTCCGTCACCCTGCAGGGCACGCCCGAGCCGCTCGAGGGGGAGGAGCGCTTCGACATCCTGCGGCGCACGCTCGAGCGCCATGAGGAACCCCTCGGCGAGAGCCGCTGGCGCTTGGAGGGCGGGGGCCTGGAGCTGTCGCAGCGGATCGCGCCGCAGACCGTCGCGTTCCGGCTGCACGCCACGCGGGTGGAGGCCAAGGCCAAGCTCTCGCAGGCGATGCCGCGCCCGGTGCGCGAGCGGATCGTCGAGCGCCTGGACGCGCCGGGCCCGCACCACCATCCCGAGCTGGCGGCTCTGATGCGCCGCCTCTCGCTGGCGGGTCCCGGTCGATGACCAAGCTCCGGCACATGGCGAAGGGGATCGCGACGTTCGTGCCGCCGATCGAGAAGGCCCGGCGGGCCCGCTCGCACACCGGGGGTACCGTCTCCGGCCGCTACTGCTACGGCGTCTGGCTGCGCCACCTCGTCCGCGCCCACGACGCGGGGCTCGACTCCGCACCCGCCGCGGTGGGCGAGCTCGGGCCCGGCGACTCGATCGGCCTCGGGCTGGCGGCGCTGCTGAGCGGCTGCCGGACCTACGTCTCGCTCGACGTCGTCCGGTACGCGAACGTCGAGGGCAACCTCAGCGTGCTCGACGAGCTCGTCGAGCTGTTCGCGGCGCGCGCGCCGATCCCCGATCACGAGGAGCTGCCCGGGGTCTGGCCGCGCCTGGACCGCTACGACTTCCCGCACCACATCCTCGACGACGAGCGGCTCGCGGAGGCGACCGCCCCGGAGCGCGTCGCACGGATCCGCCGCGCGGTGGAAGGCGCGGATGAGGAGCTGCTGCGCTACATCGTGCCGTGGCACGACGAGCAGGTGCTCGCCGGCGAGAGCCTCGACGCCGTGCTCTCGCAGGCCGTGCTCGAGCACGTGGACGACGTGCCGTTCACCAACCGCTCGATCCACCGCTGGCTCAAGCCCGGCGGCTGGGCCTCGCACAGCATCGACTGCCGCTCGCACGGCTGGGCCGACAGCTGGAGCGGCCACTGGTCCTACAGCGCCGTCGAGTGGAAGCTCGTCCGCGGCTCGCGCCCGTGGATCCTCAACCGCTACGCGTGCTCCCAGCACATCGGCGCGGCGACGGACGCGGGGTTCGAGGTCACCTCGCAGGTGCCGCGCCTCGTGCCGCCCGGCGAGGCGATGGGGCGCGACCGCATCACCTCCAAGCTGCGGCCGTCCTTCACCGACCAGGACCTGCGCTGCGACGTCCTCTTCCTGCAGGTGCGCAAGCCGGCTAGCGCAGCCTGACCACCTTCTTCGCGCTCCGCGAGCGGTGCACGATCCGGAGCGTGAGCCGCGCGCCCTTGAGCCGGCGGACGCGCTTGCGGCCGAGCGCGTTGAGGCGCAGCCGGATCTTCACGGTCCCGGCGGCGCGCGCGACGCCCTTCCCGGTCGCGACGAGGAGCGGCTTGCCGCGGCGACCGAGGCGCCGGGCCGGGACGGTGCCCTTGATGGAGACCTTCCCCGGGCCCGCCGACCTTGACCTTGAGCGCGACGCCGCGCGAGCGGGCCAGCGCCTTCGCGGTCAGCTTCTTCGGGAGCGTCACGCGCGGGGCGAGGGGGCGGCCGGGCCCGGAGCGCCGGGGCCGGGCCCGGGGCCGGCCGGGAGGCGGCAGCGTGGGCAGGAACGCGGCCACGTCGGCGCCGCCGATCGACGGGTACGCGCCCGTCGCGGAGAGCACGACCGGGGCGCTGCCCATCACGCAGGGATCGGCCGCGGTCGAGGGGCGTGCCGGCGACCTTCACGCCGCCGTCGTCCTTCCACGCGATCGCCCCGGCGTCCGGCGCGAGCGACGCGTCCCGCGCGATGCCGGCCGCGGGGAGGAAGCAGTCGACGGCGGCGGGGAACACGGGCGCCTGGTCCACGCCCTGGATCGCGAGGACCCCGATCTTGCCGACCGTCTGCGTGCCGCTGTCCCACGTCTCGAACCCGAGCGCCATCAGGCGCCCGTCGGCCGCGACGTCGACCCCCTCGAGGTCGAGCGGGATGCCCGACGGTGTCGAGCCACGGGGTGAAGGCGTTGGTGTAGGGGTTGCCGGCGCCCGCGTCCTGGACGTTGATGATCTTCGGGGACGAGGCGTCCTCGAGCGAGATCATCCGGGAGCCGAAGAGCGAGGGGTGGGTCTGGCTGCTCGTGTCGATCGGGTTGAGCGAGCTGTTCGTCGCCGGCCGGACGTAGGTCCCGCGGCCGAACGGGATCGGGCAGCAGGAGCCCGAGTTCGAGTAGCCGTAGACGAGGTGCTTGCCGTCCGCGGTGATGTCGAAGCCGAGCGGATAGACGTACGAGGACCAGCCGCCCGGGGCGTTGAGCGGCCCCTCGACGCTGGAGGTCCCGTCGGGCTCCCAGATCTTGAACCACGAGAAGTTCGAGATCCGGCCCGGCTTGTTGCGCACCGCCACGATCCGCCCGCCGTCGGACTGCGCGACGTCGAGCCACTTCTCCGTGTCGCCGTTGGCGTTGACCACGGGCGTCGCCAGGCGCGCCTTCCTCGCGCCGTCGAGCGACGCGAGCCAGACCTCGCCCTTGTCGACGTACGCGACCGAGGCCGCGCCGGCGACCGCGGGGACCGTCAAGACGGCTGCGAGCAGCACGGCGGCGAGCGTGGTCGCCTTCCTGGCACCGTCGGACATCTCGAGTCCTTTCGTTGACGGGTGCCCGGGCGGGCTGCCCGCGTCCTACGGCCGAGCCTTGCCGATCGATGTCCTGTCGCGGTGGACGGCGTCGAAGTCGACGACCTCCCAGGACTCCGTCTTGCCGGCCTCGTCGGCCGCGTAGCCCTTGATGCGCGCGTTGCTGATCGTGATGACGACGATGGTGTTCTCCCCGACGACCGAACTGACTGTGAGCTTGTCGATGCGCTCCCTGCTCTCGGACTTGCGCTTCAGCTCGTCGGAGTGCTTGCCGCTCGTGGTGGTCAGCTCGAGCTTGTCGGGGGTGTCCTTGCCGACCCAGTCCTTGACGTTGCCGCCCTTGATCTCGAGCGGCCCGACCTTGCCGAACTTCACGCTGTGCTCGAACTGCGCCTTGTTCTTCTGGCGCGCGAGCACGCGGGTCGTCCCGCGGTTGCCGATCAGGCGCTGCAACGCGAGCACCGGATGGACGTTGCGGCGCGACCGCGCCGTCTGGCCGGATCCGGTGCCGCGGTCGTGTTCCCGCTGATACATGGCCTGCGAGCGACCATACCTGAACTAGGGAAACCCCTGATGTGGTCGGGGCGTCGCTCCGGGATGGTCGTGGTCGTCCTCAACCACGAGCTGAACGGATTCCCCGATGACCACGAACGTACGAACGATGAGATGGGCGCTGTTGCTCGCCCTCCTGGTAGCGGTGGCGGTGCCCGCGGGCGCCTCGGCCGCGACCGTGACCCGCACGGCCGACGGCACGCTGGTCTACACGGGCTCCGGGTCGGTGAAGAACCACGTCGGCGTCCAGGTCGCCGACGACGACAGCACGATCACCTTCTACACGAACTCGGGTGATCCGATGAACTCGCCCTCCGGGTGCTCACCCTCCGACCTGTACGGCGGCGACGTCGTCACCTGCGCGATGCCGAAGGCGATCCGCGTGGAGCTCGGCGCGGGCGACGACGACGCGTACGCGATGGACGGCGTCCCCGTGCCCGTGACCCTGAGCGGCGGGCCGGGCGCCGACTGGCTCACGGCCGGCGAGGAGCGGGCCGTGCTCGACGGCGGCGCCGGCGAGGACAAGCTCGTGGGCGCCGAGGGCGACGACCTCCTGCGCGGCGGCGACGGCAACGACACGATCGACGGCGCCGACGGCAGGGACACGATCCAGGCCGGCGCCGGCGACGACCTGCTCGCGCCCGACGGCTACGAGCACGCGAACGCCGACGTCGTCGACGGCGGTCCCGGCTTCGACCGGATCGAGGGCGACTACTCGAGCCGCTTCAGCGACACCGACCCGCCCGTGGCGATCACCTTCGGCGGCGGCGCCGACGACGGGCGCCCGGGCGAGGGCGACGATCTCCGCAGCGTCGAGAAGGTCTGGCTCAGCGTCGGCGGCTCGTTCACCGGGACCGAGGGCGCGGACGAGTTCCGCCTCAGCCAGGTCGGCACGCCGTCCACGATGAACGGCCTCGGCGGCGATGACCGCCTGCGCTCCGGCGACGGCGCCGACCGCCTCGACGGCGGCGCCGGGAACGACAGCGTCGACGGCGGCTTCGGCGACGACGAGCTGATCGGCGGCCCTGGCCGCGACACGATCTCCGGCGACCTCGCCGGCGGCGACTGCGGCCCGCTGTGGTGCCGCTACCCCTACGGCAACGACACGATCCAGGCCCGCGACGGCGAGGTCGACAGCATCAGCTGCGGCGCGGGCACCGACACGGTGGACGCCGACGCGCAGGACGTCGTCGCGCCCGACTGCGAGACCGTCGACCCGCGGCGGCTCCGGCGCGACGCCCGTCCCGGGCGCCAAGCCCGGCGGCAGCTCCGCCAAGGGCGCGAAGCTCGCGCTCAAGGGCCGCCCGAGGCTGGCCAAGGCCCTGCGCAGCGGCTTCTCCGTCCGCGTGACCGGTGTGAAGGCCGGGCAGCGCGTCAAGCTGACCGCGAGGGGCAACGGCAGGCTCGTGGCCCGCGGGAGCGCGAAGGCCCGCTCCACCACGGTCAGCGTCAAGCTGCGCTTCACCAAGGCCGGCCGCAAGGCGCTGAGGCGCAAGCGCGCGGCGAAGCTGGTGGTGAGCGGCGGGACGGTCCGCGGGACCGTCACCCTGCGCCGCTAACGCCGGGGGGCGACGGGCGGGTGCTCATGCGGGGGCATGGGCACCCGCCAGGTGGGCGGCGAGGTACGGCGCCGTGCGGCTCTCCTCGACCTCGGCGACCTCGCCGGGCGTGCCGGCCGCCACGATCAGCCCGCCCTGCGCCCCGGCGCCCGGGCCGAGGTCGATGACCCAGTCGGCGCTGGCAACCACGTCCATGTCGTGCTCGACGACCACGACCGTGTTGCCCGCGTCGACCAGCCGCTGCAGCTGGATGACGAGCAGCTCGATGTCGGCGGGGTGCAGCCCCGTCGTCGGCTCGTCGAGGATGTAGAGCGCGTGGCCGCGGCGGCCGCGCTGGAGCTCGGTCGCGAGCTTGATCCGCTGCGCCTCGCCGCCGGACAGCTCGGTGGCGGGCTGGCCGAGGCGCAGGTAGCCGAGGCCGACGTCGAGCAGCGTCTCGAGGCTGCGGGTGGCGCCGCGCACGTCGGCGAGGAAGCCGGAGGCCTGCGCGACGGTCATCTGGAGCACGTCGGCGATCGACCGGTCGCGGTAGCGGACCTCCAGCGTCTCCGGGTTGTAGCGGGCGCCGTGGCAGGTCGGGCACGGGCCGTAGGTGCCGGGGAGGAAGAGCAGCTCCACGGCGACGAACCCCTCCCCCTCGCAGGTCTCGCAGCGCCCGCCGGCGACGTTGAAGGAGAAGCGGCCCGGCGTGTACCCGCGCCGGCGCGCCTCCTCGGTGTCGGCGAACATCTTGCGGACCGCGTCGAACATGCCGGTGTAGGTGGCGAGGTTGGAGCGCGGCGTGCGCCCGATCGGCTTCTGGTCGACCCGCACCACGCGGTCGAAGGTCCCGAGCTCCTCCTCGTCGGCCTCCTCGCCGTCGGCCAGCACCTCGTTGACGAGCGTGGACTTGCCCGAGCCCGAGACGCCCGTGACCGCGGTCAGCACGCCGAGCGGGAAGTCCACGTCGAGCTCGCTCAGGTTGTTCCGGGACACGCCCCGCAGGTGCAGCCAGCCCTCCGGCTCGCGCGGCGTCCGCGGGTCCGGGCCCGCGCGGCCGAAGAGGAAGCGCCGGGTCACGGACTCCTCCACCGCCTCGAGGCCGTCGACCGGGCCGGCGTAGACGACGCGGCCGCCGCCCTCGCCGGCGCCCGGCCCGACGTCGACGATCCAGTCGGCCCGCCGCGCGATGTCCATGTCGTGCTCGACGACGAACAGCGAGTTGCCACCGGCCTTGAGGCGGTCGAGGATCTCCAGCAGCGGCTCGGCGTCGGCGGGGTGCAGCCCGGCCGACGGCTCGTCGAGCACGTAGATGACGCCGAACAGCCCGGAGCGCAGCTGCGTCGCCAGGCGCAGCCGCTGGAGCTCGCCCGGCGACAGCGTCGTGGTGGTGCGGTCGAGGCTCAGATAGCCGAGCCCGAGCTCCACCAGCACGCCGATCCGCGCGCACAGGTCGCGCGCGATCTGCACGGCGACCTCGCTCGTCTCACCCGACGGGCCGACAGGTAGGCCGCGTCGGGGTCCTCGATCTGCGTGGTGGGTCGCAGCACGTCGGCGAGCTCGTCCAGCGGCAGCGCGGCGAGCCCGGCGATCGTGGACCCCGCGAAGGTCACGGCCAGCGCCTCCGGCCGCAGCCCGGTCCCGCCGCACAGCGGGCAGTCGACGGTGTCGACGAACTGCAGCGCGCGCTCGCGCATCTTCGCGCTCGACGAGTTCGCCAGCGTGTGCATCACGTGCCGCTCGGCGCTCGAGAACGTGCCGGTGTAGGTGTAGTCCGCGTCGACCGGGTGGTCGCGCGGGTCGATGTCGACGCGCGGCTGCTCGTCGGTGTAGAGGATCCAGTCGCGATCGGCCTTGGGCAGCTCGCGCCAGGGGCGGTCGACGTCGTGGCCGAGCGAGATCAGGATGTCGCGCAGGTTCTGCCCCTGCCACGCGCCGGGCCACGCCGCGACGGCGCGCTCGCGGATGGTCAGCGACGGGTCGGGCACCAGCAGCGCCTCCGTCACGCGGTGGACCGCGCCCGAGGCCGTGGCACTCCGGGCACGCCCCGACCGCCGTGTTGGGCGAGAACCAGTCGGAGTCCATGACCTCCGTCGCATCCGCCGGGTAGCGGCCGGCCCGCGAGAAGAGCATCCGCAGCGAGTTCGAGAGCGTCGTGACCGTCCCGACCGTCGAGCGCGACGTCCCGCCGCCCCGGCGCTGCTGGAGCGCCACCGCCGGCGGCAGCCCGTCGATCTCGTCGACGTCCGGCACCCCGGCCTGCTGCAGCAGCCGCCGCGCGTACGGGGCCACGGACTCGAAGTACCGCCGCTGCGCCTCCGCGTAGATGGTCCCGAACGCCAGCGACGACTTCCCCGACCCCGACACCCCGGTGAAGACGACCATCGCGTCGCGCGGGATGTCCACGTCGACGTCGCGCAGGTTGTGCTCGCGCGCTCCGCGGACACGGACGCAGCCGTCGTGGGAAGGGGGCATGGAGTGGTTGTACTATGCGGCCGGTGCGTGGGTACCTCGCGGACGCGGTGGCGCGGCTGCGCGGCGCTCCGACGCTGGAGATGCTGCGGCGCCGCGGCCTCCGCGCGGGCGCGGACGTCCACATCGGCCCGCACTGCGTGATCGACCTCCCGCACGCGCATCTGATCGAGCTCGGCGACCGCGTCACGCTCGCCCCGGGCGTGTACCTGCTCGCCCACGACGCCAGCACGAAGCGCGCCCTGGGCTACACGCGCGTCGCCCGGATCCGCGTCGGGCACGGCGTGTTCATCGGCGCGGGCTCGATGGTCCTGCCGGGGGTGGAGATCGGCGACGCCGCGATCGTCGGGGCCGGGAGCCTCGTGACCCAGGACGTGCCGGCCGGGATGCTCGCCGTCGGGCGGCCCGCGCAGGTCGTCGGCCCGGTCGAGGACTACCTCGCCAAGCGGCGCGAGGAGATGACGCGGGTGCCGGTGTTCGACGCCGACTGGACCGTCCTGGGCGACCTCACCGACGAGCGGCGGGCGGAGATGGCGCGCCGGCTGGCCGACGGCGGGAACGCATACGTGCCCTAGATGACGGTCCGCAGCACCTCGAACGCCTCGGCGCTCTCGACGCCGATCTCGGCCCCGCGGATCGTCGCCAGCGCGCGCACCGACTCGAGGCTGCGGATGTGCGGGCTCGGGCGGAACATGGTGGCGTAGCGGCGGATCGCCTCGAGCTTCGTCTCCAGCACGTCGCCGATGTCGACGAACGCCGCGGCGCGCGGCAGCGGCTCGTCGGCCCACTGGAGCTTGGTCATCTCGTAGGCGAGGATGTGCGGCGTCAGCCACTTGCCGAACACCTCGGCGATCGGGCGCGCGGCGGCGTGGGCGGCCTTGAAGGTCGCGATGTGGTCCTGGTCGTAGTCGTGGCCCGACGGGATCAGCAGGAGGTCGGGCCGGCGCTCGTTGAGCACGTGCTCGAAGCGGTCGACGAGGTCGCGGCGCGGCAGCGAGTCGAGCCGCTCGATCATGTCCTCGCCGGCGTAGGCGATCTCGTACGTGCAGCGCTCGCCGAACAGGGCGAGCACGTGCTCGATCTCCGCGACCCGCTCCTCGAGCGTCGTCTCGCGCTCGATCCCGTAGTGGTGGAAGCCGTCGACCGCGAGGTAGAGGACGTGGATGTCCGCGCCGGCGGCGGCGAGGCGGGCCATGAGCCCCGCGCACCCCATCGCCTCGTCGTCGGCGTGGGGCGCGATGATGAGGGCGCTGCTTACGTCCTCAGGTCGCAACGTGCTCGCGCGGATCGGCCGGCGAGAGCCGGGCGTCCACGTGCGTGCGGTAGTGCGCGGCGGTCTCGTCGATCAGCTCGTCGAGCGTGATCTCGGGGTTCCAGCCGACCGACGGGGCGGCGTCGAGGACCGGCAGCTTCTCGATCGACTCGGCCTCGAAGTAGTGCGGCCCGTAGATGTCCGTCGCATCGACGTGGATGATCCTCGACGTGCTCCCGAGCCGGCGCACGACGCGCTCGGCCAGGTCCCAGATCGCGATGCTGTTGTCGGGGTGGCCGAGGTTGAAGATCGGCCGGCCGCCGGCCAGCGCCGCCTCGGCGTGGTCGCTGACGAAGCGCGCGAGGTCGGTGGGCGACAGGAAGGCGCGCACCTGGTGGCCACCGGCGAACACGGTGAGCGGGTCCCCGGCCAGCGCCTGCTGGACGAAGGTCGGCATCACGAAGCCGCCGGCGCGGGACTGGCGGGCGCCCGCGACGTTGAAGGGCCGGATCACGAACCCGCGCAGGCCGCGGTGGCGGCTGTTGACGATCGCCGCCTCGGTGAGGGTCTTGGCGATCGCGTACTCGATCCGCGCGTTGTAGGCGGTCGGGACGTTGAGCGGGTCGCGCTCGGAGAGCAGCCCGCTGCGCCCGTAGACCTCGGCGGAGCTGAAGCCGATGAGCGCCGCGTCGGCCGCGAGGCAGGCCTCGATGACGAGCTGCGTGGTGTTGGCGATCTCGACGCCGAGGCGCCCCTGATGGCTCAGGATCTCGGCCGGGCCGACGCAGGAGGCCGCGTGCACGACCCAGTCGGAGCCCTGGAACGAGCCGCCGTGCAGGAGGAAGTCCTCGATCGACTGGCGACGGACCTTGCAGTGCGGATGGGACTCATATTCCGCGCCGTCCGTGACCGCGGTGACCATCGAATCGATGATCTCGACGTCCTTGCCGGCAGCCAGCAGGCCGTCGACGACGTACGAGCCGATGAAGCCCAGCCCTCCAGTGACAATCACTTTGTGCACAGCGTCCTCCGTAACCATTGCCGACGTCCTTCTCTCACGACTCCGTCGTGACCCATCCGTAGGACAGAAGAGGATCGCCATGTCAGATCTCTTGCTAACTAGAGTAGGAGGTTCGGAGCCTTGTTGCGAGATCTGGCCGAACGTTCGACGGCGCTCATCGCAAGCGCATCGGCGCCGACTTCGCGCCGATGACCGTGCGGCCGCGACGGTCGGTCACGCGCGTCGCGGCGACGTAGCGGCCCGCCCGCGGGATGCCGCGCAGCCGAGCTTTGAAGCGCCACGCTGATACACCCGTTTTCGTCACGGCCGCGCGCATCCACGTGTGACCGCTCGCGCAGGCCCGCGAGAGACCTGCCAGGCGCCCGCGATCGGCCGACCAGCGACGGCAGCGCCCGCCCGAGCGGACCGTCCGCAGCCCGACCAGCACGCGCGGTTTCGCCGCCACGCCGCGCACGACGCCGGCCAGCGTGCGGGCGCGGCGGGTCGGACGGTCGAGGCGCAGGAGCGGCCGCGGGGCCTTCACGGCGGGTCTCGGGGTCTGCGAGCCGAGCACCCCGCCGGCCGGGCCGGGCAGGCCCGCGGGCGGCCCGGGCGCGGCGCGATAGCGGGCCGTCAACGTGGTGTTCGCCGCGGGGACCACGAACTCGTGCGACCGCTCGCCACCGTCCGACCAGCTGTCGAACACGTAGCTCGCGCCGCCGGCGGTCAGCGTCTCCGGCGCGGACACCGACGTGCGGTAGCCGATCGCCGAGGTCACGGTCGCCGGTGCGAGGTAGCCGCGCGCCGAGTAGCTCAGGGTCGCGCCGGGCGGTGAGCTGGCGAGCGTCAGCGCGATCGTCTCGGGCCGGATCACGACGGTCTTCGTGTCCTGCTGGCCCTCGGAGTCGGTCGCGGTGAACTCGATCTCGTAGTAGGAGTCGGCGTCGTGGTCGCCGGCCGGCGTGAAGCGCTGCTCGGCGCCCGGCAGCTGATCGGCGACGAGGTGGATGTGGTGGCCGTGGTGGAGCACGATCCGCCAGCGCAGCGCGCCGCCGGTCAGCTCGCCGTCGGTGGCGTCGTGGGCCGAGCCGCGCAGCGGCACCGGCGTCCCGTGGCGGAAGAGCGCGCCGTCCGCGGGCGCGCCGATCGCGCGCCACCGGCGGGCCTCGTCGACGGAGATGGCGACGGTGTCGTGGCTCTCGGCCCGCGCGCTGTCGGTCACGGTCAGCCGCGCGGTGTGGAGCCCCCGCGTCGTGTAGACGTGCGTGGCGGTCCTCGTGTGAGCATCGGTCGATCCCGTCGTCCTCGAAGTCCCATGCGTAGGTCACGGCGTCCCCGTCGGGATCGACGGACTCGTCCGCGCTCAGCTGCACCGTCAGCGGCGAGGCGCCCGAGGCCGGTGTCGCGTGCGGCCACGGCGGGCGGCGCCGCGTTGCCGAAGACGATCCGCCGCACGCTGCCGCTGTTCGCGCTCCCGTCGCCGAAGCTCACGTAGACGAGGTCGCCCTCCGGCGTGGTCTCGAGGTCGACGCCCGTGAACCCGGAGCCCGCGAACGTGCGCACTTTGGCGGGCTTGCCGCCGACGAGGTCGTAGGCCTTGATCCAGCCCTGGGCGTAGTCGCCGAAGAACCAGGCGCCGCGCCAGCCTCGGGGTAGCGGGTCCCGGTGTAGCGCGGGCCGGCCACGATCGCGCCCCCGACGCCGTAGGGCCGCTCGTAGTGGTAGTCCGGCGGCGTCTGCGAGGGCGGGTCGCTCGCGTACTGCGCCTGGCACTGCGGAAGCTCCTCGTAGTGCGCGGTGCGGTTCGGGCCCTCGTAGCACGGCCAGCCGTAGCTGCGGCCCGGCTCGACGAAGTCGAGCTCCTCGCTGATGTCCCAGCCGACGTCGCCGACGACCGGGGTCGAGCCCGGGCGCAGCTGGAAGCGGAACGGGTTGCGGAAGCCCTTCGCGTAGAGCTTCGTGCAGACCTTCGTGAGATCGGTCTCCAGCGGGCAGAAGCGGTGCCCGAGCAGGCCGCGGCCGTCGCGGTCGACGTGCAGGAGCTTGCCGGACAGCGACTGCTCGTCGAACGTCCGCAGGGCGTTGCGGTCCATGTAGGCGTACTCCGCGCCGTCGCCCGACCCGACCCACAGCGTCCCGTCGGGATCGGCGCGCACCGTGCCGATCGCGTGCGAGTCGCTCGACGACGGGATGCAGTCGCTCGCGTTCGCGGGCGCCGGGCACGGCGCGGCCCCGGTCGTCCCGAGCAGGACCTTCTCCGGGCCGGCGACCTGTGTTGTCCGGCCCGACCTCGATCCGCGTCAGCCGCGACGTCTTCGCCGCCGCCGGATGAGCGGGGTCCTCGTCGTAGGTGTAGAGGAGGTAGACGAAGCGGTTGGTCGCGAACGCCGCGTCGACCGCGATGCCGAGCAGCCCGCGGTCGCCCGCCGTCGCGACGTGGTCGCGGATGTCGATCACCGGCGCCGCGGCGAGCGAGCCGTCGGCGCGGACCACGCGCACGCGGCCGGACTTCTCGGCCACGAACATGCGCCCGTCGGGCGCGTAGGCGAGCGCCGTCGGGTCCGCGAGCCGCTTGGCGATCGTGATCTCCGAGAATCCCGCGGGCAGGTCGAGCGCGGCCCGCGCGACCCCCGGGGCCCAGAGCAGTGTGAGCAGCGCGAACGCACAGATGAGGAGGGAACGACTCCGCAAGCGCCCCACCCTAGCCGCGCTCCGACCGCCGTTGTCGGGGTTGGACGAGTGGTCGATCGAACCCCGCGCAGCCACGGGGCGCCCGGGTCCTACGGGATCTGGACCCCCGAGATCGCCCGCGCGATCACGAGCCGCTGGATCTCCGAGGTGCCCTCGAAGATCGTGTAGATCTTGGCGTCGCGGTGCCAGCGCTCGACCGGGTACTCGCGCGTGTAGCCGACGCCGCCGAGGATCTGGATCGCCCGCTCGGTCGCCCACACGGCGACCTCGCCGGCCTTCAGCTTGCTCATCGAGCCCTCGGCCGCGGTGAACGGCTTGCCGGTGCGGCCCATCCACGACGCGCGCCACACGAGCAGCCGCGCCGCGTCGATCTCGAGCTTCATGTCGGCGAGCGTGAACGCGATCGCCTGGTTGGCGATGATCGGGCGCCCGAACTGGCTGCGCTCCTTGGCGTACTCGAGCGAGTACTCATAGGCGGCGCGGGCGATCCCGATCGCCTGGGCGCCGACCGTCGGGCGGCTGGCCTCGAAGGTCTGCATCGCCGCCTGGCGCTTGCCGCTGCGGCCCTCGCGGGCGCGGGCCATGCGCTCGTCGAGCTTCTCCTTGCCGCCGAGCAGGCAGGAGCCGGGGACGCGGCAGTCGTCGAGGAAGACGTCGGCGGTGTGCGAGGCGCGCAGGCCGTGCTTCTTGACCTTCGTCCCCATCTCGAGGCCCTTCGTGCCGGGCGGGATGACGAACGCGGCCTGGCCGCGCGAGCCGAGCTCGCGGTCGACGGACGCGACGATCACGTGGACGTTGGCGATGCCGCCGTTGGTCGCCCATGCCTTCTGGCCGTTGAGGACCCATTCGTCCTTGGCCTCGTCGTAGACGGCGCGCGTGCGCAGCGAGGAGACGTCGGAGCCGGCGTCGGGCTCGGACACGCAGAAGGAGCCGACCTTCGGGTCATCGGCCGTGCCGAAGCACTGCGGGATCCACTCCCCCATCTGCTCGGGCGTGCCGCTCGAGAAGATGCCGGCCGCCGCCAGCGAGCTGCCCATGATCGCCATGCCGATGCCGGCGTCGCCCCAGAACAGCTCCTCGTTGACGATCGGGAGCGTCAGGCCCGATGGGTCGGCGTAGAACTGCGCCAGCGCCTCGAAGCCGTAGAGCCCGATCTTGGCCGCCTCGGCGATGATCGGCCACGGCGTCTCCTCGCGCTCGTCCCACTCCGAGGCGGCGGGCCGCACGACGTCGGCGGCGAAGCCGTGGACCCAGTCGCGGATGTCGCGCTGGTCGTCGGAGAGGTCGAGGTTGAACGGGACCGGCTCGTCGGGGACGGGCAGCTCGATCGAGGTCTCGGGGGCGGTTTCCATGTCCCGCACAGTAGGCGGGCCACGGCAGCGGTTCTGCTCACCCCGGCCACGACTCGCCGCGCAGAGTTCGTGCGCGGGTGACAACCATCAGCTCGAAGCGCGCGTCGGGGTCGTCGAGCTCGTCGCCGAAGAGGTCGCGCAGCTGGTTGAGGCGGTAGCGCACGGTCTGCGGGTGGACGTGGATCGCGCGGGCGACGTCGGGGACGTTGCCGTGGTGCTCGAGCCACGCCTCGAGCGTCTCCAGCAGCCGCCCGCGCGCCGACGCGCTCGCCGCGGTCAGCGGCGCCAGCCGGCGTTCCGCCAGCTCGCCGAGCAGCGACGGGTCGCGCTCGAGCAGCAGCGTCGTCAGGTGGTCCTCGGCCCGCACGAGCCCGTCGGGCCTGATCGCCCCGGCCGCGATCAGCTTGTGCACCTCGGTCGCGCGCTGGGCGCTGCGCGCGGCCTCCCGCCACGGGACCGACGGCCCCAGCGCGGCGGTCCGGCGGCCGAACGCGCGCGAGATCTCCAGCCGCCGCATCGGCGCGTCGGGGTCGGGCACGAGCGCGAAGGAGAGCTCGCCGTCGGCGACGGCCAGCGAGCCGGGCGGCAGCCACGACGCGGTGCGGTCGTCCTCGCGCGGCGCCCACACCACGGCCGCGAAGCGGTCGGGCAGCTCGGTCCCGGCGTCGCGGGCGGCCAGCTCGATCTGGGCCGGGTCGGCCGGCGGGTGCTGGATCAGCAGCCGCGCGAGCGCCGCGCGGCGGCGGTCGGATTCGCCGGCCGCTGCGGACTGCTCGCGCGCGTAGCCCTCCGCCGACGCCGAGGACAGCTCGTCGATGTACGCGAAGATCGACTCCGCGAGCAGCGCCAGCGTCTCGCCGTCCAGCTCGAGCTCGCGGGCGCGCGCCGCCGCGCGCCGCCACGCCACGCGCGCACCGACCCGGTAGGCCGCCAGCAGCGCCTCGAGGCTGCGGCCCGCGCGCGCCTCGCCGCGGCCGAGCTCGGCGTACAGCTCGCGCTCGGGCAGCGGGCCCAGGTGGCCCTCGCTCGACGACGTCGAGGAACTGCGACAGCGCGCCCTCGACCCCGGTCCGCACGCCCTCGGCGACGGGGCCCTCGAGCGGCCGCGAGTAAGCGGGCACGGTCGCCCGGATCGTCTCGATCATCTCGTCGGCGAGCGCCTCGACCCCGGGCCGCATCGCGGGCGCGATGAGGGCCGGAAGCTCTTCCCACGGCCGCTCCACCAGCATGAGGAGCACGTTATCCGCCCCGCTGGGTAACAGGCCAGACATGAGACTCCTCCGGCTCGTCGTCCTGCTCGTCCTGCTCATCCCCGGCACCGCGCTCGCGGCCGCTCCCGGGGCGCCCGGCAAGAAGGCCCTCTGGACCGAGGCCGACAAGGACGGCTTCGGCACCGCAACGGGCACGAGGAGCAAGGTCTGGCACACGCTCGACGACGGCGAGCTGACCGAGGTCTACTACCCGGACATCGCCACCCCGGCGCTGCGCGACCTCCAGTTCGTCGTCTCCGACGGCCGCCGCTTCGCGGAGCGCGAGCGCCAGAGCGCCGGCCACTCGATCGCGTTGACCGACCCGCGCTCGCTCACGTTCCGCCAGACGAGCACGACGCGCCGCTACCGGATCGTCAAGACCTACGTCACCGACCCGCAGCGCAACGCGCTCGTCGTCGACGTGCGCTTCGTCTCGCGCACCGGCAAGCGCCTGAAGCTGTTCGTGCTGGCCGACCCTGCGCTGTCCAATGACGGCGGCGACGACCGCAGCCGCAGCGTGCGCCGCGCGCTGGTCGCCCGCGACAAGAAGGCGGCCTCCGCGCTCCTCGCCACCCCGCGCTTCCGCCGCACCTCGAGCGGCTACCTCGGCCGCAGCGACGGCTGGACCGACCTGCGCTCCGACCACCGCATGAGCTGGGCCTACCGCTCGGCGAGCCGGAAGGGCAACGTCGTCCAGACCGCGCGCACCGCGCTCGACGGCGTGACGCGCCGCCACATGACGCTCGTGCTCGGCTTCGGCAACACGGGCGCGAAGGCGCTCTCGACGGCCCGCGCGGCCCTGCGCAAGGGCTTCGCCCGCTCCGCCGGCGACTACGCGGCGGGCTGGCACGCCTACCTCGACTCGCTGGCGCCACGGCCGGCCTCGGCGGCGGCCTTCGCGACCACCTACGACGTGTCGGCGATGACCCTCGCCGCCTCGGAGGACAAGACGCACCGCGGCGCCTACGTCGCCTCGCCGAGCATGCCGTGGGCGTTCGGCCAGGGCCTGGAGAAGCCGTCGTCCGTCTACCACCTGGTGTGGTCGCGCGACCTCTACCAGATCGCCACGGGGCTGCTCGCGGCGGGCGACAGCGGGGGCGCGGGGCGCTCGCTCGACTTCCTGTTCGACAAGCAGCAGACGCCCGACGGCTGCTTCCCCCAGAACTCGAACCTCGACGGCTCGAAGCGCTGGGAGAACCTGCAGCTCGACGAGGTCGCCCTCCCGGTCGTGCTCGCCTGGCAGCTCGGCCGGCGTGATGCCAAGACCTTCGCGAGCGTCAAGCGCGCGGTCGGGTGCATCCTCGAGAAGGGTCCGCAGACCCCGCAGGAGCGCTGGGAGAACCAGAGCGGCTGGTCACCCGCCACGATCGCCTCCGAGATCGCGGCGCTGGTGTGCGCGGCCGACCTCGCGCGCGCCAACGGCGACCCCGCCTCGGCCGCGGCGTGGGAGGCGAAGGCGGACGACTGGCAGAGCAAGGTCGACGGCTGGACGGCGACCTCGAACGGCCCCTACTCCCCCGACCCCTACTACCTGCGCCTCAGCAAGCACGGCGACCCGAACGAGGGGACGACCTACGACATCGGCGACTCGGGCCCGACCAAGGTCGACCAGCGCAAGGTCACCGATCCCAGCTTCCTCGAGCTCGTCCGCCTCGGGGTCAAGCGCGCCGACCACCCGCTCGTGCTGAACACGCTCGGCGTCGTCGACCGCCGCCTCGCCGTCGACACCCCGCACGGCCGCTTCTGGCACCGCTTCGACTTCGACGGCTACGGCGAGAAGCGCGACGGCTCGCGCTGGGACGTCGACCTGCCGACCAACCCGACCGAGGATTGGGCGAAGAACAAGACGATCGGGCGGATCTGGCCGATCTTCGCGGGCGAGCGCGGCGAGTACGAGCTGGCGGCCGGCCAGTCGGCCGCGGCGCGCGAGCGGCTGGCCGCGATGGCGAGCGCCGCCGGCCCGGGCCACATGATCCCGGAGCAGGTCTGGGACCAGTTCCGCCCGTCGGGATCCGCCGGCTTCCCGAAGGGGCTGGAGACGACCTCGGCCTCGCCGCTGACGTGGTCGCACGCGCAGTTCCTCCGGCTCGCGCGGTCCATCGACGCCGGTTACCCGGTCGAGCGGCCCTCCGTGGTCGCGGCTCGCTACGCCGGCTAGTACTTGAAGCCCATGGCCGCCCCTTCGGCACGGGCGGCGCAGACCTTTAGCCCGGATTTACGCTAGGCGAAGACGCGCCCGCGGGCGTACTTGCGGACGCGACGCTCGAAGGCGAGCTCGGCCTCGAAGTCGGCGTCGTCGGCGTGCCGGAAGCGCAGGCCGCGGTCGCTGAGCAGCTGCACGAACGTCTCCACGAGCTCCGGGTCGAACTGCGTGCCGGAGACCCGCCGCAGCTCCGAGACGGCCTCGGAGGACGTGCGCGGGCGGCGGTAGGAGTCGCGGGCGATCATCACGTCGTAGGCGTCGGCGATCATCACGACGCGGGCCAGCAGCGGGATCTCCTCGCCCCTCAGGCCGCGCGGGTAGCCCTTCCCGTCCCAGCGCTCGTGGTGGCCGAGGATGATGTCCGCCACCGGGCCGTAGGCCTCCATGCGCGCGACGACGCGGGCGCCCTCCTCGGGGTGGCGGCGCACGATCCGCCAGTCCTCGTCGCTCAGCGGTTGCTCGGCCATCAGGATCGCGTCGGGGAAGGAGAACTTGCCGATGTCGTGCAGCAGCCCGGCGGTGTGCGCGAGGTCCTGCTGGTCGCGGCTGCAGCCGGACGCCTCGGCGAGCGCGCGGGCGTAGCGGGCGACGGCAGCCGAGTGGCGCGCGGTCATCTTGTCGCGCAGGGCGAGCGTCTCGAGCATGCTCGCGAGCACGCCGAGCTGGAGCGCGGCGAGCTCCTCGGCCCGGCGCTGGGAGCGCAGCAGCTCGCGGATCAGGTACTGGAACACGACGAGCACCAGCGCGAGCAGCGCGAGCGCGGCGAGGCTGGTCTCGCGGTAGAGGATCGCGATGCTGACGGTGAGCACCGCGCCGGCCAGCTCGGACGGCAGCACCGGGACGAAGATCTCGCGCACCTGGCGGCTGACCGGGATGCCGAGGTGCACCGAGATGTCGTACGAGATCATCGCGAAGTTGAGGACGTTGGCCAGCACGAACGCGCCGAAGACGACGAAGGCGAACGTGAGGTTGTTGGTCTCGAGGTCGGTGACCGGCTCGAGCGCCTGGATCCCCAGCCCGACCACGAGCGGGATCGCGGAGTAGACGGTCAGGTTCGTCAGCAGCTTGTGCCAGGCGAGCCGGTTGCGCAGCGAGTCGACCAGCACCGAGACGAACCCGATCATCACCGCGGGCGCCGGCCCGCACAGCGCCATCGCGAGCACGAGCGCGAAGAACGCGCCGGTGATCCGCTGCGACGTGTGCTGGAGCGCGAGCAGGTCGCTGGCGATCGCGAGCCCGAGCAGGACGAGCACGAGCCCGATCGGCTCCCACTGCGAGGCATCGGACACCAGCGCGGCTGCGATCAGCGTGCCGACGAGGATCACGGCCTCTACTGCGAGCAGCCTCTTCGAGCGCGCGGTCATCTGAATCCCCAGACGGAAACGCCCACCCGGGCCCGCCGCCCGGAGGCGAGCCTAGTGCAGCGAGCGGCTTTGTGCCGAAATTGTGAGTTCAGAGCTGCGCGAGCGACTGCAGCAACTCGCGCCCGGCGCGCTCGCCGAGCTCGAGGTTCGCGACCAGGAACGACTCGTCGGGCGCGTGGAACGCGTCGTCGGGAAGCGTGAAGCCGCTCACGATGGTGGGGATGCCGCGGGCGGCGAACTCCGCCACCACGGGGATCGAGCCGCCGGAGCGGACCAGCGCCGGCGGCGTCCCGGTCGCGCGCTCGAGCGCCTCCGCGGCGAGCACGAGGGCGGGCAGGTCGGGCTCGAACAGCGAGGGGTCGGCGAGGTGGAGCACGATCGAGACGTCGGCGTCCGCGGGCGCGGCGTCGCGCAGCAGGCGCTCGAGCACCGGCCCGATCTCGGCCGAGCGCTGGCCGGGGGCGAGCCGGACCGACACCGTCCCGCGCGCGACGGCCGGCACGACCGTGCGCGGCTCACCGCTGACGACCTCGTTGATCTCGACCGCGGTGTCCGCGCCGTTGCGCTCGTAGTACTCCTCCGCCGCCCCGGGGTAGGCCGGGCGGCCGCCGACCTCGGACAGCACCTGCGTGCCGGGCGGCAGCCGCTCCCACGAGATCCGCTCGGCCTCGGCGGGCGGGAGCACGCCGGCCCGCAGCTCCTCGCGGACCGAGCCGTCCGCGCCGGGCACGACCTCGGCGAGCATGCGGAGGAGCACGTGGAGGGCGGACAGGGCGCTGCCGCCGTAGATCCCCGAGTGCAGGTCGCGGGGGGCGGTGCGCACCTCGATGTGCGCCATCGCGAGGCCGCGCAGCCCGACCGTGATCGCGGGCGTCTGCTCGTCGACCATGCCGGAGTCGAACACGATCGCCGCGTCGGCGCCGCGCTCGTCGGCCCGGATCCACTCGGCGATGCTCTCGCTGCCCGCCTCCTCCTCGCCCTCGACGACGACGCGCACGTTGACCGGGAGCTCGCCCGCCCGCGCGAGGTTGCAGGCCGCCGCCAGCAGCGGCCAGAAGTTGCCCTTGTCGTCGCCGGCCCCGCGGGCGTAGACGCGCCCGTCGCGGACCTCGGGCTCGAACGGCGGCGACGTCCACGCGCTCAGGTCACCCGCGCCCTGGACGTCGTAGTGGCCGTAGATGAGAACGGTGGGCGCGTCGGGGCGGTTGGCCTTGAGGTCGCCGATGGCGAGCGGGTTGCCGTCGCCGATCGTGACGAGCTCCGCCGTTCCCCCCGCGCGCTCGACGTGGTCGGCGGCCCACTGGGCGGCGCGGCGGATCTCGGCCGGGTCGCCGCCGCCCGTCGAGATCGACGGGATCCGCAGCCAGTCGACGAGCTGATCGAAGAGGTCGGTCATGCGCGGGCACACTAATCGCCACACGACCGGGGCGAAGTCGGATACGTTCGGACGCATGCGCCGCGTCCTCTTCCTCGTCCTCGTCCTCGGTGTCCTGGCGGGCGCCACGGCGATCGCGCAGACCGGCGGGACCCGCGACGCCTACGAGCTCCAGGAGCCCTCGGTGACGTCTCGCGCGGTGCTCCGCCTGCCCGCCGACACCGGCTGCGTCCGCTTCACCCGTGTGACCGTGCGCTTCCTGCCGCCGCCCGGCGCCGTCTTCGGCGTCCTCACCGTCACGGCCGACGGCCGCGAGGCCGCGCGCATGACCGGCGTGCCGCGCGCGGCGAGCACCACGATCCGGCTCAGCGGCGCCCGCACCGCCGTGCGCGTGAGCGGCACGACGCTCGGCGGCCAGGTCGTCCACGCCCAGCGCACCTATCGCCGCTGCGGCGTCGCGACGGCGAGGCCGAGGACCCCGCAGAAGCGCGCCACGCCCCGCGCCACCCCGCCGCCGGTCGAGTCCGGCGGCGGCGAAGACGGCTAGCTCTAGCTCGGTTCGTGCGCCTCGGCGTCGGCGCGCGTCGCGTGCGGCGCGCCCGGCAGCGCGGGCAGCGGCACGTCGGGCGTGCGGGCGACGATCAGCGCGAACACCAGCAGGCGCCCCGCGGCGGGGATCGGGCTCCCTCCCACGGGCGGGGCGAGGTGCTCGTCGAAGTCGTCGAGCAGGTCGAGCACCGCTGAGCAGATCGGCGCGACCGGGCTGTCGTCGCCGACGGCGCAGGCCAGGCGCGAGAGCGCCAGCGGCTCGGAGAAGTCGACGCGGGCGAAGGCACGGCCCATCGTCGCCGTGAGGTGGGAGGCGACGCGATCGAGCATCGGGTCGAGCGCGAGCGGGGTCGGCCCGGGCGCCGGCCCGAGGTCGAGCGGGTCCTTGCGGTCGAGCACCTGCTCCATCTGCGCGCCCATGACGCCGCGCAGCTGCTCGGCGCTCAGCCCGGCCTGCAGCGCGCAGCGCATCGTCTGCACGGCGGCGACCAGCGGGATGCCGTAGGGCGAGTCGCTCGCCCACACGACGTTGGCCGGCGGGCACAGCGAGAAGGTGGCGATGATGTCGGCCGGGTTCCACCACGCGGTGTCGATGAACACGTTCGGCAGGCGCGGCAGCTCGTGCCACAGCCACGACAGGTCGGAGATCGCGCAGTGGGCGAGGATCATCCGCGCGTCCGGGAACTCCTCGGCCAGGTGCATGGTGTCCACGCCGAGCGCGGGGATGCCGCGGCCGGCGTGGATCAGGACCGTGCCCTTGCGCTCGTGCGCGGCGGCCACGAGGTCGCGCACCGAGGGCTCGGAGAGCGTGAACTGCTCGGCGCGCGGGTGCAGCTTGATGCCGGACGCGCCGGCGTCGAGGCAGCGGCGCGCCTCCGCGACCGCGCCGGGGTCCTTCGGCTGGACGCGGCACAGCGCCCGCAGCGTGCCGTTCGTCGAGGCGACCCGGTCGAGCACCATGTCGTTGGCCTCGCGGTAGCCGTCGGGCTCGTGCATCGGGAACACGAGCGCCTTCGAATCGACGGGCGCGAGGACCGTCAGCAGCTCGTCGATCGTCTGCTTGAAGCCGTCGGGGTCGTTCGCCCCGACGTGGGTGTGGGCATCGAACAGCGCGAGGCCCGGCACGTCCTCGGCGGCCCGGTCGAACCAGGGTCGGAGGAGGGCGCCGGCGTCGAACACGCGGCGGCACACTACCGCCGTTTCTCGTCGCACCGATAATGGGCTCATGCAATTCCGCCGCGAGCGCGTCCGGGTCGAGACCCAGCGCCACATCATCGAGGGCACGCTGCAGCTCCCCAACGAGGGCTACCGCTCCCGCACCACCGACTTCCTCAACGCCCACGACTCGGACTTCATCGCGCTGATCGACGCCGACGTGACCTGGACCGACGGGGCGAGAGAGCCCGAGCGCCAGCAGTTCATGGCGATCTCGGCGCGCCACGTGATCCTCGTCACCGAGCTCGAGTCGCTCGGTGTCGTGGACGAGCCGGGACCGACCGTGGGGGCCGACGCGGCGGTCGCGATCTCGACGCCGCCTGATCCAGCCTGGCCGCGGCGGAGGATCGCCTCGACGACCTCGGTCTTCGCGTCCGCGTAGTCCTGGATGTGACGCCAGCGGCGCGCGGCGAGCTCGCGCTTGGCGGCGGCGTAGCGCTCTCGGTCCTCGGTGCTCGTGCGCAGGTGGTCGCGGAAGCGCAGCATGCGCTCGATCTCCGGTGAGCCGGGACCGAAGACGTGGAGGTTCACGGCCGTCTCCGGGCCGCGGAACATCCGGTGCTCGTGCCAGTCGGGCTCGCGCACGCGCAAGGTGTAGCCGGCGGCCTCGAGCGCCGGGGCGTAGGTCGCCTCGGCCGCCGGGTCCGCGACGACGAGCAGCATGTCGATGCGCGGCTTGGCGACGAGCCCCGGGACCGAGGTCGAGCCGACGTGCTCGAGGCGGAGCACGCCGTCGCCGAGCGCGCCGCGGATGCGCCGCTCCTCGTCCGCGAAGCGCTCCGGCCAGCGCGCGTCGTAGTCGTCGAGCGCCACCGGGCCGTCGAGGATCTCGAGCGGCCCGATCCTCACCGCCGCCAGCTCGGCGTCGCGTGCCTCGGGATCCATCACGACGGAGAGGGAGGGATTCGAACCCTCGGACGAGGTTGACCCCCGTCACACGATTTCCAGTCGTGCCCGTTCAGCCGCTCCGGCACCTCTCCTGGGGCGGTCAGAGGGTAGAGGGTCTCCGGGCCGGCCGCCGCTGGGCGAGCGCGACCCCGGCGATGATCAGCGCGCCGCCGGCCGGCTCGTGCCAGCTCAGCGGCTCGCCGAGGATCGTGACGCCGCAGATGACCGCGAAGACCGGGACGAGGTAGGTGACCATCGACCCCGTCTGGGCGCCCGCGGCCTGCACGACGTTGAAGTTGAGGATGTAGGCGACGCCGGTCCCGAGCGCGCCGAGCGCGAGGATCGACAGCCACGCCGCCACCCCCGGCACTTCGTCCGGCAGCTCGCCCAGCGGGGCGACGAGCAGGAGCAGGAGCCCGCCCAGGCTCACCTGCACGGCCGAGATCGCCACCGCGCTCTCGGGCCGGCCCGTGAGGTGGCGGCGCAGGTAGGGGAACGCCACGCCGTAACACGTGGCCGCGCCGATGCAGGCGAGCGCGCCGAGCAGCGAGCCGCCGCCGAGCCCCTCCCACGGCGCGAGCACGACGAGCACGCCCGCGAAGCCGACCGCGATGCCCGCGATCCGCTCCGGGGTCGGCGGCTCGTCCGGCAGCACGACGAGCGAGAACAGCAGCGTCATCAGCGGCGTCAGGGAGTTGAAGATGCCGGCGAGCAGCGAGGAGATCTCCGTCTCGCCGTAGGCGAAGAGCACGAACGGCACCGCGTTCATCAGCGTCGCGAGCACCAGCAGGTGGAGATAGACGCCGCGGTCGCGCGGCAGCCGGTCACGCGTGAAGGCGAGGATCGCCAGCAGCGCCGCGGCGCCGAACACGCAGCGCAGCAGCGCGATGTGCAGCGGCGCGATGCCGGCGTCGAGCTCGACCTTGATGAACATGAAGCTCGCGCCCCAGATCAGGGCGACGAGGACCAGCTGGACGGGCCAGCGCAGGTGCCTAGACCTGCCAGTGACCCGCGACGAGCACCGGCACCTGCTCGCCGTCGGCCGTGACCCCGCTGATCTTGAGCTCCTCGGAGCCGATCATGAAGTCGAGGTGGATCTCGGACTGGTTGACGCGGTCGCGGGACTCGTCGCCGATCACGAACGGGAAGCCCTGGCCGAACGCGATGTGGCTGGCCGCGTTCTCGTCCAGCAGCGTGTCGTAGAAGACGGTGTCGAGCGCGCCGATGCGCCCCTCGGCGTCGACGAGCGCGATCTCGCCGAGGCGGGACGCGCCCTCGTCGCGGGCGCAGATCGTGCGGAGGGTCTCGGCCGCGGTGTCGGCGTCGATCTGGACGGCCTTGCCGCCCTCGAAGCGGACGCGCAGGCCGCGCACGACCGTCCCGTCCATCAGCACGAGCGGCTTGGTGGAGGTGACCGTCCCGTCGACGCGCGCGGGGTCGGGGGAGGTGAAGACCTCCTCGGTCGGCAGGTTCGGCATGTGCACGAGCCCGTCGGCGCGCGCGAAGCGGGCGGCCTGCCAGGAGTGGCCCGGCAGCAGCCCGACGGTCATGTCGGTGCCCGGGCCCTCGTAGTGCAGGGCGTCGAAGCTCCGCTCGGTCAGGCGCTCGGCGGTCGCCACGAGGAAGTCCGCGCGCGAGCGCCAGGCCGCGACCGGGTCCTCCTCGTCGAGCCGGCAGACGTGGAGCAGGTGGGCGTCGAGCTGCGCGAGCGCCGCCTCGGCGTCGAGGTCGGGGAAGACGATCTTGGCCCAGGCGGGCGTCGGGCAGGGCGCGATCGTCCAGTTCGTCGTGCGGTCGTTGACGACCTTGCCCGCCTCCTTGAGCGCCGGGAAGCGGTCGCGGCCGACGCGCGCGGGGTCGAGGTCCTCGAGCAGGCCGGGGGCGACCGGGCCCGAGAGGCCCACGCGCGCGGCGCCGACCTCGCCGAGGGCGAGCAGGCGCTTGCCGTGCCAGTCGGGGATGAAGTCGAGGTCCTCCTCGCGCGCGTGCTCGACGCGGGCGCGCTTGACCCAGGGATCGAAGTACTGGACGTCGACGAACTTGGCGCCGTGGCGGTAGGCGCTCGCGGCGATGGCGCGGACCATGAACTCCTTGCCCGGCTCGCAGGAGATCGAGACGATCTGGCCGGGCTGCACGTTGGCGCCGAACCCGACGATCACGTCGGCGAAGCGCTCGAGGGTGACGTCGTCCATGCGCTCCGACTCTACGCAGCCGATGCCAGGTGCGCGGTGTCGTTGAACGACCGCAGCAGCCAGCGCCCGCCGGGCAGGATCACGAGCCGCGTCAGTGACCCGTTGTCAGCGTGGATGAACGCGAACGGGCGGCTCTCCGTCGCCTGGCGGCAGACCTCGCCGATCACGCCGCCGTGCACGATCGCGGCGACCGTCACGTCGGGCCCCGCGGCAGCGGCCACGGCCTCGATCCCGGCGCGCACGCGCGCGGCGAAGACCTCCATCGACTCCGCGCCCGGGATCACCTCCCAGCGCTCCTCGAGGATCGCCTGGATCGCGATCGGGTCGCCCTCGGCCATGCGGATCCGGAACTCGCCCCCGTCCCACTCCCCGAGGTGGACCTCGCGCAGCTCGGGCACGACGACCGGCTCGAGGCCGAGCACCGCCGCGAGCGGCTCCGCCGTCTGCGCCGTCCGCCGCAGCGAGGTGATGAACAGGCCGGCCAGCGGCTCGACCGCCAGCCGCTCGGCCACGTAGATCGCCTGCTCCTCCCCCTCGGGCGCGAGCGCCGGGTTGCCGTGGCCGTCGAGCAGCGGGAACGGCTCCCCGGGCACGGCCGCCTGCGACGCGCCGTGGCGGACGAGCACGATCTCGGTCGCGCCGGGCGGAAGCGTGAACCCGCGCTGGTGATAGGCACGTGAGGCGATGGCGCGCAGTCTCGCAGCGGCGCCTGCAGGACTTGCTCCCGACCGGCTCACATGCGAACGTGTGTTCGTGTCATCGAAGGCCACCATCCTGCACGCGGACCTCGACGCGTTCTACGCCTCGGTCGAGCAGCGCGACAACCCGCGGCTGCTCGGGCGCCCCGTGATCGTCGGCGGCGGCGTCGTGCTCGCGGCCAGCTACGAGGCGAAGGCGCGCGGGGTGAAGACCGCGATGGGCGGCTGGCGCGCGCTCAAGCTGTGCCCCGACGCGATCGTCGTCCCGGCGCGGATGGCCGCGTACACGCAGGCGAGCCGCGACGTGTTCGCGGTCTTCGACGACACGTCGCCGCAGGTCGAGGCGCTGTCGATCGACGAGGCGTTCCTCGACGCGCGCGGGATGGAGCGGATCGCGGGCACGCCGGAGCAGATCGCGCGGAAGCTGCGGCGCGACGTGCGCGAGCGCGTCGGCCTGCCGATCACCGTCGGCGTCGCGCGCACCAAGTTCCTCGCCAAGGTCGCCAGCGCCCAGGCCAAGCCGGACGGCCTGCTCGTCGTCCCGCCCGACGGCGAGCTCGACTTCCTCCACCCCCTGGCGATCGAGGCGCTGTGGGGCGTCGGGCCCGCCACCGGGGCGCGGCTGCGGCGGGTCGGGATCGAGACGGTCGGCGAGGTCGCCAAGCTCGACGAGGACTCGCTCGTGCGGCTGCTCGGCCCCGGCGCGGGCCGCAAGCTCCACGCGCTCGCGCACAACCGCGACCCGCGGCCGGTCGTGATCGGCCGCCGCCGGCGCTCGATGGGGACGCAGCGCGCGCTCGGGAAGCGCCAGCGGTCGTGGGCTGAGCTGGACTCGATCCTGGTCGCGCTCGTCGACCGCCTGACCCGCCGGCTGCGCAAGGCCGAGCGCGTCGCCCGCACCGCCACGCTGCGCATGCGCCACCTCGACTGGCAGCGCTCGACCCGTTCGCACACGCTGCCGGAGGCGACCTCGAGCACGATGACGCTGCTGGAGGCGCTGCGCGAGCTGCTGGCGGACGCGCGGCCGCTGATCGAGGGCCGCGGCCTGACGCTGCTCGGGATCGCGCTGAGCAACCTCGCCGACGCCCGCGACGTCCAGCTCGCGCTGCCGATCGAGGAGCACAGCGCGAGCGCCCTCGACGCCGCGCTCGACGACGTCCGCGAGCGCTACGGGGCGGATGCGATCAAGCGCGCCGTCCTGCTCGGGCGCGACGAGGGGCAGCAGGTTCCGCTGCTTCCGGATTGAGGACAGAACCTGACCTCAATGGTGCTTACCGTTCAGACAACCCCCCGACGAATGGAGCAGCCACATGGCCGAGCTCGACCGCTACATCCCCGGCGTCCCCTGCTGGATCGACACGACCCAGCCCGACCCGAACGCCGCCGCGGAGTTCTACGCCGGCCTGTTCGGCTGGGAGCTCGAGGAGACGATGCCGGCCGACGCTCCCGGCAACTACCTGCAGGCGCAGCTCAACGGCGGCCTCGTCGCGGCCGTCAGCTCGCAGATGGGCGGCGACACGAGCCCCGCGGTCTGGAACACCTACATCTGGGTGGAGAGCGCCGACGAGACCGCCGCCAAGGTCCGCGAGGCCGGCGGCGCGGTCGTGATGGAGCCGATGGACATCTTCGACTCGGGCCGGATGGCGTGGTTCACGGATCCCGAGGGCGCCGGGTTCGGCGTCTGGCAGCCGAACCAGCACCGCGGCGCGCAGGTCGTCAACGAGCCGGGCAGCCTCAACTTCAACGGCCTCCACAGCCGCGACGAGGAGGGCGCGAAGGCGTTCTACGGCGCGGTGTTCGGCTGGGAGCTGCTGCCGATGGGCATGTGGGCGCTGCCCGCGTACGGCGACCACCTGGAGGCGCTCAACCCCGGGACGAAGGAGCGCACGCGCGAGATGGGCGGGCCGAGCCGCTTCGAGGAGGTCGTCGCGTCGTTCAGCGTCATCACCGACGACACCCAGCCGCACTGGGACGTCACGTTCGGCGTCGCCGACGCGGACGCGACCGCCGCGCGCGCGGCGGAGCTCGGCGGGACGGTGGTGGTGCCGCCGTTCGACGCGCCCTGGATCCGCGGGACCGTCATCCGCGACCCCGGCGGCGCGACCTTCTTCGCGAACCAGTTCAAGCCCGAGAACAAGGACATGGCGACCCAGGAGGCCGACATGTTCACCGGGTCATAAGCGCCCGTTCCGCGGTGTCGGTCAGCCGCTCGACCACGCTGTCGAGCGGCAGGCCGCGCCCGGTGTAGAGGAGGTCGAAGCTCTCGAAGCTGGTGATGACCCAGAGGACGTCGTTGGCCTCCTCCGCGCCCACGCCGGGGCGGAGGTGGCCCTGCTCGTGCAGCTGCGCGGCGAGCCGGGTCATCGCGGCGGCGCGCTCCTCCTCCCAGCGGTGGACCGAGCCGCCGACGGCCTCCGCGTCCAGCTTCGCCATCGAGTGCAGGGTCCGGTAGCTGTCGCGGCTGGCGGCCAGCATCTCGCTCGCGGCGCGGATGCCGCCGCGCAGCGCCGCGCGCACGTCGGCGTCGTGCGAGGCCTCGACGAGCCGTTCGTAGCCTCCGCGCTCCCGGAGCTCGACCCCGACGGCGTCGAAGACGCCCGCGCGCGAGCCGAAGATCGCGTAGACGGTGGAGCGGGCCACGCCGGCCATCGTCGCGATCCGCTCCATCGAGACCGGCTCGGAGGGCGCGTCGCGCAGGCGCTCCAGGGCGGCGTCGACGATCCGCTGCCGCGTCTTCTCGGCCTCCTCGGCGCGCGCGCGCTGCTCGTAGCGGCGAGTGGTCACGTCCGGGCATCGTAGCCATTTGACTGGACAGCGTGTCGGACGGAATGTATCCTCGCTTTCATGAGACACTCTGTCCGATCGATTGAAGTGACCCCGGTGCTGATCGTCGGCGCCGGGCCCGCGGGGCTGACCGCGGCCATCACGCTCGCCCGCGCGGGCGTCGAGACGCTCGTCGTCGAGCGCCGCACGCAGGTCTCCGACCTCCCCCGCGCCACCGGCGTCAGCACCGCGACGATGGAGCTGCTGCGCTCCTGGGGCCTCGAGGAGCAGGTCCGGGCCGCCGCCGTCGACGTCGAGTGGCAGGCGCTGGCCACGAACTCACTCGCGGAAGCCGCCGCCGGCACGCCGGTCGAGGTCGGCTACCCGACCCGCGCCCAGAGCGCGGTCGTCAGCCCGACCCGCCCCGCGTGCATCCCCCAGGACGCGCTCGAGCCGATCCTCGAGGCGCACCTCGCCACGCTGCCCGCGGCCCGCCTGCGCCGCGGCGTCGAGGTGATCGCCGTCGACAGCCGCGACGACGACGGTCGAGGTCGAGGTCCGCGACGCCGACGGCGTGCACACGATCCTCGCCCGCTACCTGATCGCCGCCGACGGCGTGCGCAGCACCGTGCGCAGTGCTCTCGGGATCGCGACCAGCGGCCCGGGCCACCTCGCGACCAGCATGGCCGTCCGCTTCCGCGCGCCGCTGTGGGACGTCGTCGGCGAGCACCGCCACGTCATCTACTTCCTGCCCGGCAACCACGCCGCGCTCCCGGTCGGCCACGGCGACCGCTGGCTCTACGCGCGGCCCTGGGACCCCGAGCACGAGCGCCTCGACGACCTGACGGCCGCAGACCTGGTGCGCGAGATCCGGGTCGCCACCGGCGTCCCGGACCTCGAGCCGCGCATCGAGGACCTCTCGACCGCCGACTACGGCGTCGCGCTCGCCGACCGCTTCCGCGAGCGCAGCGCGTTCCTGATCGGCGACGCCGCGCACCGCCTCACGCCGCGCGGCGCGACCGGGATGAACACCGCGATCCGCGACGCCCACGACCTCGGCTGGAAGCTGTCCTGGGTGCTGCGCGGCTGGGCCGGCGACGCGCTGCTCGACACCTACGAGGCGGAGCGCCGGCCGGTCGCCGAGCACAACGCCGCACGCTCCGCCGACCCGAGCGGCTCGATCCGCGGCACCGCCGACGAGCTGCGCGCGGACCTCGGCGGCCGCATCGCCCACACCTGGCTGCCCGGCGAGTCGGGGCGCACGTCGACGCTCGACCTGCTCGCCGACGGGCTGACCCGCTTCACCGGCCCGGGCCAGACGGCGTGGAAGACGCGCCGCGGCGCCCCGCCGGTCACGACCCGCCGGCTCGACGCCATGACGGCCCGCGCGCTCGGGATCCTCGGCGGCGCGTCGCTGCTGGTGCGGCCCGACGGCGTCCCTGCGTGAGCGGCCTCGTCAGCGCAGCAGCGAGGGTGCCGAGTTGTAGGGGATGTAGGCCGTCGACCAGGGGTCCAGCTGCCGCAGCTGGTTGAGCGTGACGATGTTCTGGACCATCAGGTCGTTGGCCGCGCGGTCCTGCGCATCGCGCGAGGTCACGCGGGTGTCGACCCACGTATCGGCCAGGCCGTCGGGGCCGATGGAGTCCACGCACTCGAGCTCGGCGTACCCGTCACCGTCAGCGTCGTAGAAGACCCGCTCGACCTGGTTGTTGCGGTCGGCGTCCAGCGCCGTCAGCTCGAAGTAGCCGTCCTCATTCTGGTCTCTGAACAGCACGGAGCCGGCGCTCGTGTCGAAGAACAGCATCTCGAACCTGCCGTTGCCGTTGTCATCGAACACGACGGTCTCGTAGCTGCCGTCCGTGTCGAGGTCGTAGTGGGACTCGTGGATCCCGTTGTTGTCCACGTCCCGCAGCACGGGGTTCTGCCGCAGCCGGACCCGGCCCGAGGCGCGCCGCCGCGACGTGGCCAGCGCGCGCGCCTTGAGATCTGTCGAGCCGCTCGCGAGGGTGGCCGCCGCCTTCCCGGCGCGGATCCGGACCACCCTGGAGCGCGACCTGCCGTCGCTGTTCCGGTAGGTCAGCTTGACGCGGGCGGCGTCGCTTGCGATCGACACGTGTACTCGCCCGGTCGGCAGGACCGCGTACGTCCCGTCGACCACGGCGCGTCGCGCGCTCGCGGATACCGCCGGTGAGGCGCCGAGCCCAACGACCGTCACTACAGCGATCAGGGCGGCGCGAGCGGGCACGGTGCGTCGCCGCGTCGTCATCTCAGTTGGCCGATGACCGAGTTCCAGAACTGGCCGAAGCGATCATCGAAGTAGCTGCTGATGCCGTTGGCCCCGTAGCCGTCGGCGCGGTCATTGCCGCGATTGTTGACCCCGACGATGCTCCAGGAGCCGTCGCCGAACTGCACGAAGACCGGGCCGCCGCTCGAGCCGCCGTTCATCTCGCACGGGGCCGTGACGATGTTGTAGCTCGATGCCGTGTAGGCGTAGTCGTTGTTGGTCTCGCCGTCCCAGCGCTGGTCGCAGTAGTACTGGTAGCCGCCAAAGCCCCACGGCTCGGTCCTGAACGGGCCGCTGGCCGGGTAGCCGACGCGGAAGATGCGCGAGCCGAACGGGAACTTCGCCGACCAGGTCGCGCTGTAGGTGCCGGCGCTGTCGCCCGGGTAGGCGCCCGCCGCGTTCGGGGCGATCACTGCGATGCCCCAGTCCAGGCCGCCGTCCTCGTCGGCCCAGCCCTGCGGGACGTAGGTGCTCGCGACGCTCCAGTTGCCCCAGCTGCCGACGTCGACGCCACCCGAGCGGGTGTTGCCCGGCGTGACCGACATCTGCGCCGGGGGGTAGTAGCCGTACTGACCCTTGCCATCGGTGCGGTTGGCGTACAGGCAGTGCGCGGCGGTCAGCACGATGCCGCGCGTCAGCAGGGTTCCCGAGCACCAGCCCTTTGAGGGGACGGTCGAGCCCGAGTAGTAGAAGCGCACGACCGCGGACATCAACGGGTTCGTCGTGCCGCTGGAGTACAGCGCCGCCGAGCGCGCCCGCGTCGAGGCCATGCGCGGGGAGAGCTCGGCCAGGCGGGCGGGGCGGGCGGCGCGCGCGAGGCTGCGCGGCGCGCGGCAGCGCTCACGACGCCCGCGCTTCTTGGTGCAGACGCGCACGACGCGTCCGTTGGCGCGGCGGCGGCAGATGCGCTGGCGACGGGTGGAGACGCACACGCGGACGAGCACGCCGCCACGCCGGTAGCGGCACGTGCGCTTCCGCTTGGCGCCGTGGCCGCTGCGACGGCAGCTGACCTTCAGGCGGCCCGCCGGGGCCGCCGGCACGCTCGGCTTCGTCACCGGATCACCGATGACCGGCGGCGGCACGGCCTGCGGGTTGACATCGCCCCCGACCTCGGTGCCGGCACCGGCGCCGGGGACCTCCGCCCCGATGCCGATGCTGCCGCCGGTGTTGCCATAGCCCGGATCCTGCGCCTGAGCGAGCGGCGTGAAGGAAACGAGCATGCCAAGGGCGGCCAGTGCGGTACTCACGGTCGTGCGCATGACGCTCCCCCTGCTGGTGCCTGACGGTCCGGATTGCAGACCGTAGTGGCGGCGGCGCGGACGTCAACGGCCCGCGCCTCCCCGTGCGTATAGGCCGGCGAGCGGGGCGTGGTCGCTCGCCGTCGCCGGTCTCGGTGGTTGCACGATCG
This sequence comes from uncultured Solirubrobacterales bacterium, assembly GCA_963787335.1. Classification (GTDB taxonomy): domain Bacteria; phylum Actinomycetota; class Thermoleophilia; order Solirubrobacterales; family Solirubrobacteraceae; genus DASQFQ01. Next base: position 145,553 of record CAWBCU010000008.1, read on the forward strand.
CGCTGTAGCGGAGGGGGAGGGATTCGAACCCTCGGTACCGGGGTTACCGGTACAACGGTTTTCGAGACCGCCCGATTCAACCACTCTCGCACCCCTCCGAGAGCGGTCTGGAGGGTAGCGGTCAGCCCCGGCGCGCCGCGAAGAAGTCCGTCAGCAGCAGCGCGCATTCGGCGGCCAGCACGCCGCCTTCGACGAGCGGGCGGTGGTTGAGCCGCGGCTCGGCGAGCACGTCGAGCACGCTGCCCGCCGCCCCCGCCTTCGGGTCGGCCGTCCCGTAGACCACGCGCGGGACGCGCGCGAGCACGATCGCGCCCGCGCACATGGCGCACGGCTCGAGCGTCACGTAGAGCACGCAGTCGAGCAGCCGCCAGCTCCCGCGCGCCTGCGCGGCGGCCTGCAGCGCGAGCGTCTCGGCGTGCGCGGTCGGGTCCTGGCGGTGCTCGCGCTCGTTGTGCCCGGAGCCCACCACCTCCCCCTGATGGACGACCACCGCACCAACCGGAACGTCGTCATGCTCGAGTGCCTTGCGGGCCTCCTCGATCGCGACGCGCATCCAATCCTGGTCCATTAGGCCATTGTTGTCGGAACTTCTAGGGGTTGTGGTGCAACTTCTTCCCGTCGAAATGTTCTCTTGGTGCCCTGCAGTTGAAATCACCCTCCCCCCTCCGCTCCTTCGCTCTGCTCGCCGGCCTCGCTGGCCGGCGTGCTCGCGCTTGCCCCGGGAGCGCAGGCGGCGGGCTCCCCGCCCAACGTGCACACCGGGAGCGTCTACGTCCCGAACGAGGTGATCGTCCGCTACGCGCCGTCGGCGAGCCGCACGGTCCGCGCCTCCGCACAGCGCTCGACCGGCACCGGGCAGCCGCACGTCTTCGCCCCGCGCACGCGGGTGCTCAAGATCCGCGACGGCGAGAGCGTCGCCCAGACGATCGCCGAGCTCGAGCGCCGGCCCGGCGTGCTGAGCGCATCGCCGAACGTGATCGCCCACATGAGCGGCTTCGTCCCGAACGACCCCGGCCAGCCCGGCAGCCCGTTCGGCGGCTGGCAGGGCGTGCAGTGGAACTTCAGCAAGGACTTCGGGGTCAACGCGCCCGACGCGTGGGACCGCCTCAACGCGGTCGGCCGCCCCGGCGGCCTCGGCGTCAAGGTCGCGGTGCTCGACACCGGCGTCGCCTACGCCACCCGCCACGGGTACAAGCGCTCGCCCGACCTCCTCAACCGCTTCGTCAAGGGCTACGACTTCGTCGACAACGACGCCTACCCCGACGACGCCAACGGCCACGGCACGCACGTCGCGAGCACGATCGCGGAGACGACCGGCAACGGCTTCGGCGTCACCGGGCTCGCCTACGGGACGCGGATCATGCCCGTGCGCGTGCTCGACCGCTCCGGCACCGGCGACAGCGTCGCGATCAGCGCGGGCATCCGCTACGCCGCCCGCAAGGGCGCGAAGGTCATCAACCTCTCGTTCGAGTTCGACTCCAGCGTCACGCGCGGCCAGATCCCCGACATCCTCGACGCCCTGCGCTACGCCCGCCGCAAGGGCGCGCTCGTGATCGGCGCCTCGGGCAACTTCTCCGCGCACGCGGTCGCCTACCCGGCGCGCGCGGGCAGCGTCATGTCGGTCGGCGCGACGACCGAGCACGTCTGCCAGGCCGACTACTCGAACTCCGGCTCCGCGCTCGACATCGCCGGCCCCGGCGGCGGTCTCGACGCCGACGTGCCGGGCGACCCGAACTGCCGCCCGGGCCTCGAGCCGGTCGGGCGCGACGTCTACCAGGTGACCTACACCAACCGCTCGATCCGCGCCTTCGGGCTGCCGAGCGGGTACGTCGGCACCTCGATGGCCGCGCCGCACGTGTCGGCCACCGCTGCGCTCGTGATCGCCTCCGGCGTGATCGGCCGCAACCCCAGCCCCGCCCAGGTCGAGGCGCGCCTGAAGACCACGGCGCGCGACCTCGGCACGCCGGGCCGCGACCCGCGCTACGGCTGGGGCCTGGTCGACGCCGCTCGCGCGGTCGGCGCCGTCACTCCGTAGCTACGTCGTCCGGATGATCAGCACGCTGCAGGGAGCGTGGTGGGAGACCTTGTTCGGCACCGAGCCGAGCAGGAAGCGCTTGGCGCCGGTCATCCCCTTGTTGCCGACCACGATCAGGTCGGCGTTCTGCTCCTCGGCGACGTCGAGGATCGCGTCGGCGGCGTCGCCCTCGCGGGCGAAGGTCTCGACCTTCACGCCGGCGCCCTCGACCTCCTCGGACGCCTCCTTGAGCGTGGCCTCGACGTCCTCGCGCGGGTTGACCATCCACTCCATGTCCTTCGGCACCTCGCGCTTCTCGTCGCGGATGCGCTGGTTGGAGACCGGCTCGTAGGCGGAGACGAGGCTGATCGACGCGCCGACCTGGCGGGCCAGCTCCGTGGCCTGCTGCACGGCCTTCCGGGCCGTGTCGGATCCGTCCGTGCCAACCACGATCGCGCCGGAACATGTGCGCGATCATACGCACGGTGATCGACCTGCACTCCCACATCCTGCCGGGCATCGACGACGGGCCGGCGACGATGGAGGGCTCGCTCGACCTCGCCCGCGCGGCCGTCGAGGCGGGCACGCGGACGATCCTCGCCACGCCGCACATCAACGACGACCCGAGCATCGACCCGGCGCGGATCGCGGCGGGGCTGGTCGAGCTGCGGGCCGCGCTGGCCGCGGCGGAGATCCCGCTCGAGGTCCTGCCGGGCGGGGAGATCGCGATCTGGCGCCTGATCGACCTCGACGACGACACGCTGCGCGCGCTGGCGCTCGGCGGCGGCCCCTACCTGCTCGTCGAGAGCCCGTTCTCCCCCGTGATCGGCGACTTCGAGCCGATGGTGCTCGACCTCCAGCGGCGCGGCCACCGCGTCCTGCTCGCCCACCCGGAGCGCTGCCCGGCCTTCCAGAAGACGCCCGCGCGGCTCGAGGGGCTCGTCGGCGCCGGGGCGCTGGTGCAGATCACGGCCGGCTCGATGGCGGGCGACTTCGGGTCGACCGTGCGCCGCTTCACGGTGTCGATCCTGCGCGAGGGGTTCGCGCACGTGGTCGCCTCCGACGCCCACGACACCGAGCGCCGCCCGCCGGGGCTGCAGGCCGGCTTCCCGGCCCTCGAGCGCGACCTGCCGGGCCTCACCGACCAGGCGGAGTGGCTGACCCGGCTCGTCCCGCGCGCTGTGCTCGACGGGACGCCGCTGCCCCCGCGGCCGCCGTTGCCGAAGCCCGCCGGCCTGCTGCGCCGGCTCGGGCTCAGAGCTTGACGATCGCGATGATCGCGCTCGCGACCACCGCGATCAGGATCACGACCTGCATCCAGTAGAGGAAGGGCGTCACGCTTCCCAGGCTAGGTGGTCACCGGTGTCTGCCGCCCCGCGGGGGTGACGGTGGTGACCGGGAGCCCGAGGCCGGTGAGCTTGCTCGGGAGGTCGAGCTTGAGCCAGCGCGACACCCGCGACGGCAGCGTCGAGAGGATGATCTCGTCGAAGCCGTGGATGTTGATCGCGTCCTGGATCGCGTCGAGCGGCGCGGGGTCGCCGACCATCCCGGTCACCGGTCCGCCCGCGGCCTCCTCGAGCAGCGGCAGCGCCAGCTCGAGCGTGGCCTTCGCCTCGGTGTCGGCATGATCCTCGGGATCGGCGATGCGCTCGAGCCCGGACGAGGTGTTGGGCACGAGCAGCGTGAAGGTCGCCGGACCTCGTTGCGCGCGTTCGCGCACGCAGGTGAGGAGGGCGGGGGTGGCAGCGGTGCGGTTGGCGACCACGAGCACCCGGGCGGGCTGGGCAGAGGACTCCATGCGGGACTCCTTGGCGAGCGAGACGGCCGGTCGAGCCCGAGTGTACGCCGCTGAAGCGCGGCGCGGAGCCCTTAGCGGACGGTGCTGCTGACGACCGCGACGCTGCCGACGACGCGGCCGCGGCGAGAGCGGGCGAGCGCGGCGCGGGCGCGGGCCTTGCGGGCGCGGGCACGGCGGGCCTTGGAGCGCGCGCGGACCTTGCGGGAGCTGGCACGGCGCTCGCGGGCCTTGGCGGCGACGCGGCGCGCGCTGGTGCTGCGGCTGCCGCCGGGGCGGTTCATGACCCCGAACTCGGTGACGAACGTGGCGCCGCCGTTGGCCGGTGAGGACGGGTTGCCGGCGAGGACGCCGAACCCGATCTCGCGGTAGGCGGGCTGGAGGATGTTGGCGCGGTGGCCGGTCGAGGCCATCCAGGCGGCCATGATCGCCTTCGGGGTGGCGAGCTCGCCGGTGCCCCAGGCGAGGTTCTCGCCGATCCGCCACTGGCCGGCGCCCGAGAGGTAGCCGGCGGCGCGGATGCGCTGGGCCGGCTGCGAGCCGTCGCGGCCCTGGTGGGCGAAGTAGCGGTGCTCGACCATGTCGTTGCCGTGGTTGAGCGCGGCGCGCTGGAGGCGGTCGTTGGGGCGCAGGGTGGAGAGGCCGCGGTCGGCGCGCTCGCCGTTGAGCAGGCACAGCGTCGACTCGGCGACGGTGGCGAGGTTGGCGGCGCTCGGCGTCAGCGTGGCGTTGGCGCAGGCGTCGCCGGCGCCGACCCCTTCGCGGAGGTTCGGGTCGCGGCGCTGGGCGGCCGGATCGATCGGGCCGCCGGGGGACAGCTCACGCAGGCCCCCGTCGCTCGTGTCGGTGCTCGCGTCGCCCAGCCGGCCGTCGGTGACGCCGATGCTGAGGCTCCCCGTGGGGCCGGGCGCCGTGCTGGGAGCGCTGGGCGCGCTCGCCGAGCCGCAGCCGACCACCCCGAGGCTTGCGACGGCCAGGAGGGCAGGGATCAGCGCGATGCGCGTACGAGGCATACCTCTCTCATCGAGCAGGCGCGCCCAGAACTTGAGGGACGTGGACCGTCCGTCTAGCCGCCGTAGACGCCAGGCGCGGCGAGCCACACGCGGGCGCCGAGATCCGTGAAGGCCTCGACCACGTCGGGATCGAACTGCGAGCCGGCGCCGCCGGTGATCTCCTTGGCGGCGTCCTCGACGCTGAACGCGTCCTTGTACGGGCGCTCGTGGACGAGCACGTCGAACACGTCCGCGACGTGCACGAGCCGCCCCACGAGCGGGATGTCGTCCCCGGCGAGCGCGTCGGGGTAGCCCCCGCCGTCCCAGCGCTCGTGGTGGGAGCGGGCGATGCTCTCGGCGACCTCGAGCAGCTCCGAGTCGGCCTCGGCGAGCACGCGCGCGCCCGCCTCGGCGTGGGTCTTGACGACCTCGTACTCGGCGCTCGAGAGGCGGCCCGGCTTGAGCAGGATCGAGTCCGGGATCGCGATCTTGCCGACGTCGTGCAGCGGCGCGGCGTGGCGGATGTGGGTGACGGCGAGCTCCGAGAGACCCAGCTTCTGGCCCAGCCGCGCCGCCAGCGCCGCCACGCGCTCGGTGTGCTCGCGCGTGTTGTCGTCGCGGTACTCGGCCGCCAGCGCGAGCCGCCGCAGCATCTCCACCCGCAGCGTGTCGAGGTCGCGCCGGCGCCCGACCGTGAGCGCGGCGAGGGCGGACTCGAGGTCGCGCGCGCGGCGCTCGAGCGAGGAGCGGTCGAGCAGCGCGCGCAGGCGCCGCACGGCGCCGAGGTCGTCGGCCTCGTCCGGGACGTCGAGGTCGGTGGCCGGGACGAGCGGCGGGCCGCTGCGCAGGTCGAGCGGGTCGAGGAGATCGCGCAGCTCGCCCTCGGCGGCGCCGAGCGCGACGATCACGTCCGGCATGCCGGTCAGCGCGGCCTGGGCGGCCGCCTCGGCGTCCACCGCCACCGTGACGAGCGCGGCACCGGACGCGAGGCGTGCCCCGAGGTCGTGCGCGGCATCTCCGTCACCGCCGGCGATGAGCACGCGTGTGCCAGCCAGCGCGTCGTCCATAATCGGGCATCATGGCGGAACCCGCAGACCCGCGCCTCGGCACCGAGATCGCGGGCTACCGCATCGAGGAGCGCGTCGGCCGGGGCGGGATGGGCGTCGTCTACCGCGCCCAGCACATGAACCTCCAGCGGCGGGCGGCGATCAAGATCATCGCCCCGGAGTTCGCCGACACCAAGGGGTTCCGCTCCCGCTTCATCCGCGAGGCGCGGATCGCCGCCGCCCTCCAGCACCCCAACATCGTCACGGTCTACGACGCCGGCCAGGCGGGCGAGACGCTGTACATCGCGATGCAGTTCATCCGCGGCTCGGACCTCGGCGCGATCCTGCGCGAGGAGCACCGGCTGCGGCCCTATCGCGCGATCGACGTCTGCCGCCAGATCGCGTCGGCGCTCGACGCCGCGCACGCCATGGCGCTGATCCACCGCGACGTCAAGCCGGGCAACGTCCTCATCGAGGGCCGCCGCGCGTACCTGACCGACTTCGGGCTGACCAAGCGCACGGGCGACGAGATGGGCGACCTGACCCAGGCCGGGCGAGCTCGTGGGGACGATCCACTACATCGCGCCGGAGCAGATCGAGGGCGGCCGGGTCGACGCCCGCACCGACGTCTACTCGCTCGCCTGCCTGCTCTTCCACTGCCTCGTCGGCGACGTCCCGTTCTCGCGCGAGACCGACGTCGCCGTCATCTACGCGCACCTCTCGGAGACGCCGCCCAAGCCCTCCGACCTGCGCCCGGAGCTGCCGCTGGGGCTCGACGCCGTGATCGCGAAGGCGCTCGACAAGTCACCCGAGCGGCGCTTCGCCTCCTGCTCGGACCTGATGTCGGCGGCGCGTGTCGTGCTCGACGCCGCCGGGCCGCTGGCCGACACCGTGCCGGGGCGCGGCGTGCCGATCGGGGGCGACGCGCCCGACGTCGCCACGCAGGTCGGGCGCAAGGTGCCGACCCGCGAGGGCGAGGCGGCGGTCGTGCCCGAGGCCGACAAGCGGGCGCGCGTGCTGCTCGCCGGGCTCGAGCTGAGCTCCCGCGCGATCGTCCAGGTGGCGGTCGGGGCGAGCTGCGAGGTCGAGCTGATCGGCGAGGGCGAGGACGTCGTCGAGGCGGTGCGCGACCGCCACCCCGACCTGATCGTGCTCGACTGGAACGCCGCCGACCTGGCGGCGCGCGACATCCTCGACGCCCTGCGCGGCGACGCCGTCACCCGCGAGTCCAAGGTCCTGCTCGTCGTGCGCGACAAGCAGGCCCGCAGCCGCGAGGTGGCGCGCGCGAGCGCGGACGAGACGCTGGCCACCCCGTTCTCCCCCCTGCAGCTGCAGGTGAAGCTCCGCAAGCTCCTGGGCGCCGACGCCGTCGCCATATGAGCCGCGCGTCGTGTGGCTGAGAGTCCTGTCCGGCGCCGACGCCGGACGGACCGTCGAGGTCCCCGCGGAGCAGGGCGTGTTCGTCCTCGGCCGCGTCCAGGGCTGCGACCTCGTCATCCGCGACGAGAAGGCCTCGCGCCACCACGCCGAGCTGCGGCCCGAGCCGGCCGGCGGCCTGCGCATCCGCGACCTCGGCTCCGCCAACGGCACCTTCGTCGACGGCCGCCGGGTCGAGGAGGCGCTGCTCGCGGGCGGCGAGGAGCTGAAGATCGCGGGCGTCGAGATCGCGGTGCTGGCGCGTGCCCCCGAGGCGCGCGGCGGGGGCCATGAGGCGCCGACGTGGTCGGTGGTCGGGCGGCTGGTCGAGCACCGCACGCGCGGCGCGCGGCGCGCGACCTGGGTGGCGCTCGGCGCGGCCGGGCTGGCGCTCGTGGCGGTGGTGCTCGTCCTGGTGGTGGGAGGCAGCGACGACGACGGCAGCGTCCCGCAGGTCGTGAAGCGGCTCGCGCCCTCCACACTGCTCGTCGAGGCGCTGCGCGGCGACCGCCGGACCGCAACCGGCTCGGGCTGGGTGCTCGACGCCGACGAGGGCCTCGTGGTCACCGCCGCGCACGTGGTCAACGAGGGCACGCGCTACCGCGTCGCGATCGACGGCCGGGTGCGGCCGGCCGAGCTGATCGGCAACGCCCCGTGCGAGGACCTCGCGCTGCTGCGGGTCTCCGGCGTCGCCGGTATGCGCGCCGCACCGCTCGGCAAGGGCTCCGGCGTGGAGCAGGGCGAGACCGTCGTCGCGCTCGGCTTCCCGGCCAGCGCGACGCCGACGGACAACGTGACCTCGACACGCGGCGTCGTCTCGTCGGAGAGCACGACCTTCCGCGATCCGTCGCCCGACGTCCCCGCCTACCAGCAGGCCGTGCAGACCGACACCGCCTTGAATCCCGGCTTCTCCGGCGGGCCGCTGGCCGACCTCGACGGCCGCTTGATCGGCGTCAACGCCGCGGCCCGCACGACGGGCTCGGACGGACGGCCGCTCCAGGGCCAGAACTACGCGATCGGAATCGACCGCGCGCGGAACGTGCTCGGCGAGCTCCGGCGCGGGCACTCGATCGGCTGGACCGGCGCGACCTTCGGCTATCCGACGACGGAGGAACTGCAGCAGCGCCGCCTCCCGCCCGGGCTCTACCTCACGGGCGCGGTGCCCGGGACGCCGGCCGCGGCCGCGGGCCTCGGCGGCCGCGGCGAGGTGCTGGCCGGCGTCGGCGATCGCCCCATCGGCCCGTCCCTGTCCTCCTACTGCGCGGCCGTCGCCGGGCGGCCCGGCGGGGAGAAGCTCCGGCTCACGCTGGCGCGGCCGGGCGGGAAGACGCGCGAGGTCGAGGTGGCGCTGGCGTGAGCGAGGGCGCGGCGCGCACCTCGGCGCCCTTCGCCGCCGTCCTCGCCGGCGGTCGCTCGCGCCGGATGGGGTCGCCGAAGGCGCTGGTCGAGCTGGGCGGCCGGCCGCTGCTCGCGTGGGCGGTCGCCGCGGCGCTCGACGCCGGCCTGGAGACGGTGGTCGTCGCCAAGCCGGGGTCGGAGCTGCCGCCGCTCGCCGTCCCGGTGTGGCCGGAGCCCGAGCAGCCGGCGCATCCGCTCGTGGGCGTGGTCGCCGCGCTCGAGCGCGCGGCGCCGCGGGCGGTCGTCGTGCTCGCGTGCGACATGCCGTTCGTGCCGGCGGAGCTGATCGCGCGGCTGGCCGCGCTCGACGCGGTGGCGGCCGCGCCGCCCGGCGAGGGCTTCCCCGCGCGCTACGAGAGCGCGGCGCTGCCGGTCCTGCGCGCCGGGCTCGAGCGCGAGGCGCCGCTGCGCGCGGTGCTGGCCGAGCTGGCCGCGGTCGAGGTCGCCGCTCCCGAGCGCGCGCTGCTCGGGATCAACGATCCGGAGTCGCTGGCGCGGGCGGCGGCGCTGCTTCGCTGAGCGCCTCGGCGAGGGCCAGCGCATCCTCCGGCGAGCGGCCGACGGTCGCGGCCAGCCAGCACGCGATCGGGGCCGCGCGGCGCTCGGAGCTGTGCGCGGCGACCGAGGCGAGCTTGAGCAGCGTCTGCACCTCGGCGGCGTCGGGCGCGGGCCGGCCGAGCGCCTCGGCGAACTGGACGATCCACTCATCGGCGGTTGGAGCCATGCCCGGACGTTAGCCTGCCGCCGGTGAGCGCAAACGCACCCGACGTCGCGATCGTGGGCGGCGGCATCGTCGGCTGTGCGCTCGCCGCGTTCCTGGCCGAGGACGGAATGCGCGTGCGGCTCTACGAGCGCGACGTCATCGCCGCCGGCGCGTCCGGCCGCAACGCCGGCCTGCTCCAGCACCCGATGGACGAGGCGCTGTCCCGCGTCTTCGCCGCCTCGGAGGCGTTCTACGCCGAGCTCGGGCACGGCTTCGAGCTGCCCGCGGAGACCGTCGGCATCCTCGTGGTCTCCGAGGATCCGGCCGCGCTCGAGCCGACACGCGCCGACCTCGCCGCGCGCTTCCCCGAGCTGCGCGCCGAGGCGCTCGACCCCGCGACGCTGCACGAGGCCGAGCCGGCGCTCGCCGAGGGCCTGGCCGCGTTCCTGATGCACACCGGCCTGCCCGTGCCGCCCGCCGCCGCCACCCAGGCGTTCGCCGCCCGGGCGCGCGCCGCGGGCGCGGAGCTGATCGAGGGCGCCGCGGCCTCGCCGGTGATCGAGGACGGCCGCGCGACCGGCGTCCGCACGACGGCCGGCACCGACCCGGCGGGAGCGGTCGTCGTCGCGGCCGGGCCGTGGACCTCCGCGCTCGTGGATCCCACGGGTGCCTGGCGCCCGATCGGGGCGCTGTGGGGCGTCAACGTGGAGCTGCGGCTCGCACAGCCGCCGCGCCACTCGCTCGAGGAGGGCGGCATCCAGGACCTGCCGCACGCCAACAGCGGCCTCGACCCGCTGTTCAGCCTCGTCACCCGCGGGGGCGTCTCCGCGCTCGGCTCGACGTTCCTGCCCGAGCAGCCCGAGCCGACCGAGGTCGCGCCCGCCCTGATCGAGCGCGGGACGCGCTTCGTGCCCGCGCTGGCCGGCACGCACGTCGTCTCCGTGCGGGCCTGCGCGCGGCCGATGAGCACCGACGGCCGGCCGCTGCTCGGGCCGCTGCCCGAGGTCGGCGGGCTGTTCGTGGCCGCGGGCCACGGCCCGTGGGGGATCTCGCTCGGGCCGGGCTCGGCCCGCCTCGTCGCGGACGCGATTCTCGGCCGGACCGTTGTGATCCCCCCGGAGCTCGCCACGGCGCGCTTCGGGCTCACCGCCTGAGGGACCCGCGACAATCAACGGCGTGGCCACGCCCGAGACCCCCACCAAGAGCCCGACGGGCCTCGCCCACGTCGCCACCGTCTCCTTCCTCGCGGCGCGCGCGGCGCCGTCGGCGCAGTTCTGGCTCGCGCTGGCGGGCGGGATCGGGCTGGCGCGCACCGCGGTGCTCAGCGGCGCGCGGATCGGCTACGGCGCGAGCGTCGCGGCGATGCTCCAGACCGTCGCGGTGATGGGCCCGGCGCGCATCAACGCGCCGCTGACCCAGGCGCTGACCGCGCCGATGCTCGGCGCCCTGCACCGCCGCGGCACGAGCGTCCCGCTGCAGTTCGTCGCCTGCCTCGTGATCCGCCTGGCGCACTACGTCGTGCTGACCGCGGCGCTCGTGTGGATCATCCTCGGCGGGGTCGACGCCTACGTGGGCAGCTACGACACGCTGACCGGCTGGCTGGGGATCCTCCCCGAGGGCAAGCGGGGCGCGCTGATCGTGACGGTCTTCATCAACGTCGTGCTCGCGATCTTCTACAGCGCGACCCAGGTGCTCGTGTACCGCTGGGCGCTGACGTCGTGGCCCGAGAACGTCGTGCCGGCCGCGCCGCCGCTGGTCGACGCGGGCGAGGACCGGGGCTCGCTGCGCTTCGACCCGCGCGCGATCACGCTCGCCGCCGCGATCGCGTTCGCGGTGCTGCTGAGCGGCACGGACTGGATCATGCTGGCGAGCGTCTCCGCCTTCCTGGCCATCGCGTGGGCCGTCTCCCGCCCCGATCCCGAGGCGCTCTCGCTCGGCCTCGCGCTGACCGCCCTGCTTGCGTTCAGCGCGCTGATCGCGAGCCTCGTCGCCGGCCTCGGGATCGAGGAGGCGCTCAGCCGCGGCACGCGCGCCGGCCTGCTCGTGCTCGTCGCGACCTGGCTGCGCGCCGCCGCCGGCCCGGCGGGGTTGCGGGAGACGTTCCGGCGCATGCTGTGGCGCATCCGCTGGGTGCCGCCCGCCCGCGAGGCGAGCGAGATCCTCGACGGCCTCGACTCCGGCGGCCGCCTGATCGCCTCGGGCCGCACCCTGATCGACGAGCTCGCGCCGGTGGAGAAGATGCCGCATCCGGTGGCGACGGTCGTGCGCAACTGGGTCGCGGCGGAGGCGGCGGGCTTCCGCGCGGGCGTCGCCGCCGCCCGCGCCCGGCTGCATGTGGCGGCCCGCGACGGGGTGCTGATCGCGCTCGCCGTCGCCCCCGCGCTGACGCTGTTCGCGCACGGGTGATGCGGGCGCGGCGCGGCTGCGCGGTGCTCGCCGCCGTCGCGCTCGGCGGGTGCGGCGGCCAGTCCGCGCCGCCGAAGCCACCGCCGGTCGGGCTCGGCAAGGCGGCCGTGGTGCACCTGCGCGCGCTCGCGCGGATCGGCGCGCGCAACGCGCACACGCGTGCGGCCGGGACGCGCGGCTACCGCGAGTCGGTGGTCTACGTCGCCGGACGACTGCGCGCCGCGGGCTACCGCGTGCGGCTCCAGGAGGTGCCGTACCCCGTGTTCCGCGAGCGCTCCAAGCCACGGCTCGAGGTCGGCGGCCGCGGGATCCCCGTCGCGACGCTGAGCTACTCGCCGCCGGGGAACGTGCGGGCGCCGCTGGCGCGCGTCGGCCGCGGCTGCCGGGCGGGCGACTTCGGCGCCGCGCGGGGGCGGATCGCGGTCGCCGAGCGCGGGGCGTGCACGTTCCGCGTGAAGGCGCGGCTCGCGCAGGCGGCGGGCGCCCGCGGGCTGGTGGTGGCCGACCGCGGCAGCGCCTCGCCGCCGGGCGCCTCGCTGGCCCGGCCGGGGATCCGCATCCCCGCGGTCGCCGTCGGCACGGCCGGGCTGGGGCTGCGCGGCGAGGCGCGGCTCGTGGTCGACACCGTCGAGGGGACGCGGCGCACGATCAACGTGATCGCCGAGCGGCGTGGCCCGGCGGCGCGCCGCGTCGCGATGGTCGGCGCGCACCTCGACTCCGTGCCCGAGGGGCCCGGCGTCAACGACAACGCCAGCGGCGTCGCCTCGACGCTCGCGCTCGCCGAGCGCCTGCGCGATCGCCGCGGCCTGCGCTTCGGCTTCTGGGGCGCGGAGGAGCTGGGGCTCTACGGCTCGCGCGGCTACGTCGCCTCGCTCAGCGGCCCCGAGCGCCGCCGGATCGCGGGCTACGTCAACCTCGACATGGTCGGCTCGCCCAACGCGGTCCGCTACGTCTACGGCGAAGGGCCGTGCGCGCGAGGCGCTCGAGCGGGCGCTCCGCACCCGCCGGCTGGCCTTCGACGAGCTCGAGATCGGCGCCTCTTCCGACCACGCGCCGTTCGAGGGCGCCGGCATCTCCGCGGGCGGCCTCTACTCGGGCGGCGACGAGCGCAAGACCGCGCGCCAGGCGCAGGCGTACGGGGGCAGGGCGGGCCGCCCGCTCGACCCCTGTTACCACCGCCGCTGCGACACCTTCGAGCGCGTCGACCAGAAGGTCCTCTCCGAGCTGGCCGATGCGGCCGGCCGCGCGCTCCTCCAGATCGCTGGCTAGGGTCCGCGGCGATGCGGCTGCCGCCGAGGGACACGCCGGCGCGCCGGCGCCTCGTCGCGCTGGCCGCCGTGGGCCTGCTCGCGCTCGTCCTCGGCGTGGTGATCGGCGCGAGCGCCGGTGACGAGGAGAAGCAGGCGCCGGCCGAACGCGCGGCGGGCAAGGCCGACCCGGCTGGAGCCGCGAAGCCGCGCCCGGCTGCCGTCGGCGCCGCGGAGAAGCTGTCGCTGCGGCGGCAGGCGGGCCAGCTCGTGGTCATGCGCTTCAACGGTCCAGGGCCGCCGGAGTACGTGCCGCGCGCGCTGAAGGCCGGGCGCGCCGCCGGCGTGATCCTGTTCAAGGACAACATCGCGTCGCAGGCCGACCTCAAGCGGCTCGTCCGCACCCTCCAGCGCGCCGCGGGCGGCTCGGCGCTCGTGAGCACCGACCAGGAGGGCGGCGAGATCCGCAACCTGACCTGGGCGCGGCCCGTCGAGGGCCAGGCCGCCGCGGCGACACCCGCCCGCGCGACCGCCGACGCCCGCGGCGCGGCCCGCGACCTCCGCGCCGCCGGGATCAACGTCAACCTCGCGCCCGTCGGCGACGTCGCCGCGAGCGCCGGCTCGGTCATGAGCGGCCGCGCCTTCCCCGGCGACGCCGCCCAGGTCGCCGACCTCACCGCCGCGGCCGTCCGCGGCTACCGCGGCACGCGCGTCGCCGCGACCGTCAAGCACTTCCCCGGCCTCGGCGCCGCGACGCAGAACACCGACGACGAGCCCGTCAGCCTCACCCGCACCCCGGCCCAGCTGCTCGGCGAGGACCTGCCGCCCTTCCGCGCCGCGATCAAGGCGCGCGTCCCGCTCGTGATGGCATCGCACGCCCTCTATCCCTCCCTCGACGCCGACGCGATCGCCTCCCAGTCGCGCTACGTCCTGCACCGCCTGCTGCGCGAGCGCCTCGGCTTCAGCGGCGTCGTCGTCACCGACTCGCTCGAGGCGAAGGCGGTGACCGAGCGAGCCGGCCCGGCGGAGGCGGGCGTGCGCTCGGTGCGCGCGGGCGCCGACCTGATCCTCACCACCGGAGCGGGCAGCCACCTCCAGGTGCTCAGGGCGATCATCGCCGAGGCCAAACGGTCACCGGCGTTCCGCAAGCGCGTCGCGGAGTCCGCGGCCCGCGTGCTCGCGCTGAAGCGCGACCTGGGGCTGCGGACCCCGGCCGCTGAGTGACCGCGGGCGCCGGGCCGCCGTGGTGCGTCGGGTCGCCCGGAGGCCCCACCTAGCCCCTCGCCTTCCTCCGGTCGACCCGCCGCACCACGTCGACCGGTCGAGGGTCCCGCTCGGCCGGGCGCAACCGCCCAGGGGCCGCTGGAGAACGGCGTACCCTGCCCGGCGTGCTGCCGCGTCTGGTCCTTGCCGCGCTGCTGGGTCTCTGCGCGTTCGCGCCGCTGGCGCTCGCTGAGCCTGTGCTCGTGGTCGGCCACGACACCGCCACGTTCGAGGACGACCCCGCGCTCCCGCCGGACACGATGGTCACGCCGCCCGCCGGAGGCGAGCGTGCGTGCGCAGCACGCAACCGCGAGCGCGTCCGGCCCGACCGTCGGCGGCACCCTTGCCCGGGTCGAGAAAGCCGGCGCGATCACCCCCGAGCAGCACGACGCGTGGCTCGCGACCTACCGGCGCGCCCGAGCCACCGCTGCCCGCATGCGCAGCGGCCGCAGCGGCGAGCTGCGGGCCGTCGTCGCCGGGGTCGAGTCGCTCGCCCGGCGCAAGCTGCTCACCTCGACGCGGATGCCCGCCGCCTTCCTGCAGCTGCAGCGCAACGCCGAGTTCTGGCCCACGCGCTCGTTCCCGCAGGCGCCGCAGCCCGAGCGCAAGCCGTGCACGGGCGCCGCCGGGCTCGGCGGCGGCCGCGTGACGTTCGAGGGCGACCCGGTCGTCTTCCAGTGGTATCCGGGCCAGGGCCTGCAGATCCAGCCGCTGGCGAACTTCGGCAAGGCCAACGCGCTCTGGCGCGCGTGCCAGCCGCCGACCGAGCCGCCCGCGCCGGGCGCCGAGCCGCCGCCGCCGTGCCGGCCCGAGGAGCTGCGTGCGCTGCTCGACCGGATGCGTCACGCTCGCCTCGCAGCGCGGTGGCTTCACGGCGTGGGAGTACTTCTTCGCGTTCGGCGGCGGCACGGCGCCCTGGATCAGCGGCCTCGCCCAGGGCACGGCGATCCAGGCGCTGACGCGCGGCTCGCAGCTGCTCGGCGACGCGAAGTACGTCGCGTTCGCCCGCGGCGCGCTCGGCGCGTTCGAGCGCAGGCCGCCGCTCGGCGTCCGCGCGCCCTCGACGAGCGGCGCCGGCCGCCACTACCTCATCTACTCGTTCTCCTCCGGCCTGCGCGTGCTCAACGGCTTCCTGCAGTCGCTCGTCGGCCTCTACGACTTCGCCGACGCGACGAAGGACGAGCGCGCGCGAGCGGCTGTTCCGGACCGGCGACCGCGCCGCCCGCCGCGAGATCCCGCGCTACGACACCGGTGCGTGGTCGCTGTACGCGTCCGGCGGCGCGGAGTCCGACCTCGGCTACCACCGGCTCGTGCGCGACTTCCTGCAGTCGCTGTGCGACCGCACGAAGACCCGCGCCTACTGCGGGCGCGCGAAGCGCTTCGACCGCTACCTGCACGAGCGGACGCGGGTCGGCTTCGGCGGCGTCGGCGCGGTCCGCCTCGGCGCCGACGCCAACGTCCGCTTCACGCTCTCGAAGCTCTCCTGCGTGACGCTGCGGGTGCGCCGCGGCAACGCCGCTCGTGCACGTGCGCAAGCTCGTGATGCCGCGCGGGCTCCGCGGCCTCACCTACCACCCGACGCGCGCGGGCCGCTACCGCGTCGAGGTCCAGGCCGTCGACCTCCTCAACCACTACACGCGGGTCGAGCGCGCGCTCCTGGTCAAGCCGCGCAAAGGAAGACGCGCTCCTCGGGCATGAGGCCGTAGCGGGTCGCCAGCTCCGGCCCGACGAGGTCGGCCGGCACGATCACCGTGACCTCGAAGCCCGCGGCCGCCAGACGGTCGCCCAGGTCGCGGCCGTAGAGGCGGACGTGGTCGTGCTGCCAGAACGCCGCCTCGCGTTCCTCGGGCGTGACCTTCGACAGCGTCCTCGTAGGTCAACGCGCGGCTGAGGTCGAGCGGCACCATCACGATCGCCCAGCCGCCGGGGACGAGCACGCGGCGCAGCTCGCGCATCGCGACCGCGTCGTCCTCCACGTGCTCGAGCACGTGGCTGCAGATGGTCGCGCCGAACGCGGCGTCGGGGAGCGCGAGGCCCATCAGGTCGAGCACCCGGTCGGCCTTGCCCGGCTCGAGGTCCGCCGACGTGTAGCCGGGCCCGACGCGCGGGCGCAGGCGCTGCTCGAGGCACCACTCCGGCGCGAAGTGGAGCAGCGAGCCCACACCCGCCAGCAGCTCCGGCCGGTGCGTGAACGTCAGCCACAGCGCACGATGGCGCTCGTGCGCGCCGCAGCTCCAGCAGATCGCCGAGCGGCGGTTCCAGTCCGACATGAAGTGCCGGAAGCGCTCGCCACACAACGGGCACTCGACCGCGTCGCCGCGGTGCAGCACGCGCCGGTAGCGCCGCAGCAGCGCCCGTCGCGTGCGCTGGTGGGGCACCAGGCGCAGCCCGCCGGCGCCCGCTCGGTGCAGCCGCGAGACGAGAGGGCTGTCCGACTCGGACCATCGCTCGGGACCCTGGGGCACGGCCGGCGACGATAGCTTGGGCCGATGCTCCTGATCGCCCCAGAGATCGCGGACGCCTTGGCAAACGGGCGGGCCGGTCGTCGCGCTCGAGTCGACGCTGATCGCCCACGGCCTTCCGCGCCCCCGCAACGCCGAGGTCGCCCGCGAGCTCGAGCAGACCGTGCGCGACCACGGCGCCACCCCGGCGACGATCGCGCTGCTCGACGGCGTCGTCCGGATCGGGCTCGACGAAGCGGCGCTGGAGGCGATCGCCACCCGCGACGACGTCGCCAAGTGCAGCGCGCGCGACCTGCCGATCGCGATGGCCACCGGCGCGACCGGGGCGACGACCGTCGCCGCGACCGCCCACCTCGCGGCGCAGGCGGGGATCCCGCTGTTCGCGACCGGCGGGCTCGGCGGCGTGCACCGCCGGGCGCGCGAGACCTGGGACGAGTCGGCCGACCTCGTCGCCCTCTCGCGCACGGGCATCTGCATCGTCTGCGCAGGGGTGAAGTCGATCCTCGACGTGCCCGCCACGCTCGAGCGGCTGGAGACGCTCGGCGTCGGCGTCGCCGGCTACCGGACCGACCGCTTCCCCGGCTTCTACCTCAGCGACTCCGGCCACCCGGTGACGTGGCGGCTCGACACACCCGAGCAGGTCGCCGCCGCGCTGCTGGCCGCCGACGAGCTGGAGCTCGACTGCGCGCTCGTGCTCGCCAACCCGCTGCCCGTCGAGGAGCAGCTCGACCCCGATCTGCACGCACGCGTGCTCGCCGACGCGCTCGCGGCCGCCGAGCGCGAGGGGATCCACGGGCGCGACATCACCCCCTTCCTGCTCGCGCACTTCCACGCCGACACCGCCGGCGAGAGCCTGCGGGCGAACATCCGGATCGTGCTCCGCAACGCGGAGCTCGCCGCGCAGGTCGCGGTCGCGCTCGCGGCATGACCGTCGTCGTCATCGGCGACCTGATGACCGACGTGGTCGCGTGGCCGTCCGGGCCGATCGCGCATGCCTCCGACACCCCGTCGCAGATCACGACGCACCCCGGCGGCGGCGGCGCGAACGTCGCCGCGCGGCTGGCCGCGCTCGGCGTGCCGGCCATGCTGGTCAGCCGCGCCGGCAACGACCTGGCCGGCCGCGTCGCGGTCGAGGACCTGCGCGCCGCAGGGGTGGAGACGCGGGTCGCGATCGACCCCGTGCGCGCGACCGGCACCGTCGTCGTGATCGTGGAGCCGACGGGCGAGCGCACGATGCTCCCCGACCGCGGCGCCAACGCCGCGCTCTCCCCCGCCGACCTGCCGGTCGACGAGCTGCGGGCGGCCACCCACCTGCACCTCTCCGGCTACACGCTGCTCGACCCCGGCTCGCGCGCCGCCGGCCTCGTCGCGCTCGAGCACGCGCGGGAGGCCGGCCTCAGCGTCTCCGTCGACCCGGCCTCGGCGGCGCCGCTCGCGGCGGCCGGCGCGTTCCTCGACTGGGTCGCCTCGGCCGACGTCCTGCTGCCCAACCTCGAGGAGGCCGTCGTCCTCACCGGCGCGCGCGAGCCCGAAGCCGCGGCCTGGGCGCTCGCCCGCGGCGGCCGCGACGTCGTGATCACGCTCGGCGCGGGCGGCGCGCTGTGGTCCGACGGCGAGCAGGTCGTGCGCGCGGCGGCGGCGGAAGCGCCGGCGCCCGTCGACTCGACCGGCGCCGGCGATGCGTTCACGGCCGGCTGGCTCGCCGCGCGCCTCGGCGGAGCGGAGCCGGCCGAGGCGCTGGCCGAGGCCAACGCCCTGGCGGCGAGCACGCTGCGCCGCGCCGGTGCGCGCTAGCGGCGGGTGCCGGGCGGGCGGAGCGAGCGTCCCCCGGCGCGAGCCCTTCGCGGCGCGACGTCCCTACGGACGGGCGCCGGCGGGGCCGAGTATGTCGATGGCGTGGCCCGCGGCGACGGCGGTGAGCGTCGCGGGGTCGACCGCTTCGAGCGCCGCGACCTCGGCGACGAAGCGCTCGAAGCCGGACGGGGCGCTGGAGACGAGCACGCGCGCGCCGTCCGCGCCGACCTCGTAGGCGTGCGGAACGCCGCGCGGCGCGAGGAAGAACTCGCCGGCGCGCAGGGTGACCGACTCGCCGGGGAGGAAGAGCGTGAGCTCGCCGCCGAGGACGTAGAAGCCCTCGTCCTCGTTGCGGTGGACGTGCAGCGGCGGGCATCTCGCCGGCGGGCATGTCCATGTGGACGAGGCCGAGCGTGTCCTGCTCGCGAGGATGCGGGCGAGTCACGCCGAGGAAGTTGAGCTCGGCGGGCTTGGTGACGGTGGTCATCGACACTCCAGACGGTCGGGGAGGGATAAGCTCCGTATCGGAGTTTCAGGAACAAACTCCGAAACAGAGCTTTGTCAAGCATCCGCCTCAGCCCCTTCTCGTTCACGATCCTCGTCCTCGTCGGCCGCAACGGCGCCGGCCCGCACGACCTGCGGCGGATGGCCGAGCAGGGGCGCGTGTACTGGGACGCCGCGCCGAGCCAGTGGTACGCCGAGCCGAAGCGGCTTGCCGAGCACGGCTACCTGGAGGCGCACAAGACGCCGGCAGGACCCACGAGCGCACCCACTACACGCTCACCGAGCGAGGGCCGCGAGGCGCTCGCCGAGTGGGTCAGGACGCCGGCGTCGCTGCCGCGGATCCAGAACGAGGCGGTCGTGCGGCTGGTCGCCGCCGACCTCGTGGACGCCCGCGAACGTGCGCGAAGGCCTCGCCGCGATGCGCGCCGAGATCGACGACGCGCTCGCGAAGCGTGCGCGTCGCGCAGGAGCGCTTCGCCCCCGAGCTCCCCCACCGCGCCCACCTGCTGATGGTCAACCACCGCTACGGCGAGCGGATGCTGGAGCTCCAGCGCGAGTGGCTCGACGAGGCCGAGGCCGTGCTCAGCGACGGAAGCTCGCGCTCGTCGCGGCCCCCGTCCGGAAGCGGTAGCGAGCGCCCCGCGTGAGTCGCCGCTTGAGCGTCCAGTAGCCGCGCGCGTCGGTGCGCAGCCGCGCGATCACCGTGTACCGCTTCGCGCCGCGCGAGCGCCGCTCGACGGTCACGGTCTGCGCGTCCCCGGGCCGCGCCTGGCCCCACAGCCGGCTGCGCGCCGCATCGACCTGCATCGGCGTGTCGAAGTGCGCCAGGGCGGGTTTCGCGCGGCCGGAGAGGAAGCGCAGGCCCGACTGCCAGCCGGCGAACGCGCTGCCGGCCTGGCGCAGCGGCTCGTCGTACCACTGGTACTGCGCGAGCAGCCGCACGCGCGGGTCGCGCCAGGCGCGGTAGGCCGCGCGCTGCAGCCAGCGGTCCTGGGTGGCGAGCGAGACGCCGGCGGTCCGGTCGGGCGGGCGCGTCTGGTAGCCGTACTCGTCGAGGAAGAGGTTGAAGCGCCGCGTGGTCGCGCGCAGCCGCCCGCCGCGCTGCAGGCGATCGAGCGCCGACTCCAACCGCGGGAGCGAGGCGAGGTTGACGTCGTCGCGGTTGCGATACGCGCGGTCCGGCGAGGTCAGCGTCCCGTGCGGGTGGAAGGCGAAGCCGTCCGCGGTCGCGGGCTTGAAGCCCTTGCAGTCCCCGCTGCGCAGCCGCGCGAAGCGAGAGGACACGCAGCCGAGCGCGCGCAGGAACACCAGCGGGCGCAGCGTCGAGTTGCGCGCCTTCATGTCGAGCCCGCGCGAGGACAGCGCGCCGATCAGCACCTCGGCGCCCGGGTCGGCCGCCTTGATCGCGGGGTACGCCGCGCGCACCAGCCCGCGGTACAGGTGCGGGGCGACGGGCGTGCAGCGCCGGTGCGCGCAACTCGCCTGGGGCTGCAGCCACGACGGCAGGTTCGGCTCGTTCCAGAGGATGTAGCGGTCGACGTCGGCGCCGTAGCGGCTCGCCACCGCGGTCGCGAAGTCGGCGTATTCGGCCGGGTCGGGCTTGTAGCGCGGGTTGCCGCGACCGGGCGAGCGGCTCGTCCACACCGGCCCTGGCCCGGAGACGGTGAGCATCACCTTCATGCCCCCGCGGCGGACGCGCCGGATCGCCTCGTCGAGCCGCCCCCACTCATAGCCGGGCGCGTGCTGGTTGGCGCCGTCGAAGCCGGCCGGCTCGCGCGCCGGGGCGATCCGCGACCACAGGGCGAAGATGCGCACGACGTCGACGCCGTTCGCCTTCCATTCGCCGACGACGCGCTCGGGGTCGGCGCCGCCGACGAGCAGGACGCGATCGTCGCTGACCCCGACCTCGGGACCGGCGGCGCGCGCGGACCCCGCGCCGAGCGTCAAGAGGGCAGCGGCGAGCGGGACGACGAGGCGAAGGTTCATGCCGCCCCAACGCGACACCGCGAAACATCGGTGCGGGAAAACCGATCCATCCCTCAACACCGGGCGTTTGAGAGGGCACCGTGGCCACCGCCGTCCGCCCCCTGCCGCTCACCCTGCCTTCGCCGCTGCTGCGCCTGCGCTCGGACGAGCAGCTGCTGGCGCTCTTCCGCTCCGGCCGCGAGGACGCCTTCCGCATCCTCCACGACCGCTACCACGACCGCCTGCTCGCCTACGTGCGCCACATGCTGCGCGGCAACTCCGAGGCCGAGGACATCGTGCAGGACGTCTTCCTGCGCGCGTACGGCGCCCTGCGCACCGGCGAGCGCGAGATCACGGTGCGCCCGTGGCTCTACCGCGTCGCCCACAACCGCTGCATCGACTACGTGCGGCGCGCGCCGGCCACGCCGCTGCAGCCCGACGAGCTGCTGCCCGGCGGCATCGACCCGGTGGCCGCCGCCGAGCAGCGCGAGGACCTGCGCCGGCTCGTCGCCGACCTCCACGCGCTCCCCGACGCCCAGCGCTCGGCGCTGATCATCCGCGAGCTCGAGGGCCTCTCCTACGACGACCTCGCGACCACGCTCGGGGTCACCGTGCCGGCCGTCAAGTCGCTGCTCGTGCGCGCCCGCAGCGGGCTCGCCGAGGCCGCCGAGGCGCGCGACGCCGACTGCGCCACGATCCGCGAGCAGCTCGCGCTCGCCGTCGACCGCCCGGGCCGCCCGCCGCGGATGCTGCGCGACCACCTGCGCGGGTGCTCCGGGTGCCGCGCGCACCGCCAGGCGCTCCGCCACGGCCACGCGCAGCTCGCGAGCCTGCTCCCCGGGCCGTCCTCCCTGCTGCTCGGCGGCTGGATCGCCACGCTGCTCGGGTCGGGCGGTGGCGCCGGCGGCGCCGCCGTGAGCTCGGGCCTGACCGCCGGCGCGACGAAGGCGATCGCCGTCGCCTCTGCCTCGCTCGCCGTCGCGGGCGGCGCGGCCGAGGTCTCGCACCAGACCCACCGGCCCGCGCGCGAGCCCAAGCCCGCCGCGACCGCCGCTGCCGCCGCGCCGCGCGTCCACACCGTCACGGTCGCCACCAAGCCGCCGCCGGCCGCGCCCGTCCACGCAGCGCCCGAATCGCCACCGGTGCAGGTGATCGACACGGTCGGCTCCCCCGGGCCGGCCGCCGTCGTGCCCGCGGTCGACGAGGAAGCGGAGCCCACGCCGACCCCGACGCCCACCGCGACCCCCACGCCGACGCCGACCCCCACCGAGACGCCGACGCCCGAGGCGACGACCACGGCGACGCCCGAGGCCGAGCCGACCGCGGAAGCGGCGGCCACGGCCACCCCCACGCCGACCCGCGCGAGGTAATACCGTGAGCGCGGATGGCGCTCTCGATGTCGAAGTACGTGCTCGGCCGGCTCGTCTCGGTCGTGGTCGTGGTCGTTGCCGTGACGGGGCTGACGTGGCTGGCGGTCAACGCGCTGCGCCCGGACCTGCGCGCGGGCGACGACCGCTTCATCCTCGTCGCCGGGGCCGACTATCTGCAGCGTGCGTTCCTTCACTTCGACTTCGGCGTGTCGCGGACGGCCAGCAACCGCGAGGTCATCGACCTGATCCGCCAGGGCCTGCCGGCCGATCTCAGCCTGCTCGCGGGCGGGCTCACGGTCGGGCTGGTGGGCGGGATCGCGGGCGGCGCGATCTGCGCGTCGCGCCCGCGGTCGTTCCTCGCCCGTGCGCTGGAGGTCATCGCGGCGGTGGCGATGTGCGCGCCCGTCTACGTCGTCGGCCTGATGTCGCTGCTGCTCTTCGGCGCGGGCCTCGGGATGGTGGTGCAGAGCGGCGTCGCGATCCCGACGAGCTACACGCCGTTCCGGGAGAGCCCGCTGGGCTGGGCCGCCTCGCTGGCCGCGCCCTGGCTCGTGCTCGGCCTGCCGCTGGCGGGCGTCTGCCTGCGGATGATGCGCTCGGCGATGCACGAGGTGCTCGACGAGGACTACCTGCGCACCGCGCGGGCGAAGGGCGTGCGCCCGCACAGGGTGATCCGCCGCCACGCCGTGCCCTCCGCGGTCGCGCCGGTGTTCGCGCTCACCGGCGTGACGATGCCGATCGTGATCACGAACCTCGTGCTGATCGAGCAGGTCTTCAGCGTGCCCGGGGTCTTCACGGGGATGCGGCGGGGGATCGCCGCCGGCGACTTCGACCTGCTCTTCGGCCTCACCGCGGTGGCCGCCGGGCTGGTGGCGGTCTCGACCCTCGCGACGGACTTCGTGCTCGCCTGGCTGGACCCGCGCGTGCGGGCGCAGTGACCGGATGAGCGCCCGTGCCTGGACCGGCTTCGCCGCGCTGTCGCTGCTGTGGGGCGTCCCCTACTTCTTCATCAAGGTCGCGGTCGACGGCGGCATGTCGCCGGCCTTCATCGCGTGGGTGCGGGTGGTGCTGGCCGCGGCGATCCTGCTGGCGCTCGCGAAGCGCGCCGGCGTCCTCGCGCACGGTGCGCGGGTACTGGCCGTGGCTGGCGGTCTACGGCTGGTCGAGATCGCGATCCCGTTCCCGCTGATCGCGGCAGGCGAGCAGCACGTCACCTCGTCGCTCGCGGCGATCCTGATCGCGGCCGTGCCGCTGTTCGTCGCCCTGCTGGCGATCCGCTTCGACCAGGCCGAGCGCGCCAGCGGGCGCCGGCTCGTCGGGCTCCTGATCGGGCTGAGCGGCGTCGTCGTGCTGATGGGGATCGACGTCGCGGGCAAGCCCGACGAGCTGCTCGGCGCCGCCGCGATCCTCGTCGCCGCGCTCGGCTACGCGGTGGGCGCCGATGGTCCTCAAGCGCAAGTTCGCCGCAGCTCGACCCGCGTGCCGCGATGGGCACGAGCCTGGCGATCGCGGCGGTCGCGCTGACGCCGTTCGCCGCGCTCGCGCCACCGCAGGAGATGCCCGACGCCGACGTCGCTGGCCTCGCTGGCGGTGCTCGGCATCGCCTGCACCGCGCTGGCGTTCGTCGTGCTGGCCGCGCTGGTCTCCGAGATCGGCCCGGGCCGCGCGCTCGTCATCACCTACGTCAACCCGGTCGTCGCGGTGGCGCTCGGCGTGGTCATCCTCGACGAGCACCTCGGCCCCGGCGCCGTGGCCGGGCTGCTGCTGATCATCGCCGGCTCGTGGCTCTCGACCGACGGGCGCCTGCCGCCCCGCCTCCTCACCCTTGCGCGATCCGCACGTCGAAGCCCGCCGGTGCGTGAATATTGAACATCCGCACCGGGCCGCGCCGTGGTTGGTGAAGGCGTGGGGCACGCCGGGCGGCACGAGCACGAAGGTGCCGGGCGGCGCGGCGACCTCCCCCTCCTCGAGCTCGAAGGTCAGCTCGCCCTCGAGGATGTAGAACGCGTCGTCCTCGTCGGCGTGGACGTGGGTCTCGAGGTGGCGGCCGGCGGCGATGTCGATGATGCCGAAGGTGAAGCGCGGGGTGTCGGCGGTGCGGGCGAGGAACTCGACGTTGCCGTAGCGGTGCCCCTCGCCGGGCGGGACGACGATGGCTCGTGGGGTCATGCGCGGCATTCTCCCCTCCGCAAGACTGGGAGGCGATGAAGCGGATCGGGCTGCTCGGCGGGATGAGCTGGGAGTCGTCGGCCGAGTACTACCGGCTGGTCAACGAGGCGACGCGCGACCGGCTGGGCGGGCTGCACTCGGCCGACTGCCTGCTGCGCTCGGTCGACTTCGCCGAGATCGAGGCGCTGCAGCGCGACGGGCCGCTGGGACGAGGCGGGCGCGCGCCTCGCCGCGGAGGCCGCGGTGCTGGCCGCGGCCGGCGCCGAGCTGCTCGTCCTGTGCACGAACACGATGCACAAGGTCGCCGACGCGATCACGGACGCCGTCGACGTCCCGTTCGTGCACATCGCCGACACGACCGCCGAGGCGGTCCGCGCGCGCGGCCTGCACACCGTCGGGCTGCTCGCCACCGCGTACACGATGGAGCAGGACTTCTACGTCGGCCGCCTGCGCGACCGCCACGGGCTCGAGGTGCTGGTGCCCGGCGACGCGGACCGGGCGATCGTGCACCGCGTCATCTACGAGGAGCTGTGCGTCGGGGTGATCGAGGACGGCTCGCGCGACGAGTACCGGCGGATCATGGCGCGCGCTCGCCGAGCGCGGGGCGGAGGGCGATCCTGCTCGGCTGCACCGAGATCGACCTGCTGGTCGGGCCCGAGGACTCGCCGGTGCCGGTGTTCGACACGACCGGCTGCACGCCGAGCGCGCGGTCGACCTGGCGCTCGCCTAGCTCGGTCGAGCCCGGCGCGGAGCTTGTCGAGCAGCTCGCCGAGCTGCGTCGCCTCGGCGTCGGTGAGCTTGGAGCGCAGGCGCGCGTCGTGGGCCATCGCGACCGCGCGCAGCCGCTCGAACAGCGCCGCGCCCTCGTCGGTCAGCTCGACGCGCTGGACGCGGCGGTTGGCGTCGTCGCGCCAGCGGCGCACGAGCCCCTGGGCCTCGAGCGCGTTGAGGTGGTGCGTGACGGTGGCGCTGCTGACGCCCATCGCCTCGGCGAGCTTGGACTGCGTGCCCCACTGCTCGGAGCGCACGAGCAGGAGCACCTGCCAGGCCGACGCGGTTCCGCCGGCGTCGGCCATCGCGCGCTCGAAGGCCTGGGTGGCGGCGTGGGCCGTGCTGGTCAGACGCAGGCCGATGGGAGGGAAGACGGGCGGTGGACCGGGCATGGACGTCATCTTAGCGACAAACGCTTGACGTCTAATAGTTAGATATCTAATGTTCTTCCCATGTCCACTCTCACGTACGCCATGCCGCGGGCAGAAGCGCGGCCAACCAGCCTCCGGGCCGCCTTCGCCGTGCTCGTCCTCGCGATGCTGCCGGCCGTCCTCGACCAGACCGTGCTCGCCACGGCGCTGCCCACGATCGCCGGCGAGCTCGGCTCGATCGGCGACGTCTCCCATCTGGTCACCGTCTATGTGCTCGCCTCGACCGCCACCACGCCGCTGTGGGGCAAGCTCGGCGACCGGCACGGCCGCCGCGCGCTGCTCGGCGTCGCGTTGTCCCTGTTCCTGATCGCCTCGGCCGCCTGCGGCCTCGCGCAGAGCCTCGAGCAGCTCGTGATCGCGCGCGGCATCCAGGGGATCGCCGCCGGCGGCCTGATGTCGCTCGCGATGGCGAGCGTCGGCGACCTCGTCGCCCCGCGCGAGCGCGCCCGCTGGCAGGGTCGCATCGCCGACCGTGTTCGCCGGCGCGGCCGTCGCCGGGCCGCTGATCGGCGGCCTGCTCGTCGAGCACGCGTCGTGGCGCTGGGTCTTCTACGTGAACCTGCCCGTCGGCCTCGCCGCGCTCGCCGGCATGTGGCGCTTCCTGCCCGCCGGCACGCGCGAGGAGCACCCGCGGCCGCTCGACCTGGTCGGCGCCGGCCTGCTCGCCGTCGCCAGCGCGTCCGCTCTGCTCGCCCTCAGCTGGGGCGGCGAGACGATCGGCTGGACCTCGCCCGAGCTGGCCGGCCTCGTCGCGCTCGCCGTGGTGAGCGGCGCCGGCTTCGTGGCCCGCGAGCGGCGCGCCGCCGACCCGGTGGTCCCGCTGGCGATGCTGGCCACGCCGACCGTCCGCGTGGCGGCGGCGGGCCTGTTCCTGGTCACCGCGTCGCTGTTCGCGGTGATCGTGTTCGTGCCGGTGCTGCTGCAGGTCGTCGGCCGGCTTCGCGCCGACCGAGGCCGGGCTGCTGCTGGCGACGATGACGGTCGGGCTCACCGGCGCGACGACGATCGCCGGGCGCCGGATCGCGCGCACCGGGCGCCTGCGCCGCCTGCCGGTGCTCGGCGCATCGGTGATGGCCGCCGCGCTCGCGGGCCTCGCGCTCGCCGCCCCGGCCGCGTCGCCCGGGCTCGTGGTCGCCGGGCTGGTCGTGTTCGGCGCCGGCTTCGGCCTGACCTCGCAGCTGCTCGTCGTCGCCGTGCAGAACGGCGTCGAGCGCACGCGCATCGGCGTGGCGACCTCGACGACGGCGTTCTTCCGCGCCTTCGGCGGCGCGACGGGCGCCGCCGCGCTCGGCGCCGTGTTCGCCGCCACCGACCGGCCGATCGCCGAAGCGGTGCAGACGACGCTGATCGTCGCGGCCGCGATCGCCGCGCTGGCCGCGCTCGTCATGGTCGCGCTGCCGGCCGACGTCGACCGCGACGCGAGCGCGTCGTGAGCGCCGCGGTCGGCACGCGCGGCCGGCGCCTCGCGCCGCGGGCGCGCAAGGCGCTCCTGACGCTGCACATCGGCGCCTCCGTGGCGCTGATCGGCAGCGGCGCCGGCATCACCGCGCTCTCGCTGATCGCGATCGGCGAGCCCGCGGGCGACGCGCACGTGATCTACACGACGGCGCGCACGCTGGTGTTCACGCTCGGGATCCCGCTCAGCTTCATCTCGCTGCTGAGCGGGATCGCGCTGGGGCTCGGCACGCGCTGGGGCGTCCTGCGCCACCGCTGGACCGCGGCGAAGCTCGGGCTGCAGCTCGCGATCATCGCCTGCGGCGGGCATCGTCATCCGCCCGGCCATGGACTCCCTGATCGACGGCGGGGACGCGGCGCAGTGGACGATGGTGGCGGGCGCGGCGTTCAACACCGCCTGCGCGATGCTCGCGGTCGGCCTCGCGGTGTTCAAGCCGGGCGGGCGGCTGCGGCGGGCCGGATGACGGTCACGCCGGAGCCGCCCTCGCCCATCGCCGCCAGCGCCGCGGGGGCCTCGTCGAGCCCGATCTCGCGCGTGACGAGGTCGCCCGGGCGCAGCCGCCCCGCCTCCACCAGCGCCAGCATCTCCGGGTAGGCGCTCGCGGCCATCCCGTGGGAGCCGAGCAGCTCGAGCTCGCGGGCGATGACGAGGTCCATCGGCACCCGCGGCGGCTCGGGCAGCAGCCCGACCTGGACGTGGCGCCCGCGCTTGCGCAGCCCCGCGACCGACGCGGCGCACGCCGCCTCGGCCCCGATCGCGTCGAGGCTGACATGGGCGCCGCCGCCGGTCAGCTCGCGCACGTCGGCGCCCGCTTCGACCGCGACCTCCGCCCCGAACGCGCGCGCGGCGGCGAGCGCGTCCGCGGACACGTCGATCGCCACGACCCGCGCGCCCGCGGCGGCGGCGATCATCACCGCCGACAGCCCGACGCCGCCGCAGCCGTGCACGGCGACCCACTCGCCCGCCCGCGCCCGCCCGACCTGCAGGACCGCCCGGTAGGCGGTCGCGAAGCGGCAGCCGAGGCCGGCCGCCGCGACATCCCCGACCGACTCGGGCAGGCCGACGAGGTTGACGTCGGCCCAGTCGAGCGCGACCAGCTCGGCGAACGAGCCCCAGTGCGTGAAGCCGGGCTGCGTCTGGCGGTCGCAGATCTGGCCGTTCCCGGACGCGCACTGCTCGCAGGAGCCGCACGCGCACACGAACGGGACGGTCACGCGCTGCCCCGGGCGCCAGCGCTCCACGTCGGCGCCGACCGCCTCCACCACCCCCGCCAGCTCGTGGCCGGGCACGTGCGGGAAGCGGCTGATGTCGGGATCGTGGCCCATCCACCCGTGCCAGTCCGAGCGGCACAGGCCGGTCGCCTCGACGCGGACGACGGCGCCGTGGGCCGCGGGCGACGGGTCCGCGACGGTCTCGACGCTCGGCAGCTCCTGGAATCTCTCGTAGACGACGGCGCGCATGGCGCCGAGCGTAGCTTCCGGCACAACGGGGCATACCTGCCGCGGGATGGGGACCGGGAGCAAGGACGAGACCGTGGTCGCCTGCCGCGGCGTGACCAAGCGCTTCGGCGGACAGGTCGCGGTCGACGACGTCGACTTCGACCTGCGCGCGGGCGAGGTCCATGCGCTGGTCGGCGAGAACGGGGCCGGCAAGAGCACGCTCGTGAAGATGCTCGACGGCTACCACCGGCCCGACGAGGGCACGCTGCTCGTGGGCGACGAGGAGGTGCGCTTCAACACCGTGCGCGACGCCGAGCACGCGGGCGTGGCGATGATCCCGCAGGAGCTCGACCTGTTCGAGGAGCTGACCGTCGCCGAGAACCTCGTCGTCGGGCGCGACCGCCCGCGCCGCCCGTGGGGCGGCATCGACTGGAGGGCGATCCGCTCGAACGCCCGCGAGCGCTTCGAGACGCTCGGCGTGGACGTCGACGTCGACACGCCCGTCAAGCACCTCTCGACCGCGAACCAGCAGCTCGTCGCGATCGCGCGTGCGCTGGCCGGCGACGCACGCGCGGTGATCATGGACGAGCCGACCTCCTCGCTCTCCGGCGACGAGGTCGAGCGGCTGTTCGGGATCATCCGCGAGCTGACCGAGCGCGGCGTCGGCGTCGTCTACATCTCGCACCGGCTCGACGAGATCTTCGAGATCGCCGACCGCATCACGGTCATGCGCGACGGCGCCCACATCGAGACGAAGCCCGCCTCCGAGCTCGACGCCGAGGAGCTCGTGAAGCTGATGGTCGGCCGCTCGCTCGAGGAGGGCATCGACCGCGACGGCGCCGAGGCCGGCGACGTGGTCCTCGACGTCCGCGGGCTCGGCCGCGACGGCGAGTTCTCCGACATCGACCTGACGCTGCGCGCGGGCGAGATCGTCGGCCTCGGTGGGCTGATCGGCGCCGGCCGCACCGAGGTGGCCGAGACGATCTTCGGCGTCCGCCACGCCGACCACGGTGAGCTGCACATGAACGGGGAGCCGCTGACCGCGCGCTCGCCCGAGGCGGCCATGCGCGAGGGCATCTTCTACGTGCCCGAGGACCGCCAGGCCGAAGGCCTCGTGCTCGAGTTCGAGGTCGAGGACAACGTCACGCTGAGCATCCTCGAGCGCCTGTCGGGGCGCGGCCTCGTCAACCGCGACAAGGCACGCTCGCTGGTGCAGGACCTGCGCGAGCGGCTGTCGATCAAGGGCGCCGAGGACGGCCCGGTCAGCCGCCTCTCCGGCGGCAACCAGCAGAAGGTCGTGCTGGCCAAGGCGCTCGCCCGCGAGCCGGAGGTGCTGCTGCTCGACGAGCCGACGCGCGGCGTCGACGTCGGCGCGAAGGCGGAGATCTACGGCCTGATCGACGAGCTCGCGCGCCAGGGCAAGGCGATCCTCGTGATCTCGTCGGAGATGGAGGAGCTGCTGTCGCTCTCGGACCGTGTCGTGGTGATGCGCGAGGGCCGGCTGACCGGCGAGTACTCACGCGCGGACGCCACGCAGGAGAACGTCATGCAGGCCGCGACCGGCGTGAACGGGAGCGGCGAATGAGCGCCGCCCCCGCCACCGCCGGCCCGCGCGTGGCCGTCGACGCCGCCGGCGCGCGCCGCGTGCTCGCCCGCCCGGCCGCGCCCGCGGTCGTGTTCCTCGCGATCCTCGTCGTGATCTTCGGGGTCAGCGCGAGCGGGTTCTTCACGTTCGAGAACTTCCGCGGCATCCTCGCCTCGGTCGCCGTGCTCGGCGTCGTCGCGGTCGGCGTCAACCAGGTGATCCTGGCCGGCGACATCGACATCTCGGTCGGCTCGATGCTCGGGCTGTGCGCGGTCGCGGTCGGCGCGGTCAGCACCTCGGTCGGCGGGCTGATCCTGCCGCTGCTGGCCGGCATGGCGGTCGGCGCCGCCGTCGGCGCGGTCAACGGGTCGCTCTCGACCTACGCGCGGATCCCCTCGATCATCGTCACGCTCGGGATGCTCTACGCGCTGCGCGGGCTGACGCTCGTGATCACGGGCGGCGACTGGGTCACGGGCATCCCCGCCTCGACGCGCGTGCTCGGCACCGGGACGATCCTCGGCCTCGAGGTCCCGACCATCCTGCTGCTCGGCGTCGCCGCCGCGGTCGCGGCCGCCGGGCGCTTCACCGCCTGGGGGCGCGACGTCCACGCGGTCGGCGGCAACCGCAGCGCCGCGCGCTTCGCCGGGCTCGACGTCAACGGCGTGCGGCTGCGCGCGTTCGTGCTCACCGGCGCGCTCGTCGGGCTGGCGGCGACGATCCTCGTCGGCCGGGTCGGCAGCGTCACGACGGACACCGGCGTCGGCCTCGAGCTGCAGGTGATCGCGGCGGTCGTGATCGGCGGGACGAGCATCGCCGGCGGCCGCGGCTCGACGCTGGCGGCGCTGATCGGCGCGATCCTGATCGGCGTCTTCCTCAACGGGCTCGTCCTGCTCGACGTGCCGGCGGTGTGGCAGAACGTGGTGCTCGGCGGGCTGATCCTGCTCGCGGTCTCGACCGACGCGATCCGCCGTCGCGTGCTGGAGGGCTGAGCGATGGTCAGGAGCCAGAGCCTCTCGCGCGAGCTCGTGCTGCTGGGCGTGCTGGTCGCGCTGATCATCGCGATGGCGATCGCCTCGTCGCTGTTCCTGACCACCGGCAACCTGCTCAACACCTCGCGCTTCTACGTCGAGCCGGGGCTGATCGCGCTCGGCATGACGCTGGTGATCGTGACCGGCGGCATCGACCTGTCGGTGGGCGCGTCGCTCGCGCTCGTCTCCGTCGTCATGGGCTTCGCCTATAGCTCGGGCGTGCCGCTGTGGCTCGCGCTCATCCTCGCGCTGCTGACCGGGCTGCTGTGCGGCGCCTTCAACGGCCTCTTCGTCACGCTGCTCGACCTCAACCCGCTGGTCGTCACGCTCGGGACCTTCGCGCTCTTCCGCGGCCTCGCGTTCGTGATCTCCGACGCCGGCGCGGTGTCGCAGTTCCCGAGCTGGTTCGAGGTCTTCGGCCAGTACTACGTCGGCCCGGTCCCGCTGCAGCTGTTCGTGTTCATCCTCGCGGCGGTCGCGGTCGGGGTGCTGCTCCAGCGCGGGCGCTTCGGCCGCTACGTGCGCGCGATCGGCTACAACCCGCGCGCCGCGCGCTTCTCCGGCGTGCCGGTCGGCCGCACGATCGTCGCGGTCTACGCGCTCACCGGCCTGCTCGTCGCGGTCGCCGCGATCATCTACACCTCGCGCGTCTCCTCCGCGCGGGCCGACTCCGGGCTCGGGCTCGAGCTCGACGTGATCGCCGCCGTCGTGCTCGGCGGCGCGAGCATCCGCGGCGGCTCGGGCACGATCGTCGGCACCGTGCTCGGCGTGCTGATCATCGCCGTGCTGCGCAACGGGCTGTTCATGGCCGGCGTGCCCACCACGTGGCAGCTGATCGTGATCGGCGTCGTCCTGATCGCGGCCGTCTTCATCAACGAGTTCTTCCGCGAGGACGAGGCGTGAGGCGCGTCGCCGCCGCGCTCGCGGCCAGCGCCCTCGCCGCGGGCGTCGCCGGCTGCCACGTCGGCGCCGGCGCGCCGACCTACAGCGCCAAGGACGGCAAGACCAAGATCTGCATGATGCCCAAGCTCGTCGGCATCCCCTACTTCAACGCGACCGAGCGGGGCGCGAAGGACGCGGCGAAGGAGCTGAAGGTCGAGCTCGACTACAACGGCCCGACCGAGGCCGCCGCCGTGCGCCAGGTCGAGTTCATCCAGCAGTGGGTCCAGCTTCGCTGCGACGCGATCACCGTCGCCGGCAACGACCCCGACGCGCTCGCGCCCGCGCTGGAGGAGGCCCAGCGCTCCGGCATCAAGACCGGCTCGTGGGACGCCGACGTCGCCAAGCCCGCCCGCTCCTACTTCGTCAACCAGGCCACCTTCAAGGCGATCGGCGAGACGATGACCGACATCATGGCCGCGGAGACGAACAAGAAGGGCAAGTTCCTGATCGTCACCGGCTCGCTCACCGCCCCGAACACGAACGAGTGGATCGCGGCGATGAAGAAGCGCGTCAAGGACCGCTACCCGAAGATGAAGATCGCCTCGGTCCAGCCCGGCGAGGAGAACCTCCAGAAGGGCATCGACGTCACCAAGAGCTACCTCTCGGCCAACCCCGACACCGCGGGCGTGTTCGGCATCACGACCGTCGCGCTGCCGGGCGTCGCCGAGGCGGTCCGCCAGATGGGGCTGAAGGGCAAGGTGCACGTGACCGGCCTGACCGACCCGGTGATCGCCAAGCCCTACGTCGACGAGGGCGTGATCAAGAAGGCCGTGCTCTGGAACCCCGAGGACCTCGGCTACCTCGCCGTCTACGTCGCCAAGAAGATGCTCGACGGCTCGATGCCGAAGTCGGGCGAGTTCAAGGCCGGCCGGCTCGGCGACGTGAAGATGCTCTCGAAGGACGAGGTGCTGCTCGGCCCGCCGCTCGTCTTCTCCAAGAAGGACGTCGGCAAGTACGACTTCTAGTCCGTCGGCGAGCGCCTCGAGCGTCGCGCGGGCGCCGTGCTCGTGCAGTGAGCGCAGCGCGGTCAGGTAGGCCTCGGCGAAGCGCTCGTCGTCGGCGAGGTCGCCGAACAGGTCGCGGTTGGCGATGAAGGCGTCGGGCTCGTCGCGCTGGCGCTTGGCGATCTCGGTCAGCTTCTCGGCGCGGCGGTCGACGATCTCGATCGGCTCGCCGTCCTCGTCGACGCCCTCGGCGTAGCGCGCCCAGCTCGCGACGATCGCCGCCGAGCGCTTGATCTCACCCCCCGACTTCAGCTGCGCGCGCACCACCGGCAGCAGCCACTTGGGGATGCGGTCGGAGCTCTCCGCGCACAGCCGCGGGACCGTGTCGCGCACGCCGGGGTTGGAGAAGCGCTCGATCAGCGTCTGCTTGTAGTCGTCGAGGTCGACGCCCGGCACCGGCGACAGCGTGGGCGTCGCCTCCTCGTCCATGTAGCGCGCCAGCAGATCCTGGAACAGCGGGTCCTGCGCGGCGTCGTGCACGAGCCGGTAGCCGCACAGGTAGCCGAAGTAGGCGATCGCCTGGTGGCTCGCGTTGAGCAGCCGCAGCTTCATCAGCTCGTAGGGCTCGACGTCGTCGACGACCTGCACGCCGACCTCCTCGTACGGCGGGCGCCCGTCCGAGAAGGAGTCCTCGAGCACCCACTGGATGAACGGCTCGCAGACGACCGGCCAGCGGTCCTCGACGTCGAAGCGCTCGTTGACCTCCTCGATGTCCTCGTCGCGCGTCGCCGGCGTGATGCGGTCGACCATGCCGTTGGGGAAGCGCACCTCGCGCTCGACCCAGTCGCCGAGCTCCGGGTCGCGCAGCCGCGCGAACGCGGTGAAGGCGGTGCGGGCGAGCGTGCCGTTGCCCTGGAGGTTGTCGCACGACATCACCGTGAAGGGGACGATCTCGCGCTCGCGCCGGCGCGCCAGCGCCTCGGTCACGAGCCCGAACACCGTCTTCGGCGTCGCGCCGTCCTCGAGGTCCTGCGCCACCGCCGGGTCGTCCTCGACGAACTCGCCGGTCCCGTCGTCGAGGTTGTAGCCGCCCTCGGTCACCGTCAGCGACACGATCCGCGTCGCCGGGTCGGCGAGCTTCTCGATCACCGCCTCGGGGTCGTCGGGCGCGAACATGTACTCCGTGATCGAGCCGATGACGCGCGCGTCGAGCGTCCCGTCGGCGTGCTTCTCGACCAGGGTGTACTGGCCGTCCTGCTCGCGCATGACGTCGCGCATCTTCTCGTCGGCCGGCATCACCCCGACGCCGCAGATGCCCCAGTCGAGCGCCTTGCCCTCGTTCATGAGGCGGTCGTGGAACAGCGCCTGGTGCGCGCGGTGGAAGCCGCCGACGCCGAAGTGCACGACCCCGGTGGAGACTTGGTCGCGGTCGTAGCTGGGTCGCGGCAGGTCCATCGCGGGTGGCATACCCGGGTCAGCGCGGTTGAAGGCTCTTTCCGATCCCGTCGAGCGCGTAGGGGATGCTCAGCACCGAGTTGAAGGCGACGGCGGCGCCGAGCTGGGTCGAGGTGTAATAGGGCAGGTCGGTGACGCGCCCCTCGCGCGCGACGTCGAGCCGGCCGAACAGCTCGTCGGCGTCGAGCTTCTTGCGGGCGGGCGCGTCGATCAGCAGGAACAGCCGGTCGACGTCGAGCAGGTCGACGCGCTCCTTGGACACCTCGTGCCCGAAGCCCTTGCCCGGCGAGCTTGTCGATCTTCGCCGACGGCCGGTAGCCGAGCTCGCCCAGGAACTGGCCGCGCGGGTCCTTCGAGCTGAAGGGGTAGTAGCTCTTGGGCGCGGTGCCGGCGTCGACGACGAGCGCCGTCTCCTTCGCGGTCTCGGGGTGCGCCTTGCGGAACGCGGCGAAGCGCTTCTCGGTCTGCTCGATCAGCGTCTCCCCCTCCTCCACGCGCCCGACCGCCTTGGCCGCGACCCGCGTCATGTCCCGCCACGGCGTCGTGTACGGGTCGCCCTTGGCCTGCGCGACGGTCGGCGCGATCTGCGACAGCTTGTCGTAGTCGCCGCGCTTGAGCTGCGCGTAGAGGCCGAGGATCAGGTCGGGGCGCTGGGCCGCGACCTTCTCGAAGTCGATCTCGTAGGACTTGCTGCTGACGATCGCCGGCGGCTCGCCCTTCCAGGCGTCGCGCTCCCACGGCCACTTGGCGAACGTGCCCTGGCCGAACCAGTCCATCGCGCCGACCGGGCGCACGCCGAGCGCGAGCAGCGGCTCCTGGTCGGTGTAGCCGACCACCACCACGCGCTTGGGCTCGGCCGGGATCGTGGTGGTCCCGAGCGCGTGCTCGATCTTGACCGGGAAGGCCGAGGACGCCGAGGACTTCGAGGTGCTCGCAGGCTCCTCGTCGGACCCGCAGCCCGCGAGGACGACGGTCAGCAGAAGTGGCAGGAGGACGTTTCGTGGTCGCATATTAGGGCACCCTAACGCAATGTTAGGGTGCCCTAAGCCATGACCGACGACCTCACCCGCCGCGCCTTCCTCGCCGCCGCCGGGGCAGCCGGGCTCGGCCTCGGCCTGGCCGCCTGCGGCGCCGACGACGACGCGAGCGCCCCCTCGCGCAAGGCGGGCACGACCGCCGGGGACTTCCCCGCCCGCGTCCCGCACAAGTTCGGCACCACCATGGTCGAGCAGGCGCCGCGGCGCGTCGCCACCTACGGCGGCGGCGACGTCGACACGCTGCTCGCGCTCGGCATCACGCCCGTGCTCGTCCCCGACATCGACCCGCGCTGGAAGAAGACGGGCGGGGTCGCGCCGTGGTCGCGCTCGCGCGTGCGCGGCGAGGCCCCGGTCGTCGCCGGCAACGAGGCGCTCGAGTTCGAGAAGGTCGCCGCCGCGCGGCCCGACCTCATCACCGCGGTCGAGTACGACCTCAAGCAGCCCGACTACAACAAGCTCTCCCAGCTCGCGCCGACCGTCCCGCCGCCCAAGGGCTTCGCGCCGTACACCGTGCCGTGGGACACGATGGCGGTGCAGGTGGGCGCCTCGCTCGGCCGCCGCGCCGACGCCGAGGGGCTCGTGAAGGCGACGCGCGACCGCATCGCCGCGGCCGCCGAGGCGAACCCGGAGTTCGCCACCAGCAAGGCGGTCCTGATCGACCCCGACGACGACGGCGGCGTCTACATCTTCGCCGAGGACGACGTGCGCACGCGCTTCCTCGGCGACCTCGGCTTCACCATGCCCGCCGAGATCGAGCGGCTGTTCAAGGGGCAGTTCTACGCCCAGATCAGCGCCGAGCGGCTCGACCTGCTCGACACCGCCGACGTGCTCGTGCTCGTCGCCTCGCGCAAGCCGCAGACGCGGCAGCTGACCGCGTCGCGCAGCTTCCGGAGCCTGCGCGCGGTGCGCGAGAAGCGCGTCGCGCGGATCGACGAGCCGGATCTCGCGATCGCGATGTCGTACTCCTCGGTGCTGTCGACCCCCTACCAGCTGCGAGAGGTCGTCCCGCGCTTGCGTGCCGCGCTCGCGTGAACAGCCGCGCCGCCGGGCTGGCGCTGATCTTCGCGGGGCTGGCGCTCGTCCTGCTGCTCAGCATCAGCGTCGGCGCCCGGCCGATCCCCGTCGACCGCGTCTGGGACCTCGTCTGGCACCCGGACGGCTCCGACGACGCGATCATCGTGCACGACCTGCGGATCCCGCGGACGATCCTCGGGCTGATCGTCGGCGCCGCGCTGGGCGTGGGCGGCGGCCTGATGCAGGCGCTCACGCGCAACCCGCTGGCCGACCCGGGCCTGCTCGGCGTCAACGCCGGCGCGGCGGCCGCGGTCGTGACCGCGACGGCGCTGATCGGCGTCGTCAGCCCGCTCGTCTACGTGTGGTTCGCCTTTCTCGGCGCGGGCCTGGCGTCTGTGGTCGTGTACGGGGTCGGGGCCGCGGGGCGAAGCGGTGCGACGCCGGTGCGACTCGCGCTCGCCGGGACCGCGGTCAGCTTCGCGCTGATCGCCTACGTGCAGGGACTCACGCTGATCGATCGCGAGACGCTCGACCAGTACCGCTTCTGGCAGGTCGGCGCGCTCGCAGGGCACCCGCCGTCGCTGAGCTGGCAGATCGCGCCGTTCATCGCCATCGGCCTCCTGCTCGCGCTCGCGCTCGCGCGGCCGCTGAACGCGATCGGGCTCGGCGACGACGTCGGAAAGGCACTCGGCGCGAGCCTGGCCCGCACGCGCATCCTCGGCGCGGTCGCGATCACGCTGCTGTGCGGTGCGGCGACCGCCGCGGTGGGGCCGATCGCGTTCATCGGCCTGACGATCCCGCACGTCGTGCGCGCGATCACCGGGCCCGACCAGCGCTGGGTGCTCCCGTATTGCGCACTGCTGGCGCCGGTGATGCTGCTCGGGGCCGACGTCGTGGGGCGGGTCGTCAACCGGCCGGGCGAGCTCGAGGTCGGGATCGTGAGCGCGCTGATCGGCGGGCCCGTGTTCATCGCGATCGTCCGGCGGAGGCGGATCGCGCAGCTGTGACCGTCGCGACGCGGACCACCGGGGTCGCGCTGGCGCTGGCGGCGGCGCTGTTCGCGCTGCTCGTGGTGTCGGTCGGCACCGGCGAGATCTCCATCCCTCCGGACGAGGTCGTCGCGACGCTGTTCGGCGGCGGCGACCGCGCGACCAGCTTCGTGATCGAGACGCTGCGGCTGCCGCGCGCGCTCACCGGGGCGCTGATCGGGATCGCGCTCGGCGCCAGCGGTGCGATCTTCCAGAGCATCACCCGCAACCCGCTCGGCAGCCCGGACATCGTCGGCTTCATTCAGGGCGCCGCCGCGTTCGCGGTGCTCCAGATCGTCGTCTTCGGCGGCGGAACGTTCGCGACCGCCGCGAGCGCGGTCGTGGGCGGCGTCGGGACGGCGGCGCTCGTCTATGCGCTCGCGGCGCGCGGCGGCGTCTCGGGCTACCGGCTCGTGCTGATCGGGATCGGCGTCAGCTTCATGCTGATCGCGGTCACGGACTACCTGCTGACGCGCTCGACGCTGGAGCAGGCGCAGTCCGCCCAGATCTGGCTCACCGGCAGCCTCAACGGCCGCGGCTGGGAGCACGTGCGCCCGATCGCCGTCGCGCTCGCGGTCCTGCTGCCGGTGACCGCGCTGCTGATCCGCCCGCTGCGCATGCTCGAGCTCGGCGACGACACCGCGCGGGCGCTCGGCGTCGCGGTCGAGCGCTCGCGGCTGGCGCTCGTGTTCATCGCGGTCGGCCTGTGCGCGGTCGCCACCGCCTCGGCCGGCCCGATCGTCTTCGTCGCGCTGGCCGCCCCGCAGATCGCGCGCCGGCTGACCCACGCGACCGGCCCCGGCGTCGCCTGCGCCGCGCTGATGGGCGGCGTCCTGCTGCTGGGCGCCGACGTCGCCAGCCAGCGGCTGTTCGGGGACCTCCAGCTGCCCGTCGGCGTGATGACCGGGGTCTGCGGCGGCGTCTACCTGACCTGGCTGCTGACCCGCGAGTGGAAGCGGGGGAGCGGATGAGCGAGCCACGCCTGCGCGGCGACGGGATGACGCTCGCCTACGACGAGCGCGTCGTCTCCGAGGCCCTCAGCGTCGCGATCCCGGACCAGTCGTTCACCGCGATCGTCGGCCCGAACGCGTGCGGCAAGTCGACGCTGCTGCGCGGGCTCGCGCGAATGATGAAGCCGAGCGCGGGCACGGTCATCCTCGACGGCCAGGCGATCGGCTCGATCCCGTCCAAGGAGGTCGCGCGGCGGCTCGGGCTGCTCCCGCAGAGCTCGATCGCGCCCGACGCCATCACGGTCGCCGACCTCGTGGCCCGCGGCCGCTATCCGCACCAGGGCATCCTGCGCCAGTGGTCGCGCGAGGACGAGGAGGCCGTCGCGCTGGCGATGCGCCGCACCGCGGTCGACGACCTCGCCGGCCGCGCGGTCGACGAGCTCTCCGGCGGCCAGCGCCAGCGCGTCTGGCTGGCGATGGTGCTCGCCCAGCAGACGCCGCTGCTGCTGCTCGACGAGCCGACGACGTTCCTCGACATCGCCCACCAGCTCGAGGTGCTCGACCTGTGCGCCGACCTGCACGAGCACCACGGGCACACCGTCGTCACGGTCCTCCACGACCTCAACCACGCCTGCCGCTACGCGAGCCACCTGATCGCGATGCGCGAGGGCCGGATCGTGGCCGAGGGCAACCCGGCGGAGATCGTCGACGCGGAGCTCGTCGAGCGGGTCTTCGGGCTGCGCTCGCGCGTGATCCCCGACCCGGAGACCGGGCTGCCCCTGATCGTCCCGGCGCGCCGATGACGCGACCCTTCCCCCTCCACACGGGCATCGCCGTCGTGACCTCGGTCCGCCCGCTCACGCGCACGATGACGCGCTTCACGCTGCACGCACCCGCGTTCGCCGATCCCGGCGTCGAGCAGCCGGGCGAGATCCTCACGCTCGGCTGGGCCGGCGACGCCGAGGAGCTCGTGCTGCCGCAGCTCGGCTGGCGCTTCCCGGACGGCAAGCCCGAGCAGCACTGGCGCAACTTCACCGTGCGGGCCTTCGACCCGGCGCGCGCGACGATCGACGTCGACCTCTACCTCCACGGCGACCTCGGCCGCGCGTCGGCGTGGGGGAGCCGCGCGCAGCCCGGCGACGTCGTCGGCTACGCCGGCCCGCGCACGCACTGGGAGCCCGACCCGGCGGCCGAGTGGGCGCTGCTGGCCGCCGACGAGACGGGGCTGCCCGCGCTGCTGGCCATCCTCGAGACGCTGCCCGCGGGCCTCCCCGTGTTCGCGTTCGCCGAGGTCGAGGACGAGGGCGAGCGCCAGGCGGTCGCCAGCGCGGCCGACGTCGACCTGCGCTGGATCTCGCGCGAGCGGCGCCCCGCGGGCACGACGTCGGTGCTGTTCGACGCGGTGCGGGCCCTCGCGCTGCCGCCCGGCCGGCCGCAGGTGTGGGGCGGCGGCGAGGCGCTCGCCATGCGCGACGTGCGCCGCTACCTCAAGGCCGAGCGCCCTGAGGCGACGATGAGCGTCATGGGCTACTGGAAGCACCGCGCCACACCTGACGACGTGGATTACTAGCGGTTCGAGATGTCAGCCGGCGGTCGCGGCCAGCGCGTCGAGCCGCGCCTGCGCCGCCGCCGCCACGTCGGCGAGGTCGATCTGCTCCAGGAACGGCTCGTGGCGCTCGTGCGGGTCGAGCGCGCGCAGCGCCTGCCGGTAGGCGCGCACCGCGGACGCGACGTCGCCGAGCGCCTCGTGGGCGCCGCCGAGCTTGAAGGCGGCGAGCCCGAAGCCAGGCTCGGCGTAGAGCGCGCGGCGCAGCGACGTCACGGCCGCCGCCGGCTCGTCGCGCTCGAGCTCCTCGAGCCCGCGCCGGAAGTCGTCGGCGGCGCCGTGGGCAGGCTGCGCGCCCGGCGCGGGCACCAGCCGGCCCAGCGGCCGGCGCAGGGTTCGGGGCGCCGGCTGCGCGACCGGCCCCAGCGTCACGACCCCGATCCGGGTCGCGCTCGCACACAGCGCGTCGGCCGCCCCAAGGACCAGCTTGCCCCCCGGCGCGCGCGCCTGCTCGAACGACCCGAGCACGCGGCCGACCGTCGGGGTGTCGAAGTAGATGAGGACGTTGCGGCACAGGATCAGGTCGAAGGGCGTCTCGCCGAGCGGCGGGAACGGGTCGCGGACAAGGTTGTGGCGGGCGAAGGTGACGAGCGCGCGCAGCGGCTCCGCCACCACCTGCCGGTCGCCGTCGGCGGGCAGCCAGCGCGCGCGCATGGCCGGGCCGACGTCGCGGACGGAGCGCGAGCGGTAGACGCCGGCGCGCGCGTGGGCGAGGGCGTCGGCGGAGATGTCGGTGGCGAGGATGCGCACCGGCGCGGGCGCGGGGGCGAACGCCTCAGCGGCCAGCAGCGCGAGGCTGTAGGCCTCCTCGCCCGTCGCGCAGGCCGCGGTCCACACGCGCACGTGCTCGGACCCGCGCGCGCGGGCGCGCTCGAGCAGGCGCCGCCAGTCGATGCC
This sequence comes from uncultured Solirubrobacterales bacterium, assembly GCA_963787335.1. Lineage (GTDB taxonomy): Bacteria > Actinomycetota > Thermoleophilia > Solirubrobacterales > Solirubrobacteraceae > DASQFQ01. Next base: position 186,680 of record CAWBCU010000008.1, read on the forward strand.
GGCGAGCTGCTCGCGATCGCGTAGGAACGAGGTCTCCTTGACGGTGACCTCCTCGATCAGCCGCCGCACCAGCGGTCCGCGGCGCAGCGGATCGTCGAGGCGGCGCAGGAAGGTGTCGGGGTCCGAGCCGGCGCCGGCGCGGACCAGCGCGCTCTGGAGGAAGGCGTGCTGATGCTCGGCGAGCCGGATGCCGCTCTCCTGGTGGACGAACGCGGCCAGCCGCGCGAGCCCGGCGCTCACGACGCCACCCCGGCGCGGCGCAGCGTCCGCAGGCGCGACCCGATCATCGCCGGCGCGAGGACGAGCTGGGCGCCCTGCTCCGCGGCAGCCTTGGGCATGCCGAAGACCGCCGAGCTGGCCTCGTCCTGCGCGAACGTGAGGCCACCCGCCCGGCGGACCTCGCCGAGCCCCGCCGCGCCGTCCCGGCCCATGCCGGTGAGCACCACCGCCACGCCGTCGGCCCGCGCGAACGCCGCGACGCTGCGCAGCAGCACGTCCGCGGACGGCCGGTGCGGCCCGGCGTCGGTGCGATCGTCGAGCCCGAGCCGCCCGCCGGCGCCGAGCGCGAGATGAGCGCCCTCGGGCGCGACCCAGATCCCCGGGCCGGCGAGGCCCGGCACCGCGAGCCGCACGGGTAGCGCCACCTGATCGTCGAGCCAGTGCGCGAAGCCCTCCGTGAAGCCTCGGGTGATGTGCTGGACGACGAGGATCGGGATCGCGAAGCCGGCCGGCAGCGCGCCGAGGACCGAGGCGAGCGCGGGCGGGCCGCCGACCGACGCGCAGATCCCGATCACCGAGGCGGACCGCGGCGTGCCGTGGCCGCCCGCGGCGTGCCGGGCCGGACCCAGCGCGCCACGCGGGTGGCGCAGGACGGGGACGCGGCTGAGCAGCTTCACGCGCTTGCGGAAGGCGCGCGCGTCCGCGCTGCCAGGATCCTGGAAGTCGAGCCGGTCTTTGCAGAGCACCTCCAGCGCCCCGGCGCCGAGCGAGGCGAGGGCCTGCGCCGAGCCGCGCTCGACGCCGCCCGCGAGCACGAGGATCGGGACCGGGTGGGCGCTCATGATCAGCTCGATCGCCTCCCCGCCGGACATCCCGGGCAGCTCCATGTCCATCGTCACGAGGTGCGGCTTGGGGTCGAGCTGCGCCAGGCGGGCGAGCGTCGCCTCGGCGGTGGAGCAGATTCCGACCACCTCGATCTCGGGATCGCGGGCGAGCAGCCGCGAGAGCCCGGCCGCGTAGGTCTGGGAGTCCTCGCAGATGAGGACCCGGCGAGCGGTCGCGACCGCGCGTCATCGCCCGACGAGCCGTTCGACCGTCTCGAGCAGGTCGTGCTGGTCGAAGCGCTGCTTGACCATGTAGGCGTCGGCGCCGGCGTCGATGCCCCGCCGGCGGTCGTCGTCGTCACCGAGCGACGTGACGATCACGACGGGCAGGGCCGAGCACGTCGCGTGGGCGCGGATCGCCTCGGTCAGCTGGATGCCGCTCATCTGGGGCATCTCCACGTCGGTGACGACGAGGTCGATCCCGCTGTCGCCGTCGATGTGGGTCAGCGCGTCGCGGCCGTCGCGCGCCGTCTGCACGCGGTAGCCGGCCGCTTCAAGGATGCTGCGCTGGAGCTCGCGGATCGTGAGCGAGTCCTCGACCACGAGCACCTTGGGCGCGCTCGCCGGCGCGGCAGCTACGGCGGCGGTCCGCGGCTGGGCGGAGGCGCGCACGAGCACGGCCGGGTCGACGAGCAGGGCAATGCGGCCGTCCCCGAGGATCGCGGCGCCGAGGTACATCGACAGCGGCGCCAGCAGCGGCCCGAGCGACTTCACCACGACCTCCTCCTTGCCGAGCAGCGCGTCGCAGACGAGCGCGACGCGCCGGCCCGAGGCCGTGAGCACGACGACGGGCGCGCGCGGCGCCTGCGGCGTCGAGGCGGCGCCCATCAGCGCCGCGAGGTCGGCCAGCGCGATCGAATGACCGCGCACCTCGATCGCCGCCTGGCCCGCGAGCGACAGCGTGGCGCCGAGCGAGACCGCCTCCTCGACGCTCGCGAGCGGGAAGCCGTACACGTTGCCGGCGCGCTCGACGAGCAGCACCTCGATCAGGGCGAGCGCGAGCGGCAGCCGCAGGATCACCTGCATGCCGTGCCCGGGCTCGCTGTGCACCTCGATGCTGCCGCCGAAGGCCTCCGCCTGGTCCTTGACGGCGTCAAGCCCGACGCCGCGCCCGGAGATCGCGCTGACCGCGTCCGCGGTCGAGAAGCCGGGCTGCGTGAGGACCGCCGTGAGCGAGCCGGTCCGGCGCGCCTCGGCGAGCGTCGCCTCGGAGATCCCGCGGCCGTCGTCGGCGACGGTGACCTCGACGATGCTCCCGCGCTGCTCGGCGCGCAACTCGAGGCGCCCGCGGGGGGGTTTGCCCGCCCGCTCGCGCTCCTGCGGCGTCTCGATCCCGTGGCCGACCGCGTTGCGGAGCAGGTGGACGAGCGGGTCGGAGAGGCCCTCGAGGATCGCGCGGTCGAGCTCGGTCTCGGCGCCCACCACGACGAGCTCGACCTGCTTGCCCGTCTCGGCGGCGAGGTCGCGGACGGCGCGCGGCAGCGGCGTGACGATGGACGACAGCGGCAGCGTGCGCATGCCGATCGCGGCGCCCTTGAGGTCATCGAGCAGGCGCTCGCCGCGGTCGAGCTCGTCGGTGACGACGCCGTGGCCACCGTGATCGTTGCCGCCGAGCTCGTGGTCGAGCCGGCGGCGGTGCAGAACGGTCTCGCCGACGAGGTCGAGCAGCGTGTCGATCTTCTCGACGGGGACGCGGATCGAGCGGCTCTCGGCCGCGGGCGCCGGCGCGGCGGCCGCGGGCGCCGGCTCGTGGGCGGCGACCGGGGTGCCGTTGCCGGGCGCCTTGGCAGCGACGATCTCCGCGATCAGCGCGAGGTTCGGCTCGCCCCCGCCCTCGACGTGGAGGCGCAGCGCGTCGCACGCGCGCAGCAGGGGATCGATGTGCTCGGGCGCCAGCCGCGCGCGCTGGCGGGCGTCCGTGAGCAGGTCCTCCATGACATGCGCGAGGGCGCTGACGTCGGTGAGCCCCACCATGCCGGCGGCGCCCTTGATCGTGTGGACGTCGCGGAACAGCGAGTCGACGGCGTCGGCCGCCGCGCTGCCGCGCTCGAGCGCCAGCAGCGTGTCGACGACGCGGTCGAGCCGGCCGCGCGCCTCGTCGCGGAAGATCTCGATGAACTCGCCGTCGGGATCGCTCATGCCGCCTGCGCCGCCAGTGAGCCGAACAGCCGCTCCACGTCGAGGATTCCGACGAGCTGCCCGTCCTCGAGGATCGCGCCGCTGAGGTACTCGGCCTCCGCCGGCTCGGCCTCGCCCGCCAGCGCGAGGACGTCGGTGACCTCGTCGACCGCCAGGCCCGCGAGCCGGCCCTCGTGCTCGGCCACGACGACGCGCGGCGGCTCCGCGTCGCCGGCGATCGCGAGCACGCGAGCGAGGTCGAAGACCGGGAGCACCTGGCCGCGCAGGTTGCGCACGCCGAGCACCGCGGCGCCGGCGCCGGGCAGCGCGGACAGCGCGCCCAGCTCGGCGACCTCGAGCACGTTCTCGATCGGCACCGCGTAGCGCTCGCGGCCCATCCGCAGCCGCACGTGGACGCCGCTCATGCGACGGGCTCGAGGCGCTCCGCCGCGTTGCCGTCCTGCAGCGAGCGCTCGAGCTCCCCGACGAGCTCGTCGACCCGCCGCGAGGTGATGGCCCGCTGCGTCTGCTCGGCCGCGGACTGGTCGGCCGAGGCGCGGATCTGCACGATCGCGGCCGCGACCTGGTCGGCGGCGGACTTCTGCTGCTGCGTCGCGAGGATCGACTCGTCGAGCATGGTGGCCGTCGAGGCCATCAGCTCGCCGACCTCGCGCGCCTGGCGCGTGCCCTGCTCCGTGGCCATGATCGTCGAGTTGGTCTCGTCCTGGACCGAGGCGATGATCTGGCGGATCGACTCGGTCGAGTCCATCGAGCGCTCGGCCAGCTTGCGCACCTCGGCGGCCACGACCGCGAACCCGCGGCCGGCCTCGCCGGCCCGGGCGGCCTCGATCGCCGCGTTGAGCGCGAGCAGGTTCGTCTGCTCGGCGATCGCGTTGATGAGCTCGAGGATCTCGCCGATCTTCTGGCTGCGCTCGCCCAGCGAGAGCGAGCGCTCGGCGATCGTCTCGACCTTCTCCTGCATGTCGCGCATCGTGTCGCCGGTCTGCTCGGCGGCGCCGGCGACCGCGCGGGCGTTGTCGGCGATCGAGGTCGCCGTGACGGCGAACTCCTCGATCGTCGCTGAGGTCTCGGTGATCGCGGCCGACTGCTCGGCCGTCGTGGCCTCGGCCTCCTGGGCCGCGGAGCGCAGGTCCTGCGCGACCTCGCCAAGCGCGCCGATCGACGAGCGAGTCTGCACGACGAGCGCGTTGAGGCGCGCCTCGCGGAGGCTGGTGCGGCGGATCAGCCGCAGGGCGGCGAAGGCGAAGGCGGCGGTGCCGACGATCGCGAGCAGGCCGGCCAGCAATGCCGCGAGCAGGGCCTCGTGCTCGGCGTCGGAGGCTTCCGCCTGATTGGCCGCCACCTCCTTCTCGTGGACCTCCTGGAGCTCGGCGATCTTCCCCGTGACGTTGTCCTCGAGCGCGTTGAGCCTGCGCAGCCCGGCCTCCGGCCGCCCGCGCAGCTCCTCGAACGTGGCAACGTAGGCCTCGTTGGCCTTGACGGCTTCGGAGGCCAGCTTCGTCTCCTCGTCCTGGTGGGCGCCCGGCGGCAGCTCCTCCTCGAGCTCGCGGAAGTCGTTCCGCAACTCCTTGACCTCGCCGTACACGTCGGCCGCGGGGAGCAGGAAGTACTCGTTCATCGCCTCGCGCTCGTGCCAGAAGGTCGTTGCCGACGCCTGCGACAGGGCCACTTCCTCGGCCGACTCCTGTGCCGCGTCCGAGGCGGTCAGCGCGTGGTCGTAGCGCCAGATGGTCACGCCGACCGCAGCTGTGAGGAGCGCGACGACGACCAGGATCGCGAGCGCGATCCTCGCGGGACTACCGGCTTGGGCTGCGGGCATGTTCGAGGCACCTCGTGGGACGGCTGGACGGGACGCTCATGCGATCTTTTTTGATGAGCAGTTGTTCATCGACCATCCGGGCGCCGCCCATGAGCGCGCCGGTTTCGGTCAAGGTCCGGCGCGGGTTGTCGATAGCCCAGGTGATGCCGCGTGACGAACAGAGCTCCCTCGTCCTTGTCGCCGACGACGACGGAGTCACTCGCGCGATCGTCAGCTCGTGGCTCAAACGCGCGGGCTACGAGGTGATCGCCGCCGCCGACGGCGACGAGGCGCTCGAGCTCGCCCGCGAGCGCGAGCCCGACCTGCTGCTGGTCGACGTGACCATGCCCGGCCGTGACGGCTACGAGGTCTGCCGCGCGATCCAGGCCGAGAGCGCGACGCCGCCGCCGGTGATCTTCCTGACCGCGCATACGCAGACGGACGCGCGCGTCGCGGGCCTCGACGCCGGCGCCGTCGACTACATCGTCAAGCCGTTTGCCAACGAGGAGCTGGTGGCGCGGGTGCGCGCCGCCCTGCGCACCAAAGCCGTCCACGACGGACTCGCCGAGCGCGCCGCGCGCGACGGGCTGACCGGGCTCTTCAACCGCCGCGAGCTCGACACGCGCGCCCATCAGGCGGTCGCGCTGGCCGACCGCCACGGCCGCCCGTTCTCGTGCCTGCTACTCGACATCGACCACTTCAAGCTCGTCAACGACACCCACGGCCACGCCGCCGGTGACACCGTGCTGCGCGAGGCCGCGCAGCGGATCTGCGATGCGTCGCGCATCTCGGACATCGTCGGCCGCTACGGCGGCGAGGAGTTCGTCGTGTTGCTGCCCGAGACCGACGGCGCCGCCGCGGTCGCGGCCGCCGACAAGCTGCGCGCGCTGCTGGCCGACGAGCCCGTCCCGGTCGGGCGCGGCCGCATCTCGATCCGCGCGAGCATCGGCGTCGCGACGTGGGACGACTCCATGCACACCCCGAGCGACCTCTACGCCGCCGCCGACGCGGCGCTCTACCGCGCGAAGGCCCTCGGCCGCGACCGCACCGAGCTGCACGTCACCCGCTGACCGCGAGAGGTAGGGTCCGGCGCGGTGAGCGCCAGGACGGAAACGGACGACGCGCTCACGCTGGCCCGCGCGCTGCCGATCGACCAGGCGCGGCTGCGCGCCACCGTCGAGCGCCTGGCCGGGGTCGGATCGAGCCCGCTCGGCTTTCGCACCACCGGCACGCCGGAGGACCGGGAGGTGGCCGAGTACGCCGCGGGCGCGTTCCGCGACTGCGGGCTCAGCGACGTCGCGGTCGAGGAGGTCACCGTCGACGGCTGGCGCTTCCTCGGCGCCTCGCTCGACGCGGTCGGGGACCGCATCGAGGCGTCGTCGATGGGCGGCGTCCCGCCGACGCCGCGCGAGGGGATCGAGGCGCCGCTGGTCGACGCCGGCGCGGCCGAGCCACGGCGCCTGGACCGCCTCGACCTGAGCGGCGCGATCGCGCTCGTCGACTGGCGGCGCGAAGCCCTCCCGCTGTGCGACATCGCGCTCGAGCTGGGCCTGCGGGGCGCGATCGGCGTGGTCGCGAACTGCCCCGAGGGCGCGGACTTCTACCAGTCCCCGGGCGTCATCGGCTCGTTCGACGGCCACTGGCACGACGGCGCGCCGCCGATGATCCTGATCGCCAAGGAGGACGCCGCGGCGCTGCGCGCCGCGCTCCCGGAGCGGGCGAGGATGACGCTGCTCGCCGAGCGCTCGCCGGGCGGGCGCGGCGCCAACGCGGTCGGCTACCTGGCGGGGGAGACCGGCACGGAGCCGATCGTCATCGGCGCCCACCACGACGGCTGGTTCCGCGCCGCCTTCGACAACGCCTCGGGCGTCGCCTCGATGCTCGCGATCGCCGAGGCGCTGACCGCCGTCGGGCATCGCCCGCGGCACTCGCTCTGCTTCACCTCGCGCACCGCCGAGGAGTACGGCATCGAGAACAGCCCGTTCGACTGGTGCATCGGCGCCTGGCGGCAGGTGCAGGACAGCCACCCGGAGTGGGGCGCGCGGGCGCCGTTCCACCTCTGCGTCGAGGCCAGTGGGCACCCGGAGATGCGGCTGCTGGTCGAGGCGCCGGCCGAGCTCGCGGGCTGGGTGCGCGCCTCCGCGCGCGTCGCCAAGCGCGAGGGCTGGCTCCCCACCAGCTGGCGGATCGCGCCGCCCGGCACGGGCACCGAGCTGTGGCCGCTGCTGGTGTCCGGCGTCCCCGGCATCAGCGTGCTCACGTGGGAGAAGTCGTTCATGCGGACCGACTACCACACGCCGCGCGACACGCCCGCCCTGCTCGACTTCGACCACCTCGAGCGCCTGACGCGCTTCTACGCCTACCTGCTGCTGCAGGCCGACGCCGACCCGAACGCGATCCTCGACCACGGCGCCCGCGCCGACGACCTCGCGGCCGCCGCGAAGAAGCTCGGCGGCAAGGACGGCAAGCGCCTCGCCGCCGCCGCGAAAACGCGCGCGGACGCGCGCGGGCGGCCCGGCTTCACCCGGGTGGGCCGCGAGCTGCTCGCCGTCGACGCCCACGGCGCGCTCGCCTACCCGCACGCGCAGGCGGCGAAGGACGCCGAGGCGCTCCAGGCCGCGCTGACCGCGCTCCACAAGGGCGACCGCCGCGGCGCCGCGAAGGCGCTGCGCGGGGTCGGCGCGAACGCGCTCGCGCCGAAGCTCTCGCAGGCGGCGTTCGCGCGCCACGCCCAGCGGCGCGGACCGGAGGCGAACACGGAGTCATGGGCGTCGGCGAGCCACCTGACGGCCAGCCCCGACCTGTGGCCGGAGATCGCCTCGCTCACCGGGCGCCCGGGCGCCGAGCCCCACGGGGGGTGGATCCGGGATTCGCTGAAGGCACATCTTGCGCATTCGCAGGGGATGCTGTCCGAGCGCGTCGGGGCGATGGCGGACCTCGCCGCCTCCCACCACCCTCGTAACGTAGGAGTGGATGGCTGACCCGCGCCTGGTCCACGTCGAGACCGTCGAACACCTCACCCCGCGGCTGATCCGCATCGTCTTCGGGGGCGAGGGGCTCGCGGGCTTCGCGGCCGGCGAGTTCACCGACCACTACGTGAAGCTCCAGGTCCCGCCGCAGGGCGCGGACTACGCCGCGCCGTTCGACGTCGAGGAGATCCGCGCCACGCGGCCGCGCGAGCAGTGGCCGCGCACGCGCACCTACACGGTCGCCGCGTGGGACCCGGAGGCGGGGCGGCTGACGATCGACTTCGTCGTGCACGGCGACGAGGGCGTGGCGGGGCCGTGGGCGGCTGCCGCGCGGCCCGGCGACACGCTGCAGCTGGCGGGCCCGGGCGGCGCCTACGCCCCCGACCCGGACGCGGACTGGCACCTGCTGGTCGGCGACCCGAGCGTCGTCCCGGCCATCGCGGCGTCGCTCCGGCGCATCCCCGCCGGCCGCCCCGTCCACGTGCTGCTCCAGGTCGACGGGCCCGAGGACGAGCTGCCGCTGGAGTCGCGCGGCGACCTGCAGGTGAGCTGGCTGCACGGGGGCGACGACGGGACGCTCGCCGACGCGCTGCGCGCCATGGAGTTCCCCGAGGGCGCCGTCCACGCCTTCGTGCACGGCGAGGCGAGCGCCGTCCGCGCCGTCCGCCGCCACCTGCTCGCCGAGCGCGGCGATCCCGCGCGAGTCCGTCTCGATCTCCGGCTACTGGAAGCAGACCCGGACCGAGGAGGGCTGGCGCGAGGACAAGCCGGAGTGGAACCGCCTCGTCGAGGCGGACCTCGCCGGCGCGCGCTAGGCGGGCGACGGCTCCACCCGCAGGATCCTCGCCGACCAGCGCGGCAGCCACCAGTTCCAGCGGCCCATCAGCGAGATCACGGCCGGCACGATCAGCGCGCGGATGATCGTCGCGTCGATGAGGATGCCCGCCGCCAGCGCCGAGGCCAGCATCTTCACGTCCGTCTCCGGCCCCGAGGCCATGGAGACGAAGGTGAGGAAGAGGATCAGCGCGGCGCTCGTGACCAGCCGGCCGGTGCGCCCGATGCCCTGGATCACCGCCGTCTCCGTGGAGCCGGTGCGGTCGTACTCCTCGCGCATGCGGGAGAGGATGAAGACCTCGTAGTCCATCGACAGGCCGAACAGGAAGGCGAAGACGATCAGCGGCATCCAGGCCGGGATCGTCCCGGTCGCGGGGATGCCCCAGATCAGCTCGGAGCCGTAGCCGTGCTGCCAGACGAGCACGAGCACGCCCCATGCCGCCGCGACGCTGAGGATATTGAGCAGGATCGCCTTCAGCGGCAGCAGCAGCGAGCGGAACGCGCGCGCCAGCAGCAGGAAGGTGGTGACCGCGATCAGCGCGATCATCAGCGGGAAGCTGCCGTAGACCACGTCGATGAAGTCGTCGGTCGAGGCCGGACCGCCGCCGACGCGCACGTCGGCACCGGTGGCGTGCGCGGCGTCGCGCACGCCGGTGAGCGTGTCGCCGCCGGCGTCCGAGCCACCGTCCGAGACCGGGATCGCGTCGACCAGCGCGGTGCCGCCGCGGCGCCACTCCTCCGGGGCGATCGCGCCGTGCACCCCGTCGACCTCGGCCACCGCGGCGGCCACCTTCGCCGGGGCGGTGTCGCCGTCGATCAGGATCTCGTGCGGGGCCAGCGCGCCCTCCCCGATCCCGGAGCTCACGAGCGCCTCGAGCCCCGTCTTCGCGCCGCCCGAGCGCGCGATGGTGGAGGCGTCCGACTCGCCGAGCCGCAGGTCCAGCGCGGCGCTCGCGAGCGCGACGATGACGAGCAGGCCGACACTCGCGGACAGCCAGCGCCGGCGCGAGACCGCGGCCGCCCAGCGCGTCCACGCGCGGCTGGCCTTGTCGTCGGTGCGGCGGTGCGGCCAGTCGAGCCGCGGGCCGGCCGTCGCCAGGACGACCGGGAGCAGGGTGATGGCGACGAGCGTCGAGACGAGCGGGATCAGCATCCCGCCGTAGCCCATCGAGCGCAGGAACGGCAGCGGCAGCGCGACCAGCGCGAGCAGGCCGATCGCGACGGTGACGCCGCTGAACACGACGGCGCGGCCCGCCGACTCCATCGCCCGCTGCACCGCCTCATCCCCGCTGTGGCCGTGGGTGCGCTCCTCGCGCCAGCGCGTGACCACGAGCAGCGCGTAGTCGATCGCGACCCCCAGCCCGATCAGCGCGACCAGGAATTGGACGATGGGCGAGACCGCGGTCAGCTCGGTGAGCCCGAGCAGCAGCACGAACGTGGTCATGATCGCCACGACCGCCATCAGGATCGGCACGACCGCCAGCACCGAGGCGAAGACGAACAGCAGCACCACGAGCGCGCCGAGCCCGCCGATGATCGCCTCGGCGAGCACGCCCGGGCCCTCGCTCCCGCCGCTCTCGTCCGCCAGCGCGTCGAAGCCCGTGACGTGGACGGGCTGGCCGGCGACCGTCGCGCCCTTGAGCGCGTCGCTCGCCATCCGCGCCGCGTCGGTGTTGTTGCCGAAGTCCGCCTCGTCCGCGCCGGTCGGGTAGACGAGCGCGTACACGGTGCGGCCGTCCTTCGAGGCGAAGACGCGGTCGCCGGTCGAGGCATACGACGCGATGCGCGCGCCGGGCAGCGCCTGCTCGAGCGTCGCGTCGACCTTCGCCAGGTCGCGCCGCACGCCCGGCGACTCGACCGTCTTGCCCGCGGGCAGGGTGACGACCGGCAGCAGCGGCACCGCCTCACCGCCGGTGCCGCCGTAGCGCTTGGCGATCTCGACGTTGGTGACGGAGCCCTCCTTGTCGGGCACGGACAGCTCCTGCGTCAGCGCCCGCGTGGCCGGGCCGGCGGAGAAGACGCCCGCGACAGTCGCGGCGATCCAGAAGGCGACGACGATGCGCTTGTGCGCGAGGACCCAGCGAGTGAGGGAAGGCATCGCGCCACCTTTCCGCCTGTGCGCGTCCCTGCCTATCGGGAATGTCCCTAGGGGATCCCTGGGTTCCCCCCTAGTCAGCCCACCAGTCGCGCCGGCCCTCCACGTCGCCGCGCGGGTTCTCGCCGAGGCCGGGCGCGCCGAAGACGAGGATCTCGAGCCCCTCCGGGCCGGCCTCGTAGCCGCGCCACGTGCCGGGCGGGACGCGCACCACGTCCCACTCCCCGACCTCGATGATCTCGTCGTCGAGCTTCATCCGCCCGCTCCCGCGCACGACCACGTACAGCTCCTCCTGCTCCTTGTGCGTGTGGCCGAACGGGAAGCGATAGTTCGGCGGGATGCGCTGGTAGCCGAGGCCGGAGTGCTCGAGCCCGAGCGGCTTGCTCGCGTGGCGGAACTCCAGGCCGGGATCGCCGTCGAAGTTGGACCCGACATCCTCCAGATCCTTGAGGTTCCGGTGCGCGAAGGGCACGGCCGCGACTCTAGTCGGCCTCCGCGTCGCTCGCCTCGGCCACGCCCGACACGACCTGGAGGTTCGCCCCCGCCGCGCGGAACGCCCCCACGAGGGCGGGATCGAGCCGGTCGTCGGTGATGATCAGATCCAGCGCCGTCGCGCTCCGGATCGTCATCAGCGAGGCGCGCTCGAACTTCGTGGAGTCCATCAGGCCGACCACCCGCTCCGCGGAATCGGCCGCGGTGTTCAGCGTGTCGGCGAGCCCGGACCGCGACGTGGTGAGGCCCTCGCCGAGCGTGATGCCGGCGGCCGAGACGAACGCCGTGGCGAAGGTGAGGCGGGCGAGGAAGTCGATCGTCCAGCGGCCGGTCAGCACGCGCATGTGCTGATCGAGCTCACCCGGCGCCACGATCACGTGGATCGACGCCGCCGACAGCCCGAGGGCGATCGCCGGCGAGTTCGTCACCAGCGTCAGATCGGCGGGCGGGCGGAGCTCGATGGCGTGCGCGAGCGCCAGGCCCGTCGAGGATGCGTCGATGAAGATCGTCGACCCGTCCTCGATCAGCTCGCGCGCCGCGGCGGCGATGGCGTCCTTCTCCGGCCCTGCCTCGCGCAGGCGCGCGTTCCAGCTCGTCTCGATCTGCGCCGGCGGGTCCGGCAGCGACCGCGCGCCCCCGCGGACCCGCTCCAGCAACCCCTCTTCGGACAGCAGCTGGAGGTCGCGGTGGACGGTCACCGCTGACACCGCGTGCTCGCTGGCGAGGTCGGCCAGGGACACGCGTCCCTCCCGCTGGATGCGCTTGAGGATGCGCGCCCGCCGTGCCCCCGGAGCCATGGCGTCGATCATCGACGTGGGATCGCCGCCTCCCCGTCGGCGTCGAACAGGTGGACGCGGTCGAGGTCGACCGCCGCCCGGACGCTGTCGCCGATGCGCAGCGACGCCGTGGGCGGCGCCTTCACCACGATCCGCTGGCCGGCGATCTCGATGTCGACGAGCGTGCGGTCGCCCAGCGGCTCGACCGCGTAGACCGTGCCGGCCAGCGTCGCCGACTCGTCCCGGACGTCCAGCGACAGGTCCTCCGCGCGCACGCCGAGCAGCGTCGGGCGGTCGCCGTCGACGGCGAAGCCGGGGTTCGGCAGCTCCCAGCCGTTGCCGGAGAGCTGCCCGTTGGCGGTGCACGGCAGCAGGTTCATCCGCGGCCACCCTACGAACGTCCCCACCCAGCGGTTCGCCGGACGGTCGTAGATCTCCGTCGGCGGGCCGACCTGCTGGACGGTGCCCTCGTGGAGCACGGCCACCTGGTCGGCCATCGACATGGCCTCGACCTGATCGTTGGTCACGTACAGGAACGTCCGCCCCAGCGACCGGTGGATGCGTGTGAGCTCGGTCCGCATCTCGACCCGCAGCTTGAGGTCGAGGTTGGTGAGCGGCTCGTCCATGAGGAACGCCCGCGGCTCCCGCACGAGCGCCCGCCCGAGCGCCACGCGCTGCATCTCGCCGCCCGACAACTGCCCCGGCTTGCGCTCGAGCAGGTGCTCGATGTGCAGCAACCCGGCCACCTTCAGGACCCGCTCTTCGACGTCGGCCTTGCTCAGGCGGCGGGCCCGCAGGGGGGATGCGATGTTGTCAGCGGCGGTCTGCTTCGGGTACAGCGCGTAGGACTGGAACACCATGGCCAGATCGCGCTCGGCCGGCGTGGCCTTCGTCGCGTCGATCCCGGTCAGATGGACGGTTCCGTAATCGGGCTTCTCGAGCCCTGCGATCACGCGCAGCGTCGTCGTCTTGCCCGCCCCGGACGGGCCGAGCAACACGAAGAACGCGCCCTCCGGGACGTCGAGGTCGAGATCGCGCAGCGCGTGCACGTCGCCGAACGACTTCCCGATGCCGGTCGTGACGATCGCGGAGCTCATCCGCCGGTCACCTTCCCCGACTCCGGGTCGTAGACCGGTGGCGCGATCCCCTGGTAGCGCACGGACACCGCCTGCTCCTCGGCCAACCGCACGGTCGGCGGCATGCGCACGTTCAGCGTCCCCGCCTCCGTGTCGACGACGTAGATCGTCTCGTCGCCGAGCGCCTCGCGCGAGACGACCCGCCCGGGCGCAGCCCCGGGATCGGCGTCCGACGCCGACACGACGAAGCGCTCTGGGCGGACGCCGGCGATCACGCGCTCGCCGCGCCGGAGGCCGTCCGGCGCCGTCAGCGCGAGCCCGCCGGCCGCCGTCAGGTGCCCGTTGGTGACCTCGGCCTCGATCAGGTTCATCGGCGGGGAGCCGATGAAGCGCGCGGCGAACAGGGTCGCCGGCCGGTCGTAGACCTCCATCGGCGGGCCCACCTGCTCGAGGCGGCCCTGGTTCATGACCGCGATCCGGTGACCGAGCGCCATCGCCTCGGTCTGGTCGTGGGTCACGTAGATCATCGTCGAGCGCAGCCGCTGCTGCACGTGCTTGAGCTCGGCGCGCATGTCGGTGCGCAGCTCGGCGTCCAGGTTCGTCAGCGGCTCGTCCATCAGGAACGCCTTCGGATGGCGCACGATCGCCCGGCCGAGCGCCACGCGCTGCTGCTCGCCGCCGGACAGCTTGTTCGGCTTGCGCTTCATCAGCGGCTCCAGCCGCAGCAGCCGGGCGGCCTCGTTCACCCGCTCGGAGACCTCGGACGCGGAGACCTTGGCGGCGCGCAGCGGGAACGCCATGTTGTCGTGCACGCTGAGATGCGGGTACAGCGCGTAGAACTGGAACACCATCGCGATGTCCCGCTGCGACGGCCGCAGCCCGCTGACGACCTCGTCGCCGATCACGATCTGCCCCGAGGTCTCGTGCTCGAGGCCCGCGATGCAGCGCAGCGTCGTCGTCTTGCCGCAGCCCGAGGGGCCGAGCATGACGAACAGCTCGCCGTCGCCGATCTCCAGATCGAGCTCGTGGACGGCGACGGTCCCGTCCGGGAACGCCTTGTGCAGGCTCTTGACGCGCACCTCGGCCATCAGCGGCGCACCGCCCCGAGCGTGACGCCGGCCACGAGATGCCGCCGCACGAGGAAGGCGAACACCAGGACCGGGATCGCGAAGACCATCGCCGACGCGGCGACGAGTCCCCAGTCGACCGTGGTCCCGCCGATCAGGCCCGCGATCGCGGGTGGCGCGGTCCGGCTGCCGGGATCGGTGATCAGGAAGATCGCGTAGACGAACTCGTTCCAGGAGAAGATCAGCGCGAACACGGCGGTGGCGACGATCCCCGGCACGAGCAGCGGCAGCGTGACGCGCCAGAACGCCTCGAGGCGCGAGTAGCCGTCGAGCATCGCCGCCTCCTCGTACTCGGCCGGCACCTCGTCGATGAAGCCCTTCATCATCCAGATCGTGAACGGCAGGTTGAAGGCCGAGTAGACGAGGATCAGGCCCTGCAGCGTGTCGAGCAGCCCGAGGTCGCGGAACATCAGGAAGATCGGGATGACCACCACGACCGGCGGCATGAAGCGCGTCGAGAGGATGAAGAACAGCTGGTCCTTCTTGCCGGGGATGGGGAAGCGCGAGTAGGCCCACGCCGCCGGCACCCCCAGCACCGTTGCGATCAGCGTCGACGCCCCGGACACGATCACCGAGTTCTTGAGGCCCGAGAGCACCGGCGAGCCCGACGAGAAGACGTCCTTGAGGTGGTCGAGCGTCGGGCTGAAGTTGATCAGCTTGGCCGGGACGGCGTAGATGTCGCGGGTCTCCTTCAACGCGGTCTCGAGCATCCACACGACCGGGAAGAGCATCACCACGGCGAACAGCGTGAGCAGCGCGATCTCGAAGCCGGAGCCGAGCCGCCGGCGACGGCGGACGGGCGGGGCGGAGGTCTCGCCCGCGATGCCCGCGTCCGCCAGCTCCGAGGGTTGGATGTGCGTGGCCATCAGCGCGTCTGCAGTCGGTTGAGGTAGCGCAGATAGAGCTGCGCGGCGAGGATGACGACGATCACCATGAGGATCCCGTACGCCGCCGCACGGCCGGTGTCGAAGCCGAAGAAGGCGACCTTGTAGACGTTGTAGGAGAGCGTCTCGGTCGTGCCGCCCGGCCCGCCGCCCGTGAGGATGTAGACGAGGTCGAAGAGCCGGAAGGCCTCGATCGCGCGGAACATGACCGCGATCAGCAGCAGCGGCCAGACCAGCGGCAGCGTGATCCGGCGGAACTTGAACCACTCGGAGGCGCGGTCGATCTCGGCCGCCTCGTAGAGGAAGTTCGGCACCGCCGTCAGGCCCGCCAGCGCGATCAGCATGATGAACGGCGTCCACTGCCAGGTGTCGACGATGATCAGCGAGAACAGCGCGAGGCGCTGCTGCGTGAGCCATTCGACGCGGCCGAAGCCAAGGCTGTCGAGGAACGAGTTGACGACGCCGAACTGGACGTCGAGCATGAACTTCCAGAACAGCCCGACGACGACCGGCGACAGCATCATCGGGATCAGGAACAGCGTCGTGAGCGCACCGCGCCCTCGCTCCCGGCGGGAGATCAGGAACGCGATCGCGAAGCCGAGGGCGCTCTGGAGCCCGACGGCCCCGACGACGAAGATCAACGTCGTGAGCGCGCGCTTCTGCACGATCGGCGACGTGAGGACGTCGACGTAGTTGTCGAAGCCGAGGAAGCTCGCCGGCACGTCGCGGGTCACCGAGTAGTCGGTGAACGAGAGCCAGATCAGCCGGATCAGCGGCCAGATCGACAGGAAGATGAGCAGCGCCAGCGCCGGCGAGATGAACAGGAAGCCCAGCCGCCGGTCCGTCAGGAACCGGTAGCGCTTCGCCGCAGGCGGGGGCTCGAGCCGTTCCAGCGGCGGGGAGGGGGCGGGGGGATCGGAGCGTGTCTGCCATGTCAGTACGAAGAAGCGGGGGCCGGGGAGCGATCCCCGGCCCCTCGCCTGCTGCTGCTGCTACTCGCCGCTCTCGTCGAGGATCTGCTGCTCCTCGGACGCCAGC
>CAWBCU010000009.1:0-41343 GCA_963787335.1 uncultured Solirubrobacterales bacterium
CCGCCGCCGGCCCTCGTCGCGCTGGCGGATGATGCCCGCATCGCGCAAAACGCGGAAGTGATGCGAGGCGGTCGACTTGCCCACGGTGAGCCCGAAGCTGCCGCAGGCGCGGCTCTCGACCTCGTCGGCCGCCAGCGTGCGCACGATCGAGAGGCGCACCGGGTCGCTGAGCGCGGCCAGGACCGGCTCCACCCGGATGGCGGCCGGCCGCGGCTCGGCCAGGCGGGTGCCGCCGCGGGCGGTGGGGTGATCAGTCGCCGCGCATGGTGAGCTCGTAACGATGTCGGCGCCGGGTCTCGGCGCTGGGGTCGTCTGCAGGTTCACTGGTGAGGCGGGCGGCCTCGAAGAGCATCATCACGAGCGCGACGTCCTTGGTCTCGCCGGCGTGCGGGTTGCGCTCCATGCGCTCCGCCGAAGCCTCTTCGATGCGGTCGACCTGCGCGAGCAGGCGCATGCAGGCGCGGGAGAGGTCGTTCCACCCGCGCGCGTCGAGCCGCAGCGCGGTGCGGGTGAGGTGGGAGTTGCCGTGGTCGAAGCCGCCGGCGGCCGACGCGGCGCGCGCGTAGGCGTCGATCGTCTGCAACGTCGACGACACCGCCACCTGCTTGGCGATCGGGGGAGCGGCGGCCCACGCCTCGTCGGAGACCCGCGGGCGCTCGACAGACCGGTAGTGGTGCTCGACCGCGCCGCGCACGCGCGTCTCGCGGACGAGTTCGACCAGGCCCATGCGCTCGAGCGTGCGCACGTGGTAGGCGACCGTGCCGAGCGTGGCGTCGAGCCAGCCGGCGAGCTCGACGGGGCTGGCCGTGCGCTCGTCGAGGAGGGCGAGGATGCGGACGCGCAGCGGATGGCTCATGGCCTTCACGTAGCGCGCGTCATCGATATTGGAGATCGGTTTCATCGGTCAAGAGAAGCTAACCGCTCGCATGAGGCTGCACACCTGATCTGGACGAAAGTTCCTAGGGCAGGCCCTCGAGCGCCAGCGACTGGTTGGCGTAGCGCTTGTCGCCGGTGAGCTCGCGGCCGATCCACGGCGGCGGCGCGAAGCCCTCGCTCGCCGTGACCGAGCCGAACTCGATCTCCACCGTCAGCAACCCGTCGAGCTCGCCGTCGTAGACGTCGAGCTCGGCGACCACCCCGCCGGGGAGCGGGATCTCGTGGCGCGTCTTGCTGACGCGGCGGCCGTCGGTGAGCTGCCAGAGGGCGTCGAAGCGCCGCTCGTCGATCCCCATCTCCTCCTCGATGCGGACCTGGCCCGGCCCGGACTTGACGGTCAGCGTGGCTCGCCCGGCGCGCCGGCGGACGCGGACCTCGACGCCGTCGGGCGCGATCGCGAGGTACCCCTGCTCGATGCGCTGGCCGGGGTGCTCCGCGAAATCCGGCGGCCGCTCGGCGACCAGGAACTTGCGCTCGATCTCGACGCCGGCCATGGGATGGAACACTACGCCGCGTGCCGACGACGCCGATCGAATTGCTGCTGCCGCCGGCGCTCGACCGCGAGGCCGCGGTCGCGCTGCTCGCCAAGCGCCTCAGGCTCGAGCCCGGCCGCCCCCGCAGCGAGGATCGGCTCGTCCTCGACAGCTTCGACGGCCGCCTGCGCGCCGCAGGCCTGCGGGCCGAGCGCTCGCCCGGGCGCGGCCGCCGGACGCTCACCATCCAGGAGCCCGGCGCGCCGCCGCGGCAGGTCGAGGTGCCGGCGGCGAAGCGCCATCTGGCGAGCGAGCTGCCCGACGGCCCGGTGCGGCGGCGGCTCGCGGAGGTGCTCGAGATGCGCGCGCTGCTGCCCGTCGTGCGCCTGCGCAGCAGCGTGCTGCCGCTGGCGGTGGTCAACGGCGACGGCAAGACGGTGGTGCGGCTCGTGATCGAGCGCGCCGAGGCGGTCGCCGACTCGCAGCACGTCGCGCTGGCGCCGCGGCTGACGGTCGAGCCGGTGCTCGGCTACGACGGCGACCTCGAGCGGACGCTGCGGGTGCTGCGCGAGCGGCTCGGGCTCGAGACCGCGGAGCGCCCGGTCTTCGACGAGGCGGTCGTGGCGACCGGCGGGCGCCTCGGCGGCGTCTCCTCGAAGCCGAAGGTCGCGCTCGCTCCCGGCACGCGCGCCGACGCGGCCGCCGCCGAGGTGCTCACCCAGCTCGCCGCGATCGCCGAGGCCAACGTCCCGGGCACGATCGCCGACCTCGACACCGAGTTCCTCCACGACCTGCGCGTGGCGGTGCGGCGCGCCCGCGCGGTCCTGCGTGAGCTCAAGGGGGTGCAGGAGCCCGAGCAGCTCGCCCATGTGCGCGCCGAGCTCAAGTGGATCCAGGCCGCGACCGGGCCGGTGCGCGACCTCGACGTCCAGCTGCTCGGCTGGGACGAGCTGATCGCCCCGCTGGCGAGCGGGCGGGCGGCGGACCTCGAGCCGCTGTGGAACCTGCTGGAGCGGCGCCGCGCGCGCGAGTTCGCGCGGCTGCGGCGGAGCCTGCGCGGCGCGCGCTTCGCGGCCGCGCTGGCGGCCTGGCGCGCGCTCGCGACGACGGCGCCCGCCGAGACCGAGGGGCCGGACGCGACGGTCGCAATCGACGTGCTCGCCGCGGACCGGATCCGGCGCGTCTACCGGCGGATGGTGCGCGACGGCTCGGAGATCGGCGACGACAGCCCGCCGGAGGCGCTGCACGACCTGCGCAAGCGCGGCAAGGAGCTGCGCTACCTGCTGGAGATCTTCGGCGGGCTGTTCGAGCCGAAGGTCGTCAAGCCGATGGTCAAGACGCTCAAGCAGCTCCAGGACGTGCTCGGCGACTTCCAGGACACCGCCGTGCAGAGCGAGATGCTGCGCGGCCTGCGCGACGAGCTGGCCGCCGAGCCGGGCGGCCCGGCCGCGCTGATCGCCGTCGGCTCCGTCATCGAGGCGCTCGCCGCCGCCCAGCAGGAGGCGCGCGACCACTTCGCGGGCCGCTTCGCGAGCTTCGCCGATGCCGACCAGCGCGCGCTCGTGCGCGACACCTTCCCGAAGCGAGAGACATGAAGACCGTCGCCACCTACTCGATCAAGGGCGGCGTGGGGAAGACCTCGGCGGCCGTCAACCTCGGCACGCTCGCCGCCCGCGACGGGCTGCGCACGCTGATCTGGGACCTCGACCCGCAGGGAGCCGCCTCGTTCCTGTTCCGCATCCGGCCGAAGGTCAAGGGCGGCGCGAAGGGGCTGATCCGCGGCAAGGGCGACCCGCTGGCCGCGCTGAAGGGCACCGACGTCGAGGGCCTCGACCTGCTGCCGGCGGACTTCTCCTACCGCCACCTCGACATCGAGCTCGACAAGCGCAAGAAGCCGCTGGAGCGCCTCGGCCAGGTGCTCGACAAGCTCGACGAGGACTACGACCTCGCGATCCTCGACTGCGCGCCGTCGATCTCGCTCGTGTCCGAGAGCGTGTTCAGCGCCGCCGACCTGCTGCTCGTGCCGATCATCCCCTCGACGCTGTCGGTGCGCACGTTCGAGCAGCTCCAGGGCTTCCTCGCGACCGCCGACGATCCGCGCCCGGCGGTGCTCGCGTTCCTCTCGATGGTCGACCGCCGCAAGAAGCTCCACCGCGAGCTGACGGAGTCGCTGCCCGCGACGCTCCCGAACGTGGCCGACACCCCGATCCCGGCGGCCAGCGTGGTCGAGCTGATGGGCGTGCGGCGCGCGCCCGTGGTCGCGACGCTGCCCAGCAGCGCGGCCGCGAAGGCCTACGTCGTGCTGTGGGAGCGCGTGCGCGAGACGCTCGACGCGCTGCCGTAGTCGCCCGGGATCCCGCTCTCGAGCAGGAAGCGCGGGTTCGCCTCGGTCAGCTGGCGGCTGCGCAGGAGCGAGACGCCGGCGGCGCGCGCGGCGGGGGCGCCCTCCGCGAGCGTGTGCCGGCGGTGGCCGCCGTGGCCGTCGGAGGCGAGCACGTAGGCGTGGCCGTCGCGGACCAGCTTGACGGCGCCGGCGCGCGCCTCGGGGCCCTGGCGGCCGAGCAGCGAGCACACGTTGACCTGCAGCAGCGCGCCCGCGGCCGAACTCGTGGCGCAGCATGCGGTGGCCGCGGCGGAGGAACTCGAGCGCGCGCTCGGGGTGCCCGATCAACAGCCCGAAGCCCTGGTCGCGGATGTGGGCGCAGGCGGCGAGGTAGGCCTCGTCGATGCCGGAGAACGGGACCTCGAGCAGGACCCAGCGCGCGCCGGCCGGGCCGTGGGCGATGACGTCCAGGTCGTCCGCGCCGAGCGAGGTCGCGGCCGGCGGGAAGATCTCGCCGCCGGGGTGCAGCTTCAGGTCGAGGCCGGCGGCGTCGAGCGCGGCCTGGAGCGCCTGCGTGCGCTCCGGGATCGTCGCGATCTCGAGCGGGAACCACGGGTGCCCGATGTGCGGGGTGACGGTCGCCTCGTAGACGCCGTCGCGCACGAGGCGCTCGGCGTGGGCGAGGCTGGCGGCCTCGTCGTCCGGTCCGTCGTCGACGCCGGGCAGCAGGTGGAGGTGGAGATCGACGTGGGACATGCTCCATTCACCGTAGCGGGCGTCACTTCGCGTCCCAGCCGCCCATCGACTCGTGCCCGCCCCCCGTGCCGAGGATGGGATGCAGCTCGATGGCGGGGGAGTAGCGGCTGGCCGGCGTGACGCGGCCCAGCGCCTCGGCCATCGCGCGCACGTGATGTGGCGCGCCCCCGCAGCAGATGCCGACGTAGTCGACGCCGATCTCGCGGGCGCGGACGGCGAACTCGGCCATCTCGAAGCGCGTGCACTGGAAGGGCTCGAGCTGGATCGGGAAGAGGTGGCGGCCGTCGCCCGCCTCGAAGGCCTCGAAGGCGGGCGTCGCGGCCGTCGTCCGGTAGGGCACCGGCTGGGCCGCGACCGGGACGTCGACCGCCGCCCGGATGCGCTCGAGCAGCGGCAGCATCGTCTCCGGCCCGCGCGAGCAGTTGAGGCCGACGAGCGCCGCGCCGGCGTCGGCGAGGATCTTGCAGGCCTCGACGTAGTCGTAGCCGTCGTAGGTCTTCTCGCTCTGCACGCTCGCGAACGTGACCATCGCGGGCAGCCCGAGCGACGTGCAGACCTCGAGCCCGATCAGGGCCTCGCCGACGAAGTCGTTGGTCTCCGCGATCACGAAGTCGACGCCCTCCTCGACCGCCCAGCCGAGCTGCTCCTCGTACTGCGCGCGCACGACCGCGCCCGTCGCCTCCGCGTCGGCCGGGTCGAACGACCAGGTGTTGCAGATGTTGCCCGCCACCAGCGCGCCGCCCTCGGCGGCGATCTCGTTCGCGATCCGCACCGCCTGGCGGTTCATCGCCTCGAGGTCGTCGCCGCGGCCGACGTCCTTGAGCTTGTCGCGGTGCGCGTAGTAGGTCAGCGCCACCATCACGTCGGAGCCGGCGCGCAGGAACTCGCGGTGCAGCTGGCGCAGCGCGTCGGGCTCGTCGAGGATCACCTCGGGCACGAACGGGCCCGCCTTGATGTAGCCGCGGCGCTCGAGCTCGAACACGTAGCCCTCGGCGCCGATGACGACGCCGTCGGCGAGGCGCTCCTGGAGGGTCTTCTGCGACGGCCGGGTCATCGGAACCTCGCGGGGTCGAAGCGGTCGATGTCGTAGACGGTGCCGTCCTGCAGCGCCAGCTCGGCGAGCACGCGGCCGACCCACGGCGCGAACTTGTAGCCGGTGCCGCGCCACCCGACGCCGACGAACGCGTTCGCGGCGCCCGGGACCGGGCCGAGCACGAAGTCGTCGTCGGCGACGAGGTCGTACTCGCACTGGTCGACGTCCTCGACGTCGCGCGAGGCGGCGTCGCGCAGGCCCGGCATGCACTGGTCGATGAAGCTCGCGATGCTGTCGACGCTCGTCTCGCCCCGCGGCATGTCGGGCGGGTTGTAGTAGCCGATCTTCATCTCGTCGACGACGCCCTCGACGATGGGGTGGCAGTAGATCCCGGTGTCGAGGTAGGCGATCACCGGCATCGCCGCGCTCGTGAAGCGCTCGCGCGTCTCGGCGGGCGGCGTGAAGTACTTGGCCTCGCTCGGGCGATCCTTCGAGAGCGGCACCTGGAGGGTGGCGCCGGGGAGCGTCGCGAGGACGTCGTTGGTCCCGTGGCCGGCGGTCACGACGAGCGCGCGGGCGGCGTGCTCGCCGACGCGGGTCAGGTCGCCGTCGCGCTCGATCGTGCCCGTGTCGGCCCCTTCGACGACGCTCACCCCGCGCTCGCCCAGCACCCGTGTCAGCGTGGCGGTGACCGTGCGCAGGTCGACCACGCCGGCGTCCGGCTCGAGCCGCCCGATGTCCGCGTCGAGGAACGGGAAGCGCGCGGTCAGCGCCTCGCGGTCGAGCGACTCGGTCTGCAGGCCGAGGCGCGCCAGCACCTCGTGGCTGCGCTGCGCGTAGGTGCTCGCGAGGTCGGGGGTGACCTCGCGCTTGGCGATGTTCATCCCGCCGCAGCGGATCAGCGCCCGCGTCCCGGTCCGCGCCTCGAACTCGCCCCACAGCCGGAAGGCCTCGTAGGCGAAGCGCGTGTAGGTCGCCTCGAGGTAGTCGTTGCGAAACGAGCGGGTGCGCCCGAAGGACGCCGTCAGCGGGTCGCCGATGCGGCCGCGCTCCAGGACCGTCACGCGCCGGCCGCGCTCCGACGCGTGGTAGGCCGTGAACAGGCCCATCACGCCGCCGCCGATCACGATCAGGTCAGCGGCGTCGGTCGGCATGCCCTGCAGACTACGGCCGCGCCTGCGCGAACTCCTCGACGACGCGCGCGAAGGCGCCGAACAGGCGGTCGGCGGCCTCGCCCTGGCCGGGCAGGTGGCGCGCGTCGGCGGCCCGCGCGTCGGGCTCCGGGACCCCGGCCTCCACGAGCCAGGACGCGTAGCTCGCGTACCAGCCGTCGAGCGCCGGGCCGTCGACCTCGGGGTGGAACTGGATGCCCCAGGCGCGCTCGCCGGCCCGGAAGGCGGCCACGCCGGCCGCGAACCCGGTCAGCAGCTCGGTCGCGCCGGCCGGCAGCGCGAAGACGTCCTCGTTCCAGTGCAGCCCCGCGACCCGCGCGCCGAGCGAGGCGAACAGCGGGTCATCGGCGGCGGCGGGCAGCGCGGCCAGCTCGACCCAGGCGACGGTGCGGCGGGGCGCCCGCACCACGCGCGCGCCGAGCGCGTGGGCGAGCAGCTGGCCGCCGAGGCAGACGCCGAGGACCGGCACGCCGGCGCCGGCCGCGTCGCCGAGGAGCCGCGCCTCGGCCTGCAACGCGGGCTCTTCGTCGAGGACCGACTGGGCTCCCCCGAAGCTGAGGATGCCGTCGACCTCGTCGAGCGCGGGCAGCGGGTCGCCGCGGGTCAGGTTGCGCTCGTCGAGCGTGACGCCGGCCCGGCGCAGCGGCGCCTCCGCGTTCCCCAGGAAGGGCTGCTCGAGGTGATGGACGCAGGCGAGCGTGGCCACGCCCGTCCGGCTACTCCGCGTTGGCGGGGATCTCGTGCCGGTGGCGGCGGCGCCGCGCGGCGACGGGGTCGTCGCCGTTCTCCGCGCTCAGCCGCGCGGTCTCGAACAGCATCATCACCAATGCGACGCTGCTCGTCTCGCCGTGCGGGTTGCGCTCCATGCGCTGGTTGGAGGCCTCCTCGATGCGATCGACCCGGGCGAGCAGGCGCTGGCAGGCGCGCGAGAGGTCGTTCCAGCCGCGCGCGTCGAGGCGCAGCGCGGTGCGCGTGAGATGCGAGTTGCCGTGGTCGAAGCCGCCGGCGGCGCTGGCCGCGCTGGCGTAGGCGTCGATCGTCTGCAGCGAGGAGGCGACGGCGGCCTGCTTGGCGATCGGCGGGGCGGCGGCCCAGGCCTCGTCGGAGACGCGCGGGCGCTCCTTGGAGCGGTAGTGATGCTCGACGGCGCCGCGCACGCGCGTCTCGCGGACGAGTTCGACCAGGCCCATGCGCTCGAGTGTGCGCACGTGGTACGCGGTCGTGCCCAGGGTCGCGCCGAGCCAGCCGGCGAGCTCGACGGGGCTCGCGGTGCGCTCATCCAGCAGCGCGAGGATGCGGACGCGCAGCGGATGGCTCATGGCCTTCACGTAGCGCGGGTCGTCGATGTTGGTGATCGGTTTCATGACTCCACCAGCGCCTCTCGCAACCTCGCCAGAGCGCGATGAAGCCGAACCCTAGCCGTCCCCTCGGGGACATGAAGCAGTCGACCGAGCTGCCGGTAGTCCAGATCGTCCCAGTAACGGCCCCGGATGACGTCGCGATCGACGCCCGAGAGGGCGGCGATGGCCCTGTCCATGTCCGCGTGGCCCAGCACCTCGTCCTCGTGGGACTCCTCGGCCGGCTCTCCGGCGGCCTCCAGCGGGTCCGTGATCGGACGTCCGGCGATGCGCAGCGCCTCGTTGCGCGCGATGGTGGCCACCCACGGCTGCGGCCGCTCGGGTGTCAAACAGCTGTCCTGCCGCCGCCAGGCACGAACCGCGGCCTCTTGTGCCGCGTCCTCCGCACCGCCTGATTGGCCCAGAACGCCTTGCGCCTCCCGGAGACACTGCGCATGGACGAGGCCCCAATCCCATTCGGCCACCAATTACCTCGTTGAGCGCTGTAACGAACTGAATGCTCAAGAAGGTCTACCAAGCATGAACCTCACTCTGGAATCCGATTCCGCCCGCGCCTACGCCGTGCTCGCCCCTGCCTACGATCTTCTGACGGCCGAGTACGCCTACGGGCCGTGGCTCGCCGCGATCGAATGGCTGGCGGTCCGGCACGGGCTCGCGGGCCGGCGCCTGCTGGACGTCGGGTGCGGGACCGGCAAGAGCTTCATGCCCCTGCTGGACCGGGGCTTCGACGTCACGGGGTGCGACATCTCGCCGGAGATGGTGGCCGCGGCGCGGGAAAAGGCCGCGGGGCGCGCCGACGTGCTGGTGGCCGACATGCGCCGCCTGCCGATCCTCGGCGAGTACGACCTGATCACGTGCATCGACGACGCGATCAACCACCTGCTCGACCTCGACGAGGTGGCCGCGACGTTCGAGGGCATGCGCGCGAACCTGGCGCCGGAGGGGCTGCTGGTGTTCGACGTCAACACGCTCGCCGCCTACCAGGGCGTCCCCGACGTGGTCGTCGAGGACGACGAGCGCCTGCTGCGCTGGCGCGGCGGGCTCGCCGAGCTCGACGGGCCCGGGGGCGAGGCGGAGGTCGTCATCGACGTCTTCACCCACGAGGGCGAGGGGCTGTGGCGGCGCTCGGTGAGCCGCCAGCGCCACCGTCACCACCCGGTCGAGGACCTCCGCGCGATCGCCGCGGAGAGCGGGCTCGAGGTCGTCGCCGTCCTCGGTCAGCGCCCCGGCGCCGTGCTCGACGAGTGGCTCGACGAGCGCGAGCACCGCAAAGCCGTCTTTGTCATGCGACGCGGGGGGAGGTCAGGATGATCTGGGGACCGTAGCCTGAGAGCAGGGCCACCTACTCCGCCGCGGGACCGCCGCGACGGAAGTGAAGGATGCCGAGCTCGGTGCGGATGGATCCATCCCCGTCCGCACCGCTCTCGTCATGCCGGGCAGCGGCCTCGGACTGGATCCGGAGCGCCGCCTCGTGCGTCTCGTTGAGCAGCGCGACGACGTCCTTCCACCCTTGCTCGTCGAGCTCGAGCTCCATGCGGTCGACCTTGACCTCGGGGTGGTCGAAGCCGGTCTCGCGGCTCGCCGCCGAGGCGCCCTCGAGGATCTCCGACAGCGTCCGGCCGAGTGTCTTGCGCCGGAAGGCCGCCGGCAGGCGGGCCCACTGCTCGTCGTCGAGCCACGGCTCGGCCGTCGCACGGTAGTAGTGCTCGAGCGCGCCGCGACGCTGCTCTGTCCGCACGAGCTCGACACAGTCGAGCTCGCGCAGGATCCGCACGTGGTAGGAAACGTTGCCGAGCGGATCGCCCAGCTCGCGGGAGAGTTCATTCGGGCTCCGGACGCCGCCCTCGTTGAGTCGCTGGAGGATGCGCTGGCGGAGCGGGTGCGAGAGCGCTTTGGCCAGCCGCTCGTCTAGTTGTCTGCGTGAACCTTGCATTGGTGAAGGCCGACTGTAGCGACGAATCCGGCGTGGCGCGCCACACCTTCGGTTCACTAGTCCGACTGCTGAAAACCTGCACGCGCTCAGGAAACGTTGAGTGCTAAGGATTGGGTTGCTTCGGGTCCGTCTTTCCCATTCTGGCGGGGCATCGGGCAGGTCGCCCAGGCCGATTACTCACGACTTTTGAGCATTCGCCGCCGGCGCTCTGTGCGCACGCTGACGTGCCCGGATGGCGAGAATCCCGGCCGCGATTATCGCGAGCGCGAGCGCGCCGTGGGTCAGATTGCCGGCGGCGGCGCTGAATGAGTCGCTGAACGCATAGCCGACGAGCGTGAAAGTGGCGGCCCAGAGCCCGGTTCCGAGGATACTCCAGGGTAGGAACGCGCGCAGCCGCATCGCGGAGGCGCCGGCGAGGAAGGGCGCGACCGCGCGCACGAGGCCGATGAAGCGCCCGATCAGGATCGCCTTGCCGCCGTGGCGCGAAAAGAACGTTTCCACGCGCTCGAGTCGCGGCGGGGTGACGCCGATGCGCGGGCCGTGCTGGACGAGGAAGCGCCGGCCCAGCTTGCGGCCGAGCGCGAACGAGGCGAGGTCGCCGAGCGCTGCGGCCGCCCACACGAGCGCGAGCATCGGGACGAGCTCGACGCCGCCCTCCGCGGCCACCACGCCGCCGAGCACGACCGCCGTCTCACCCGGGGCCACCAGCCCGACGAACGCACCGGTCTCGAGGAAGGCGAGCGCGCCGACGAGCAGGTAGGTCCAGGCGCCGAGCGAGTCGGAGAGGTCGGTGAGGATCTGCTCGAGGTCCGGCGCCGGGATGAGCCCGGCTTGCACGGCGGCAAACAGCCCGGCGGCCGCGACGACCGCGCCGAGCAGCGCCGCACGGTGGCCGCCGCGCGGGAGCCGTGCGGGCGCGCAGCTCATGCCGCGTAGGCGGGCTCGCGGCCCGGCGTCCAGTGGCGCGCCCCCGTCGCGGCCGGCT
Source organism: uncultured Solirubrobacterales bacterium (assembly GCA_963787335.1). GTDB lineage: Bacteria > Actinomycetota > Thermoleophilia > Solirubrobacterales > Solirubrobacteraceae > DASQFQ01. The sequence continues at coordinate 10,970 of CAWBCU010000009.1, forward strand.
GGGCGGGAGCGCTCACCGGGGCGGCCTCGCCCTCGGCGGTCCAGCGGGCGACGGTGCGGCGCAGCCCGCCGAGCGCGGCGAGGCCGACCGGGGCGGGGAGCCAGATGGCCAGCGCGCGGTAGGAGAGCACCGACGCCAGCGCGAGGTCCGCCTCGACGCCGAAGGCCAGCAGCACGCCGACCATGCCGCCGCTGACCGCGCCGGGGAGCGGGATCGTGTTGGCGACCATGCCGACGAAGTAGCCGAGCACGACGACGGCGACCGCCGGGGGCGCGCCGAAGGCGTTGAGCATCCCGTACAGGACGGCCGCGTCGAAGGCCCACCAGATCGGCGCGCCGAGCAGGCGGCCGTCGGCCTGGCGGAGGAACGCGGCGGCGTCGCGCACGCCGTTGCCGAGCGACGCGGCGGCGCCGGCGATCCGGCCACCCTCGCGCGGCTTGGTCAGCGCGGCGGCGACGCCGAGGACCATCGCGAGCGTGGCGCCGAGCGACGCGCCGGCGGCGAGCGCCACGTGGCCGCCCGAGCCGCCGCCGAGGCCGACGGCGATCAGGCCGCCCGCGACCGCGATCGAGAGGAGGAAGACCGCGTAGAGCAGCACCAGGAAGGTCAGCAGCGTGCGCGTGGCCTGCTTGGGCTCGAGGCCGGTACGCCGCAGCGCCCACAGCGTCAGCGCGACGCCGCCCGCGCCACCCGTCGGCAGCAGCCGCGTGACGGCCGCGCCGGCCAGGGTGACCTGGGCGCTCGCGCGCAGGTTCATCCGCGACGTCGCGCGCTCGCCGACCAGCCACAGCAGCGCGATGTAGCCGCTGAAGGAGAGGATCTCGAAGCCGACCGCGGCGAGCACCCAGCGCGGGTCGGCGTCGACCGCGCGCTTGAGCGCGTCGGTGAACGCGTGCATCGGGCCGCCGGCCAGCACCAGCACCGCGACGGCGACCACGGCGGCCGCGAGGGGCAGCGCCGCACGGCGCGCGAGCGCCTTGGGGTCGAAGGCGGGGAGGGAGAGTTCGGTGGGCGGCTCGGGCGGCAACATCACGCCATCGAGTATCCGGACCGGAAGGCCGTGTTACAGCGGTGGTGCCCGGTGGCCGTGGGGTGGGGTTACCCCCACCTCGTCTTGCGGGTCGAAACTTCAACTGCGCATTGAGGAGAGGGTGCGGGTCGCCGCGGCGAGCCCGGAAGCGGGGGGTGTGGTCACTAGGGGTGAATAATTCAACCGAAGTGACCACACCCGGGCGAGTTCACCGCAGCGGCGGTCGAACCCACCTCCTACCCAGCCGCCGTTGCCTTTCGAGGGGGTGACTACCCCGCGGGGATGACCCAGCCCGCGATCGCCACGAAGTGCGTGACGGCGGCGAGGATCACGAGCGCGTGGAAGATCTCGTGGAAGCCGAAGGTGCGCGGCCACGGGTTCGGGCGCCGGGACGCGTAGACCACGGCGCCGGCCGAGTAGATCACGCCGCCGGCGGCGAACAGCACGATCGGGGCGACGCCGAGCCGGTCGGCCATCTGCGGCAGCGAGACGATCGCGACCCAGCCGAGCGCGACGTAGCTGGCGGCGACGAGCACGCGCGGCGCGGTGATCCACGCCACGCTCATGGCGACCCCGGCCAGCGCGCCGCCCCAGATGCTGGCCAGCACGACGATCTGGATCGTGCCCGAGAGCACGAGCAGCGCGACCGGCGTGTAGCTCGCGGCGATGAAGATGTAGATCGTCGAGTGGTCGATGCGGCGCAGCAGCGGGCGCCAGCGCGGGTTCCAGCGCCAGCGGTGGTACAGGCCGCTGGCGGCGAACAGGGCGCACAGCCCGGCGCCGTAGACGATCGCCGACGCGCGCGCGACGCCCGAGGGGGCGTAGAGGGTCAGCACGGTCCCCGCGACGAGCGCGCACCAGAACGCCCACGCGTGCGAGACGCCGCGGAGGCCGGGGATCAGCTCCTTGTTCACGCGGCGGCCCCCGCGAGCAGGCGGCGGCGGATCTCGTCCTCGTCGTAGCTCGACGGCTCGGTCATGCCGATGAAGTCTCGCAGCACCCTCACGAAGCGCCGGGGATCCTCCTCGAACGGGTAATGGCCGGCGCCCGGGAAGATCTCGAGGCGGCTCTGGGGGATCGCCGCGTGGGCGGCGATCCCGTGCGCGTGGGGGATCATCGGGTCGCGGTCGCCCCACAGCAGCAGAGTTGGCATCCCGGCGGCCAGGTAGAGGCGATCGTGGGCGCTGACGCGCTGGCCGGCGGAGTCGATGATCGAGCGCGCGGTGTGGATGAACGCGCGGCGGGCGGCGGGCTCGCGCAGGGAGGCGAGGCCGAGGGCGGTGCCGCGCACGTCGGCGCGCGTGCGCAGGCCGAGCCGGCTGAGCACCTGCGCCCCGCCGAGGACCACGTCGCGCGGGCCGCGGCGCGTGATCACCGGCAGCACGATGCCCGCGCCCGGCAGCGTCGCCGCGCGCAGGACGAGGCCGACCTCCTTGCCGAGGCCGCCGCTCGAGACCAGCCCGAGCCGCTCCACGCGCTCGGGGAACTGGTAGGCCATGACCATCGCGATGCCGCCGCCCATCGAGTGGCCGACGACGGTCGCGCGCTCGTGCCCGAGCGCGGCCAGCAGATCGCGCAGCCCGCTGGCGTAGGCGCCCAGCGAGTAGTCCCCGCGCGGCTTGGCCGAGCCGCCGTGGCCCAGCAGATCGGGCGCGACGACCGTGAAGTGCCTCGCCAGCGCGGGCAGCACGCTGCGCCAGGCGTCCGCGCTGGAGGTGATCCCGTGCACGAGCAGGAGCACCGGGCCGGACCCCGCCTCGTAGTACGAGACGGGGTGGCCGTGGAGCCGGATCTCCTTGCGGCGGTGGATCGCGCGGCTCATGCCGCCGGCACCGGCTCCCGAGCGGCGGGCGTGCGGCGGAAGCGCTCGGGCTCCGGCGCCGCGTCCTCGATCACCGTCGCAAGGCGCACGAGCGCCCAGGTGTTGAGCGCGATGATCGACAGCGTGATGGCGAGCACGATTCCATATCCCAGCAGGGTCAGCCCGGCGGCGCCGTCCTTGGCCTCGCGCTGGAGGATGTCCTTGTCGCGTACGAAGGGCCGCTCGAACGACGCCGCGGCGGGCACCGCCTTGGCCGGGATCGCCGGGTCGTCGGGCAGGTAGATCGGGACGCCGAGCAGCGAGCGGCCGCGGTGGAGGCGGAACTCCGCCTTCCAGGAGCCGTGCACCGGGATCGGCTCGTTGGTGCGGTAGACGCCGTCGCCGACCCGCTCGAGCCGGTCGACGACGAGCCCGCCGCCCTGCCACGCGGTGGTGGTCATCCACTTCGCGTCGGCGGCGGCCGACGGCGGGTCGACCTTGACGGTCGCGGTGACCTCGCGCGGCCCGCCGCCCGGGACGTCTTGCAGCTGCACGGTCGCCCTGACGCCGTCCTGCGGCGACGTGGCGAGGCCGAAGGCGATCAGCGCGGCGACGAGCAGCCCGGCGAGCGGGAACACGACGCGGGCGCCGCGCGGGAAGGCCTGCGGGCGCACGCGCAGCGCGCTGCCGATGAACGTGCCGACGAGGCCGCCGCCGAGGCCGGCGAGCACGGTCACGACGAGCACCTCGGGGAGCAGCGCGGACGGCCAGGGGATCGGCATCCAGACGTGCGACCAGCCCCACTCGGCGGCGGTGCCGACCGTGCCGATGAGCACGCCGGCGAGGGCGCCGAACGCGAGCGGGCGGCGCGTCAGCAGCAGCGCCGCGGCACCCTCGACCAGCAGCGCCTCGACGAGGTAGAGCGGGAAGTGCGGCGTCGACTCGCCCCACGTCCCGGCGACCATCAGCGACACGAAGCCACGCACGAGCACGAAGAACCCGACGGCGGCCAGCGCGCCGCCCCGGCCGCCCCAGAGGCGGGCGGACACGAGCCCGATGCCGGCGGCGAGCGCGATCAGCATCGGCTGGAAGAGGAAGTCGAACTGCGGCACGCCGAAGTCGAACTCGGCCTGGAAGGTCGAGAGCCCGATCAGGAAGCCGCCGCCCAGCGCCGCGCGGCGGAGCGTCAGGTGGAGCGGGACCCGGCCGGAGCGCTCCTCGCCGCGCAGGATGCCCTGCGTGCGGGTGCCCTCGGCGAGCAGCACGCCCTGGCCGATCAGCGAGACGGACGCGCCGCCGATCAGCATCAGGTGGGTCGGGCCCCACAGCGTCACGTCCTGGCCGAACAGCCGGTGCCAGAGGTCGTCGAGCGGGAAGCCGATCAGCGCGAAGCCTCCGGCCGCGGCCATCAGGAGGCCGCCGAGCGGCACGTCCCAGCCGTCATAGAGGCGGATCGCGGTCGGGCAGGGCCTCTCGCGCGGGATGCACATGGCGAGGAAGCCGGCCGCGAAGATGCCGAACAGCCCGAAGAGGATCAGGTAGTGGGCGGGATTGGCCAGCGGTCCGGCGTCGCGGCCGTTGTCGATGTGCAGGGAGATGTCCCAGTACATGCCGAGCAGCGCCGTGATGAGGGAGGCGGTGCCGAGCGCCGAGGGGAGGGCGACCCACGGCGGCAGGTGGCCGACGCGGCCCGCGAAGGCCGACCAGCGGTCGAGCAGCCGGGTGCGGCCGGCGCGGTGGCCGAACCCGAGGGCGAAGAGGAGGGAGGTGGCGACCAGCGCGCCGGCGGTGGCGCCGATCACCTCTTTGGCCGCGGCGCCTCCGGCCGGGTCGCGCCTGGGCGAGCAGGAAGGCGATTTGCGTCATCGGGTCTATGTATCACCGAATGACGTCACATGTAACACCGTAGACTCAGATTCATGACCGGGGCGGCGGCCGAGCACACGATCGACGAGCTCGCCCGCGAGACCGGGATGACCGTCAGGAACATCCGCGCGCACCAGTCGCGCGGCCTCCTGCCGCCTCCGGAGGTGCGCGCTCGCACGGGCTACTACGGCCCCGAGCACGTCGCGCGGCTGCGGCTGATCCAGGAGCTCCAGGGCAACGGCTACAACCTCGCCGCCATCAAGGACCTCGTCGACCGCACCAGCGGGTCGTCGCAGGAGGCGCTCGACTTCGCCCGCGCGCTGCTCGCCCCGTTCGAGGACGAGCGCCCCGAGATGATCGACGGCGCCGAGCTGGCGCAGCGCTTCGGGCGCGACTCCGACCCCAAGCTGCTCACGCGCGCGGAGAAGCTCGGCATCATCGTGCCGCTGGGGGAGGGGCGCTACGAGATCCCGAGCCCGACGCTCCTGCGTGCCGGCGAGACGCTGGTGAGCCTGGGGATCCCGCTCGAGAAGGCGTTCGACGTGATCGAGAGCGTCGCCCGCCACGCCGACAGCGTGTCCCAGACCTTCGTCAAGCTCTTCCTCGAGCGCGTCTGGAAGCCGTTCGACAAGGCGGGCAAGCCCGAGACCGACTGGCCGGCCGTGCTGGTGGCGCTCGAGCAGCTGCGACCGCTCGCCTCGGAGACGCTCGTGGCGATCTTCCAGCAGCGCATGACCCAGGCCACGGAGAAGGCGTTCGGGCGCGAGCTCGACCGCAGAAAGTAACGTCGCCGAAGGCTCTCGCCCCGATGGCGCCGCCCACCAGGCGAGCACCCTAGGGCGAGTTCCTGGCAGGCGAAACCCCTATCCGGAGCCCTAGGAGCCTTGGAGGACGCGGACCGCAGAGTCCGCGTCCTCCTCTGTGTTGTAGAGGTGGAAGCCGACCCTGACGCTGCTCCCCCGCTGGGCCGCATGCATGCCCGCGGCGCGCAGCTTCTCCACTCCGCCGGGGATGTCCGCGGTGACGATCGCGGAGTTGCTCGGCTCCAGCCCCAGCCGCTCGCGGAAGTGATTCGCAAGCCCGACGTTGTGCGCGTGGATCGCGTCGATGCCGACCTCGTTGAGCAGCTGCAGGGCCGGGAAGGCGCCGACCCACGAGAACCAGGCGGGGGAGGTGTCGAGCCGGCGCGCGTCGTGGGCGAGCCGCAGTGGCGGGCCGATGTAGGCGTCGTGGACGTCCTCGCCCGCGAACCAGCCGGCCTGCGCGGGCACGATCGCGTCGAGGCGCTCGGGCGCGACGGTCAGCCACGCGGTCCCGCGCGGTGAGAGCAGCCACTTGTAGCCGGCGGCGACGAGGAAGTCGAAGCGGTCGGCCTGCAGCGGCAGCCAGCCCGCGGCCTGCGTCGCGTCGATCAGCGTGCGGACGTCGTGGGCCTCGGCCGCGGCGAGGATCGCGTCCACGTCGGCGACCTCGCCGGTCGACATCTGGACGGCGCTGAAGGCGACGAAGTCGGTGCCCGCCTCGATCGACTCGGCCAGCCGCGCGGCCGGGACCGTGGTGACCTCGAGCCCGGGCTGGGCGAGGAACGGGAAGAGGGTGGAGGTGAACTCGATCTCCGGCACCACGACGCGGCTGCCGGCCGGCAGCGAGGCGGCCACGAGACCGACGAGGCCGGAGACGTTCGCGCCGACGGCGACGCGCGCGACGTCGGTGTCGACGAGCTTCGCGAACTCGGCGCGTGCGCCGTCGGTCGACTCGCTCCAGCCCTCCCAGCTCGTGCGCCCGCCGCGCCATTCCTCCAGCGACTGCTGCAGCGCGTCCCAGCCGGCCCGCGGCGGCAGGCCGTAGCTGGCGGTGTTCAGGTAGGTGCCCTCAGGTGAGAAGAGGGACTGGGCGTCGGCGAGGTTCAGAGACCGGGAGGATGCCGCACGGTGTAGCCCGACGTCGACCGCTGCTGCCACTGCCAGCGCGAGCCGTTCTCGTTGCGGCCCGTGGTGTCGAAGCGGCGACCGTTGACCACCATGTAGGTGTGCCCGGAGTGGGCGTAGATCGTGATGTAGCGGCCGGGGCCGGGGGCGCCGTAGGACATCAGCTCGCCGGAATCCATCGGGCGGCTCAGCAGCCCGCCGCCGTGCAGCGCGTAGGAGACCGAGCCCGAGCAGTCATAGCCCGAGTCGTTGAAGCTCCCGTGCCCGCCGCCGTAGCGATACGGCTTGTGAGCGATCCGGCTCGCCGCGGCGATCACGCGGCGCACGGTGATCGGCAGGCCGCCGCCGCCGTTGCGGGTCGCGCCGCGGCGGCGCTTGAGGACCTTGGTGACGCCCGGGCGGCCGAGCGCGGCCCAGGTCGCGGGGCCGACGACGCCGTCGGCGGTCAGTCCCTTGCTGCGCTGGAAGCGCTTGACGGCCCGCAGCGTGCCGGGGCCGAACACGCCGTCGGCGGTGATGCCGAGCGCGCGCTGGAGGCCGTGGACGCTGGCGCGGCTGCCGCGGCTCGGGCTGCCGGAGCGGCTCGAGTTCCCGCGGGCGCGCTTGAGCGCTGCCCAGGTGGCCGGGCCGACGATGCCGTCGGCGGTCAGGCCGTGGCGGCGCTGGAAGCGCTTGACGGCGCGCTTGGTCTGCTTGCCGTAGATGCGGTCGACGTGCTGGCCGAGGACCTTCTGCACGAACGCGACGCGCGGGCCCTTGGCGCCCTTCTTGAGCGACCCGGCATGGGCGTCCGGCGCGGCGCAGAACGCCAGCGCGAGAACCGTCAATACGACTATGAAGCCCCGGCTGCGCCGGGTATCCGTGCCCACTGATCTCCGTCTTTTCGCCTACGGTGCACCTACGGGGTGAGCTGTCGGGCTCGCGCCGGCTAAGCGCTACTCCGTCACTGTGGACGGCGATTCGCCCCCGCGGCCTACCTCCGACCGCTTCGGTTCCCCCGTTCACCGACCCCTGAGGGTGCAGTGATTCGGCGGGCGTCGTTCTACCACCGGAAACTCCTGCAGTTGCAGGATTTCGTGCAGGTCCGGGTTGCGAAGTGGCCCTTGCAAAGCGCGGCGCATCTGCCGATGGGACCCCTATGCCTTCCCTCGCCGCCCCGCCCGCGGTCGCCGGCGCGCTCCCGCGGCTGCTCAGCCGCGGCGGCGTGCATTCGCTCTACCAGCCGATCGTCGACCTCGACACCGGGATCCCCGTCGCCTACGAGGCGCTCGCCCGCGGGCCGCAGGGCTCGCCGCTGGAGTCCCCGGGCGCATTGTTCGGCGCCGCCCACGAGCTCGGGCTCGTCGCCGAGCTCGACCGCGCGTGCCGCAGCGCCGCCATCGAGGGCGCGCTCGCCGCGCGGCTGCCGCCGCCGCTCGCGCTGTTCGTCAACGTCGAGCCCGCCGCCGTGCTGGGCGACGACGCGCCGCTGACCCACGAGGCCGACCTGCGCGCGGGCCGCCTGCGCGTGGTCGTCGAGCTCACCGAGCGCGCGCTCACCGACCGCCCGGCCGAGGTGCTCGCCGCCGTCGCTTGGCTGCGCGAGCGCGGCTGCGGGATCGCACTCGACGACGTCGGCGTCGACGAGCGGTCGCTCGCGCTGATGCCGTTCCTCGCGCCCGACGTCATCAAGCTCGACATGTCCCTGATCCAGTCGCGCGGGACGACGCCGGTCGCGGCGCGCGTGCTCAACGCCGTCGCCGCGGAGGCCGAGCGCACCGGCGCGATCCTGCTCGCCGAGGGGATCGAGACCGAGGAGCACCTCGCACGGGCGCGCGCCGTCGGCGCGACGCTCGGCCAGGGCTGGCTGTTCGGCCGCCCCGGGCCGCTGCCGGCCGGCTCGCCGCCCCCGGGCGTCGACCGCCTGCCGCTGCGCGCGCACGCGCCGCTCCCGCCCGGCACCCCGTACGAGCTGATCGCCGACAAGCGCCGCGTCCGCCGCGGCGACAAGCGCCTGCTGCTCGCGCTCTCGCGCCAGCTCGAGGCCGAGGCGAGCGCGCTCGGCGGCGAGGCCGTGGTGCTCGCCACGTTCCAGCACTCCGAGTTCTTCACGCCGCGCAGCCGCGACCGCTACGTCGCGCTCGCGCGCAGCGCCGCCCTCGTCGGTGCGCTCGGCTTCGGCATCGACGCGGAGCCCGCGCCGGGCGTGCGCGGGGCCAGCCTGCTCGAGGACGAGGCGCTGCTGGGGGAATGGGACGTGGCGGTGGTCTCGCCGCACTTCGCGGCCGCGTTCGTCGCGCGCGACCTCGGCGACGAGGGCGAGGACGGCGACCGCCGCTTCGAGTTCTTCGTCACCTACGAGCGCGAGCTCGTGGTGCGCGCGGCGCGGGCGCTGATGGCCCGCATCGTGCCCGCTCGCGAGCGCTAGCCCCAGCGGACGGGCAGCGCTTCGAGCCCGTAGATGCCGTCGATCGTGCCGTACTCGGGCTCGCCGTCGAGCGCCAGCCCGGGCATGCGCGGCGCGAGGAAGGTCAGCGCCTCCTGCAATTCCGCGCGCGCGAGGTTCGCGCCCAGGCAGTAGTGCACGCCGGCGCCGAAGGTCAGCGGCTTGGCCTTGCGCTCGGCGGTGATGTCGAACGCCTCCGGCTCGCCGTCGCGGTTGCCGGTGAACGCGCACACGAGCACGACGGTGCCCTCCGGGAAGGTGATGTCGCGGTAGACGACGTCCTCCATCGCGATCCGCGCGGTGAACGGCGTGATCGGCTCGAAGCGCAGGACCTCCTCGACCGCCCTGGGGACGAGCTCCGGCTCGGCCGCGAGCCGCTCCCACTGCTCGGGGTGGCCGGAGAACAGCCGCAATGCGTGGGCGAGCTGGCTCTGCGTCGTGTCGACGCCGCCGACCAGCACGTTGAGGACGAGGTTCACGAGCTCGACGTCGGAGAGCCGGTCGCCCGCCTGTTCGGCCGCGATCAGCGTCGAGATCAGGTCCTCGCCGGGGTCCTCGCGACGCCGGTTGAGGAGCTCGCCCGCGTACGCGTAGAACTCGGTCACCGCCTGCTCGATGGCGGCGCGCTCCTCGAGCACGCTCATCCCGAACTGGCGCTGGATCAGGTTCGACCAGTCCCACAGCCGGCCGGCGTCGTCGAGCGACGCGCCCATCACCGTCGCGATCACCTGTGACGGATAGGGCTTGCAGAGGGCCTCGACGGCGTTGCACCGGTTGCCCTCGATGGCGTCCCACAGCTCGGTCAGGAAGCCGCGCATCGCCGGCCGCCACTTCTCGATCGCGCGCGGGGTGAACGCGGGGTTCACGAGCCCGCGCAGGCGCGAGTGGTCCTTGCCGTTGATGTGGAGGATGTTGCGGCGGATCTCCTCGTAGAGGGGCCCGTCGTTGATCTGGAAGATCTCGGCGATCTTGAGGCCCGGGAACGTGAACGAGCGGCTGCGCAGGAAGAACTCGCCGGCCTCGCGCTCGAGCGTCGCGAACCCCAGCGGCATCGACGCGATCCAGCTCTGCTCGCGCAGCTCGCGCATGGCCGTGTGGAAGCGCTCGCCCTTCAGCGTCGGGTCCGCGTAGTCGAAGGAGGGAAGCTCCAGGTCGGTGATCGCGGTCACGGCGGCGCGAGCTTATCCTCCGCGCGTGACGATCTCGCTACGGCCGCGCGGGCCGTTCTCGCTCCCGGAGCCGCTGGTGGTGGCCCTGACCGACGACGGCGGGGAGGCGGTCGCGCTGCGCGCGGTGTGGGTTGAAGCGGCGGCGGAGGTCGAGGTCGACTTCGTCTCGGACCTGCCGGCGGAGCGGGTCGAGCGCCACGCCGCGCGGGTGCTGTCGCTGGACGTCGACGGGAGCGGGCTGGCGGAGGTCGGCGCGCGCGATCCGGTGGTGGCGCGGCTGCTGTCGGAGGCGGGCGGCCGGCGCCCGGTCTGCTTCGGCACGCCGTTCGAGGCGGCGGTGTGGGCGGTGCTCTCCCAGCGCGTGTCGATGGCCCAGGCGCGGCGGGTCAAGGACGCGCTCTCGGTGGGGTTGGGCACGCGCATGGAGATCGCCGGGGTCGAGGTCGTCGCGTTCCCCGGCCCGGCCGCATTCGTTTCGCTCGAGTCCTTCGCAGGCGTCTGGGACTCGAAGCTCGAGCGCATCCGCGCGCTCGCGGCGGCCGCCCAGGCCGGCGACCTCGACCCGGCCTACCTGCGCTCGCTCGACCTCGACGCCGCGATCGCCCACCTCGAGTCGCTCCCGGGCATCGGCCCCTTCGGAGCGATGCTCATCCTCGCGCGCGGAGCCGGCCACCCCGACGTGCCACCCCCGACCCTCCGCCGCTTCCGCGCGGCCGTCCGCTCCGCCTACGGCCTGGACGAGGAGCCGGATGCGGCAAAGCTCGCCGAGCTCAGCGAGGCCTGGCGCCCGTACCGAGGGTGGATCACCTGGCTGCTGCGGAGTGTGGAATCGAGCTGACTGCTGCCGCTCGGCATGCGAACATACGTTCGTGCACGACTGGGAGATTCGCAAGCGCGGCGCTGGTGCTCGTCGAGCAAGGGGTGAACGACTGCGAGATTGCACGACGACTGGGCGTCGCGCGGACGACGGTGCGCGACTGGCGCCGGCCGACGTATGTCTCGCGCCGCGGGCGGTGCCTGCGTTGCTGGCGGCGCGTCCGGCGGCTCGTCTTCACGGACGCTGACTACGCCGAGCTCCTCGGGCTGTATCTGGGAGACGGCCACATCAGCGAGTACGCGCGAACCCAGCGGCTTCGCCTCTTCCTGGATGCCCGCTACCGGACCATCGTCGACGAGACCGACGCCTTGCTCCGGCGTTGCTTCCCGCAGAACCCGGTCGGACGCGTGCTGTTCCACGAGGGGCTGAAGCCGAGGCCTGTGTACTGCGGGCACCTGTCCTGCCTGTTCCCACAGCACGGGCCCGGAAAGAAGCACGATCGGGCGATCGTGCTCGAAAGCTGGCAGCAGGATCGGGTCACCGCAGCCCCTTGGGCGTTCCTGCGCGGCTGCATCCGCTCCGACGGCTGCGTCTTCGTCAACCGCGCCGGCCGCTACGAGTACTTGAGCTACGGCTTCGCGAACCACTCGTCCGACATCCTCGACCTCGTCGAGGCCACATGTCTCGGGCAGGGGATGCGTCCGCGCCGGTACGCACGGGCGATCCGCCTCAACCGCCGAGAGGACGTCGCCCGACTCCTCGAGCATGTGGGCACGAAGTCCTGACGGTGCAACCGCTACGCTTGGCGCCCAGGCGGCTGTGGCGGAACTGGCAGACGCGCGGCGTTCAGGTCGCCGTGAGCTTACGCTCGTGGAGGTTCGAGTCCTCTCAGCCGCACTGGTCCCGGTTGCTACCCTGGCGACCGGTCCGCGCCGCTATCGTCTAGGGGACTAGGACGCCGCCCTCTCACGGCGGAAACCGGGGTTCGAATCCCCGTAGCGGTACCTAACGAACCCGCCTCCCGAGGCGGGTTTCGTCGTTCAGGGACCGGAGCACCAGCGCTGGGTTTTGGTGGATTGGACTAGCGTGCTCGTATCGCGGCCATTCCTCACCGCCGGCTCGCCGCGATCGCCGCGGTGGTGCTCGTGGCCTCCCTTGCGGCGTGGGTCGTGCACGCCGTCGAGCCGCGGGCGCCGGTGAGTGAGCAGCTGGCTTCGATCGCGCGGGCGGCGCGCGACGACCACCGCCGCATCGTGTTTCGCGCCGCCGCGTCGCTGCACGGTGCGGGAGCGCGCCGGTCGCACGTCCTCGTTCTCCGCGATGACGCGGTGACCGACTGGCGCAGGCGATCCGTCGCTCGCACGGACGAGCTGCGGATCTACGACAACGTCGACGGGCGGCTGCGCGAGGCGTTCCGCTTCCAGGTCCGCGGCGGCGGCCGGGTTCGTCAGTTCCACGTCGACATCGAACCGCGGGCGGTGATGCTGGCCACCGGGCCGCTGCCGGTCCCGGTGCTCGTGGCATGGGACGACGCCGCGCGGCGGTACCGGCCATCGCCGCAGCGCATCCGTCCGCGCGCGACGGGGGAGAGGTACATCGAACCTCCGGTGGTCGTCGATCGCTCCAGCTCGCGGCGCGTCAACGGGTACGCGGTCGACACGTACACGATCGTCCGCCACCGTCCGTTCGCGATGCTGCTCGGCGGCTACCCGGACGGCGACGCGCTCCTCGCGGGTCGCGAGCAGTACGAGGTCGAGCTATGGACCGATGACCGTGGCGAGCCCGTCAAGAGCGTGGCGTGCTTCCGGTCGCCCGCGGCGTCCTCCGGTCGCGCCCCGGACGACGTGGCCGGCGCGCTCGCGCGCTGGTTCGTGAGGCGCGCGCCGGCGCGGTGCGCGCACTAGCGCTCGACCGACGCCGCACGGTCAGGACGACTCGGACGGGATCTCGCGCCGATCGGCCCGAGGCAGGACCGGTGGCCGGCTTTCGTCGCAGGGGCGACGGGGCCGGCTAGCCGCCGCCGGTGGGCGCGCCGCTCCCGCCGGTGTTGCCGCCCGTCCCGGTGCCGGGACTCGTGGAGCCTCCGGAGCCGCCGGCCGTGCCCCAATGCGGGAGCGCCCCGCCCCCGGTGCTGCCCGGCGTGCTCGTGCTCCCACCGCCTCCGGCCGTGCCCGCCGTGCCGGTGCTCCCGCCTTTCGGGGGGCTCGAGGCGCCCGTGACCCCGGCCGAGCCGGTCCCCGAGGCGCTCGCCCCGGCTACCTCGCCTGCGGCCTGACCGCCGGCGGTCTCGGTGTTGCGATCCACGTGCACCGGCCGGTTCAGCGGGGGCAGCGGGAACGTCTTCGTGTTGATCGGCGTCCGGAGGTCGCAGTTGGCGCCGCCGAGGCGCCGCAGCCCCGACATCATCTTGACCCCGTCGTCGACGAGCGGCGTCCGCAGGCCCGAGAGGTATTTGATCGCCGCCTCGAGTTGGGCGCGCGTCGCCGCGACGTCGAGCCGGTGTGCGTAGTCGTTCTGCCGGGCCAGGTTGCGCTTCCACGCCGCCGTCACCGCGCGATCGGTGCGGCGGAGGGCCTTCGGCGGGTCGAGCGCGGTGAACGTGGCGAGCGCGTCCGCGGACCGTGCGTTGGTCTGTCGCTGCCCGTGGAGCAGGGCATTGCGCTGGGCGGTCGTGGTCTTGGCCCGCACGAGCTGCTTGTGGATCGTCTTGACGTGCCGGGCGCGGCGGCTGTCGTCGGTGTTGACGTCGTCGCAGACGCCGCCGACCTGCTGCTGGTAGGCGGAGACGGACACCGCCTGCGCGCTCCCCGACTCACGCGGGAAGACCTGGTCGCGGAGGGTGAACATGCCGGTCGCGATCCCGACGACGGTGCTCAGCGTCGCGAGCCAGATCGCTGCGTGGTGACGCCTGGGCTGCTTCGGCTCTGCGGGCGCCTTGGGCGCCTCCGTGCGCGCCCGCCGTCTGCTCTTCGCCATGGCCGATCTCCTGGATCCCGACGATCGTCTCCGAACGGTCTGGTGATGTCAAATGGACAGAGGACGCAGGAGGTCCCGGGAATACATCGCGCGATCCGGCGTTCTGGAGGGCATGGGTGCACTCCCGGCTTCCGGCCGGTATGGACGGCTCGATGACTCACGGCTCGCCGCGCTCGTGCGCAAGGGCGACGAGGGTGCGTTCGAGGCGATCTATGAACGCCACCACGCGCCGCTGCTGTCCTTCTGCCGCCACATGCTCGGCAGCCTCCACGACGCCGAGGACGTGCTCCAGCAGACCTTCCTGCGGGCGCACCGCGCGCTGCGCGACAAGCCCGCGCCGGACGCGATGCGGCCGTGGCTGTTCGCGATCGCCCGCAACCGCTGCCTGACGGCGCTGGCGGCGCGACGCGAGTCCGCCGCTGCGCCCGAGGACCACGAGCCCGGCTTCGACGGCCTGGCCGAGGACGTCGCGCGCCGCGCCGACCTCCGGGAGCTCGTGGGCGACCTCGCCCGCCTGCCCGACGAGCAGCGCGAGGCGCTCGTCCTGTTCGAGCTGGGCGGCTCGAGCCAGGTGGAGATCGCGAGCGTGCTCGGGTGCCCGCCGGCGAAGGTCAAGGCGCTCGTCTTCCAGGCGCGGTCGGCGCTGATCGCCGAGCGCGACGCGCGCTCGATGCCGTGCGAGGCCATCCGCGAGCAGCTCTCCGTAGCGCGCGGCGGCGTGCTGCGACGGGGAGCCCTGCGCCGCCACGTGCGCCAGTGCCCGCCCTGCGACGCCTACCGGCTCGCGGTCGCCCAGCAGCGCGATCGCCTCGCGGTGCTGCTCCCGGTCCTCCCGACCGCCGGCCTCAAGGGCGCGGTCCTCGCCGCCGCCGGCCTGTCGGGCGGTGGCGGCTCCGCGGCGGCCGCCGCCGGCGGTGTCGCGTCGCTCGGCGGCGCGGTGGCCGGCGGTGGTGCCGCGTCGGTCGGCGGCTTTGCGGCGACGGCGCTCGTCGCCAAGGTGGCCGTGACCGTGGCGGTGGCGGGCGCCGGTGTGTCGGGCGCGGTCGCGGCGGTGCACTCGGCCGCTCCTCCTGCGCCGGAGGTCCGTGCGGTGGCCGCGACGCCGACGCCGACGCCGACACCGCGCGCCGCGAAGTCCGCGCCGGTCACCTCCGCGCGCACGGTCAACTCGCCCGTCTCGGACCCTGTGCAGGAGCGCGTGGGGACGGGGCGGCGTGCGTTCCGCCGCACTGCCCTTCGCCGCGCCCGCCGTGCGGCGTTCCTCCGGCGCGTGCGCCGGCGCGCCGCGCGCCGGGCACGCCTTGCCTCAGCGCCGCGGCGCGCAGCGCGGCTGGAGCTCCGGCGTGCCGCGCGGCAGGAAGCACGGCGCGAGGTCAGGCGTGACGCGCGGCAGGATGCTCGGCGTGACGTGCGGCAGGCCGTGCGGCGGGACGCGCGACAGGATGCACGGCGCGACGCTCGCCGTGATGCGAGGCGCGATGCCCGGCAGGACACCAGCCCCGCGGCAACGCGCCCGAACGGCGCTCTGCCGGCCGGCACCCGCCCGGTGCGTCCGCGCCGGCCCGCGCTCGGCGGCCAGCCGGTCCCCGATCCGGCCGGGACCCGCCCCGCACGGCCGCGCCCGAGCCCGACGCCGGCACCCGCGGTCACGGCGACGCCGGCGCCGAGCGCGGTGCCGACCGCGGTCCCGACCCCCTGAGCGGGAGCCGGGACCGCCGCCGCTACGGCAGGCGGTTGGCCCGGAAGAACGCCCAGAACTCGGGCGCCGCCGCGAAGCCGGCCGGGTTGTTCGTCCCGTTCGGGTACTGGTGCCCGACGCCCTCGAGCACGCCGAAGCGGAACAGCGCGCCACCCGGGCCGGTGCCCACAGGGGGCCAGCGGAACGAGGTGGAGTGCGGCGCCGACGTCACGCCGAAATCGTTCTCGTCGAGCCCCAGGTCGCGCGCCGTCGTGTCGAGGATCGGCCCGATGGTCGGCTCGGACAGCAGCGCGATCGGGTCCATCGGCAGCTCGGTCAGCGGTGGCGGCCCGGTGTGCTCGAGGATCTTCCCGTCGACGTTGCCGAGCGTCGAGTACATCGGGATGTGCCGCGGCGGCGCCGACTCGAGCGGCAGTCCGCCACCGGAGACGGCGGCCGCGGCCAGCACGGTCGAGCGCTCGACGGCCAGGCGGGCGGTCATCCCCGAGCCGTTGGAGAACCCCGACGCGTAGATGCGGTGCGTGTCGATCGGGAGCTTCGCCCGCAGGTCGCGCACCATCGCGTCGGTGAAGCCGACGTCGTTCGCGGGCCACGGCGCGGGGGCGGGCGGGTAGCCGTCCGGGCGCACGCCGAGGTCGACCTCGTCCTCGAAGCCGAACTTGTTCCAGCCCGTCTCGATCCGGCCGGTCTCCAGCGAGCGGTAGCGCACGCCGGTCGGGAACACGGCGACGAGGCCGGTCGCGTCGGCCTGCTCGCGCCAGCCGGAGATCTGCAGGAACTGCTGACCCGTGCCGCTGCGCCCGTGGTACATGAAGACCACCGGCTTGAGCGACCCGGTCACGGGCGCGCGGTTCGGCACGTAGACGAGGTAGCTGCGCGGGTGGCCGTCGACCCGCACCGTGCGGCAGTTGAGGCCGACCGTGTACGCGGTCCCGGCCGGGCCGCTGGTCGCGCACGGGGGAGCGGCGGCCTGCGCCGGCGCCGCGGAGGGCGCCATCAACGCTCCGGCGACCAGCAGGGCGCCGGCAACTTTCTTGCTGAACATGTGGACTCCGTTCTCGGATGCGGCGACGCGGGCGTCGCCTTGAGCTCATTCAGGTCCTGGACGAATGGGTCGCCGGTGGTGGGCTCGAGGCTGCGCGGCAGCTCGGTGACGTTGGGCCAGACCATGGGATCGAGTCTCGGCTCGCCGGGGGTCCCCAACCACCCGGGGACCCCCTGGACCTGACCCCCTCAGCGCCGCGCCAGGGTGGCGTCGACCAGCGCCATCGCCGCGACGCCGGCGACCAGGACCGCGGCGAGCGGGTTGGTCCAGTCGATATCGCCGTGCCCGCGCCCGGCGGCGATCAGCAGGAAGACGAGCCCGATGCCGTGGGCCTCGAGCGGGATCCGCGCCGCGGTCCTGCCGCCGGACAGCGCGACCGACACCCACAGGCTCCCGAACAGCGCCATCACCGTCGCGACGATGCGCGCGGTGAGCGGCGTCAGCGCCCAGGGGGACAGGTCGATGGTGACCTGCGGGAGGGCGAAGGCGACCACCGCGGCGAGCACGATCGCGCCACCCACGCCGCCCAGCAGCCGGCGACCCGGCAGCGGCGTGTCGGCGAACGGCAGCCGTGGCGCCCGCCGCCGGGCGAGGTAGAGCAGCGGCAGCCCGACCGGGGCGACGGCGTAGATCCCCGCCCACGCGGCGAAGGAGAGCGCGTCGTGGTTGAAGCGGTCGAGGTGCAGTGCGGTCGCACCCGCCGCGCCCCACACGAAGACGATGACGGCGGGGAAGCCGGCCGCGACGCGATGCCAGCTGTCGACCATCACGACGCGGATGAAGAAGTACGCGCCCGCGACGTAGGCGGCCGCGAGGACGAACGAGGTCGTCTGCACGTCGATCGCCCACGCGAACAGCTCGCCGGTGCGGTCGGGCAGCAACAGCAGGAGCTGGACCGCGTCGGCGAGGAAGAAGATCACGGCCAGCGCGATCCAGCGGGTGAGGCGGCCGACTTGACCGCCCGGGACGAGCGCGGGGCCGGCGACGGGGATGGTGGTGACTGCGGCGGGGCTGGGGATGAGCACGGTGTTCCTTCTGGAGGGGGTCAGTTACTGCGATGACCCCACGTGCTCCCGCAAAGGTTGGAGAGTTGTCAGGACTGCGTGGTGCGGGAGCGCCCGACCGCCTCCGCCACCTCCGAGCGCGACGACACGCCGAGCTTCGCGAACACGCTGGTGAGGTGGCCCTCGACCGTCTTCTGGGAGAGGAACAGCTCGTCGGCGATCTCCCGGTTGGTGGCGCCCAGCGCCACGCGATCCGCGATCTCGAGCTCGCGCCCGCTGAGCGCGCCGAGGCCCGGGCCGCCACCGAAGCGGCGCTGGCGCGCGCTGACCCGCTGCCCGAGACGGCGAAGCTCGCGCGCGGCCTCGTCGCGGTGGCGGTTGGCCTCGCACGCCGCGAGCGCGCGCTGCGCCCCCGTCAGCAGCCGCACCGCCTGCTCGCTGTGGCCGGCCTGGGCCAGCGCGACGCCCGCCAGCGTCCGGCAGCGCGCGGCGGGCACCGGTGACTGCACCGCCTCCGCGCGCTCGGCGGCGGAGAGCGCCAGGGCTCCCGCTTCCGCCGGGTCGCCGTCGGCAAGCGCCAGCAGGGCGCGGGCGTGCAGCACCCACGCCTCGGCGAGCGGCAGCTCCAGCCCGCGCACGGTCTCCTCGGCCCGCGCCACCCACCGGCCCGCGGCGACCCGGTCGCCGCCCTCGAGCTCCGCACGCGCCAGGACGGTGTAGAGCCAGCCGCGCCGCCCCGGCTCGATCATCGCCAGCTCCGGCGCGCCCGCCGCCCGCAGCTGCTCGATGCAGCGGTCGGGCTCGCCGATCTCGAGCCAGATCACGCCGACGTGCGCGTGCGTGGCGCGCGTGAACACGCTCTGGTCGAGCGCGTCGAGCAGCGCCACGGCCTCCTCGGCGGCCGCGCGGGCGTGGGCGACGTCGCCCAGCTCCGCGGCCGTCCAGGCCTCGGCGACGAGCGCGAACCCGACGGCCTGCGGGTTGCCGGTGAGGCGGCTCGCCTCGACCGCCGCCTCCGCGGTGCTCAGCGCCTCGCGCAGCCGCCCGAGGCGCTCCAGCGCCTGGGCCAGCCCGACCATCATCGGCACCACGAACTGGCCCTGCCCGACCGCCCGCGCCAGCGCGATGCCCCGGCGCAGGTGCCGAGCCGCGTCCTCGTAGCGCTCGCAGAAGTACTCCGCGAACCCGAGGTAATAGGGCAGGTCGAGGCGCGCGGCCAGCAGCTCGTCGGGGAGCGCGTCGAGCCCGGCGGCGCTCGCGACGCGGGCCGGCTCGGCCTGGCCGGCGCCGCCGAGGGCGTAGTCGGCGAAGCACACCAGCGCCTGGGCGACCGCGAGCAGCCCCGGGTCGGCGAGCGCCTCCGCCGTCTCCGCCGCCCGGCCGCCCCAGCGGCGCATCGCGGCGAAGTCGTTGTCGTAGAGCGCGTCGGCGGCGAGCTCGACCTGGAGCGCCGCGCCGCCCGCGCTGCCGTCGTCGGGGAACTCCGCCAGCGCGTGCAGGAGCCGCGCGTGCGCGGCGTCGTGGCGCCCCAGCGCGTTCTCGCACGACGCGCACGCGGCGACGACCCGGACGCGCAGCTCCGCCAGCTCCGGCGGGATCTGCTCGAGCGTCTCCAGCAGCCGCTCGAGCGCCTCCTCCAGGCGCCCGGCCGCGGCCAGCGCCGTCGCGAGCGGCACCAGCAGCCCGAGGCGGCGCTCGGCGCTGCCGTCGGGCAGGAGCCGCAGCGCCGCCGAGAGCCAGCCCGCGGCGACCGCCGGTGCGCGCGAGCCGGCCTGCTGCGCCGCCTGCTCGAGGATCGCGGCTGCGGCCTCGTCGCCGATGCGCGCGGAGCGCTCGACGTGGTGCGCCCGCGCCGCGACGGCATTCGGGTGCGCCGCGAGCGCGTCGGCCGCGCGCGCGTGCGCCTGCAGCCGCCACGCCTCGCCCGCCGCCTCGTAGACCGCCCGGCGGACGATCGGATGGCGGAACGCGTAGCGCCGCGCCACGCCGGTCGCGCGCAGCACGTCGCGCTCCACCAGCTCCTCCAGCGCGGCCAGCGCCTCCTGCTCGCCGAGCCCGGCGGCCGCGGCGGCGAGGTCGAGGTCCGCGGGGTCCCCGGCGACGGCCGCTCCCCACACGAGCTGCCGCGCGCCATCGCCCAGGCCCTCGATCTCCTGCCCGAGCGCCGCGGACACCGACGACGGCACCCCGGCCACCGCGCCCGCCCGGGCCAGCTCCGTGAGGTAGAACGGGTTGCCGCCGCTCTGGCGGTAGACCTCCTCGCGGACGGCCGCCGGCACCTGCTCGCCGATCAGCACGTCCGCCTCCTCGGCCGACAGCGGCGCCAACCGCAGCTCGCCGACGCTGCTCTCGCGCGCGGACGCCTCGAGCGCCGCGAGCACCGACGCGGGCAGCTGCCCCTCGCGATAGGCGAGCGCGATCAGGATCCGCGCCGGCGCCGGCCGCCGCAGCAGGTGGACGATCAGCTCCAAGGACGCCTCGTCGGCCCAGTGGATGTCGTCGAGGATCAACACGACGGGCTGACGCGCGGCCAGCCCCACGAGCAGCGCGCGCACGGCGCGGTGCGCCCGGAAGCGCTCGTCCTGGAGCCCGCCGAGCGCCACGTCGCCCGCGATCGACGGCAGCACCCGGGTGAGCTCGGCCGCCCGGTCGCCGACGAGCGCCTCGACGCGGTCGGGGCCGAGCGCGGCGACGTGGTCGTCGAGCGCGGCGACCCAGACGCCGAAGGGCAGGTCCCGCTCGAGCTCCGATCCGCGCCCGACCAGCACGAGCTGCTCCCGTGCCTGCGCGCGAGCCCCGAGCTCCGTCAGCAGCCGCGTCTTGCCGGTCCCCGGCTCGCCGCCGAGCACGAGCCAGCGGGCACCGGGCGAGCGCAGCGCGTCCAGCGCCGCGTCAAGGCGCGCCAGTTCCTCGCGACGGCCCACGAGGGGCCTGGATCGGTCGCCCTCCGCCTCGGGCATGGGTTGAGCCTAACCCCCTGGGACCCCGTTCAGGGGGTGGGATCCCCGGGAGCTGCCCGATGGTCGGCGGCAGCGGGCGCTGGGACGGTGCGTCGGGTCAGCAGTCAATCGCAACGAGGAGTTCCAAATGCACCTCAGCACCCGCATGACCCGGACCGTGGCCGCGGCCCTGTCCGTCGCAGCGCTCGCCGCCGTCGGCGCCGGCTCGGCGTCCGCAGCGCCGACCGACGTCGGCCCGCTCAACAACGGCAACGTCGGCTACGGCAACAGATGGGCAACGGCTGGCTCACCGGAGGGGCGCGGAACCTGGAGTGGAACGACCCCGCCGGCAGCAACTTCACGACCCCGCAGCTCGATCGCCCCCGGCAACATCTACATCGAGAACGCCGACGGCATCGAGACCCGGATGCAGATCCTGCACTACAGCCAACGCCAGCCACCCGGCAGCCTGAACGCCACCCGCGGAACGGCGGCACCAAGTTCGGGACGCGGCGGCGTTCCTGGACGTCATGCCGATCATGCTGGGCGGCGTGAACAGCACTGCAAGCACGTCCACGTCAATCTCCAGAAGAAGATCGGCGGCGTCTGGACGACCGTCTCCACGAGCATCGAGGACCTCAGGTCAGCGAGCTGCGGAGAGCCCCCTGCGCCGCAGGGGGCTCTTCGCCGTTCAGGAGCGCCGGCGGCGGTGCTTGTCGTTCTCGACGTTGTCCTGGCGCTCGCCGATCGCGCGGATGGCGGCGAAGGCGATCAGGCCGGTGACGAGGGCGGGGAAGACCACGACCCAGATGAAGAGGTTGACGAGCGTCACGGACTCGGCCTTGGTCAGCGCGAAGAGGACAACGGAGAGCACGCCGCGCATCATAAAGCGAAGGAACCTAGAACGCGATCGCGGGCACCCCACGCTCCGCCGGCGAGTCGAGCTGGAACGGGTCCCGCGCCCTGTAGGACTCGCCGGCCACGAGCGAGTTCGGGAAGACCTGGATGATCGTGTTGTACGTGCTGACGTTGGAGTTGTAGATCCGGCGCGACGCCTGGATCTGGTCCTCGACCTCGGACAGCTCGGCCTGGAGCGCGCGGAAGCGCTCCGAGGCGCGCAGCTCGGGGTACTCCTCGGCGACGACCTGGATGCCGGCCAGCGCGCCGGTCAGCTGCGCCTCGGCGGCGCGGCGCTCGCTGCCGATGATGGCCGTCATCGCGGCCGTGCGCGCCTGGGTCACCGCGACGACGGTCGCGTTCTCGTGCGCGGCGTAGCCCTTGACGGTCTCGACCAGGTTCGGGACGAGGTCGTGGCGGCGCCGCAGCTGGACGTCGATCCCACGCCAGGCCTCGTCGACCTTGTTGCGCGCGCGGATGAAGGTGTTGGTGGTGAGGACGACCCACGCGCCGCCCAGGGCGAGCAGGCCGACGAGCACGATGATGGCGGTCATGACAATCCTTATCGGCCGCTGAGTCGCATACCTTCAGGGCCGGTGGCTCAGGTTCCGAGACTGCACGGCAGCTTCCTCGCCGGCGAGGTGGGCGAGCTGGCGGGCGTGTCCGGGAACACGATCGGCCAGTGGGCGCGCCGCGGCCTCATCCGCTCCTCGCAGTCCGACGCCGAGCCGCGGCGCTACTCGGTGGAGGACATCGCGGAGGCCACGGTGGTCGCCGCGCTGCTCGGCCGCGGGGTGCGCCACCTCGACGTCCACCGGGCGAGCGAGCGGCTCGCGCGCCGCTACGGGCGCTGGCCGCTGAGCGACGCGCGGCTCGGGACGATCGTCGAGGACGGCGGCCGGCCGCGGATCGTGCTGCTCGAGCGCGAGGGCGTCTACGAGCTCGTCTCCCGCGGCTGGCAGCTGATGGCCGCGCCGCCGCCGGTCGAGGACGTGCGGGTGCGGCTACAGCACGACTAGCGGCCGCTCGAGCTTGCGCGCGGCGCGGCCGAGCGGGGAGCCGTCGAACGCCTCGCCGATCGTGCCGAAGGCGGTGGCGGCGCCGTGGCCGGCGCGGCCGAGCGCGGAGGACTCGGCGGGGCGGACCGCGTCGTCGGGGTCGCCGGCGAGCGCGATCGCAGCGTCGCGGACGGCGTCGCGGGCGCTCTCGATCTGGTCGGCCCAGCCGCGGTGGAAGGCGGCCAGCGCGGTGTCGTCGCGGCGGTCGGCGAGCGCCGCGAGGTAGTGCAGGAGCGTCGCGACGTGCTCGGCGTCGAGGACCGCGAAGCGCAGCGCCTGGTTGCGCTCGAGCAGGAGGTCGCCCGCGCTGTTGCGCAGCCCGGCGAGCTGCGTGCCGAGGCCCTGCGCGGCGGGGAAGCCGTGCAGGCCGCGCTTGGCGGTCTCCTTCGACAGCTCGCCGCAGAGGCCGCGGGCTCGCACGGCGCCGTCGCGCAGCGGCTTCGCCGGCGCGCCGCCGAGGCGCCCGCCCAGGCGCGCCCAGTGCGTCGCCAGGTGGCGGCTCGCGGCGTGCAGCTCGCGCAGGGCGCGGTGCTCGGCGGGGTAGAGGCTCAGCGGTACCGGCCCGGGTCCCACAGCGGCTCGTCGCCCGCGTTGGCGCCGCGGGAGAGGATGAAGAGCAGGTCCGAGAGGCGGTTGAGGTAGCGCACGCACTCGCGGTTGAGGTCCTCGACCTCGATCACCCGCCGCTCCGCGCGGCGGCAGACGGTGCGGCAGACGTGCAGGGAGGAGGCGGCGGGCGTGCCGCCGGGCAGCACGAAGGACTTCAGCGGCGGCAGGTCGGCGTTGACCTCGTCGCAGGCCTCCTCGAGCCAGGCGGTCTGCTCGGGCCGCACGCGCAGGCGCTCGCGCTCCCCGCCCTCGGGGACCGAGATGTCGGCGCCGACGTCGAAGAGGTCGTTCTGGATCCGCCGCAGCCACTCGGCGTGGCGCTCGGGCAGGTCGGGCATCGTGAGCGCGACGCCGATCTGCGCGTTGAGCTCGTCGACGGTGCCGTAGGCCTCGATCCGCGGGTGCGTCTTGGGCACCCGGCTCATGTCGCCGAGGTGCGTCTCGCCGTCGTCGCCGAGTCGCGTGTAGATGCGGGTCAGATTGACGGTCATGGCGTGGCTCGGACGGTAACATCCCGCCCGAAACGTCCAAGGTCGGTGGACAGGGAAGCCGGTGAGAGACCGGCGCGGACCCGCCACTGTGACCGGGGATGCCGAACGCGAGCGGCTCGATGAGAGTCGCATCCACTGGGCCGCCACGTGCGGGCTGGGAAGGAGCGTGAGGTCGGCCCGGAAGCCAGGAGACCTCCCTCCGACCACAAAGCCGAGAACCCTCGTGGAAGGGGTGGCTCTTAGATGCACACATTCGTGGCCGGCCTGTTGGCCGGTGTGGCGCTGCTGATCGCGGCGCCGGCCGCACTGGCGGATGACGTCCTGGTCCGGGTGGAGGGGGCGAGCGACACGCTCGTGCCGCGCACCGGCACCCCGATCCAGCCCGGGACGTTCACCAAGGACGGCAACGCCGCCCATTCGTGCGCGTCCAACAGCGCCGGCGGGGCGCTCGAGTCCGTCACCGGCGGCGACTGGAGCGGCCGCTGGGCGTCGTTCGGCGACTACGAGATCCAGACGATCAAGGGCGAGCGCTACGCCTCCAACGCCGGCGATCCGAGCGGCAAGTACTGGTCGTTCTGGCTCAACTACCGCTACGCGACGGCGGGCGCCTGCGGCACCCCGATGCAGGCGGGCGACGAGGTGCTGTTCTTCCCCGACTGCTTCGGCGAGGGCTGCACCAGGAACCCGACGCCGCTGCGCATCACCTCGGTCCCCGGCGCCGCGCAGCCGGGCCGGGCCTTCGCCGTGCGCGTCGTCCAGTACGGCGTCACCTTCGACGCGGACTTCAACGCCACGACGACCCAGGAGCCGGCCGCGGGCGCGACGGTGAGCGCCGCCGGGCGGACCTTCACCGCCGGCACCGACGGCGTCGCGCAGGTCACCATCGACCGCCGCAGCGTGACGGGCGTGCGGGCGACCAAGCCGGGCTACGTGCGCTCGGCGACGGAGAACGTGTGCGTCGACTGCGGGCCGTCCTACGTGCCGCCGGTGCGCGATTTCGACGCCCCGGCCGCCACGGTCAGCTCCGTGCGCCGCGGCGCCGTCTACTCCCGCAGGCGCGCGCCGCGGCTGCTGCGCGGCAGCGTCGCCGCCGACCCGTCCGGGCTGCACTCGGTGAAGATCAAGCTGACCCGGCGGGTCGGCACGCGGTGCACGTACTTCTCGGGGCGCCGCGAGCGCTTCGTGAAGATGCGCTGCGGCCACGGGTCGTTCCTGCGCATCGGCGACCGCGCCGACTGGTCCTACCTGCTGCCCAAGCGGCTCGGCCGCGGCCGCTACGTGCTCGAGGTCAAGGCGATCGACGGCGCGTTCAACCGCGGCGCGGTCGAGCGCGTGCCCTTCCGGGTGAAGTGATGCGCCTCGTCCTGGCCGTCATCGTCCTGCTCGTCCTCGCCGCTCCGGCGGGGGCGAGCGTCGACCTGATGGTGGTCGGGAAGACGCGCGTGCTGCGCGAGGCCGCGCCGGTCAAGCTGAAGGCGCGGTCCGTGCGCGTCGGCGGCCGGCGCTGCGCGGTCGGCAAGGCGACGCCGCTGTCGGTCCTGGCGGGCACTCGCCTGGCGCTGCGGCTGCGCGACTACGGCTCCTGCGGGCGCTCGCCGGCCGACGCCGGGTCGCTGTACGTGCGCAAGGTCGGGCCCGACCGCGCCGCCGGCTCGCGTGGCTGGGTCTACAAGGTCGGCCGGCGCGTGGGGACGACCGGCGCCGCCGATCCCTCGGGCCCGTTCGGGACCGGCAAGCGCCTGCGCAGCGGGCGGCTGCTGTGGTTCTGGTGCGTGCAGGACCGCTCCGGCGGCTGCCAGCGGACGCTGGAGGCGCGGCCCGAGAGCACGACCGTCGCAGCGGGCGCGCCGCTGCGCGTGACGGTCCGCGGCTACGACGACAACGGCCGTGGCGTCGGCGGTGGCGGGCGCGCTGGTGCGGCTCGGCGGCGCGCAGGCGCTGACGGGCGCGGACGGGGTGGCGGTCGTCGCCGCGCCGGCGGCCGGCGGCGCTGCGCGTGACCGCGGAGCACGCCGGCATGGTCCGCTCCTTCCCCGAGCGCGTGGTGGTCGGATGACGCGCGCGCTCCTCCTGCTCGCGCTGCTCTTCGTCCTCGCCGGTTGCGGCGCGGGGGCCGGCGACGCGCCCAAGGGCGCGGGCACCGAGCTGACCGTCTCGCGCGACTTCGGGGCCGAGGAGATGGGCAAGTCCGAGCAGGCGAAGATCCCGGCGGGCGAGACCGTGATGCGCCTGCTGCAGCGCAGGTTCGAGGTCGAGACGCGCTACGGCGGCGGCTTCGTGCAGGCGATCGACGGCGTCGGCGGCGGGCGCAAGGCCGGCCGCCCGGTCGACTGGTTCTTCTACGTCAACGGGATCGAGGCGAGCACCGGCGCCGCCGCGCGCAAGCTCGCGCCCGGCGACCGCGTGTGGTGGGACCACCACGACTGGGGCGCCGCGATGCGCGTCCCGGCCGTCGTCGGCTCCTTCCCCGCGCCGTTCGTGTCCTCCTCGAAGGGCAAGAAGCTCCCGGTCCGGATCGACTGCGGCGCGGGCTCCCAGCGCGCGTGCCGCGAGGTGCAGAAGCGGCTCCAGGACGCCGGCGCGCAGGTCGGCGGGTCGTCGATCATCGGCCAGGAGGCGAGCCGCGGCGTGCTGCGCGTGGTCGTCGGGCGCTGGTCCGACGTCCGCCGCGACCCGGCGGCGCGCCGGATCGAGAGGGGGCCGAAGGTCTCCGGCGTCTACGCCCGGCCGTCGGCCTCGGGCGACCGCATCGAGCTGCTCAACGCGCTCGGCGCGTCCGTGCGGACGCTCGGCGCCGGGTCCGGCCTCGTGGCCGCGACGAGCATCCTCGACCAGCAGCCGACGTGGGTCGTGGCGGGCACCGACGACGTCGGCGTCGACTCCGCGGCGGCGGCGCTGAACGAGCTCCGCCTCCGCGACCACTTCGCGGTCGCGGTCGAGAACGGCCAGGAGATGCCGGTGCCGGTCCCGCTGCCGGTGGACGGAGCGAAGGAGAGCCCGTGACCTACCGCCGCCGGGCGAGCCCGCTGCACGCGGCGCGCGCGGGCGTCGGCTCGCTGTACTGCGTGGTCCTGGCCGGCGTGGCGCTGTCCTTCGAGCACCCGCTGCTGCTCGGAGCGGTGCTGGTCGCGGTCGTTGCTGGCCGCCGTCGGCGCGGGGGTCGGCGACGTGGTCGCGCGCTCGCTGCTGTGGGGGCTGCCGTTCGCGCTGCTGATCGCGGTGATCAACGCGCTCGTCGTGCGCGAGGGGCTGACCGTGATCTGGCGGTTCGGCGAGCTGCCGGGGTTCGGCGCGGTCGACGTCACGCTCGAGGCGACGACCTACGGCGCCATCCTCGGCCTGCGCGCGCTCATCGTCATCGCCTGCTTCGCGCTGCACTCGGCCGCGATCGACCCCGACGAGCTGCTGCGCGCGTTCCGCCGGTTGTCGTTCCGCTCCGCGCTGACCGCGGCGCTCGCGACCCGGATGGTGCCGGTGCTGGCGCGCGACGCGCGGCGCTTCCGCGACGCCCAGCGCTGCCGCCCGGGCGAGCCCGCCTCGCGCACGGCGATCCTGCGCGCCGTCACGACCGGCGCGCTCGACCGCGCGGTCGACGTCGCCGCGACGCTCGAGGTCCGCGGCTACGGCGGGAAGCGCCGGCCGCCGCGCCGGTCGCGGCCGTGGTCGCGGCATGACCTGGCCTTCGCTGTGTCCGCCGTCACGCTGGCGGCGCTCGGGATCGCGGCGGCGGTGCTGGGCTGGGAGCCGTTCGAGGCCTATCCGCGGACGCTGGCGCCGGTCGACGCGGGCGTGGGCGCGCTCGCCGTGGCGCTGGTCGCGTGCGCGCTGCTGCCGTTCGCCGACCGCCGGGGGATCGGGCGATGAGCGAGCTCGTCCTCGACCACGTCACCTACACGTATCCAGGCGCTGCGCGGCCGGCTCTGGTGGACGTCTCGCTGCGCGTGGAGCCGGGCGAGTTCGTCGTCCTCGCCGGCGGGTCGGGGTCGGGGAAGTCGACGCTCCTGCGCGCCGCGGCCGGGCTCGTCCCGCACTTCCACGGCGGCGAGTTCGCGGGCCGGCTGCTCGCCGGCGGGCTGGATTCGCGCGACCACGGCCCGGCCGAGCTGTCCGCGGTCGCCGGCTCGCTGTTCCAGGACCCCGAGACGCAGGTCGTGATGGGCACGGTGCGCGCCGAGCTGGCGTTCCCGCTCGAGAACCGCGGCTGGGGCGCGGCGGCGGTCGCGCGCGGGGTCGAGGAGGCCGCGCTCGCGCTCGGCGTCGCCGGGCTGCTCGACCGCTCGACGCACGAGCTCTCCGGCGGGGAGCTCCAGCGCGTCGCGCTCGGCGCGGCTCTGGCCGCCCGGCCGCGGCTGCTGCTGCTCGACGAGCCGACCTCCCAGCTCGACCCGGTGGCCGGCGACGAGCTGCTCGGCGTCCTGCGCCGCGTCAACGAGGAGTGGGGCACCGCGGTCGTGCTCGCCGAGCACCGCCTCGAGCGCTGCCTCGCCGCCGCCGATCGCGTGATCGCGCTCGACGCCGGCGCCGTCACGATCGACGCCGATCCGCGCGGCTTCCTCGAGCAGGCGCCCGACGCGCTCCAGACGCCGGGCGCCCGTCTCTTCCGTCTCGCCGGCCTGACGCCGCCGCCGGTGGCCGTCAAGGACGCGCGCGCCGCGCTGCGGGCGCGCGGGCTGGGGGGCACGCCGGCCGACGCGGGCGAGCCGCTCCCGGCGCCGCCGAGCGGATCCGCGCGAATCTCCGGCGCCTCGCTGAGCGGCTCCGCCCCAGGCTTGCTCGGCGCCGAGCCGGGCGGAACCCGCTCCGGCCTGCTGCGCCGCCGCGTCCGCACCGCTCCCGCGCTCGCCTTCGAGCGCGTGTGGTACGAGATCCCGCGCGGCCCGGCCGTGCTGCGCGGCGTGGACCTGGCGCTCGCGCCGGGCGAGCGGGTCGCGCTGATGGGTCGCAACGGCGCGGGCAAGTCGACCCTGCTGCGGCTCGCGGCGGGGTTGATCGAGCCGACGCGCGGGCGCATCGCGCGCGCCGGGCGGGTGTCGCTGCTGCTCCAGAACCCCGGCGACTACCTGGTCGCGGAGCGGGTGGGGGAGGAGCTTCCGGAGCCGCGGCGCTGGAGGCCGCCGGCCTGGGCGCGCTGGCCGACCGCCACCCGCGCGACCTCTCCGGCGGCGAGCGCCAGCGGCTCGCGCTCGCGCTCGTGCTGCAGGGCGAGCCCCCCGCGGCCGTCCTGCTCGACGAGCCGACGCGCGGGATGGACCGCGGCCACAAGGACGCGCTGACCGCCCGGCTGCGCGAGATCGCCGCGGCGGGCGCCGCCGTGCTCGTGGCCACCCACGACGCCGAGTTCTCCGCGGGCTGGGCCGACCGGACCATCCTGCTCGGCGACGGCGCGCCGGTCGCCGACGCCCCGACCACCGAGGTCCTCGGCGGCGGCTGGTACTTCGCGACCCAGACCGCCCGCATCCTCGGCGGCTGTGCGCTGCTGCCCGAGGAGGGTGCTGCGCTCCTGCGCGCGCCCGCCGCCGCGCCCGAGAAGGTCGCGCCATGAGCTGGCTCGCCGCCTCGCTCGTCGTGCTCGGTATCGCGCTGGTCGCGGGCTTCGCCTGGTACGAGCGGTCGCAGCCGACGGCGCGCGTGCTCGCGCTCGTGGCCACGCTGGCGGCCCTCGCCGCGCTCGGCCGGATCGCGTTCGCGCCGATCCCGAACGTCAAGCCGACGACCGACATCGTGCTGCTGACCGGCTACGCGCTCGGCGGCGCGCCCGGGTTCGCGGTCGGGGCGGTGGCGGCGCTGGCGTCCAACGTGTTCTTCGGGCAGGGGCCGTGGACGCCGTGGCAGATGTGCGCGTGGGGCGGCGTCGGGGTCGGCGGTGCGCTGCTGGCCCGCGCGTTCGGGCGCGAGCTCGGCCGCGGTGCGCTGGCCGTGGCCTGCGGCGTCGCGGGGGCGGGCTACGGCGTCGTGATGAACCTGCACCTGTGGGTGACGTACTCCGGCGACCACAGCCTCGCCAAGCTCGGCGCGATCTTCGCGACGTCGCTGCCGTTCGACCTCGCGCACGTGTTCGGCAACGTGGTCTTCTGCCTCGTCTTCGGCCCGGCGCTCGTGCGCGCGCTCGGCCGCTACCGGCTGCGCTTCGAGGTCAGCTGGCTCCCCGCGCCGGCGCTCGCGGCGACGTTGCTCGCCGCGCTCGTGCTCACCGCGGCGCCGCCGGCGGCCGACGCGGCCGTCCCCGCGCGGGCGCTGAGCTGGCTGGAATCGGCGCAGAACGCCGACGGCGGCTTCGGCGGCGCCCCCGGCCAGCGCTCCAGCGGCCTCTACTCGAGCTGGGCCGGCCTCGGGCTCGCCGCCGCGGGGCGCAACCCGCGCGACGTGCGAAGCAGCCGTGGGAGCGCCGACGTGATCGCCTACCTGCGCGCCCACCCGCCGCGCCGCAGCGGCGACCTCGGGGACACCACGCGCGCGATCCTGCTCCTGCGGTCGGCCGGCCTGGCGCCCACCATCGGCAACCGCGACCTCGTGCGCGAGCTGCTCGCCAAGCGCCGCGCGTCGGGTTCCTTCGCCAACCGCGTCAACACGACCGCCTTCGCGATCTTCGCCCTGCGCGCGGCGGGGCGGTCGAACCGCAG
>CAWBCU010000010.1:0-61345 GCA_963787335.1 uncultured Solirubrobacterales bacterium
GGCCGGCTCGGTCACGAGCCGCATCCCGGTGCGCAGCAACGACGACGACCGCTACTTCTCCGACGAATACCAGGCGATGCCGAGCGAGGGCTACACGCGGATGTTCGAGCGCATCCTCGACCACCCGAGCATCGAGGTCGCGCTGGAGACCGAGCTCGCCGACGTGCGCGACGAGGTCGACTTCGGAACATGATCTACACGGGCCCGATCGACGCCTACTTCGGCCACCGCTTCGGCGCGCTCCCGTACCGCTCGATCGTCTTCGAGCACAGGACGGTCCCGACGCCCGACGGCGGCCTGCACCTGCCCGCGGCGACGGTCAACGAGCCGAGCGAGGACGTGCCGCACACGCGCACGACCGAATACCGCCACATGACGGGGCAGCGCCATCACTGCTCGACGCTCGCGATCGACCACCCGTGCGCCGAGGGCGATCCCTACTACCCCGTGCCGCGGCCCGAGAACCAGGCGCTCTACAAGCGCTACAAGGCGCTGGCGGACGGGCTCGAGGACGTCACCTTCGTCGGCCGGCTCGCCCGCTACCAGTACCTGAACATGGATCAGGTGGTGGCGCAGGCGCTGAGCGTGTTCGAGCGCCTCGCCGCGCGCGCGCCCGTCGCCTAGTGGTCGGTCTCGCTGATCGTCCCGAACAGGAACAACGAGCCGGTGCTCGACCTGTTCCTCGAGAAGCTCGCCACGCACACGACCTACCCCGACTTCGAGCTGATCGTCGTCGACGACGGCTCGACCGACGCCGGTGGCGGTGCTCGGCGCTGGGGGCGTCGGGCCGCTTCGAGCGCTTCACCCTGCTGCGCAAGCCCGGGACGGGCATCGTCGACACGCTCAACCTCGGGCTCGAGCACGCCGCGGGCGAGATCGTCGTGCGGCTCGACGGCGACGCGACGCTCGAGAGGCCGGGCTGGCTCGAGCGGATGCTCGCGCTCCACGCGCTCCGACGAGCGCGTCGGCATCGTCACCGGGCGGACGGTGTTCGAGGACGGGCGCGTGCACTCCTACGGCATGAACATCGTCGGGCCGGAGGGTGTCCACGACCGCGGCACGCGGATCACGGAGCCGGTGGGGGAGCGCACGCTCGACCTCAACGTCGAGCGCCCGCTGGACCGCGACACCGGCGACGGCGAGGCGCCCGCCGAGGTCGACTCGGCGGGCGGCTGCTGCATGCTCTTCTCCCGCGCGCTGGCGCAGGAGATCGGCGGCTTCGACACCGGCTACTCGCCGGTCTGGGTCGAGGACTACGACTTCGCGCTCGGCGCGCGCCGGCTCGGCCGCAAGGTCTTCTACCTGCCCGACGTGCGCGTCGTGCACCGCGTCAGCCTGCGCAACCCGCGCCACGCCGCCTCGCGGCGCGAGCTCGCGCTCGTGCGGCTGCGCCGCCGCGTCGGGCATCTCGTGCCGGCGCCGCTGCGCGCCCGCGCGGCCGCCGCGGCGAAGCTCGGCCACCACGACCCGCGCCACGTCGCCCAGCTGCGGGCCCACTACGCCTACTGGGAGCGCAAGTGGGGCTGGGACCCGCTCAACCCCGACATGGACCGCCTGCTCGAGCGCTACGGCGGCACCGAGGTCGCCTGGGCCTACGACCCGCGCGCCGCCGGGATGGCGAGGAGATCCTCGCGGCGGCCGGGCTCAGCGGCCCTTGAGCCTGCGCGCGGCGCGGCCGATCGGCGAGCCGTCGATCGCCTCGCCCACGGTGCCGACGGCGGTGGCGGCGCCGTGGCCGGCGCGGCCGAGCGCGGAGGGCTCGGCGGGGCGGACGGCGTCCTCGGGGTCGGCGGCGAGCGCGATCGCGGCGTCGCGGACCGTGTCGCGCGCGGCGCCGATCTCCTCGGCCCAGCGGCGGTGGAAGGCGGCCAGCGCGACGTCGTCGCGGCGCTCGGCGAGCGCGGCGAGATAGAGCAGCAGCGTCGTCACGTGCTCGGCGTCGAGCACGGCGAAGCGCAGCGCCTGGTTGCGCTCGAGCACGACGTCGGCGGCGCTGTTGCGCAGGCCGGCGAGCTGCGAGCCGACGCCCTGCGCGGCCGGGAAGCCGTGCAGGCCGTGCTTGGCCGTCTCCTTGGCCAGCTCGCCGCAGAGGCCGCGGGCGCGCACGGCGCCGTCGCGCAGCGCCGTGGCGGGCGCGCCGCCGAGGCGGCCGGCGAGGCGGCCCCAGTGGCTCGCGAGCTGGCGGCCGGCCGCGTACAGCTCGCGCAGCGCGCGGTGCTCGGCGGGGTAGAGGGTCGGCTCGGTCAGCGGTACCGACCCGGCTCCCACAACGGCTCCTCGCCCGCGTTGGCGCCGCGCGAGAGGATGAAGAGCAGGTCCGAGAGGCGGTTGAGGTAGCGCACGCACTCGCGGTTGAGCTCGTCGCCGACCTCGATCACGCGGCGCTCGGCGCGCCGGCAGACGGTGCGGCAGACGTGCAGGTGGGAGGCGGCGGGCGAGCCCCCGGGCAGCACGAAGGACTTCAGCGGCGGCAGGTCGGCGTTGACCTCGTCGCAGGCCTCCTCGAGCCACGTGGTCTGCTCGGGCCGCACCCGCAGGCGCTCGCGCTCGCCGCCCTCGGGGACCGAGATGTCGGCGCCGACGTCGAAGAGGTCGTTCTGGATCCGCCGCAGCCACTCGGCGTGGCGGGCGGGCAGCTCGGGCACCGCGAGCGCGACGCCGAGCAGCGCGTTGAGCTCGTCGACGGTGCCGTAGGCCTCGATCCGCGGGTGCGTCTTGGGCACCCGGCTCATGTCGCCGAGGTGCGTCTCGCCGTCGTCGCCGAGGCGCGTGTAGATGCGGGTCAGATTGACGGTCATGGCGTGTCTCGGACGGTAACATCCCGCCCGTAAAGTCCATGGTCGGTGGACAGGGAAGCCGGTGAGAGACCGGCGCGGACCCGCCACTGTGACCGGGGATGCCGAACGCAAGCGCGCTCGTGAGAGCGCGCCTCCACTGGCCCGCCACGTGCGGGCTGGGAAGGAGCGTGAGGTCGGCCCGGAAGCCAGGAGACCTCCCTCCGACCGCAAAGCCGAGAACCCTCGTGGAAGGGGTGGCCATAGATGCACACGTTCCGTCCGGCCTGTTGGCCGGAGTCGCGCTGCTCGTCGCGGGACCAGCCGCATTCGCGGATGACGTCCTGGTCCGGGTCGAGGGGGGCGAACGACACGCTCGTGCCGCGCACGGGCACCCCGATCCAGCCCGGTCGACGTTCAGCAAGGACGGCGATGCCGCCCACCGGTGCGCGTCCAGCAGCGCCGGCGGCGCGCTCGAGTCCGTCACCGGCGGCGACTGGAGCGGCCGCTGGTTGTTGTTCGGCGACTACGAGATCCAGACGATCAAGGGCGAGCGCTACGCCTCCGACGCCGGAGACCCGGGCGGCAGGTACTGGGCGTTCTGGCTCAACTACCGCTACGCGACGGCGGGCGCGTGCGGCACCCCGATGCAGGCGGGCGACGAGGTGCTGTTCTTCCCCGACTGCTTCGGCGAGGGCTGCACCAGGAACCCGACGCCGCTGCGCATCGCCTCGGCGCCCGGCTCCGCGCAGCCGGGCCGGGCGTTCGACGTGCGCGTCATCCAGTACGACGTCACCTTCGACGCGGACTACAACGCCACGACGACCCAGGAGCCGGCCGCGGGCGCGACGGTGAGCGCGGGCGGGCGCACGTTCACCGCCGGCGCCGACGGCGTGGCGAGCGTGACCGTCGACGGCCGCAGCGTCGCCGGGGTGCGGGCGACCAAGGAGGGCTACGTGCGCTCGGCGACCGAGAACGTCTGCGTCGACTGCGGGCCGTCCTTCACGCCGGCGGCGCGCGACACCGGCGCCCCGGCCGCGAGCGTCGCGTCGCCGCGCGAGGCGCCGTCTACTCCCGCCGCCGCGCGCCGCGGCTGCTGCGCGGCAGCGTGGCCGCCGACCCGTCCGGGCTGCAGGCCGGTCAAGCTCAGGCTGACCCGGCGGGTCGGGAAGCGCTGCACCTACTTCTCGGGCCGCCGCGAGCGCTTCGTCCCGATGCGCTGCGGGCGCGGCTCGTTCCTGCGCATCGGCGACCGCGCCGACTGGTCCTACCTGCTGCCCCAGCGGCTCGGCCGCGGCCGCTACGTGCTCGAGGTCAAGGCGATCGACGGCGCGTTCAACCGCGGGACCGCGGCGCGCGTGCGCTTCCGGGTGAAGTGATGCGGCCCGCCCTGCCCGTCACCGCCTCGCCCTCGTCGCCCTCGCCGCTCCGGCGGGGGCGGGCGCGGCGAGCGTCGAGCTGATGGTGGTCGGGCAAGACGCGCGTGCTGCGCGAGGCGGCGCCGGTCAAGCTGCGCGCGCGCTCCGTGCGCGTCGGCGGCCGGCGCTGCGCGGTCGGGCAGGCGACGCCGCTGTCGGTCCTCGCGGGCACGCGGCTGGCGCTGCGGCTGCGCGACTACGGCTCCTGCGGCCGCTCGGCGGCCGACGCGGGGTCGCTGTACGTCCGGCAGGTCGGGCCCGACCGCGCCGCCGGCTCGCGCGGCTGGGTCTACAAGGTCGGCAACCGCGCCGGGACGACCGGCGCCGCCGACCCGTCGGGCCCGTTCGGGACCGGGAAGCGGCTGCGCGGCGGCCGGCTGCTGTGGTTCTGGTGCGTGCAGGACCGCGACGGCGGCTGCCAGCGGACGCTGGAGGCGCGGCCCGAGCGCGCGACCGTCGCCCCGGGCGCGCCGCTGCGCGTGACGCGTGCGCGGCTACGACGACAACGGCCGCGGCGTGGCGGTGGCGGGCGCGCTCGTGCGGCTCGGCGGCGCGCAGGCGCTGACGGGCGCCGACGGGGTGGCGACCGTGGCCGCCCCGGCGGCGCGCGGCGCCGTGCGCGTGACCGCGGAGCGCGCCGGCATGGTGCGCTCCTTCCCGGCCCGGGTGGTGGTCGGGTGAGGCGCGGGCTCGTCCTGCTCGCGCTGTCCTGGCGCTCGCGCTCGCCGGCTGCGGCCTGGGGGCCGGCGACGCGCCCGAAGGGCGCGGGCACCGAGCTGACGGTCTCGCGCGACTTCGGGGCCGCAGGAGATGGGCAAGCTCCGAGCAGGCGAAGATCCCGGCGGGCGAGACCGTGATGCGCCTGCTGCAGCGCAGGTTCGAGGTCGAGACGCGCTACGGCGGCGGCTTCGTGCAGGAGATCGACGGCGTCGGCGGCGGGCGCCAGGGCGGCCGCCCGGTCGACTGGTTCTTCTACGTCAACGGGATCGAGGCGAGCACCGGCGCCGCCGCGCGCAAGCTCGCGCCCGGCGACCGCGTGTGGTGGGACCACCACGACTGGGGCGCCGCGATGCGCGTCCCGGCCGTCGTCGGCTCCTTTCCCGCGCCGTTCGTGTCCTCCTCGAAGGGCAAGAAGCTCCCGGTCCGGATCGACTGCGGCGCGGGCTCCCAGCGCGCGTGCCGCGAGGTGCAGAAGCGGCTCGAGGACGCCGGCGCGCAGGTCGGCGGGTCGTCGATCATCGGCCAGGAGGCGAGCCGCGGCGTGCTGCGCGTGGTCGTCGGGCGCTGGGCCGACGTCCGCCGCGACCCGGCGGCGCGCCGGATCGAGAGGGGGCCGAAGGTCTCCGGCGTCTACGCCCGGCCGTCGGCCTCGGGCGACCGCATCGAGCTGCTCGACGCGCTCGGCGCGTCCGTGCGGACGCTCGGCGCCGGGTCCGGCCTCGTGGCCGCGACGAGCATCCTCGACCAGCAGCCGACGTGGGTCGTGGCGGGCACCGACGACGTCGGCGTCGACTCCGCGGCGGCCGCGCTGAACGAGCTTCGCCTCCGCGACCACTTCGCGGTCGCGGTCGAGAACGGCCGGGAGATGCGCGGTGCCGCTGCCGGTGGGGAGCGAAGGAGAGCCCGTGACCTATCGCCGCCGGGCGAGCCCGCTGCACGCGGCGCGCGCGGGCGTCGGCTCGCTGTACTGCGTGGTCCTGGCCGGCGTGGCGCTGTCCTTCGAGCACCCGCTGCTGCTCGGAGCGGTGCTGGTCGCGGTCGTGCTGGCCGCCGTCGGCGCGGGGGTCGGCGACGTGGTCGCGCGCTCGCTGCTGTGGGGGCTGCCGTTCGCGCTGCTGATCGCGGTGATCAACGCGCTCGTCGTGCGCGAGGGGCTGACCGTGATCTGGCGGTTCGGCGAGCTGCCGGGGTTCGGCGCGGTCGACGTCACGCTCGAGGCGACGACCTACGGCGCCATCCTCGGCCTGCGCGCGCTGATCGTCATCGCCTGCTTCGCGCTGCACTCGGCCGCGATCGACCCCGACGAGCTGCTGCGCGCGTTCCGCCGGTTGTCGTTCCGCTCCGCGCTGACCGCGGCGCTCGCGACGCGGATGGTGCCGGTGCTGGCGCGCGACGCGCGGCGCTTCCGCGACGCCCAGCGCTGCCGCCCGGGCGAGCCCGCCTCGCGGACGGCGATCCTGCGCGCCGTCACCACCGGCGCGCTCGACCGCGCGGTCGACGTCGCCGCGACGCTCGAGGTCCGCGGCTACGGCGGGAAGCGCCGGCCGCCGCGCCGGTCGCGGCCGTGGTCGCGGCACGACCTCGCCTTCGCCGCCGCCGGCGCGCTGGCGGCGCTCGGGATCGCGGCGGCGGTGCTGGGCTGGGAGCCGTTCGAGGCCTATCCGCGGACGCTGGCGCCGGTCGACGCGGGCGTGGGCGCGCTCGCCGTGGCGCTGGTCGCGTGCGCGCTGCTGCCGTTCGCCGACCGCCGGGGGATCGGGCGATGAGCGAGCTCGTCCTCGACCGCGTCACCTACACGTACCCCGGCGCTGCGCGGCCGGCGCTCGTCGACGTCTCGCTGCGCGTCGAGCCGGGCGAGTTCGTCGTGCTCGCCGGCGGGTCGGGGTCGGGCAAGTCGACGCTGCTGCGCGCCGCGGCCGGGCTCGTCCCGCACTTCCACGGCGGCGAGTTCGCAGGGCGGCTGCTCGCCGGCGGGCTGGACTCGCGCGACCACGGCCCGGCCGAGCTGTCCGCGGTCGCCGGCTCGCTGTTCCAGGACCCCGAGACGCAGGTCGTGATGGGCACGGTGCGCGCCGAGCTGGCGTTCCCGCTCGAGAACCGCGGCTGGGGCGCGGCGGCGGTCGCGCGCGGGGTCGAGGAGGCCGCGCTCGCGCTCGGCGTCGCCGGGCTGCTCGACCGCTCGACGCACGAGCTGTCCGGCGGGGAGCTCCAGCGCGTCGCGCTCGGCGCGGCGCTGGCCGCCCGGCCGCGGCTGCTGCTGCTCGACGAGCCGACCTCCCAGCTCGACCCGGTGGCCGGCGACGAGCTGCTCGGCGTCCTGCGGCGCGTCAACGAGGAGTGGGGCACCGCGGTCGTGCTCGCCGAGCACCGCCTCGAGCGCTGCCTCGCCGCCGCCGACCGCGTGATCGCGCTCGACGCCGGCGCCGTCACGATCGACGCCGATCCGCGCGGCTTCCTCGAGCAGGCGCCCGACGCGCTCCAGACCCCGGGCGCCCGCCTCTTCCGTCTCGCCGGCCTGACGCCGCCGCCGGTGGCCGTCAAGGACGCGCGCGCCGCGCTGCGGGCGCGCGGGCTCGGCGCGGACGAGGGCAGCGGCTCCCGGCGCCGCTCGGCGCCGCGCCGGGCGGCGACGCGCTCCGGCCTGCCGTCCGCCGCCGCGTCGCGCCCGGCTCCCGCGCTCGCCTTCGAGCGCGTCTGGTACGAGATCCCGCGCGGCCCGGCCGTGCTGCGCGGCGTGGACCTGGCGCTCGCGCCGGGCGAGCGGGTCGCGCTGATGGGTCGCAACGGCGCGGGCAAGTCGACGCTGCTGCGGCTCGCGGCGGGGCTGATCGAGCCGACGCGCGGGCGCATCGCGCGCGCCGGGCGGGTGTCGCTGCTGCTCCAGAACCCCGGCGACTACCTGGTCGCGGAGCGGGTGGGGGAGGAGCTTCCGGCCGCGGCGCTGGAGGCCGCCGGCCTCGGCGCGCTGGCCGACCGCCACCCGCGCGACCTCTCCGGCGGCGAGCGCCAGCGGCTCGCGCTCGCGATCGTGCTGCAGGGCGAGCCTCCCGCGGCCGTCCTGCTCGACGAGCCGACGCGCGGCATGGACCGCGGCCACAAGGACGCGCTGACCGCCCGGCTGCGCGAGATCGCCGCGGCGGGCGCCGCCGTGCTCGTGGCCACCCACGACGCCGAGTTCTCCGCGGGCTGGGCCGACCGGACCATCCTGCTCGGCGACGGCGCGCCGGTCGCCGACGCCCCGACCACCGAGGTCCTCGGCGGCGGCTGGTACTTCGCGACCCAGACCGCCCGCATCCTCGGCGGCTGCGCGCTGCTGCCCGAGGAGGGCGCCGCGCTCCTGCGCGCGCCCGCCGCCGCGCCCGAGAAGGTCGCGCCATGAGCTGGCTCGCCGCCTCGCTCGTCGTGCTCGGCATCGCGCTGGTCGCGGGCTTCGCGTGGTACGAGCGGTCGCAGCCGACGGCGCGCGTGCTCGCGCTCGTCGCCACGCTGGCGGCCCTCGCCGCGCTCGGCCGGATCGCGTTCGCGCCGATCCCGAACGTCAAGCCGACGACCGACATCGTGCTGCTGACCGGCTACGCGCTCGGCGGCGCGCCCGGGTTCGCGGTCGGGGCGGTGGCGGCGCTGGCCTCGAACGTGTTCTTCGGGCAGGGGCCGTGGACGCCGTGGCAGATGTGCGCGTGGGGCGGCGTCGGGGTCGGCGGTGCGCTGCTGGCCCGCGCGTTCG
Source organism: uncultured Solirubrobacterales bacterium (assembly GCA_963787335.1). GTDB lineage: Bacteria > Actinomycetota > Thermoleophilia > Solirubrobacterales > Solirubrobacteraceae > DASQFQ01. The sequence continues at coordinate 8,637 of CAWBCU010000010.1, forward strand.
GGCGCGAGCTCGGCCGCGGTGCGCTGGCCGTCGCCTGCGGCGTCGCCGGGGCGGGCTACGGCGTCGTGATGAACCTGCACCTGTGGGTGACGTACTCCGGCGACCACAGCCTCGCCAAGCTCGGCGCGATCTTCGCGACGTCGCTGCCGTTCGACCTCGCGCACGTCTTCGGCAACGTCGTCTTCTGCCTCGTCTTCGGCCCGGCGCTCGTGCGCGCGCTCGGCCGCTACCGGCAGCGCTTCGAGGTCAGCTGGCTCCCCGCGCCGGCGCTCGCGGCGACGTTGCTCGCCGCGCTCGTGCTCGCCGCCGGCGCCGCGCCGCGGCGGCCGACGCGGCCGTCCCCGCGCGCGCGCTGAGCTGGCTGGAGTCGCGCGCAGAACGCCGACGGCGGCTTCGGCGGCGCCCCCGGCCAGCGCTCCAGCGGCCTCTACTCGAGCTGGGCCGGCCTCGGGCTCGCCGCCGCGGGGCGCAACCCGCGCGACGTCGACGCCGCGGGAGCGCCGACGTGATCGCCTACCTGCGCGCCCACCCGCCGCGGCGCAGCGGCGACCTCGGGGACACCACGCGCGCGATCCTGCTCCTGCGCTCGGCCGGCCTGGCGCCCACCATCGGCAACCGCGACCTCGTGCGCGAGCTGCTCGCCAAGCGCCGCGCCGTCGGGTTCCTTCGCCAACCGCGTCAACACGACCGCGTTCGCGATCTTCGCCCTGCGCGCGGCGGGGCGGTCGCGGACGACCGCGCCGTCCGCTCGGCCGCGCGCTGGATCGCCGGCCAGGCCAACCCCGACGGCGGCTTCAACTTCGCCGGCCGCGGCGGCGGCTCGGGGATCGACGACACGGGCGCGGCGCTGCAGGCGCTCGTCGCCGCCGGGCGCCGCGGCACCCCGACGGTCCGCCGCGCCGCGCGCTTCCTCGCCCGCCGCCAGAACCCCGACGGCGGCTACCCGCTGCAGCCCGGCGGCCCCTCCAACGCCCAGTCGACCGCGTGGGCGGTCCAGGCGCTCGTCGCGGCCGGCCGCGACCCCGAGCGCCAGCGCCGCAACGGCGCGCGCTCGCCGACGGCGTACCTGCGCTCGCTCGTCGCGCCGAGCGGCGCCGTCCGCTACTCCCGCACCAGCACGCAGACGCCGGTCTGGGTGACCGCCCAGGCGCTCGCGGCGCTCGCCCGCAAGCCGTTCCCGCTCGCCGCGGTCCCGCGCAAGCGCAGCCGTGCGCAACGGCGCGCGCTGGATCGCCGGCCAGGCCAACCGCGACGGCGGGTTCAACTTCGCCGGCCAGGGCGCCAGCTCGGGGATCGACGACACCGGCGCGGCGCTCCAGGGCCTCGTGGCGGCCGGGCGCCGCGGCACCAAGACGGTCCGCCGCGCCGCGCGCTTCCTCGCCCGCCGCCAGAACCCCGACGGCGGCTACCCGCTCCAGCCCGGCGGCCCTTCCAACGCGCAGTCGACCGCCTGGGCGGTCCAGGCGCTGATCGCCGCCGGGCGCAACCCCGATCGCCAGCGCCGCAACGGCGCGCGCTCGCCGGTCGCCTACCTGCGCTCGCTCGTCACGCCCAGCGGCGCCGTCCGCTACTCCCGCACCAGCGCGCAGACGCCGGTCTGGGTCACCGCGCAGGCCCTCGCCGCGCTCGCCCGCAAGCCGTTCCCGCTCGCCCCGGTCGCCCGCCGCAGGGCCCGCGCCGCGGCCCCGAAGCCCGCCCCCGTCGCTCCGGTCGTCACGCCCGCCACGGCCAAGCGCTCGAAGCCCGCCGCCCCGCCCACGAAGCCCGCTCCCACGGCCACGCCGCAGGGCGAGGCCGGCCCTCCGACGCCCCCGGCGCTGGCGCCCACGCTCCAGGCCCAGGCCCGCCTCGCGGGCTACGTCGTGGGCACGCTGCTCTAGTCACCTCACACGTTCGGATACGGTTCCCGCCCCTTGCGGATCGGCGTCCCCACCGAGACGGCCCCGGGCGAGCGCCGCGTCGCGCTCGTCCCCGAGATCGTGCGCAAGCTCGTCGCCGCGGGCCACGAGGTGGTCGATCGAGCCCGGCGCGGGCGCCGGCGCGGGCATCCCCGACGCCGACTACGAGGAGGCCGGCGCGACGCTCGGCACCGGCGTCTGGGACGCGGAGGCCGTCGTCAAGGTCGCGCCGCCCTCGGCCGGAGGAGACCCAGCGCCTCGGTCGGCGGCTCGGTCCTGATCGGCTTCCTCGCCCCGCTGACCAACGCGGAGGGGCTGCAGGCGATCGCCGCCACCGGCGCGACCGCGTTCGCGATGGAGGCGATCCCGCGCATCTCGCGCGCCCAGTCGATGGACGCGCTGTCCTCCCAGGCCACCGTCTCGGGCTACCTCGCGGTGATCATGGCGGCCGAGGAGATGCCGCGCTTCTTCCCGATGCTGATGACCGCGGCGGGCACGATCCCGCCCGCCCAGGTGCTCGTGCTGGGCGCCGGCGTCGCGGGCCTGCAGGCGATCGCCACCGCGCGCCGCCTCGGCGCCGTCGTGACCGCGTTCGACGTCCGCTCGGCGGTCAAGGAGCAGATCCAGTCGCTGGGCGCGAAGTTCTTCGAGGTCGAGGGCATCGGCGACGCCTCGGGCGAGGGCGGCTACGCCCGCGAGCTGACGCCCGAGGAGCAGGAGACGCCAGCGCGCGGCGCTGCAGGTGCAGATCGCGAAGTCCGACGTCGTGATCACCACCGCGCTGATCCCCGGGCGCCCGGCGCCGAAGCTGATCACCGAGGAGGCGGTCCGCGACATGCGCCACGGCTCGGTCGATCATCGACCTCGCCGCCGAGGCGGGCGGCAACTGCGAGGGCACGAAGGCGGGCGAGATCGTCCGCACCGACAACGGGCGTCGCGATCGACGGCTCGCTCAACCTCCCGAGCCGCATGCCCGAGCACGCCTCGCGGCTCTACGCCCGCAACATCGAGTCGCTGCTCGAGCTGATGAGCGGCGAGGAGGGCGCGCTGCGCGCTCGACTTCGAGGACGAGGTCATCAGCACCGCCTGCGTCGCCCGGGACGGCAAGGGTGCCGCGCTGATGGACCTCCTGACCGAGCTCGCGATCCTCGTCCTCGCCGCCTTCGTCGGCTTCGAGGTCATCTCGAAGGTCCCCAACACGCTGCACACGCCGCTGATGAGCGGGACCAACGCCATCCACGGCATCGTGCTGCTCGGCGGCCTGCTCGTGATCGGGCCGGCCGAGGGCTTCCTCGAGGACGTCCTGCTCGTGATCGCGATCGCCTTCGGCACGATCAACGTCGTCGGCGGCTTCCTCGTCACCGACCGGATGCTCGGGATGTTCAAGTCGAAGCCCGCTGAGCCTCCCGAAGGAGCCCGCGGCGTGAGCCGCGCACGACGTCATCACGCTGCTCTACATCGTGGCGTTCTCGCTCTTCATCGCGGGGCTGCACATGCTGCGCGGGCCGCGCACCGCCGTCCGCGGCAACCAGGTCGCCGCCGTCGGCATGGCGATCGCGGTGATCGCGACGCTGATCGACCAGCGCATCGACGACTGGGGCCTGATCGCCGCCGGGCTCGTGATCGGCACCGCGGTCGGCATCCCCAGCGCGCGCTCGGTGCGGATGACCGCGATGCCGCAGATGGTCGCGCTCTTCAACGGCGTCGGCGGCGGCGCGGTCGCGCTGATCTCGGTCGTCGAGTACCGCGAGGCGCTGGAGGAGGGCGGCGTCAACCCGGAGCTCGAGGTCCTGATCCCGATCCTGTTCGCCGCGATCATCGGCTCGATCTCCTTCTGGGGCTCGATCATCGCCTTCCTCAAGCTCCAGGAGTCGCTCAAGGGGCGCTTCCGGATCCCGCGCCAGGTCAACGCCGGGCTGGCCGCGTTCGCCGTCGCGACCGCGTTCGTGATCGCGGCCGGCACCGAGTCCGAGGGCCTGTTCTGGCTGCTGCTGCTGTTGTCGGGCCTGCTCGGGCTCTGCGCCGTGCTGCCGATCGGCGGCGCCGACATGCCGGTCGTGATCTCGACCCTCAACGCCTTCACCGGCCTCAGCGCCGCGGCCGCCGGCCTCGCGCTCGACAACACCGCGCTGATCGTGGCCGGGATGCTCGTCGGCGCCTCCGGCTCGATCCTGACCAAGCAGATGGCCGAGGCGATGAACCGCTCGATCGGCAACGTCTTCTTCAGCGGCCTCGGCGCGGGAGGCCCGACCGCCGCGGCGGTCGAGGGCGGCACGGTCCGCTCGACGAGCGCCGCCGACGTGGCGATCCAGCTCTCCTACGCGCGCCTCGTCGTGGTCGTGCCCGGCTACGGCATGGCGGTCGCCCAGGCCCAGCGCGCGGTCGCCGACCTCGCCTCCGAGCTCGAGCGCCGCGGCGTCGAGGTGCTCTACGGCATCCATCCCGTGGCCGGGCGCATGCCGGGCCACATGAACGTGCTGCTCGCCGAGGCCGACGTGCCCTACGACAAGCTCAAGGAGATGGACGACATCAACGGCGAGTTCGGGCGCACCGACGTCGCGCTCGTGATCGGCGCCAACGACGTCACCAACCCCGCCGCGCGCACCGTCGCCGACTCGCCGATCTACGGCATGCCGATCCTCGACGTCGACAAGGCCGGCTCGATCATCGTCCTCAAGCGCTCGATGTCATCGGGCTTCGCGGGCATCGACAACCCGCTCTTCTACGACCCGAAGACCGCGCTGCTGTTCGGCGACGCCAAGGCCTCGGTGGGCGAGATCCTCGAGCGAGCTCCACAACGAGATGCGACAGCGGGTTCAACTTCGCGGCCAGGGCGCCAGCTCGGGGATCGACGACACCGGCGCGGCGCTCCAGGGCCTCGTGGCGGCCGGGCGCCGCGGCACCAAGACGGTCCGCCGCGCCGCGCGCTTCCTCGCCCGCCGCCAGAACCCCGACGGCGGCTACCCGCTCCAGCCCGGCGGCCCCTCCAACGCGCAGTCGACCGCCTGGGCGGTCCAGGCGCTGATCGCCGCCGGGCGCAACCCCGATCGCCAGCGCCGCAACGGCGCGCGCTCGCCGGTCGGCCTACCTGCGCTCGCTCGTCACGCCCAGCGGCGCCGTCCGCTACTCCCGCACCAGCGCGCAGACGCCGGTCTGGGTCACCGCGCAGGCCCTCGCCGCGCTCGCCCGCAAGCCGTTCCCGCTCGCCCCGGTCGCCCGCCGCAGGGCCCGCGCCGCGGCCCCGAAGCCCGCCCCCGTCGCTCCGGTCGTCACGCCCGCCACGGCCAAGCGCTCGAAGCCCGCCGCCCCGCCCACGAAGCCCGCTCCCACGGCCACGCCGGAGGGCGACTTCGGCCCTCCGACACCCCCGGCGCTGGCCCCCACGCTCCAGTCCCAGGCACGCCTCGCGGGCTACGTCGTGGGCACCCTGCTCTAACTGGCGTTCGATACGGTCCCGCCCCTTGCGGATCGGCGTCCCCACCGAGACGGCCCCCGGCGAGCGCCGCGTCGCGCTCGTCCCTGACATCGTGCGCAAGCTCGCCGCGGCGGGCCATGAGGTGGTCGTCGAGCCCGGCGCCGGCGCCGGCGCCGGCATCCCCGACGCGGACTTCGAGGCGGCCGGCGCCACCCTCGGCAGCGGCGTCTGGGAGGCGGAGGCGGTCGTCAAGGTCGCCCCGCCCTCGGCCGAGGAGACCCAGCGCCTCGGCGGCGCCTCGGTCCTGATCGGCTTCCTCGCCCCGCTCACCAACGCGAACGGCCTGCAGGCCATCGCCGCCACCGGCGCCACCGCCTTCGCGATGGAGGCGATCCCGCGCATCTCGCGCGCCCAGTCGATGGACGCGCTGTCCTCCCAGGCCACCGTCTCGGGCTACCTCGCGGTGATCCTGGCCGCCGAGCACATGCCGCGCTTCTTCCCGATGCTGATGACCGCCGCGGGCACGATCCCGCCCGCCCAGGTGCTCGTGCTGGGCGCGGGCGTCGCGGGCCTGCAGGCGATCGCCACCAGCCGCCGCCTCGGCGCCGTCGTCACCGCGTTCGACGTCCGCTCGGCGGTCAAGGAGCAGATCCAGTCGCTGGGGGCGAAGTTCTTCGAGGTCGAGGGCATCGGCGACGCCTCGGGCGAGGGCGGCTACGCCCGCGAGCTCACGCCCGAGGAGCAGGAGACCCAGCGCGCGGCGCTGCAGGTCCAGATCGCGAAGTCCGACGTCGTCATCACCACCGCGCTGATCCCCGGGCGGCCGGCGCCGAAGCTGATCACCGAGGAGGCGGTCCGCGGGATGCGCCACGGCTCGGTCGTCGTCGACCTCGCCGCCGAGGCGGGCGGCAACTGCGAGGGCACCCGGGCGGGCGAGATCGTCCACACCGACAACGGGGTCACGATCGACGGGTCGCTCAACCTCCCGAGTCGCATGGCCGACCACGCCTCGCGGCTCTACGCGCGCAACATCGAGTCGCTGCTCGAGCTGATGAGCGGCGAAGCGGGCGCGCTGGCCCTCGACTTCGAGGACGAGGTCATCCGCGGCGCCTGCGTCGCCCGCGACGGAACGGTGCCCGAGCGCTGATGGACCTCCTGACCGAGCTCGCGATCCTCGTCCTCGCCGCCTTCGTCGGCTTCGAGGTCATCTCCAAGGTCCCGAACACGCTGCACACGCCGCTGATGAGCGGGACGAACGCCATCCACGGCATCGTCATCCTCGGCGGCCTGCTGGTGATCGGCCCGGCCGAGGGCTTCCTCGAGGACGTCCTGCTGGTGATCGCGATCGCCTTCGGGACGATCAACGTGGTCGGCGGCTTCCTCGTCACCGACCGCATGCTCGGGATGTTCAAGTCGAAGCCCGCCGAGCCCCCGAAGGAGCTCGAGGAGTGAGCCGCTCCGACGTCATCGGGCTCCTCTACATCGTCGCCTTCTCGCTCTTCATCATCGGGCTGCACATGCTGCGCGGGCCGCGCACGGCCGTCCGCGGCAACCAGGTCGCGGCCGTCGGCATGGCGATCGCGATCATCGCGACGCTGGTCGACCAGCGCATCGACGACTGGGGCCTGATCGTCGCCGGGCTCGTGATCGGCACCGCCGTCGGCGTCCCCAGCGCGCGCTCGGTGAAGATGACCGCGATGCCGCAGATGGTCGCGCTGTTCAACGGCGTGGGCGGCGGCGCGGTCGCGCTGATCTCGATCGTCGAGTACCGCGAGGCGCTCGAGGACGGCGGCGTCAACCCGGAGCTCGAGGTGCTGATCCCGATCCTGTTCGCGGCGATCATCGGCTCGATCTCCTTCTGGGGCTCGATCATCGCCTTCCTCAAGCTCCAGGAGTCGCTCAAGCGCGCCTTCCGGATCCCGCGCCAGGTCAACGCCGGGCTCGCGGCGTTCGCCGTCGCGATCGCGGTCGTGATCGCCGCCGGCACCGAGTCGGAGGGGCTGTTCTGGCTGCTGCTGCTCGTCTCGGGCCTGCTCGGCCTGTCGGCGGTGCTGCCGATCGGCGGCGCCGACATGCCGGTCGTGATCTCGACCCTCAACGCCTTCACGGGCCTCAGCGCCGCGGCCGCCGGCCTCGCGCTCGACAACACCGCGCTGATCGTGGCCGGCATGCTCGTCGGCGCCTCCGGCTCGATCCTCACCAAGCAGATGGCCGAGGCGATGAACCGCTCGATCGGCAACGTCTTCTTCAGCGGACTGGGGGCGGGCGGCCCGACCGCCGCGGCGGTGGAGGGCGGCACGGTGCGCTCGACGAGCGCCGCCGACGTGGCGATCCAGCTCTCCTACGCGCGCCTCGTCGTGGTCGTCCCCGGCTACGGCATGGCGGTCGCCCAGGCCCAGCGCGCGGTCGCCGACCTCGCCGCCGAGCTCGAGAAGCGCGGCGTCGAGGTGCTCTACGGCATCCATCCCGTCGCCGGGCGCATGCCGGGCCACATGAACGTCCTGCTCGCCGAGGCCGACGTCCCCTACGACAAGCTCAAGGAGATGGACGACATCAACGGCGAGTTCGGGCGCACCGACGTCGCGCTCGTGATCGGCGCCAACGACGTCACCAACCCCGCCGCGCGCACCGTCGCCGACTCGCCGATCTACGGCATGCCGATCCTCGACGTCGACAAGGCCGGCTCGATCATCGTGCTCAAGCGCTCGATGTCATCGGGCTTCGCGGGCATCGACAACCCGCTCTTCTACGACCCCAAGACCGCGCTGCTGTTCGGTGACGCCAAGGCCTCGGTCAGCGAGATCCTGAGCGAGATCCACAACGTCTAGATCAGACGCGTTGCCGCGAGGACCAGCAGCGCGCCCCAGACGATCAGGGTCAGGAGGATGCCTGCCCAGATGAGGGCGATGGCGAGTCGGTGCATCATTCGGCTTCGACTCGGCGACGTCGCGGAAGTTGGCGGCTCGTGCGGTCTAGGACTTCTCCTCCCGCATCCCGCGGTGGATGGTGAGGCCGATGAGCCGGGAGACCAGGATCGCGATGTAGCCGATGCCGGCCAGCTGCTCGATCATGACCACGCGAGCGCGCGAACGGCTTGATCGGGACGATGTCGCTCAGCCCGACGCTGGTCAGCGTCGTGAAGCTCAGGTACAGCAGCTCCGATCCAGGTGCGGTCGGCCTCCGGCTTGACCGTCCGCCGTGAAGCTGCCGGGCTCGACCGCCTGGACGACGACGAAGAGGTAGGCGAACGCCCAGGCGACCAGCGTGAAGGTGGCGCCGACCGCCCACATCTCGTCGCGGGTGATGATGTGGTCGGCGAGCATGTAGGCGATCAGCGCGGCGGCCGCGTAGAAGTAGAGGACCGCCTCGAAGCCCGACGAGTACGGCTGGAGGTCGTTGCTGCGGGTCACGGCCTGGATCACCAGCAGCACCGTCGCCGGCACGCCGAGGAAGAGGGTGACGCGGGTCAGCCCGCGCGTGCTGCGGACGGCGAGCACCACGAGCCCGAGGATCGCGATGCCGAAGACGCTGAACAGCGCCCGGCCGACCTCGCTGCCCTCCATGAACGGGTAGAGCAGGACCCCGGCCAGCTGCGCCGCGAGCAGGATCGCGGAGGGTTCCCGTCGCGCGAACGCCAGCACAGCGAGGCAACCTAGCCGCCGCCCCGGTCGTCACAGCCGGCAGGGAGCAGCAGGTCGGCGAGCACGCCCCGGTGGTCCGAGCCGGGGATCGCGACGCTGCGGGCGGAGATGACGCGGATGCGGGGGTCGGCCAGCACGTGGTCGATCGTGACGGTGGGCGGGAGGGTCCCGCCCACCGGCCAGGTCGGGCGCAGCGCGACCCCGGCCTGCTCGGCGGCGTCGCGGTAGCCGCGGCCGAGCAGGCGCCGGAACTCGGCGTGGTCGAACGTCGCGTTGAAGTCGCCCGCGAGCACGCGCGGCGGCCCCGCCCCGGACGACGGCAGCGCCCGCATGTCGCGCCGCCACTGCGCGGTCGCGGCCCCATCGGTGGGAGCGACGACGTGGACGGCGACGAGCCCGACCGGGGTGGCGCGGGGAGCGCGCAGCTCGGCGGCCGCGAACGCGAAGTGGGTGCTGCGCGGGGCGGGAGCCGAGCGCAGCGGCAGCCGCGAGTAGAGCCCGGTGCCGCGTGAAGCCGGGCCGCGGCTCGAGCGCCTGGTGGGGGAACAGCGCGTCGACGCCCGCGGCCTCGTAGGCGCGCACGACCTCAGGGGGCAGCTCGAGGACGCTGAGGACGTCGACGTCCCAGCGCCGCACCGCGGCGATCATCCGCGCCGCGGCGACGTCGTTGGCCGCGACGTTGGCGGCGAGCACGCGCACTCGGACCCCGGGCGCGTCGGCCGGCGCGCGGTCGGGGATCGCCCGCGGAGCGAGCAGCACGAGCAGCAGCGCCGCGCACAGCCCGGTCACGGCGGCGCCCGCCCACCAGCGCCGCCACGCGGCCACGAGGGCGACGAGCAGCGCGAACAGCGCCACGTAGGGCGTGAAGGCGAACAGCGGCACGAGCGGCCAGCCGCGCTCGAGCCCGAAGGCGCGGACGAGCGTCCAGGCCACCAGCGCGCCGGCGAGCACCCAGCGCAGGCGGCGGAGCAGCATCACGCTGGATGATGGCGGGCGCCGCTTCTCGCGGCGCCCGGGTAGCGCGAGCTAGACGAGCGGCGGCGGCGTGGAGTGGCCGTTGCCGGCCAGCGCGAGGTCGCCGGTGGGCGCCTCGCCGGCCAGCATCCGCTGGACCTCGGCGGCCGGATCGGCGACGCCGACATCGCGCGCGGGGTACTCGCGGCGGATCGACAGCAGCCGCTCCGCGCCGAAGCGGAAGACGGAGAGGACGAAGCAGGAGATCTCGAGCCCGTGACGCCGGGTCAGCCAGTCGACCGTGGCGAGCGTGGAGGCGTCGAACGACCCCGCGACCAGCACGACCTGCGGCGAGTCGCCGGGGACGGCGGCCTGCAGGGAGTCGTGCACGGCGGCCAGCGCGGCGGCGTCCATGCCCGCGACCGCGGCGGCGGCGCTGAGGGCGTCGGACAGCTGGGCGGCGGCGACGTCGGACGAGACGCCGACGACGACGGCGCGACCGGCCTGCTCGTCAAAGGCGAGCAGGTCGAGGCCGGGGACCTGGCCCTGGCCGACGAAGCGGAGGCTCGGCTGGCCGAGCTCGCCGGCGAAGGCCTCCCAGGAGGAGCTGACGAGCGCGAGCATCTCCTCGCGGTCGGGGTTCACCTCGGTGACAAGCCCGCCCGCGGGCGGGGCCACCAGCGTCTTGGACGTCTCGTCGATACGCAGCACGGTTGGTTCTCCTAGAACTCGGGGGGAGTGCGGGGCTTATCGGCCGAAACTCCCGGAACCTGAAGGTTTTTGGGCTAGCCTCACGCGGGTGACCGTCGAGGAGCTGATCCGCAGCCGCCGCACCCACAAGGCCTACGAGCCCGAACCGGTGGACCGGGCGACGCTCGAGGAGCTCTTCGAACTCGCCCGCTGGGCGCCGAACCACAACCTCACGAACCCCTGGCGCTTCCGCGTGCTCGGCCCGCGGTCGCTGGCCGCGCTGAAGGAGGCGGCGGGGCCCGAGGCGGCGGCCAAGCTCGACCGCGCGCCGACGCTCGTGGCGGCCTCCGTGCTGCGCTCGGACGACCCCGTCACGTTCGAGGAGGACCACGCGGCCGGCGCGGCGGCGACCTTCATCCTGCTGCTCGGCGCCCACGCCCGCGGCCTGGCCGGCTACTGGCGCACGCCCGGCGTGCTGCGCACGCCCGAGGGCCGCGCCGCGGTCGGGATCCCCGAGAGCGAGCACGTGCTCGGCCTCGTGCACCTCGGCCGCGCCAAGGGGCCGGACAAGGCGGCGCCCGAGCGCGCCCCGCTCGACGACTTCCGCGCCTACCTTCACGTAGATGCTCCCGCGCGCGGACGCCGTCGCCGCCCTCGCCTCCGAGCCGTTCGACGTGCTCGTGATCGGCGGCGGCATCACCGGCGCCGGGGTGGCGCTCGACGCCGCCACGCGCGGCTACTCGGTCGCGCTGGTGGAGAAGGCCGACTACGCCTCCGGCACCTCGTCGCGCTCGAGCAAGCTCGTCCACGGCGGCCTGCGCTACCTGCAGAACTTCGACCTCGGGCTCGTCCGCGAGGCGCTGCTCGAGCGCCAGATCAACGCCGCGCTCGCCCCGCATCTGGTGCGGCCGCTGCCGATGATCGTGCCCGCGTTCGGCGGCGCGCGCCCCGATCGCCTGCTCGGCCTCGGGCTCAACATGTACGACGTGATGGCGGTGGACCGGCTGCGGCGCTCGCCGCTCGGCCGCCGCCGCCTCCGCGACCGCAACCTGGACGGGAACGCGGACTGGAGCCCGGCGCGCCACCGCGTGATCGGGGGCGACGAGGTCATCGAGCTGCTGCCCGCGCTGGCCGCCCGCGAGCCGACCGGCGGCTACCTCTTCTACGACTGCCAGACCGACGACGTGCGGCTGGTCCTGACCGTGCTGGGCGAGGCCGAGCGCTTCGGGGCCGTGTTCGCCAACGGGCTCGAGGTGACCGGGCTGGTCGAGGAGGGCGGCCGCGCCCGCGGCGCCGAGGTCCGCGACGCCGAGACGGGCGAGGCGTTCACGATCGCGGCCGAGGCCGTCGTCAACGCCACCGGCGTGTGGGCGGACCGCATCCGCCCCGACGAGCTCCACGACGAGGCCGAGGTGCCGGTGATCCGGCCCAGCCGCGGCACGCACATCATCCTCCCGCGCGAGCGCCTGGCGGTGAAGGTGGGAGCGATCGTCCCGGCGGCGGGCGGGCGCAGGATCTTCGTGCTGCCGTGGCTCGGCCAGACGCTGGTCGGCACCACCGACAACAACTACGAGGGCGACATCGAGCACATCCGCCCGGGCGACGACGACGTCGCGTACCTGCTCGAGGCCGTCAACGAGTTCTTCGCGACCGACATCGTCCCCGAGGAGATCGCGGGCGCCTACGCGGGGGTGCGGCCGCTGATCTCCACCGGCGACCCCAAGAAGTCGGTCGACATCTCGCGCAAGGCGGAGCTGTACGAGACCTCCAGCGGCATGGTCACGATCACGGGCGGCAAGCTCACGACGTGGCGGCGGATGGCGAAGATGACCGTCGACCGCCTGGTCGAGCGCGAGGGCCGCGAGGCGCCCTGCCGCACCGGGGAGATCCCGCTCGGGATGCCGGTCGACGCGAACGACCTCGCGCGCGTGGAAGGCATGCAGGACGACGCCTACGAGCAGCTCGCGGGCCGCTACGGCTTCGCGGCCCACGAGGTGCTCAAGACCGCCGCCGAGCGCGGCGAGCTGGCCCAGCCGATCCTGCCCGGGATGCCCGACCTGCTGGCCGAGGCGGCCTTCTCGGCCCGGCGCGAGCAGGCCCGCAGCGTCAGCGACGTCCTGCTGCGCCGCACCCGCCTCGGGCTGACCGCCGCGCGGCGCCTGTGCGCGCCCGGCGAGCAGGCGCCGGAGCGCGTGGCACGGGCGCTCGGGGCCGAGCTGGGGTGGGACGAGGCGCGCTGCGCGGCCGAGGCCGATCGCTTTCGCGCCGACGCCGTCGCGGAGGGGCTCGTGGTGGCGTCCGCGGCTGCCGTCGGCTCGGGGCCGTAACTTTCCCTGCTTCCGCCGGTTGCAGCGACCGGAGCCGTCACCGTCCACTGGAGCCCATGTCCCGCCGCCTCACTCTTTCCGTCCTGCTCGCCCTGCTGGCGCTCGCTGCGCTGCCCTCGCTCGCGTCGGCCGGCTGGTTCCCCTCCGCGCCCGTGGACGGGCCGACGCCGGACATCGACAAGCTCGGCGGCGTCGACCTCGCGCGTGACGGCACCGGCGGCGTCGTCTACCTCAAGAAGGTCGACGGCACGCCCCACGTCTTCGTCTCGCGCTTCAACGGCGGCACGTTCCGGCCGCCCGAGCGCGTCGACAACGGCCTCGGCGCCGGTGCGACCGACGCCGCGATCGCGGCCGCCGACGCCGGCCGGCTGGTCGTCGTGTGGACCGCGGGCACGCGCGTCTACGGCAGCGTCGTGCCGGGCAACGACAAGCAGCCCGGGCCGTTCCTCGGCCCGACCGAGCTCTCCAACGACCCCGCCGGCCTGTCCACCGACATCGCCGTCGACATGGGCATCAACGGCGCCGCCTACGCCACCTGGGCCGCGCCGGGCGGCGGCGGCTCGGACATCCGCGCCTCACGCCTGCAGGACGTGGGCTGGACGCCCGTCGGCGCGCCGCTGGACATCGACCCCGCACACGCCGCCGGCCGCGGCGCCCAGCGCCCCGACGTCGCCGTCTCGGCCGAGGGCAACGCGATCGTGGCCTGGGGCGAGAACAACCCCGACGGCCGCGCGCGCGTCTATGCGCGGCGCGTGACCGGGCTGAATCCCTCCTCGTTCCCGCAGGAGGCCTCGCTGACCGACCTCGGCGGCCAGGCCGGCGGGGCGGCGGACTCGATCGACATCGACGTCGAGGACGACGGCTCGTTCGCCTGGGCCGTCTTCCGCCAGGACTTCGGCGGGTCGCGCTCGGTCGCGCGGCGGATGCTCGGCTCGACCTTCGACCCGGCCGTCCCGCTCGACGGCGGGCCGCCCACGGTGCGGCCGCGCATCGCGATCAACGGCCGCGGCCAGGGCCTGGCGACGCTCCAGGGCGGCGGCGGCGTGCTCGGCGCGTTCAACTACAACGACATCTTCGAGCCGTCGCAGCCGCTGCACTTCGCGACGGCGCCGAACTCGGAGCCCCAGCCCGCCTCGTCCGAGCACCGCGAGGTGATCGCCGCCTGGCTCGTCGACGGCGCGATCAAGGGCCGGCTCAAGCCGGAGCCGACGAAGCCGTTCGAGAACGAGGTGACGCTCTCGCGGCCCGAGCTCGGGCCGGTCTCGCCGGGCCAGTTCGCCACCGCCGCCGATCGCGTCGCGGGCTTCGCCGTGGCGATGGTCCAGGGCGCGCCGGGCAGCCCGCGTACCTTGGCCGTGGCCGTCCACGACCGCCTGCCCGGGCGGCCGGGGGCGATCGCGCGCAGCGGGTGGTCGAACAAGCTGCGGCCGAAGCTCGAGTGGCGGCCGGGCCTCGACCTCTGGGGCCCGCAGCGCTTCCGCGTCGTCGTCGGCGGCCAGGTCGTGGGGGAGACGACGGGCAACTCGCTCGTCCCCCGCCGGCGCCTGCGCGCCGGCCGCGCGCTGCCCTACCAGGTGATCGCGATCGACGCGCGCGGGCAGGAGAACCCGAGCCGCACGCGCACCGTGCGCTTCGACAACCAGGGCCCGAAGATCAAGGTCAGGGTCTCGGGCCGGCGCGCCGCGGGTCGCGGGCTGCGGATCGTCGCGCGCGCCAACGACGGCAAGGGCTCGGGCGTGACGAAGATCCGCGTCCGCTACGGCGACTCCAAGCGCACCACGAGCCAGAGGGGCAAGCGCTTCCGCGGCACCCACAGCTACCGCCGCGGCCGCTTCAAGCTGCGCGTGACGGCCTACGACGTCGCCGGCAACCGCAAGGTGAAGATCGTGAGGCTGCGCATCTCGTGAGGTTGCGGGCGGGTCGCCGGGAGCTCGATCTCGCCGGCCCGCCGCTGCTGATGGGCGTCGTCAACGCGACGCCCGACTCGTTCTCCGACGGCGGCGAGCTGCCCGACCTCGCCGCGCGGGCCGCCCGCGCCGCCGCGCACGTGGCGGCGGGCGCGGCGATCGTCGACGTCGGCGGCGAGTCGGCCACCGGCCTGCGCCCGCCCGTCACCGCCGCGCTGGAGATCGAGCGCGTGGTGCCGGTGGTCGAGCGGATCGTCGCCGAGCACGACGTGCTCGTCTCGGTCGACACCTACAAGCCGGAGGTCGCGGAGGCGGCGATCGCGGCGGGGGCGGGGATGGTCAACGACGTCTCGGGCCTGCGCGACCCGGCGCTCGCCGACGTCTGCGCCCGCACCGGCGCGGCGCTCGTGGTCATGCACACGCGCGTCGAGCCGAAGGGCACGCTGCTCGATCCCGGCACCTACGACGACGTGGTCGCGGACGTCGCGGATTTCCTCGCCGAGCGGGTCGCGGTGGCGCGCTCGCGCGGGGTGGGGGAATGGCAGATCGTGCTCGACCCGGGCCCGGACTTCGCCAAGACGCCGGCCCAGACGGTCGCGATCCTGCGCCGGCTCGACGTCGTGTGCGCGCTCGGGCACCCGGTGCTGCTGGCGGTCTCGCGCAAGGACTTCCTCGGCGCGATCACGGGCCGCGCGGCCCGCGAGCGGGGCGCCGCGACGCTCGCTGCGCTCGCCGCCGGGGTGGACGCGGGGGCGAGCATCCTGCGCGTCCACGACGTCGCCGCGGCGGCCGACTTCCTCGCCGTCCGCGCGGTGCTGCGCGGCGACCGCGAGCTCGCCCCGGACGAGGGCCTCACCCCGGACCGCTTCCCGGAGCGCTAGCCTTCTCCGGGCCAGGTTGCCGGCCGCTGTCACAACGCGGCCGGGTGCCGACCGACCCATACCGAAGAAAAGGAGACCTCTTATGTCTTCCGTGCTCGACCCTTCCGCCCTCGCGGAATCTCCCCTTGCCGATCTCCACCTGCTCGCCAACGAGCTCGGTGTCGACGGCTACCGCCGCCTGCGCAAGGCCGACCTGATCGACGCGATCGTCGCCAAGCAGGCCGGCGAGGACTACGTCGCCCCCGGCGCCGCCCCGTCCGAGGACGACGACGACGATGACGCCCCCGCCCGCCGCGGGCGCCGTGGCGGCCGCGGCCGTGCCCGCAGCGCCCGTGACGAGGACGACGGCGACACCGAGAAGGCCGAGCCGCGCTCGCGCGGCGGCCGTGGCCGTGCCCGTGACGAGGACGACGGCGACACCGAGAAGGCCGAGCCCCGCTCGCGCGGCGGCCGTGGCCGTGCCCGTGACGAGGACGACGCCGAGAAGGCCGAGCCCCGCTCCCGCGGGGGCCGCGGCCGTGGCCGCGACGAGGACGACGACGCGCCCCGCTCGCGCGGCGGCCGCGGTGGCCGTGGCGGCGACAGGTCCGACAAGCCCGACGTCGAGGACAAGCAGGTCGAGGGCACGATCGAGCTGCTCGGCAACGGCTCCGCGTTCGTGCGCCTGACCGACGGCGAGACCTCCGACGAGGACGTCTACGTCTCCGCCGCCCAGGTCAAGCGCTGCGAGCTCGTCTCCGGCGACAAGGTCGCCGGCCCGATGCGCCCGCCGCGGCGCTCGGAGCGCTTCCCCTCGCTCGTGCGCGTGGACACCATCAACGGCAAGCCCGCCGACGAGGTCTCCGAGGGCACCCGCTTCGAGGACCTGCCCGTGATCTTCCCGGCCGAGCGGCTCGCCCTCGGCACCGAGGACCCGACCGTGAAGGCGATCGAGTGGCTCACGCCGTTCGGCAAGGGCTCACGCGTCACGCTCGTCGGCCCGGCCCGCTCCGGCAAGACCGAGGCGCTGCGGCGCATCACCGCCGCGCTCGCCGAGCAGGGCGGCGTCGAGCTGAGCGTCGTGCTCGCCGGCGTGCGTCCCGAGGAGGTCCCGGACTGGCAGAGCGGCCCCGCCGCCCCCGCCACCGCCGTGAGCTTCGCCGCCTCCGCCGACGCGCAGGGCCAGGCCGTCGAGCAGGCGGTCGAGCAGGCCCGCCGCGTCGCCGCCCGCGGCGCCGACGCCGTCGTGATCGTCGACTCGCTCGAGTACGTCTCCCCGGCCGTCGCGCGGCGCGCACTGGCCGCGGCCCGCAACATCGCCGACGGCGGCTCGCTGACCGTGATCGCCACGGCCCCGGCGCCGCTCGGCGGCGAGACGACCGTGATCGCGCTGGACGGCTCGCTGACCGCCATGGGCCGCTTCCCGGCCCTCGACCTCGCCGCGAGCGGGACGATGCGCCCCGAGCTGCTGGTCGGCGACGCGGGCGCCGAGGCGATCGCCAAGGCGCGCGCCGAATCGGCCTAGCGCAGCGAAGCCGCGCTCCATCGGGAAGTCGAAGAACGTCTCTGGGTAGGGCTCGTTGCGGAGGGTGAAGTGCCACCACTCCGTCTCGAGCCCCTTGAAGCCGGCGGCGATCATCGGCTTGCGCAGCTTCAGGCGGTTCGCGCGCTGCTTGCCGCGGATGCGCCCGTTGTAGGGGTGGGCGAGCGGGTCGAAGCAGTCATAGCCCGTGCCCATGTCGATCGAGTTGTCGCGGAAGCGCTTGCGGGCCGGCCGTGCGCAGTCGCGTAGGCGGTCGCCCCGCCGGTAGCGCTCCTGGCTGCGCGCGGGCAGCTTCACGAGTGTGAGGTCGACCGTGCTGCCGCGGCTGTGGCCGGACTGGGCCGCGATGTAGCCCTCCTTGAACAGCACCTGCTTGCGCACGCGCGGGTAGAACTCGGCCTTCATCCGGTTGTCGCCGAGGTCCTTCGCCCACTTCACGAACGCGTCGACCGACCGCTGCGGCCGGTAGCAGTCGTAGATCTTCAGCGTGTAGCCCTGCGCGCGCACCGCCGCTTGGACCTTCGTCAGCGCCTCGGCGGTCGGGCGCGTGAGCAGGCAGACGTTCTCGCGGTAGCCCGGGATGCGCTTGCCGATGAAGTTGTGCGGCGTCAGATAGCGCATCTCGATCACGATCGAGGGATCGACGTCGTGGAGGGAGACGAAGGCGCCGGGCGGAGCGCTGGGCTCGGCGGCGGCGGCCGGAGCGGCCGTGAGGAGGAGGGCGGCTACAACCGCGATGAAGACCCGCATGGGTCGCGGGTACCCCGCTAGCGCGGCGTGTACGCGACCCGGCCCCAGTTGGGCTCGGGTGACAGCTCGATCGGCTCGTCGTCGCGCTCGGGCTGGATGTAGCCGAAGGTGTGGGTCGACTCGTCGAAGGCGACGTCGAGCTCGCCCTCCTTGACGCGCTGGTCGAGCCAGGCGGAGCGGAAGACGAGCCGGCGCAGCCAGTGCACGAGCGAGCGCTCGGCGGGGCCGACGAGCTCGGGCCAGCAGTCGTTGACGTGCTCGCCCAGCGGGGAGGCCGGATCCTGGACCTCGCCGTTGACGGTCAGGTTCACCAGATCCTCGAGCTCGACGCCCTCCAGGCGCGACGCGACGAAGCCCAGCTTCAGCGCCGCCTGCTCGACGCGCTCGGAGAAGTCGCGCTCGTTGAAGGTGAAGCGCAGCTCGCCGTATTCCAGGACGTAGTCCTGGCCAGAGTCGTAGTTGCCGCGGCGGGTGGAATCCATGAGAGAGAAGTGCTTCCGCCAGGGCCGTGCCCGAGGCGTCTGCATCTTAGGCCTGACTCCTTCATCGGCGCGCCCCGTGAAGGGGATCTTTCACGGGCGCGACCTTGCGAGCTGGAGGTTATTCAGAGCCGGTCGCGCAGGTCGAACGCCCGCACGGCGCCCGGCGCGGCCTCGGGCCAGTCGAAGAAGCGCCGGTTCACGCAGTCGCTCGCCTCGTCGAAGGCACGCTCGATCTGGAACGAGCAGCGCTCCCGCGGCTGGCCGGCGAGCTTGACGGCGCCGAAGCCTGCGCGGCTCTTCTCGGCCTCGGCGAACAGCTCGATATCGATCTCGGTCGCGAAGACCTTGTGCAGGCAGCCCATGTAGCGGCGCCCGCTGAGCGGATCGTCGTAGTGGTAGAGCGCGGGGCAGCTCGAGGCGATGCAGGTGGAGGGCTTGATCACGCGGTCGCAGAACGTCGAGCATTGCCGACACTCGTTCGCCTGTGTCCTCCGCGCCATGCGCGCCATGGAGGAACCTTACGGGTCTCGGAACCTCGGCTGCCACGTCGGGGCTACATCGCTGACTGGACCTTGCCGTAGTAGGCCATCACCTCGGCGTCGACGATCCCGTGCGAGACCGTCTCCGGGTCCTCCTTGGCCCACATCTCCTTGAGCGCGCTCGTGATCCCGGGGTCGCCGCCCGTGAACATCGCGACGAGCTCGCGGCCGCGCTCGGCGAGCGGGCGCAGCTTCGGGTCGGCGGGATCGGTGCCCGCGTCCATCTCGGTGCGGAGGGTGGCGAAGATCTGCGCCCACTCGCGCTCGACCTCGCGGATGGCCTCGTCGCCGATCGCCTTGCGGCGCTGGGCGAGCTCTTCGAGCTGCTCGGGGGTGTAGTAGCGCTCGTGCATCGTCAACTCCTCGATCGTGGTCAGGAAGTCCTCGGTGTCGAGCCGCTCGAGCAGCTGTTGCAGGGTCACGCGCAGCCGCTGCTGCTGCTCGATCTGGTCCTCCAGCCGCGCGAGGTGGTCCTCGACCGCGGCGCGCGGGTCGAAGGTCTCCTCGTCGAGCGCCGCGGCGATCGCGTCGAGCGGGAACCCGAGCGAGCGCAGCGACACGATCCGGTAGAGGCGGCCCACGTCGGCCTCGCCATAGACGCGATGACCACCGCCCGACCGCTCGGCCGGGGACAGCAGGCCGATCGCGTCGTAGTGGTGGAGCGTCCTGACGGTCAGCCCAGTGCGCCTCGCAAGCTCACCGATCTTCCACATACGGAGACCGTAGAGCCTGACGTTACGTGAGGTTCAAGGGCCGACCGTTCTGGACATGCGTCCAGACCCCCTCGGCCCATGAGGAGGGCTGGTCGATACAGACGGCGGGGCGGGCATGGAGATGGCAAGGACGCTTGGCCCGCCCCACCTTTTTGACTTATCGGCAGTAGTGGCAGGAAGTGGAGTCGGGTCAGCACCCCATGTGTGTCACGGGGGCGAAGTTGTTGCCGCTCTGACTCAGGAGGGCGTGACCGACTCCACGACCCTCCTGCTCGTCGAGGACGACCTCGGCCTGCGGACGTTCCTCGCCGACAACCTCACCGCGGACGGCTTCACCGTCCTGCTGGCCGAGACCGTGAAAGACGCCGTACGGCTGCTGGAGTACAAGCAGCCCGACCTCGCGCTCGTCGACCTCGGGCTGCCCGACGGGTCGGGCCTCGACCTGATCCGCCAGGTCCGGACCGCCGACGGCGTCGCCTCCCGGCTCGATCCGGGCCTGCCGCTCGTGATCCTCACCGGCCGCGCTTCGGAGCTCGACCGCGTCCGCGGGTTCGATCGCGGCGCGGACGACTACGTGTCGAAGCCCTTCTCGTACGCGGAGCTGCGCGGCCGGATGACCGCGATCCTCCGCCGCACCCAACCGCGCCAGTCGCTCGGGCGCCTGCGGGTGGGGGATCTGGAGATCGACCCACCGTCGCGGGAGGTGCGGCTGCGCGGCCGTCGCGTCGCGCTGTCGCAGAAGGAGTTCGCGCTGCTCAAGGCGCTGGCGGCGTCGCCGACGCGGGTCTATACGAAGGAAGAGCTGCTTCGGGACGTCTGGGGCTTCAGGTCGATGGGCGCGACGCGCACCCTGGACTCGCACGCGTGCCGGCTGCGGCAGAAGCTCGGCACGGGCGGCGACAAGTTCGTCGTCAACGTGTGGGGCGTCGGCTATCGCCTGGTCGACGGACCGGTCGAGGCGGTGGCGGCGTGACCGGCCTGGCCGTGGTCGGCTGGCTTGCCGCCGTCGTCTGCGCGGGGCTCGTCGCGGTGCTGCAGGCACGGCTGGTCCGCCACGCGTCGCTCGTCGCCGACGCGGGCCACGAGCTGCGCGGGCCATTGTGCGCGGCTCGGCTGGGACTCCACGCGCTGGACGACGAGGACCGCGCTGCCGCGGTCGATCTGGAGCTCCGGCGGGCCGCGCTCGCGCTCGACGATCTGGCGGCGGCGAGCCGCGGGCGGCGCGCGGGGGAGCGTGCGCAGCTCGTCGACGTCGGCGCGCTGCTCGACGACGCCGCCGAGGCCTGGCGCCCGCTCGCGCGCGCCTTCGGGGCGGAGCTGGCGGTGGAGCCCTTGCGCGGGCGCGCGCTCGTCCGCGCCGACCCGGTCCGGCTCGCCCAGGCGTGCGGGAACCTCGTCGCCAACGCCGTCGAGCACGGCGCCTCTCCCGTGCGGGTGCGCGGGCGCGTGCTCGCGGGGCGGGTGCGCGTGGAGGTCGAGGACGCGGGGCCGGGGCTGCCCGGGCCGGTGTGGGAACTCGTGGATCGACCGGGTCGTCGCCCGCTCTGGTACCGGCCGGGCGTCCACGACGCTCCGCGCGGCCGCGGGCTCGCCATCGCGGCCGGCATCGCCGAGCGCCACGGCGGCCGGCTCGCGGCGGCGCCCAGCGCCGCCGGCGCCTGCCTCGTGCTCGAGCTGCCCAGCGCCGACGGACCACCCCCGCTCGCGCGATGAGCCGGCCGCGAAGCGCCGCGGGACCATCCGCTCCCGTGAAGAGCCGGCTGCGAAGCGCCGCCGGATCACTCGCTCGCGCGATGCGCGGGCTGCCCGGTGCGGCCGGCGCTCCGCTCGCGCGATGAGCCGGCGGCGCCGCGGCGCGCTGCTGATCGGCCTCGCGCTCGCGCTCGGCGGGCTCGCCGCCTCGGATGTCGGCCGCCGCGAGGCGGCGGTGCGCGCGCAGCTCGCTCCGCTGATCGACGTGGTCGTCGCGAACCGGGACCTCCCGGCGCAGCGGCGTCTCCGGCCGGCCGACCTCGCCCTGCGGAGGATCCCCGCCCGCTACGCGCCGGTCGGCGCGGCCTCCGTGCCCGAGGAGGTGGTTGGCCGGCGGCCGGCCGCGGCCGTGCCCCGCGGCGCGTATCTCGGCCCGGGCGTGCTCGAGGACGAGACGGCGCCCGGACCGCCGTCGATCCGCCGCGGCGAGCGCGCGGTCGAGGTCGCCGGGACGGGCTCGGCGGAGCTCGTCGTCGCGGGCGCGCGGGTCGACGTCGTCGTCGTCCCGGAGCGCGGCGGCGCCCGCCTCGCCCTCACGGGCGCCGACGTCCTCTCCGCGCGCCCGCTCGCCGCCGCGGACGGGGCGGACGCCGCGCGCGTCGCGGCCACGCTCCGCGTCACCGCGCGCCAGGCGCTCACGCTCGCCTCGCTCGAGGCGGGCGCGCGCGAGGTCCGTCTGCTCGCCCGCACGAGCTGAGGGGGGCGAGTCCACCCGCCTCGCGGCCTTGAGAAGGTCATGAAGAAGCCACTGATCGCCATCCTCCTCGCCGCGGCCGCCCTCGGCGCCGCGCCCACGCCCGCCCACGCGGGCTCATACGTCCTTGTCGGCTGTGCGGACCTCGCGGGCGTGCTCGGGCCCGCCCATGTCATCCGTCCCGCCGACGGCTGGTTCCTCGAGCAGGGCGTCTACCCGTCCGGAAACGACTGCTACGCGGGCCGCGCCGGCAAGGGTCTCTTCGCGACCTCCGGTACGACGCCGAACCTCTTCCGCCTCAACGCGCCGGCCGGCACCAGCATCACGCGGCTCGTCACGACGTTTCACGCCCACCTCTCCGGAGCCGCGTCGTGGGCGGTGCCGACGTTCGTGGTGGAGGCCGGACACGGCGGCTCCTGGGAGTACATCGCGCCCGCGCGGGGCCACACCGGTGGTGCCCCGATCGACTTCGGCGCCCACCGAGCGGTCGGTGACGCGCGCGAGGCCGACGCGCTGCGCATCGGCGTGCGCTGCGAGCTGCGCGGTCCG
Organism: uncultured Solirubrobacterales bacterium; assembly: GCA_963787335.1. Taxonomy (GTDB): domain Bacteria; phylum Actinomycetota; class Thermoleophilia; order Solirubrobacterales; family Solirubrobacteraceae; genus DASQFQ01. Next base: position 31,351 of record CAWBCU010000010.1, read on the forward strand.
TGCTTCACCGGCGGGATCTCGGCCGCACGGTTCCACGCGCTCGCGGTCGTCTTCCGCGACGACCGCGCGCCGCGCGCCACGCTGAGCGTGCCGAGCGGCCACATCCGGGACACGATCGAGCTGCCGGTCGGTGCCACGGATGAGGGAGGCGGCGTGTTCGAGCGCACCCTCTCGATCGACGGCCGCCGACTGGCCGGCGGCGCGCTCTGCGCGACGGTCCCTGCGTCCGTCGGCACGCAACGCCACGTCGTCCGGCGGGTGCCATGCCCGCTCGACGCGCCGGCGCGGGTGCGGCTCGACACGCGCACGCTTCGCGACGGAACGCACTCGCTGCTCGCCCGGGTGGAGGATGTGGCGGGCAACGCCCGGACGGCGGAGGCCGCGATCGTCGTCGACAACCGGCCGCCGCGTGCCGGCCTCGTCGGCCTCACGGGAGCGGCCGAGCTCTCCGAGGCGCTCACGGCCAAGCCGACCGGGTTCGACGGGCAGGACATCGCCTACGACTACCGCTGGCAGCGCTGCGACGCGGCGGGCCGCAACTGCGCCGAGATCGGCGGAGCGGTCGGCCGGACCTACGCGCTCCGTCGGGGCGACACCGGCCATCGCGTCCGCGCGGTCGTCGGAGCGTCTGACGGCGGCGGCAGCGTTCAGGTCGCCTCCGCGCCGAGCGAGATCGTCACCGGGCCTGGCACCGGTCCGAGCGGCGGGTTCTCGGTCGCGACCCCGCCGGCGCCCCGCGGCCGGCTCGACCGCCTGGCTCGAGCGCGGTCGCCGGCACCTGCGCAGCACGACCGTGTCGTGGCCGACGCGCGTGCGCATCCGCGGCCGGCTCACCGACCTCGCCGGCCGCCCGCTCTCCCGCACGCCGGTGCGGATGCTCGAGCGCATCGACGGTCGCCGCTGGCGCCCGATCACCGGCGTCCGCACCCGCCGCGACGGCCGCCTGACGACGTTCACCAAGATCGGCCCGTCCCGGCACGTCCGGCTCGTCTACGGCCGCGCCTCGGTCACGCTCCGCCTCCGGGTCCGAGCGACGGCCCGCCTGCGTGTCCGCCGCACGGGCGCAGTGACCCTCGTCACCGGGCGCCTGCTCGGCGGCCGCGTGCCGATGGCCGGCGTGCGCCTGCGCCTCCAATCCCGCCGCGGAGCGCGCTGGTCGACCCGAGCCGCCCTGCGCACGGACGCTCTCGGCCGCTTCTCCGCGACGGGTCGCGCGCCGACCGGTGTCCGCCTCCGGATCACGATCCCGGCCCAGCGCGGCTACCCGTTCGCGCGCGGCGTGGCAGGCCCGCGATGAACCGCGGGCTGGACGGGACGACCCGTGCGGGGCGCTCGTGATGGACGCCGCCGCCCACGAGGCCGCCCTGGACGGCCTGGCCGGGTCGCTGCGCGAGCGCATGCTCGCGCAGCCGCCCGAGCCCGGCGGGGATGACGACGCGCGGACGCGCATCCGGGCGCTCGTCGACCGCGAGGCGGGGATGCTCGACGAGCACGCCCGCGAAGCGCTCGCCGACCGGATCGCCGAGCGGTCGTTCGGGCTCGGGCCGCTCGAGCCGCTGCTCGCCGACCCCGAGGTCGACGAGATCCTCGTCTGCGGGACCGCGCCGGCGTGGGTCGAGCGCGGCGGCCGGCTGGAGGCGACCACGGCGCGGTTCGCGACCGAGGCCGAGCTCCGGCACGCGATCGAGCGCATCCTCGCGCCGCTCGGCCGCCGCGTCGACGAGGCCGAGCCGCTCGTCGACGCCCGCCTCCCCGACGGATCGCGCGTGAACATCGTCGTCCCGCCGCTCGCGCTCGACGGCCCGGTGCTGACGATCCGCCGCTTCCGCCGCCGCGGCTTCAGCCCCGCGGAGCTGGTCGCGAACGGCACCCTGACCGCGCCGCTGGCGGAGCTGCTCGCGCGGGCGGTGCGGCGCCGCTGCAACCTGCTCGTCTGCGGTGGGACCGGGTCGGGCAAGACGACGCTGCTCAACGCCCTGTCGAGCTACATCGATCCCGGCGAGCGCGTCGTGACGATCGAGGACGCGGCGGAGCTGCGCCTGCGCCAGCCGCACGTGCTCCGGCTGGAGTCGCGGCCGCCCAACCTCGAGGGCCGCGGCGAGGTCACGATCCGCCGGCTCGTCCGCAACGCGCTGCGGATGCGGCCCGACCGGATCGTCGTCGGCGAGGTGCGCGGCCCGGAGGCGCTCGACATGCTGACCGCGCTCTCGACCGGCCACGACGGCTCGCTCTGCACCGTCCACGCCGGCAGCGCGGCCGAGGCGCTGCGACGGCTGGAGACGCTCGCGCTCATGGCCGACGTCGGCCTGCCGCACGCCGCCATCCGCGAGCAGGTCGCCGACGCGATCGACCTCGTCGTCTGCCAGGCCCGGGCCGCCGACGGCAGCCGCCGGGTCACCTCCGTCGCCGAGGTCACGCGCGTGGCGGGAGGCGCGGCCGCGCGGGAGATCTACACGCTCCGAGCCGGCCGTCCGACCTGGCGCGCCCCGCTCGGCGACGACATCGCGGCGCGGCTGGCCCGCGGATGATCGTCCGCGAACCCGGTCGCGCGTGGACGTCCGCGGCGGCCGCGTCGACCGTCGGCGGGCAGATCCCCCTCCGCACGAGCAGGCGTGCCGTCACGAGGGCAGCGCGGGCATGACGACCGCGGCGCTTCTCGCTGCCGCCGCCGGGGCGGCAGGTGTCCTCGGCGCGTGGGAGTGCCTCGCGACGGCGCAGGGCGTGCGGGTCGCCGACCGGCTCGCGTTCGCGCTCGCCCCGCTGGCCCGCGCGCGCCGCGAGGGGCGGGCGCCGAGTGGGGAGGAGCGGCGGCGGCTCGCGCTGCTGGCCGCCGGCTCGCTGCTCGCGGGCGGCTGGCTGCTGGGCGGCCCGCTGCTCGGCGCGGCGGCCGCGCTCGCCGGCCCGGCGATGGTGCTCGCGCTCGTCCGGGCCCGGCGCGGTCGCTACCGGGACGAGGTTCGCCGCGGCGCGGCGGGCGCGGCGCGCGCGCTGGCCGACGCGATCGGAGCGGGCCACTCGATCCGTGGCGCGCTGGCCGAGACCGCGCCCGCGCTCGCCGGGGCGGCGGGCAACGAGCTTCGGATCGCCGCGCGCGCACTCGAGCTTGGCGAGGAGACGGAGGCGACGCTCGAGGGCCTGCGGATTCGCGCCGGCTGTCGCGCGTGGGACACGCTGATCGCCGCGATCCTGCTCCAGCGCGACGCCGGCGGCGACCTGCCGGCGCTGCTGCGCGAGCTCGCGGCGGCGCTCGAGGCCGCGGACCGGCTCGAGCGCGACGCCCGCACCGCGACGGCGCAGGCCCGCTTCACGGCGTGGCTCGTCGTCGGGCTCCCGGTCGCCGCGGCCGCCCTCGCCGAACTGGCCGCACCCGGCTTCCTCACCGCGCTGGTCGCCGCGCCACTCCCGGCCGCGCTCACGCTCTGCGCACTGCTGCTGCAGGCGCTCGGCCTCGCAGCGATCCACCGGATCGTGCGGGTGCGGCGGGCATGACCGCGGTGGCCCGTTCCGGGCGAGAGCGCCGAGCGCCGTGATACGGCGGCTCGTTTCGGGCGGGCGTGGCGAGCATGACCGCCGCGACCCTCCTCGCGGCGGCCGCCGGCGGTGTCGCCGCGCTCGGCACCACGGACCTCGCCCAGGCCTGGAGCGCGACGCGCCGGCCGCCGCGGCCGGCCCGCCGCGTCGCCCTCTCGCTGCTCGCACGGGCCGGCCGCGGGCTCGACGTCCGTGCCCCGCGCGGCCTCGCCGCGCGGGTGGAGCTCGCGGGGCTCGAGACGCTGCCGGGGGACGTGATGGCGATCAAGGCCGGTGCGGCGCTCGTCGCGCTGCTGGCGACGCTGCCCCTCGCCGCGGACTTGCCCGGGCGGCTCGGAATGCCCGCCTGCGCGCTCGCCGCGGTCGGCGCGTTCCTCGCTCCCGACGTCTGGCTGCGGCGCCGCGCGAGCGCGCGGCGGCGCGCCGTGGAGGCGGAGCTCGCGGACGTGCTCGACCTGTTGCGCGTGGCCGTCGCCGCGGGGCTGTCGACCGGGCGGGCGCTGGCCGAGGTGGGGCGGCGTCATCCCGGGACGCTCGCCGCGGAGCTGCACCGCGCGGCGCACGCGGTGGCGCTCGGCGTCCCCGCGGCCGCCGCGCTGACCCGCTTCGAGCGCCGCTGCCCCGCCGCCGGGATCGCGCCGCTCACCGCCGCGCTGCGCCGGGCGGCACGCCACGGCGCGCCGCTCGGGCCGGCGCTCGAGGCCCAGGCCGCCGAGGCGCGCTCGCGCAACGCCCGCGCGCACGCCGAGCGGGCCGCCCGCGCGGCGCCGCAGGTTCAGCTCGTCGTCGCGCTGCTGCTCGTGCCCTCGGTCCTGCTGCTCGTCGCGGCCGCACTCATCCCCGCGTAGGGGTTACCGTGACGCACGTGACCACCGACCACACCGCCCAGGCGCGCAAGGCGGCCGACTTCCGCGCGCTCCACGAGGGCGACGCCTTCGTGATCCCCAACCCGTGGGACGCCGGGTCGGCGAGGGTGTTCGAGGCGCTCGGCTTCAAGGCCCTCGCCACCACCAGCTCCGCCTTCGCGTTCACCCTCGGCCGCCTCGACGGCGGCGTCACGCTCGCCGAGCTGGCCGCGCACGTCCGCTCGCTCGCCGACGCGACGAGCATCCCCATCTCGGTCGACCTCGAGAACGGCTACGGGCCGGACCCGGAGCACGCGGCGACCGCGATCACCCGCGCCGCCGAGGCCGGCGCGGTCGGCGGCTCGATCGAGGACTTCGACCCCGAAGGGCACCTCTACTGCCTCGAGCACGCCGAGGCGCGCATCGCCGCCGCGCGCGCGGCCGCCGACAAACTCAGCTTCCCGTTCACGCTCACGGCACGAGCCGAGAACCACATCCGCGGCAACCCCGACCTCGACGACACGATCGCCCGCCTGCAGGCCTACGAGCGCGCGGGCGCCGACGTCCTCTACGCGCCCGGCCTCCGCAACGGCGACGAGATCCGCGCGATCGCCGACGCGACCTCGAAGCCGCTCAACGTGCTCGCCCACAAGGGCCTGTCGATGCAGGAGATCGCCGAGGCCGGCGGCACCCGCGTGAGCGTCGGCGGCGCGCTCGGGTGGGTCGCCGTCGCCGCGATGGCGAGCGCGGCGGAGGAGATCCGCGACACCGGCAGCTTCGCCTCGCTCGACGCGAACCCGCCGCTCGAGGAGTGGTTCGGCAGCAGCTGACGTATCACCGCGAGATCTCGCGCCTCTGACCGGGTGAGCACCCACCCGCAACGCAGGAGAGGCTCATGCTCGCGTATCGCATCGCCCTCGCCGGCGCGGCAGCCGTCCTTGCCGCCCCGGCCACCGCATTCGCCACCAACGCCGACGGCGCCACGCCCACGGCGACCCCGCTGATCTGGGAGCTCGGCGTGGCCGCGCTCGTGGTCGGCGCCCTGCTCGCCCGCCGCCACGTCATGAGCCTCGCCCGCGGAGTCAAGTGGCGGCCGGAGCTACGCGGCGGACTTGACCAGGGCCGGGAGGACGCCGACGCCGGCGCCCTCCCTGACCGTGGCCGAGCCGGCTAGCGGGTCCGGAGCCCGAACCCGAACGGATACAGCGGGTCGTAGTCCGCGTCGCCGATGTTGATCGGCTCCTGCTCGATCGAGCGCGGCCACGTCATCGGCAGCCGGCCCGTGAACGGCCGAGTGCCGAACAGCGTGTCGGCCACGCCCTTGCCCTCGCTGCCCGGGAGCCAGGCGGCGACGAGCCCGTCGATCTGACGCAGCTGCGCCGGATCGATGATCAGCGGGCGGCCGGAGACGACGACCACGACGCACTTCTTCGCCTCCGCGCAGACCTTGTCGACGGCGGCCTTGTCGTTGTCGTTGAGCTCCATCGTCTGGGGCGGGCGCAGCACGCCGTTCTCGCCGGGGTCGTAGCCCCACTGCGGGCCGCCGACGTCCCCGAAGCCCTCGGCGTACGGCGTCTCCCCGACCACCACGACGCCGATGTCGCGGCGGCGGATCGGCGCCGAGGCGTCCTTGCTGTAGGTCACGCGGCCGCGGTACCCGATCGCGTCCCGGATCCCGTCGAGGATCGTGTCGCCCGGGATCTCGTGCGTCGAGTTGCCCTGCCAGGTGATCGTCCAGCCGCCGGCCTGGTTGCCGATGCTGTCCGCGTTCGAGCCGGCCACGTAGAGCTTGGCGCGGCGGCGCAGCGGCAAGACGCGCTTCTTGTTCTTGAGCAGCACCTGCGACTTGGCGACCGCGCGGCGCGCGACGCGACGGTGCGCGGGCGAGCCGATCTCGTCGATGTGCGAGCGGTCCGTGTAGGGGTGCTCGAACAGCCCGAGCTCGAACTTCTTCTTGAGGATGCGGCTGACCGCGTCGTCGATCCGGGCCGTCGTCACCCCGCCGTCCTTGTCGACCTGCGCGAGCAGCGACTTCTGGAACTGCACCCAGTGGTCATCCGGATTGGTGTCGTCGCCGAGGTTGGGCTCCATGAACATGTCGACGCCCGCGTTCACGGACGCGGCGACCTTCTCGTCCCACGTGCCCTCGAGCTGGTGGACCGCCTCCCAGTCGCTGATCACGAAGCCGTCGAAGCCCATCCCGCGCTTCAGCACGTCCGTGAGCAGCTCGCGATGCGCGTGCATCTTGAGCGGGTTGCCGATGCCGTCCTCGGTCCAGTCGACGCTCGAGAACGACGGCATCACGCTGCCGACGTGGTGCTTCTGGACTGCGGGAAGGTACTGCCGCAGCGAGTTGCGCCAGAAGTCCTCACGGCTGGTGACCGCGATGCCCTGGTCGACCGTGTAGTCGCCGGTCGGGGTGCCGTACTCCGTGTCGCCGTCCCCCGCGTAGTGCTTGGCGGTGGCGAGCACCCGGTCGGCGTTGTCGAGCTGGCCGCGCCCGCCCTGGAAGCCGTCGATCGCGGTCTCCATCTTGATGACCAGGCCCGGGTCCTCGCTGAAGCTCTCATAGGTCCGACCCCAGCGGTCCTCGCGCGCGGCGCACACGCACGGCGCGAACGTCCACTGCGGGCCGCTCGCGCGCGTCTCCTCGGCCGTGATGTGCGCAGCCCGGCGGACGAGATCCGGATCGCGCGTCGCGCCGAGGCCGATGTTGTGCGGGAAGACCGTGGCGCCGAGCAGGTTGCCGTGGCCGTGCACGGAGTCGACGCCGTAGATCAGCGGGATGCCGAGGCGCGTCTCGAGCGCGGCGGCCTGGTAGCGGTCGACCATGTCGGCCCACTCCTCAGCGGTGTTCGGCGTCGGCGTCGACCCGCCGCCGGACAGGATCGAGCCGAGGTACCCGCGGGTGATCTTGCCGGGGTCGGCGTCGACCGTCGCGCGCTCGGTCTGCGTCATCTGGCCGACCTTCTCCTCGATCGTCATGCGCGACAGGAGGTCCTCGACCCGCTTGGCCACCGGCTGGCTGGGGTCTTTGTACACGGGTGTGGCCGCCGAGGCGGGCACCGCGCACAACGCGAGCACCACCGCGACTCAGAACCGGGATCCGCACGTGCCTGGTCATGAACTCCTCCTCAGCGGTAGACCCGCAGGTCGGCGACCGACCACCACTGCGGCGCGGTCGCGGTCTGGACGACGCGCAGGTAACGCGCTGCGGTCGCCGGGATGTCGATGGTGGTGAGCTGCCCGGTACCGGCGCCGCTCGCTACCTCGCGCCAGTGCGTGCCGTCGGTGCTGGTCAGCAGCGAGTAGCCGCGCGGGAAGTCGCCCACGTCGGCGCCCGTGTCGAGCACGACCCGGCGCACGCGCTGCACGCGGCCGAGGTCGACCTGGAGCGACTGGCCCGGCGCCTGCGCCGCGCCCGGGCTCCAGCGCGTCGTGGCGTCGTCGTCGGTCGCGGCCGCCGCCTCGCCCGAGGCGGTCGCGGCGAGCAGCGTGCGCCCGTCCTCGAGCGCACGCGAGGCCGGCCACGTGAACGTCGCCAGCGCGCCGCCGGGCAGCGTGTACTCGAACGTCGAGCCGCCCTGGGTCACCGCGAAGCTGCGCGGATCGTCGTTCTCGTTGTGGACGACGAGCGCCGTCGAGCCGTCGCGGTTGCGGAAGGCCGCGTCCATGATCTGGCCGTTCCAGCCGGTCGTCCCGAACGACGTGCTCGCGATCCGGACGGCGCCCGGCCGCACGAACCGCGCGAGATGGCCGAGCGTGTAGTACTCGGCGTTCTTCGTCACGGTCTGGCCGGGCCCGACGGTGACGACGCCGGTGCAGGTGTCGCAGCCGCCGTTGTGCGGGCCGCCGGATGGGTCGAGCGCGAGGTTCCAGTTCACGACGGTCTTGCCCCAGTTGCGCGTGACCCCGAGCACGAGGTTGCGCGTGTGCCACTTGAGAGTGTCGGAGAACACCTGCGCCGGCGGGTCGGTCGCGCCGTGCGAGCCCGAGCACTCGGTGAACCAGATGCCCTTGTCGGGGAACCGGTGCTGGAGCTCGGTCTGGCGGCTCGGCTCACCGGCGTAGCAATGGAAGGCCGTGCCGGCCAGCCAGCGGGCGGCGCGGGTCTGCAGCAGCTTGGTCGGGTACTCGACCTCGGGGTCCTCGCCGGGCGGCGTGGTGGCGATGTCGTTCTCGTGCTCGGACCAGTTGTGGTCGTAGCCGAGGATCTTCGTGCGCAGCCGCGCGCGCCGCAGCATCGGGCCGAGCGCCTCGATCAGCTTGGCCGCCTGCGCGACCGGCATGTCCATGCCGGGGTAGCCGTCCGGCTTGCGGTTCTGCGGCTCGTTCTGCACGGTCAGCGCGTAGATCGGGACGCCTGCGCGCCGGTAGGCCTTGACGAACTTGACGAGGTAGCGCGCATAGGCGTCGTAGATGCGGGGCGAGTCGATCAGCCGCCCGCCGACCAGCGACTGGTTCGTCTTCATCCACGCCGGCGGGCTCCAGGGCGAGCCGATCACCTTGATCTGCGGGTTGAGCGCGAGCGCCTGGCGCAGCAGCGGCAGGATCTGCGCGCGGTCGTGCGCGATCGAGAAGCGCCGCAGCCGGTAGTCGGTGCGGCCCGCGGGCACGTCGTCGTAGGTGTAGTGCGGCCCCTCGACGAAGTCGGAGGCGCCGATCGGCTGGCGCAGGAACGAGAGCTTGTTCTCGGCGAACAGGCTGCGCATGGCGGCGTTGCGCGCGGGGCGGTCGAGCCGGTAGAGCACGCGCGCCGACGAGTCGGTGATCGACGCGCCGAAGCCCTCCATCGTCTGGTAGCGGCGGCTCGGGTCGACGGTGATCGTGAGCGCGCTCGACCCACCCGGGCGGAACGGCACGCTGCCGCGATCGCTCATCTTCATCGTGCCGTCGGGCGTGGTGACCCAGACGTGCGCGGCGGGCGGCGGCGCCGCAGCCGCAGGTGCTGCCGCGGCAAGCGCGACACCGATCGCGAGCACAAGCGCGCGTCTCATTCCTCGTCCTCCCTCGCCTCCATTGCCCCTGCCAGGGCTCCCGGCGACGAAAGGTAGCGCGTGACGGGAATACGAGCGCCGCCCAGGCGTCTTACGGGAAAGATGACTCCGAAAAACCCCCCGCTGGACGGCGCTCAAGGTATAAGAGGCGCTATGGCGGAACTCGTACCGGGAACCGTCTTCGCGGGCTACGAGATCGACGGGATCGCCGGCGAGGGCGGCATGGGCCGGGTCTACCGCGCAACCGAGATCGCGCTCGCCCGTCCCGTGGCGCTGAAGCTGATCGCCGACGACTTCGCGGGCGACCGCCGGTTCCGCGAGCGCTTCCAGCGCGAGTCGATGCTGGCCGCCTCGATCGACCACCCGAACGTGATCCCGATCTACGAGGCGGGGGAGGTCGACGGCGAGCTCTACATCGCCATGCGCTTCGTCGACGGCACCGACCTGCTCGCGGCCGTCGTGCGCGAAGGACCGCTCGAGCCCGAGCGCGCCGTGAAGATCATCACCCAGGTCGCGTCGGCGCTCGACGCCGCCCACCGCCGCGGGCTCGTCCACCGCGACGTCAAGCCCGGCAACGTGCTGCTCACGGGTGAGGACGAGCACGCGTACCTGACCGACTTCGGGCTGGTCAAGACGCTCACCGGCGAGGCGCCCGGCATGACGACGGCGGGCCACTTCGTCGGCACGCTCGACTACTCCTCACCCGAGGCGATCCAGGGCGGCGACGCCGATGCGCGCTCGGACGTCTACTCGCTCGGCTGCGTCCTCTACTACGTGCTCACGCGCACCTCGCCGTTCCTGCGCGACTCGAACGTCGGGACGATGTTCGCCCACGTCAACGAGCCGCCGCCGTCGCTGCTCGAGGCCCGGCCCGAGCTCCCGCCCGCGCTCGGCCCCGTGGTCGAGCGCGCGCTCGCCAAGCAGCCCGACGATCGCCAGCAGACCGCGGGCGAGTTCGCCCGCGAGGCCCAGGCGGCGCTGGCCGCCGGAGGCGGCGGGGGCGGGCGCGTGCCGACGACCGCGAGCACGACCGCGCCGAAGCCGGACGGCCCGTCGCAGCGCGCGCGGATGCTCGGGATCCTCCTGCCCGCGATCATCGGGCTCGGCCTGATCGCGGCCGCCCTCGCCGCCCTCGGCGTCTTCAACGGCGACGACGGCAAGGAACAGGGCGGCGCGCCCGCCGCCGCGACCGCGACCGCCACGCCCACCGCCACGCCCACGGCCACGGCAACCGCCGCGGCGTCCGTCCCCAAGGTCGCCGCCTCGATCGACGTCGGCGAAGGGCCGGACGGCATCTCGGTCTCCGACGACGGCCAGGTCTGGGTCACGGACGCGAGTGCGGGCACGGCCGTCCGCATCGACACCGAGACGAACAAGACCCTCGGTGAGCCGCTGGGCGTCGGCAAGGGCCCCGACGGCGTCGCCGCCGCCAAGCAGGTCGCGTGGATCGCCTCGACCGGCGACGACAAGGTCCGCCGCGTCGAGAGCAACCCGGACCCGGTCGTGGTCGGGACGATCCCGGTCGGCGACCAGCCGAACGGCATCTCGCTCGGCAAGCAGCTCGTGTGGGTGACGAACTCGGGCGACGACACGGTCAACCGCATCGACCGCGGCTCGGCGACCGTGGTCGGCGCGCCGATCGGGGTCGGCAAGCAGCCGATCGGGGTCAACGTCGGCGCCGAGAGCGTGTGGGTGACCAACCACGACGACGGCACCGTCTCCCGCATCGACACGTCGACCGCCCAGACCGTCGGCGAGCCGATCGAGGTCGGCAAGGGGCCGCGCGGCGTGATCGAGGGGCTCGGCTCCGTCTGGGTCGCGAACGCCGACGACGGCACCGTCTCCCGCATCGACCCGCAGACCGCCGAGGTGGTCGGCGAGCCGATCCGCGTCGGTCAGGACCCGCGCGAGCTGACCGTCGGCGCCGGCTTCGTGTGGGTCGCGAACGCCAAGGACAACTCGGTCTCGCAGATCGACCCGAAGACCGGCCGCGTCGTCGGCCGCGCGATCCCCGTCGGCGACGATCCGATCGGCATCGCCTTCGGCAACGGCGCCGTCTGGACCGCGAACCACCAGGACGGCACCGTCACCCGCATCACGCCCTGATCTAGCCGGACGAAGGATTCGCGGGCGCGATGGGCACCATCGCGGTCCCTCCGCTCAGCGCGTCCAGCCCGTCCCAGCGCCCCGCGCGCAGCTCCGGCAGCAGCGCGCGCACGTCGTAGGCACGCTTGACCGCGGTCACCACCGGCGAGGCCTCGGCCGAGTAGCCGAGCAGGATCGCGCCGACGATCCGGCCGTCGGCGATCACGAGCTTGCGATAGCGGCCCTCGCTCTCCTCCTCCAAGGCGATCACCTCCTCGTGCGCGCCCTCCGGCTCGAAGCGGCCGATCGAGGTCAGCTCGATGCCGACGACCTTGAGAATCGTCACCGGCACGCTGCCGGCGTACGCCTTCTCCTCGCCCAGCGCGCCGCAGGCCGCCACCTCGGCCTGCTCGACCGCCGCCGGCCACAGCCCGTGCACGCGGCCGCGGTGCTCGGCGACGTCGCCCGCCGCGAAGATCGCGTTGTCGCTCGTGCTCATGTGGTCGTCGACGAGCACACCGCGGCCGACGTCGAGCCCCGCCTCCGCGGCGAGCTGCGTGTTCGGGGTGATCCCCGCGCACACCAGCAGCATGTCGGCGGGCAGCGCGCGGCCATCGCGCAGCAGCACCTCGCTCAGCCGCTCGTCGCCGAGCGCCGCCGCGGTCTCCGCGCCCGTGACGATGCTCATGCCGAGCCCTTCGAGGTAGCGGCGCAGGAACTCCGACGCGCGCGCGTCGAGCTGGCGCCGCAGCAGCCGGTCGGAGCGCTCGAGGATCGAGGCGTGCAGGCCGAGCTTGTGCAGCGCGTAGCCCGCCTCGAGCCCGAGCAGGCCGCCGCCGGCGATCAGCGCCTCGCGGCACCACTCGCGCTGCGCGAAGGCGCGGATCGACAGCGCGTCCTCGGCCGAGCGGACCACGAACGTCCCGCGCCCGCCGAAGCCGTCGATCCGCGGCACCATCGCGCTCGACCCCAGGGCGAGGATCAGCCGGTCGTACGCCAGCCGCTCGCCGGTGCCGAGCTCGACCTCGCGGCCGGCGCGGTCGATGCGCACGGCGCGCGTGTTGAGCCACGTCTCGATCCCGCGCTCGGAGTACCACTCGTCCGGGTTCAGATACAGCCCCGCCATCGCCGAGCGCCCGTAGATCAGCCGGTTGATGCCCATGCGGTTGTAGAGCGGGTGCGGCTCGTCGGCCACGAGGTCGATGTGGCACTCCGGGTGGCGGCGGCGCACGTGGTCGGCGGCGGTCACGCCCGCGATCCCGTTGCCGAGCACGACCACGCGCTCGATCGAGCGGTCATACGACATGCGCAGGATCTGGCTCGGCGTCGCGGCGCCCTTCTTGTCGGGCGTGAGCGCCACCGACACCGGGCCCGTGACGCGGCAGCAGCACGCCATGCGCGTGTTGTCCGCGTGGCCGAGGCGGTCGAGCGTCGAGCGCTCGTCGTCGGAGACGGGGGAGAGGTTGTCCATGCCCTCCTTGACCGCGATCGGGTCGGCGCCGCAGACGCCCATGCGGCAGCCCGCCTCGATCGTCTGGCCGTTGGCCTCGGCGATCTCGAGCACGGTCGCGCCCGGCTTGGCGACGGCGCGCGTCCCGTCGGCGACGAAGGTGACCTCGGGCGCGCCGGACCGCAGCACGCGCGAGCGGGCGAGCGAGCGCCCGGCGGCGGCCGAGAGCCCGCCGGCGCGCGCGGCCGCCTCGGCGTGGAACTGCGCCTCCTTCTGGAACGTGCGCACGACCCAGGCGGCGGTCAGCGCGAGCACGGCCAGATGCATCGCCCACGTCACGGCGTCGGGCGACGGCTCCCCGGTCACCGCGCGCACGAAGGCCGGCCCGCCGTACCAGTAGAAGAGGTTGAAGGCGAGCGCGCCGTACAGCGTCGTCAGCTTGTGCGCGGAGACCTTCACGAACGAGCTGAGCAGCTGGAACGACGCGATGCTCACGGCCATGTACAGCGCCACGCGCCCGAGCATCTCCGGCACCCCGATCGCGTCGGGCGCCTCCGGCACCTCGAAGAACGCGAGCACGAGGCCGGGGAAGGCGGCGACGAAGAAGCGCCGGTAGCCCGACCAGTACGGGTCCTCGGCGTGCAGGTCGGCGAGGTAGGCGGCCTTCGGGTTGAAGTCGTAGCAATTGGTGGTGCAGCCGACGCACGGCTGGCAGTGCGAGTTGCCGACGAGCGCGAACGGCGTCTGCCCGTAGATCCGCTGCACCGGCAGCAGCGGGCAGATGCTCGAGCACCAGCCGCTCTTGCCCTTCAGGTACATGCCGCCGAGGAACCCGCCGGCCAGCGCGCCGAGCAGCAGCAGCGCGCTCGCGGGCCCGCTGTCGTCGAGGCCGAGCTTGCGCAGCACGACGAACAGCACGAACAGCGAGATCGCGATCACGTAGCCGTACTCCTTCAGCCACTTCGGCGCGGTCAGCCCGCGCGTGAGCCCGAGCACGCGCGGCGTCTGGTTGGAGGCGGCCAGCGGGCACAGGTTGCGCCACACGCCGGGGGCGACCAGGAACAGCAGCGGCAGCAGCGGGATCACCAGCTTCCACATCACGAACAGCCCGTCGTCGGGCGACGCGATCAGCAGCCCCGCGACGATCAGCGCGGCGGTGAGGCTCGCGATCCGGATCGCCCACCACGTGCGGATCGAGACCCCCTTGGGGATCTGCGTGGAGTTGGGGAAGGCGGTGGCGGCCAACTCAGAAGACGGGGCCGGCACCGGCACGCAGACGGGCGGCGAGCACCCGGCCGACGTCGACGAGGATGTCGCGCGCGAGCTGCGGGTCACGCGCGCTCAGCGCCTCGAACGCCTCCCAGCTGAGGCGCTCGATCTCACCGTGCCCGACCGCGCGCAGCGCGACGCCGCGCGGGCGGCCGTCGAGGAACTCCGCCTCGCCGACCGTCGCGGGCGCCGCGAGCGTCGCGAGCACCCCGCGCGCGCCCGGGCGCACGACCTCGAGCCGGCCGTCGGCGAGCAGGTAGAGCGCGCGATCGGCGACCCCCTCCGGCAGCACGACCTCGCCGGGCCGGAAGCGCCGCGTCTCCGTCGCCGCGAGCAGCCGGTCCCAATCACGCTCGTCGCGATCCGCGAAGAACGTCTCGGGGGCCGCAACCTCGGCCGCAACGTTCGGGTAGATGAAGAACGACGAGGTGTCCAGGGCAGCCCGAGCCTACCCCGGCTCGGACGCCCCTGGCAAGGCCAGAAAACCGCGCAACACGGCGACCACGAGCCGGTGGTCCTCGGCCGACGGGAGGCCGGAGACGGTGACCGTCCCGACCATGCCGACGTCGCGCACGATCACCGGGAAGGCGCCGCCGTGGGCGGCGAACTGCGTGCCGTCGAGCAGGAACTTCTCCTCGATCGTCGACCCCTCCAGCAGCATGCCGACGTAGTGCGAGGAGTGCCCGAAGCGGCGCACGACCCGGTTCTTGCGCTCGATCCAGGCGTCGTTGTCGGCCGCCGTGCCGGCCAGCGCGGCGTGGAAGAGCTGCTGCTCGCCGCGGCGGACGTCGACGGTGACGGCGAGCCCGTCCTCGCGCGCGGCCGCGACGAGCGCCTGCCCGAGCGCGAGTGCGGTGTCGTTGTCGAAGCGACCGAACTGCAGCTCGGCCTCTTGGGCGAGCAGCTCCTCCGGGGTCACTTCAGCCCGGCGGCGACGCGCGAGCGCACCTCGTCGTCCTTGAACGAGCCGCCGCTGGCGATCACGGAGAACGCGTCGAGGTACGGCTTGGCCTTCGCGTAGTCGGCGTCCGTCCCGCCCATGCTCTCGACCGCGGCCAGCAGTTGGGGCATCGAGAGCAGGAAGGCCGGCTCCATGTCGTCGTCGAGGATGTCCTTGGCCTGCTCGAACAGCGCGGAGTCGGCCAGCTTCTGCGTCGGCGCGAGCGCCGCGGACGCGGCGGCCTCGCCGGCCGCGACCACGACGCGGTCGTCGGAGCGGGCAATCACCACCGGCTTGCCGACGCCGGTGGCGCCGGCCCGGAACGCGGCCTCGGCCCCCTTGACCTTGACCGGGGTCACCTTCTGGCCGCCCTGGCTCTGGAGCAGCCCGACGAGCTTGCCGAACGCGCCCTTCATGTTCTCCGGGTTGCGCGCCTCGATCACGAGCCCGCCGTCGACGTCCGCCTTCGTCGTGTTGCGGGCGAACACCGCGATGTCGCCGATCCAGCTGAAGATGTCGCGCTCGAGGTCGATGCCGTACTGCGACTGCAGCTGCGCGGTGGCGGCCGCGCCGCCGAACGCGCCCGCGACCTGCGTGAAGATGCTCTTGACCGAAGGGCCGACGTCGGCGGCGCCCATCGCCACCCACGCGTCACCCGGCAGCTCGCCCAGCAGCGGCGTGCTGCCGGTGCCGGTCAGCGGCCCGAGCGCCTTCAGCGCCTTGACGCCCGGCCCGTGCGTGATCGAGTCGAAGGCGATGCGGTCCTCGTCCGCCAGCAGCGCGCCGGCGATCGGGTCGAGCTTGTCGATCGGGAAGATCGAGCGGACCTGCTCGAGCTGCTTCGCGGCCTCCGGGTCGGACTTGAGCGACTGCTCGATGAACGGCTTGAGGTCGACGTAGAACTGGCCGATCCGGTCGTCGTCGAGCCCGTCGATCGTCTCCTTGTACTTCTTGGACTCGGCGAGCGAGTCGCCGTCCTGCGCCTTGATCGTGCGCTTGAACTCGGCCTCGGTGCCGACGGTGAAGAAGTCGCCGACGATCCCGGCCGCCACGCCGTCGTCGTCCACCTGGTAGTCGACGCCGGAGTAGGAGCGCTCCTTGACCTTGCTGCCGTCGGACTTGACGCCCTTGTCGATCGCCTCCTGCGCGGCCTCGGTGTCCTTGGCCGCGACGACCACGACGTAGCCCGGCTCCTTCTGGTCGACGCCGGCGACCCAGACGCCGGCCTTCTCGCCCAGCCACGGCGCGATGTCGTCCTCGTACGTCGTCTTGCTCTTGCGGTCGGAGTCCGCGAGGCCCTTGTCGATCAGCTCGCGCAGCTTGGTCTCGGGATCGTCCGTGCGCAGGACCTTGCGAGCGGCGTCGAGCACGTCCTCGCGCTGGTCGCCCTCGGGGCGCACGACGCCCTCGAGGTAGATCGCCGTGCCGGCCGGCACGGCGCTCGCCGGCTCGGCGCCGGCGGCGCCGCCTCCGCTGCCGCAGGCGGCGAGCAAGAGGAGGAAGCAGGAGGGCGGGGAGGGCCAGGAGGCGAGGTTGAGGCATCGGACGGAATCTACGGACGAGGCCAGCGAACTGCAATCCGGCGTGCAGGGGATCGCTTTGCACGCCGTCCTGCGATCGCTGGGCGCCGGCCACCACCGGGCCGACCCACCCCGGAACCGGCCCAGGTGCAGGGAAAACGAGCCCGGAGACGAACTCGATGACGCCATGGTGGGACGAGTGACGGCAGTTGTGTTGCAGAGTGGGACAGAGTGGGGTACTGTCCCGTAGGCACAGCCGGTCCGGGGTGGCGGGGCTCCTCCCACTCCGCCACCTCGGATCGACTCGACTTCCCCGGACTCTCGGACACATGAGCCTTGGCCTTCAACGGCAACTTCGAACACACGCTCGACGCGAAACACCGGCTCACGGTGCCGTCGAAGTTCCGTGCCCAGCTCGCGGGCAAGGTGTTCCTCGTGAAGGGGCCGGATCGCTGCATCAGCGTGTTTCCCGAACCCACCTATTCGGCGATGACGAGCGCAGCCCTGGCCGGCCTCAACCCGATGTCGCCCGAGGCGCGCGAGATGCGGCGCGTCCTGCACGGCAACGCGGTCGACGTGGAGCTCGACTCCGCGGGCCGCGTGATGCTGCCGCCGGCGCATCGGACCTTCGCCGGCATCGACCGCCAGGTGATGATCGTGGGCACGGGCGACGCGCTCGAGCTCTGGGATCTGGACGCCTGGACCACCTACGAGACCGACCTCACGGCGCGCGCGTCTGAGCTCACCGCTGCTCTTGGCCATCCTGCTTGACATGCCACGCACCCACGTTCCCGTCCTCGCCGGGGAGCTGATCGAGGCGCTCGACCCGCACGAGGGCCAGGTCGCCGTCGACTGCACCGTCGGCGCGGGCGGCCACGGCCGCCTCGTGGCGGACCGCCTCGGGCCCGCCGGCCTGCTCGTGGGCATCGATCGCGACCCGCTGGCCGAGGAGGCCTTCGCCGAGCTCGCCGCCGAGGTGTCCTGCCGCACGCGCTTCCTGCGCGCCGACTTCGCGGGCGGCCTCGAGACCCTGCGCGACGAGGGCTTCGAGGCCGATCTCGTCTACCTCGACCTCGGGATGTCCTCGATGCAGGTCGACACGCGCGAGCGCGGGTTCTCCTACGCGTACGACGCGCCGCTCGACATGCGGATGGATCCCTCGCAGACGCTGACCGCCGCCGAGATCGTCAACACGTGGGAGCGCCGCCAGATCGCGCGCACGCTGCGCGAGTACGGCGAGGAGCGCTACGCCGAGCGGATCGCGCGCGAGATCGTCCGCCGCCGCGAGCTCGGCCCGCTCGCCACCACCTTCGAGCTCGTCGACGCCATCACCGCGGCGATCCCCGCGCCCGCGCGCTTCGGCGGCGGCCACCCGGCCAAGCGCTCCTTCCAGGCGATCCGCATCGCGGTCAACGGCGAGCTCGAGCAGCTCGACGCCGCGCTGCCGCTGGCGTGGGAGCTCCTGCGCCCCGAGGGCCGGCTGGCCGCGATCTCCTTCCACTCGCTCGAGGACCGCCGCGTCAAGCGCTTCCTCGCCGACCGCGCGCGCGGCTGCATCTGCCCGCCCGACCTGCCCGTCTGCGGCTGCGGGCGCACGCCCGAGGCCGAGAGCATCTTCCGCCGCTCCGTCGCGGCCACGCCCGGCGAGGTCGCCGAGAACCCGCGCTCGAAGTCCGCACGGCTGCGCGCCGCCCGCAAGCTCACCACCGGGAGTCCCGTCTGATGGCCGCCGCGACCGCTCAGGAGCGCCACGCCGCTCGCACCCGCATCCAGCGGGCGCCCGCGCTCCCGCAGCGCCGTATATCCGGCCCCACCCACCCCCCGGCCCGCCCGCGCGCCGTGCCGGCGCCGCGCCAGGGCACCGGCGTCTTCGAGCGCCTGCGCGGGCTGCCCGACCATCGCGTCATCGACCGCCTCCTGCGCGGGCGCGTGTGGATCTGCTTCGTCGGCGTCGCGCTGATGGGGATCGTCGCGATGCAGGTCTCGCTGCTCAAGCTCAACTCCGGCATCGGCCGCGCCGTCGAGACGACCGCGACGCTCGAGCGCCAGAACTCGCAGATGGAGGCCGAGATCGCGCGCCTCGCCTCCGGCGAGCGCATCCGCGCCGCGGCCGACCGCCGCGGCATGGTCACGCCCGCCGCCGGCGACGTCCACTTCCTGCACGTGCGCCCCGGCCAGGACGCGCCGCGCGCCGCCCGCCGCATGCGCGCGCCGAGCGAGGCCGCGCGCGCGCTGATGGCGAACGGCGGCGTGGTGCCGGGGTCGCTGGCCGCCGCGCCGGTGACGGCCACGACGACCGCGCCGACGGAGGTCGTCGCGCCCGCCGCCACCCCCGTCGCCCCGGTGGTGACACCGGTGCCGACACCCGCGGCGGTCACGCCGGTCCAGCCGGCGCCGACCGTGACGGCCCCGGCGTCGGGCGGCACCGTGGCCGCGACGACCCCGCCACAGGGTTAGCCCTCCGATGCGGCTGATCGAACGACGGATCGGCCTCCTCTTCGCCGTCTTCCTCGCCATGCTCGCGCTGGCCGGCCTGCGCGCCGGCTGGCTCGGGGTGGTGCGCGCCGACGCGCTGCGCAAGGTCGCCGCGACCCAGCAGACCGCCAAGGTCACCGTCCCCGCCGAGCGCGGCGCGATCACCGACCGCAACGGGATCGAGCTCGCGGTCTCCCAGCCCGCGAAGACGATCGCCGTGACGCCGTACCTCGTCAAGGACCCGGCCAAGGTGGCCGCCAAGCTCGCGCGTCCCCTGCGGACGCCGGAGGCGAAGCTGCTCAAGCAGCTCACCCGCCGCGACACCGGCTTCGCCTACCTCGCCCACCGCGTGCCCGCGATCCGCGCCCGCCGCGTCGAGCGCATGAAGATCGAGGGCCTCGAGTTCATCCCCGAGCACCGCCGCACCTACCCGCGCGACTTCCTCGCCTCGCAGCTGCTCGGCAGCGTCGGCAGCGAGGGCACCGGCCTGACCGGGCTCGAGTACTCGCTCGACGCCCAGCTGCGCGGCTCCGACGGCGAGCGGCGGCTGGTCAAGGACGCGCTCGGCGAGGCGATCGAGCTGCGCGAGACGCGCCACACCGTCCCCGGCTCCACGATCAAGCTCACGATCGACGAGGCGATCCAGGACAAGGCCGAGGAGGTGCTCGCCGACGTGGGGGAGACCTGGCACCCGCACGCCGCCACCGCGATCGTCATGGACCCGCGCACGGGCGCGCTGCTCGCGCTCGCCAACTGGCCGCGCGTCGACGCCAACAAGCCCGGCAACGCCCCCGACTTCGCGCGCCAGAACCGCGCCGTCGGCACCACCTACGAGCCGGGCTCGACCTTCAAGCCGTTCACGGTCGCGGGGGCGCTCGAGGACCACAAGGTCACGCCGGAGACGAAGTTCAACCTGCCGCCGACGATCCGCCTCTATGACCGCGAGATCGGCGAGTCGCACCCGCGCGGCCCGGTCACGCTCAGCACCGAGGAGATCCTGGCCCAGTCCTCCAACGTCGGCGCGGTCACGATCGGCCTCAAGCTGGGCGCCAAGCGCTTCGACTACTGGGTGCGGCGCTTCGGCTTCGGCACGCCGACCGGCACCGACCTCCCCGGCGAGGAGGCCGGCATCGTGCTGCCGCTGGCCAAGTACTCCGGCGCCTCGATGGGCAACCTCCCGATCGGCCAGGGCCTCGCGGTGACGCCGATGCAGATGGCGGTCGCCTACTCCGCGATCGCCAACGGCGGCGTGCTGCGCGCCGCGCACATCGTCGAGGCCGTCAACGGCCGCGCGACGCGCCCGCACGCGGGGCGGCGGGTCATCCAGGCGTCGAACGCGGCGTCGCTGCGCAAGATGCTCGAGGGCGTGCTCGGCCCGGGCGGCACCGCGACCGGCGCGGCGATCAAGGGCTACGAGCTGGCCGGCAAGACCGGCACCGCCCAGAAGCCCGACCCGGTCACGGGCGGCTACTCGGCGACGAAGTACGTCTCCTCGTTCGTCGGCTTCGCGCCGGCCAAGACGCCGAAGCTGCTCGTGACGGTGATGGTCGACGAGCCGAAGGGCGAGATCTACGGCGGCCTCGTCGCCGGCCCGGCCTTCAAGCGCATCACCTCCTTCGCACTCAGCTACCTCAAGATCCCGCCGGGTTAGGCTTGGTCGGTGGACACGCTCCGCCAGACCCAGACCCACGAAGTCGTCAACCAGGCCAGCCCGCTCGAGGGCGCGAACTTCTTCGAGATCGACGTCGCGCTGGCCGAGGGGCTCGAGCGCGAGGGCGGTGGCTGGGCCGTCGACCGCGCCCGCGACACCGGCGCCGTGGCGGGCTCGGCGGAGGCCCAGGAGCACGGCCGCCGCGCCGAGCGCAACCCGCCGCGGCTGCTGACCCACGACCGCTACGGCCACCGGATCGACGCGATCGACCTCGACCCCTCGTGGCACTGGCTGCTGCGCGGCGCGGTCGAGCGGGAGATCCACTCGCTGCCGTGGCGGGACCCGCGCCCGGGCGCCCACGTCGCCCGCGCGGCGCTGATGAGCCTGTGGTCGCAGGCCAACGCCGGCGTCATGTGCCCGATCTCGATGACCTACTCGGCGATCCCGGCGCTGCGCCGCGACCCCGAGCTGGCGGCGGAGTGGGAGCCGCGGCTGACGCTGCCCGACTACGAGCGCGGCGCGCTGTGCGGGATGGGGATGACCGAGAAGCAGGGCGGCTCGGACGTGCGCGCCAACACCACCCGTGCCGAGCCGCTCGAGCGACGGCAGCTACGAGATCACCGGCCACAAGTGGTTCTGCTCGGCGCCGATGTGCGAGGCCTTCCTGGTGCTCGCCCAGGCGCCCGCCGGCCTGACCTGCTTCGTCGTCGAGCGCGGCGCGGGCATGGAGCTCCAGCGCCTCAAGGACAAGCTCGGCACGCGTTCGCTGCCGTCGTCCGAGGTCGAGTTCCGCGCCGCCCCGGCGCGCCGGCTGGGGGAGGAGGGCCGCGGCGTGGCGACGATCATCGAGATGGTCACCCACACGCGCCTGGACTGCGTGATCGGGTCAGCGTCGGGGATGCGCCGCGGCGTCGCCGAGGCGATCAACCACGCGCGCGGCCGCTCCGCCTTCGGCGCCGCGCTGGTCGACCAGCCGCTGATGCTCAACGTGCTCGCGGACCTGGCGATCGAGTCCGAGGCGGCCACCGCGACCGCGCTGCGGCTCGCCCGCGCCTACGACGAAGAGGACAACTCGCTGCGGCGGTTCGCCACCGCGGTGCTCAAGTACTGGATCTGCAAGCGCGCGACGCCGCACGCGGCCGAGGCGCTCGAGTGCCTGGGCGGCAACGGCTACGTCGAGGAGAGCCCGATGCCGCAGCTGCTGCGCGACGCGCCGCTGAACGGCATCTGGGAGGGCTCGGGCAACGTCATGAGCCTCGACGTGCTGCGCGCGATGGGCCGCGAGCCCGAGGGCCTGCCCGCCTTCCTGGCCGAGTGCGAGCTCGCCCGCGGCGGCGACGCGCGGCTCGACGCGCACCTCGACTCGCTCCCGGCGACGCTGGGCGAGCTCGGCGGCGCCGACGCCCAGTGGCTCGCGCGCCGTGCCGTCGAGGACCTGGCGGTCGCCTTCCAGGCCTCGCTGCTCGTGCGCACCGCACCCCCCGCGGTGGCCGACGCGTTCTGCGCCGGCCGGCTCGGCGAGTCGCGCGGCCGCGCGTTCGGGACGCTGCCGCGCGGTGTGGACGGGCGCGCGATCGTGGACCGCGCGCTAGTGACCTCTTAGCTTCGTCAGCTCAATCCGCACCGGCACCGAGTAGTCGTCGCCGAACGACTCGGGCGTGTGCCCGATCCGCTCGATGTGCTCGGCGTACTTCTGCACGTAGGCGCCGACCTCGGGCGTCTTCGGCCCGTCGCGCTCGACCGTCGCGCGGCCGCTCGAGCACGACGATGTCGCCGCCGCCCCCGTCGCCGTCGAAGTTGAGCGACACGAGCGGGTTCGCCTCGAGGTTGCGGATGCGCGCGCCGTCGCGGCTGAACATCCGCACGGTTTCGCCGCCCTCCCACAGGAACCACACCGGCATCGGGAGCGGGCCGCTCTTGGGCGCCACGACCGTCATCCACACGACGATCTCGTTGCGCAGGTGCGCGGCGACGCGAGCGCCGAACTCGGTGCTCTCGTCGATGATCACTGTGCGTCCCGCCACGCCAGGAGCTCGCGCAGCGGGCCGAGGTCGTAGCCGGAGGGGCTGCCGGTGATGCCGGTGATGAAGTGCGTGACGCCGGCCTCGTGGAACGCGTCCCACTCGCCGTTCGCGCCGTTCCACGAGCGCTCGATCGCGGCCGGGTCGCGGCCCTCGTTCGCGCAGTGCTCGTCGAGGATCGCGTTCTTCTCGCGGAAGGTGTCGAGGTCGCCGAACGCGTGCCAGATGTCGCCGTGGCGGGCGACGAGCTTGAGCGTGCGCTTGACCCCGCCGCCGCCGATCAGGATCGGCATGTGCTCGCGCAGCGGCGGCGGGCTTGAGCTTGCCCAGCCGCGACTCGATGCGCGGCAGCGCCTCCTCCAACGCAGTCAGGCGGGTCCCGACCGTCCCGAACTCGTAGCCGTACTCGTCGAAGTCGCGCTCGAACCAGCCGGCGCCGATCCCGAGGATCGCCCGCCCGCCGGAGATGTGGTCGATCGTGCGGTGGGCGTCGGCGAGGTACTCGGGGTTGCGGTAGGCGTTGCAGATCACCAGCGAGCCGAGCTCGACGCGCTCGGTGACCTCGGCCATCGCCCCGAGCACGGTCAGGGCCTCGAAGTGGTTGCCCTCCGGGTCGCCCCGGAGCGGGAAGAAGTGGTCCCAGTTGAAGAGGCAGTCGACGCCGAGCTCCTCGGCCTCCGCCCACGCGCGGCGCATCGCCGGCCAATCGGAATGCTGGGGCTGGAGCTGTGCGGAGACGCGGAGTGAAGGCATGGCGGTGCGTCATACGCTTCCGGCCGTGCCGAGTCAAGCCCCGCGTCTGATCACGATCCCGATCAGCCACTACTGCGAAAAGGCGCGCTGGGCGCTCGAGCGAGCGGAGATCCCGTACCGCGAGGAGGCCCACCTGCAGGTGATCCACTGGGCGCACGTCTGGCGCGCCGGCCGCGGCCGCACGGCGCCGCTGCTCGTCACCGGCGACGGCGTGCGCACCGACTCCACGGACATCCTGCGCTGGGTCGACGCCCGCAGCGACCTGCGGCTGTACCCGGACGGCGCGGCGGAGCTCGAGGAGCGCTTCGACGAGGAGCTCGGCCCGCACGGGCGGCGCTGGATGTACCACCGGATCTTCGAGCGCAGGGACCTCGTGCGCGAGTACGCCGTGACGGGCGTCCCGCGCTGGGAGCGGGCCGCCCTGCCGCCCTTCCTGCCGCTGGTGCGGCGCGTGCTCGATCGCTACCTCGACGTCGACGACGCCACCGCGGCCGAGTCACGGGAGCGCGTGCGGGCGCTGTTCGACGAGGTCGGGGAGCGGCTGTCGGACGGGCGCCGCTACCTCGTCGCCGACCGCTTCACCGCCGCCGACCTGACCTTCGCAGCGCTCGCGGCCGCCGTGATCATCCCGTCGCGCTACGGCGTGCCGCTGCCGCCCGTCGAGGCGCTGCCCGAGCCGTTCGCCGGCGAGGTGCGGACGCTGCGCGCGCACCCGGCCGGCGCCTTCGCGCTCCGCCTTTACGACCAGGAGCGCCCATACACTCAGCGCAGATGACGCTGCGCGAGCTGCTCGGCGACGGCCCGGACGTCGAGATCACGGGCCTCGCCTACGACAACCGCAAGGTCGAGCCCGGGACGCTGTTCTTCTGCGTCCCCGGCTTCACCCGCGACGGCCACGACTTCGCGCAGGACGCGATCGAGCGTGGCGCGGCGGCGCTCGTGGTCTGCCGGCCGCTCGGGCTCGGCGTGCCGGAGGTCCAGGTCTCGGACATGCGCGCCGCGATGGCGCAGGCGGCCGCTCGCTTCTACGGCGAGCCGACGCGGGAGCTGCAGGTCGTGGGGGTCACCGGCACGAGCGGGAAGACGACCACGGCCTGGCTGACGCGCGCGATGCTCGAGGCGGCCGGGATGCAGAGCGGCCTGCTCGGCACGGTCGCCTCGTTCGTCGGCGGCGAGCGCCGCGCGATGGAGCGCACGACCCCCGAGGCGATCGATCTCCAGCGCACCTTCCGCGAGATGCTCGACGCCGGCGACGTCGCCTGCGCGATGGAGATCTCCTCGCACGCGCTCGAGCTGCGCCGCGCGGAGGGCATCCACTGCACGGCCTCGGTCTTCACGAACCTGAGCCAGGACCACCTCGACTTCCACCCCGACATGGAGTCGTACTTCCTCGCCAAGCGGCGGTTGTTCGAGATCGACCCGGGCGTGCGCATCGCCGGGTCGGATGATCCGTACGGGCGGCGGCTGGCGGCGGAGTTCCCGGGCACGGTGACCTTCGGGATCGACTCGGAGGCCGACATCCGCGCGCTCGACGTGCGCCCGGACGCCGCGGGCTCGGACTTCACGCTGCGGACCGACGACGGCGAATGGCCGGTGCGGCTGGGGATGCCGGGGCGCTTCAACGTCCTGAACGCCCTGGGTGCGTGGGCGGCGGCGCGCGTGCTGGGCGCGGCGCCGGAGCCGCTGCTGGCGACTTTGGCCGAGCCGCCGCGCGTGCCGGGCCGCTTCGAGCCGGTCGACGAGGGCCAGCCGTTCGCGGTGGTGGTCGACTACTCGCACAAGCCGGCGGCGCTCGAGAACGTGCTGGTTCGGCGCGGGCCGTGGCCGAGGGCCGCGTGATCGTGGTCTTCGGCGCGGGCGGGGACCGCGACCGCGGCAAGCGCCCGCTGATGGGGGAGATCGCCGCGCGGCTCGCCGACCTGGCGATCGTGACCTCCGACAACCCGCGCTCCGAGGACCCGGACGCGATCGTCGACGAGGTGCTGGCGGGGGCCCGCGGCGAGAACGTCGAGCGCGAGGTCGACCGCCGCGCCGCGATCGCCCGCGCCGTCGGGCTGGCGCGCGCCGGCGACATCGTCGTGATCGCCGGCAAGGGCCACGAGCAGGGCCAGGAGTTCGCGGACGGGCGCAAGGAGCCCTTCGACGACGTCACGGTCGCCCGCGAGGCTCTGCAGGGCGTGGTCGCGTGAGGCACTGGAGCGTCCAGCGCATCGCGGGGACGATCGGCGGCTCGCTGCACCGCGAGCAGGCCGGCGGCCGCGCGGCGGGCGGGCCCGGGCGGACGGTCATCGACTCGCGCGGGATCCAGCCGGGCGACCTCTTCTTCGGGCTGCCGGGTGAGCGCGTCGACGGCGGCGCGTTCGCCATCACGGCGCTCGAGGCCGGCGCGTGGGGCGTGGTGGTCGAGCCGCAGTGGGTCGACGAGCTGCTGGCGAGCGAGTTCGAGGGCGCGGTCATCTCCTCCGACCTGCCGCTGCCGGCGCTGGGCGCGCTCGCGCGGGCGTGGCGGAAGGACCTCGCCGCCTTCGTGATCGCGGTCACCGGGTCGGTCGGGAAGACCACGACCAAGGACCTGATCGCGGCGATGATCACGCCGCACCGCAAGATCGCCGCCTCGCGGGCGAACTTCAACACCGAGATCGGGATGCCGCTGGAGATCCTCGCGGCGCCGTTCGGCACCGAGGTGCTGGTGCTGGAGCTGGCGATGCGCGGGGCCGGCCAGATCGCCGAGCTGGCGGCGATCTGCGAGCCCGACGTCGGGGTGATCACGAACATCGGCCCGGTGCACCTCGAGCAGCTCGGCTCGCTCGAGGGCGTCGCGGCCGCCAAGGCGGAGCTGCTCGACGGCATGGCGGCGGGCTGCACCGGCGTCGTGCCCTCCGACGAGCCGCTGCTCGAGCCGTGGCTGCGCGACGACCTCGAGATCGTCACCTTCGGCCCCGGCGGCGACGTCTACTTCGAGGGCTCCTCGCTGAAGGGCGGCGTGATCCCGGACGCGCCGCCGACCCACCACGTCGTGATCGCGGGGGGCGAGCGGATCGAGCTCGACCTGCCGTTCGACCAGGAGCACAACATGCTCAACGCGCTCGCCGCGGTCGCCGCCGCGCGGGCGATCGGGGTCACGCCGAGCGGCGCGATCGACGTCCACTTCTCGGCGATGCGGGGCGAGCGCGTGGCGCTCGGGATCGGCGCTCTCGTCATCAACGACTGCTACAACGCCAACCCGCTCTCCATGCGCGCCGCCCTTGACGATCTCGCCTCGCAGCACGCCGAGGGCCGCCGCGTGGCGGTCCTGGGCGACATGCTCGAACTCGGCCCCGCCGAGCGCGAGCACCACCGCGAGATCGGGGCCTACGCGGCCTCGGCCGGCGTCGACCTGCTCGTGACGGTCGGGCCCCGCGCGACCGCGATGCTCGACGAGTTCGACGGCGACTCCCACGCCGTGCTCAACGCCGGCGAGGCCGCCGCGCTGCTCCCCGAGCTCGTGCTCCCGGGCGACGTCGTGCTGGTCAAGGGCTCGCGCGGCGTCGGGCTCGAGGTCGTCACCGAGGCGTTGCAGGCCGCCGGCTGATGGGCGAAGTCCTGATCGCGGGGACCGCGTCCCTGCTCATGTGCATCTTCCTGTCGCCGAAGTTCATCTCGTTCCTGCGCGAGCGCGAGTTCGGCCAGCACATCCGCGAGGACGGGCCGCAGGAGCACCACGCCAAGGCCGGCACGCCGACCATGGGCGGGATCATCATCTTCACGGCGATCTCCGTGCCGTTCCTGCTGCTGACGGAGTTCACGCCGCGCGCGATCGGCGTCTTCGGCGTCGCGCTCGCCTGCGCCGCGCTGGGCTTCGCCGACGACTTCACGAAGATCGTCAAGCGGCGGTCCCTGGGGCTGCGGGCGCGCACGAAGCTCACCGCGACGGTCGTCATCTCCGTCGGGCTCTGGCTCGTGGCCACGCGCTGGGCCGAGCTGCCCGACACCGTCGACCTGCGCGTGATCGACGCCCGCATCGACCTCGGCTACCTCTATCCGGTCTTCATCTACATCGTGCTGGCGGGCACGACGTCGGCGGTCAACCTCACCGACGGGCTCGACGGGCTGGCCGCCGGCTGCGCCGCGATCGTGCTGCTCGCCTACATCGCGATCACCTTCACGACGCGCCAGTTCGACCTCGCGCTGGTCGCCTCGTGCCTCGTCGGCGCCTGCGTCGGCTTCCTCTGGTTCAACTCCTTCCCGGCCTCGATCTTCATGGGCGACACGGGCTCTTTGGGGCTGGGGGGCGCGATCGCGGGGCTGGCGGTGATGACCAAGACCGAGGTGCTGTTGGTGATCCTCGGCGGCATCTTCGTCATCGAGGCGCTGTCGGTCCTGATCCAGGTCGCCTCCTTCCAGGCCTTCCGCAAGCGCGTCTTCCTGATGGCGCCGATCCACCACCACTTCGAGCTGCGCGCGTGGTCGGAGACGAAGATCATCCTGCGCTTCTGGATCGTTGCCTCTGTGTGCAGCGCGATCGGGTTCACGCTGTATCAGCAGTCGCTGACGAACTGACCTTCGTCACGGATCAGCACCAGCTTCGTCACAAAACACCCGCACACAGCCACATTCGGGGTTCCGCGCCGTAGCGTCAGCGGCCATGACACCGACTGGAGGAGAACCTCATGGATCCCGACCGTCTCGACGAGATCGTGGCCGCCATTCCGCCCGGCCGCTGGATGAGCTACGGGGACGTGGCACACGCCGCGGGCGGCACCGACCAGCACGCCCGCGCGCTCAACCAGCGCTTCATCCGCTCGGCGACCCCGGGGGCGCACCGCGTCCTCAAGGGCGACGGCACCGTGGGAGGGACCGCCCTCGGCGACCCGGGCGAGGTGCGCCGCCGCCTCGAGTCCGAGGGGCTCGAGTTCACGGGCGGCCGCGCCGACCCGGAGGCACGCCTGCGTCCCTCCGTCCCCGAGGCGCCTGCGGCCGAGCCGGAGCCCGCCCCGAAGCCGCGCCGCAAGGCCGGCAGGACGGTCGCCGCATAGGAGCCTGCCGCGGCTGGAACGACCACACCCTCCGACACAATGGCCGCGTGCTCCCGCGGCCGCCGCTCCCACCCGGTCCCTACCTGGTCGTGGGGTTGGCCCGCTCCGGCGTCGCGGTCGCCCTCGCGCTGCGCGGGCGCGGTGCGGCGGTGGCCGGGTGCGACGCCGGTCCGGTGCCGGCCGAGCGCCGCGCGGAGCTCGAGGCCGCGGGCGTGGCGGTGCATGCCGGCACGCCCGGGCTGGAGCTGCTCGCGGCGGCCGGCTCCGTGGTCAAGAGCCCCGGGGTGCCGGCGCAGGCGCCGGTCGTGGCCGCGGCGCGCGAGGCCGGCGTGCCGGTGGTCGGCGAGCTGGAGATCGGCTGGCGGCTCGTGCCGAACGAGACGATCGCCGTGACCGGCTCCAACGGCAAGACGACCACGGTGGAGCTGATCGGCCACCTGCACCGCGCCGCGGGCCAGGCCGCGGAGGTGGTGGGGAACGTCGGGACGGCGCTCTCCACCCTCGCCGGCAGCGGCCTGCCGGAGACCGTGACGATCGTCTGCGAGGCGTCCTCGTTCCAGCTCGAGGACACCGAGCGCTTCGCGCCCGACGCGGGCGTGCTGCTCAACCTCGCCGAGGACCATCTGGACCGCCACGGGACGTTCGACGCCTACCGCGCCGCCAAGCTCGAGGTCTTCGCCCGCCAGCCGCCCGGCACGATCGGGGTGGCGCCGGAGGAGCTCGCGGCCGACGGGCTGCCGGGGGAGGCCGAGCGCGTCTGGTTCGGGACCGGCCCGACCGCCCGGCTCGCCGCCCGCGAGGGCGCCCTGTGGTGGGACGCGGAGCGCCTGATCGCCTTCGAGGAGATCCGGCTGCGCGGGCCGCACAACCGCCTCAACGCCATGGCCGCGGCGGCGGTGACGCTCGCCCGGGGGATGGCTCCCGACGCGGTCCGCGCGGGGCTCGCGAGCTTCGCCGGGGTCGCGCACCGGCTGGAGGAGATCGCGACGCTCGACGGCGTCCTCTACGTCAACGACTCGAAGGCCACGAACGTCGCCTCGGCGGTCGCCGGGCTCGAGTCGTTCGCGGGCGGCGTGCACGTGATCCTCGGCGGCCGGGGCAAGGGCGGGGACTACGCACCGCTCGCCGCGCCGGTGGCCGAGCGCGCCCGCGCCGTCTACCTGATCGGCGAGACCGCGCCGGAGATCGGGGCGGCGCTCGCCTCGACCGGCGTGCCGCTGCACGCGAGCGGCGATCTCGAGGCCGCGCTGGCCGCCGCGCGCGCCGCGGCGCGGCCGGGCGAGGTGGTGCTGCTGTCGCCGGCGTGCGCCTCCTTCGACCAGTACGCCGACTACGAGGCCCGCGGCGAGCACTTTCGGGCGCTCGTGGAGGGTGCCGCAGCCGGGCGTCGAACTCACGCCTAATGCCCAGGCGCAAGCAGCAGCAGCCACTCGAGCATCGGCT
>CAWBCU010000011.1:0-46630 GCA_963787335.1 uncultured Solirubrobacterales bacterium
CGCTCGGCACGCGGTGGAACGGCTGGAAGATGCGCTCGGCCTCCTCCGTGGGGATCGGCGTCCGCCGCTCGACACCGAGAGGCGCGCAGTGATCGGCACGGCGCTCGGCGGTGATCTCCACCTGGCCGTCGCTGCGCGGGCCGTACTTGAGCGCGTTCGAGACGAGGTTGTCGAGCACCACCGCGAGCAGCCGGGGTCGCCGAGGACGCGCGGAAGCGGCCCGACGACGACGGGGCCCTGCGCTCCTCGATCTGCTGCTCGAGGCTCGCAAGCGTCGCGTCGACCACCGACTCGACGCGACAGGGCGCGGCCTCGAGCGGCTGCCCGCCGTCCGCGCGTCGGCCAGCAGGGCGTCCATCAGGCGGCGCGCGCGCGCCGCGCCGCGGCCGATCGCGTCGAGCCGGTCGCGGAGCATCGGGTCGAGGTCCTCGCCGAGCTCCTCCGCCACAAGGATCGCCGAGCTCTCGGCGATCACGAGCGGCTCGGCGAGCTGGTGGGCGGCCGTGCCGGCGAACGCTCGACCGCCGCGTAGCGCTCCTCGAGCGCCTCGAGGCGCGCGGTGAGCTCCGCGTTGCGGCGTCCGGGCGACGGTGCGCGGCGCGCAACTCTCGGTGCGCTGTACGGTGCGGTCGTGGCCGAGGCCGAGGATGCAGTCCGGGCCCGGAGCCGCGACCATCGTCCAGCTCATGAGGCGGTGGCCGCCGGCCGGCGCGGCGAGCCGCATGTCGAGGTTGCGCTCGCAGCCGTCGCCGGCCCGCAGCCGCCTGAGGCCTTCGCGACGCGCGACGCGGTCGGCGGGGTGCACGAGCTCCTCCCAGTGCCAGCCGCGCAGCTCCTCGGGCTGCCAGCCCAGGACCGCGTGCCAGGCGCCGTCGACGAGCACGAGGCGGCCGTCGCCGTCGAGGGAGAAGCGCAGCTCCGCGGAGCGACGCGAAGAACGCAGTTCGCGCGCGCGGGTCGACACCGACTCGCGGGCCGGATGCGACTGGAGGGGGCCGAGCGGGGGCGGACAGGCCCAGGTCGGTCACGTGCGCGTGCACGCGCCGCGTGATGTGAAGTCTGCGGTGGAGACAATCGAGTCTCTTTCCGTCCTTTTACGAGATCCCGCTGGCCAAGATCCGTCGCTTCCGTGTACGGGGTCAGACTTAAGCGCACCGACAGTAACCCGGTGCGGCGTGAGATGCAAGTGGCGGTTCGGGCAGATGGACGGATAGAGTCGCCGTCCGGATGGGCAGCGTGGGCATCGACCTTCTCGAGATGGACCGGCTGGAGCGGGCTCTGGCCCGGCGGCCCGGCTTGGCCGCCCGGCTGTTCACCGAGGCGAACACGCCTATGCGGCGGCCCGGCCGCGCCCCGCAATGCACCTGGCCGCGCGGTTTGCGCCAAGGAGGCGGTCGTCAAGGCGCTCGCGCTCGAGGTCTGGAACCCGCACGACGTCGAAGTGGTCCGGGATGAGACAGGCGCCCCTCGGTGCGCCTCTCCGGCCACGCGGCCGCCCGCGCGTCCGAGCTCGGCGCCTCCGTGCGATCTCGCTGACCCACACGCGCGCCATGGCGGGCGCCGTCGCGATGGTCGGCGCGTGACGAACCCGCGCTGGCTGGAGCCGCTGCCGGACGCGGCGCTGATGCGGGCGACCGACCAGTGGGCGATCGAGACGAAGGGCGTGCCCGCGCGCGCAGTTGATGGAGCGCGCGGGGGAAGGGCTCGCCCGCGCCGTCGGCAAGCACGCGCCCGCCGGGCGCATCGCGATCGTCTGCGGCAAGGGCAACAACGGCGGCGACGGCCTCGTGGCCGCGCGCCTGCTGCGCCAGGCCGGCCGTGACGTCGACGTGCTGGCGGTGTGGCCGCCGGAGTGGATGGGCGAGGACGCCCAGGCGCAGGTCAAGGTCCTGCCCGGGCCGGCGCGGGTGCCGTTCCACCCCGACCGCCTCCAGAAGGCGCACGTGATCGTCGACGCCGTGCTCGGGACCGGCTTCGAGGGCGCGCGCGCGACCTCGCCGACGCGGTCATCCTCGCCATCGACTCCCCCGCGCGCGGGTGATCGCCGCGGATGTGCCCAGCGGCGTCAACGCCTCCACCGGCGAGGTCGCGGGCTCGGCCGTGCGCGCGCTCGCGACCGCCACCTTCCACCAGGCCAAGCCCGCGCTCTGGATCCATCCCGGCAAGGAGCACGCGGGCATCGTCGAGGTCGTCGACATCGGCATCCCCACGGGCGCGCCGGGCGAGGCCCAGATCGGCCTGATCGGCGGCGGCGTGCTGTTCGAGATGCCCCGCCGCACCCGGCTCGACGAAGTTCTCCTCCGGCGACGTCTTCATCATCGGCGGCTCGCACGGGCTGACCGGGGCGCCTTCGATGGCGGCGCTGGCCGCGATGCGGGCCGGAGCGGGCTACGTCACGGTCGGCGGACCCCATCCCTTGAGCTCAGCTTCACGGTGAGGCTGCTGGAGGCGATGATGGTCGGGCTGCCCGAGCGCGACGGCTCGCTGACCACGACGGCGCTGCAGCCCGCGCTCGAGGCGATCGGTCGCGCCGACGCCGTCGTGCTCGGCCCCGGGATCGGCAAGGAGCAGGGCGCGCAGGAGCTCGCGCGGGAGCTCGTGGAGCGCATCGACGTGCCGCTCGTGATCGACGCCGACGGCCTCAACGCGCTCGCCGGGGGCGCGATGGAGGAGCTGGTGCGGGTGCGGCCGTGGCCGACGGTGATGACGCCGCACGCGGGCGAGCTGGGGCGGATGCTCGGCGTCGACTCGAAGGAGATCGGCAAGCACCGCCTCAGGTACGCCCGCGAAGCCGCCGCGAAGTCGAAGGCGATGATCGTGCTCAAGGGCGACGACACGCTCGTCGCGACGCCCAACGGGCGCGTCGCGGTCTCGCGCGGCCATGCGCCCGCGCTCGCGACGGCCGGAACGGGGGACGTCCTCTCCGGCGTGATCGGGGCGATGCTGGCCAAGGGCCTCGCGCCGCCCCACGCGGCCTGCGCGGGCGTTTACGCCCACCTGCGCGCGGGCCAGATCGCCGCCGCCCCGGACGGCCCGGACGGCGTGATCGCCTCCGACGTGATCCGCGCGCTGCCCGCAGCCCTCGGCAGCTAGCGGTGGCGCTGCGGGCACTGGCCCGGGTCGACCTGGGCGCCATCGAGCGCAACGCGCGGCGGCTTGCCACGGTCGCGGGGCCGGCGGAGCTGTGCGCGGTCGTCAAGGCGGACGGCTACGGGCACGGGATGGTCCAGGCGGCGCGGGCGGCGCAGGCGGGCGGCGCGAGCTGGCTGGCGGTCGCCACCGCCGAGGAGGCGCGCGGGCTGCGCGAGGGCGGGCTCGAGGGGCCGGTGCTCGTGATGGGCGCGCTCTCGCCGGAAGAGCTGGAGGTGGCCGTCGCGGCGCGCGCCGACGTCGTGGCCTGGCGCGAGGCGTTCGTACGCCGGCGCTGCCCGGACGGTGTCGGCGGTCCACGTCAAGCTCGACAGCGGCATGGGCCGGCTGGGCACGCGCGACGCCGAGGAGGCCACGCGGGTGGCCGAGGCGGTCGCCGCGCGCGACGGGCTGCGGCTCGCCGGGGCGATGACCCACTTCGCCACCGCCGACGACGACCCGGGCTTCATGGCCGAGCAGCTCGCGGTCTTCACGCCGTGGGCGCAGGCGCTCAAGGCCGCGCACCCGGAGATCCTCGTGCACGCCGCCAACTCCGCCGCGACGCTGCGCGAGCCCGCCGCCCGCTTCGACCTCGTGCGCTGCGGGATCGCGCTCTACGGCATGGACCCCTTCCAGGAGGACCCGGCCGCCCACGAGCTCGAGCCCGCGCTGTCGCTCGTCTCCTACGTCGCCGAGGTCAAGATGGCCGAGCCGGGCCAGAGCGCGGGCTACGGCCGGCAGTTCGTGGCCGGGCGCCCGACCCGCATCGGGACGCTCCCGATCGGCTACGGCGACGGCGCTTCGCCGCGGCCTGACCAACAACGCGGACGTGCTCGTGGAGGGGCAGCCGCGTGCCGCTGATCGGGACGGTCTCGATGGACAACATCACGGTCGACCTCAAGGACTGCGGGGGCGAGCCGGGCGCCGAGGCGGTCCTGATCGGCGCCCAGGGCGGCGAGCGGATCCTCGCCGAGGAGTGGGCGCAGCGGCTCGGGACGATCAACTACGAGGTGACGTGCGGCATCTCGGCCCGCGTGCCGCGCGTCTACGTGTCATGACCGAGCCACTCGAGGCCGCCCGCGCGGCGCTCGCCGGGCAGCCGGCGTGGCTCGTCGGCGGCGCGGTCCGCGACGGGCTGCTGGGGCGGCCGACCGCCGACTTCGACGTCGCCGTCGCCGGCGACCCGGAGACGGCAGCGCGCGCGATCGCGCGCGCGGCGCGCGGCACGGCGTTCGAGCTCTCCGGCGCGTTCGGGGCGTGGCGCGTGGTCGGCCGGCGAACGCGACTGGAACGTCGACCTCGTCAGCCTGCGCGAGGGCGATCTCGCCGCCGACCTCGCGGCCCGCGACTTCACGATCAACGCGATGGCCGAGCCGCTGGCGGGCGGCGAGCTGCTCGACCTCCATGGCGGCCTGGCCGACCTCGAGGCGCGGCGGCTGCGGATGGTCTCGGCGACCGCGCTCGCCGACGACCCGCTGCGCACGCTGCGGGCGGCGCGCCTGGCCGTCGAGCTGGGGCTCGAGCTCGACCCCGAGACGCGCGAGGAGGTGCGCCGGCAGGCGCCCGGGCTGGCCGGGGTCGCCCCCGAGCGGGTGTTCGCCGAGCTCAAGCGGGTCGTCTGCGCCGATCAGCCGTCGCGCGGGCTGCTGCTGGCCGAGGACCTCGGCGTGGTGGCGGTCGTGCTGCCGGAGCTGGCGGCGCTGCGCGGGGTCGAGCAGAACGTCTTCCACCACAGCGACGTCCACGGCCACACGCTCGAGGTGCTCGAGGCGGTGGCCTCGCTGGAGGTGGACGCGGAGCCGCTCGGCGAGCACGCCGCGGCCGTCCGCGCGCTGCTGGCCGAGCCGCTCGGCGACGACCTGACGCGGGGGGACGCCATGCGCTTCGCCGCGCTGCTCCACGACGCGGCCAAGCCGGCCACGCGCGACTACCGGGCCGACGGCCGCGTGACGTTCATCGGCCACGACTCCGAGGGCGCCGAGCTCGCGCGCGACGTCATGCGCCGCCTGCGCGCCTCCCAGCGCGTCGCCGACTACGTCGCCGCGCTCACGCTCCACCACCTGCGGCTCGGCTTCCTCGTCCACGACCGCCCGCTGTCGCCGCGCGGGGTCTGGCGCTACCTGGCCGCGACCGACCCCAACGCGGCCGACGTCACGATCTTCACGGTCGCCGACCGCCTCGCCACCCGCGGGCGCAACGCCGAGCCGGCGATCGCGGCGCACCTCGAGCTCGCGCGCCAGGTGCTCGGCCCCGCGCTCGAGCGCCGCGTCGAGCGGCGGCGGGCGCCGCTCGTGCGGGGGGACGAGCTGGCGGCCGTGCTCGGGATCGAGCCGGGGCCGCAGCTGGGGGCACTGCTCGCGGCGCTCGAGGAGGCGCGCTACGCGGGCGAGATCGCGTCCCGCGAGGAGGCGATCAGCCTCGCCCGTTCGCTGCTGACCTGATCACGGCCTCGGCGACGCGGACCGCCGACCCCACCGTGCCGAAGTCGACGTTGCGCGGGATGTCGCGCTGCGAGTGGTAGTTGGCGGGCATCTTGTACTCGTCGCAGGAGGCGAGCGTCGCCACGCGCAGCCCGCCGCGCAGCGCCGACAGCGCGTCGGTGGCGAAGCCGAGGCGCAGCCCGCGGCGCAGCGCGACGCCGGCGCGCCGCGCGGCGTCGGCGATCAGATCGCGCACGCCCGGCGTCGTAGTCGGTCATCCAGATCATCCCCTCGCCCTCGAGCAGGATCAGCTCCGGCGAGCCCAGCGTCTC
Source organism: uncultured Solirubrobacterales bacterium (assembly GCA_963787335.1). Lineage (GTDB taxonomy): Bacteria > Actinomycetota > Thermoleophilia > Solirubrobacterales > Solirubrobacteraceae > DASQFQ01. The sequence continues at coordinate 5,882 of CAWBCU010000011.1, forward strand.
GAGCACCACGACGCGCGTGCGCGCGGGGTCGAGCCGCGGGCCGTGGCGGCGCACCCAGCCGCGCATGCCCTCCATGAAGGACTCCTCCGAGCCGGTGGAGACGAGCAGCACGCGCACGCCGCTCGACCGGCTGCTCGCGCAGCATCCGCGCCAGCTCGAGGATCACCGCGACCGCGGTGAGGTTGTCGTTCGCGCCCGGCACGACGGTGCGGGTGCCGATGTCGAAGAAGGCGAGCGTGCTGCCGGCCGCGACGAAGGTGCCGAGGCGGCGCAGCAGCCCCGACCCGAGCAGCGCGCCGAGGCCGGCCAGCGCCGGGCCGGCCGCGACCAGCCGCAGCATCTGCGGCGAGACGCTCTGGCGCGCGTACCAGGCCGGGAACGTGTCCGCGACGAGCCGGGTCAGCTCGGGCCGGAAGATGAGCCCGCCGTTGGCGGCGTCGTGATGGGCGACGAAGACGAGCGTCTCCTCGGCGTCCGGGTCGCCGGCGGTGCCCGTGACGTTGTAGGTGGGGCGGTGCGGGAGGAGGCGGCGGAACAGATGCGGGCCGCCGGAGACGTCGTCGACGATCCCCGCCGCCGCCAGCAGCCCGAGCGGCGCGGTGCGCCGGCCGCCGAGCGCCGCGAGCACGCCGACGCGCGGACAGCAGCCCGAGCGGCAGCGCCATCGAGCCGACCGCGGTCTCCTCCTCGACCTTGGCGTCCACCCCGAGCGCCTCCAGCTCGCCGCGGATCCATTCCGCGGCATGCCGCTCGCCCTCCGAGGCGGAGGGGCGGTCGAAGCCCGCGAGGTGATCGACGGTCGCGCGCAGGCGGTCGAGGTCCGGCTCCATGCGCCTTAGAGGGTATTCAGTACCCTGCGGCGTCTGATGGCCAGCGATCCGGACTGCCTGTTCTGCAAGATCGTGGCGGGGGACGTGCCCTCGCTGCGCGTCCACGAGGACGAGCGCACGGTGGCGTTCATGGACATCAGCCCCGCCACCCGCGGCCACCTGCTCGTGATCCCGCGCGAGCATGCCGCCGACGTGCACGCGATCGACCCCGAGGACCTCACGGCGGTCGCGCTGGCCGCCAAGGGGCTCGCCCAGCGCGTGCGCGACAAGCTCGGCGCCGACGGCGTCAACCTCCTCAACTCGGCGGGCTCCGCCGCCTGGCAGACCGTCTTCCACTTCCACATGCACGTGATCCCGCGCTACGACGACGACCCGCTGCGGCTGCCCTGGCAGCCCACGCCCGGCGACAAGGACGAGATCGCGGCCACCGCCGAGGAGCTCGGCAGCTCGTGATCCGCCGTGCCGTGGCGGTCCTGGTGGTGCTCGGCGTGCTCGCGCCGCTCGCCTCGGCCCAGATCATCCCGACCTTCCGCAAGGACTCGGCCACCGACGGCCGCGGTGCGCTCGACATCGTGCGCGTCGCGATGTCGCGCGGGGTCGACGGCCGGCTGCGGGGCGAGGTCACGATGGAGAAGGCGTGGACCGCGAACGACCTGCGCACCTCCTCCGGCCCGTCCGGCTCGATCTGCCTGACGCTCTACACGAAGCGCGCGCCGGGCGGCGATCCCGCCGACTGGCTCGTCTGCGTGACGCCGGAGCGGGAGGGCGACCTGCTGCGCGGCCGCGTGCTGCGCGACCGTGCCAACGGGCTCCCGAAGCAGGTCGCGAACGTCACGGTGACCCGCCCGACCGCCCGCACGGTCTACCTCCGCTTCGCCCAGTCGGCGATCGGCAAGCCGGCGAGCGTGCGCTTCGCCGCCGAGGCCGTGACGCGGGCCGCCCGCTGCCCCAAGCCACTCGGCTGCCGCGACACGGCACCCGACGCTCCGACGACCGGAAATCTGACCTTGCGCAGCACTGCCGACTCCGGTTAGCGTTGTCAGAGTCAGGACCGGTCGCCTGGCCGGTCGAGGGTGTCAGCCAGCGAGGTAGAAGCACGAATGGGCACCGGGACAGTCAAGTGGTTCAGCGACGACAAGGGCTTCGGCTTCATCACACCTGATGAAGGCGGGCGCGATCTGTTCGTCCACTTCAGCGGCATCACGGGTGACGGGTACCGATCGCTCGCCGAAGGCACGAAGGTCTCCTACGACGAAGAGCAGGGCGACAAGGGCCCGAAGGCGGTCAACGTAGCCAAGCTCTAAGCGTCGCCCGCAACCCGGGCGACCCGGTCGTGTTCAATGCCGGGATGCGCCCGACCCACAAGGGAGTCCTCGCCGTGCTCGCCGCGGCCGCGTTCGCGGCCGTCCCGGCCGCGCCCGCGTCCGCTCGCATCATCGAGATCGGCCAGTCGGCGGTGCCGAACCTGCCCTCCTGCCCGGCCAACCCCTGCCAGGCCGTGTCCCGCACGACCGGCTACCAGGCCAAGGTCGGCCCGAACCGCGGGCTCATGCTGGCGCCCGCCGACGGCAAGATCGTCGCCTGGACGATCACGCTCGGCAAGCCGGGGCCGCGCCAGATCCGCTTCTTCAACGAGAACTACGGCGGCGCGTCGGCGGCCGGCATCTCGGTGCTCAAGACGGGCAGCAGGCTGTTCGGCCGCGTGACCGGCGAGAGCGCGATCCAGAGCCTCGCGCCGTGGTTCGGCACGACCGTCCAGTTCCCGCTCGGCCGCGCGCTCAACGTCAAGAAGGGCTACCTGATCGCGCTGACCGTCCCGAGCTGGGCGCCCGCGCTCGCGCTCGGCATGGGCAACGACACCTCGTGGCGCGCGAGCCGCGCGCGCGACGGCTGCGCGGAGCCGGGCATCCAGTCGGCCCAGCTCGACCTGCGCGACCTCGCGCAGTACCGCTGCCTGTACCGGACCGCGCGGCTGACCTACAGCGCGACGCTGGTCACGACGCCGAAGCTGCCGCCCAAGTCCGCGCCCTGACCGCCGGGCACGGCCGTCGTCACTCGGGTGTGCGCGAGGGGGCGAATCTCGGATTGTTCGGGTTGAGCTGGCGCGCCCGCGTCGCGGCAGCGACGGCTCCCTCGGTGTTGCCGCGCTCCAGCTCGATGCGCGCGAGGATCAACCACGTCTCGCTGTTGAGCCGCTCCCTCGCGACGGCGGTTCGAGCGTCCTTGGCCGCCGCGTCGAGATAGTCCTGCTGCTCGAGGACCAGCGCGCGCTGCAGGTACCCGTCGGCGCTCCACGGCTCGGCGCGCACCGCGACGGAGGCCGCGGCGACGGCCGCTTGGATCCGCTGGTCGCGCACCGCGGCCTGGCTCGCGTTCACCTCGACGGCGGCGACCAGGATCGGGGTCCGAAGCCCCAGGACGACAAGCGCCAGGAGGGCCAGAGCCACTCGCGGCAGGACTCTCTGGTTCTCCAACACCCTGGATCCCCCCGCGACGGTGATACCGGCAGCCGCAAAGGCCGCACAACCGACCGCGGTGGACTCCCACATCCAGTCGACACCGGCCGTGATGCAGAAGGTCAGGAACGCGGCGGCACAGCCGGCAGCGGCACCGGCGGATATCGGGTCCGTCTGGCGGGCCGCGACCCGCAGCGCGGCGAGCAGCAGCCCACCCAGCGCGATCACGAGGAGGAGCAGACCGGGCAGCCCGAGCTCGGCCAGCGTCTCGAGATAGAGCGAGTGCGCGTCGCGGACGTGGTGGGACCAGCTCGGGTCGCGGTTCCAGATGAACTCGTACGTTCCCGCTCCGGCCCCCTGGATGGGGTGGCGGTCGAAGGCATCCAGGGCCGCCTGCCAGATCTCGCCGCGCTCGCCGCTCAAGCTGGTGAGCCGCTGGGCCGGATCTCCGGTCGTTCCGGCAGTTCCTCCGGTGCGGTGGAAGCTGTCCCACGCTTCACGCGCGAGCGCAGGGCCGACCGCGACCCCGAACACCAGAACCACGGCACCGACCGCCGCGACGGCCGCTCGCGCCGCTCGCGGCTTCATCCGCACGCGATCGACGCCGACCAGCGTGGTCAGATAGGCCGCGACGGCGCAACCGGCGAGCGCGACGGCGAGGGCGAGCGCAACCGCATCGGCCCCCTTGTATCCCGTCGCCTCCGCGATCTGCGGGTTCGCGCGAATCGTCACGATCACGACCGCCGATCCGGCGCTGGCTACGAGCACGTGCAGAGCGGCCAGCCAGCGGTGGCGCGAGAGCGCGACGACCGTCAGCGCCGCGACCACGGTGCCGATCGCGCCGGAGCGGGAGTACGTCAGATAACACACAGGGATCGCGACGCACACTCCATCCAGAGCGAGCGCCCGCCACCACCAGCGCGGCGCATGGGCGCTCCAAGCGAGCGTGAGGCCCACCGTCATGGCCGCCCACGTGCCGACCGCGTTCCAGTAGTTGAACGGGTAGTTGAGGCGCCTCGTGTCGTAGCCCGTGCGCTCCAGCTCGCCGCTGAGACTGGGCAGCAGCCGGCTCGCGAAGGCCAGGGAGCAGATCGCGACCGCCGCGACCGTGAGCGCCACCGCCGCCCTACGCCACTCGCGCGGGCCGAAGGCGCGCACGACGAGCAGGAGCACGCCCGCGTACCCCAGCGTCCTCGACGCCTCGTGCAGCGTGCGCCCGACGCTGCTGCTCCACAACGCGCCGAACGCTGTCCAGGCCCCGAGCGCGACCAGACTCACGATCGCTACCCGCGCAGGTCGCGACAGACCGAACGCGGGCAGCAGGCCGAAAGCCACACCGAGGCCCAGCACCCACCAGACGATGAAGAAGGCCTCTCCGCGCGGCACCTCGTCATAGGAACCCCCGCGCAGTGCCACGACGATGAGCGCGGCCGCGAAGAGGGAAGGAAGGAAATAGCGCCGCATCTGTCTTCGCCTGTCAGGGTCTGCGTCTGTGGGACGTATCGAGGTTCATGCGAGGCATAGGCTTCCTTCTGATCATCGCGCTTTGGGCAGTCCTGTTGGCTACCCCGGCTGCTGCGGCACCAGACCCGTCGACCACCGCGGCCGGATGTTCCAACCGGTCCGATGTTGCTGTGCTGGACGAATACTGTCCGACACTGCCGGGAGCCGATGGACGCGGAACCAGCCGTGGGCCGACGCTCAAGAGCGTCCTGCCGCAAAAGGTGGTCAAGATGCTCGAGGAAGCGGGGCCCGCGGGAACGGCGTTGCTCGGGTTGCCCGCCGTCGCACCGAAGCGTGCGCTCGGGCACGAGGGCAGGGGGCGTGGTCTCGACGCGGACACGCTGCTTGCGCGGGGGCGTCTCGGCCACCCGGCAGAGCCACCCGGCAACCCGATCAAGGCTGCGTCGTCGGCGACGGCCAAGGGGGATCTCGGCGCCATGTTCGGATCGCTGCTGTTGGTGTCGAGCTTCGGCCTCGCCGGCGCGGCGTGGATGCGCTTCCGCAGGCGCCGACTGTCCTGAGCACCGAACGGCGGCGGTGAAGCGCGTTGCGGTTCGCGCGCCCCCTCCCGGCCGACGAGCTCCATGACGTGTATCGCGCGCACGTCTCGGCGGTGTACGCGTTCCTCGCCTATTCCGTCCCCGTTGACGTCGCGGAGGAACTCACCTCCGCGACGTTCGAGCGCGTCGTCCGCCACTGGGGCCGCTTCGACGAGCGGCGTTCGAGCCAGCGCACATGGATTCTCGCCATCGCCCGCAACCTTCTCACCGATTACTACCGGCAGCGGCGGCACCGGCTGGGGCCCTCGCTGGACGAGCACCCGGAGCTCGAGGAGAGGATGGCCACCGGCGACGATCCCGCTGACAAGCAGGCGAGTGTCGAGACGATCAAGGGGTGGCTGAGCATGCTCAGCGCGCGCGAGCGCGAAGTCGTCGCCATGCGCTACGGAGCAGACCTCACGACCGCTGAGATCGGGCGCCTGCTCGATCTCAGCGAAGCGAACGTCCTCCAGATCTCGTCGCGGGCGCTCCGCCGGCTGAGGAAGGAACTCAGCGACCGCGAGGTGACGGGCAACGCTTGACGGGCTTCTTGACCGCTACGACGCGGTACTCGGTCCTGATCTTGCCGTCAGCGTCCACGACGAGGGTCGGGCGGCGCTCGTGGCGCGCGACCATGACGGTCTTGCACCCGCTCCCCGCCTCGACGCTCCGGCTCTGACCGACACCCCAGGGCAGGAGGCCCGTGATGCTGAGGACCAGCGTGAGCGCGGCGAGCGACGTGGAGAGCGCACCTGCCGCGACCAGCGTCCCCAACCGCCGTCGCCGCCTGCTCCGGGAGTGCAGAGACGCCTCGAGCTCACGCACGAACTCCGCGCGAGGCTCGCTCCGCGCGGCTCGCAGCGCGTCCTCGGTTTGGGCAAGGCTCGGCTCCATGTCCCTCTATACGTCCGAGCGGCGCGTTTCTGGACACCCGGTGCCGGGAGCTGCGAAATACCGACTCACGGCACTAGTCGTCCGCCGGCGGGTCCAGCAGTTGCTTGATGCGGTGCTCACGCCGGTGAGCGGCATGCTCTCCTCTGCGGAACGCGCCCGCGTCCGCGTCTCGCAGGGCGGTTGCCACCCCTCGGTACGCGCGGCCTGCGCCCGCCAATTCCCCCACGAGCCCCCGTGACCAGCCCTTGGACGGCGGTGCCAGCGGCGCGAGTGCTGCCGCTTGCTCCTTGAAGGCACCGCCCAGTCTCGCCGCGGCGGCCGCCTGCCGCGCCGGGACCTGCGTCGCCAATCCGGCACGCGCCTGCTCTCGCGCGTCGTCGAGGGCGGCGACGGCCCCCGGCAGACGCTGCCGGAAGGCGGTGTCGGGCCCGAGCCGGAGCGCGCGCCCGCCGCGCACCTGCAGCGTCGCGGCGTTCCGCCAGCAGTCATAGTGCGGCGCGGCGAGCCCCTGATCGCTGAGGCACGCGACCGTCACAACCCCGGCGGTCGTCGGCAGGACGTAGACGTCGACCAGTCCGCCCCCTTTCGCCAGGGTCAGTCCCGCGAAGTAGTACGCCTCGACGCCCGGGCCAACCTTGATGGTCTCGGGCCGCGCCGGCGGTACGCGCAGCTGCCGCACGAACTCCGTGGGCAGGAGCATCCGTGAGGTCGCCGGCAACAACCCGGCGACGAGCCTGGTGCCCGAAGTGCGCTCCCTCAACCCGACCGGCTCGTGGAAGTCCAACCCCTCGAGGCGCGGGATGCTCGTGGTCTCGCCCCATCCCTCGAGTGGAGACAGCGTAAGCGCGCCGCTCCTCACCGACCTGGGCCGATCGGGGACGCCGGACGGATCCTCGCTCTGACCGCGAACCGCCGTCACTCCGACGAGCACCGCGAGCGCGATGAGCCCCACGACCATGAACATCCGGCGCCGCCGGCCGTCGGTCCACCCGATCGCATCCCACTGCCGATCAGCGCCAGAGCTGACGCTCATCGTCGTTCGATCCTCTGCCGGCTCTTCGCTTTGCGGGGTGATCTGGCCCTGCACGCAGCTCAGGCCGGCAGGCTGAAGTAGAAGCGGTTCTCGCCGCCAGGGGAGGCCGTGACGCCGATCTGGCCACCGTGACGCTCGACGATGCTCCGGCAGATCGTCAATCCAAGGCCGGCGCCCTGCACGCGGCGCTCGCCGCGCCCGCGGTGGTACGGCTCGAAGATCCGGTCGCGGTCCGCGGGCGGAATCGGCGCGCCCTGACTCTGGACGGAGAATCGCCAACCGGTCTGGTCCGGGGTGGCCTCGACGAGAACCCTGCCCCGCTCGCGCGGGCCGTACTTGAGCGCGTTGACGAGCAGGTTCGAGAAGACGGCGCCGATGAGCGTCTCCTCGCCGCGGATGCAGGGGAGCGGGGCGACCTGCACATCGGCGTCGCGCGCCCGGATCTCGGGTGCCAGCAGCGTCGTGCACTCGTGAACCAGGACGTCGACGTCGATCGGCCGGCGCCGAAGCGCCCGCCCCTCCGCCTGGGCGTCGTTCAGGAGCGTCTCGACGAGCAGCCGCGTCCGGGCCGCGCCCCGATGGAGAGCCTCGAGATCGCGACGCGACTCGGCGTGGTGCTCCTCGTCGAGGCGTTCGGAGACCATCGTTGCGCAGGCGTCGATCATGATGACGGGCGTGAGGAGTTCATGCGCGGCGACGGCCAGGATCGAGTCTTTCGCTGCCTTCTCGCGCTCGAGGCGCGCGATGCGAGCGTGAAGCCGCCCGATCTCAGCCTCTTGGCGGGCCGCCACGCGCGTAGGACCGTCCGGCGCCTGCGTTCCGCGCTCGTTCGCTGTGTCCAGTTCCCCGTGCATCGCAGCGATGCTCATCCTGTTCTCCGTACCTCTCCGCCTCGGATCCTTGGGATTGCGCCCGGTGGGGTGCCGATCCGCGCCCACTGCCAGACCCATACGTCTCTCGCCTTGCAGATGTGACAGCCGGCGCACGTGCGTCGCGCAACGCGGCGTCCACGCGTTGCCGGGAATCGATCGGCCTGCTCGCATCATGCGCTGCGGAGCTCGTTCTCCCGGCGGCTCTAGCAGGCGCCGGCGTTCTCCTGGCAGAACTGCTCGAACTTCTCGGGCGGCGACCCGGCCTCGGGCTGCTGGTCGGTCGCCGGGCTGTCCTCGGTGGCGGGCGCCGGCGTGGCCGTGGCGCCGGTGTTCGTGCCGGTGCCGCCGGTCTCGCCCGTGGTGCCGGTGGCGCCCGTGCTGCCGGTGTCGGCGGGCGTGGGGGTGGGGGTGGCGTCCCCGGACGGGGTGGGCGTCGGGGTCGCCGACGCCGACACGTCGGCGGCGCCCTTCTGGTGCGGCACGCTCAGCACAGGCGGGGGACCCGGGACCTCTTCCACGGCCGAGTCATCGCCGCCGCAGCCGGGCGCGACGAGCGCGAGGCCGAGAAGCGGCAGCAGAAGGACGGAACGAAGCCGGCGCACGACGAACGGGGTCAGCGCGGGAGCGCGGCCATGCGGCGGCCGCAGGTGGGGCAGTCGTTGAGGTCCTTCTGTGCGAGCTGGTCGCACCAGTTGCAGAAGCGGAGGTTCTCGATGGCCCATGGCAGTTGAGACTTTGACGGGGGCAGCGGCAGAACCTTGCCGACGACCTCGAGCGGCTCGCCCGTGTCACGGTCGACGTAAGAGCGCCCCGGCTCGGCCTCGAGCAGGATCTCGCGGCCGGTCGAGGGCGTGCGAAGGCGATACTTCTGGCCCATTGCGGCCGCAGACTAGCACCGGCGCGGCTAGGGTCCGGCCGGTGCGCATCCTGATCTTCCACGGCTACCTGCTGGGCGGCACCGGCTCGAACGTCTACAACTCGCGGCTGGCGGCGGCGCTGAAGCGCGCCGGGCACGAGGTCCACCTCCTGTGCCAGGACCGCGAGCCCTTCGAGCAGGACTGGGTGGACGCCGCCGGCGACTGGGACGGCGGCGAGCTGGCGATCCAGACGCGCTCCGAGCCCGTCCGCGCGACGGTCTACCGCCCGGACATCGGCGGCCTGCTGCCGGTCTACGTCCCGGATCGCTACGACGGCATCGAGGCCCGGCCCTTCCCCGAGCTCTCCGACGCCGAGCTGGACGACTACCTGGAGCGCAACGTCGCCGCCGTCCGCGAGGTCGCGGAGCGCGCACGGGCCGACGTCGCGCTCGCCAACCACCTCGTGATGGGCCCGGTGATCGTCGCGCGCGGGCTCGCGGGTCTCGACGTCCCCTACGCGACCAAGGTCCACGGCTCCGCGCTCGAGTACACGGTCAAGCCGCATCCGCGCTTCCTCCCCTACGCCCGCGAGGGCCTGGCGGGGGCGCGCGGCGTACTGGTCGGTTCGCGGCATACCGGCGAGAGCCTGTGGGCGGCGATGGACGATCCCGGGCTCGAGGGGCGCACCCGGCTCGGGCCGCCCGGCGTCGACATCGAGCAGTTCGGCCCGCGCGAGCCGGAGGCGGCGCGGGCCGGGCTCGGGGCGCTGGCCGAGCACGTGCGCGCCGCCCGCGCGGGCACCGCGGGCTCCTCGTTCGCCCGTGACACGGGCGCCGCCGCCGACGCGCTGGCCGGCCTCGACCCCGAGCGCGACCGCCTCGTCGTCTTCGTCGGCAAGCTCATCGCCTCGAAGGGCGTGGAGCTGCTGCTGGCCGCGTGGCCGCTCGTGCTCGCCCGCGTGCCGGACGCGCGGCTCGTGGTGGTCGGGTTCGGCGGCTTCCGCGAGGGCCTCGAGGCGCTGGCGGCCGATCTCGCGCGCGGGGACCTCGCCGCGGCCCGGGACACCCGTGGGGAGCACGGGGAGTCGCTGGAGCTGCTCCAGGCCTTCCTGGACGGCCTCGAGGAGCAGGACGCCTACACGCGGGCCGCCGCGGCGCTCCCGCAGCGCGTCACGTGGGTCGGGCGGCTCGAGCACGACGAGCTGGCCGACCTGATCCCCGCCGCCGAGGCGATGGTCGTGCCCAGCACGTTCCCCGAGGCCTTCGGCATGGTCGCCGCCGAGGCCGCCGCCTGCGGGGCGCTGCCCGTGGTGGCGCGCCACTCGGGCCTCGCCGAGGTCGCCGAGACCCTGGCCGGCGCCGTGCCGGAGGCGGCGCGGCCGCTGCTCGGCTTCGATCTCGGGCCGCAGGCCGTGCCCGAGCTGGCCGCGGCGCTGATCGGCTGGCTCGAGGCCCCGGAGGAGCTGCGGGCCGCCGCCCGCGAGGCGATGGTCGCCGTCACGCGCGAGCGCTACTCGTGGGACGGCGTCGCGCGGACGGTGCTGGCGGCCGCGCAGGGCGACCTCGACGGTCTGCCCTCCCCCTGAACCAGTACGATTCCGCGACCCATGGGGAGAGGAAAAGTCGCTGTCGCCGCCGCTGCCGCACTGCTCGTGGGGCTGTCGGGCTGCGAGCTCAAGGATGACGGCGACAACCTCGTCGCCGGCAAGACGGCGTTCGTCGCCAAGTGCGGCTCCTGCCACGTGCTCAAGCGCGCCGGCACGACCGGCGTGACCGGCCCGAACCTCGACGAGGCCTTCCAGCGCGCGCGCAGGGACGGCTTCGGCCAGAGCACGTTCGCGGGCGTCGTCGAGCGCCAGATCCTCCACCCGGGCCGCTCGCCCCAGGTCGATCCCGCGACCGGCAAGGCCCTTCCCTTGATGCCGGCCGGCCTCTACACGGGCGAGGACGCGCAGGACGTCGCCGCCTACGTCGCCAGCGCCGTGGCCAAGCCGGGCGAGGACAAGGGCGCACTCGCGGCCGCCGGGGCCAAGAAGTCCAACGAGGTCGCCAAGGCCGAGGGCGGCAAGCTCGCGATCCCCGCCGACCCGACGGGCGCCCTCGCCTACGAGTTCGGCTCGGCGGAGTCGGCCGCCGGCAGCGTCGAGATCGACTCGGAGAACAAGTCCTCGATCGACCACAACATCGCCGTCGAGGGCAGCGGCTTGGACGAGAAGGGCCCGGTCGTCAAGAACGGCGGCGTCTCCAAGGTCACGGCCGACCTCAAGCCCGGGACCTACACGTTCTACTGCTCCGTCCCCGGCCATCGCGAGGGCGGCATGGAAGGCAAGCTCACCGTCAAGTGAGCGCGGCGTCGCGGCGGGCGTCGGCCCGCCGCTCGTCGGTGTCGTACTGCTGGCCGGCGCGCGCGAAGAAGAACGCGAGCGCGAACACCATGAGCAGGATGTCGAGCACGACCATCATCCCGCCGGCCAGCTGCTGGTCGTGGATCGGGCTCAGCCCGAGCGCGCGCTCGCCGCTCCCGTAGACGTCGGTGTAGATCGGCTGGCGGATGAGGACGAAGCTCATCCCCAGGAACATGCCGAGGAAGCGCGCGGACAGGATGTGGCCGATCTTCCACAGCTCGCCGCGCAGCCTGCGGCGCTTGGGCTCGAGCACCGACCACCACACGAGCACGCCGATGAAGATGAACGACGCGTGCTGGAGCGCGTGGACGAGCGGATGGCGCACGGCCGCCTCGAAGAAGATCGTGAAATGCCAGCTGTAGAGCACCAGCACGTAGATCGGCAGCGCCACGAGCGGGCGGCGGAGGGTCCGGAAGCTCCGGCGCAGCCAGCCCGTGCGCGCGAGCGGCACGAGCACGTCGCGGGGAAGGAAGAAGGCCAGCACCGGGTTGCGCAGCCCGATCAGCATCAACGGCGCCGCCATGTCGGCGATCAGGAGGTGCTGGAGCATGTGGAAGGCCAGCCCGTCGTCGCCGAGGCCGTCGATCGGGCTCAGCAGCCCGGCGATCCACAGCACCATCGCCGCGTGCCAGGCGACGATCTGCCACACCGGCACGGCCACGCCGCGCCCGTGGAGGACGCGGAGCGCCCGCAGATAGAGACCCTCGAGGAGGACCAGCCAGACGACGATCGCCATGGGTTAAGTGTGGCGCGTCTAGAAGATCGCGCGGCCCAGCAGCACGAGGCCGGTGATCACGACGGCGACGATCACGACGTAGATCAGGAAGCGGAACGCCTCCGCCTCGGAGCGGAGCGGGTTCAGCACCGGGCTAGAGGATGTAGATCGTCAGGTACACGACGATCCACATCACGTCGACGAAGTGCCAGTAGATCCCGGGTACCTCGACGCCGCGGTGCTCCTCCGGCGTGAAGTGGCCCCGGAACGACCGGACCATCGTGAACAGGAGCAGCGTCAGGCCGACGAAGACGTGCGCGCCGTGCAGGCCGGTGAGGCCGTAGAAGACCGAGCCCTGGGCCGAGTCCTGCGGCGAGAAGCCGATGTGGACGTACTCGTTGATCTGGATGAAGAGGAACGTCGCGCCGAGCCCGAAGGTGGTGAAGATGCCGGCCTGGAGGCCGAAGCGGTTGCCGGACTTGGCCGACTCGAGCGCCCAGTGCATCGTCAGCGACGACGACAGCAGGATCGCGGTGTTGACGCCGGCGATCAGCTTCGGCAGGTGGTCGCCCGCGGCCGGCCACTCGTCGCCCGCCACGACCCGGATGAAGAAGTAGGCCGTGAAGAAGGCCCCGAAGACCATCACCTCGGAGATGATGAAAAGCAGCATGCCGAGCAGCTGGGGCTCGACCCGCGAGGAGCGGTGGGCCTCCGGCGGCCCGTGGCCGTGCTCGTCGTGGACGCCGACGTTCGAGCCGTGCGCGCCCGTGCCGTGCGTGATCGAGGCGGCTTCCATCAAGCGCCCGCTTCCGCCGGCTCCGCGCTCGACTCGACGTGCACGACGCGCTTGCCGCTGTCGCGCTCGAGCTTCTCGACCAGGCCCTTCTCGATCCACGCCGAGCGGTTCGAGGGCAGCGTCGAGATGACGATCTCGGAGAGGTGGAAGTAGTCGAGGGCGTTGCGTGCCGCCGTGTAGGGGTCGGGGTCGCCGATCATGCCCGCCGCGACGATCCCGTCGTCCTCCAGCGACTTCAGGAGCGTGGCCAGGCGCTCGCGCGCGGCGCGCACCGCCCGCCCGTCGCCCGAGTCCTGGGGCACGACCACGATGAAGCGGTGCGGGCCCTCCTCGTTGAGCTTCTCGAGGCTCTCCACGAGCTCGTCGCCGCCGGCGGTCTGGTTGGCCAGCACCAGCGTGACGTCGAAGGGCAGGCCCTCGGAGTCGACGTCGACGACGATGTGCTGCACCGGCAGGCCGGTCTCGAGCTCGAGGCGCTCCGGCAGGTCGCGGCGCAGCCAGCCCGACGTGGTCGCGGGCAGCGTGGAGATGATGATCTCGTTGATCCCGTAGGCGCCGACCGCGTCCATGGCGGCGTTGAACGGGTCGGCGTCGCCCACCTCGCCCGTGCCCTCGATGCCCTCGTCGCGCATGAACGCGAGCGCCAGATCGACGCGGACCTGCGCGGAGTCGCGCACGGCCTCGTCGTAGATGACGTTGCCGAAGCGCGGCTTGCTCTGCGGGACGACGACGATGAACTGCGCGTCACCCTGCTTGTGGCGATCGCGGATGGCGTTGAGCAGATCGGCGCCGCCGATCGTCTCGTTCGCGAGCACGAGCACACCGGCCATGGCTATTCGTCCCTCCGGCCGGACTCACCGGCGGGCACGGCTTGCGGCTCGGGTTGGCGGACATCCTCGCCCGCGGGCTCCAGGATCCCGTGCACGGCGCCGGGCACGCCGTACTCGTACGGCCCGCCGACGACGGTCGGGATGCGGTCGAAGTTGAAGATCGGCGGCGGCGAGGAGACCTGCCACTCGAGCGTGAGCGAGCGCCACGGGTTGGCGTCGGCGCGCGCGCCGCCCTTCCACGACGAGACCATGTTGTAGACGAAGATCAGCGTCGAGAGCCCGAGCATGAAGCTCGCCAGCGAGATGAACAGGTTCCAGCTCGCGAACTGCTCCGGATAGTCGGCGACCCGCCGCGGCATGCCCTGCACCCCGATCAGGTGCATCGGCGCGAACGTCGCGTTGAAGCCGACGAAGGTCAGCCAGAAGTGCAGCTTGCCCAGCGTCTCGTCGTACATTCGGCCCGTCATCTTCGGGAACCAGAAGTAGACGCCGGCGTAGATCGTGAACAGCGAGCCGCCGAACAGCACGTAGTGGATGTGGGCGACGATGAAGTAGGTGTCCGAGACGTGGATCGTCAGCGGCACCATCGCGAGCATCACGCCCGAGATGCCGCCGAGCGTGAACATCGTCAGGAAGCCGAGCACGAACAGCATCGCCGTGTCGACGTGCAGCACCCCGCGCCACAGCGTCGCCAGCCAGGAGAAGATCTTGATCCCGGTCGGGACGGCGATGATCGCGGTCGTGACCATCATCGGGATCCGGATCCAGCTCTGCATGCCCGAGACGAACATGTGGTGCGCCCAGACCGTGAACCCGAGCAGCACGATCGCCAGCAGCGAGAACGCCATCATCCGGTAGCCGAAGATGGGCTTTCGGGCCTTGACCGCGAGGATCTCGGACACGATCCCGAAGCCCGGCAGCATCATGATGTAGACGGCCGGGTGCGAGTAGAACCAGAAGACGTGCTGGTACATCAGCACGTCCCCGCCCTTGCTGGGCACGAAGAAGTTGAAGCCGAGCGCGTAGTCGAGCAGGACGAAGAACTGCGAGGCGGCGACGAACGGGGTGGCGATGACGACCAGCAGCGAGGTCGAGAAGTTCGCCCACACCAGCAGCGGCATGCGCCAGAAGCTCATGCCCGGCGCGCGCATCGTGATGATCGTGACCAGGAAGTTCAGCGCCGTCGCGATCGAGGACGCGCCCGCGAACTGCACGCCGATCGTGAAGAACAACTGCCCGATCGGCACCTCCGTGGAGAGCGGGGCGTAGGCCGTCCAGCCGGTGGCGAAGGAGCCGCCCGGCGCGAGGAACGACGCGGTCATCATCAGCCCGCCCAGCGGCAGCATCCAGAACGACAGCGCGTTCAGGCGCGGGAACGCCATGTCCGGCGCGCCGATCATGAGCGGCAGCACGTAGTTCGCCAGCCCCGCGAAGACCGGGATGATGAACAGGAAGATCATCAGCGACGCGTGGACGCTGAACAGCCCGTTGTAGGCGTTGGCGTCCACGAACTGGGAGCCCGGCGCCGCCAGCTCGGCGCGCACCAGCATCGCCAGCAGGCCGCCGATCAGCATGAAGAAGAACGACGTGCAGACGTACTGGATCCCGATCACCTTGTGATCGGTGTTGACGCGGAAGTAGTCCTTCCAGGTCGTCGCGCCGTGCGAGGAGTGGTCCTCGGGACGGGTCGGCTTGCCCGCGGCCCAGTAGAACCAGTAGTCGAAGGCGCCGAGGCCGACGAGGAAGAACAGCGGCGAGGCGATCAGCCCGACGACCAGGACCGCGTCCTGGAACTTGACGTCCCAGCCGTCGGCGCCCTCGAACGGGTTCGAGAAGCCGTAGGCGGCGCGCACGACCGTGACCAGCGCGGCCGAGAAGAGCACGCCGAGCAGCGTGAAGAGGCCCGCCCGGCCCAGCCCTGGGGCTCGCATCCTGGTTGCCATCACCCTCCTCTCCTGCTCATCACTTGGTCGCGACCTCCACAAGGTAATCGGTCAGAGCCTTTATCTCCTCCGGCTGGAGGGTGTCCTTGTAGTTGTTGGGCATGACCCCGTCCTGGAAGCCCTTGGCGACCTCGGCGCTCGGCTCCTCGATCGACTCCTGGATGAAGGCCGCGTCCTTGCCCTTCAGCACCTCGTCGAGGTTCGGGCCGACGGTGCCGGCGGCGTTCGCGTCGGCCAGCACATGGCAGGACGCGCAGTTGGTCGTGAAGAGCGCCTTGCCGTCGCCGGCCGCCGCAGCGCCACCGCCCTCGCCCTCCTCGCCGCCGGCCTGGCCGCCGCCGCTGGCCTGCGTCCGCTTGTCCTCCAGCCACTTGTCGAAGGCCGCGGGTGAGACGACGTGCGAGCTCTGGCGCATGACCGAGTGCCCGAGGCCGCACAGCTCGGCGCAGACGACGGGGAAGGTCCCGGTCTTCGTCGGCTTGACCCGGATCTGCGTCGTGATCCCGGGCACCGCGTCGATCTTCAGGCGGAAGGCGGGCACCCAGAAGTCGTGCAGGACGTCCTTGGACTGGATGTCGAAGCGGACCTGCGTGCCCCTGGGGAGGTAGAGCTGGTTGGAGGCGATCTCCTTCCCGCCGCCCTTCCCGGGGTAGAAGAAGGTCCAGGTGAACTGCTCGCCGACGACGCGGACCTTCATCTCCCTGGCCTCGGCCGTCTCGATGTCGCGCAGCACCACGTAGGCGTAGGAGCAGAGCGCGACGAGGATGATCGCCGGGATCGCGGTCCAGATCACCTCGAGCCGCGTGTTGCCGTGGATCGGCGGGCCGTCCTTGAGCTCCTCGCCCGGCCGCATGCGGAAGCGCCACACGCTGTAGAGCACGATCGTCTGGACCATCACGAAGATCGGGACGGACACGATCAGGAGGACGTCCCACAGCGTGTCGATCGGCTGGGCCTCCTCGGAGGCGGCGATCGGGAACCAGTTGATGGCCAGGCCAAGAGCGATGCCGCCGGCCGACGCGATGGCGCCGATTGCCAGCAGTGGCAGCAGGTGGCTGCGGCCTGACTTTTCCTCGCCCATCGGGGCGGCATCCTATGCGACCAGAGCGGCGGAGGGCGCTGCGGCGCGGGGCTACGCGGCCTGAGCCAGCGCGCCGTACGCGTCGGCGGCCTGGGCGCGCTGCCCGCCGCCCACGCGGGCGCGGAAGGCGGAGGGCGCAAGGCCCTTGTGGCGGCGGAATGCCTTGGCGAACTGGGCCGGTTGGCGGTAGCCGACGCGGTGCGCGACCTCGCGCACCGTAAGGCCGCGGCGGGCCAGCAGCTCGGCGGCTCGCTCCATGCGCACCTGGGTCAGGTGCTCGCGGAACGTCGTGTCGCCGATCTCGGCGTAGGAGCGCTGGAGCTGGCGACGCGAGGAGGCCACGCGGCGCGCGATGTCGTCGAGGGAGATATCGCTGGCGTAGTCCTGCTCGACGATCGCAACCGCGTCGTGGAACAGGCTGGTCCGATGCCGGACGGTATTGGCTCGCTGAGTGGGCACGTCTTGGATACGCCCGAACGTGCCAACTGGATGACTCGGGGTCCAGCTGGCGTGTTGCCGCTCTTGTGGACATGCCCAGCCAGGAGGTACGATTGCGGCAATCGTTGCAAGCGGCTCGCAGGGGGTACGGCTGGATGCAGGTTCGGAACGGCATGAGCACGATGGTGCTGACCGTCGGCCCGGGACACACGCTGCGCCAGGCGGCCGCCGCGATGGCCCGGCGCAAGGTCGGGGCCGCCGTCGTCCTCGACCCCGAGGCGCCCGGCCTCGGCATCCTCACGGAGCGCGACATCCTGCACTCGATCGGCGAGGGGCAGGACCCGGACAAGGAGTACGTGGCCGACCACCTGACCGCCGACCTCGTGTTCGCCGCACCCGACTGGTCGCTCGAGCAGGGCGCGGCCGCCATGGTCCGCGGCGGCTTCCGCCACCTGATCGTGATCGACGAGGGCGAGGCCGCCGGCGTGCTCTCCGTGCGCGACATCGTGCGCTGCTGGACCGACGACGGCGCGAGCTGCGACGTGCCGCAGTCACCGACGGTCGCCGCGGCTTCGTAGCGCCGCGGCAGCGCCGCCGGACGTCAACTGCGCTGGGTAGGGAATGGGTGAGCCGACGCGCCGCGGGAGGCGCTCTCCACTCGAGGCCCTCCGAAGCGGCCGTTGGGAGAAATGGCCTCACAGGCCCCTTCTTACCAACGCACCGCTGAACCGGTGCCGAAAGGGAAGAAGTGGCCCTTCACAGGAGCGCCGGGGCACTCGAACCCACCCCCACCCGGCCGCCGTTGACGTTCGCCACGCTCACCGCGGCGAATACGAGAGCACCACCGACGTCTCGACCTGCCGCTCCGGGATCGTCCAGTACTCCCGCAGCAGCTCCGTCTTGCGCTCCACCGAGACGGCCACGAACCCGTACCGCTCGTAGAAGCGGATCGCCCACTCCGCCGACGCCCACGTGCCGACCAGCAGCGGCCGCGCGCCGCGCCCGGCCAGCAGGTGCGAGAGCAGCGCGCCGCCGACGCCCCGGCCCTGGCGCTCCGGCGCCGTGTAGGCGTGGCGGATCAGGTCGACGTCGCGGACCGGCTGGATGCCCATGAGCCCGAGCAGCTCGCCCTCGTCCTCGTAGCCCCAGAACTCGACCCCCGCCGCGATCTCGGCGTCGAGCTCGTCGGCCGGCATGTAGGGCTCGTGCCAGCGGTCGGCGGGGATGACGCCGCGGTAGGCCTCGGCGGCGGCGTTGACGATCGCGAGGATCGCGGGGCGCTCCTCGTCGCGGCAGCGCCGGATCACGGCAGGTAGCGCACGGCCACGACCAGCGCGTCGTCGGAGCCGCGGGCGTGCGACGCGAGCACGCGCTTGGCCTGCTCTTCCGCCGGCACGTTCGGCATCAGCGAGGAGCCGAAGTCGGCGGCGACGCCGTCGGTCGCCATCACGAGGCAGTCGCCGGGCTGGAGCTCGGTGCGGACCACGCGCACGGTCGGCAGCGACCAGCCGAGCACGCCCCCGAACAGGGTGGGGGAGTCGTCGGAGTCTCCGCGCTTGCGGGCCGCGCGCACGAGCCGGCCCTCGACGTTGCCGATCCCCGTCCAGGACAGCCCGCCGCTCGCCAGGTCGAACCAGGCCAGCGTCGCGACCACGCCGCGGGTCGTGCGCAGCGCGTCGTGGCAGCGCTTGAGCAGGGCCTCGGGCGGGTCGTCCGGGCGCGCGCTGAGGACGGCCGCGGCCGCCTCGGAGGCGTCGGCGGCCGCGGCGCCGTGGCCGAGGCCGTCGATCGTGGCGACGAGCGCGCCGCCCTCGTAGGGCGCGAACACGGCCAGGTCGCCCGAGCGGGACTCGCCCGCCAGCGGCGCGCCCGCCTCACCGCGCTCCAGCACGGCGGGCCACGCCGCGCCTTCAGGCACGCACGCTCCTGCCCGCGGTGCGCTGCCACATGACCAGCGTGACGGTGGTGCCCTGGTCGACCTCGCTCCGGATGTTGAACTCGTCCACGAGCCGCCGCGCGCCCGGCAGCCCGAGCCCGAGCCCGCCGCCGGTCGTGTAGCCGTCCTGGAGCGCGCGCTCGAGGTCCGCGATCCCCGGGCCCGTCGTCGGAGGCGACGACCTCGATGCCCTCGCGGCCGTTGCCGTCGCGGATGACGCGCAGGCGGACCTCGCCGCGCGTCGCGTAGTGGGTGATGTTGCGCGCGACCTCCGAGATCGCCGTGGCGAGGAGCGTCTGGTCCGTGCTGCTGAGCTCGAGGTCGCCGGCGAGCTCCCGCGCGCGCTGGCGCGCGGTCACGACGTCGGCGTCTGACTCGATCGCGATGCGGCTCTCAGCCTGCACCGGTGAGCGGCTCCTTCAGCTGGTCGCGCAGCAGCGCCAGCCCCTCCTCGAGATCCAGCGCGGTCTGCACGTCCTCGAACTGCATGCCGAGCTGGACCATCGCGAAGGCGACCTCCGGCTGGATGCCGACGATCACGGTCTCGGCGCCGCGCAGGCGCGTCATGTGCGCGATCCCGCGCAGCGAGCGCGAGACGAAGGAGTCCATGACGTCGAGCGCGGTGACGTCGACGATGATGCCGCGCGAGCGGTGGCGGGTCACCTGGCCCATCACGTCCTCCCGCAGCTGCAGGACGTCCGTGTCCGTCAGCGCCGTCTGGATCGACGCGATCAGGACCGGCCCCTGCTTGAGGATCGGGACAGCCAACTAGCGAGCCTCGGACGGCAGGTAGTCGCCCTGCGTGACCTCGTAGCCCAGCAGCCGCTCGGCCTCCTCGATGCCGCCCTGGAGGTCGCCGACCGCGTTGACCTTCGAGAGGTCGACGCCGAGCGTCACGAGCGTCTGGGCGATGTCGGAGGACAGGCCGGTGATGATCACGCTGGCGCCCATCAGGCGCGAGGCCTCGACGGTCTGCACGAGGTGGTTCGCGACGGTGGAGTCGATGGTCGGGACGCCGGTGATGTCGATCACGACCACCTTGGCGCGGTTGGCGCGGATCCCGCGCAGCAGCTGCTCGGTGAGCTGGCGGGCGCGCTGGCCGTCGAGCACGCCGATGATCGGGAGGATCAGCAGCCGCTCGCGGACCTGGAGGACCGGCGTGGAGAGCTCGCGGATCGCCTCCTGCTGCTGGCGGATGACGCGCTCGCGCTCGCCGACGAAGTTGCCCGCCACCGTGTTGGCGATGCGGTTGGCGGCCGGCTCGTAGGCGTCGAGGACGCGGTTGAGGAGGCCGAAGTCCGACTGGTACTTCTCGAACAGCGAGCGGGCGAGGACGTCGCGCAGCAGCAGCACGATGCTGACGACCTCGTCGACCTCGACGCCGCGCGGGATGATGCGCTCGGAGAGGTTGCGCGCGTAGTCCTGCAGCGCCTCGACGGAGCCCGTCTCGAGCACCCCGACGTAGGAGTCGTAGATCGAGGTCGCCTCGGAGAAGATCTCCTCCTGCGTCAGCGCGGTCAGCAGCCGCGCCTCGGAGATGCGGCGTGCCCACTCCTCTCGCAGCTGCGTGCGATTCGCGCGGAGGTGGGAGACGAGCTCGCGGAGCAGGCCCTCGGTCGCCTCGCCGTGCGGGTCGGTCGCCGTCACATCCGGTGTATCAGCCATCGCTCTCCTTTATGGGTTCCTCGCCCTCTGCGGCGGGAAGCATGACAGTCGCGGGCGCCCTCAATAGGTCGGGCCCGAGCACCAGCACGGCCATGTCGTCGCGCAGCTTGTCCATCGACGCGTGCATCACGGCGCGCTCGACGCGCTCGGCCACCACGTCGGGCCGCAGGCCGCCGCAGCCCTCCAGGAGCTCGACGAGCTGCTCGGTGCCGAAGACCTCGCGCCGGTGGCGGCGGACCTCGGTCACGCCGTCGGTGTAGAGGACGAGCACGTCGTCGCCCTCGAGCTCGATCACGACGTCCGCGAGCAGCGGGTCGGCGTCGGAGCCGAGCAGCGTGCCGAGCCGGCCGACCTCCTCGACGCTGCCGTCGCCGTGCAGGACGAAGGGGAGCGGGTGCCCGCCGCAGGCGAGCTCGAGCCGCACGTGGCCCGGGACGACCTGCATGTAGGCGTAGGCGACCGTGCAGAAGCGGCCGTCGGCGACCTGCTCGCGCAGCGCGCGGTGCAGCAGCGTCAGCACGCCGCTGGGGCGGTGCTCGTAGGCGGCGGCCGCGCGCAGCGTGTGGCGGGCGAGCGCGGTGACCGCGGCCGCCTCCGGCCCCTTGCCCTGGATGTCGCCGATCAGCGCCGCCCAGCCGCCGTCGCGAGCGCGGAAGACGTCGTAGAAGTCGCCGCCGAGCTCGACGCCCTCGCCGGCCGCGTTGAAGCGGACGGCGGCTGCGAGCCCGGGGACCTCGGGCAGCGCGCCCGGCCGCAGGGAGCGCTGGAGCGTGCGCGCGATCGTGCGCTCGCGCTGGTAGAGGCGGGCGTTGGCGATCGAGACGGAGGACAGCTGGCCGAGCTGGGTGAGGATCGCGTCGTCGCGCGCGCTGAACTCGCGCTCGGGGACGTCGACGACCTCGAGCGAGCCGAGGTCGGCGCCCTGGGCGCGCAGGTTGACGCTGAGGCGGGAGGGGTTCGTGTCCGAGCCTTCCTGGATCTCCGGCGAGGTCGCCCCCAGCGGCGGCCGCCGCGGCTCGGCCGAGAGGATCGCGATCGACGCGCGCCGCGCCCCGAGCACCGCGCGCGCGGCGTCGGCGGTGAGCTGGAGGATCTCCTCCGCGGTCAGCGAGGAGTTGATCGCGACGGAGGCGTCGGCGAGCGAGCGCAGCTGCTCGACGTGCTCGTGCTCGATGCGCGCGATCTCCTGCACCTCGTGGTAGCCGCGGGCGGCGATCTCGAAGGCGGAGAGGCTCTCGCGGATGAACTCCGCGGCGGCCTGGACGATCTCGCCCTGGCGCTCGGGCGGCGCGGCCGCGAGCGCTGCCGTCAGCGCCCGGTGGTGGGCGTCGGCGAAGTCGAGCACGCTGTACTGGCCGCCGACCGCCTCGCGGCCCAGCGCGTAGGCCGCGCCGAGCCCGCTCTCGCCGCCTTCGCCGAGGTGCGCCGAGAACGCGGCCGCGTAGCGCTCCTCGAGGCCGCCCAGGTCAGGCGACGACACGTCTGGCTCGACCCCCACGGCGCGACAGCCTATTCGGGTCCGGGGGTCAGGGCTAGACGTCGGTGGATCGGCGCTGCGGGAGCGTCAGTGCGCGACGTGATGCTCCGCGGGGAGCTCGGAGATCTCGTGCGTCGCGGCGCGGATCCACTTGACCAGCGTGACGAGGAAGAGGATGCCGCCCAGCGCGACCATGACCATCGAGAGGGTGATGCCGACGATCGCCAGCGAGAGGCCTGCCGCGTTGAGGATCGGCAGCAGGCTCGGCTCCGGCATGTGGATCTCCTCGCCGACCGGCGGCGCCTCTATCTCGGTCGCGGCCATCAGGCGGTGTAGATCGCGGCGGCGAGGAAGGTGAGGCCGAACATCAGGAGCATGATCGTCGAGACGATCAGCCCGGTGCGGATGTTGCGGCGTGCGAGCTTGCGGTCCATGGGTCGCCGAGTCTACAAGCGGGCGTCGGCCACCATGGCGCAGAACAGCAGCGCCAGGTAGAGGAGCGAGAACAGGTAGGTGCGCAGCGCGGCGCGGCGGTCGGCGCTGCGCTGGAGGCGCACCGCGAGGACCAGGAACGCGGCCCCGAGCGCGACCGCGAGCGTGGCGTAGAGCGCCCCGAAGAAGCCGAAGGCGACCGGCAGCAGCGTGAGCACGAAGAGCAGGCACGTGTAGAGGACGATCTGGCGCCGCGTCTCCGTCTCGCCGTGGACGACCGGCATCATCGGCACGCCCACGCGCGCGTACTCGTCCTTCATCAGCAGCGACAGCGCCCAGAAGTGCGGCGGCGTCCAGTAGAAGACGATCGCGAACAGGTACAGCGCGGTCGGGTCGAGCGACCCGGTCACCGCGCTCCAGCCGACGAGCGGCGGGACGGCGCCGGCGGCGCCCCCGATCACGATGTTCTGCGGGCTGCGGCGCTTGAGCCAGACCGTGTAGATGAAGACGTAGCCGAGGAAGCCGCAGAGCGCGAGCGAGGCGCTCAGGACGTTGACGGTCAGCGAGAGCAGGAGGAACGAGAGCGCCGCCAGCGCGATCCCGAACCAGAGGGCCGCGGCGGGGGCGATCCGCCCCGCGGGCACCGGCCGGTTGGCGGTGCGGGCCATCTGCGCGTCGATGTCGCGGTCGTACCAGTGGTTGACGGCACCGGCGCCGCCGGCCGACAGCGAGCCGCCGAGGCAGGTCAGCGCGACGAGCGAGAGCGACGGGTCGCCGGCCACGTACATCGTCGTGATCGTCGTCAGCAGCAGCAGCGACTGGACGCGCGGCTTGGTCAGCTCGACGTAGTCGGAGACGACCTGCCGCACGCCGGCCAGCGGCAGCGCCGTCGTGCGGGTGGCGCGGGAGGCCTCCATCTCAGACGCCGCTCAGCGGCCGTCCGGGCTGGTGGCGCTGGTCGACGCCCGTCTCCTGCTCCACCTGGCGGCGGATGTCCCGCATCGGCTCGACCGAGCGCACGCGCGGGATCGCGTCGAAGTTGTTCTCCGGCGGCGGCGAGGGCATGTACCACTCGAGCGTGTTCGCCTTCCACGGGTCCGAGCCCGCGATCGCGCCGCGCTTGAGCGACATGACGACGTTGATGATCGTGAGCAGGACCCCGATCCCGAGGATGAAGGAGCCGATCGTCGAGATCAGGTTGTAGAGCGCCAGGTTCCCGGTGTCCGTGTACTCATAGACGCGCCGCGGCATGCCCGAGAGCCCGGCCGAGTGCTGGATCAGGAACGTGATGTTGAAGCCGAGGAAGAAGAACCAGAACGAGACCTTGCCCAGCGACTCCGAGAGCATCCGGCCGCTCATCTTCGGGAACCAGTAGTAGAGCGCGGCCACCATCGCGAAGGCGGCGCCGCCGAACGCCGTGTAGTGGAAGTGGGCGACCACGAAGTAGGTGTCCGTGAGCTGCCAGTCGACGGGGAAGACGGCCAGGAAGATGCCGGTGATCCCGCCCATCAGGAACGTGCTGATGCCGCCGACGGCGTACAGCAGCGGCACGCGGAACTCGATCGAGCCGTGCCACAGCGTCGCCACCCAGTTGAAGATCTTCACGCCGGTCGGCACCGCGATCAGGAAGCTCGAGAGCATGAAGAAGGCGAGCACGACGGTCGACATCGGCGTCGCGAACATGTGGTGCGCCCACACCAGCAGGCCGAGGAACGCGATCGCGGCGGTCGAGGCGGCGATCGCCTTGTAGCCGAAGATCGGCTTGCGGGCGAACACCGGCAGGACCTCCGAGAACACGCCGAAGGCCGGCAGCACGAGGATGTAGACCTCGGGGTGGCCGAAGAACCAGAACAGGTGCTGCCACAACAGCGCCGAGCCGCCCTGGGTGGGATCGAAGAAGCTCGTCCCGAAGTTCCGGTCCAGCAGCAGCATCGTGACCGTGGCGGCCAGCGAGGACAGCGCGATCACGATCAGGTAGGCGTAGATCAGGATCGTCCACACGAACAGCGGCAGGCGGCCCCAGCCCATCCCGGGCGCGCGCATGTTGTGGATCGTCGCGATGAAGTTGACGGCGCCGAGCATCGAGCTCAGGCCGGTGAGGTGGATCATGTAGATCCATGCGTCCTGGCCGCCGCTGGGCGAGTACTCCTTGAGCGACAGCGGCACGTAGGAGAACCAGCCGGCCTCCGGCGGCGTGAAGAACACCGTCGCGTAGAGCGCGACCCCGCCGAACAGGAACATCCAGTACGACCAGGCGTTGATGCGCGGGAACGCGACGTCGCGGGCCCCGATCATCAGCGGCACGAGGTAGTTCGCGAACCCGGCCCAGACCGGCACGACGACGAGGAAGATCATCGTCGTCCCGTGCATGGTGAAGATCTGGTTGTACTTCTCCGGGGAGAGGAAGGTGTTCTCCGGCACCCCCAGCTGGATCCGCAGCAGCAGCGCCTCGACGCCGCCGAGGCAGAAGAAGACCAGCACCGTGTAGAGGTAGAGGATCCCGATCTTCTTGTGATCGGTCGTCGTGATCCACGACCGCCAGCCCGTGGGCTCGGGCCTGACCTCGTGCGCGAGGATCTGCGGCCGCGCCTTGGCGCGGACGGCGGTGGTGTCGGTGACGGGGGGATCGGAGGTGACGGCCATGGGGAGTTGCGGAAGTCTTCCCTACTCGGATTCCGACCGCTGTGCGGCCTCCTGCTCCTGCTTCCTGATCGCCGCGCGCGTGGCGGCGCCCGCGACGCGCGCCGCCTTGATGTCGGCGGCCTGCCGGTCGTACCACGCCTGGTACTCGTCGAACGGCACGGCGCGCACGCGCGCCAGCATGTTCGCGTGGTTGCGCCCGCACAACTCGGCGCACTGACCTTCCCAGGTCCCGGCCTCGGTGGCCTTGAACCAGGTCTTGTTGACGTAGCCGGGCACGGCGTCCATCTTGCCGCCGAGCGCGGGGATCCACCAGGAGTGGACGACGTCGTCGGCCGTGATGTCGAGCGTCACGGTCATCCCGACCGGCACCACCATCTCCTCGTAGGCGAAGACCTCTTTGTTGTCCACCCGCGGGTACTGGAAGCGCCACACGTACTGCTGGCCGTCGACGACGATGTTCAACCTGGCGCCCCGGGGCGGGTTCGGCTGGTCGGTCGAGGCCACGAGCGTGGTCGAGGCGACCTTGGCGCCGTTGGCGTCGATGTCGGAGGCGGGCGGGTTCTTGATCCCGGGCAGCTTGATGAAGGTCACGACGGTGATGAAGACGAGGATCACCGCGGCGCCAACGGTCCACCCGATCTCCAGCCGCGTGTTGCCGTGGATCTGCGCGGCGACGCGGCCGCGGCGGGCCTTGAAGCGGAAGAGGATCCAGATCAGCGTGCCCTCGACGCCGGCGAAGACGACGAGCGCCATCACCATGATCAGGAAGTACAGCTCGGCGATGTCGTTCGCGTTCTGCGACGGGCCGCTCTCTGGGAGGAAGAGGCCGGCGAGGATGTTCGAGGCGGCGAGCAAGGCGGAGCGCAGTATATGGACGGCCCGGAGCGCTTCAGCGTCCGGTCTAGGACCCCTTGAAGGCGGGCGGGCGCTTGGCCAGGAAGGCCTGGACGCCCTCCATGAAGTCGCCTGAGGCGGCCATTTCCTGCTGCGTGGCGGCCTCGAGCTCGAGCTGCTCGGCCATCCCGGCGTAGATCCACGCGTTCAGCTGGCGCTTGGCGCCGGCGTAGGCGCGGGTCGGGCCGGTCGCGAGCTGCTCGGACAGCGCGTCGACCTCGGCGTCGAACGCGTCGTCGGTGGCGACGCGGTTGATCAGGCCCCAGTCCAGCGCCTGCGGGGCGTGGATGCGCTCGCCCAGCATCGCCATCTCGGTCGCGCGCGTGTGACCGATGCGGGCCGGGATGAAGAGCGAGGAGCCGCCGTCGGGCACGAGCCCGATATTGACGAAGGCGAGCAGGAAGTACGCCGATTCGCGGGCGACGATCAGGTCGCAGGCCAGCGCCAGCGAGCAGCCGATCCCGACCGCGGGGCCGTTGACGGCGGCCAGCACCGGCTTGGGCATCTGCCGGACGGTGGTGATGATCGGGTGGTAGCGGTCGCGCAGCGCGGTGCCGACGTCGGGATGGCCCTCGGGCGTCGGGTCGAAGCCGGCCTTCAGATCGGCCCCGGAGGAGAAGCCGCGGCCGGCGCCGGTGATCGTCACCGCGCGGACCGAGTCGTCCTCTGCGGCGGCCTCGACCGCGGCCAGCAGGTCGCGCCCGAACTGGACGTCCCACGCGTTCATCGTCTCGGGGCGGTTGAGCTCGATGCGCATCTCGGCGCCGTTCGACGCGCCGCGGGTGACGGTGACGGTCTCGCCCATTGGGCCGCATCCTATGCTGACGCCGTGACCGACCGTCGCCCCCGCATCGGCGTCTGCACCGCCCTCGAGCGCGCCCGCTGGACCGTCTGGGACCAGGAGGCGCACCTGCTCGACCGCTCCTACGTCGACGCGATCCAGGCCGCGGGCGGGCTGGCGTTGATGCTGCCCCCCGATCCGCGCGCGGTCGAGGACCCCGACGAGGTGCTCGACCTGCTCGACGGCCTGATCCTCGCGGGCGGCGCCGACATCGACCCCGCGACCTACGGGGAGGCGCGGCACGCCGCCACCGCCGGCACCCGCAGGGAGCGCGACGACTTCGAGATCGCGCTGGCGCGCCGCGCGCTCGAGCGCGACATCCCGCTGCTCGGCATCTGCCGCGGGATGCAGCTCATGAACATCGCGCGCGGGGGGACGCTCATCCAGCACCTGCCCGACGACGTCGGCCACGAGGATCACCGCCGCGTCCCGGGCTCCTTCGACGGCGCCGACCACGACGTCCGGCTGTCCGGCGGCTCGCTGGCCGCGCGCGCCGCGGGCGAGACCGACCACGCGACCAAGTCCCACCATCACCAGGGCGTCGCGCAACTGGGGGAGGGACTGGTCCCGAGCGGCTGGAGCACGCTCGACGAGCTGCCCGAGGCGATCGAGGACCCCGAGCGCCGCTTCGCGCTGGGCGTCCAGTGGCATCCCGAGGCCGACCCGACCTCGCAGCTGATCGCCGCGCTCGTGCACGAGGCCGCCGCGGCGCGGAACGGCGGCTAACCGAACCACGAGCCGCCGCGGGCGGGGCTATGCTCGCCCGGCTGTGCGCCGGTCGACCGCCATCCGAGTGGCGGCGTGCACGGCGCTCGCCGCCGGTTTCGCGGCGCCGCTGGTGCGCCGCCGTCTGAAGCTCCCCCCGCCCGTGGTGACGGCCACGGCCGCGACCGCCCCCTTCGCTCTCTGCGTCCTGTTCCCGCGCTCGCGCAAGCGCGACGTCGGCGTGGTCGTGCTCCAGATGTGGGCCTACGTGGCCACCTACCAGATGCCGAACGACGATCCGATCGCGCTCGAGCGCCGGGTCCGCATCGACTACCCGGTGCGCGCGGACCGCTGGATCGGCCGCGGCACGACACCGACGCTGCGGCTGCAGCGGGCGTTCGGGCGGCCCGGGCGCATCAACGCCGCGGAGCGCACGCTGATCTGGTCGCACTGGATCTGGTTCCTCGTCCCGCACGGGACGGCGCTCTACGTGCTGCGCCGCCACCGCGACCAGTTCCCGCGTGGCGCCTGCCTGCTCTACGGGACGTTCGACCTCGGCCTGATCGGCTACTGGGCGGTCCCGACGGCCCCGCCGTGGTACGCGGCCGCGAAGGGCCGGATGGCCGACGGGCGCACCCCGGAGCTGCGGCGGATGATGTACGAGTACGGCGAGCAGTTCTGGGGATCCAACTGGCAGCCGATGTACGGTTTCCTGGGCGGGAATCCGCTTGCTGCAATGCCCTCGCTGCACTTCGCCTTGTCCGTCCAGGCCGCCCACGTCCTTTCGGAGACCGGCCCAGTCGCCGGCACGATCGGGTGGGCCTACGCCACCACGCTCGGGGTGGCGCTCGTCTACCTCGGCGAGCACTACGTCGTCGACCTCGCGGCCGGGCTGGCGCTGACGGAATCCGTCCGCCGGGCCGCGCCGCTGGCCGCGCCCGCGTTCGGGCGCGTCGCAGCCGGGGTCCAGGCGCTCGAGGCGAAGGCGCGCGGGTGAAGACCACGAGCCCTCAGGACACGCCCAACGCCACCGCGCCGGGGCGCGACATGGAGCACGAGGAGCACCCGCCCCGGCTCGACCTGTCCGCCCGCAACCTGGTCGGGTTCGCGGTCTTCGTCGTGCTGGCGATCGTGGCGCTGTACTTCCTGCTGCCCCAGGTCGCCGGCCTCGAGGAGACCTGGCACCGGCTCGAGGACGGCAGCCCGGTCTGGCTCGGTGTCGCGCTGCTGTTCACGCTCGGGATGTTCGCCGGCTACGTGATGCTGTTCCACGGCGTCTTCTCGCGTGCCGCCGCCGACCGCGTGACGGTGCGGGAGAGCTACCTGATCTGCATGGCGGGGCTGGCCGCGACGCGGCTGTTCTCGGCGGGCGGCGCCGGCGGCATCGTGCTGACCGCGTGGGCGCTGCGGGCGGCCGGGCTGCCGCGCCGGGTCGTCGCCGACAAGACGATCGCGTTCCTCGTCCTCACCTACCTCGTCTACACGACGTCGCTGATCGTCTTCGGCTTCGGGCTGCGCTACGGCGTCTTCCCGGGCGCCGACCCGTTCACGATGACCGTGATCCCGGGCACGCTGGCGCTGATCGTCACGGTGCTCGGGCTCTCGATCGCGCTCGTGCCGACGGACTTCGAGCGCCGGCTGCAGACGCTGGCCCTGCGCCACGGGCGCGTCGGCCGGCTCGCCCAGAAGGCGGCCACCGTCCCCGCCACGGCCTCGCTCGGCATCCGTGACGCGCTCGCGCACGTGCGCTCGCGCGACCCCGCGCTGCTCGGGGCCTTCGTCTACTGGGCGTGCCAGATCGGCGTGCTGTGGGCGTCCTTCCAGGCGTTCGGGGAGTCGCCGCCGCTCGCGGTGCTGGTCGTCGCGTTCTTCGTCGGCATGCTCGGCAACCTGCTGCCGCTCCCGGGCGGGATCGGCGGCGTCGACGGCGGCATGATCGGCGCGTTCGCGGCCTTCAACGTGGACACCGGGCTCGCGGTCGTCGCCGTGCTCGTCTACCGCGCCTTCACCTTCTGGCTTCCGACGATCCCCGGCGTGATTGCCTACCTCCAGCTGCGCAAGACCGTCGAGCGCTGGAGAATGGAGCGAGCGGCGCTACACTATACAAACTGAAGTAAGGCAACTTTGACCGGGGAGAAGACCCACGAAATGGCGAACGTCGAGCAGGTCATCATCGTCGGAAGCGGACCTGCGGGCTACACCGCAGCGCTCTACACCGCCCGCGCGAACCTGAACCCGCTCGTGATCGAGGGCTTCCTGTGGGGCGGGCTGCTCCAGCAGACCACCGACGTCGAGAACTACCCCGGCTACCCCGAGGGCATCATGGGGCCGGAGATGATGCAGCAGTTCCGCGACCAGGCGGAGCGCTTCGGCACGCGCTTCATCACCGACAACGTGACGAAGATCGAGCCCGGCACCGGCAACGAGCCGCACACGGTCTGGGTCGACGACGAGGAGTACAAGGCCCGCACGGTCATCCTCGCGATGGGCGCCGAGCACAAGAAGCTGTGCGTACCCGGCGAGGAGGAGCTCGGCGGCCGCGGCGTGTCCTACTGCGCCACCTGCGACGCCGCGTTCTACAAGGACAAGACGACCGTGATCGTCGGCGGCGGCGACTCGGCGATGGAGGAGGCCCTCTTCCTCGCCAAGTTCTCCTCGCACGTGACGATCGTCCACCGGCGCGACGAGTTCCGCGCCTCCAAGATCATGCTCGAGCGCGCGCGCGGCACCGAGAACATCGAGCTGCTCACGCCCTACGTCGTCGAGGAGTTCGTGGCCGGCGAGAACGGCGTGCTCGGCCATGCGCGGCTGCGCAACACCGAGACCGGCGAGGAGCGCGAGCTGCCGATCTCCGGCGCGTTCGTCGCGGTCGGGCACGAGCCCCAGTCGGGGATCGTCCACGGCATCGTCGAAACCGACGAGAACGGCTACGTCGTCACCGAGGGCAAGTCGACGCGCACGAAGGTGCCCGGCATCTTCGCCGCCGGCGACCTCGTGGACCACACCTACCGCCAGGCGGTCACCGCCGCCGGCTCCGGGTGTCAGGCCGCGCTGGACGCCGAGTGGTACCTGCGCGACACCCCCGGGATCCCGACGCCGGAGTCGCTCAAGGACGTGGGCGACCTCGCCGAGGCGCAGTGGGCGCCTGCGGCGGCGACCGAGCCGGTCTAGCCGAAGACGCGCCACGGGCTAGGCTCCCGCGGCGTGAATAGCCTGAGCCAGGTCGCCGTGGTGACCGACAGCACGCCGTACGTGCCGCAAGCGCTGCTCGACCGGTGGGAGATCCCGCAGGTCGACCTCTACGTGGGCTGGGGCGGCGACCTCCAGCCCGAGAGCAGCTACGAGGACCTCGACGCGTTCTACGTGCGGCTGGCCGAGTCGGCGGACCTGCCCGTGACCTCGCAGCCGTCGGTGGGCGACTTCCTCGCCGTCTTCGAGCCGCTCGCCGCGGCCGGGCGCGACATCGTCTCGATCCACATCGCCGAAGGTCTCTCGGGCACGTGCGCGAGCGGCCGCGAGGCGGCGCGCCTTGTCACCGAGAAGCACTCGGTGCGGGTCGAGATCGTCGACGGGCAGAGCGGCGCCGGCGGCCTCGGGCTGCAGGTCGTCGCCGCGGGCCGCGCGGCCGAGACCGGCGCCGACGTCGACGCGATCGTCGCGGCCGTGCGCAGCGCGCGCGAGACGTCCGACATCTGGTTCGCGCTCGACACGCTCGAGTACCTGCGCCGCGGCGGGCGCATCGGCGCGGCCCAGGCGCTGCTCGGATCGGCGCTCAAGATCAAGCCGATCCTGACCTTCGGCACGGAGATCTCACCGGTCGGCCGCGTCCGCACCAACCGGCGCGCGTACGAGCGGATGGTCGCCTACCTCCACGAGCTGCACGACCGCGGCGCCACCGACTGGATCGTCCAGCACGCGCAGTCGCACGAGGACGCCGACCGGCTCGTCGCCGACGGCAGCGAGATCTTCGGCTCCGAGCCGCTGTTCTGCACCCAGGTCGGCCCGGTGCTCGGCGCCCACCTCGGCTCGGGGATGCTGGTCGGCGGGATGGGGCGCGGCTGAAGCCGTTCCGGGTCGAGGTCGCGGAGGTCGCGCTCGACGACCTGCGCGCGCGGCTGCGCGGCACCCGCTGGCCCGAGGCCGAGACGGTCGGGGACTGGTCGCAGGGCGTCCCGCTCGCCTACCTGCGCGAGCTCTGCGGCTACTGGGCCGACGGCTACGACTGGCGGGCGACCGAGGCGCGGCTGAACGCGCTGCCGCAGTTCCGCACCGAGATCGACGGGCTCGGCGTCCACTTCATCCACGCTCGCTCGCCGCAGCCGGACGCCCTTCCGCTCGTCCTCACCCACGGCTGGCCGGGCTCGGTCGTCGAGTTCCTGGCGGTGATCGGCCCGCTCAGCGAGAGCTTCCACGTCGTCTGCCCGTCGCTGCCCGGCTACGGCTTCAGCGACAAGCCCGCCGCGCCGGGGTGGGGGGTGGAGCGGATCGCCGCCGCGTGGGCGGAGCTGATGGCGCGCCTCGGCTACGACCGCTATCTCGCGGCGGGGAGCGACTGGGGGACGAGCGTGTCGGCGGCGCTCGGTCGCCTGGATCCCGGGCACGTCGCGGGCATCCACCTCGTGCCGCCGCTGGCGGCGCCGTTCGGCGAGCCGACCGAGAGCGAGCGCGTCGCGCTCGCCGACCGCGAGCGGGCGGACGCGGACTCGGGCTACTCGGCGGTCCAGGCGACGCGGCCGCAGACGATCGGCTACGGGCTCGTGGACTCGCCGGTGGCGCTGTGCGCGTGGATCGTGGAGAAGCTGCGCGCGTGGTCGGACCGCGAGCTCACGCGTGACGAGCTGCTCGACTTGGTGATGCTCTATTGGCTGCCGGCGAGCGGCGCGTCGGCGGCGCGGCTGTACTGGGAGAGCATCGATCTGGTGCGCGACCTCTTCACGCGGCCGGGCGCCGACGTCATCGACGTCCCGACCGGCTGCTCGATCTTCCCGCGCGAGAACCCGCGCCCGTCGCGGCGCTGGGCGGAGCGGCGCTTCACCGACATCCGCTACTGGAACGAGCTGCCGCGCGGCGGCCACTTCGCCGCGCTCGAGGAGCCGGAGCTGTTCGTGGGCGAGCTGCGGGCGTTCGCACGGCTGGTGCGATGAGCGGCGTCACGGTGTGGTCGTCGCCGGCGTGGCGCGCCTCGGCGGTGGAATGGCTGGACGAGCGGCTCGCCGCCGCCGGCCTCGAGCGCGTGGGCGAGGTCGAGCAGCCGCGGGTGCGGCCGTGGGCCACCGTGCTGCGGGTCCCGGTGCGGGACGGAGCGGTCTGGTTCAAGGCGGCCGGGTCCGGCACCGCGTTCGAGGTGCCGCTCTACGGGCTGCTCGCGCGCGCCGTGCCGGAGCGGGTGCTGACGCCGATCGCCGCGGATCCCGCGCGGGGCTGGATCCTGCTGCCCGACGGCGGCCCGACGCTGGGCGAGCGCGGGGCGGACCTCGTGGACGCGATCGTGGAGTACGGGCGGCTGCAGCGCGAGCTCGAGCCGGAGGTCGAGGCGATGCTCGCCCTCGGCGTCCCCGACATGCGACCCGCCGCGATGCCCGCGCGCTTCGGCGAGGCGCTGGAGGCCGTGCGCGGGGGCGACGCGGCCACGCTGCGCCGGATCGCCGCGATGGAGCCGACGGTGCGCGGCTGGTGCGAGCGCCTCGCCGCCTCGCCGCTGCCGCCGAGCCTCGACCACAACGACCTGCATGAGCGCAACGTCCTCGTCGACGAGGACGGCGGCATCCGCTACTACGACTGGGGCGACAGCGTGGTCGCGCATCCGTTCGCGGCCATGCTCGTGCCGCTCGGCCAGGTGCGGCGCGGGGGCGGCGACGGCGCGCTCCTGCGCGCCCGCGACGCCTACCTCGACGTGTTCGGCGACCGCGCGCCGCGGGCCGAGCTCGTCGAGACGCTCGAGCTCGCCTGCCAGGTGGCGAAGATCGCCCGCGCGCTGACGTGGGACCGCGCGCTGCAGGCGGCGCGCGAGCAGGGCGAGGCGGTCGACCCCGACTGGGCGACCGCGCCGCTGGAGACGCTCGCGATGGTGCTCGACGAGGACTACCTGGGAGGATGACCGCGGTGACCCGCATCCTCGCCCAGCTCTCGGTGCGCCGCGGGCGCGCGGCGATCGAGTTCTACAGAGCCGCCTTCGGGGCGGTCGAGGACTATCGGGTGGGCGGCACGGACGACTTCGAGGAGGTCGTCGCCCAGCTGTCGGTCGGCGACGCATCGTTCTGGGTCGCCGACGAGTCGCCCGAGCACCGCAACTTCAGCCCCGAGTCGGTCGGGGGCGCGACCGTGCGCATGCTGCTGGTCGTCGAGGACCCGGACGCCGCGATCGAGCGGGCCGTCGCGGCCGGCGCCACCCTCGTCGCCGCGGCGAGCGACGAGCACGGGTGGCGCCTGGGCCGGGTCTCCGACCCGTTCGGCCACGACTGGGAGATCGGGAAGCCCCTGATCCCCTGGCCGCCTGGCTAGTCCTCCTTGGGCTGGTCGGCCGGCTCGTCGTCGGCCAGGATGCGGTAGAGGCCGCGCCGCGTCTCCGCGAGCAGCTCCTTGGCCCGGTCGACCTGGGCGTCGGTGCCGGCGGCCCCGAGCTGGAACGTGGCGGCGCCGATCTGGCCGACCAGGCCGCGCAGCTCGAGCCGGCCTTCGCCGACGCCTTCGTCGGGCTTGGCCCAGGGCTCGCCGAGCTTCTCGCGGTTCTCCTCGACGTACTTCTTGCCGGCGTCCGTGAGCGTGAACGGGGTGCGGCCCTGGCCGGCCTCGGCCTGGACGAGCTCCTCGTCCTCGAGCTGCTTGAGCGTGGGGTAGACCGAGCCGGGGCTCGGGCGCCAGGCGCCCTCGGAGCGGCGCTCGATCTCCTCCATCAGCCCGTATCCGGTCTGCGGCTGCTCCTCGAGCAGGACGAGCAGCGCGGCGCGGACGTCGCCGCGGCGCATGCGCCGCCGCCGTCCGCCGCCCCAGGGTCGCCCGCCGCCGAAGTCGCCCCACGGCCCAGGGCCGTGGCCGTGGCGGCCCATCATCGCCGCGCGGTGGTGGTGGTGCCTGCGGTGGCCCCTCGGACCACCCGTGTCTTGGTCACTTCTGTACATGCATTACTCCTGTATTTGATGATCATGGTAAGTCAACGATATATCGTTACCTTCGGTCTGTCAAGCGTGTCCACAATGTGGGCATGCGCGCCTTCAGCCTCGACGGCTTCGACACTCCTCCCGCCCTCCGCGATCTCGCCGAACCGGTCCCCGCCGAGGGCGAGGTGCTCGTGCGGGTGCAGGCCTCCTCGGTCAACCCGGTCGACAACGCGATCGCGGCCGGGATGCTCAAGGGGATGTTCGAACACGACTTCCCGGTCGTCCTCGGCCGCGACTTCGCCGGGGTCGTCGAGCAGGCCGGGCCCGGCGCCACGCTCGCCGTGGGCGCCGACGTGTTCGGCTTCGTCCTGCACGCCGACCCGTCCGTCGGCAGGGGGGCGTGGGCCGAGCGCATCACGGTGGCGGAGGCGGGGGTTGCGAGCCGGCCGTCCGGCGTCGACCTCGCCGCCGCGGGTGCGACGCCCCTGGCCGGCGTCACCGCGCTCTCCGCGATCGACGCGCTGAGCCTCAAGACCGGCGAGAGCGTCCTGATCGTGGGCGCGACCGGCGGCGTCGGCAGCTTCGCGGTCCAGATGGCGGTGCTGGCCGGCGCCGAGGTCATCGCGCCCGGTCTGCCCGAGGACGAGGAGTACCTGCGCGGGCTGGGCGCCGCCGCGGTCGTCGCGCGCGACGGCGACGTCGCCGCCGCGGTGCGGGCGCTGCGACCCGACGGCGTCGACGCCGTCATCGACCTCGTCTCCTACACGCCCGACGCGTTCGCGCCCTACGGCGCCGCGCTCAAGCCCGACGGGCGCGCGAGCTCACCCGTCGGCGCGTTCGAGGCCGGTCCCGGCCGCTTCCCGGTCATGGCCCAGCCCGACCCGGTGGCGCTCGACTGGCTCGGCGCGCTGCTGAAGGGGGGCAACCTGCGGGTTCCGATCCAGCGCAGCTACGGCCTCGAGGAGGCGGGCGAGGCGCTCGCGGCGCTGCCCGCGACCCACACCCAGGGCAAGCTCGCGATCAGCGTCGCTTGAGGCGCCGCACGCTGAGGTCGTAGCGCGAGTCGAGCGCCTTCGTGTCGCGATCGATGTAGGCGACGAGGAAGGCGGCGCGCGAGCGCTTGGCGGGGTTGCGCAGGGTCAGCGTGTCCGTGCGCTTCCCGTTGCGCCGCGAGCGGCCGATGATCTGCTCGTCGTCCGCGGTCGAGGTGGCGCTGCGGGTGAAGGCGGCGAGGTCCGCGTCGCCGAAGCGCGGCTTCAGCGTCACGCGGATCTTCGCCCGCTTCGGGAGGACGACGCGGTAGACGTCCGCCGGGTCCTCGAGCTTGTCGACCAGCGCCCGCAGCCGCTTCGCCTTGCCGCCGCTCCAGACCGCGCTGTCCTTGTGGCCGAGCGCGCGGCCGTTGACCCACGCCATGTCGTCGTTGGGCTCGTGCGGGTCGGCCGCCGGGGTCCGGAGCCCGAGCGCGCCGGTCATCGACAGCAGCCCGAAGCCGGTCGCGGAGTCCCAGCCCTTGCTGCCGAGGTCGATCGCCGACGCGCGCAGCGTCGAGGCGACCTGGTCGGCCTTCAGGTTCGGCCTCGCGGCGCGCAGCCACGCGGCCGCGGCGGCCACCATCGGCGCCGAGAAGCTCGTGCCGGTGACGGCCTCGTAGCCGTCGCGGGTGCCGTCCTCGTCGAACTGCGGCGGGGTCGCGGAGAGGATCCCGACCCCGGGCGCCGCGACGTCGACGGCGGCCGAGGCGCTCGAGAAGAACGGCGCCTTGAGGTCCGAGCCGACGGCCGCGACGGTCAGCACGTGGGGGAGGGAGGCCGGGAACAGGAGCGGGTTGCCGTTGCTCAGCTCGTTGCCGGCCGCCGCCACCAGCGTGATGCCCTTCGCGGTGGCGAGCTGCAGCTGGGCGTACTCGGCGAAGCAGGGCGCGGCCGAGCCGTAGCTCATGTTGATGACCGCGGCGCCCTGCGCGATCGCGCGGCTGATGCCGCTGACGGAGTCGGCGCAGCGGATCATCTCGGGCAGCGGCACGTTGAGCGCGCGCATGCCCGGCCACACGCCGAGGATGCCGCGGTCGTTCTTCGGCGCCGCGGCGACCGCGGCGGTCTCGGTGCCGTGCGCGGACGCGACCGGCAGCCCGCCGAGGGTGGAGATGTTGCCGCCCACGAACTCGGGGTGCGTCGTGTCGAGCTGGGAGTCCACGAGCGCCAGCAGCGGGCTCGTGGGCGAGACGGGCGGCGGGACCAGGCGCGAGTCGACGATCGCGGCGCGCCACGCCGCGCGGCTGTCGAGCGGGTCGGGCGCCGGACCCTGCAGGGTGCGGGCGAGCCGGTTGGGCTCGGCGTAGAGCAGCAGGCCGCGGCTGCGCAGCGCGTCGGACAGCTCACGCGCGCGGGCCCGCGCGACGACATAGGCGCCGGTGCCGATCCGGCGCGCGCCGTGCGCGGAGGCCAGCGCATCGGCCGCGCGGCCCGGCTGCGCGCCGACGATCCAGGTCGAGCGGTCCGCGCGCACGGAGGCCGCGGCCTTGTCGCCGGGAAGCGTCACGGTCGGCCGCAGCGGCGCGGCGGACGCGCCGGCGGGGACGAGCGCGGTCGCGGCGACGACAGCGGCGAGGAGGAGGCGGCGGTGCACCACGTCCCACTGTAGGCCGCGAAAGTAAGGGAAACGCATCGCGTCAATCCGCGTCGCCGCGCAGCGACGCGCCGGTCCGCACCGCGCGCAGCAGCGCGGGCGCGGCGCGGTAGCGCTCCTCGCGGTACTCCTCGCACAGGGCGGCGAGCACGCCGAGGACCGTTCCCGGGCCGATCGCGTCGCCCCACTCGAGCGGGCCGCGGGGGTGGTTGAGGCCGAGGACCATGCCGGCGTCGATGTCCTCGGCGGCGCCGACCCCGTCGCCGAGCGCGAAGCACGCCTCGTTGACGAGCTGGCAGACGATGCGGCCGAGCACGAGGCCCGGCGCGTCGCCGACCCATTCCACGTGGCGCCCGAGCGAGGCGAAGAACCCCTCGGCCGCGCGCGCGGCGGCGTCCGAGGTCGTCGGGCTGCGCGTCAGCTCGACGAGCCCGCCCAGCGGCACGGTGGCGAAGAAGCCGGCCGCGCTGCCCTCCGGGTCGAGCTCGGCGAGCGGCGCCTCGTCGCACAACACGAGCTGCGGGCCGCCCTGCAGCGTGGATTCGCCACCGCCGCAGTCGACGATCAACGCCGGCACGTCGCCGCCGGCGTCCTCCGGATCCGCGACCCGCCAGCCCGCCTCGCCCGCCGCGTCGGCCAGCGCCTCGGCGAGCGGCGAGAAGCCCGCGATCACGACGAGCCGGCCGTCGCCGCCGCCGCCCTCGGGCGCGGGCGGATCCTCAGGGCGGTGCGGCTCGTCCCCGGCGTACTCGTACCAGCCGCGGCCGGTCTTGCGGCCGAGGTTCCCCGACGCCGCCTTGCGCGCGGCCAGCATCGACGGGCGCCAGCGCGGCTCGCCGAACGACTGGTCGTAGAACGACTTCGAGACCGCGAAGCCGACGTCGATGCCGACGAGGTCCATGAGCTCGAACGGGCCCATCCGGAAGCCGCCGCCGAGGCGGCAGATGCGGTCGACCTGCTCGGGCGTCGCCAGCCCTTCCTGCACGAGCCGCAGCGCCTCCAGCCCGAACGGGCGCCCGCAGCGGTTGACGAGGAAGCCGGGGCCGTCGCCCGCGTCGATCACGTGGCGGCCCATCGCGCGGCCGAGCGCGCGCGTCGTCTCCAGCGCCGCCTCGCCCGACTGCTCGCCCGCGACGACCTCGACCAGCTTCATCACCGGCGCGGGGTTGAAGAAGTGCATGCCGACCACGCGCTCGGGCCCGGGCACGCCCGCGGCGATCTCGGTCACGCTCAGCGACGAGGTGTTGGTCGCCAGCACGCAGTCCTCGCGCACGACCTCGGCGACGCTCGCGAACAGCGAGCGCTTGAGCTCGAGCGACTCCGGCGCCGCCTCGATGACGATGTCGGCTTCGGCGAGCCCCGCCAGCTCGGGCACGCCCTCGAGCGGCCCGCCCGCGCCCGCCTCCAGCCGCCCCTTCTCGACCTCGTGCTCGAGCCGCTCGGCGACGCCGGCCAGCCCGCGCTCCAGCGTCTCGGCATCAGCGTCGTGGACGAGCGTGCGCGCGCCCGCCGCCGCGGCGAGCTGCGCGATGCCGGCGCCCATCGTGCCGGCGCCCAGGATCCCGACGATCATTACGACGGGACGAGCGCGTTGAGGCCGGTCTCGGCGCGCCCGATGATCAGCTTCTGGATCTGCGAGGTGCCCTCGTAGAGCGTGGTCACGCGCACGTCGCGGAAGTAGCGTTCGACCGGGTGGTCGTCGACGTAGCCCGACCCGCCGTGGACCTGGATCGCCAGGTGCGCGCACGACTGGGCGGACTCCGTCGCGTGCAGCTTCGCGATCGACGTCTCGGTGGTCGAGGGGCGGCCCTGGTCCTTCAAGAACCCGGCCCGGTACACGAGCATGCGCGCGGAGTCGGTCATCACGCGCATGTCGGCGATCATCGCCTGCACGAGCTGGAAGGACCCGATCGGGCGGCCGAACTGCTCGCGCTCCTTGGCGTAGGCGACCGACGCGTCGAGCGAGCCCTGGCAGATGCCGACGCAGCCCGCGGCGACCGAGTAGCGGCCCGAGTCCAAGGCGCTCATGGCGATCTTGAAGCCCTCGCCGACCTCGCCCATCAGCGCGTCGTCGCCGACCTTCACGGCGTCGAGGTTCAGCGCCGCGGTGTCCGAGCCGTGGAGGCCCATCTTGCCGTGGATCTCGTCGCTCGAGAAGCCCTCCGTCGCGGTCGGGACGAGGAACGCGGCGAGCCCGCGGTGGCCCTTCTCCGGATCGGTCTGGGCGAAGATCAGGGCGACCTCGGCGAAGTTGCCGAGCGAGATCCACATCTTGTTGCCGGTGATCTCCCAGCCGCCGTCGACCTTCTTCGCGCGCGTCTTCTGGTTGGCGGCGTCGGAGCCGGTGTCGGGCTCGGTCAGGCCGAAGCAGCCGAGCGACTCGCCGGAGCACAGGCGCGGGAGCCAGCGCTGCTTCTGCTCCTCGGTGCCCCAGCGCACGATCGAGGAGCACACGAGCGAGGTCTGGACCGACACGACGGTGCGCATCGCCGAGCAGCCGCGGCCGATCTCCTCGACCAGGAGCGCGTAGGTCAGGTAGTCGAGGCCCGCGCCGCCGTACTCGCGCGGGACGATCGCGCCGAGGTAGCCCTGGTCGGCCATCTTCTGCACGAGCTCGGTGTCGAAGTGGCTGTTGCGGTCGTTCTCGCGCGCCCGCGGAACGATCTCCTTGTCCGTGAATTCGCGCGCCGTGTCGCGGATCAGCTGCTGCTCGTCAGAGAGGTCGAAGTCCATGCTGGCCACGCTAGCGCGCAGGTGATCTACTCAGACGCCATGACCACGCTCACGAACGCGAGGCTGGGGGTCCGCCTCGAGATCCGCAAGACGGCGGAGGAGACGAACGGCGAGCTGTTCGAGTTCGACGTCGTCGGCCGCGCGCGCGGCTACCTGATCCAGTCGCATGTCCATACAGCGCAGAGCGAGCGTCATGAGGTGATCGAGGGCTCGCTACGGCTCGTGATCGAAGGCCGCGAGCACCTCCTCAAGCAGGGCGAGGCGATGACCGTCCCGATGGGCGCCACGCACCGCCAGCTCCCCCGCCCCGAGCACGACGGTCCCGGCCGCGTGCGCGTGCAGCTGCGCCCCGCCGGCGAGAGCGAGGCGTTCGTGCGCCGCCTGATCGAGATGGACGTCAACCGCCTCGGCTACCCGAGCCCGGTCGGCGCCGCCAAGCTCGTGCGCGACTTCGGTCACATGGGCCTCGCCGCGCAGCCGCCCATGCGCGTCCAGCGCGCGCTCTCG
>CAWBCU010000012.1:0-22474 GCA_963787335.1 uncultured Solirubrobacterales bacterium
GAGCGGCCAGTAGGCGCTCAGCGGGAAGTCCGCGGCGGCCGCGGTGCCGGGGAGGCACAGCGCCGCGACGACGGTGACGGTTGAGACGAGAGACTTCCGTGTCTGGCTCATGCTGCCGAGCATCTCCGCGGCACGGGGTTGGGCGCCACGGCCGAAGGTCCAGGCTTTGCGGCGCTAACCTCCGCGCCCCATGAGTACAGAGCGCCGCTATGACCCGAAGACCGTCGAGCCCAAGTGGCAGGCGATCTGGGAGGACGAGCGGACGTGGGAGGTCAGCAACGACGACGCCGGCGGCGCGGAGACCTATTACGTCGCGCGAGATGCTGCCGTATCCCTCCGGCGAGCCGCACATGGGGCACCTCAAGAACTACGCCGTGGGCGACGCGGTCGCGCACTTCCAGCGGCGCATGGGCCGGCGCGTGCTGCACCCGATCGGCTACGACGCCTTCGGGCTCCCGGCCGAGAACCACGCGATCCGGAGCGGCGAGCACCCCCGCGACTCGAGCGCGAGCTCGATCGCGGCCTTCCAGCGCGAGTTCCGCTCCTGGGGCGTGTCGTTCGACTGGTCGCGCGAGATCGCGACCCACGAGCCGTCCTACTACCGCTGGACCCAGTGGATCTTCCTCAAGCTCTACGAGCGCGGGCTGGCCTATCGCTCGCGGGCAGCGGTCAACTGGTGCCCGAAGGATCAGACGGTGCTCGCCAACGAGCAGGTCATCGACGGCCGCTGCGAGCGCTGCGGCACGCTCGTCGAGGCACGCCAGCTCGAGCAGTGGTTCTTCCGCATCACCGACTACGCCGACCGCCTGCTCGACGACCTCGACACCGTCGAGTGGCCGTCGCACGTGGTGCGGATGCAGCGCAACTGGATCGGGCGCTCCGAGGGCGCCGAGGTCACGTTCGCCGCGCCCGAGATGGGCGTCGACTACCCGGTCTTCACCACCCGCCCGGACACGCTGTTCGGCGCGACGTTCTTCGTCATGGCGCCCGAGCACCCCGACGTGCTGCGCCTGGCCGAGGGCACCGAGCACGAGGCGGCCGTCCGCGAGTACGTCAACCACGCGCTGACGGAGAGCCACGAGGACCGCGGCGACGTCGACCGCGAGAAGACCGGCGTGCCGCTCGGCCGCACCGTCATCAACCCGGTCAACGGCGAGCGCATCCCCATGTGGGTGGCCGACTACGTGCTGATGGAGTACGGCACCGGCGCGATCATGGCGGTGCCGGCCCACGACACCCGCGACTTCGAGTTCGCGACGAAGTTCGACCTGCCGATCCGCCGCGTGATCCAGGGACCCGACGACGAGCTGCCCTACACGGGCGACGGGACGCTGGTGAACTCCGACCCGCGCTTCGACGGCAACCCGAACCGCGAGGCGCTCGAGCTGATCGTGGACTGGCTCGACGACCAGGGCCGCGGGCACCGCTCGATCAACTACCGCCTGCGCGACTGGCTGCTTTCCCGCCAGCGCTACTGGGGCTGCCCGATCCCGATCATCCACTGCGAGCGCTGCGGCCTCGTGCCCGTGCCGGTGGACCAGCTGCCGGTGGAGCTGCCCGACGTGCGCGACTACGCGCCCAAGGGCCGCTCGCCGCTGGCCGCGGCCGAGGACTGGGTCAACGTCGACTGCCCGAGCTGCGGCGGCCCGGCGCGGCGCGAGACGGACACGATGGACACGTTCGTCGACTCCTCCTGGTACTTCCTGCGCTACTGCGACGCGCGCAACGACGCGGCCCCGTGGGACCCCGCCGTGCTCGCCCGCTGGATGCCGGTCGACCAGTACATCGGCGGCGTCGAGCACGCGATCCTGCACCTGATGTACGCGCGCTTCTTCGTCAAGGCGCTGGCGGACATGGACCTGCTCGACTTCCAGGAGCCGTTCCTGCGCCTGTTCACCCAGGGCATGATCACCCGCGACGGGGCGAAGATGTCCAAGTCCAAGGGCAACGTGATCAGCCCGGTCGGCTACGTCGAGCGCTACGGCGCGGACACGGCGCGCTGTTACATCCTCTTCATCGGGCCCCCCGATCAGGACGCCGACTGGTCCGACGAGGGCGTCGAGGGCGTGCACCGCTTCCTCGGGCGCCTGTGGCGCCTCGGCAACGACGTCGCGGAGCAGGCGGGCGAGCCGGGGCCGGCGCTCGGCCCGCTGGAGACGCCCGCGGGCGCCGACCTCGAGCTGATGC
Organism: uncultured Solirubrobacterales bacterium; assembly: GCA_963787335.1. Lineage (GTDB taxonomy): Bacteria > Actinomycetota > Thermoleophilia > Solirubrobacterales > Solirubrobacteraceae > DASQFQ01. The sequence continues at coordinate 2,188 of CAWBCU010000012.1, forward strand.
GCAAGGCGCACTGGGCGATCGACAAGGTCACCAACGACATGGCCGGTCGCTTCGCCTTCAACACCGCGATCTCGGCCGTCATGGAGCTCGTCAACGAGTGCTACCGGCGCCGCGACGGCGTGCAGACGGCGACGCTGCACTTCGCCACCGCGACCGCCGCCTCGCTGATCTTCCCGTTCGCCCCGCACTGCGGCGCGGAGGTCTACGAGGCGCTGACCGGCGAGCGTGTGTGGGAGCAGCCGTGGCCGGACGCCGACCCGGCGATGCTCGAGCGCGACACGGTGGAGCTGGTGGTGCAGGTCAACGGCAAGCTGCGCGACCGCGTGCAGGCGCCGGCGGCAGCGTCGCGCGACGAGCTCGAGGCGCTGGCGCGCACGCCGAAGCTGGCGACGCACGTGGACGGCAAGGAGATCGTCAAGGTCGTGGTCGTGCCGGGCAAGCTCGTCAACTTCGTCGTCCGGTAGGAACGCGCTGATGCCGCCCGAGGCGCCGTGGATCGCGGTCGTCGGGGCCGGGCGCGCAAGCCCCGAGGAGCTCGCGGTGGCCGAGGAGGTCGGCGCGGAGATCGCGGCGGCGGGCGCGGTGCTGGTCTGCGGCGGCCTCGGCGGCGTGATGGAGGCCGCCTGCCGGGGAGCGCGCTCGCGCGGGGGGAGGACCGTCGGGTTGCTGCCCGGGCTCGACCGCGGCGAGGCCAACGGCTGGGTCGAGGTCGCCGTGCCGACCGGGTTGGGCGAGGCGCGCAACGCGCTGATCGTCCGGGCGGCCGACGCGATCGTGGCCGTCGGCGGGGCGTGGGGGACCCTGAGCGAGATCGCGCTCGGGCTCAGGGCCGGGCTGCCCGTGGTCGGGCTCGGCACGTGGGAGCTGGCGCGGGGAGGGGAGGCGGTCGAGGGCATCTCGGCAATGGATAACCCCTCCGAGGCCGTCGCCGAGGCGCTCGCGCGTCTTTCGTAACACCCTCGGTACAGAGCCGGAACAGACGCACGCAGATCCGTTCGAGGTCGCCGCCTAGCTTCGGCGGCCATGCCCGACACACCCCGCCACATGCTCGCGCTCTGGGCGCTCGGCCTCGTGGTCGTCGTCGTGCTCGGCGTGCGCTACCTCGGGCGCGACGACGGAGCCGCTCCCGCGGCCGCGCCGGCGATCCAGGTCGGCGAGTCGGGTGGCGGCACCTCCCGCGTCACCGTGCACGTGGCGGGTGCGGTGCTGCGGCCCGGCGTCTACCGGTTGTCGCCGCGCGCGCGGGTCGTCGACGCGGTCCGGCGCGCCGGTGGCGTCCGCCGCCGCGCGGACCTCAGCGCGCTCAACCTCGCGGCCAAGCTCGAGGACGGGCGCCAGGTCGTCGTGCCCCTGCGCCCGCGCGCGGGCGCGCCGGTGCCGGCGGACGGAGGCACCGCGACGGTCCCGGCCGGCCCGATCGACATCAACACGGCGACCGCCGAGCAGCTCGACGAGCTCGACGGCATCGGCCCGGGGATGGCGGGGGCGATCCTCGAGTACCGCAAGGAGCACGGCGGTTTTGGCTCCATCGAGGAGCTCGGGCAGGTGCCGGGGATCGGCGAGAAGCGGCTGGCGGCGTTGCGGGAGAAGGTGCGCGTGTGAGGTGGCGGGCCGCCGCGCACGCCTGGCTCGAGGTCGCCCGCGAGCACCCGCGCCACGTCGTCCTGTTCGCGCTCGCCGCCGGGCTCGCGCTCGGGCCGATCTCCGCGCCCGCGACCGCGCTGGCCGTTGTGGTGGCCGCGGCGGTCTCGGGTCGCCGCGCGCTCGCGACGCTGGCGACCGGCGCCGTGCTGCTCGGCGCGGTCGTCGCCGACGCCCGGCTCGCCGCATTGGACGCGGGCGTGCTCGCGCAGTCGAAGGGCCAGCGCTGGGAGGGCGCGGCGACGCTGCTCGAGCCGGTGCGCGAGCACGGGCGCCACGCCAGCGCCCGCGTCTGGCTCAACGCGCTTGGCGAAGCGGCCGTGCTGCGACTGCGTGTTCCCGAAGGGTCGACGCCGGGCACGCCGTCGACCGCAGGAGCAGTCCCCGCTGGGCCGTCGAGCGGCGCCGCTCCCGGCGTGTCGTCGCCGCCGGGTGGGAGTCCGGGTACGTCGGCGTCGTCTGTCTCCGCTCGATACGCCTGGCCACCCGTCGGCGCCGTCATGGCGGTGTCCGGCCGCGTCGCGCCGCTCGGCCATTACGACGCGTATCAACGGCGCCGGGGAGCGCACGCGGCCCTGGAGGTCGACCGGTGGCGGGCCACGGGCGTCTCTCGGGGTGGCCTTTCCGGCGCGCTGGACGCCACGCGGCGCCGCGCCGAGGCCGGGCTCGGGCGGGGCCTGGCGGCGCCGGAGGCGGCGCTCCTCGCCGGGATGGTGCTCGGCCAGGACGAGCGGCTGTCCGAGGCGGTCCGGACGGACTTCAAGCGGTCGGGGCTCGCCCATCTCCTGGCGGTGAGCGGCCAGAACGTCGTCCTGCTCGCGATGCTCGTGCTCGGCGCGGGGATGGTGCTCGGGCTGCCGCTGCGCGCGCGGCTGGCCGCGGCGCTCGTGCTCGTCGCGCTCTACGTGCCGCTGGCGGGCGGCGGCCCGTCGATCCAGCGGGCGGGCGTGATGGGAGCCGCGGGGCTCGTCGCGGCGCTCGCGGGGCGCCCGAGCTCGCGCTGGTATGCGCTCGGCCTCGCCGCGGTGGTGACGCTGGCGGTCAACCCGCGCGCGTCCGGGGAGCCGGGCTGGCAGCTCTCGTTCGCCGCGGTCGCCGGCCTGCTCGCGCTCGTGCCCGGGTGGGGCAAGGCGCTGCGGCGCGCGCGGGTGCCAGGGCCGCTGGCGGATGCGCTGGCGGTGACCGCGGCGGCCACGCTCGCGACCGCGCCGCTGATGGCGCTGCACTTCGAGCAGGTCTCGCTCGCCTCGCTGCCGGCCAACCTCGTCGCCGCGCCGGCGGTCGCGCCGGTGATGTGGCTCGGGATGGGGTCGATCGCGCTGGCGCAGGTCGCGCCGGTGCTGTGTGAGCCGCTGAACGTCCTCAACGGCTCGCTGCTCGCCTACCTGCAGTGGGTCGCGCACGTGGCGGCGCAGCCGGCCGCGGCCGCGTTGCCCGTGCGGATCGGCGGCCCGGTCGGGCTGGCGGCGGCGTACGTCGCCGGAGCCGTGGTGCTGGCGCTCGCGGGGCGCGCGTGGCGGCGGGCAGGGGCGCGGCGGCGGCTTGCGCTGCCCGCGGTGCTCGGCGTCGCCCCGCTCGCGGCGCTCGCGCTCGTCGTCTCGCACCGGGGTCCCGCCGCCGCCCCGGCCGGGCGAGCTGGTCGTCTCGTTCCTGGATGTCGGCCAGGGCGATGCGACGCTGCTCCAGCGCGACGGCGCGTCGCTGCTGGTCGACACCGGGCCGCCCGGCGGCCCGATCCTGCGGCGGCTGGGCGAGGCCGGGGTGAAGCGGCTCGACGCGCTGCTCCTGACCCACGCGGAGGCAGACCACGAGGGGATGGCGCTCGAGATCGTCCGCGCGTTCCGCCCGCGGCTCGTGCTCGACGGCGGCGCCGGGTGGCCGACGGCGGTGCAGCGAGGGCTGCGCGCCGGGCGGGTGCGCACCGTCGCCGCCCATGCCGGCCAGGAGGTCGTGCTCGGCGGCGTGCGCCTGCGTCTGCTGTGGCCGCCGCCGCCCTCGCCGGGCTGGCGGCCGGACGGCAACCCCAACGACCGCGCGGTGGTGGCCGTGGCGAGCGCGGGCCCGTTCGACCTGCTGCTGCCGGCCGACGCGGAGTCGGAGGTCACCGCCTCGCTCGACCTGCCCGACGTCGAGGCGCTCAAGGTCGCCCACCACGGGAGCGCCGACCCCGGCCTGCCCGCGTTCCTCGAGCGCACCCGGCCGGAGTTCGCCGCGATCGAGGTCGGAAAGGAGAACACCTACGGGCACCCGACGCCGTCGACGCTCGCGGCGCTCCGCAGAGCGGTGCCGCAGGTGGTGCGCACGGACCGCGACGGGACCGTGCGGCTGCGCGTGGCGGGCGCAACCGCGCGGGTGGAGCGCGGAGGATGAGCGCCGCGGGGATCGTGACCTCGGCCGCCTCTAGACTCGGCCGCCGTGCCCGCCTTCAAGCCCGCCTACCTCGTCTTCGGCGACGACCACGGCCGCATCGCCGAGCGGCGCGCGAAGCTGCGCGCGGTGGCGGAGGAGGAGAGCGGCGCCGGTGGCGTCGAGGTGCTCGAGGGCGACGCCTGCACGGCCGACGCGGTCATCGGCGCGCTGACGACCATGAGCTTCGCGATGGGCCGGCGCTTCGTGATCGCGGACGGGGTGGAGCGCTGGAAGGACGCCGACGTCGAGGCGGTCGCCGCCGCGATGGCGGGCATGGACGGCGAGACGCTGACGCTCGCGCTGTTCGGCCGCGAGGAGAGCCGCTACAAGGTCCCCGAGGGGCTGCGCAAGGCCGTCGAGGCCGCGGGCGGGCAGGTCGCCGAGGAAGGCGCGGTGAAGCCGTGGAAGCTCCCCGGCTGGCTGCAGGCGCGGGCGCGCGAGCTCGGGCTCGAGCTCGACGACGCGGGCGCCAAGGCGCTCGTCGCCCAGGTCGGCGACCGCCAGCAGCGGCTGCTGCGCGAGCTCGAGAAGCTGGCGCTGGAACACGGTCAGGGCACCGAGATCGGCGTGGCGGAGATCGAGGCGTCGAGCGCGTCCTCGGCGGAGCGCAAGGCGTGGACGCTCGCGGACGCCCTCGTCGCCGGCGACGAGAAGGCCGCGATGCGCGCGCTCGTCGAGCTGCGCGGGCAGGGCGAGCGCCTCCCCGGGCTGCTCTACCAGATCGTCCGCCGGCTCCGGGACGCCGTTGGGGTCGCCGAGGCGCTCGCCGCCGGCCAGCCGCCCGCGCAGGCCCGGCGGTCGCTGCGCATGCCACCGAAGGCCGCGGAGCGGTTCATGGCCGACGTCGCCAAGCGGGACGTCGACGCGTTCCGGCGGGCGCTCGAGGTGATGGCCGACCTCGAGCTCGAGAGCCGCGGCGGCGGGACGAGCGGCGGCGCGCTCAGCGAGGAGACGCAGGCCGTCCGGGCGCTGCTGGCCGCGGCGGCGTAGCGCGCGGCACAACGGCACGCGGGACCGGGCGCTACCGACGCGGGACGCGGCGTCGAGGGGCGCTACGCGGAGAGCGTGCTGCGCAGGCGCGCGGCGCGGGACTTCTTGCGGGCGCCGGAGTTCTTGTGCAGCGCGCCGCGCTTGATGGCCTTGTCGACCGTGCGGACGAGGTGCTGGTGCTCCGCGTCGGCGGTCTCGGCCTCGCCGGCTTCGACGGCGGCCTGGAGGCGGCGGAAGTACGTCTTGATGGCCGACGTGTAACGACGGTTCTCGAGTCGCTCGCGCTCGGTGCGGAGGATCCGCTTTTTCTGGGAGGCGATGTTGGCCATGACGTGGAAGCGCCGCGGACTCGAAAGGACAGCCGCGGCGGCGCCTACTATAGCGGCCCGCGTGCCCGAGCCGGCTACCCCACCCGCCCGGCGGATCGCGTTCAACACGGTCATCTTCTCGATCGCGACGGGCCTCTCGAGGATCGCAGGGCTCGTGCGGGAAGTGGTCGCGTCGAGCTACTTCGGGACGTCCGGTCCCTTCTCCGCCTTCACGATCGCCTTCCAGGTCCCGAACCTGCTGCGGGCGCTGGTCGCCGACTCCGCGCTGAGCGCGGCGTTCGTCCCCGTCTTCACGGAGCTGCTCGAGCAGAAGAAGCGCAAGGACGCGTTCCAGCTCGCGGGCGCGCTGTTCGGGCTGATCCTGGTCGTGCTCGGGGCGATCACGCTGCTGTTCATCGTCATCGCACCGTGGGTGATCCCGCCGATCACGGGCGACAAGTTCAGCGCCGAGCTCGACCAGCTGACGGTCGGGCTCTCGCGCGTGATGTTCCCGATCGTCGTGCTGCTCGGGCTCAACGGGCTCGTCGTCGGGATCCTCAACGCCTACGACCACTTCGCGATCCCGGCGATCGCGCCGGTGGTGTGGAACGTCGTGATCATCGCGACGCTCGTCCTCCTCAAGCCGCTGTTCGAAGGGCCGAACGAGGTCTACGCCTACGCGCTGGGCGTGCTCGCGGGCACGGTGGTCCAGTTCGGGATGTGCCTGCCGGTGCTGAGCCGGGTCGGGTTCGAGCTGAAGATCTCCTTCAACTTCCGCGACCCGCGCATCCTGCGGGTGCTGCGGCTGATGCTGCCGGTCACGATCGGCCTCGGCCTCATCAACTTCAACCTGCTGATCAACTCGATCCTGGGCTCGCTGGTGAGCGCGGGGGCGCCCGCGGCGATCGACCGCGCGTTCCGGCTCTACATGCTTCCCCAGGGGATCTTCTCGGTCGCGGTGGCGACCGTGCTGTTCCCGACCATGTCGCGCTTCGCGGCCCGCCATGACCTCGACGGCCTGCGCCGCGCGAGCGGCAACGGCGTGCGGATGATCGCGCTGTTCCTGATCCCCGCCGCCGTCGGGACCGCGGTGCTCGCCGAGCCGCTCACGCGGCTCGTCTACCAGCGCGGGGAGTTCGGGGCCGCGTCGACCGACGACGTGACCGAGGCGCTGTTCTGGTTCTCGTTCTCGATGCCCTTCTCGGGCGCGAACCTCCTGCTCACGCGCACGTTCTTCTCGCTCCAGCGCCCGTGGGTCCCGACCGCGCTGGCGGGCGTGACGCTGCTCATCAACGTCGGCGTGTCGGCCGCGCTCTACCAGCCGCTCGGGATCGCGGGCGTGGTGATCGGCACGGCGGTGGCGAGCGCCGCGATGACGCTCGGCCAGGCCTGGCGCCTGCGGCTCGAGCTGCACGGGTTCGAGATCATCCGCACGCTGCGCGGCGTGGCGCTGATGCTGGCCGCCTCGGCGGTCCTCGGCGTGATCGCCTACTACGGCTGGGAGGCCTTGGACGAAGTCCTCGGCGACTCCCTGATCGGCCAGTTCGTGAGCGTCACGCTCGCGCTCACGGTGGCGAGCGTCGTCTACATCGCGACGGTGTACGCGCTCCGCATCCCGGAGGCGCGCCAGATCGCCGGGATCATCCAGCGCAGGCTGGGCAGGACCGCGTCGTAACCTCTCCTGGCCCCATGGCGGACCAGGCCCACATCCGGAACTTCTCGATCATCGCCCATATCGACCATGGGAAGTCGACGCTGGCCGATCGCATCCTCGAGACGACCCACACCGTCGACCCGCGTGCGATGCGCGCGCAGCTGCTCGACTCGATGGACCTCGAACGCGAGCGCGGCATCACGATCAAGGCCCAGGCGGTGCGCGTCTTCTTCGAGTCGAAGGACGGCGAGACCTACCAGCTGCAGCTGATCGACACGCCCGGGCACGTCGACTTCACCTACGAGGTCTCGCGCTCGCTCGCCGCCTGCGAGGGCGCGCTGCTGGTCGTCGACGCCTCCCAGGGCGTCGAGGCGCAGACCGTCGCGAACACCTACCTCGCGGTCGACTCCGGGCTCGAGCTGATCCCGTGCCTGAACAAGATCGACCTGCCCGGCGCCGAGCCCGAGCGGGTGGCCGAGGAGATCGCCGACCTGATCGGCGAGCAGCCCGACGAGGTCCTGCGCATCTCGGCGAAGACCGGCGCCGGCGTGCCCGAGGTGCTGGAAGAGCTGATCGCGCGCGTCCCGCCGCCCGACGGCGACCCCGAGGCCCCGGCGCGCGCGCTCATCTTCGACTCCGAGTACGACCAGTACCGCGGCGTGATCGCCTACATCCGCGTCGTCGACGGGACCTTCACCAAGGGCGAGGCGATCCGCGCGATGGTGGCCGGCACGCAGGCCGACATCGACGACATCGGGTTCTTCACGCCCGCGATGACGCCGGTCGACTCCCTCTCCGCCGGTGAGGTCGGCTACCTGATCACCGGCATCAAGGACGTCGGCAGCCTGCCGGTCGGCGACACGCTGACCTCGCGCGCGAACCCGGCGGCCGAGCCGCTGCCCGGCTACCGCGAGGTCAAGCCGATGGTCTTCTGCGGGCTCTTCCCGATCGAGTCCAACCAGTTCGAGGAGCTGCGCGACGCGCTCGAGAAGCTCGCGCTCAACGACGCCGCGCTGTTCTGGGAGCCCGAGAACTCCGACGCGCTCGGCTTCGGCTTCCGCTGCGGCTTCCTCGGCCTGCTGCACATGGACATCGTGCGCGAGCGGCTGGAGCGCGAGTACGACGTCGAGCTGATGGCGACGATGCCGTCGGTCGAGTTCGCGCTCACGCTCACCGACGGGAGCGAGCGGACGGTCCACAACCCGACCGACATGCCCGACCCGGCGCGTATCGCCGAGGTCTTCGAGCCGATGGTCCGCGCCTCGATCCTCGCGCCCAAGGACCACATCGGGCAGATCATGGAGCTGTGCCAGGAGCGCCGCGGCGAGCACCAGGGCATGCACTTCCTGTCGGCCGAGCGCGTGCAGATCACCTACGACCTGCCGCTGGCCGAGATCGTGCTCGACTTCTTCGACCAGCTGAAGTCGCGCACCAAGGGCTACGCCTCACTCGACTACGAGCCGATCGGGATGAAGCCGTCCGACATGGTCAAGCTCGACGTCCTGCTGGCCGGCGACCCCGTCGACGCGCTCTCGATGATCGTGCACCGCGAGAAGGCCTACGAGGCCGGGCGCGCGCTCGTCGAGCGCCTGCGCAAGCGGATCCCGCGGCAGCAGTACGACGTGCCGATCCAGGCCGCGGTGGGGGCGAAGATCATCGCCCGCGAGACGGTCAAGGCCTTCCGCAAGGACGTCACGGCCAAGTGCTACGGCGGTGACATCTCACGCAAGCGCAAGCTGCTCGAGCGCCAGAAGGAAGGCAAGAAGCGGATGAAGCAGGTCGGCCGTATCGAGGTTCCCCAGGACGCCTTCCTGGCCGTCCTCGAGCTCGACGGGGATTAGCTCGGCGGCGGGCCGGGCGCGTCGGGCAGCTCCGGCCCCGGCATGTGGTCCTGCGGCGGCTTGACCGCGGGCGGGAGCTTCACGTGCTCGTCGTCCGGCGGCGGCGGCGGCGGCTCGTCCGGACCGGCCGGCGAATCGGTGGGCGGGACGGGGACCTCGGGCGCAGGCGGCTCGGGCGTCGGCGTCGCGGTCGGCTCCGGCGTGACCGTCGGCTCGGGCGTCGGCGTCGCGGTCGGCTCGGGCGTCGCGGTCGGCTCGGGTGTCGCGGTCGGCTCGGGTGTCGCGGTCGGCTCGGGCGTCGCGGTCGGCTCGGGCGTCGCCGTGGGCTCGGGGGTGGGGGTCGGCGTCGGGCCCGGCCCGGGGCCCGAGGGCTCGCCCGGCGGGCGGGCGGCGACCGGCCGCTCGGGCGCGGGCGGCGCGCCGACGCCGCGGTCGGGCACGGTCGGCTCGGGCTGGGGGGTGTCGGGCACGGCGACGGGCGGGCTGGCCGGGGTCGAGGACCCGGAGGTGGGCAGCTGGACGACCGGCGCGGGCAGCGGGGCGGGCACCGGGAGCGGGCCGAGGGGCTGCACCGGCTGCGTGGGGATGCGAATCGGGCCGGTCTGGCCGCGCAGGCGGCTCACGGGCGTGCTGTCGCCCTGCGTCCCACCGCTGCCGCCGAGCGTGCCGAGCGGCGCGCCGCCGCGGGCCGCGGGGGAGATGGTGGGCGTGAACCGCTCGGTGGCCTCGCGGGCCGCAACCAGCGGATCGTCGTCGCTGGCCGGGCGCTCGCGGGCCGGGGCCTTCGCGGCTGTCTGCGGCTGTGGCGTGTGCAGCTGCACGTTGCCCTGGCGCCCGCCGATGATGCGGTCCTGCCAGTCGCCGAAGTCCACGAACGGATCGACGACCGCGATCAGCATGATCGGAACGGCGACGAGCCAGCCCAGGACGTTGAGGACCGCGAGGGCCTTGACGCGGCTGCTCATGTGAACGTGAGTGTTCCACGGTTCGCGGCGGAGGCAACCTCCGATTGGCCAGGCTAGGGTCCCTCGTCCGCAACCAGGAGGAAGACGTTGGCGCCCGAAACCGAGGCCGTGGGCAAGACCTATCCGGCCGTGACCTATGCGGTGGGCCGCGAGAAGGTCCGCGAGTTCGCCGCCGCCGTCGGCGAGGAGCACCCGCTGCACCACGATCCCGACGCCGCGCGCGAGGCCGGCTACGCCGATGTCGTGGCCCCGCCGATGTTCGCCGTCGTGTACTCGAGCCGGCCGCTGGCGTCGGCGCTGTTCGACCCCGCCGTCGGCATCGACTTCGCCCGCATGGTGCACGGCGGCCAGGAGTTCGTCTGGGGGCCCCCGGTGGTGGCGGGGGACGAGATCGCGACCGAGGTCGAGGTCAAGGACATCTCCGAGCGCGGCGGACTCGCCTTCTTCGTGTTCGAGAGCCGCTCGACCAACCAGGACGGCGAGACGGTCTGCACCGGCACCTGGACCAACATCGTCCGATGAGCGCGCTCGAGCCAGGCCAGGCGCTGCCCGACCTCAAGGTCACGCCCGACAAGTACCTCACCGTCCGCTACGCGGGCGCGTCCGGCGACTTCAACCCGATCCACATCGACGAGGAGTTCGCCCAGTCGGTCGGCCTCCCGGGCCGCATCCTCCACGGCCTCTGGATGATGGCCCAGGTCGCACGCTCCGTCAGCGCGGCCGGCGACGGCCCGGAGGCGCTGCGCAGCCTCTCGATCCAGTTCCGCGGCATGGGCTTCCCCGAGCAGGAGCTCACCGTGAGCGCGACCGTGAAGGAGGTCGCCGACGGCGTCGCGACCGTCGAGGCCGAGGCGTTCCAGGACGGCCGCCGCATCATCCGCAAGGGCAAGGCCGAGCTCACGCTGGGCTGAAACGCCGCCCTTCTTACAATCGACGGGATGCTTACTCCCCGTCAGGAGCTGTTGCTGGGCAAGGTGGTCGACCTCTTCGCCGAGGCCGGCCAGCCCGTGGGCTCGAAGGCGCTCGCCTCCGACGAGGAGATCGCCTACGGGCCGTCGACGATCCGCAACGAGCTCGCGGTGCTCGAGGAGCAGGGGCTGCTCGCCCACCCGCACACCTCGGCGGGCCGCGTGCCGACGGACGCGGGCTACCGCTACTTCGTCGACGAGATCCTTCCCAAGCGGCGCTCGACGGCGATCGAGCCGCGCGTGGTGGAGCTGACGCTCGCCCGTCGCGAGGTCGACGAGGCGATGCGCGTGACGACGGAGACGCTCTCGCAGGTCACCAACCTGCTGGCGATCGTGTCCGCGCCGCCGATCGCGACCACCACGATCCGCCACGTCGAGGTCCTCGCGCTGCAGCCGCAGGTCCTGATGGTCGTGATCATCACCTCGACCGGCGGCGTCTCCAAGCGCATCTTCGCGTTCGAGGAGCCCGTCGATCCCGGCCTGGCCGAGTGGGCCGCCGCCTACCTGAACGAGCAGCTCGTCGGCATGGGCCTCGGCGCGCGCATGCTGCACTCGCGGCTCGAGGACCCCACGCTGCCGCCGAAGGAGAGCACGTTCATCACCCGCTTGAAGCCCGCCTTCACCGAGCTGGCCGAGACCGCCGAGGAGACGCTGTACGTCGACGGCACCGCGCGCCTGCTGTCCGAGTACCGCTTCCAGGACCTGCCGCAGCTCAACGCGGTGATGGAGATGCTCGAGCGCCGTGTCACCCTGCTCGGCGTGCTCTCCGACGCCCTCGCCGAACGCGGCCTCTACGTCCGCATCGGCCACGAGAACGCCACGCCGGCGCTCCAGGGCCTCTCGCTGGTCGCCGCCAACTACGGCCTGCCGTCGCGCAACCTCGGCACCGTCTCGGTGATCGGCCCGACGCGCATGAACTACGCCGTCGCCATCCACTCCGTCCGCGCCGCCGCCCTCCAGCTCTCGCGCTTCGTCGAAGACGTCTACAGCGACTGATGGCGCGCGACTACTACGACACCCTCGGCGTCGAGCGCGGCGCCGACGACGGCCAGATCAAGAAGGCCTTCCGCAAGCTCGCGCGCGAGCTGCACCCGGACGTCAACGCCCACGACCCGGACGCGGAGGAGAAGTTCAAGGAGGCCGCGGGCGCGTACGAGGTGCTCTCGGACCCCGAGCGCCGGCGCCTCTACGACGCCTACGGCGAGGAGGGGCTGCGCGGCCGCGGCTACGCGCCCGACATGGACAGCTTCGGCTCGGTCTCCGACCTCTTCTCGGCGATCTTCGGCCAGGGCGGCTTCGAGGCGGCCTTCGGCGGCGGCGGGGGCCGGGGCGGTCGCGGTGGCGGGATCCAGGGCGGCGACGTCGTGACCTCCGCGACGATCGACCTCGCCGACTCCGCCCGCGGCATCCAGGTCGAGGTCGCCTACCAGGCGGCCGCGCTGTGCGGGACCTGCCACGGCAACGGCGCCGAGCCCGGGACGCCGATCGTCACCTGCCGCAACTGCGACGGCACGGGCCAGCACCAGCGCGTGGCGCGCACCGCCTTCGGCCAGCTCGTGCGCACCGCGATCTGCGACGTCTGCGGCGGCGACGGGCGCGTCCCCGAGACGCCCTGCCACGAGTGCGAGGGCGCGGGGCTCGTGCGCGAGCAGCGCCGCGTCGCGGTCGACATCCCGCCGGGCATCGCCGACAACCAGCGCATCCGCCTCACCCGTCGCGGCCACGCGGGCCAGAACGGCGGGCCGGCCGGCGACCTCTACGTCGTCGTGCGGGTGCGCGAGGACGAGCGCTTCCTGCGCGACGGCGAGGACCTGATCACCGTGATCGACGTCCCCGCGCCGCTGGCGGCGCTCGGCACCACGGTCGAGGTCCCGACCTTCGACGGCCCGGTGCCGGTCGAGGTGCCCGCCGGCACCCAGCCCGGCGAGCAGATCGTGCTGCGGGGGCGTGGGCTGCCGCCGCTCTCGCGCGGCCGCACGGGCGACATCCGCGTCGTGGTCAACGTCGCGACCCCGCGGCGGCTCTCGCGCGCGCAGAAGGACCTGATGGAGCGCTTCGCGGAGACGATCACCGACGACAACACGCGCTCCGACGAGGGCATGCTCGCGAAGCTCAAGCGGGTGCTCGCCGGGTGATCCGGCTCGCGGTGCGCGTGCCGCGCGCCGCCGCGGAGATCGTGCTGGCCGAGCTGCTCGAGCTCGTGCCGGCCGGGCTCGAGGAGACCGAGATCTCGGAGGACGTCGTCGAGTACGCGCTCTACGGCGCGGCGGGCGAGCTGCCGGACCTGCCGGCGCTCGAGGCCGCGGCGGGCGACACGCTGGTCGAGGTCACGACCTCCGAGGTGCCCGACGACTGGGCCGACCGCTGGAAGGCGTGGCACCGGCCCGTCGACGTCGCCTGGCGCTTCCGCCGGCTGCGCGTGCGGCCGCCGTGGGAGGAGGCGCTGGCGGACGAGGACGGGCATCGATCTCATCATCGACCCCGGCCAGGCCTTCGGGACCGGCGCGCACCACACCACGCGCCTGTGCCTCGAGCTGCTGCTCGAGCTCGACCCCGAGGGCGCGCTGGCCGACTGGGGCTCGGGCAGCGGCGTGCTCGCCATCGCGGCGGCGCGGCTCGGCTACACACCGGTGCTGGCCGTCGACGTCGAGCCCGCGTCGCTCGAGGCCTCCGCCGAGAACGCGCGGGTCAACGCCGCCGCGGTCGAGGTGCGGCGGGTCAACCTGCGGCGGGAGCCGGCGCCGTGGGCGCCGACCGTGACGGCGAACCTCGTGCGGCCGCTCCTGCTCGACGTGGCGCGGCTGCTCGAAGCGGTGCCGGAGCGGCTGATCGCGTCGGGGCTGCTGCGCGAGGAGGCCGACGAGGTGGCGGCGGCGTTCGCGGCCCACGGGCTGCACGAGCGCGAGCGGCGCTTCGGCGGCGAGTGGGCCGCGGTGCTGCTCGCCCGCTAGCGCGCCCGGGCCGTCCAGCCGCCGGAGAGCGGCTCGCCCACCCGCAGCCCGAAACGCTGCACCAGGTCGGGGACCGTCTCGGGCTGCATCTCGAGGCCGTAGCGGTCGTTGAGCTCGGCGAGCGCGTCCTCGCCGGCGCCCATCACGCCGCCCATGTCCGAGAGCTCGCGGAAGAAGCGCTCGAAGCCGGCCGGGGAGATGATCTCGAGGATGCGGCAGGGCTCGTCGCCCGCGTTCCAGAACGTATGCCACTGGTCGCGCGGCTTGTAGACGAGGTCGCCCGGACCCGCCTCGACGACGTCGTCGCCCAGCAGCGCGCCCATGCGGCCCTCGAGCACGTAGCTGTACTCGTCTTCGCGCGTGTGGCGGTGCAGCGGCGCGGCGAGCGCGCGCGGCGACATCGGATGCTCGACCAGCGAGAAGCGCTCGCTCGCGTCGGGCCCGTCGATCATGAAGCGGACGCCGATGCTCCCCAGGAAGCCCTCCTGCGCGTCCTGGGGCCCAACGATCTTCACGGCGGCGGTGCTCACGTCCATGGCTGCTCTCACTTTCGTTGGACAGTAGTGTCGCGGTAAATGTAGCGGCGACCGTCGCGTGTGTCAAGATTCACGCGACAGTCATGTCCAACGAAACACGCCCCTACCGGATGAAGAAGCGAGCCGAGCTCGAGGAGGAGACGCGCACGCGGATCACCGAGAGCACCGTCGCGCTGCACCAGGAGCTCGGCCCCGCGCGCACCTCGATCAGCGCCGTCGCCGAGCGCGCGGGCGTCCGGCGCTCGACCGTCTACCGCCACTTCCCGGACGAGGCGGCGCTGTTCGCGGCCTGCTCCTCGCACTGGCGCGCGGCCAACCCGCCGCCGAACCCCGCCGACTGGGCCGCGATCGAGGATCCGCGCGAGCGCACCGAGACGGCGCTGCGCGAGCTCTACGCGTTCTACGGGCGCACCGAGGCGATGTACACGAGCCTGCTGCGCGACGAGCCCGTCGTCCCGATCGTCGGGCGCCTGATGCGCGAGTTCTATGGCTATCTGGCCGCGATCCAGGACATCCTGATGGCGGGCCGCGGCCTGCGCGGGCACGCGGCGCGCCGGGCGCGCGCGGCGATCGGCCACGCGCTCGCCTTCCCGACCTGGCGGTCGCTGACCCGCGAGCAGGGCCTCTCCGACGCCGAGGCCGTCGCCCTGATCGCCGGGCTGGTGGAGAGCTAGGCGCGCAGGCCCGCGACGAAGGCGTCGCCGGCGCCGGCGTTCGCCTCCACCACGGAGCGGGCCTTGAAGCAGAACTTCAGCCGCCGCGGCGCGACCGCGCGGTCGACCCGCACCGGCTCACCGGTCTTGGACAGCCAGATCAGGTCGAGCGGGAACTGCATCGTGAACGTGTGCACGGAGCGGCAGCGCGGGATGTGGAGCGCGAGCTGCTCGGGCATCGCGTCGAGCTTGGCGAGGCCCTTCATGCGCGCCGGGCGCGTGCGGGCCTCGGCGAGCCGCAGGCCGCCCGGCAGGTCGCGGCCCGGCAGGTCGTCGAGCCGCGGGCAGGCCGCGCGCGGCTCAGCCGATGCAGAACTCGCAGCCACCGCCGCCGCCTCCTGCGCCACCGCCGCCACCACCGCCGCCGCCTCCGGACGGCGGAGCGGGGATCACGGGCACGGGCGTCGGGGTGGGCGCCACGGGCGTGGGCCGGGACGCGGCGTTGCGGCGGGCGCGGCGCGCAGCGGCCTTGCGGCGGGCGGCACGCGCCTTGCGGCGGGCGGCGCGGGCGCGGCGTTCCGCGACCCGGGCGGCGCGCGCGGCGCGGGATTCCTGGGCGAGCAGGGCAACGCGCTGGTCGGCAAAGGCCTGGGCGAGCCGCTGGGCCTCGGCGGCGCTCGCGGTGTTGGTCGCGGCGGGCGGCGTCGGCGTCGCGGTCGGCTCGACGGTCGCGGACGTGCGCGGCGTGCGGTCGGTGTCGGGGCCGGACATGGCGCCGCTGATGACGTTGACGGCGATCACGATCACGCCGATGCCGAACAGCGCGTAGAGCGCGACGAGCACGAGCGGGTTGGCCTTGCGGCCGGCGGTGCGGGCGCGGCGCAGGCGGCCGGGCTCGGCGGGCGCCGCAGCGGCGGCGGCGGCGCTGGTCTCCGGAGTGCGTGAGACCACGGGCTCCCAGTCCCAGTCGGGCTCGGCGAGCGAGGCATCGTCCTCGGTGCCGGGGGCGTCGGTGCGCGCGTCCCCGTGCGGGGTCGCGCGACTGGGCTGGTCCACCTCGGGGGCGGCGCTCAGCGGGGCGACGTCCTCCTCGTCGGGGACCGGAGGCGCGTCGTCGACGACTGCGCCGTTCCCGTTGCCGTTGACCGCTGGCTCTTCAGTGTCGGCCCAGTCGTCCCACACCGTCTCCTCGTCGGGCTCCGCGACGGCGCCGTGCCCGTTGCCGTTGGAGCCCGGCATCTCCCAATTGAGGTCGGACTCGGGCCCGGGGGCGGCAGGCGCGGCGGGCGCCGCGGCGACAGCGGTCTCGCCACCCCAGTCGAGGTCGTCGTCCCACTCGTCGTAGGGCTCGGTCGCGACGGCGGTCGCGCTCCCGGTGCCGGCGGCGGCCGCCGCGGTGCGGCGCGTGCTCCGGCCGCCGCCCGCCTTCGCCTCGGCGGGGCGCCGGTTGCGGCGCGCGGACGCGTTCGTGGTCCACTGCTTGCGCGCGTTCGGACGCACACGCGCGCGGCTCCGGCGACGGTAGCGGGGGACTGCAATGAGGCTGATGCCGACGATGGCGGCGAGTGCGAGGACGATTTCCATATCGCTCCTACATGGTGCCAGCGCCCGAGGTCCGAACCAAGGCGCGTCCGTTGATCACTATGTTCAGGTTGTGCCCACTAACCCCGACGGACAGGCATCGGATCGGCCGAGTGAGCCCCAGGCTCCGGTGATCCTCGCCTTCGGGCTCAAGCCCGAGCGGTTCGTGGGCGGCGAGGGGCGCATCGACGCGGTGCTCGAGCCGCCGCCCGCAGAGGAGGCCGACGTGCTCGTCGAGGCCCTCGCCTCGGGCATCGAGGCCAACGGCTACGTGCTCGCGGTGCTGCCGCAGTGGTTCCCGCCGGAGGGCGCGCTGCGGCTCGGAATGGCGCGCTCCATGCTGGATACGGACCGCGTCGCGGTCCACGAGACGGCGCTCCCGCCGCTGGCCGGAGCGGTGCTGTGCTCGCTCGCCTCCGCGCTCGGCGCCCACGTCCCGTCCGCCGGCGTGCTCGCCTCGCTGATGCCCGAGATCGAGGCGGAGCTGCACGTCTTCACCTGGCTCGGCTCGGTTTCCGGGCTCAGCGCGCCCGCTCCAACATTCGGCCAGCACCTCGCCTCGCTGGGCCCGAAGACCGCGTTCGGCGTCTCCTCGTGGCCCGAGCCGTCCGTGCACAAGCTCACCGGCGGAGAGCCCGGCGTCCCGCTGCCGGAGATCGTGCGGCCGTCGCGGATGGTCATCGCGCCGCGTGAGGGCGACATCGCGTGGGCCCGCGAGGCGATCAACGGAGCGCTCGGCG
Source organism: uncultured Solirubrobacterales bacterium (assembly GCA_963787335.1). Taxonomy (GTDB): domain Bacteria; phylum Actinomycetota; class Thermoleophilia; order Solirubrobacterales; family Solirubrobacteraceae; genus DASQFQ01. The sequence continues at coordinate 19,425 of CAWBCU010000012.1, forward strand.
GCCTGCCCGTGGCCGAGGTCGAGCCAACCCCGAACGGGCCGTCGTGGTGGGGCACCGGCAAGGTCGTCGAGAGCGTGGTGTTCCCGGTCGACGTCGCCGAGCTGGCCGAGGAGCTGGTGTCCGAGCTCGAGCCGTGGCTGTGCCGCTGGTGCCGCGAGCTGATCGCCAGCTCGCCGTGCCCGCTGTGCGGCCACCGCGGGCGCCCCGTGCGTCGTCGTGCTCCGGCCGCGCATCAGCAGGGCGGCGTCCGCAAGTAGGTGTCGGGAGCCCGGGTGCGGCCCGTCTTCGGCTCCTTGTAGGTCAGCGTCGAGCGCGTGTAGAAGCGGCTGCCGCCGCAGCGCCGCGGCTTCGAGAGGACGATCACGGCCGTCGAGGCCTCGAGCCGGCCCTGGGCGCAGGTGGGCTCGCAGATCAGCGTCTCGACCTGGCCGCGGCCGGTCGCGCTCGGGGTGCCCCAGCCCGACCAGCGCAGCCCGTCGAGGGTCTGCTCGCTGTTGACGCTCATCCGCCGCGGTGCGATCGCGGCGCGGTTGACGAGATCGACGACGCCGATCGCGCCCGCCGCCAGCTGGGCCTTGGCGCCCGGGCCGTAGGCCAGCGGCTGCACGGTCGCCTCGGGAGCCACGGACGGCGACGCGACGGGCGGCTCGCCGCCGGTCCCGGCCGCGGAGGCGGGCGCGGGCTCGTCGTCGCCGCCGCAGCCCGCGAGGGCCAGGCAGGCGGCGAGCAGGCGGATCGGCGCCCGGACGCGCATCAGCCGCAGAACTGCTTGTTGAGGGCCGCGGCCTGGCCGGCGCGCTGGGCGTAGCGCTCGGGGTGGGCGGAGCGCTGGACCTTCTGCGCGAGGACGCCGGGGTCGGAATAGCGGTGCTCGATCCCCTTGGCCACTGAGACGAACTTGCGCGTCGCGTACTCCGGGTCCATGGTCTGCGCGAGCGTGCCCCAGCCCATGGTCCACTGCTGCTGGAAGACGCCGTGGGACTCGCTCGTCCCCCAGTTGAGGTTCTTGACCCCCGACTCGACGATCGCCGTCTCCCAGGCCGCCATGCGGACCTTGTCGGAGACGTTCATGCGGTCGAGCACCTTGCACATGATCGCGGCCACCTGGGGGTCGGGCGGGCCGAACGGGATGCCGCCCGCGCCGCCCACGAAGCCGCCCGCGAACCCGGCAGGGGAGACCGCGTCCCAGTCGATCAGCTTGACCTCGAGCGCCGTGTGCTGCAGGGGCCCGACCGCGCCGCCGCCTGAGCCGCCGACGCCTTCGCCGGCGCCCGGGTTGATGTGCACGTGGTCGAAGTGGTTGTAGACCTGCCAGAGCGTGTTGAAGCCGAGCTTGTGGAACCAGCCGATCTGGGAGTCGATGATCGCCTTCTCGTTGCCCGCGTAGTTCAGGTCGATGGCTCCGGAGTTGCCGCACCTGTAGTGCCACGAGGTCTCGCTGCGCTCACCGCCGGGCGGGATCGGCTCGTCCCCGAGGCGCCGGTTCTCGCCCGCGATGCCGCCGTGGGCCTGGAGGAAGCGCCCGAGCTTGTAGAGGTCCTCGCAGTCGGGCGGGTACTTGAGGTCCTTGGCGAGCTCCTTCCACTCGTTCTCGCTGATCGGGTCGTAGGCGCCGCCGCCTCCACCCGCGCCCACCGGGCCGCCGCCCACGCCGCCGAAGCCCGGGAGCGCGGCCAGCTCGAGCCGCGCTCGAGCCTTCGCCTTGCCCTTGCGCTCGGACTTCGGGGGGTCGACCTTGTCGGTGTCCGTGTCGACGTACGCGCGCACGTCCGCGCCGTCCAGCTTGAAGTCGTACAGGCGGCCCTTGTTGCGCTTGGCGTAATCGGCCGCCGCGGCCCGCGCGACGGGCTCGCTGACCCGCGCCAGGTCCGAGGTGCCGGTGGTCGTGAGCTGGGCGATCAGCTGGTCGCGGATCGAGCGCGCGCCGGCCAGTGCAGCGGCGTCGGCCGCCGTCTGGGCGTCCGAGCGAAGCACGGCCGCCTTGCCGATCCGGAAGGTCAGCATGCCGAGGGCCAGGATGGCCAGCATCAGCATGATCAGCCCCGGAAGGATCTGCCCGTTTTCCCGCCGCAGCATGGTGCGGCAGCGTAGTCCCGCCCCGCCCGTCCGGCGTGGGTCCGGGGACTCAACATTTGTCCGGGACTGGGCCTCAACCTGGGGTCGGGACCTTTCTATGCGCGATTTAGCGGGTACTTTCAGTTGCGATGAACCCACGCCAACGCCGCGGCCTCCTGCTGCTCGTCCTCTCAGGCCTCGGTCTGCTCGCCGTGTTCGTCCTGGTTGCGTCCTACGTCGCCGACGTCCGGACCGAAGTCGACCCGAAGATCCAGCTGCTCACCCTCTCCAAGCCCGTGAAGGCCTACGAGTCGATCCCCGACGACGCCGTCACCACGATCACGATGCCCAAGCGCTGGGCCCCACCGTCTGCCCTGCGCGACCGCTCGAAGCTGGTGGGCAAGGTCGCCGGCACCGACCTGACCAAGGATTCGCTGCTGCAGGACGACATGCTCATCTTCCCGCCCGACCTCGCCCCCGGGCAGCGCGAGGTGGCCATCCTCGTCGACGCCGAGACCGGCGTCGCGGGCAAGATCGGCCCCAACTCGATGGTCGACATCGTCGCCACCTACGCGGGCAACGAGCAGGCCGGCATCGCGCCGAAGTCCACCGTGGTCGTCCCGGCGGCGCGCATCATCGAGGTCGGCCAGCCCAAGCTCAAGGGCGGGCGCGGCGTCCAGGAGGCCGAGGCCGATCCGACGCAGGTCGTGCCCGTCACCTTCGCGCTCACGCCGAAGCAGCAGCTCATGGTCACCGAAGCCGAGAGCTTCGCGCAGGAAGTGCGGCTGGCCCTGCTGCGCCCGAACGAGTCGACGCCCCTGAAGAAGGGCGAGAAGACGTACGTCCGACCCGAGTTGCGATGACCCAGCACCGCCTGCTGCTGGCGATCGCCGACACCGAGCTCGCCCAGAGCGCGGTGGCCCTCATGCAGGAGGGCGAGGGGCTCCAGGTCGTCGACCGCGTTTCGGACGCCGAGGAGGCCGCCCGCGCGCTGC
>CAWBCU010000013.1:0-22289 GCA_963787335.1 uncultured Solirubrobacterales bacterium
GGGTGGCCGAGCGCCCGCGGCTGGGGCTCAGCCGAACAGGCGCCCGACCAGCGGGCCCACCCGCACGAGCCCGGCCGCGACCGGCCCGGTGGCCTCGAGGCCGCCGTCGCTGGTCACTCGCAGCGGCGGCTTCGCCGGGCGCTTGAAGAGCTTCCAGCGGATGCGGTCGAGCGCCCGCGCGGGCGCGAAGGCGGCGGGCTCGCGCAGCGGCCAGATCTCGCAGCGCGGCGCGGCGGAGCCGGTCGCGTCGAGGATCCCGTTGACGGCGCGCCGCGCCGCCTCGTTGGCCCCCTCCATCGTCGCCAGGTCGGTGTGCGTGCGCACGTAGTCGGAGGCGAGGAAGAGGTTGGGGATGCGCGTCACCGCGTCCGGGCGGTCCTCCCACGAGTTCGCGGTGTTGACCAGGAGCGGCTCGAGGTTGGCGGCCTCGGTCGGGTTCGGGAACTCGATCGCGGGGTCGAGGAACGCGCGCACGACGTTCGACCGGTCGAGGTCGTCGAGGTGATCGGTGAGCTGCGCCCAGACCTCGTCGATCACCTCGTCGTGCGAGCACTGCATGGCGATCTTGCCGAGCCGCCGGCTCGGCTGCGCCCAGTCGGAGACGTCGACGGAGAGGATCCCCTCGACGCGACCGTCGCCGGTCTGCTCGAGGTCGTAGCCGCGCCAGAACTGGCGCTGGGAGATCGAGGTCAGCGCCCACTCGGAGTCGATGTAGATGGCGTGCCCATTGACGATCGGCACGTCCTCGTCGAGGTAGAACATGACGCCGTTCATCCAGCGCGTCACGAGGCGGTCGAGGCGCTTCAGCCGCGGCTCGGCGGCGCGCAGCTCCGGCCCGGCCAGCGTGCGCATGATCTCCACCGGCACGGCGGCGACGTAGTGGTCCGCGGTCACCGTCTCCCCCGCGACGGTCGCGCCGCTGATGCGACCGTCCGCCATCTGGATCCCCTCGACCGGCGCGCCGCGCCGGATCTCCGCCCCAAGGCCCTCGATGTGCGCGGCCCAGGGGTCGATCCAGACGTCCGAGGTCGGCCCGTCGAGCACGCGGTCCGCTCGCCCGCCCGCGCGCGTGAGGTCGAACAGCAGCTGGAGCAGGATCGAGCCGCCGGTGCGCGCGCTCATCTCGCGCGCCCGCGCCGCCACCAGCGTGCGCGTGAGCCCGTCGGCGAGGAACTTGCGAAACGCCGGGGAGCGCTGCTCGGCGCCGACGAACGACCACCAGCTCTGCAGCTCCCACTGGCCGAGGCGGCGCTCGTCGCAGCTCGTGAGCAGCGTCAGCAGCCGCTCGACGAAGATCGCGGTCTCGTGCGGCGGGATGCCGAGGCCGGTCGCGAACTCGAGCACGAAGCGCGTGACGAGCGCGAAGTCCTCGAGCGACTCCGGGAGATGCGCGGCGGTGAGCAGCTCGTTGCGGCCCTCCCCCTGCGCGAGCAGCACGCGCTCGGCCCCCACGAGGTGGCCGTCGACGCCGATCCGCCGCATCGTGTCCGGGACGTGGCGGTAGAAGCCGGGGAAGAAGCGGAATCCGTGCTCGGCCGGCAGGTCGCCGCGCCCGTCGCTCCCCGAGCCCGGGACGGGCAGGCTGCGCGCCTTCCCCCCGAGCCGGTCGCGCGTCTCGTAGACCGTCACCGCGAAGCCGCGCTCGGCCAGCTCGTGCGCGGCGGTCAGACCCGCCACGCCGCCACCGAGGACCGCGACCGTCTCCGTCATCGCTGGGCCAGCCTAACCCGTACACCCAACGTGTTCAGCCATCACGTCCTGCGCCGCGAGCAGCGGCTGCCCGGCTCGCCCGAGGAGGTCTTCCCGTTCTTCGCCGACGCGGGGAACCTGGAGGCGATCACACCGCCGTGGCTGGGCTTCGAGGTCGTCACGCCGCGGCCGATCGAGATGCGCCCGGGGACGCTGATCGAATACCGCCTCAAGCTCCACCGGCTGCCGATCGCGTGGCTGACCCGGATCGAGGAATGGGAGCCCGGCGTGCGCTTCGTCGACATGCAGCTGACCGGGCCCTACCGGCTGTGGCACCACACGCACGAGTTCCGCCCCCACCCGGACGGCGGCACGGTCATGACCGACACCGTCCGCTACGCGCTCCCGTACGGGCCGCTGGGCGCCCTGGCGCACCGGGTGCTGGTGCGCCGGGACGTCGAGCGGATCTTCGACTACCGCGCGCAGGCCGTGCCCGCGCGGCTCACTTCACCGTGAGCTCGCCCTCCATGCCGGCTGCGCGGTGGCCGGGGACGCCGCAGTAGAACTGGTACTCGCCGGGCTTCAGGTCGGCGCTCGCCACTGACTCCCCGCCCTTGTTCACGGTCTCGCCGGCCTTGGCGTCCGGGGCGTCGATGATCACGTTGTGCGGGACGTCGGCCGGGTTGTCCATCGTGATGGTGACCTCACCCGGCTTGGCCGACAGCGCGCTCTTGTCGAACCTGAGGGCGCCGCCGGCGTCGGCCGCGATCGTGAGCTTCTCGCCCCCGCCGCCCCCGCCGCCCCCGCCGCCCCCGCCGCCCGAGGCGGCCTCGGTCGCCGTGGCCGTCGGGGTGGGCGTCGAGTCGCTGCTGCCGGAGCTCGGCTCCTCGTCGCCGCCGCCACAGCCGGCCACCGCCAACGTGGCACCTACCAGCAAGATCGTGAGCCGCCGCATGGGGCCTCCTCGTGTCAGAACAGGCGCCCGGTCAGGACGTCCTTGGGGTGTCCGTGCTTGTCCCGGTAGACGACGCGGAGGCTGTCGTATTCCCCCACGAGCGCGGCCGTCGTCAGCCTCGCCTCGACGCGGCCGTTGGCGTCGGCGCGGAACGTGCCCGCGCTCGCGCTCCAGCCGCCCTTCTCGCACAGCACCTCGTAGACGTGCTTGCGGCCGCTGAGCAGGCCGCGCGCCCACAGGTGCACGCCGGTGCCGCCGCGGACGCGGTAGAGCGCGACCCGGCCGCTCACGCGGTCGGTGGGCGCGGACGCGCCGGGCTTCAGCTGCACGACGTAGTTGCGCGAGGCCGGCGGCTGGGCCGGCGGATCGTCGTCGAGCGCCGCCATGGTGGCGAACGTGATGGCGGCCGCGGCGAGCGCGCCGGCGATCGCCGCGCGCGGGGCCGTCCAGCCGATCCGCGGCAGCCGGCGCCGGCGCTTGGGCTCGGGGGTGGCGGCGGCGGGGGTCTCGCGGTCACGCGCGAAGCGGTCGAGCAGCTTCTCCTCGAACGCGGGCGACAGCGGCTCGTCGGGCGCGACGAGCGGCGCGGCGAGGTCGAGCAGCCCGGGCAGCGGCGCGAGCGACGCGTGCTCGGCCGAGCAGGCGGCGCAGCCGGGCAGGTGCTCGCGCACCGCCTCGGTCTCGTCGGGCTCGAGCGCCCCGAGCACATAGCCGCCCAGCAGCGGGCGCAGGTCGTCGCAGGTGAGGAGCGGGCTCATCGGATCCCCATTTCCTCGAGCACCAGCCGCAGCGCGCGCAACGCGTACCAGGTCCGGCTCTTGACGGTCCCCACGGGCAGGTCGCAGCGCTCGGCGATCTCGCGCATCGTGAGCCCTTGGAGGTGGGCCAGCCGGATCATCTGGCGATGGTCGGGGCTGAGGCGCTCGAGCGCCGTCGCGACCTGCCAGCCCAGCATCGCCTGCTCGATCGACTCCCCCACCGGCTCGCGGCCCGGCGACGGCTCGTGCAGCGCGAGCGCCGGGCGCACCGACGCGCGCCGGCGCAGGTCGATGATCGCGTGGCGGGCGATCTGGTAGAGCCAGGTGCGCACGCTGGCGCGGGTCGGGTCGTAGCGCTCGGCGTGGCGCCAGGCGCGGGTGAAGACCTCCTGGACGAGCTCCTCGGCGGCTCCCCGCTCGCCGAGCGCGTTGACCGCGAACCCGAACAGCTCGCCCCCGTAGGCCCGATAGAGCGCGCGCAGGGCATCCCCCGACTCGTCCGTGGTGAGGCGCTCGATCAGTTGCGCATCCGTGGCCATGGCCGAGGTATACGCCGTCATGGGCGTGGCGGTTCGGGCGCTACTTCCAGGCGGCGGACCAGTCGAGCGCCGCGTTCTGCGCACCGGCCCCCGGTCCGACGTGCTCGAACCGGTACTCGATGCGCATCCGGTCGCGCGGGCGGTTCCACTCGTCGATCTCCCCGCCGGGGTTGCCCACCACGCGGGTCACGGCCGTCGCCAGCGTCGCGTCCGGGCACGGGTTCGGCGTGCTCACGGTCGGATCCACCGCGTAGGACGGGATCGTCGTCTCGACCGCGCCGCTGCGCGAGGGCGCGCCCGGCGCCGGGCAGACGACACCGACCAGCGAGTTGTCGGGGTTGCGCAGCGCCTTCGCGCCCGCCCCGCCGACGAACAGCGTCTTGCTGGAGAAGGCCGTGCCGCCGAGCCGGTCGCTGATGCTGAGGGTGATCCGGTACGTGCCGGGGGCGCCGTACCAGCGGCTCAGCTTCACCCCGGAGGCGATCGGGTGCGGCGGGTCGCCGTCGGACCACACGTAGGCGCCGACCTTCCCGTCGGGGTCGCGTGAGTCGCTGCCGTCGAAGGTCAGCGTCTGGCCCGCCTTGAAGCCCGGGCCGGGCGGGCTGACGGTGAAGCGCGAGATCGGCGTCAGGTTCGTCGGCGACCCGGTGCCGTCGGGGCTGGAGAGGGACGGCAGCGTCGGGCAGGCGAAGAGGATCCGCTTGCCGAGCCCGAACAGGAAGTCCTCGAGCTGTCCGCGCTCCCGCAGCAGGCTCGCCCGGCGGGCCGGCGCGGGCTTGCCGCGGAGCGTGCGCACGACCCGGCCCAGCAGCTGCTCGAGGTCCGAGCGCCGGCCGGCGAAGGCCTGGCAGGCGAGGTCCCCGGTCGGCGCGAGCAGGCCGAACGAGGCCACCGCGACGTCCGACGCCGTCCTGCCGCGCACGTCCCGGCGCGCGGCGGCAACCCGCACCCGGACGGAGGTCACCGTGGAGACGTCGCCCGCGACCCGGAAGCGGACCAGGCGCCCCGCGCGCACGACCACAGGGCCCGCGCCGGCGCGCTCGGATCGCGACCGGCCGCGGCGGTCGGTGCCGGCCGTGACCAGCTTGCCGGAGCGCGCACCCTTGTGGCGGATCAGGATCGAGGCCTCCGCGCCCTTGAGCGCACCGCTGCCGGCGAGGCGCTCGAAGTCCCCCCGCAGACGCACATCGACGGCCAGCCCGGCGGCATTGGAGCGCGCGGTGACGCGTTCGATGTCGAGCGCCGCCCGCTGTGGCTTGGCGAGCGCGGCGCCGCCGCTCACGTCGCCCGCGCGGTCGCGCTTGGTGACCTCCGCTGCGCCGGCGCTCGGCGCAGCCCACAGCGCGAACATCAGCAGCATCCCTGCCGCAGTCAGTTTCATGGAGTGACGCTAGTGGGCGCGCGCCGGCGCGTCAACGCGCGAGCGCCTCGAGCAGCCCCGGCGCGGGGCGGCCCGAATGGCGCTCGCCGTCGGCGAACAGGGTCGGCGTGGTCGCCACCCCGGCCCGCACGCCGCCGCGGAAGTCGGCGGCGATCCGCTGCTCGACCGCATCTGAGCGCCGGTCGGCCTCGAAGCGCGCGACGTCGAGCCCCAGCCGCTCGGCGCGCTGCCACAGGTGCGGGTCCTCGAGGCGGCCCTGGTCGGCGAACAACGAGTCGTGCATGGCCCAGAACGCGCCCTGCCTGGCCGCCGCCTCGGCGGCCGCGGACGCCGCGCGGGCGCGCGGGTGGCTCGAGCGGACGGGGAAGTGGCGGAAGACGACGCGCAGCGGCAGGTCGCGCAGGCGCTCCTCGAGTGCCGCGCAGAACGGGCACTCGAAGTCCGCGTAGACGACCACCAGCCGCGCCGCCTCCGGCCCCCGGACGTGATCGCCGGGGCCGACGGGCGGCAGCGGGGCCGAGCCGAGCCCGCTCAGAGTGCGTCGAAGATCAGGTTCGCGCCCGGCAGGTCGCCCGGCGAGTCGGCCTCGTGGCTCCACTCGACGACCGCGTCAGGGCCGATCAGCACGAGCGCGCGCTGCGGGAAGCCGCCCGGGTGCAGCACGCCGAAGGCGCGGCAGGCGTCGCCCTTGGGCTCGAAGTCCGAGAGCTGGGCGATGTCGATGCCGAGCTGCTGGCGGAACGCCTCCTGCGAGTAGGTCGCGTCACACGACACGCCGTAGAGCGTCAGGCCGTGCGTGGCGAAGTCGCCGAGCAGCTCGTTGTAGATGCTCAGCTGGTCCGTGCAGGTCGGCGAGAACGCGAACGGGTAGAAGACGAGCAGCGTGCGCGTGCCCTCGAGATCGGCGCGCGTGAACGCCTCACCCTCGCCGCGGGCGAGCGAGAACTCAGGTGCGGGCTGCCCGGCCGAGACGACGGCCATGGTGCGTGACTACCGACGGAGGCCGAGCTCGCGGATCAGCGAGCGGTACCGCTCGAGATCCTTCTTCTGGAGGTAGTTGAGGAACCTCCGGCGCCGACCCACCAGCATCAGGAGCCCACGGCGCGAGTGATGGTCGTGCTTGTGCGTCCGCAGGTGCTCGGTGAGATCGTTGATGCGCCGCGTGAGCAGGGCGATCTGGACATCGGTCGCGCCGGTGTCCTGCTCGTCCTTGCCGAAGCGCTTGACGACCTCGAGCTTGTCTTCTTGTGTCAGGGTCATGTGCGACGGGGCAGGCTAGCAGAGAGGTTCTCCGCTCCCCGCACGGCGTTGCGGCCCGATCGCTTGGCCACGAAGAGCGCCTTGTCGGCCCTCTTGACCAGCGCGTCGGCGTCCTCCTCGCCGTTCCACGTCGCCCATCCGACGCTGACCGTGACGGCCAGGTCCAGGCCCTCCATGCGCGTGCGCGCGCGCTCGACGCTGGCCCGCAGGCTCTCCGCCACGACCCCCGCCGCCCCGGCGTCCGCGTCGGGCAGCAGCGCCAGGAACTCCTCGCCGCCGAGGCGGCCGAGCTCGTCCTCCGCGCGCATCCGGTCGCGCAGCGCGATCGTGGTCGAGACCAGCGCGGCGTCGCCGGCCTCGTGGCCGTAGGTGTCGTTGACGCGCTTGAAGTGGTCGATGTCGATCATCGCCACCGAGAGCGGGCGGCCGTGGCGGCGCGCGCCGCTGATCAGCCCGGCGAGGCGCGTCAGCACGTAGCGGCGGTTGAAGAGGCCCGTGAGCGGATCCTCGTGCAGCATCGTCTCGAGCCGGCGGTACTGGCCCACGAGCTCCTCCTGGAGCGTCTTGGTGCGGGCGGCGGAGCGCACGCGGGCGACCAGCTCGGCGGGGATCACCGGCTCGATCAGCACGTCGAGGGCGCCGCGGCGCAGGCTGTCCTCGGCCTCCGCCAGCGGGAGCTCCTCGTCGGCGACGAGCAGGACCGCGGTCCGGTAGGCGTCGGGGTCGGACTTCAGGTCGTCGATCAGGGAGCCGCCGGCAGCGCTCGTGAAGCGGTGCTCGATCAGCGCCACCTCGGGCAGCCCGATACGGCACGCCGAGAGCGCCTCCTCCGCGCTCGCGGCCTCGGCGACGTCGTAGCCGGAGTACTCGAGGGGGACTCGGAGCTCACGCCGTGCGCCCGGGTCTGAGTGAGCGACAACGATCTGCAAGGTCTTTCAGTTGATACCCCACACATCCGGGCCGGACGCCCAGGTGGGACGAATGTACGGTTTGCCTCAGGCGGCGAGCGCCCTGGCGTCCTGCACGTCGCGGTGCATCTGCTCCACCAGCCCGTCGACCGTGTCGAAGCGCCGTTCGCCGCGCAGGCGCGCCAGGAACGCGATCCGCAGCTCGCGGTCGTAGAGGTCGCCGTCGAAGTCGAGCAGGTAGGCCTCGACGAGCACGCCGCGCCCGGTGACGAAGGTCGGGCGTACACCCACATTGACGGCGGCCGGCCACCAGCGCCACTCGCCGCCGTCCTCGAAGGCGGCGCGGCAGGCGTAGACGCCGTTGCCGGGGTAGACGAGCGCGTTGTCGGGAACGAGGTTGGCGGTCGGGAAGCCGAGCTCGCGCCCGCGCTCGTCGCCGTGGACGACGGTGCCGCGCAGCTGGAACGGCGAGCCCAGGAAGCGGTTGGCCTGCTCGAGGTCGCCGGCCACCACCAGGCCGCGCACGTGCGTCGAGGAGACGATCTCGCCGTCGACCTCCACCAGCGGCACGACGCGCGCCTCGAAGGCGTCCTGCCGGCGCAGCAGGTCGGCGTCGCCCTCGGCCTTGTGGCCGAAGCGGAAGTTGTCCCCCACCGACACGCGCTCGGCCTGCAGCTGCTCGACGAGCACAGTGTCGATGAACGCCTGCGGCGACTGCGCTGCGAAGGAGCGGTCGAACGGGATCACCACCAGCTCGCGCACGCCGAGGCCGGCGATGAGGTCGGACTTGATGGCGAGCGAGGTCAGCAGCTTCGGGGCGGCGTCGGGCGCGATGACCTGGCGCGGGTGCGGCTCGAAGGTGAGCACCGTGTCGGCGCCGTCGATCACCTCGCGGTGGCCGAGGTGCACGCCGTCGAACTCGCCGACCGCCAGGTGGCGGGGGCGACGCTCGGCATCGGGGAGCCAGGTGACCTTCATGTGGCTCGGAACCCTACGACGGGCTTGAGCAGCCCGTCCGGTCGTGGCTCGGCCAGCGCGATCAGGCCGTCCTCGTCGAGCAGCCGCACGGTGCCCTCCGCTTCGCCCTCCACCGCCACCCCGTGGGTCGCGTGGCGGGCCGCCTCGCCCTCCAGCGTCACGGCGGGCAGGAAGCCGAGCGCGTCGCCCAGCGGGACGATCCGCTCGGGGTCCGCGTCGGCGACCTCGAAGTGGCCGATCGCCGTCCGCCGCAGCTCCTGGCAGTAGGCGTCGCCGAGCTCGGCGATCAGCACGCGCACGTAGGTGCCCGAGGAGCACTCGATCGTGAACGTCGCGCGGTCCTCCTCGCGCCCCGTGAGCTCGAAGCGCATGACCTCGACCTCGCGCTCGGCGAGCTCGACCGTCTCCCCCGCGCGCGCGATGTCGTAGGCGCGCCGGCCGCCGACCTTGACCGCCGAGTAGGCGGGCGGGCGCTGCATGATCCGGCCCGTCGGCAGGACGAACGGCTCGGCGGGCGTGCGGCCGGGGGCCAGCTCCCCGTCGCGGTCGCCGGTGGTCGAGGTCCAGCCGAGCCGCGCGACCGTCTCGTAGCGCTTGGGCAGCGCCATCAGGAAGCGCTGCACGCGCGTGGCGCGCCCGACCAGCACGAGCAGCAGCCCGGTGGCGAACGGGTCCAGCGTGCCGGCGTGACCGACCTTGACGCCGCGGCCCAGCCGCCGCCGCACGCTCGCCACGACGTCGTGGGACGTGATCCCCGCCGGCTTGTCGAAGAGGATGACCCCGTCGGTGCTCAGGACAGCTGCTCGGCCAGGCCGGCGCGCAGGAACTCGACGAGCTGCGGGAACTCCATCGACGTCGAGAAGCCCGCGGCGCGGCGGTGGCCACCGCCGCCCTGGGCGCGCGCGATCGCCGAGACGTCGACGCGGTCGTCGGTCGCCCGCAGGGAGACCTTGCGCCGCTGGGGCTCCGACGGGTCGCCGTTGAGGAGGTCGCGCACGAGGCCCGCCATGGCGGTGCCCTGGAGCGCGCGCAGGTGGTCGACGACGCCCTCGGAGAAGCTCTCGTCGGCGCTGGTGGCGGCGTAGTCGTCGCGCGTCAGGTGCGTGACGGTGAGCAGGCCGTCGTCGAAGCGCTCGACGTTCGAGAGCCCGCGCGCGAGCAGCTCGAGCTTGCCCTGCGGGACGCCCTCGAAGAGGCGGCGGTAGATCGCGTGGACGTCGACCCCGGCCTCGATCAGGTCGGCCGCCATCTGGTGCGCGCGCGGGCCGGTGTTCTCGTACATGAACTTGCCGGTGTCGGTCACCAGCCCGACGTAGAGCGCCTCGGCGATCGCGTGCGTCGGCCGCACGCCCAGGCCCTCCATCAGGTCCCAGATCACCTCGGCCGTGCACGACGCCTCGGGCACGACGTGGTTGACGGTCCCGAACATCGTGTTGTCGTGGTGGTGGTCGACGTTGAGGATGCGCGCGCCCTCGCGCTTGAGCGAGTCGGCGGGGTTGCGATCGATGTTGCCGCAGTCGAGGAAGACGATCGTGCGGTCCTCGAGGTCGGACGGCGGCTCCGTGACGAGGTTCTCGACCGCCAAGAAGGTGTACTCGTAGGGCAGCGGGAGCTCGTCGGGCGACATGTAGGCGACCGAGTCCTTGCCGAGCGCGGTCAGCACGAGCTGCATGCCGGCCAGCGAGCCGAGGGCGTCGCCGTCGGGGTTCTCGTGGGTCGCGAGCAGGAACCGCTGCGAGTGCTCGATCTCGTCGAGCAACTGCGCGCGCGACGCCACCGCACCATTCGTGGTGCTCGTGCTCATTCCGCCTCCTTGCCTTCCCGGTCCAGCAGGGTCTGGATCCTCAGCGAGCGATCCACCGAGTCGTCGTAGATGAAGTCCAGCGACGGCGTGTGCTTGATCCGGAGCTCCTCATTGAGCCTCCGCTGCAGGTAGCCGTGGGCCCCGCGCAGGCCGTCCATCGAGCGGCCGCGCTGCGCATCGTCGCCGAGGACGGAGACGAACACGCGCGCATGGCGGAGGTCAGGAGAGGTTTCGACTGCGGTCACGGTGACGAAGCCCACGCGCGGGTCCTTGAGTTCCTGTGTGATCGCGGTCGACAGGACCTCTCGAACGGCCTCGTCGACGCGACGCATGCGCCCGCCGGTCATCCTAGTGACTCCAGGTCAGTCCACGAGGCGACGCGCCGCTCGACCCGCGCGCCCTGCGGAAAGCGCGCGTCGAGGTAGCGGACAACGTTGTCGGCGGCGTCATGACAAAGACCTGGGGACCCGCCCGCGATCGCCACCGCGAGCGTCGAGCGCTGCCACGTGTCCTGGTGATCGACCTCGGCCACGGTCGCGCCGTTGCGGGTGCGCAGGTGGGCCTTGACGCTGTTGAGCTCGGACCGCTTGGCCTTCAGCGAGCCCGACTCCGGGAAGAAGAGGTGCACCTGCATGAGGACGACGAACGCGTCGCCCACTAGGAGAGCGTGCGCTCGACCTGCCTGGTCTCGTAGACCTCGATCAGGTCGCCTTCCTTCACGTCCATGTAGTCCTTGAGGACCACGCCGCACTCGAAGCCGGTCGCGACCTCGCGGACGTCGTCGTTGAAGCGGCGCAGCGAGGCGATCTCGCCCTCGTAGACGATCGTGCCGTCGCGGACGAGGCGGCACTTGGCCCCGCGCGTCGCCTTGCCGTCGGTGACGTAGCAACCCGCGATGACGCCGATCTTGGAGGCGCGGAAGGTCGCGCGGACCTCGATCGTGCCGACGGTCTCCTCGACCTCCTCGGGGGCGAGCATGCCCTGCATGGCGTCCCGCAGCTCGTCGATCGCGCGGTAGATGACCGAGTAGGTCCGGATCTCCACGCCCTCGCGGTCGGCGAGCTGGCGCGCCTCGCCGACGGGGCGGACGTTGAAGCCGAGGATGATCGCGCCGGAGGCGGCCGCGAGGTTGACGTCGGACTCGGTGATGCCGCCGACGCCGGAGTAGATCGCGGAGACGGTGACCTCGTCCTGCGGGAGCTTGGCGATCTCGTCCTGGAAGGCCTCGAGCGAGCCCGAGACGTCCGCCTTCAGCACGAGCGCGAGCTCGTTGACGAGCGCGCCGCGCTCGCGGTCGAAGATGTCCTCGAGCGAGAACTTCTTGCCGCCGCGGCGGGCCAGCGACTCGGTCTTGATGCGGTGCGCCTTCTCGCCCGCGAGCGAGCGGGCGGTGCGGTCGTTCTCGACGACGCGCACGAACTCGCCGGCCTCGGGGACGGAGTCGAAGCCGAGGATCTCGACGGGCTCGCCGGGCAGCGCGCGCTTGACCTTGTCGCCCTTGTAGTCGTGCATCGCGCGGACGCGGCCCCAGTGGGCGCCGGCCACGACGTTGTCGCCGACCTTGAGCGTGCCGCGCTGGACGAGGATCGTCACGACGGCGCCACGGCCCGGGTCGAGCTTGGACTCGACGACGACGCCGGAGGCCTCCGTGTTCGGGTTGGCCTTGAGCTCCTCGACCTCGGACATCAGGACGATCGACTCGAGCAGGTCGTCGAGGTTCTGCTTCGTCTTCGCGGAGACGTCGACGAACATCGTCTCGCCGCCCCACTCCTCCGGCTGCAGGCCGAGCGTGGTCATCTCGGTGCGCACGCGGTCGGGCTGCGCGCCCTCCTTGTCGATCTTGTTGACGGCGACGAGGATCGGGACGTTGGCGGCCTTCGCGTGGTCGATCGCCTCGCGGGTCTGCGGCATCACGCCGTCGTCGGCGGCGACGACGATGACCGCGATGTCGGTCACCTGGGCGCCGCGGGCGCGCATGGCGGTGAAGGCCTCGTGGCCCGGGGTGTCGAGGAAGGTGATGGTCTTGTCGCCGACGTGCACCTGGTAGGCGCCGATGTGCTGGGTGATGCCGCCGGCCTCACCGGCGACGACGTCGGCCTCGCGGACGGCGTCGAGCAGCGACGTCTTGCCGTGGTCGACGTGGCCCATGATCGTGACCACGGGCGGGCGCTCGACGAGATCCTCGTCGGCGTCGTCGAAGACGGGCTCCTCGTCGACGTCGTCCGCGGCGTGGACGATCTCGATCTCCTTGTCGAACTCGTCGGCGAGGACCTGGATCGCGTCGTCGGCGAGCGTCTGGGTGAGGGTGGCCATCTCCCCCAGCTGCATCAGCTTCTTGATGACCTCGGGGATCGGGACGGCGAGGTACTCGGCGACGTCCTTGACCGTCGAGCCGGAGTTGACCTGGATCGTGTCGGGCTTGAGGCTCGCCTTGTCCTGCGGGACCGGCTCGACGTAGGCGCCACGGCGCCGGCGGCCGCCGCGGCGCGGCGGGCGGCGCTGGGGGCCGGGCGGTCCGCCGCCCGGGCCGCCCTGGCGGCGGGAGGCCTGCGAGTCGATGACGACACGGCGCACACCGCCGCCGGCGCCGGGGGCGCGCTCGCCCTGGAGCGAGGAGCGCGTCGGGCGCTTGGGCGCGGCCTTGTCGCCGTCGGCGTCGGGCTTGCCACCGTTGGTGCTCTGGGCCGCCTGCGCGGCCGCGGCCTTCTGCGCCTCTTCCTCATGGGCCTGCGGGCGGCCGGTGAGCGCGCGGTCCGCGGCGTCCTCGTCGACGGCCGAGGCGGCAGCCTTGACCTCGATTCCGGCATCGCCAAGACGCTTCAGCACCTCGGCTGAAGGCATGTCGTACTGCTTGGCTAGCTCGTGGACGCGTTTCTTGGCCATGTGCGGGTTAAGTCTACGGTTTCTTTCGAGATGATCACGGGGGCCCGGAGGGCCCTGTTGAACCCGCGCCCGGACTGGGCGCGGTCGAAGCAGGCGAGGTCGGGATGGAGCCACGCGCCGCGACCGGGGAGCTTGCGCTCCGGGTCCGGCACGACCTCCCCACTTACGTTAGCGAAGCGGTGGAGCGCCGACTGCGGCGATTGGCCGCGGCAGCCGACGCAGGTCCGCTGAGGTTCGTAGGTCAGGCCTGCCCGACGACGTCGGTGTCCTTGCCGGCGAGCGCCTGGTGGGCGTCGAGCCCGCAGTAGCGCGAGCCGGGCAGGGCGGCGTTCGGGCAGCGGCGGCCGTTGGTGAGGATCGCGCCGCAGCGGCCGCCGAGCTCCTCCTCCTCGCCGTAGCCGGACTCCTGCTCCTCCTTGGCGAACTCGGTCTCGGAGCGGATGTCGACGCGCCAGCCGGTGAGGCGGGCGGCGAGCCGCGCGTTCTGGCCCTCGCGCCCGATCGCCAGCGAGAGCTGGTCGTCGGGGACGATCACCGTGGCCTGCTTGTTGGTGTCGTCGACGAGCACCTCGCGCACGCGGGCGGGGCTGAGCGCCTTGGCGACGAAGCGGGCGGGCTCGTCGTTGTAGGGGATGATGTCGATCTTCTCGCCGCGCAGCTCGGACACGACCATGCGCACCCGCGAGCCACGCGGGCCGACGCAGGCGCCGACGGGGTCGACGCCGTCGGCGTGCGAGACGACGGCGATCTTCGAGCGATAACCGGGCTCACGCGCGACGTTGGTGATCTCCACCAGCTGGTCGGCGATCTCGGGCACCTCGAGCTCGAACAGCTTCTTGATCAGCTCGGGGTCGCGGCGCGAGACGATGATGCTCGGCCCGCGGGTCGAGGAGGAGACCTCCTTGATCACGGCCTTGACGCGCTGGCCGTGGTCGTAGCGCTCGCCGTCGACCTGCTCGGACTTCGGCAGCAGCGCCTCGACGCGCTCGCGCAGCTGCACGAGCGTGTAGCGGGAGTCGGACTGCTGGACGATGCCGGTGATCAGCTCGCCGACGCGGTCGCGGTACTCCTCGAACATCATGTCGCGCTCGGCCTCGCGGATCCGCTGCAGGATCACCTGCTTGGCGGTCTGGGCGGCGATGCGCCCGAAGTCGTGCGGCGTGACGTCGCGGGTCTCGATCTGGTCCTCGTAGGGCTTGAGGCGCTCGACGTCGACCTCGGGCTCCTCCGGCTCACGAACCTCGCCGGTCTCGGGGTCGATGCGCGACTGCTCGTCCTCGGCGGCCTCTTCCTCCTGCTCGGCGAGCAGGCGCTCCTCGAGGTCGGCGGGGACGATCAGCTCGTCGACGCGGAAGTCCGCGGACTCGCGATCCATCGTCACGCGGGCGTACTTGGCGGCGCCCGGCTGCTTCTTGTAGGCCGACAGCAGCGCGTCCTCCAGCGCCTCCATCAGCTTGTCCTCGGAGATGCCCTTCTCGCGCCCTAGGACCCGTACGGCATCGACGATCTCTTGCGACATGGTCCTCAGTCTCCCAGCAGGTTCGAACGGTGGATGTCGGCGTAGGCGATCGAGACGACGCCGGTGTCGGCGGCCACGGTGACCGCGTCGTCGGTCGCGCCGAGAAGCTCTCCGGTGAACGACATGCGCCCGTCGTGATCGCCGCGGGTGCGCACGCGCGCGCGGCTGCCGACGTAGCGGCGGAAGTGGTCAGGCTTGGTGAGTGGACGCTGCGGGCCCGGCGAGGACACCTCGAGCGCGTACGTCTCGCGTACGCCGGCCAGGTGCTTGGTCACGCGCTCGCAGAGGGCGAGCGTGACCCCGTCGGGGTGATCGATGAACAACCGCACCACCGAGCCGTTGACGACTTCGGCGAGGAGAACCTCGACCGCGGGCTCGACGTGCGCGAGCTGCTGCTCGATGTCGGCCTGGATCGTGGTGCTCATTGGCTGTTCCCTCCTTCTCCTCTCTACATGAAGAAAGCGGGCCAGCGCCCGCTTTCCGCACTACGCCTCAACGAAAGCTTCGCGGGTACTTATAGCACCGGAAGCCCTATGCGGCGGCCCGTGCGCGGTCCCTGTAGATGCGGTAGTCGCGCCGGTCCGGACGCAGTCCGGCGGCCAGCGCGAGCGCCTTGCGCGCGTCCTTCGGACGCCCCAGCTCGAGCAGCGAGCGGCCGAGGCAGAAGAGCGCGTAGTCGTTGGTCGGAGCGCGCTCCACGAGCGCCTCGAACTCCTCCCGCGCCGCCTCGAACTGGCGCGAGCGGAAGTACGCGCGCCCGAGCGCCTCGCGGATCGAGGCCTTCTCCGGGTCGAGCTCGCGCGCCTTGGCGAGGGGGATCGTCGCGGCGTTGAAGTCGCCGGCCTCGAGCAGGTCCATCCCACGCTGGAAGAGGTCGTACAGCTCAGCCATGGGCATCGAGTGTACGCCGCTTCGCGGAGGGCATCGAGGCCCTCGGAGGCAGCGCCCACCATGCCCGCAGGCGGCCGATCAGGCCGCCGCCGCGGCCCAGCTCGGAGCGCAGGCCGCGGCGCTGGGCGAGCGTCGGCTCGCCGCCGCGGCCGCCGTAGCGCTGCTCGCGCAGGGCGCGCACGTAGGCGGCCGCGTCGGGCGAGCGGGCGAACGCGTCCTCGAGGCCCTGGAGCGTCGCGCCCGGGCCGGGCGCCCGGCGCGTCCGGCGCAGCGCCCGCTCGAGCTCGGGCAGCGGGGCGGCGCCGCGCCCGCCGCGGCGGCGGCGGAAGGCGAGCCCGCCGGCGACGAGCAGGGCCAGGACGGCGACGCCGCCGGCGATGATCGGCGTCCAGTTCCTGCCCTCGGTCGCGGCCGTGCCGGCGCGCGGGTCGAGCGCGCCGCCGCCGCCGAGGTCGGGGGCGTCGCCGATCGCCGCCGTGCCGCGCTCTTCGTCGCTCTGGGAGCGCGGGGGCGCGGCGGCGGGCGTCGGGTCGAAGGTGACCCAGCCGATCTCGGGGAACCACGCCTCGACCCACGAGTGGGCGTCGAGGTCGCGCACGACGTACTCCTTGGCCTTGCGGTCCAGCGAGCCGGCCGTGAAGCCGGTCGCCACCCGCGCGGGGACGCCGCCCATCCGCAGCAGCAGCGCCATCGCGCCCGAGTACTGCTGGCAGTAGCCCGACTTGGCCTCGAACAGGAAGCCCTCGAGCGTGCGCGCGGAGGCCGGCGGCGCCTCGGTGTACGTGAAGTCGCGGCTGAGGTAGGCCTCGATCGACTTGACGTACTCGGCCGGGTTGTCCGCGCCCTGCTTGAGCCGCTGCGAGAGCGCCCACGTGCGCCGCAGGCCCGAGTCCTCGAGCACCGGCTCGCCGTCGACGTACTCGAGGCCGCCGGTGGCGGGGTCGGGGCGCTTGGCCTGGACCGGCGCCCCGCGGTCGTCCCACTCCGGGAAGTTCAAGACCGTCGGGCCGAGGAACACGCCGTTCGGCGGCGAGCGGCGGTCCGCGTCGAGCTGGATCTCGCGGAAGGCCGAGAAGTCGCGGTCGTAGTCCGAGCCCACGCCGGCCAGCTCGCGCTCGCTCGGCTTCGGCGTGTAGACGTTGGCCGTGTAGGTGTCGCCGCGGCGCAGCGTGCGGCTCGAAGACCAGATGCCCGGCGGCCCGTTCGGGATCGCGGCGCGGTTGGGCATCTTCGGCGCGTCGACGGGGATGCCCGCGGTGATGAACGTGCGCGTGCGCAGGTTGCGCACGTTGACCTCGATGCGCTGCGTCCAGCGCTTGCGCACGGCGGGGTTGGCGGGCAGCGCGTTGATGATCGCCTCGCGCGTGCCCGAGCGCGCCTCGCGCCAGCGGTCGCCGTCGAAGATGTCGAGGCTCTCGGCCTTCCAGTAGGCGGACGCCTTCGCCTTCACGCGCAGCATCTCGCGGCCGTCGCGGGGCCAGTCCAGCGGGCCGTAGTCGTGGTCCCAGGAGAAGCTGGTCGAGTGCGACGCGGCGGTGGACAGCGCCCACGTCTCGTAGTCCCACCACGGCGCGTCGCGGTCGAGCGCCGGTGCGACGATGAGCGCCGCGATCGCCATCCCGGCGGCGAGCCCGGCGGCGGCGCCGGCCTCGGTCAGCCGCAGCCGCTCGAGCCGCATGAACGCGAGCACGAGCAGCGCCAGCAGCGCGCCGCGCAGGAACTCGGCGTCGAAGTCGAGCGCGACGGCGGGCACCGCGTAGAGCGTCACGAGCAGGATCAGCGCGGCGAGCTGGAAGCCGACGCGGCCGCGCCGCGGCCAGAACGCGAGCAGCGCGGCGGCCACGGTCAGGATCGTCCCGCCGAGCTGGATGACGAGCCGCGTCCACTCGTCGATGCCGCGGTACGGCACGCGCGCGCCCGGCAGGGCGTCGATGCCGCGCGTGATGCCCGCGGCCAGCTCGTCCCAGTTGTCGGGGCGCAGCAGCTCGTCGGCGGTGCCGGCGGCGAGGAAGGCGAGCGCGAGCGTGACGGCGGTGACGGCGGCGACCGCAAGCCAGCGCAGCGCCGGGGTGGCGATCCGCGCCGCCCCGAGCAGCCCGCCCATCGCCAGCGCGGCCGCGCCGACCGCGTACCAGGCGCGCGCGCCGGCGTTCGGCTCGAGCATCGCCATCCAGTGCAGCGCGCCGAACGTCGCGAGCGCGAGGAAGGTCGAGCCGCGGGCGAACGCGAACGGCAGCTGCGGCCCGGTCGGGCGCAGGGCGCGGCGCGGGCCGGCGCTCGTCGGGCGTGGCGCTGCGCAGCGTGGGCGCCGGGCCGCGCAGGGCGCTGACGCCGGCGCTCATGTCGTGCTCGCCCCGACGGTCGCCATCAGCGCCGCGCTGCCGGTGCGCGCGGCGACGTAGCCCTGGCAGCCGGCGACCTCGATCACGGCGCGCCGGGTCGGCAGCGCGCCCGGGATCACGAGCAGGCAGCCGCCGGGCGTGCGCCCGAGGCCACGCGGGACGCGGTCGACGGTGCGGGCGGCGACGTAGGCGATCACCCCGCGCCGGTTCTGCGCCGCGGTCAGCGCCGGGCCGGTGTGCTCCTCGACCAGCGCGAGCCGGACGTGGGCCTGCGGCCAGGCGAGCATGTCGCGCTCGATGTTGTGCGCGCGGCGGTCGCCCGGCAGCAGCAGCCCGCAGCCGCCGCGCTTGGCGAAGTGGACGACGAGCGAGGCGGCGGCGCGCACCGCGGCGTCGAGCGCCTCGGGCGACTCCGGCGCGCGCGGGTCGAGCACGACGAGCGGGCGCGAGTCGGCCTCGGAGATCAGCTTGCGCTCCATCAGCCCGGCGCCGCGCGCGAGCGCGGGCCAGTGGATGCGGGAGGCGGGCGCGCCCTCGCGGTGCGGGCGCAGCCCGTCGATCTCGGTCTCGGCCGCCGCGGTCAGCGCGGCGCGCGCATGCGCGGTGTCGCCGTCCTCCCCGCCCGCCATCGCGGTCACCGGCAGGATCTGCGGGAGCACCAGCAGCTCGTCGGGCTCACCGCCCTCGACGACGCGCTGGGCGAGGCCGAAGGGGTCGCGCAGGACCAGCGCGGGCGGCGGCAGGACGCGGCGCCCGCGGCGCCCGAAGGTGACCTCGACGCGCACGCGCGCGCGCCGGCGGCCGGCGGTGAAGCGGACCGGCTCGGGCAGCAGCGGCTCGTCGATCCAGCCGGGCGGCAGCGGCAGGCGCCCGGCCTTCGCCTCGATGCGCATGCTCAGCGGCTGCTCTTCGACGATGCTGCGCGTGTCCAGCTCGCGGGTCACGCTGGCGCCCCACGAGCCGGCCCAGATCCAGCCGGCGGCGCCCGCGCCCAGCAGCAGCAGCGCCGAGCCGGTGACGTAGAGCGGCTCGGCGTCGAACGTGCCGGCGACGATCAGGAGCAGGAGGCCGAGCGTGGCGCACCCGAGGGCGGAGCGCACGGCCCTGGCCTCAGAGCGCCGGCGTCGCCGCGATCGCGTCGGCGACGATCTCGGAGCGCTTGACGCCCGCGGCTTCGGGCACGAGCATGATGCGGTGCGGGAGGACGACCTGCGCGAGCGCCTGGACGTCGTCGGGCAGCGCGTGGTCGCGACCCTGGAGCAGCGCGCGCGCCTTGGCCGCGCGCAGCAGCATCAGGCCGGCGCGCGGTGAGGCGCCGAGCTCGACGCGGTGATCGCCGCGGGTGTGGTGGGCGAGCGCGACGATGTACTCGCGCAGCGCCTTGGAGGCGTGCACGCGGCGCGCGGCGTCCTGGCACTCGAGCACCTCGGCGCGGTCGGCGACCGGCTGGAGGTCGAGCACGCGGTCGCCGCTCTCGTGGCCGGCGAGCATCTGGGCCTCTTCGGCGGCGGACGGGTAGCCGAGCTCCAGCCGCACCATGAAGCGGTCGACCTGGGCCTCGGGCAGCGGGTAGGTGCCCTCGTACTCGACGGGGTTCTGGGTGGCGAAGACGAGAAAGGGCCGGGCGAGCTCGTGCGAGTGCACGTCGACGGTGACCATCCGCTCCTGCATGCACTCGAGCAGGCCGGACTGGGTCTTCGGCGAGGCGCGGTTGACCTCGTCGACGATCACGATGTTCGCGAAGATCGGGCCGGGCCGGAACTCGAAGCGCTGCTCGCGCTGGTTGTAGACGTTGGTGCCGACGATGTCGGCGGGCAGCAGGTCGGCCGTGCACTGGATGCGCGCGAACTGCGAGTCGATCGAGCGCGAGAGCGCGCGCGCGAGCGCGGTCTTGCCGACGCCCGGATAGTCCTCGACGAGGATGTGGCCCTCGGCCAGCATCGCGACGACGACGTGCTGGAGCACCTCGTCGCGCACCTTGACGGCGCTCTTGATGTTCGCCTCGATGCGCTTGGCGACGGCGGCGGCCTTCTCGACCTCCGCGGGCGCCAAAGTGCCCGAGGGCTGGGGCTCGACGGGCTCCATCAGTTCTCAACCCTTACGGCCGAAGATGAACGGCGGCTCAACACGCTGTCGAATATTTTGCCCGCGATCGCCGCCTTGGATGCTTGCGGGACGTGCTGCTCGCCGTCCGCGGTGACGATCGTGACCTCGTTGTCGGGCGCGTCGAAGGCGATCCCGGCGCGCGAGACGTCGTTGACCACGACGGCGTCGAGGCCCTTGCGCTCGAGCTTGTCGCGCGCGTAGGCGAGCGCGCCGTCGCCGCTCTCGGCGGCGAAGCCGATCAGCAGCTGGCCGGGCCGGCGCTGCGCGGCGAGGCCGCTGAGGACGTCGTCGGTGCGCTCCAGCTCGAGCGCCAGCGTCTCCCCCGTCTCGGTCTTCTTGATCTTGTCCGCGCGCGCCGACGCCGGCCGGTAGTCGGCCACCGCGGCGGCCATCAGCAGGACGTCGGAGGCCGGGAAGCGCTCGGCGCAGGCCGCGCCGAGCTCGGCGGCGGTGCTGACGTCGACGTACTCGATCGCGGGCGCCCGCGGCAGCGACACGTTGGCGGCGACGACGGTGACGGTGGCGCCGCGGCGCGCGGCCTCGTCGGCCAGCGCCCAGCCCATCTTCCCCGAGGAGCGGTTGCCGACGTAGCGGACGGCGTCGATCGGCTCGCGCGTGCCGCCGGCGGTGACGAGCACCTTGAGACCGTCGAGGCTGCCGCCGGCGGCGCCGAGGCGCGCCTCGACGGCGGCCAGCAGGTCGGCGGGCTCCGGCAGCCGGCCGACGCCCCACTCGCCCGGCGAGCCGAGCGCGCCGGTGCCGGGCTCGAGCACCTCGACGCCGCGCTCGCGCAGCGTCTGCAGGTTCGCCCGCGTGGCGGCGTTCTCGTACATCGCGTCGTTCATGGCCGGGGCGACGAGCAGCGGCCGCCGGCATGCGAGCGCGGCGGCGGTGAGCAGGTTGTCGGCGGCGCCGTGGGCGAGCTTGGCGATCGTGTTGGCCGAGGCCGGCGCGATCAGGAAGAGGTCCGCGCGCTCGACCAGGGCGAGGTGCGAGAGCGGCGCATGCTCAGGCGCGGGGTCGCCCGGGAAGGCGCCGCGCAGCGCGTCGGGCTCCCACTCCGTGATCAGCACGGGCGCGCCGGTGATCGCCGCGAACGACGCCGTGCCGACGAAGCGCGTCGAGGCCTCCGTCTGGATCACCCGGACGGCATGGCCCGCCTTCGTGGCCAGGCGCGTGAACTCCAGCGCCTTGTAGGCGGCGATCCCCCCGGTGACGCCGAGGAGTACGCGCGCCATGATCAGCCGCGGTAGCGGTACTTGATCTTGCCGCCCGCGACTTCCTCGAGAGCGATCGTCAGGTAGTTCTTCGAGCCCGTGTCGATCATCGGCGGCGGGAACTCCTCGAAGGTGCCCTCACCGAGGTTGTGGTAGTAGGAGTTGATCTGGCGGGCGCGCTTGGCGGCCACGATCACGCTCGCGTACGGGGAGTCGACGTTGTCGAGAAGCTTGTCGACGCGGGGAGAAATCAAGTTCAGTCCTCGGTTCGGGGGCTGACTGAGTCTAGCGTCCGTCCTGCATCTGGCCGCGAACCAGCCCTTCGAGCTCGGCGACCGCATCCTCGAGGCGGTCGTTGACCACGACATGGCCGAACTCCGCCAGCGCGCCGAGCTCCTCGCGGGCGGTCTCGAGCCGCGCCTCGACCTGGTCGGCGGAGTCGGTGCCGCGCCCGACGAGCCGGGTCCGCAGCGCGGCCTCGCTGGGCGGCTCGATGAACACCTGGGTGGCCTCGGGCATCGCGTCGCGGACCTGGCGCGCGCCCTGGACCTCGATCTCCAGGAGCACCGGCCGGCCGGCCTCGCGGTGGCGCTCCAGCTCCGAGCGCAGCGTGCCGTAGCGGCGGCCCGAATAGCGCGCGTGCTCGACGAACTCGCCGGCCTGGACGCGGCGCTCGAACTCGTCGTCGGAGAGGAAGTGGTAGTCGCGCCCGTCCTCCTCCCCCGGCCGCGGGTCGCGCGTCGTCGCCGATACCGCCAGCGCGAGCTCCGGGACGCGTTCGCGCAGCGCGCGGATGAGGGTGCCCTTGCCGACGCCCGAGGGGCCGGTGATGACGAAGACGGACACCCGGCGCGCCTAGCGGCGCAGCATGCTCACGAGCTCGGTGCGCTGGCGCTGCGAGAGGCCGCCGATGGTCTTGCTCGGGGAGATCCGGCACTGGACCAGGACCTTGTTGACCTTCACGCGGCCGTACTTCGGAACCGCGAGGAGCATGTCGAAGACCTTGGCGGTCTCGACGAACTCCGGCGGCTCGAGCAGCAGGTCGTGGATGCTCGACCG
>CAWBCU010000014.1:0-237497 GCA_963787335.1 uncultured Solirubrobacterales bacterium
CACGTGCAGAACCTCGGCCAGCACTTCGACCTCGACAGCATCGAGGCCGCCGTCGAGGCGGCGCAGGCCGACGAGCGCCCGTCGCTGATCGTCGTCCGCACCCACATCGCGCCCGGCTCGCCGAACAAGCAGGACACCCACGGCGCCCACGGCGCGCCGCTCGGCGAGGAGGAGGTCAAGCTCACCAAGGAGGTCTACGGCTACCCGAGCCTCGAGCCCTTCTTCATCCCCGACGAGGCGCTCGAGCGCTTCCGCGAGTGCGTGCCGCGCGGGGAGGAGCTCGAGTCCGCGTGGAGCGAGCGCTTCGAGGCCTACCGCGGCGAGTTCCCGGACGAGGCCGCGCAAGCTCGAGCGGATGCTCGCCCGCGAGCTGCCCGGCGGGCTGGGACGCCGAGGTGCCGAGCAAGGGCCCGGACGCCGGCATGATCGCCACCCGCAAGGCCTCCCACGACATCATCCAGTGGGCGGCCGGCGTGGTGCCCGAGCTGGTCGGCGGCTCCGCCGACCTCGCGCCCTCGACGCTGACGCTGATCGACGGCGGCGGCGACGTCGAGCGCGGCACCTTCGGCGGGCGCAACCTGCACTTCGGCATCCGCGAGCACGGCATGGGCGCGATCGTCAACGGCCTCGTGCTGCACGGCCTGCGCGCGTTCGGGGCCGGCTTCCTGATCTTCAGCGACTACATGAAGGGCTCGATCCGGCTCGCGGCGCTGATGCACATCCCCTCCGTGTTCGTCTTCACGCACGACTCGATCGGGCTGGGCGAGGACGGCCCGACGCACCAGCCGATCGAGCAGCTCGCGACGCTGCGCGCGACCCCCAACCTGAACGTCGTGCGCCCCGCGGGCTTCAACGAGACGGCGCGCGCCTGGCACTTCGCGCTCACCTCGACCGACGCGCCGACCGTGCTCGCGCTCTCGCGCCAGGGCCTGCCGGTGTGGGACCCGAGCGGCGTGCCCGCCGACGCGATCGAGCGCGGCGCCTACGTGCTCCACGACGCCGAGGACCCGGACCTGATCCTGATGGGCTCCGGCTCCGAGGTCCACGTCGCCGACGACGCGCGCAAGCTGCTCGAGGCCGACGGGCTGAAGGTCCGGCTCGTGAGCATGCCGTGCCTCGACCGCTTCGCCGAGCAGGACGCCGAGTACCGCGACAGCGTGCTCCCGCCGTCGGTGCGCGCCCGTGTCGCGGTCGAGGCGGCGAGCCCGCTCGGCTGGCACCGCTGGGTCGGCGACGTCGGCGACGTCGTCGCGATGGAGGGCTTCGGGGCGTCCGCGCCGGCGAAGCTGCTGTACGAGCATTTCGGCTTCACCGGGGAGGCGGTCGCCGAGCGTGCGCGGGCGGTGGTGAAACGAGCGGGGCGAGGGTAAGGCGACCGGAGGTTTTCGAGAGATGAGCGCCACACACGTCAACGAGCGCCTCGCCGCTCTCACCGAGGCGGGGACCAGCGTCTGGCTCGACCAGCTGCGACGCAGCATGATCGAGAGCGGCGAGCTGCAGCGCATGGTCGAGGAGGACTCGCTGCGCGGGGTGACCTCCAACCCGGCGATCCTCGAGAAGGCGATCCTCGGGTCGCCCGACTACGACGCGGAGCTCGAGTCGCTGGCGCACGAGGGCCTGAGCGCCCGCGAGGTCTACCGCCGCATGGCCGTGCGCGACGTCCAGAGCGCCTGCGACGTCCTGCGCCCCGTCTACGACGAGTCGGGCGGGCAGGACGGCTACGTCTCGCTCGAGGTCGCGCCGCGGCTCGCGCACGACACCGAGGGCACGCTCGAGCAGGCGCGCCAGTACTGGGGCCTCGTCGACCGCCCCAACGTGATGATCAAGATCCCCGCCACCGACGAGGGGATCCCGGCGATCGAGGAGGCGCTCTACGAGGGCCTCAACATCAACGTCACGCTGCTGTTCGCGGTCGCCGCCTACGAGCGCGTGATGGAGGCGTTCGTCCGCGCGATGGAGCGCCGCCACGAGGAGGGCAAGCCGCTCGACCGCCACTCGGTCGCCTCGTTCTTCGTCTCGCGCGTGGATTCCGAGGTGGACAAGCGCCTGGAGGCGCTCGGCCGCTCCGACCTCGCCGGCCGCGCCGGGCTCGCCAACGCCCGCGCCGCCTACCTGCGCCTTCCAGCGCGTCTTCGAGGGCGAGCGCTTCGCATCGCTGCGCGAGGCCGGCGCGCCGGTCCAGCGGCCGCTGTGGGCCTCCACCGGCGTCAAGAACCCGCAGTATCCGGAGACGCTCTACGTCTACGGCCTGGTCGGCCCGCACACGGTCAACACGATGCCGCTGCCGACGTTGATGGCGTCGGAGCGGAGGGCGAGGTGACCGGCGCGACGGCGGCCGAGGACCCGCAGGGCGACCTCGACGCGCTGCGCGAGGCCGGCATCGACCTCGACGACGTCACCGACAAGCTGCTGCGCGACGGCATCGATGCCTTCATCGTCCCGATGGCGAAGCTGCTCGGCCGGCATCGAGCGCAAGCGCGAGGCGATCGTCACCGGCCGCCCGGCCGCGATCGAGGCCGACCTGCCCGCCGAGCTCGAGCAGCCGCTCGCCGAGCGCGTGCGCCGCGCCGCCGCGGAGGACGTCGCGCGCCGCATCTGGCAGCACGACGGGACGCTGTGGGGGCCCGAGGGCACGCCCGAGATCACCAACCGCCTCGGCTGGCTGACGATCGCCGACAAGATGCTCGAGGAGGCCGACGCGCTCGACGCGTTCGTGGCCGAGTGCAAGGAGGCCGGGCTGACCGACGCCGTGCTGCTCGGCATGGGCGGCTCGAGCCTCGCGCCCGAGGTCTTCCGGCTCTCCTACGGCGACGCCGGCGGCCTGCGCCTGCACGTGCTGGACTCGACCGAGCCGCTGCAGATCGAGGCGGTCACGGCCGAGATCGACCTCGCGAAGACGCTGTTCATCGTCTCGACGAAGTCGGGCGGCACGATCGAGACGCTGTCGCTGTTCAAGCACTTCCACGCGCTCCAGGGCGACGGCGGCCACTTCATCGCCGTCACCGACCCCGGCTCCTCGCTGGCCGACCTCGCCGAGGAGCACGGCTTCCGCCGCACGTTCATCAACGACCCGGACATCGGCGGGCGCTACTCGGCGCTCTCCTACTTCGGGCTCGTCCCGGCCGCGCTGGCCGGCGTCGACGTGCGGCCGATCCTCGAGGGCGCGCAGGTCGCCGAGCAGGCGTGCTCGGACTTCGAGGCGCCCGAGGACAACGCCGGCCTGTGGCTCGGGCTCGCGCTCGGGGAGCTCGCGCGCGCCGGCCGCGACAAGCTCACCTTCGTCGTCGACGACCCGATCGGCTCCTTCGGCATCTGGGCCGAGCAGCTCGTCGCGGAGAGCACCGGCAAGCAGGGCCGCGGGATCCTCCCGATCGCCGACGAGCCGCTGCTGGCGCCCGCCGCCTACGGGTCGGACCGCGTCTTCCTGCACCTGCGCAACACCGAGGCGCCCGACGCCGATCACGACGCGAGCATCGCCGCGCTCGCCGAGGCCGGGCACCCGACCATCACCGTCCACGCCGCCGGGCCCGACGACCTCGGGCGCGTGTTCTTCCTGTCGGAGTTCGCCACCGCCGTCGTCGGCTGGGTGCTGGAGATCAACCCGTTCGACCAGCCCAACGTCCAGCAGGCCAAGGACGCGACGCAGAAGGTGCTCGACGAGGGCTCGCCCGACCTCGAGGACGGCGACCTCGGCGCGCTGCTCGGCGGCCTCGAGCCCCCGGGCTACCTGGCGATCATGGGCTACCTGCCCTACTCCGACGAGATCGAGGCCGCGGCCGGGCGGCTGCGCGAGGCGATCATCGAGCGCCACCACGTCGCCACCACCTACGGCTACGGCCCGCGCTTCCTGCACTCGACCGGGCAGTTCCACAAGGGCGGCCCGTAGGTCGGGCGCTTCCTCCAGCTGGTCAGCGACTCCGACGCCGACGCGGACATCCCCGACGCCGAGTTCGACTTCCGCACGCTGATCAACGCGCAGGCCGACGGCGACCTGCAGACCTTGCGCGACCACGGGCTGGAAGCGGTCCGCGTGCGCTTGAACGCCGGGGACCTCCCCGGGGCCATTGACGACCTCAGAGGGAGCCTGTAGTCATGCAGATCGGTTTCGTGGGCCTCGGGAAGATGGGCGGGAACATGGTTCACCGCATCCACCGGGACTCCGAGCACCAGGTGGTGGCGTTCGACCTCAACGAGCAGCACGTCGGCGAGGCCGAGGGGCACGGCGCGACCGCCGCGTCCTCGCTCGAGGACCTCGTGTCCAAGCTCGACGCGCCCCGGCTCGTGTGGATCATGGTCCCGGCGGGCGACCCGACCCAGCAGACGATCGACGCGCTCACCCCGCTGCTGGAGGAGGGCGACACGATCGTCGACGGCGGCAACACGCGCTGGCACGACGACGTGGCGCGGGCCGCCGTGCTGATCGAGAAGGGCATCCGCTACATCGACGTCGGCACGTCCGGCGGCGTCTGGGGCCTCGATGTCGGCTACTGCATGATGGTCGGCGGGCACGAGGAGTCGGTCGCGCAGCTCGCCCCGATCCTCGACACGCTCGCCCCGCCGGACGGCTGGCGCCACTTCGGCGACGCGGGCGCGGGCCACTTCGTGAAGATGGTCCACAACGGCGTGGAGTACGGGATGATGCAGGCCTACGCCGAGGGCTTCGAGATGATGCACAAGTCGAAGTTCCCGATCGAGCTCAAGGAGGTCGCGGGGCTCTGGAACCGCGGCTCGGTCGTCCGCTCCTGGCTCTGTGAGCTCGCCGAGCGCGCCTTCGAGCAGGAGGGCAACGACCTCGAGAACCTGGGCGAGAGCGTCTCGGACTCCGGCGAGGGCCGCTGGACGATCGCGGACGCGATGGACCTCGAGGTCCCGACCCCGGTGATCGCCGCCGCCCTCTACGCGCGCTTCTACTCGCGCGACGAGGGCGAGTACACGCACAAGGTGCTGGCCGCGCTGCGCAACCAGTTCGGCGGCCACGAGGTCCAGCGCGCCGCCGGCGCCGGCTTCTAGATGGCCGCGTCGATCCCCACGGACGCCCCCGACAGCAAGGTCGGCGACAACCCGCTCGTCGAGGGGCTCGAGCGGCTGCCGGTCCCGCCGACGACGATGGTGATCTTCGGCGCGTCGGGCGATCTCGCCAAGCGCAAGCTGCTGCCCGCGCTCTACAACCTCGCGCACGAGGGGGCCCTGCCCGAGCGCTTCAACCTGATCGGCGCCTCCCGCCGCGAGCAGACCGACGACGAGTACCGCGCGGTCATGAAGGAGTCGATCGAGGCGAGCTCGCGCCGCGAGCCGGACCCGACGGTGCTCGACGGGCTGCTCGAGCGCATGCGCTACGTCTCGGTGCCGTTCGACGACACCGAGGCCTACGGGCAGCTGGCCAAGGTGATCGAGGAGCTCGACGAGGACGCCGGGCAGCCGCTGGCGCGCATGTACTACCTCTCGACGTCGCCCGAGTTCTTCGCCGTGATCGCCGAGGAGCTCAAGAAGGCCGGCCTGCACCGCCACCGGAACGCCGACGTCCGGGTGGTGATCGAGAAGCCGTTCGGCACCGACCTCGCGTCGGCGCGTGAGCTCCAGAAGGTCGTCTCGAACGTCTTCCGCGAGCGCCAGGTCTTCCGCATCGACCACTACCTGGGCAAGGAGACGGTCCAGAACGTGCTCGCGTTCCGCTTCGCGAACCTGATGTTCGAGCCGGTCTGGAACCGCAACTACATCGACCACGTGCAGATCACCGCGGCCGAGGACATCGGCATCGGGTCGCGCGCCGGCTACTACGACTCCTCCGGCGCGCTGCGCGACCTCGTCCAGAACCACATGCTGCAGCTGCTCACGCTGCTGTGCATGGAGCCGCCGTCCTCCTTCGACGCCGACAAGGTCCGCGACGAGAAGGTCAAGGTGCTCGACGCGATCACGCCGATGACGCCCGAGGAGGTGGAGCGCTGCACGGTCCGCGCGCAGTACACCGCGGGCTCGCCCGGCGGCGAGGACGTCCCCGGCTACCTCGACGAGGACGACGTCCCCGAGGACTCGCAGACCGAGACGTACGCGGCGCTCAAGCTCGAGGTCCACAACTGGCGCTGGGAGGGCGTGCCGTTCTACCTGCGCACCGGCAAGCGGCTGTCGCGCAAGACGACCGAGATCGCGGTCCAGCTCAAGCCGGTCCCGCACCTCGCGTTCGGCTCCGACGGCTCGGTCGGCGTCCAGCCCAACCTGCTGATCCTCGCCGTGCAGCCGAACGAGGGCGTGTCGCTGTCGCTGGGGGCGAAGATCCCCGGCTCGCGCATGCGCATCCGCCCGGTGAACATGGAGTTCCTCTACGGCTCCTCGTTCATGTCGCAGTCGCCGGAGGCCTACGAGCGCCTGATCCAGGACGCGATGCGCGGCGAGGCGACGCTCTTCACGCGCGACGACGAGGTGATCGCCCAGTGGTCGATCATCGACCCGATCCTCCAGGCCTGGCACGACGGCAAGCCGCCGCGGACCGAGTACGCCGCTGGGTCGCCCGGGCCGGCGGAGGCCGACGAGCTGCTGGCGCCGCGCAAGTGGCGAGGGCTGTGACCGCGACGTCATGAGCGAGGAGGTCTGGCGCGAGCGGGACACGACGCCGAGCAAGATCGAGGCGGCGCTCCGCCACCTGCTGATCGAGCGCTACCACGACGAGGACGCCTTCGTCCCGGCACGCGTCCTCAACCTCGTCGTGGTCGTGGACGGCGAGTTCCGGGGCGAGGTCGAGAACCGGCTCCAGCGCGTCGGCCGCTACCACCCCTCGCGGCTCGTGCTGTGCTCGGTCGAGCCACGCCGCAAGGCGATCGACGCCTGGTGCAGCGTCGCCGCGGAGAAGGCCGAAGGGCCGTTCTCGCTCGGCCGCGAGACCGTCGAGCTGGCGATCGGCGAGCGCCACCTGAAGGCGCTCGACACGATCGTCGACCCGCTGGTGGTCCCCGATCTGGCGACGCTCGTGTGGGCGCCCCACGGCCACGCCGAGGCGGTCGACTCGCTGCGGCGGCTGATGCAGGTCGTGCTCGTCGACTCGCAGGACGAGCAGGAGCTGCCGGCGGCGCTGGCGCGCTCCGGCGAGCTGCTCGAGAGCGCCTACGTGGTCGACCTCGCGTGGCTGCGCTCGACCCCGTGGCGCGAGCGCGTCGCCGCCGCCTTCGATCCGCCGCCGCTGCGCCGCGGGCTCGCCGAGATCTCCGCTGTCACGGTCCGCCACCGCGCCGACTCGGCGGCGGCCGCGGTCCTGTTCTGCGGCTGGCTGAGCTCGCGCCTGGGCTGGCGCCCGGGCTCGCTCTCGGCGGGCGGCGGCAAGCGCCGGACCGGCCACGCCCGCGCGCGTCGCGGCGAGATCTCGCTGCGGCTGGAGGAGGTCGAGCAGCCCGGCGCGCCCGGCCTGGCGGGCGTGACGATCGAGATGGCCTCGGGGGGGTCGCTCTCGCTCGACCGCGGGCCGGGCGGGCTGAAGTCGGTCCGCCGCTCGCGCGAGGGCAAGGAGCAGGTCTGGACGGTGCTGGGCGCCTCGCGCGGCGAGGCGGGCATCCTCGGCGAGGGCGTGCGCCAGGCGCTGCTGCGCGACCCGACCTACAAGCCGGCGCTGTCTGCCGCTCGCGCGATGGTCGCGTAGGCTGCCCCTCGGATGAGGCAGATCACGGTCGTCGAGGATCCCGGGGCCGCGGTCGCCGAGAGGCTGACTGCGGCCGCCGAGCAGGGCGCCCACATCGTCCTCACCGGCGGGTCGACGCCGCGCGGCGCCTACGCGATCGCGGCCGAGCAGGACGCGGACTGGAGCGACGCGACGGTCTGGTTCTCCGACGAGCGCTGCGTCCCGCCCGACCACCCGGACTCCAACTTCGGGATGGCGCAGCGCGCGCTGCTCTCGCGGCTGTCCAAGCCCCCGCGCGTCATGCGGATGGAGGGCGAGCTCGGCCCTGAGGCGGCCGCGGGCGCCTACGAGGCGCTGGTGCGCGAGCACCTCGGCAACGACCCGCGCTTCGACCTCCTGCTGCTCGGGATGGGCCCGGACTCGCACGTCGCCTCGCTGTTCCCCGGCAAGCCGGAGCTCGAGGAGACGAGCCGCCTCGTCGTCGGCGTGCCGCTGGCGGGCATGGAGCCGCAGGTGCCGCGGGTGACGCTGACGCTGCCGGTCATCAACCGCGCCCGCGTGGTCGACTTCCTCGTCTCGGGCGAGGACAAGGCGAAGGCGGTCGCGCGCGCGTTCGGCGACCCGCCCGACCCCGCCGCGCCTGCCGCGCGCGTGCGCCCGGAGGACGGCTCGATCTTCGTCTTCGTCGACGAGGCCGCGGCGGCGCTGCTGTGAAGGGCCAGTTCATCGGCCTCGACGTCGGGGGCACCAAGATCGCGTCCGCGACGCTCCAGGACGGCAAGCTCACCACCCGCGAGCTGATCAAGACCGACGTGTCGGACTCCGACGCGCTCGTCGCCCAGCTGGTCGAGCTGATCGGGCACCTGCGCAGCGACGACACCGTCGCGGCCGGGGTGGGGCTGCCCTCGATCATCGAGTTCGAGACCGGCCGCATCGCCCACAGCGTC
Organism: uncultured Solirubrobacterales bacterium; assembly: GCA_963787335.1. Lineage (GTDB taxonomy): Bacteria > Actinomycetota > Thermoleophilia > Solirubrobacterales > Solirubrobacteraceae > DASQFQ01. Next base: position 8,551 of record CAWBCU010000014.1, read on the forward strand.
AACATCCCGCTCCAGGACCTGCCGCTGCGCCAGCTGCTGACCGAGAAGACGGGGATCCCGGTCTACATCGAGAACGACGCGTCCTGCGCGGCGCTCGCGGAGGCCTTCGACAAGGACGGCAGCCTCGTCTGCCCGAACCTCGTGATGCTGACCGTCGGCACCGGCGTCGGCGGGGGCCTGGTCTTCGGCGGCCGCCTCTACCGCGGCGTGACGAGCGCCGCCGAGCTCGGCCACACGGTGATCGGGCTCGACCTCGAGGAGGGCGCGCCGGTCCCCGAGGGCAAGCACCCGCTGCCGGGCACGCTCGAGTACCTCGCCGCGGGGCGCGCGCTCGACCGCCTGGCCGAGCGCGAGGCGAAGCAGGAGGAGGACTCGTTCCTCGGCAAGCGCCTGGCGGAGGACGGCGAGGTCACCGGCCACGACGTCGTCGACGGTGCCAAGGCCGGCGACGCCGACGCGCTGCGCGTGCTCGACATCCTCGGCCAGCGGCTGGGCATCGGCATCGCCAACGCGATCAACCTGTTCGACCCCGAGGAGATCGTGATCGGCGGCGGGGTCTCGATCGCGGGCGACCTGCTGCTCGAGCCCGCGCGCACCGTCGCCGCGCTCTACACGGTGCCCGGGCTGGGCAAGCACACGACCATCCGGCTCGCGCGCCACGGCGCCCAGGCCGGCGTCCTCGGCGCGGCCATGGTCGCCGCGCAGGAGGAGGAGAAGGCCTAGGCATGGCCCGAGCCGGCGAGCACACCGACGGCTATCTCCCGATCGCCGAGCACGGCCTCGTCGGCGACCTCCACACGGTCGCGCTGGTGGGGACGAACGGGACGATCGACTGGTACTGCTGCCCGGCCTTCGACTCGCCCAGCGTGTTCGGGTCGATCCTCGACGCGAACAAGGGCGGCTTCTACGCGCTGCGCCCGCGCGCCGACGCGTGGACGTCGAAGCAGCTCTACTTCCCCGACACGAACGTCCTGATCACGCGCTTCCTGACCGAGGAGGGCGTCGGCGAGGTCCAGGACTTCATGCCGATCGACCACGCCGAGATGGCGCTGCACCGCCATCGCCTGCTCCGCCGCGTCGTCGTGGTGCGCGGCCAGATGGGCTTCGAGCTCGAGGTCCAGCCGCGCTTCGACTACGGGCGCGCCGAGCACGAGGTCGAGATGCACCCGCACGGCGTGCTGTTCCGCTCGCCGGACCTGTCGCTCGCGCTCGAAGGGGCGATCGCGCGCACGATGGGCCACGACCGGCGGCTCGAGCGGCGCGACCAGGGCATCTACGCGACCTTCGACCTCAACGAGGGCGACTCCCAGACCTTCGTGCTCGAGCGCGTGCCGCAGGACCACATCTGCCGGCCCTACTCCGAGCGCGAGACCGGTGCCGCCTTCGACGCCACCGTCGCCTACTGGCGCCGCTGGGTCGGCCAGTCGCGCTACACCGGCCGCTGGCGCGAGATGGTGCTGCGCTCCGCGCTGACCCTGAAGCTGCTGACCTACGCGCCCACCGGCGCGCTGGTGGCGGCGCCGACCACCTCGCTGCCCGAGAACCTCGGCGGCGAGCGCAACTGGGACTACCGCTACACCTGGATCCGCGACGCCGCGTTCTCGCTCTACGGGCTCCTGCGCCTCGGCTTCACCGAGGAGGCGGCGGCCTTCATGGGCTGGCTGACCGACCGCATGAGCGAGTGGAGCAACGGCCCGAGCGGGCCGCTGCAGATCATGTACGGGATCGACGGCCGCTCCGAGCTGCCGGAGACCACGCTGGACCACTGGGAGGGCTACCGCGGCTCCTCCCCGGTGCGGATCGGCAACGCCGCGACCGACCAGCGACAGCTCGACATCTACGGCGAGATGATCGACTCGGTCTACCTCTACAACAAGTACGGCGAGCCGATCTTCTCCGAGACGTGGGACAACCTGCGGCGGATCGTCGACTGGCTGTGCGAGCACTGGGACCAGGCCGACGAGGGGATCTGGGAGACCCGCGGGGGCCAGAAGGACTTCACCTACTCGCGGCTGATGTGCTGGGTCGCGCTCGAGCGCTCGATCCGCATGAACCGCGCCCGCGGGCTGCCCGGCGACATCGTGCGCTGGCTGTCCGAGCGCGACCGCATCTACAACCAGATCATGCAGAAGGGCTGGAGCGAGCAGCGCGGGGCGTTCGTGCAGCACTACGGCTCCGACGTCCTCGACGCCTCGATCCTGCTGATGCCGCTGGTCCTCTTCATCGCGCCGCGCGACCCGCGCTGGCTCTCGACGCTCGACGCGATCAGCGACGAGCTGGTCTCGGACTCGCTCGTCTACCGCTACAACATCGAGGCCTCGCCGGACGGCCTGCGCGGCGACGAGGGCACCTTCTCGATCTGCTCGTTCTGGTACGTCGAGGCGCTCACACGCGCCGGCCGGGTCGACGAGGCCCGCCTCGCCTTCGAAAAGATGCTGACCTATGCGAACCACCTCGGGCTCTACTCCGAGGAGATCGGGCCGACGGGCGAGCTGCTGGGCAACTTCCCGCAGGCCTTCACGCACCTCGCGCTGATCAGCGCGGCTTACAACCTCGACCGGGCACTGGGGTGACCACATGCGAGTGATCGAGTGCAACGTCTGCGGCGAGACGATCTCCGCCGCGAGCGACGACGAGCTGGTGACGCGCCTGGGCGCGCACCTCAAGGAAGAGCACGACGAAGCGTCCGACGCCGAGGAGCTCCAGGAGCTCGTCGAGGCCGAGGCGTACGAGGCGCTGGACTCCTAGGAATCGTCGAGGCCGAGCGCGCGCGCTCGCAGGCGCGCCGGGGCCGGGTCGTACGGCGCGCGCCGCCACGTCGCCGTGCGCCGCTCCAGATCGAGCAGCAGCCAGTAGGCGCCCTCGGCCGCCTGGACGTCCAGCGCGTTCCACCAGCCGAGCCGCGTGGGCGCCGGCGCGCCCACCGCCCCGGGGTTGAGCAGCCACTTGCCGTCCGCGAGCTCCAGCGGCACGCCGGACCGGATCTTCACGGGCTCGGCGCCGCGCGGCGTCTGCCGCCACGCGGCGGCGACATGGGTGTGGCCGACGAGGCCGAGCCCGGCGCGCTGGACCGCGAGGCAGTCCGCCGCGTTCGACGCGCCGACGTACTCGTGCACGGCGTTGCGCGGACCGCCGTGCCAGCACTGCACATCGCCGCGGCGCGCCGCGGGCTTGCGCGAGCGCATCCACTCAAAATCGGCGCCGCTCAGGCGTTCGCGGGCGAGCTCGATCGATCGCGCCGCCGGTGAGCCCGGCGCGCCGAACCGGGTGGGCTCGGCCGATCCCGTCGCGCCGTAGTCGTGGTTGCCCATCAGAGCGACGGCGCAGCGCTCGCGGGTGCGGCGCACGACGTGCTCCGGGTCCGGTCCCCGGCCGATCATGTCCCCCAGCGACCACAGGTCCTGCACGCCGCACGCCTCGGCGGCGCCGATCACCGCGTCGAGCGCCTCCGCGTGCGCGTGCGCGTCGGCGAACACCGCGACGACCACGGCCGGGCTACCTCAGGCGCCGAGCGCGTCGCCGACCTTGACGACGACGTAGACGAGCCCGGCGGCGCCGACGACGCGCCGCGCGAGGTTGACGCCGCTCGTCAGCTCACCGAAGGCCCACGCCGCGAGGCCGGTGTAGAACACGGCGCGCGCGTAGGCATGGACCGAGCCGTCGGTCGGCAGCGCGACGGCCCAGCCCGCCAGCGCGACCCACAGCGGCGGGTTGGGCGGCTGGAAGAGGGGATAGCGCGCGGGCCAGCCGCTCGGCCGCGTGCTCACGCGACCTCGTAGCGGAGGTAGACGGCCCCCGAGCCGAAGGTGCGGGTCTCGACGAGCCGCAGGTCGAGCGGGGTGTCGAGCGCTGGGAGGAACGGCGTCCCGCCGCCGAGCACGACCGGGTAGACGATCGGCCGGATCTCGTCGACCAGCCCGAGGGCCAGGAGGCTCGCGGCGAGGTCGGCGCCGCCGGTGGCGAGCTCCCCGCCCGGCTCCGCCTTGAGGGCCGCGACCGTCTCGGCGAGGTCGGCCCGGACCAGCTCGTAGCCGGGCGCGACGCTCTCGAGCGTGCGCGAGAACACGAGCTTGCGCGTGTCCTTCCAGATGCGCTCGAACTCGTGCTCGTAGTCGGGTGCGGACGGGTTCTTCTCCCCGGCCGTCTCCCAATAGCGCATCACCTCGTACAGCCGCCGCCCGTAGAGGTCCGCGCCCGTCTCGCGCGCCTGCTCGTTGTGGAAGCGGTGGAGCTCCTCGTCGGGTCCCGGGATGTCCCCGCCGGGCCCGGAGATGAACCCGTCCAGCGAGACGCCCATCGAGTAGATGAGCTTCCTCATGGCCCCTTGCCGCCCAGCAGGTCGAGCTCGATCATCTGCCAGTCCTCGACCAGCGCCATCGCGGCGGCGACGTCGTCGCTGCCCCGGATGCGCTCGAGCGAGGCATCGAGGTCGGCCTGGCTGCGCCACAGCTCGGTGACCCAGATGACGTCCTCGTCATCGGCCTGGCGGTTGACGAGGTAGAGCTCGCAGCCCGCGTCGTCGCGCATGGCGTCGGCGGCGGCCAGCAGGATCCGGGCGAGCTCCGCCCCTTGTCCCTTGCGGGCGACGGCCTTGCCATAGCGAGAGATGCGTTCCATTCCCCCAGAGCCTAGGCAAAGCGGAGTAGGGTCGCGTATCGGCCATCACCTCGCGCGCCTGGGCCGCTGGACGCTCGCGATGCTCCTCGGGGCGGTGCTGGGGGGAGTGCCCGCCGCGGCGTCGGTGGGCTTCGTCCGCACCGACGTCGCGCTGCCCGCCGCGCCCGACTCCGTCGCGCTCGGCGACCTCGACGGCGTGCACGGCAAGGACATCGTGGTCGGCCTCTGGTCGCCGGGCACGGTCGGCGTGATGCTCAACCACGGCGACGGGACGTTCGCCGCGATGCAGCAGTACTCCGCCGGGCCCGCATGCGCCGGCCTGCTCGAGGACGTGACCCTGGGCGACGTGACCCCGACCGCGCCCGACGGCAAGCTCGACGTCTACGTCGCCTGCACGCCCAACGTCGTGCGGCTCACGGGCGACGGCGCGGGGGCGCTGGGCAGCCCGCTGGCGATCAACCTGAACCTCCCGCCGTACGCCGGCTCGGGGACGCCGGACATGCTGACGCTGATGCGGCGCCAGGACGGCAACCCCGTGCCGCTGCTCGTCCTCCAGCACGCGGTGGGGAGCTCGGCCGCGAGCTCTGCATCAGCTACGAGCTCGATCCCGAGAACCTCGTCTGCCGGCCCGACACGCCGGTGCAGGAGCCGCTCGTGACCGGCGACCTCAACGGGAGCGTGGCCGGCGTGCCCCCCGACGAGATCGTGACCGCGCGCGGCAACACGGCGATGAACATCTACGGCTTCGCTCCCGTGTTCCCCCTGGACTGGACGGCCAGCACGCGCCCCGTGCCGGCCGGCATGGAGTCGGTCGCGCTCGGCGACCTCGACCGTGACGCCGACCTCGACGTGGTCGTGGGGCAGCAGATCAACAGCGCCGACGCGAGGGTGAACTCGATCCACTCCTACCGGCTGAACCCCTCCGGGAGCGGGGGCCTCGAGTCGGTCGGGCGGCCGCTGCCCACCACGCCGGGCGTCGACGCGGTGGCCGTCGCCGACGTGGACGGCGACGCGTGCAACGACGTCATCGCCGCCGGTTCCTACGGCAGGGGGATGGTGCACCTCGGCGACGGCGCGCTCGGCTTCGACGGCGGCCGCGACCTCCCGCAGCTCGGCTACCTGAACCCCGCCGCCGCCACGCGCGTGAGCATGGCCGTGGGCGACCTGTCCGGGGACGGCCGGCCGGAGGTCGTCATCTCCGACAAGGGCAACGCCGCGGTGATGATCTACCGCAACACCTCCTCGGCCGCCGGAGCTCCCTGCTTCAACGCGTCACCGACCGCGAGGAACGACGTCGCGACGGTCAGGGAGAACGCCCCGCCCACCACGATCGACGTGCTCGCCAACGACACGGACCCGGACGGCGGCCCGAAGCTGGTGGCCTCCGTCACCCCGCCCGCGCACGGCACCGCGGCGATCGGCGGCGGGGGCGTGCGGTACAAGCCGGACCCGGGCTACTGCAACGACCTCGGCCCGGCGCGCGACACCTTCACCTACAAGCTCAACGGCGGCTCGAGCGCGACCGTCGCGGTCACCGTCCAGTGCGTCTACGACCCGCCGCCGACCGGTTCCGGCCCGGGCCCGCCGCCTCCGCCCCCACCGCCACCGCCGCCCCCGGTCCCGCGCACCTGCATCACCCCCGGCACGACGCCGTTCAGCGTCGGGACGGCGGGGGACGACGTGCTCGTCGGCAGCAACGGCCGCGATGTGCTCAGCGGCCGCGGCGGCGACGACTGCCTGTTCGGACGGCCGAACGACGACCGTCTGACCGGCGGGACCGGAGCGGACCTGCTCGACGGCGGCAGCGGCGGCGACCGGATCAACGGCAACGCCGGCAAGGACAAGATCAGGGCCGGGCGGGGCAACGACGACATCACGCCCGGCGCCGGGAAGGACACGGTCATGGCCCAGGGCGGCAACGACGAGATCTTCGCCCGCGACTCGACCCGCGACGAGATCGACTGCGGCGCCGGCGTCGACAAGGTGAAGGCCGACCGCAGCGACAGCGTCAAGAACTGCGAGTACGTGAAGCGGCCGGTGCGGCGAGCGCGCCGTCACTGACCCGCTCCGGCCCGATGCGCGGGAACGGCTCGATCGAGAAGATGACCTCGACGGGCACGTCGAAGAACGCGGCGATGCGGAGGGCGAGGTTGAGGCTGGGGTTGAACTCGCCGCGCTCGAGGTAGCCGACCGTCTGGTAGTGGACGGCGAGCGCGTCCGCCAGCTCGCGCCGCGACACGCCCCGTTCCGCGCGCAGCAGCCCGATGCGGTTGTGGACGGCGTCGGTCATCGGACCCACTGGGCGGCGCTCTCGCGGGCCGCCTCCATCTGCGATCCGGACTGGCGCCGCGCCATGCGCCGCAGCACGACCGGGGTGACCACCGCGCCGGCGACCGCCCAGGCCGCCAGCACCAGCGCCGTCTGCGGGGTCCGCCAGCTGCCGGAGACCTCGAGTGCGGCGGCCGACTCGGGGAGGAACGCCGAGCGCATGCCGAGCCCGATCCAGTACGTCGGGAAGATCTGCGCGACCACCTGCAGCCAGCCCCACAACTGCTGGATCGGGAAGAAGATCCCGGAGATCCCCGTCAGCACGAGGATCGGCAGCATGCCCCAGGTGCCCACCTTCTGCGTGTTCGGCACGAGCGCGCCGATGATCATGCCGAGCGGCATCATCGCGAGCGTCCCGAGGGCCAGCACCCACACGACGGTCAGCCACCCGCCCGCCCCGCCGGCCATGAGGTCGTCGAAGAGCAGGAAGCTGGGGATGAGGATCACCAGCATCTGCGGCACGATGCCGAGGCTGTGGAGCACGAGATGGCCGGTGAAGTAGCCGCGCAGGCCGTGCGGCACCGCCTTGTGGCGCAGCAGCGTCCCGTCCTCGCGCTCCATCGCGAGCGCGTAGGCCGGCCCGATGACGACGCCGAAGGCGACCAGCCCGCCGAGGATGCTCGGCAGCGCGACCGACGGGACGTACAGGTCGGAGCCCTCGACCGGGTCGTCGCGGCGGATCCACAGGTAGCCCAGGACCAGCAGCGAGGTGAAGAGGTAGAAGCCCTGGTCCTGAGGGCTGCGGAGGCTCTGCATCAACTCCGTCCAGCCTCGCTGCACACCCAGCCGCATCGCGTTGCGCGTCGCGTTCACCGGGTTGCCTCCGCGACGGGCCGCTCGTGCGCGTGCACGAGGTCGATGTAGATGTCCTCGAGGCTGGCGCGGCGGACCTCGAGGTTGCGGACCTCGTCGCCGTGCTGGTTGAGCAGGTCGCGGACGAAGTGCGTCGCGTCGGCCGTCGAGTGCACGAACGTCTCGCCGTCGCGCGACCAGCGCACCTCGGCCTCGCGGGCGACCTGCCGCGCGAGCTGGTCGGCGCTGCCGGCCGCGACGATGGTGCCGTCGGCCAGGATGAGGATGCGGTCGGCGAGCCGCTCGGCCTCGTCGAGGTCGTGGGTGGTGAGCAGGATCGTCGTGCCCTCGAGGTCCGAGAGCCGGTGCACGAGGTGGTGGAACTCGCGCCGCGCCTCGGGGTCGAAGCCGGCCGTGGGCTCGTCGAGGAACAGCAGCTCGGGCCGCCCGACGATCCCGATCGCCACGTCCAGGCGCCGCCGCTGCCCGCCCGAGAGCGTGACGATCTTCTGATCGGCGAGCGTGTCCAGGCCGACCATCTCGAGCAGCACATCGACCGGGACCGGCCGCTCCACCGCGGGCGTCGAGTAGGGGGCGTAGTAGCCGCCGAGCTGGCTGAGCAGGCGGCGCGGCGTCCACCGCGGGTGGTCGCGCCACGACTGGAGCACGACCCCGGTCCGCGCCCGCCAGTCCTCGCCCGCCCGCGCCGGGTCCTCGCCCAGCACCCGGACCTCGCCCGCGGACCGCATGCGGAAGCCCTCGAGGATCTCGATCGTGGTCGTCTTCCCGGCGCCGTTGGGGCCGAGCAGGCAGATCACCTCGCCGCGGCCCACCTCGAACTCCACGCCCTCGAGGACGTCGTGCGTCCCGTAGCGCATGCGCAGATCGCTGACGGAGATCACCGGCTCGCTCATCCATAGTATGTGTACTACATTTGGAGTACGAGTGCTACCGGTCGCGCATCGCCCGCCGGGCGGCGTGGTGCAGCCGCAGCTCGCCGATGTCGTGCGGCACCGCGCCGGGGAGGTCGTGCGCGCCGCGCGTGAGCACGCGCGGCTCGAGCTCGTGCTCGTGGGCGACCCCGTCCGTGGCCGTGACGCGGTAGGCGCGCGGGCCGGGGTGGGAGGCGACGACCTCGGCGAGGCGCGTGCCGCGGAACAGCAGCCCGACCCCGTCGTCGACGCCGTAGCCGGGCGGCAGGGCGCCGGAGGCGACCGCCTCGAGGTAGGCGGGCCGGCGCTCGGGCTCGCCGTCGTAGTGGACCGAGTTCGATCCCGGCAGGAAGCCGAGCCCGTCGGTGGCGGTCGGGCGGCCGTGCGACTTCGTGATCCCGTGCTCGAACCAGCACATCGAGCCCGCGCTCAGGCCGGCGAGCACGATCCCGGCCTGCCACGCCTCGCGCAGGATCGCGTCGAGCCCGTGGGCGCGCCACAGCGCCAGCAGGTTGATCATCGAGCCGCCGCCGACGTAGATGATGTGCTGCGCCAGCAGGTGGTCGCGCAGCGACACGGGCCGGTGCCCGAGCCGGAACAGCGAGAGGTGGCTCGTCTCGCACAGGCGGTCGCCGAAGGCGATCGAGAAACGGCGGATCTGCTCCTCCGAGTCGCCGCCCGCGGTCGGCAGCAGGCAGATGCGCGGCTCGCGCGCGGGCGCGAGCGAGAGCACGTAGTCGTCGAGGACGGACGGCTCGGCCTCCATCGTGAAGCCCCCGCCGCCCATGGCGAAGATCGTCGGTTTGGCGCTGGCGCTATGCGACAAGCGAGACCGGCGCCCCCAGGTACTCCACCGCCAGTGGGGATTCGATCGGCTCGCCGTCCACGCGGTCGACCCTATAGGCGCTCGCGCTCGGCCGCGAGGCCACGACGCGCGCGAGGCCGTTGCCGACGAAGTGCAGCGCCGCGCCGTCGTCGGCGGCCCAGCCGGGCGCCATGCCGGCGCGAATGGCCGCGTGGTACTCCGGGCGCCGCCGCGGCTCCTTGTCGTAGTGCACCGCGTTGGAGCCGGGGATCACGCCGAGGCCGGCGACCGCGTGCGGCTCGCCGGAGTGGAACGCGGTCAGGCCCTGCTCGAACCAGCACAGCGAGCCGGCGCTGAGCCCGCACATGACGACCCCGTTCGCCCACGCCTCGCGCAGCGCCCCGTCGAGGCCGTGCGCGCGCCAGGCGCCGAGCATCGAGCGCACGCAGCCCCCGCCCACGTAGATCAGGTCCTGATCGAGCAGGTGCGCGCTCGGCTCGGGGGCGCCGCAGTCGCGGCGGAAGAGCGAGACGTGCGACGGCTCGCAGCGCGCGGCCGAGAAGTGCCGGTAGAAGCGCACGATGTAGTGGTCGGCGTCGCCGGACGCGGTGGGGAGGAAGCAGACCTTCGGGCGCTCGACGCCGGTGGCGGCGAGGACGTAGTCGTCGAGCAGGCCGTTGCCGGACTCCATGGAGAACCCGCCACCGCCGAAGGCCACGACCTGGGGGACGCGGGACATGGCGGGCAGTATGCGGCCGAAAGCGCTGGAGCGAGCGGATTTCCTCCCTTGGTCGAAGGCGCCTGGACCGTCGGTCGAGGTCAAGCGCCGGCCGCGCGGCGCCGATGCCCTCCTGATGGACATCCGGCTCTCCGAGGTGATCTCGGCCCTCTCCTACGCGCTGGACGTCACCGAGGGCCAGCCGATGGGCCACGGCGTGCGCTCGTGCGCGATCGGGATGCGCATCGGCGAGGAGATCGGGCTCGCGCCCGAGGAGCGCTCGTCGCTGTTCTACGCGCTGCTGCTCAAGGACGCCGGCTGCTCGAGCAACGCCGCCCGGCTGAGCTCGCTGTTCGGGGCCGATGACCTCGAGGTCAAGCGCACGCGCAAGCTGATCGACCACCACCGGCCGGGCGCCTCGCTGCGCCACGTCATCCGCCACGGCCGCACCCGCCGGCTCGCCGCGATCGCCCGCAGCGGCGCCGAGGGCGCGCGCGAGATGACCGAGCTGCGCTGCGAGCGCGGCGCCGACATCGCGCGCAAGATCGAGCTCACGGAGACCACCGCGGAGGCGATCCGCAGCCTCGACGAGCACTGGGACGGCGCCGGCTACCCCTACGGCCTGGCCGGCGACGCGATCCCGCTGTTCGGCCGCATCCTCTGCCTCGCCCAGACCGCCGAGGTGTTCTTCGGCGTCGGCGGCCCGCGCGCGGCGCTCGACGTCGCAGCCGAGCGCCGTGGCACCTGGTTCGACCCCGCGCTCGTCGACGCGCTGCGCTCGACGCGCCGCGACACGAACTTCTGGGCGTCGCTCGGCGGCCTCGAGCCGCACCGCGTGATCGGCGTGTTCGAGCCGGAGGACCGCGTGCAGCGCGCCGACGACGAGCGCCTGGACCGCGTGGCCGAGGCCTTCGCCATGATCGTCGACGCCAAGTCGCCCTACACGGGGCGCCACTCGGAGGGCGTGGCGCGGATCTCCGTCGCGGTGGGCGACGTGCTCGGCTACAGCCCGGACGAGCTGCGCGACCTGCGCCGCGCGGCGCTGCTGCACGACATCGGCAAGCTCGGCGTCTCCAACCTGATCCTCGACAAGCCGGGCAAGCTCGACCCGGACGAGTGGGTCCAGATGCGCCGCCACCCGGCGCTGACGGTGAAGATCCTCGAACGCGTCAGCGCCTTCCGCGACCTCGCCGCGACGGCCGGCGCGCACCACGAGCGGCTCGACGGCGGCGGCTACCACCTCGGGCTGACCGGCGACATGCTCAACCGCGACGCGCGCGTCCTCGCGGTCGCCGACGTCTGCGAGGCGCTGACCGCCGAGCGCCCCTACCGCGCGGCGCTGCCGCTCGAGCAGGTGCGGTCGATCATGCGGCGCGACGCTCCGCACGCGCTGTGCCCCGAGGCGCTGGGCGCGCTGGAGGCCTCGCAGGAGCTCGGGGTGCTGACCCTGGCTACGCCCGCGCCAGCGCTGCCGCTGGCTCGCTGACCATCTCGAGGCGGGTGTCGAGCGCGGTCAGCGCGAACAGCCGCTCGATCGCCCGGCAGCCGCGCACGACGACGAGGCGGCGCCCGTCACGGGTGGCGCGCCGCTGCAGCGCGAGCACGCGGCCGAGGCCGGCCGAGTCGAGGAAGTTGAGCGTCCGCAGGTCGAGCACGATGCTGCGCGGCTTGGTCGCCTCCAGGCGGCGCATCTCCTCGTCGAACGTGTAGGCCCGGGTGAAGTCGAGCTCGCCGCTGAGGGCGACGCACACAGTGTCCGGAGCCAGGCTCTCGATGGTGATCCCAAGCGGCCGATCCACGCGGTTCACTCCCCTTTTCCGGTGCTTCCTTCCCCTGCCCCGAGCCGTGAGTACCCCATTGTTTGCGCAACGAACCTGGCGCATGTGAACGTTCTCACGGAGTGTCGGAAAGATACCCGTCGCCGATGCGGGGACGCCCTTCGGCCCCTATGCAGACGGCGGGGATCGGCACCTTGGCGAGCGGCTTGCCGCGCTCGCCGGGCACCTTGTTGTCCTTGCACCAGACGTAGGTGAAGCGCTTGAAGTCGGCGGTGCCGACGAACGGGTGCCCGAGCAGGCCCACGACCTTGCCGCCGTTCATGACCTCCCGCTTGACCGCGACGCAGTCGTAGCGCCCGCGCGTGTTGGAGAGATCCTGGTCCTCGGTGCGCATGTCCGGGTTCTTGATCAGCGGCCCGCAGCTCACGCGCTCGATCGGCCCGTCGAGCTGGCCGGCCTCGACGCGCGAGCGGGCGTCGGCCAGGATCGCGCCCTCGAGCGCGAGCACGAGCTTGTGGCGGGCGGCGAGCTGCTCGCTCGCGCTCGCCGTGGGGCCGGGAGGACGCAGCCCGGCCGGGCGGCCGCGCTTGGGACGCTGCTCGCGGGTGAGGCGCGCCTTCTCGGCCGCGACGCGCTTGGCGTGCGCGGCGGCGACCTTGGCGTCGTTGTCGCGCTTGGCGTCGAACACGCCGGGGAGGATCAGGGCGGCCGCGGCGATCACGACCACGAGCAGCCCGCCGCCGAGCGCCCAGCGCTGGCGGTCCGACACGCCGGGGAAGCGGCGGTCGTAGCGCTTGTCGCAGGACGGGCAGGTGGGGGAGAGCGTGGCGTGCTCGGCGCCGCAGCTCGGACACGTGCGCGGGGGCGGGCGCCTTGGGCGCGCGGGAGAAGATCTCGCGGACGTCGTCGACGGCCTTTGTGCGCGGATCTGCCACCTCGTAAGCGTACAATGTATGAGTGGCTCATACGACCGCCTCCGCGCGGCAGGCGAATCTGCTCGGCACGCTCTCGCTGACCGTGACCGGCCGCGTCGAGGCCGCCGTGGCGGCCTGCACGCCCTACGGCCCGTCCGCGCCGGCGGCGCTGTCCGCGCTCGAGGGCTACCTGGGCGGCGAGCCGATCGACGCGCTGGCGCGGGTGCTCGCGCTCACGCACTCCGGCGCCGTGCGGCTCGTGGACCGGCTCGCGGAGGCGGGTCTGGTCGAGCGCCGCCGCGGCGGCGACGGCCGCACCGTCGCGGTCACGCTCACGCGGGCGGGGCAGCGCGCCGCGATGGAGGTCCGCGAGGCGCGCGAGCGCGCGCTCGCCGACGCGCTGTCGGTGCTGGGCGCGGGCGAGCGGCAGGCCCTCACCGCGCTGACCGAGAAGCTGCTGGCGGGCCTCACGAGCGATCGCGCCTCCGCCCGCCGCATCTGCCGCCTCTGCGACCCCGACGCGTGCGGCCACGAGCGCGGGACCTGCCCGGTGACTAGGGCCGCGAGCGCTCCAGCCGGCCCGTGATCAGCTCCACCCAGTCCTTCTCGGCGCCGAACCTGTCACGCAGCGCGCCGATCGCCGCGGCGGTGTCGTAGGCCACCCGCCGCAGCTCGAGCGTGCGGTCGGGGTGGATCAGCGCGTAGGCCGCGCGCGGGTCGCCGTCGAGCGGCACGCCGACCGAGCCGGGGTTGACGAGCTCGACGTCGGCCGAGCGGGCCGGGCGGCGGAACTGGACGTGGGTGTGGCCGAACAGCAGCCGCGGGTGCGTCGTGGCGTCGAGCAGCTCCGCGTCCTCCGCGTCCGGCTCGGGCGCGAACGAGCGCAGGTCCGACACCGGCGACGCGTGCACGATCCGCGCGCCCGCCAGCTCGGCCTCGAACGGCAGCGCGCCGAGCTCCCCGGCGACGGCCTCGCCGAGCGCGCCGCGGCAGTCCGCGATCGCCCCCTGGATGCCGGCGTCGTCGGGCGCCTCGGCGGGGTCGCCCGCCCAGCGGTCGACGTTCCCGCGCACCCAGACGGCGGGCGCGAGCTCGCGCAGCCGCGCGACGGTCTCGGCCGGCCAGGCGCCGAAGAGCGCGTAGTCGCCGCCGAGGATCCACTGCTCCGCGCCCGCGGCGTGCGCGTCCTCGAGCACCGCGTCGAGCGCGGCGAGGTTGCCGTGGACGTCGTACAGGACGGCGATCACCGCCGGCGTGTATAGCATCGGCCGGGTGCCCGCGCCCGCCCCGCTCACCGTCACGGGCCGAACGCTGACGCTGCGCTACGCGGAGCCCTCCGACGCGCCGCGGCTGCTCGAGCTCGGCAGCGATGCGGGGGTCACGCGCTTCTTCTCGTGGGGTCCGTACGAGCGCATCGAGGAGCCGCAGGCCTACATCGCGGGCCTCGCCGGCAAGCGCGAGCGCGGCGAGCTGCTCGAGTTCCTGATCGACCACCACGAGCACGGCCCGATCGGCGTCACCGGGCTCGCGGAGCTGGCCAGGCGCGACCGCCACGCGACGGTCGGCTCCTGGGTGGGCCGCGACTACTGGGGCACCGGGGCCAACCGGGAGTCCAAGGCGCTGGTGGCGGCGCTCGGCTTCGGCACGCTCGGGCTGGAGCGGCTGAACGCGTGGACGAACACCCGCAACGGCCGTTCCCAGCGCGCGCTCGAGCGCGTCGGCTTCCGCCGCGAGGGCGTGCTGAGGAACTGGCATCGCCACGGCGACGAGATGCACGACGTCGTGGTGTTCGGGATGCTGCGCGCGGCCTGGGAGGCCTCGTCGCTGCGCGAGATCCCGGCCGTCGTCGAGGGCACTCCGCCGGCGCCGTTCGTGCTGGGCTAGCGCGCCCAGAAGAAAATTCCCCGTTCAAGCCTGCACAGAGGGGGTAACCACCCCTTCGTCAGATTGAGGACAGCCTGGCGATAGGCAAAGGGGAAGAGCCTCCGCCGCGGCCGTCCAGAAGACGTCAGTACAGGGGTTCGGACCCAAGGGAGGGGCCAGTTGTTCATTCGCGCTCGGACGCGGCGCTTCGCCGCACGCTCGGTCATGGTCGTCGCCGGTGCCGCCCTCGCGGCCGCCCCGTCAGCCGTGGCGGCCGACATCTCCGTCACACCGCAGTCGCTCGCCGCGCGGGCGACCGTCGCCGGCCAATGCGGCGGCATCTCGAAGGTCCGGCGGGCGATCCGCTGCGAGATCAACCAGCAGCGCGTGCGCGCGGGGCTCAACCCGCTCGCCGCGAACCGCCGCCTCGCCCGCGCCGCCAACCGTCACGCGCGCGACATGGCCCGCCACAACTACTTCAGCCACGTCTCGCTGAGCGGCAAGAGCCCGCTCCGGCGCGTCCGCGCCGCGGGGTGGCGCCGCGGCGTCGGCGAGGCGCTCGGGTGGGGCTGCGGCCCGCAGGCGAGCCCGGCCGCGATCGTGGCCGCCTGGCTGAACAGCCCCGCGCACCGCGCGATCATCCTCGGGCGCGGACGGGTCGTCGGGATCGGCTACAAGCGTGGCGGCGGCTGCAGCGGCGGCCGGGCGTTCGTGGTGGCCGAGGTCGGCTAGGCGCTACGGGATTCCCACGAGAAGCCGCGCACGGCCGCCGTGAGGCCGGCGGCGGCCCAGACCGCGAGGACGAGCGCGGCCACCCAGTGGTGGCCGACGCCCTGGTCGTGGACCATCGCGCCTGAGAGGCCGTCGATGAGGTGCTTGAGCGGCAGCGCCTGGGCGGCGTCCTTGATCACGGCCGGCGCGTCGTCGGCGTCGTAGAAGACGCCGGAGATGAAGATCAGCGGCAGGAACGCCGCGTTGACGTAGGCGGGCGCCGCGTCGAAGTTCGGGATCGCGTGCGACAGCGCGACGCCGAGCGAGGCGAAGCAGATGACGCCGAGGCTGACGAAGAAGATCAGCGAGAGCAGGTTCTGCGGCCAGTCGAGCCCGAACAGCACGCTGCCGGCGACCGAGATGATCACGATCTGGGACGCCGTGTTGGTGACCGCGCTGCCGAAGATCCCGGCCAGATAGGCCGACGTCGGCAGCGGCGTGCCGCGGATGCGCTTGAGGATCCCGAGCTCGCGCAGCGCCGTGATGTTGAAGGCGAGCGCGTTGAAGGTCGTCGACATCACCGCCATCCCGGCGATCCCCGGGACGATCACCTGCAGCACGTCCTTGTCGTCGTGCAGGAGCGCGCCGAAGAAGCCGAGGAAGATCAGCGGCAGCATGAAGTTGAAGAAGGCCGCGCTCGGGTTGCGCCAGAACATCCTGCGCTCGAGCCGGTACTGACGCCACGCCAGGCCGCTCCAGCGCCGCGCCGGCGCGCGCTCTTCGACGGCCGCCCGGCCCGCGCGGCCGCGCTCGATCGCGTGCTCGTTCATACCGCACTGCCTCGCCCAGAGGGCTCGTCACCGGCTCCGCCTCGGGCCTCGGCCGTGAGCTCGAGGTAGACCTCTTCGAGGCTCGGGCGCGTGACGCTCAGGTCCTCGAGGCGCTCGCCCCGCGCCAGCGCCGCCGCGGTCAGCTCGTGCAGCAGCGTCGTCGGATCCTCGGTCTCGTGCGTGCGCGGGCCGTCGGCCGTGCGGTAGGAGACCACGGAGCGGTTGGGCGCGGCGCCGAGCGAGGCGGGCGGGCCCTCGGCGAGGATGCGCCCGTCCTTGATGATCGCGACGCGGTCGGCCAGCGCCTGCGCCTCGTCGAGGTAGTGCGTGGTCAGCAGAACCGTCTTGCCGAGGTCGCGCAGCGAGCGGATCGTGGTCCAGGCGTTGCGGCGCGCGGCCGGGTCGAAGCCGGTGGTCGGCTCGTCGAGGAACACGAGCTCCGGGTCGCCGACCAGCGCGAGCGCGAGGTCGAGGCGGCGCTTCTGGCCGCCCGAGAGCTTGTTGGCGCGCTGCTCGACCGACTCCTCGAGCCCGACGATGTCGATCACCTCGTCGACGTCGCGCGGGGCCGGGTAGAAGCCGGCCCAGTGGGCGACCGACTCGCGCACGGTCAGGTACTGGTAGATGCCCGAGCTCTGGAGGACGATTCCCACGCGCGCGCGGAGGTCGCGGTCGCGCGCCGCCGGGTCGTGTCCGAGCACCGAGACGTGGCCGCTCGTGCGGGTGCGGTAGCCCTCCAGGATCTCCACCGTCGTGGTCTTGCCCGCGCCGTTGGGGCCGAGCAGGCCGAAGATCTCGCCCCGGCGCACCTCGAAGTCGATGCCGCGCACAGCCTCGCGCTCGTCGTAGCTCTTGTGGAGGCCCTCAACCTCGATCGCGGTCACGCGCCCATCATGGCAACCTCTCGCCCAGCGAATGCTCTGCGCCTGCATCGACATCGGGTCCAACACCACGCGCGTGCTGGTCGCCGACGTCGAGGACGGCGGCCTCCGCGAAGTCCTGCAACGGCGGGCCTTCACGCGGCTGGGCAAGGGGTTGAAGGGCGGCGAGATCCCGCGCGAGAAGCTCGCGGACGTCGCCCGCGTGGTGGCCGAGCAGCGCGCCCTCGTCGAGCAACTCGGCGCGGACGCGATGCGCGTGGTGGCCACGGCGGCGATCCGCGCGGCCGCCAACCAGGACGAGTTCGCCGCCGCGATGCGCGACGAGGGCGGCGTCGAGGTCGAGATCCTCGACGGCACCGAGGAGGCGCGGCTCGCCTTCCTCGGCGCCACGCGGACGCTCGGGCAGCCGCTGGCGGGCACCGTCGGCGTGGTCGACGTCGGCGGCGGCTCGACGGAGCTCGCGATCGGCACGATGCGCGAGGGCGCGACGTGGTCGGAGTCCTTCCGCGTCGGCTCGGGCCTGCTGACCGACGCCTACCGGCACTCGGACCCGCCGTCGGTCGCCGAGCTGCACACGATGCGCGAGCACGCCCTGGGGGTGTTCGAGGGCCTCGACCTGCCCGCGGTCGACGCGGCGGTGGCGGTCGGCGGCAGCGCGGCGTCGCTGCGGCGGCTCGTGGGCGCGGAGCTCGGCCCGGGGTCGCTGCAGCGGGCGATGCGCGTGCTCTCGGGCGACACGGCCGAGGAAGTCTCGCGCCGTTTCGCGATCGATCGCGAGCGCGTGATCCTGATGCCCGCCGGGCTGACGGTGCTGGACGCCGCGTCGCACGCGCTGGGCCGGCCGCTCCAGATCGGCCGCGGCGGGCTGCGGGAGGGCATCCTGCTCGAGCTCGCCGCAGGCCGGTTGTGAAAACTCAGGGCTTCCTCACCGCGCTACGATCGGGCGGCTTTGAGCACGGTTGAACAGCCGCCGGAGGTGGCCGAGGACGCGATCGACCTCGCGGACCCCGGGCTCTACTTCAATCGCGAGCTCTCGTGGCTCGAGTTCAACCAGCGCGTGCTCGAGCTCTCCGAGGATCCCGACGTCCCGCTGCTCGAGCGCCTGAAGTTCTCGGCGATCACCTCGAACAACCTCGACGAGTTCTTCATGGTGCGGGTCGCCGGCCTCCACGACCAGGTCGACGCGGGCATCGAGACGCCGCTCCAGGACGGGCGCACGCCGCGCCAGACGCTCGACGAGATCCGCCGCATCGTGCGCGACAGCAGCGGCCGCCAGGCCCGCTGCCTGGAGCAGGACCTGCGCCCGGCGCTGGAGGAGAAGGGCATCCGCATCGTCTCGGCCGACGAGGTCTCCGAGCAGGAGCGCGACCTGCTCGACGAGCGCTTCCGGCGCCAGATCTTCCCGGTCCTGACGCCGCTCGCCGTCGGCCTCGGCCGGCCGTTCCCCTACATCTCCAACCTGTCGCTGTCGCTGGGCGTCGTCGTCCACGACCCGCAGACGCACACGCAGGTCTTCGCGCGCGTGAAGGTGCCGACGGAGATGCTCCCGCGCTTCGTGCCGCTGGCGGACGGCCGCACCTTCGTCCCGCTCGAGGACCTGATCGCCAAGCACCTCGACCAGCTCTTCCCGGGCATGGAGATCGTCGACACGGCCGTCTTCCGCGTCACGCGCGACGCCGACTTCACCGTCTCCGACGAGGCCGACGACCTGCTGCAGGCCGTCGAGGACGAGCTGCGCCGCCGCCGCTTCGGCGAGGTCGTCCGCGTCGAGGTCGAGTCCGGCATGAGCCGGGACATGCGCGAGCAGCTCGAGCGCGCGCTCGAGGCCGAGGCCGAGGACGTGTTCGAGATCGACGGGCTGCTCGACCTCAACGACCTCTGGGAGATCGTCAAGGTGCCGGGCTTCCTGGAGCTGCGCGACCCGCCGTGGACGCCGGTGACCCAGCCGCGGCTCCAGGCCAACGAGTCCGAGTCGCCCGACGTGATGGCGGCGATGCGCGAGGGCGACATCCTCGTCCACCACCCGTACGACTCGTTCTCGAGCTCCGTCGAGCGCCTGGTGGAGGAGGCCGTCTCCGACCCCGACGTGCTCGCGATCAAGCAGACCGTGTACCGCACGAGCGACGACTCGCCGTTGGTGCCGGCCCTGATCCGCGCCGCCGAGCGCGGCAAGCAGGCGGTCTGCCTGGTGGAGCTGAAGGCCCGCTTCGACGAGCGCGCGAACATCACCTGGGCGCGCGCGCTGGAGGAGGCGGGCGTCCACGTCGTCTACGGCCTGCCGTCGCTCAAGACGCACGCGAAGTGCATCCTCATCATCCGCCGCGAGGGCGACGGGGTGCGCAACTACGTCCACGTGGGGACCGGCAACTACCACCCCAAGACGGCGCGCCTCTACACCGACTTCGGGCTGCTGACCTGCGACGAGCGCATCGGCGCCGACGTCGCCGACATGTTCAACTTCCTCACCGGCTTCGGCCGCCCGCGCCGCTACCGCCAGGTGCTGATCGCGCCCGCGCACCTGCGCGACGGCATCCTCGCCGAGATCGAGCGCACGGTCGAGGCCCACCGCGAGGGCAAGCACGCGCGGATCGCCATGAAGATGAACTCGCTCGTGGACCGGCGCTGCATCCGCGCGCTCTACGAGGCCTCGCAGGCGGGCGTGCCGGTCGACCTCAACATCCGCGGGATCTGCTGCCTGCGCCCCGGCGTGCCCGGCGTGTCGGAGAACGTCCGCGTCGTCTCGATCGTCAACCGCTTCCTCGAGCACTCGCGCATCTACGCCTTCGAGCGCGGCGACACCCGCCAGGTCTACATCGGCTCCGCCGACCTGATGCCGCGCAACCTCGACACGCGCGTCGAGCTGCTCGCGCCGGTCCGCGACGAGGCCCTGCGCGACGACCTGCTCGACACGCTCGAGCGCTGCTTCGCCGACAACACGCACAACTGGGAGCTCGGCCAGGACGGCAGCTGGACCCGCCGCCGCCCCGAGGGCCCCGAGCCGCGCGACGTCCAGCGCGAGCTCATGACGGGCCACGCCGCGCGCGCGCCCGAAGCCTCCGCCGGCGCCGTCTAGCGCCCGCTAGAACGCGACGTCGCCCTTGCCCTTCCAGCCGGCGAGGGCGAGCAGCTCGGCGCGCGGGACGTCCTTGGACGAGAGCACGCAGGTGTGGCCGCGGCGGCGCCAGGTGACGACCTCGCGGCCCGAGGCCCGCAGCGCGCGGATCACGGTGCCCTCGACGGTGGCCCGGTCGGCCGCGTCGGGCTCCTCGAGCGCGGCGCCGGAGACGACGGTGTAGGCGATGCGCTTGCCGTCCTTCTCGTAGAAGACGGTGCGGGTGGCGCGGCCGTCGATCTCGTCCGTGCGGGTGCCGACGGCCTTCCAGCCGAACTTGCCGAAGTAGTTGGGGAAGCGGACGTCGGCGACGCGCTCCTTGAGGACCTTCGAGTCCGCGGGCACCACGGCGACCTTCGCGGTGGGCGGGCGCGTGGCGGCGGAGGCGACGTCCTCGATCCCCGGCCCCCCGCCGATCAGCATGACCACGGCGAGCGTCACCGCGACCGCCCCGGCGGCCACCCCTGCGGCGGGCCAGCGGAGGCCGCCGAGCCGCGTCCGGATCCCCGTTCGCTTCTCACCCTTGTGCCGTCCCCGCGCCGCGCCCATCTCCTCGACCCGCGCCTTCAGGGCGAGCGGGGCGCCCGTGGACTCGGCGGCGGAGGTGACCGCGTCGCGCCCCACCTGCTGGCGGACGAGCGCGCTCTTGTAGTCCGGATCCTTGGCGGCGCGCGCCTCTACGCGGGCGCGGCCGCCTCGGGATCGAGGCGCCCGTCGACGAACGCGACGAGGGCGGCCTCCTCCTCGGGGGACAACTCGGGTGGTTGATCACGCACAATCATCAAGAAAGCAGACGTCGATAAACGCCGCGCTATTCCCTACCAGTGCACGCCCTTCATGAGGTGGGCCAGCGCCATTGCCTCGCCGCTCGCGCGGTCACCCTCGCCTTCCTTGCCCGCCTCGTCCTTCTTGAACGACTCCGGGAAGACCTTGTACGCCATGTGGAGGATCTGGTCAACGGCCTTCGGCGCCAGCGCGTAGGCAACCTCGCCGAACGTGCCGAGGCGGGTGTTGATCTGCTTGGGCTTGGCGCGCAGGGCCTCGCAGACGAGGTCGGCGGCCTCCTCCGGCGAAATCGTGGGGAAGCTGTCGTAGATCTTGGTCGGGGCGATCATCGGCGTGCGCACCAGCGGCATGTGGATCGTGGTGAACGTCACGTTGTCGCCGATCGTCTCGCTCGACACGACGCGGGTGAAGGCGTCGAGGGCCGACTTGGAGGCGACGTAGGCCGAGAAGCGCGGCGGGTTGGTCTGGACGCCGATCGAGGACACGTTGACGATGTGGCCGGCCTTCCTCCCGCGCATGTGCGGGAGCACCCCGATGATCAGCTTGATCGTGCCGAGGTAGTTGAGCTGGATCGTGCGCTCGTAGTCGTGGAAGCGGTCGTAGGAGACCTCGACCGAGCGCCGGATCGAGCGGCCGGCGTTGTTGACCAGCATGTCGATCGAGGCGTGCTCGGAGAAGATCTTCTCGAGCACGGAGTCGATCGAGTCGTAGTCCGAGAGGTCGCAGGAGTACGCGTAGGCGGTGCCGCCCGCGGACTCGATCTCGGCCTTGGCCGCCTCCAGCTTGTCGAGCGAGCGGGCGACGAGGATCGGGATCCCGCCGGCCGCCGCGATCTTGCGGGCCGCGGCCAGGCCGATGCCGCTGGAGGCGCCCGTGATGATCACGGTCTTGCCGTTGATCGCGTACTCGAAGGAGCGGTCCTTGAAGAGGTCCGGGTCGAGGTTGCGCTCCCAGTAGTCCCACAGCTTGTCGGCGTAGGAGTCCAGCGGCGGCAGCTCGATGCCCGAGCCCGCCAGCGCGCGCTTGGTGTCGCGTGCGTCGAAGGTCGGCTTGAGGCCGATGTACTCGATGATCGAGTCCGGGATGCCGAGGTCGGCGAGCAGCGAGCTGCGGATGTCCTTGAGCGCCGGGAGCTTCATGGCGTAGGACAGCACGCCCTTCGGCAGCATGTCGGTCATCCTCTTGTCGATCCGGATGACCATCTTCGGCGCGTGGCCGGCCTGGGCGAAGGTGTTGATGACGTCGCCCGCGCGCGTCATCTTCGGGTCGACGAGGTGGAAGGCCTGGCCGTCGACGTCGGGCAGGTGGGCGATGTGGTCCATCGAGGCCGCGACGTAGTCGACGGGCACGATGTTCGTCTTGCCGACCTCGATCCCGACGAGCGGGAACCACTCCGGCAGCGCGTGGCGGGACTTCTGGATCGCCTTGAAGAAGTAGTACGGGCCGTCGATCTTGTCCATCTCGCCGGTCTTCGAGTTGCCGACGACGACCGAGGGCCGGTAGACGCGCCACGGCACCGTCAGCCGCTCGCGCACGAGCTTCTCGGCCTCGTACTTGGTCCGGTGGTACGGATGGGTGAGCTTCTGGCCCTCGTCGAAGGAGTCCTCGGTGAAGTGGCCGTCGTACTCGCCCGCCACCGCGATCGAGGAGGCGTGGTGGAAGTGGCCCGCGCCGAGCTCGTTGGCGAGGTCGATGGCGTGCTGGGTGCCGTTGACGTTGAGCCGGCTGTTGCGCTCCTCGTCGGCGGTCATGTCGTAGATCGCGGCGAGGTGGAAGAAGTGCTCGACGCCCTTCAGTGCCTGGCGATCCTCCTCGGAGACCCCGAGCAGCGGCTCGGACAGGTCGCCCGAGACCGGCTTGATGCGGTCACCCGCGTCCCAGCGGTCGCGCAGGGCATCGAGCTTCTCCGTCGACTCCTCGCGCACGAGGACGTAGATGTCCCCCTCGCGCTCGAGCAGGCGCTCGACGAGATGGCGCCCGATGAAACCGGTCGCCCCCGTCACGAAGTAGCTCATCCTGTGTCCCCCTCCGACGTTCTGGTCCGAGAGAGGAATCTACTTCGTTTCGGTAGCCCGTCTCAGCGGACGCGGACGGTCACGCGCTTCGAGTAGCCGGTCGCGTAGGGGAAGCGGGCGTCGCCGCGGACCCTCACGCGGAAGCTGAACGTGCGCCCGCGCGAGCCGGCCGAGCGGAAGCGGTAGCCGATCAGGAAGCGGCCCTTGCGGTCGGCGCGGCCCTCGCCGAACGTCGTGTAGCGGCCGTTGCCCGAGCGGCCCTGGAAGATCACCGGCACGCCGCGCGTGGGGATCGAGCCGCGGATCCTGCCGCTCAGGCGCACGCGCCCGCCGACCCCGACCGAGCGCGGCATCGCCTTCAGGGACGCGGAGGCGCGGGCGAGCAGCGTCACGTAGGCGGTCTCCTGGAACCCTGGGTCCCTGACGTGCGAGCGCCAGGCGATCTGGGTCAGCCGCGAGGCGGCGGCGCGCACCTTGATGCGGTAGCTGCCGTCGGCCTTCGTGGTCGTCGTATAGCGCTCGACCCAGCCCGCGCTCTGGCGGCGGTCGCGCGTCAGCACGCGCAGCAGCGCGCCCGTGATCGGCTTGCCGCTCGAGTTCAGGAGGCGGCCCGAGATCGAGGCCCGCGAGCGGTAGTTGACCGTGCGCCGCGTCTTCGTCGTGCCGGTGAAGTGGGCGGTCAGCTTGCCGTCCTCGGTCGCGCCCGCGCCGTTGAGCGGGCCGCGGTCCGACGGCGTGGCGACGTTGACCGCATACGGACCCTGCTCGAGCACGTTGCCGCCGGCGTCGGTGACCCGGACCTTCAGGGTCCGCTGCCCCGCGGCCAGGCTGGTCGGGCGGATGGTCTCGTTCTTGAGGTTCGGGCACGCCTTGGCGAGGCGGAAGGAGCAGGTCGCTCCCGTGGCGGTGCGCGCGCCGGTCGCGTAGTCCTCGGCGCCGACGACGCCGGCGCCGCCGCCGGTCACGTCGATGATCTCGACGCGCCGGATGCCGCCGTTGTCGGTGGCGTCGAGCGTGATCGCGTCGGAACCCGAGCGCGGGCCGCCGACGAGCAGGCCCGAGGCCTCGATCGACGCGGCCGGCGTGGTCGGGTCGTTGAGGACGACCTGGGCGCCGGAGAGCACGTGCGCGATGCCGCCGCCGGCGGCGACCGTGCAGGGGGTGTTGCTGGTGCCGTTGAAGCAGCCGACCGCGATCTGCAGCGTCGTGGCGTCGCCGCGGTACCCGGCCAGGGCCGGGAAGCTCGAGCGCCGGACCGTGCTCCTGGGCACGATGACGTTGCTCTCCGGATAGCCGTACCAGGAGCCGACGGCGTTGAGACGTTCGCGAGTGGCGCTGTGGTAGCGGCCCGCGCCGGCGAACACGGTGCCGCCGAGCTGATAGATCGCGTAGAGCCGGCGCGTGCCGTCGGCCGGCGCCCCGTTGCGGTAGGTGAGCTGGCGAGTGAGCGTGAAGTCGGCGATCGTCATCCCGGCCGGTGCGGTGAAGGTGGTGCTGCCCGCGGCGCCGAGCGGGACACGCGCGCCGCCCCCCACCGCGTTGCCGATCGTCGCGCTGGTCGTGCAGCGCTCGTCCGCGCCGATGCCGGTGGCGCCCACGCTGCTCCACGATCGGTTGTCGTAGCTCCCGCAGGCGTACACGGAGTAGGTGCCGGCGTGGGCCGGCGCGGCCGCGGCGCCGAAGGCGGCCAGGGCCAGCAGGATGAGTGTGCCTCGCTTGCGCGTCACAGCTGATCGATACCCGGGCGTAGAACGAAGTTGCGCTAGATGCCCGGTGCCTTCGCCGTGGCGGCCCTCGCCGCCGGCGAAGCGCTGCGCGCCCTCGAGGGCGAGGCCGTGGCGGCCGCGGCCGAGCTGGGCCTCGAGCGCGAGGCCCTGGACGAGCGGCAGGCCGGCGCCCTCGAGCACCGCGCGGCGGTCCGAGAGCATCGTGTCCTGCGGGAACGCGGCGAGCCGCTCGGCCATCGCGAGGGCGCGCTCGACGTGGCTCCCCGGCTTGGACGATCTCGGTGACGAGGCCGATCCGCTCGGCCTCCTCGACCTCGAGGATGCGGCCGCTGAGCACGAGGTCGAGCGCGCGGCCGCTGCCGACGATCCGCGGCAGGCGCTGCGTGCCGCCGTCGATCAGCGGGACGCCGAAGCGCCGCTCGGTGAACCCGAAGCGGGCGGTCGGCGTCGCCACCCGCAGGTCGCACCAGAGCGCGAGCTCGAAGCCGCCGGCCAGGCACCAGCCGGTGATCGCGGCGATCGTCGGCTTCGGCGACAGCAGCCGCGTGAAGCCGAGCGGCCCCTCGGGCAGGTCGAGCCGCGGCCCCAGCGTGTCGAGCGCCTTGAGGTCGGCGCCGGCGCAGAACGCCTCGTCGCCCGCGCCGGTGAGGACGAGCACGCGCGCCTCGTCGTCGGCGACGAAGCGCCGGAAGGCCTCGTGGAGCGCCTCCGCGGTCGGGCCGTCGACGGCGTTGCGGCGCTCGGGGCGGTCGATCGTGACGAGCGCGGCCGCGCCGGGGCGCTCGTAGCGGACCACGGCGCCGGGCCCGGCGGGGCTACCAGCCGCCGCGCTCGTCGGCGCGTGCGACGCGGGCCTTGGCGGCCTGCTTGCGGGCGTCCTTCCGCTTGTCCAGGCGGTACTGGAGCATGCTGAGCAGGAAGACGAGCAGGGGAACCGCGGCGATGATGATGAAGCCGGCGTTCGTGACGACCTTGTCGTTCGTCTCGCCCCACCAGCCTTCGCCGCCGTCGTGGGCGAGCGCCGCGGGGGCGCTGAGCGCCAGCAGCAGCGCGGTCAGGGCGGTGAGGTACAGCGTGCGGCGCATCGGTACCCGATTATATGGGCCGCGTGCGTCGTCGCCTTCTCCTCCTGCTCGGCCTGCTGGCCCTCGCCGTGTGCGGCCGCATCGCCGCCGCGCCGGCGCAGGTCCCGCCGCTCCCGACCGCCACGCCGACGCCGACCGCGACGCCCACGGCGACGCCATCTCCGACGCCCGCGCCGACGGCGGCACCGGCGCCTCCGCCGCCCGGCCCGCCGGCGACCGAGCTGATCGTCCCCGAGCTGGCCAGCGACGCGTTCACCTCGCAGCGCCTCCACCTGCGCTGGCGCGGGCGCGGGGACGACGAGAGCCGCGCGGCCGCCTTCCTCGTCGACGTGCGCGCGCTGGGGCTGCGATCCGCGGCGGACTGGCGCACGCTGGTGGCCGGCTCGCCCGCGCGCAGCACGACCTTCACCGGGGAGCCGGGCGCCGCCTACGTGGTCAGGGCCCGCACGCGCGCGATCGGCGACGAGGCGTTCGGGCCGCCCACCAGCGCGGCGGTGGTCGTGCCGCTGGACGAGCGCAACCGCGCCGTGAAGCGATCGCGCGGCTGGCGCAAGCAGCGCCGCCCGGGCGCCTGGAAGGGCGCGACCGCCGCCGCCACCTCCACCAAGGCCACCGCCAGGCTGCGCTTCACCCAGCGCCGGGTCCGCGTGATCGCGCGGCGCTTCCCCTCGGCCGGCCGGCTCGCGGTCACGCTCGACGGCCGCCGCTCCGTCGTCAGCCTCGCCGGCCCCCTCGGCGAGCGCCAGGTCGCCTTCGATTCCGGGCCGCTGCGCAGCGGCGCCCACCGCCTCACCCTGAGGCCCGCGGGCGGCCGCGTCGAGATCGACGCGATCGCCCCCGGATAAGGGGGCCGGGCAGCGCGTCGACACGACGAGGAAATCGTCTCGCGGCGCCAGGAACCACCCATGAGGATCAACGATGCACCACATCGCCTCACCTCATGTGCGGCCCCTGGCATCCACGATCCGGTTCCCTCGTCGCGCCGCCGATCGCTGCCCGACCCCCTAGCCTCACTCCATGGCCGTTGTCATCGCCTCAGACCTCGCCAAGGACATGGTGGGGGAGCCGCTGCTGCGCGGTGTGTCGTTCCGGCTCGGTCGCCGGGAGCGGCTGACGCTGTCCGGGCGCAACGGCTCGGGCAAGACGACGCTGCTGCGGATGCTCGCGGGGGAGACCTCGGTCGACGGCGGCGAGCTCGTGTTCGCGAAGGGCACGCGGATCGCGCTGCACGACCAGCGCCCGCCGCGCGAGCGCAAGCTGACGCTGCGCGATTACGTGCTCAGCGGCGCCAAGGAGCTGCTGGCGATCGAGCAGCGCCTCGCCGAGCTGGAGGCCGCGATGGCCGAGGGCGCGACCGACGCGACCACGCTCGGCGCCTACTCGACCGCCCAGGCGCGCCTCGAGCATGCCGGCGGCTACGGCTGGCGCGACAACATCAACGCCACGCTGCACGGGCTCGGCTTCCGCGACGAGCACCTCGACCGCTCGCTCTCGACCTTCTCCGGCGGTGAGCTCACGCGCGCGTCGCTCGCCCGGGCGCTCGCGGGCGACCCCGACCTGCTGCTGCTCGACGAGCCGACCAACCACCTCGACATCGCCTCGCTGGAGTGGCTCGAGGGCCACCTCCAGACGCTCGACGCCGCCGTCGTGCTCGTCGCCCACGACCGCTGGTTCCTCGAGGCGGTCGGCACCGCGGTGCTCGAGCTCGAGGCGGGCCGCGGGAAGTTCTTCAAGGGCACCTGGCACGCCTGGCGCAAGGAGAAGGCGGCGCGCGAGCTGGCGCTCGGGCGCGCGATCGAGCGCCAGCAGGAGGAGATCGAGCGGCTCGAGCGCTTCGTGACCCGCTTCCGGGCCGGCACCCGCGCGCGCCAGGCGCAGTCGCGCGCGAAGAAGCTCGACAAGATGGAGCGCGTCACCCGCGACCCGCGCGACGGCAAGGGCCTCGGCTTCGCCTTCAAGCCGCCCGAGCGCTCCGGCCGCGTGGTCTTCGAGATGGAGAAGGCGACGCTGAGGATCGGCGAGCGCGAGCTGCTGCGCGACGCCGAGCTGTGGCTCGAGCGCGGCGAGCACGTCTCCCTGATCGGCCCCAACGGCTCCGGCAAGACGACCCTGATCTCCGCGCTCGCGGGCGCGCGCGAGCTCGACGAGGGCAAGCTGCTCACCGGCCACAACGTCAAGCTCGGCGTGCTCTCCCAGCACGCGGAGGAGCTCGACGCGACCGCCAGCGTGCTGGAGGCCGCCCAGCGCGCCACCCGCCTGACGCCGCCCAAGGCGCGCGCGCTGCTCGGCCAGTTCATGTTCTCCGGCGAGGCGGCCGAGAAGCCGGTCGAGGGCCTCTCGGGCGGGGAGCGGCGGCGGCTGTCGCTGGCGATCCTCGTCCACTCGGGCGCCAACGTCCTGATCCTCGACGAGCCGACCAACCACCTCGACCTCGAGAGCCGCGAGGCGCTCGAGACCGCGCTCCAGCACTTCGAGGGCTCCGTCCTGCTGATCACCCACGACCGGGCGCTGCTCGACGCCGTCGGCACGCGCACGATCGCGGTCGAGGACCAGGCGCTGCACTCCTATCTCGGCGGCTGGGCGGAGTACCTGCGCGTCCGCGAGGAGCGCGAGCAGGACGAGCGCACCGCCAAGCGCGCGAAGCCGGCCAAGTCCGCTCCGGCCGAGAAGCCGAAGCCGGGCGCCGTCGCCGGCGCGTCCGCGCCGTCGAAGAACCAGCGCCGCGTCGCCGAGCGCCTCGAGCAGCAGATCGAACAGGCCGAGGCCGCGATGAAGGCGCTCGAGGAGGAGCTCGCCGACCCGGCGGCGTGGAGCACGCCCGAGCGCAGCAAGAAGTCGACCGCCCGCCACGAGAAGGCCAAGCGCGAGCTGAAGGAGCTCTACGCGCGCTGGGAGGAGGCGCTCAGCGTCGCGCGCACGTAGGGGCCCTCCGCGCGCTACCTTTCGCCGGGTCCACAGCAACCGGCGGGGAGGTCGGGGTGACACTCATGGACCGGCGCGCGTTCATCGCGCGCGGTATGGCGGCGACCGGCGGGGGCGCGCTCAGCGTCGTCGCGCTCGAGCGGCTCGCCAACCGGGCGGCGCTCGCCGACAAGGGCCACCACGGCCACAGCTCGTACGGCGAGCCGCAGCCGCTGCCCGACCAGCGGGGCGTCGAGGTGCTCGCCCTGCCCGCGGGCTTCTCCTACGTCACGTTCGGCCACATCGCCTCGCGGATGTCCGACGGCAACCTCACGCCGCTGGCGCTCGACGGCATGGCCGCGTTCCGCGGCCCGCGCGGCACGGTGCGGCTGATCCGCAACCACGAGGACCGCAACCTGCCCGGCGCGGGCAGCGTGCCGCACGATCCCGGCACCTACGACCCGACGGCGGGCGGCGGCACCAGCACGCTCGACTACGACCCGCGCTCGCGCACGCTCGTGCGCGACTTCATCTCGCTCTCGGGCAGCCACGTCAACTGCGCCGGCGGCTTCGGGCTGCACCGCAGGAGCTGGCTGACCGGCGAGGAGACCGTGTTCGGCCCGAACTTCACCGACCCCACCCGGCGCTACGCCGAGCCGCACGGCTACGTGTTCGAGGTGCCGCGGCGCAGGCGCCGCGAGCGCAGCGACGGCGAGCCGCTGCGGGCGATGGGCCGCTTCATGCACGAGGCGCTCGCCACCGACGAGCGCAGCGGGATCGTCTATGAGACGGAGGACCCGGGCTCGGGGCGCGGCGCGGGCTTCTACCGCTTCCTGCCGCGCGACCCGCACAGGCTCCGCAAGGGCGGCAGGCTGCAGATCCTCGGCATCAAGGGCTCGCCCAAGTACGACGCGCGCGAGGGCCAGCGCCGTGGCCGGCCGCTGCCGGTGAGGTGGATCGACATCCCCGACCCCGATCCCGAGTATCTGAGCGAGGACGACCCCGCGGGCACCTTCCAGCAGGGCTGGCGCGCCGGCGCGTGCAAGTTCAACCGCCTCGAGGGCTGCTGGGCCGACGGCGACAGCATCTACTTCGTCTCCACCAGCGGCGGCGACGTCAAGAGCGGCGACGTCAACACGGACGGCTATCGCGAGGGCTACGGGCAGATCTGGGAGTACCGCCAGCGCTCGCGCACGCTCGTCCTGCACTACGAGTCCCCGGGCGGGGAGGTCATGGACTCGCCCGACAACCTCACGGTCACGCCGCGCGGCGGGCTGGTGGCGTGCGAGGACGACGCCTCCGCAGCCGACGAGGACACCGACCCGCGGGCGCCGGAGATCCTGAACGTCAACCGCCTCATCGGGCTCTCCCGGCGCGGCGAGGCGTTCACGTTCGCGGTCAACGTGTTCAGCGGGACCGAGCTGGCGGGCGTCTGCTTCAGCCCCGACGGCCGGACGATGTTCGTCAACCTCTACGGCGACTCGGCCGGGACGCCGGAGGACCACCGCGACGAAGGCATGACCTGCGCCATCACCGGCCCGTGGCACCGCGGGCCGCTGTGAGCTGAAGGTTCACCGAACGGTCACTCCTCCCTGCAATTTGCAGGGAGGATTGACCGCATGACGACCAACGAGAACGCACCGACGGCCACCCGGGCCGATCTGCACTGCCACTCGACCGCCTCCGCGGTCTCCAAGCTCGGCGTCTCGCGCGCCCTGGGGCTGCCCGAGTGCGCCACGCCGCCCGAAGAGGTCTACGCGCTGGCCAAGCGGCGCGGCATGGACTTCGTGACGATCACCGATCACGACACCATCGACGGTGTGCTCTCCATCGCCGACCGACCCGACGTCTTCGTGTCGGAGGAGCTGACCGCGAGCTTCGCCGGCGAGCCGCAGGCCGTGCACGTGCTGTGCTTCGACATCACGCTCGGCGACCACGTGTGGCTGCAGGCGCACGCCGACGACATCGAGGAGGTCGCCGAATACCTGCGCGAGCACGAGATCGCGTGCGCGCTCGCCCACCCGTTCTTCAACGTCGCGGCGCCGCTGACCGCGCGCCACCGGCGCCGGCTCGCCGAGCTGTTCGACGTCTGGGAGGTCCGCAACGGCGCCCGCGCGCCGGAGCTCAACCGCCCCGCCGCGATCTACGTCGACACCCACGGCGGGGTCGGGATCGGCGGCTCCGACGACCACGCGGGTGTCGACATCGGGCGCACCTGGACCCAGGCGCCGCCCGCGGCGACCCCGGCCGAGTTCCTCGCGCACCTGCGCGACGGCCGCGTCGAGGCGCACGGCGCGCAGGGGTCGGCCGCCAAGTGGGCGCACGCGGCGATCGCGATCGCCGTGCGCGTGCTCGGCCAGGGCGACGCGGGCGCGCCGCCCGACCCCGGCGTCGTGCTGCGGATGGTCGAGCGCGTGATGTCCGACGGCGATGCGCGCGCGGGCGCGCTCGCGACCGACATGGGCCCGGACGACGCGCGCGCGGTGCTGCGCGCCTGGCTCGCGGCGATCGACCTCGACCTGCCCGACCGCGCGCTGCTCGACCACCTGCAGTCCGAGGGCTTCAGCCACACGGAGCTGTACCGGCGCGCGCGGCGCTGCCACGAGCGCCGGCTGCAGGCGGCGGTCGGGCGCGTGCTCGAGGCCGCGACGGGCGGCGACGACGGCGACTGGGCGGGCGCCGCCGCCGAGGTGTTCGGGGCCTGCGTCGCGGCGATCCCCTACGCGCCCGCGACCGCCTTCCAGAGCCGCGAGAAGCACAAGCTCGTCGCGCGCGAAGGCGACCCGCTGCGCGTCGCGCTGGTCGCCGACGGCATCGGCGCGACCCACGGCGTGACCCGCACGCTCGAGGAGCTGCGCGAGCGCGGGGTGCCGGGCTTCGAGGTCGAGGTGATCGGCACGGACGCCCACGTCGACCGCCGGCTCCCGTCGGTCGCGGAGGCCGAGGTGCCCTACTACGAGGGCCTCAAGGTCGGCGTGCCGAGCCTCCCGTCGGTCGTGGACGCGCTGTCGGAGGGCCGCTACGACCTGCTGCACCTGTGCACGCCCGGCCCGGCCGGGATCGCCGCCGCGCTGACGGGCCGGCTGCTCGGGCTGCCGACCGCCGGGTCGTACCACACGGAGCTGGCCGCCTACGCGGGGCTGCGCTCGGGCGACGCGGGGCTGAAGTTCCGCACCGACCTCGCCCTGGCCGCCTTCTACGGCCAGTGCGACGTGGTCCTCTCGCCCTCCACCTCGACGGACGACCGGCTCGCCGCGCTCGGCATCCCGGCCGAGCGGATCGCGCGCTGGGACCGCGGCGTCGACCTCGCCCGCTTCTCGCCCCAGCGCCGCGTGCCGGGGCTGCTCGACCCCGCGCGCATCAACGTCCTCTACTCCGGGCGGCTGACGCGCGAGAAGGGCGTCGACCTGCTGGCCGACGCGTTCCTCGAGGCGCACCGCCTGCGCCCGGCGCTGCAGCTCGTGCTCGCCGGCGGCGGCCCGGAGGAGGCGGCGCTGCGCGAGCGCCTCGGCGACGCCGGGACGTTCCTGGGCTGGCTCGAGGGCGACGCCCTCGCCGCCGCCTACGCGTCGGCGGACCTGTTCATGTTCTGCTCGCAGACCGACACCTACGGGCAGGTGCTGCTCGAGGCCCAGGCGTCCGGGCTGCCGGTCGTGGCGGTCGCCGCGGGCGGGCCGGCCGAGCTCGTCGCGCACGGCCGCAGCGGCCTGCTGTGCTCCCCCGACCCGGGCGTGCTCGGGCTCACCCTGGCCGGGCTCGCGGGCTCCCCGTCCGCGCGCCGGCGGCTCTCCGGCGGCGGCCTGCGGGCGGTCCAGGACCGCTCCTGGGAGGCGGCGCTCGGCCGGCTCGCGGAGGGCTGGCAGCTCGCGCTCGCCGGCCGGCGCGTCGCTGCCGCCCGGGCCGCGTAGAAGAGGGTCGCGCGAGGGGCCCCGGGTGGGGAATCCGGGACCGCCGCGCGACGGGTGCGAGGAGGAGGTCTCGCTCGCTCAGGATCTCCCGTCGCGCGCGGGCCGATGTGAAGAAGCCGCTACCGGCGGCGCTTCAGCGCGATGCCCTCGAGCACGTTGGCCGCCGTCTCGCACGCGTCGACGGCGGCCTCGAGCGACTCGAAGATGTCCTTCCAGCGGATCACGACCATCGGGTCGATGCCGTTCACGAATAGCGACGCGACCGCCTCGCGGACGATCCGGTCGGCCTCGTTCTCGAGCCGGTGGATCTCGACGAGGTGCGGGCCGGCGTCGCTGCCGTCGTGGAGTCCGGCGAGGGCGGAGGCGAGCGCGTCGGACGCCCGCACGAGCACGTCGGTGATCTCCTGCGCGGGCAGCATCGTCGCCTCGACGCCGTAGCGGCTGAGCTGGTCGGCGGCCTCCTCGGCGAAGTCGACGATGTCGTCGAGCGCGCCGGTCAGGGCGTGCACGTCGGCGGCGTCGGGCACCGCGCGGCGGGCCGTGCGCTGGGCGGCGCGGTGGAGGATGTCGTGGGCGATCCGGTCGCCCGCGTGCTCGCACTCCACGATCTCGCCGCCGACGCCGTTGGACTCCGGGTAGTCGGACATCAGCTCGCGCAGCAGCAGCGCGGTCCGCTGGACGTTGCGCCCGGACTCCTGGAAGAGATCGAGCAGCCGGGGGTCGGTTCTCTGCCGCATCGCTCTGCACGCTACGCGCGAGTACGCGGGAGCGGGAACGCGTTCACAGCCTCTTCACGTGTGTTTCACGGGTCGGTAACCCTGCGGGGCGGCGCTCGCAGCACCCTCGGACCCATGAGTGCCAACGGAAGCGTCCTCTCGGCCGGCGCGCTCGAGATCCGGGAGGACGAGCATCAGGTGGTGGCGGCCGGTCACACGCTCGCCCTCTCGGTCCGTGAGCTCGAGCTGCTCGCGGCGCTCGCCCGCCGCCAGGGCCGGATCGTGCCGCGCGCCGAGCTCTACGAGACGGTGTGGGGCGCGCCGCTGCGCGCCGACGACCGCTCGGTCGACGTCTACATCCACAAGCTGCGCGTGAAGCTGGGCGACGCGCTGCCGGGCTGGCAGTACATCCATACGCACTTCGGCTTCGGCTACCGCTTCGAGCCCGAGCGTTCACACCCTTTTCACAACGCGGCCACAGCCTCGTAACAGGGTGGGGGTCGGGCGCTGCAAGCCTCGGCCTCATGAGAACCCATCGATTCCTTATCGCCGTGCTTTCTACCGCCCTGCTCGGGTTCGGCGTCGCAGCCTGTGGCAGCGACGACGCAGACAGCCCCAGCGGCGCCTCCTCCTCCGGCGGGGAGCTGAGCGGCAGCATCGCCATCGACGGCTCCTCGACCGTCTACCCGTTCGCCCAGGCGGCGGCCGAGCTCTTCAACGAGGACAACCCCGACGTGAAGATCTCCGTCGGCCAGTCCGGCACCGGCGGCGGCTTCGAGAAGTTCTGCGCCGGCGAGACCGACGTCTCCGACGCCTCGCGCCCGATCAAGCCGGACGAGGAAGCGCCCGTCTGCAAGAAGGGCGGCGTCAAGTACGCCGAGGTCCAGATCGCCAACGACGGCATCGCCGTGGCCACCAACAAGGACCTGAAGGTCGACTGCCTGACGGTCGAGCAGCTCAAGAAGGTCTGGAACAAGGGCTCCAAGATCAAGTCGCTCAAGGACGTCGATCCCTCCCTGCCCGACACCGAGCTGTCGCTCTACGGGCCCGGCACGGACTCCGGCACCTTCGACTTCTTCACCGACGAGATCAACGGCGAGGAGGGCGTGACCCGCGAGGACTACGAGGCCTCCGAGGACGACAACCAGCTCGTCACCGGCGTCTCCGGCGACGCGGGCGGCCTCGGCTACTTCGGCTTCTCCTACTACGAGCAGAACGCTGACAAGCTCAACCTGGTCGGGGTCGGCGAGGACGCGGGCAGCTGCGTCAAGCCGAGCTCCGCGACGATCCAGGACGGCTCCTACAAGCCGCTCTCGCGCCCGCTGTACATGTACCCCAGCGCCAAGGCCATCGCACGGCCCGAGGTGAAGGCGTTCATGGACTTCATCATCGAGAACCAGGCCGAGATCGCCAAGGCGGCGCAGATCGTCCCGATGACGGACGAGCAGCTGACCAAGGCCAAGGCCGATCTGAAGACGGCCGAGGCCTAAGTGGCCGGACGCTTCTCCAGCACGGACCCGGGGGCGGCTGCGGCCGCCCCGGGCGCCGTGGCGGTCCCGGCCAGCCTGGTCAAGACCCCCACGGTGCGTTCGCGCGCGGAGAGCGCGATCAAGGCGGCGCTGTTCCTGGCCGCGATCCTGTCCGTCGTCACGACCGTGCTGATCGTCCTCTCGCTGCTGCGGGAGACGATCTCCTTCTTCGGCGACGTGCCGATCCAGGAGTACCTGTTCGGCGACAAGTGGACGCCGCTGCTGCGCGGCGACCAGCAGTCCTTCGGCGTCATCCCGATCATCTGGGGCACGCTCTACCTGACCGGCATCGGCCTCCTGGTGGCGATCCCGCTCGGGCTGCTGTGCGCGATCTACCTCTCGGAGTACGCACCCCCGCGGGTCCGCAAGGTGATCAAGCCGATCCTCGAGACGCTGGCCGGCGTCCCCACCATCGTCTTCGGCTACTTCGCCCTCACCTACTTCACGCCGAACGTCATCCGCGCGCTCGGCTTCGACGTCAACCAGTTCAACGCCCTGTCGGCCGGGATCATCCTCGGCCTGCTCGTCCTGCCGACGATCGCGTCGGTGGCCGAGGACGCGATGTCGGCGGTGCCCGCCTCGCTGCGCGAGGGCGCGTTCGGGCTCGGCGCGTCCAAGCTCCAGGTCTCCCTGCGGATCGTCTTCCCGGCCGCCCTCTCGGGCATCGTGGCCGCGCTGATCCTCGGCGCGTCGCGCGCCGTCGGCGAGACCGTGATCATCCTGATCGCCGGCGGCCAGACCGCCAACCTCGGGGTCGACCCGCGCGAGTCCTACCAGTCGATGGCGGCGTTCATCGCGGCCACGGCGCGCGGCGACATCCCGACCGGCTCGATCGAGTACGAGACGATCTTCGTGGTCGGCTTCACGCTCTTCGTGATGACCCTCATCCTCAACGCGGTCTCGATAGGCCTCGTCCGACGCTTCCGGCAGGTGTACGAATGACCGGCGCCCAGATCGCCGCGGCCGCGCGCACGCAGCGCTCCGTGCTGCCCTCGGTGAGCGGCAAGGACCGCTTCTACGGCCGGCTCTTCCGGCTGTTCATGTACCTCGCGCTGGGGCTCGCCTTCCTCGGGCTCGGCGCGATCCTCTACGACGTCATCGCCAGCGGCGCCTCGAAGCTCTCGTGGGAATTCATCACGTCGCAGCCGTCGCGCATCATCCCCTCCAACTCCGGGATCATGTCGGCGCTCTACGGCACGCTCTTCCTGATGGCGATCGTCGCCGTCATGGTGGTCCCGCTCGGGATCGCCACCGCGATCTACCTCGAGGAGTACGCCGATCGCGACCGCTGGTACAACCGCCTCGTCGAGGTCAACATCCAGAACCTCGCCGCGGTGCCCTCGGTCGTCTACGGCATCCTCGGGCTCGCCTTCATCGTCCGCGGCCCACTCAGCCTGGGCAACGTGGTGCTGGCGGGCGGCATCACGCTCGCCCTGCTCGTGCTGCCCGTCGTGATCATCGTCTCCCGCGAGGCGATCCGCGCGGTGCCGCCGTCGGTCCGCGACGGCGCGCTCGCGCTCGGCGCCACGCAGTGGCAGACGATCTGGAAGCAGGTGCTCCCGGGCTCGATCGCCGGCATCGCCACGGGCGTCATCCTGGCCCTGTCGCGGGCGATCGGCGAGACCGCGCCGCTGCTCGTGATCGGCGCCGCGGCGTCCCCGCGCTTCAACCCGGACGGGCTGATGAGCGACTTCACGGCCCTCCCGATCCAGATCTTCGTATGGACCCAGGACCCCAACCGCGAGTTCGTCGACCTCGCCGCAGGCGCGATCCTCGTGCTGATGATCGTGCTGCTGCTGATGAATTCGGTCGCGATCTACCTAAGGAACCGATATGAGCAGAAGTGGTGAGGAACTGACTGTGGCCGCTGACCCGAAGGCAACTCCACAGACGACGACGACCCGGCCGGGGACCGTCAGCGAGGCGAAGCAGCCGCGCGAGGCGATCTTCGAGGTCGACGACGTCAGCGTCTACTACAGCGAGAAGCGCGCGGTGCGCAACGTCAAGATGGACCTGCACCGGCACGAGATCACCGCGCTGATCGGTCCCTCGGGCTGCGGGAAGAGCACGTTCATCCGCTGCCTGAACCGCATGAACGACCTGATCCCCGCGGCGCGCGTCGAGGGCAGGATCGGCTATCACGGCGAGAACCTCTACGACGACAACATCGACCCCGTGCAGGTGCGCAAGCGGATCGGCATGGTGTTCCAGAAGCCGAACCCGTTCCCGAAGTCGATCTACGACAACATCGCCTTCGGCCCGCGCGTGATGGGTATGAAGGGCGATATGGACGAGATCGTCGAGAGCGCGCTGAAGCGCGGCGCGCTCTGGGACGAGGTCAAGGATCGCCTGAAGACGAACGCGTTCGGCATGTCCGGCGGCCAGCAGCAGCGCCTCTGCATCGCCCGCGCGCTCGCGACCTCGCCCGACGTCCTGCTGATGGACGAGCCGTGCTCCGCGCTCGACCCGATCTCGACGGGACGGATCGAGGACCTGATGATGGAGCTCAAGCAGGACTACTCGATCGTCATCGTCACCCACAACATGCAGCAGGCCGCGCGCGTCTCGGACATGACGGCGTTCTTCACCGTCGAGCTCGACGACGACAGTGGGCACCGCACCGGCGCGGTCGTCGAGTACGACGCCACGAACAAGATCTTCACGAACCCGGAAGACAAGCGGACCGAGGACTACGTCACCGGCAAGGTCGGCTAGTGGCCGAATCCCCGGCCAGAGTCCACTTCCGCGAGGAACTGCAGACGCTCGAGGGGCAGGCCCTCGGGGCGCTCGATCTCGTGTTGAGCGCGCTCGACCGGACGATGGAGGCGCTGCACCATCAGGACATCGAGCTCGCGGCGATCGTGATCCTCGACGACGACCGCCTCGACGGCCGCTACCTCGAGGTCCATCAGGGCATCCTCTCGCTGCTGGCGCTGCAGGCCCCCGTCGCGTCGGACCTGCGGACCGTCGCCGCCCTCCTGCACGTGATCAAGCACGCCGAGCGCATGGGCGACCAGTGCGTGAACATCGCCAAGATGCTCCCGCTGTCGGGCCACGAGCCGCCCGTCGACGACCAGATCATGGAGCGCATCGAGCAGATGGGCCGGCTCGTCCGCTCCGAGGTGGAGCAGGCCAAGCAGGCGTTCTCGCTGCGCGACGTCGGGCTCGCGGAGGATCTGGTGCGCCAGGACGAGCGCGTCAACGCTGCTCAACCGCGAGTGCTTCAAGCGCGCGGTCGAGATCGGGACGGACGCCGACACCCGCGAGTGGGCGATGAGCATGATGCTCGTCTCGCGCGCGCTGGAGCGGATCGGCGACAACGCGGTGGACATCGGCGAGCAGGTCGCGTTCGTTGTCACAGGGCTGTTCCGGGAGTTCTCGGACGCCTCCCGGCCGACGCCCTAGGGATGCCGCAGTTTGCGGGCCGGGCCGGGCGACTTGTGACCAGCCTGTGACCGTATGGCCAGGTGACGTAACCGCCGCCCTCGGCGGGACTATCCTCCCCAGAGCGATGGGGTCACCGACCGCCCAGCCACCCGTGCGCCTTGCGGTGCTCGATTCCGACACCGGATTCCTCCAGGTGCTCGCGAACCGGCTCGACGCCGCGGGCTGGCAGCACCGCGTGCTTGCGAGCCCGGTGCCGACCGACACGCTCGTGTCGATGCGGCTCAACGTGCTCGTCATCGACCTCGCCGTGCTCGGCCCTGCGGGCTGGGGCTACCTCGAGAAGGTCTGCGAGCGCCTGCCCTCGCTCGGCGTGATCGTCTGCACCGGCCGCTCGTCGGTCTCCCAGCGCGTGCGCGGGCTGCGGATGGGCGCCGACGACTGGATCACCAAGCCCTGCCACCCCGAGGAGCTGATCGCCCGCGCCGAGGCCGTGGCGCGCCGCCGCCGCCGCGCGGAGGCCGCGCGCGTCGAGGCCGTCCCCGTCGTCGCCGGCGAGCTCGAGATCCGCGCCGACCAGTTCCAGGCCTTCGCCGCCGGCGCGAGCGTCGACCTGACGCGCCGCGAGTTCGAGCTGATCCAGCTGCTCGCCGACGCCGCCGGCCAGGTGCTGCCGCGCGAGGAGATCTACCAGCGCGTGTGGGGCTACGCGATGGTCCACGGCGACCGCTCGGTCGACGTGTTCGTGCGCAAGCTGCGCCAGAAGCTCGAGCGCGCCTCGCCGCGCTGGCGCTACATCCACACGCACTTCGGGATCGGCTATCGCTTCGCCGCCGAGTCGCTGGACCCGCCGGAGCCTGTGCCGGCCGCCGAGCCGGCTCCCGCCGCAGCCGCGGCGCCCGCCGCCGACCTGCCCGTCTTCGTCTGAGCCGCGGGGCCGTGAGCCCTATCGTGTAGGGCCATGGGGCCCGATCGCAACCGGCACATCCGCAACGTCCTGATCATCATCGCGCTGGCGCTGGCCGTGTGGCTGCTGCCGGGGGGCAGCACGGGCACGAGCGCGATCTACAACCTGCTGACGGTGATCCTCACGGCCGGGCTGATGTTCTTCGCCTACCGGCTCTACATGGAGAACCGCGCCACGATCTTCGGGCTTGGTGACCGCAACCGGGGCATCCTCTACGGGGCGGTGGCGCTGGTCGGGTTCGCGCTCATCGCGACGTCGAAGCTGTGGGACGAGGGCGGGCTCGGCGCGCTGATCTGGTTCGGGCTGATCGGCCTCGGCGCGTACGGCATGTACACCGTCTGGCGCGCGTATCAGGAGTACTGAGGAATAAATCCGCCGGCACGCCGTCCTTGGGGTCATTCCCTACCCAGGAGGACCCGTGTCAGCGAAGTGGAAGAGTTCGATCCCGATTGCGGGCGTCGCCGTTGTGGCCGCGCTCGCGTTCCCGGGCATCGCGAGTGCCGCAGTCAACGCGAACGTCGCTGCAGGCGTGCTGACCGTGACCGGCACCGGCAGTGACGCAATCACGATTTCATGCGACGGCGGCGGCAACGTCGCGGTCGCGAATGCCGTCGTCGCCCCAGGGCCGACGGCGTGCAACACGATCACGGCGATCAACGTGACGGGCGGCGACGGCGCCAACGTGATCACACTGACCGGCGTGACCGCTGCGGCCTACAGCGCGCTCACCCAGACGACCATCAACGCCGGCGCCGGCGACGACCAGATCTTCGGCAGCGAGCAGGTCGACGAGATGCACGGCGGTCCCGGCAACGATCAGATCATCGGCGACGACAACCCGGCCGGCACGCGTGACGTGTTCGAGGGCGAGGCGGGCGACGACGTGCTGATCTGGCGCGGCGGCGAGGACGACGACACCATGAACGGCGGCGATGGCGCCGACTCGATCCAGGTCAACGGCGCGCCGGCGGCCGAGGCCTTCACGGTCAAGCCGTCCGCCACGGCCGGCCGCGTCAGCTTCGATCGTCTCGCGACGCCCGGTCCCGGACCGTTCAACCTCGACATCGGCACGGCCGAGCGGCTCGAGCTGAACGCGAACGGCGGCGACGACTCGCTCGTCTCCGATGCAGGCCTCAACGGGCTGATCAACCTCGACATCCGCGGCGGTGCTGACAACGACACCCTCGACGGCGGCGACGGCGCCGACCTGATCGCGGGCGAGGCCGGCAACGACACGATCACGCTCGACGACAACCCGGCCGGCACGCGCGACGTCGCCCAGGGCGGCGACGGCGACGACACGATGATCTGGAACGGCGGTGACGACGACGACGACAACGACGGCGGCGCCGGCAATGACACGGTCACCGTCAACGGCGCGCCGTTGCCGGAGGCGTTCACCCTGAACGCGTCGGCGACCCCGGGTCACGCGACGTTCGATCGTGCCGCGACCCCCGGCCCCGGCCCGTTCAACATCGACATCGTGGCGTCGGAGCGGCTCGACCTCAACGCCAACGGCGGAGACGACACGTTCTCCTCCAACGGCGCGATCGACGCGCTCGGCCTCCGCGCCGACGTCGAGGGCGGCGACGGCAACGACACGCTCGACGGCTCGGACGCCGCCGACCTGCTCGACGGCGGCCTCGGGAACGACCAGATCGTCCCCGACGACAACCCGGCCGGCACGCGCGACGACGCCCGCGGCGGCGACGGCGACGACACGATCACCTGGAACGGCGGTGACGACGACGACCTCAACGAGGGCGGCGCCGGCAACGACATCTCCGTGGTCAACGGCGCACCCGTCGCCGAGCGGTTCACGATCAAGCCGTCCCCGACCGCCGGTCGCGTGCTGTTCGACCGGCTTGCCACCCCTGGGCCCGGCGCGTTCAACGTCGACATCGGCACGACCGAGCGGCTCAACCTCGAGGCCAACGCCGGCAACGACCGGATCATTGGCGCCAGGGGCATCAAGGGCCGCATCCGCACGACCCTGAACGCGGGTGACGGCAACGACCGCGTCAGGGGCACCGACGCCGCCGACGCGATCAGCCTCGGCAAGGGCAACGACATCGCCAACACGATCGACAGGGCCACGGACCGGCTGTCCTGCGACCAGGGCATCGACATCGCGTTCGTCGACCGGCGTGACTTCCTGCGCCGGTGTGAGCTTGCGATCGGCGGCCTCCGGCGCGTCGCGATCAAGGGCAAGCCGCAGCTCGACGGCAACCGCGTCGCGATGCGCCTGAAGTGCGTTGCGACCGAGACGTGCAAGAGCGTCGTGACGCTCAAGCGCAACGGCAAGGTGGTCGGCCGTGGCAAGGCCACGATCAAGCGCAACAAGACGCGCTCGGTCAGGGTTGCGCTCAACAAGCGCGGCCGCAGGGTCCTCCGCGACGGGTCTCGCGTCAAGGTCGAGGTCCGGTCGAAGGACAAGCAGGGCAACGGCTGGCGGTCGACCAAGACCGTCCGGGTCCGCTAGCTCTCCACCCGCGTGTGCCTGGCGGGCCCTTGCACGGGCCCGCCAGGCCGGCGGTGTGTTTTCGCACCCTCTCGCAACACTTCCGTATCGATCGCGCGTAGTTCCCTGACCGCAGCCGCGCGATGGTCGGCGCATGACAGTGCGCAACGATCAGAGCGGGCAGGCGGCGGTGGAGCTCGTGGCGGTGCTGCCGCTGGTCGTCGCCCTCCTCGCGGGCGTGTGGCAGGTCGCCTTGGTGGGACACGCGTCGTGGTCGGCGGCCGCGGCGGCGCGAGCTGCGGCTCGCGCACATGCCCTCGGCCTCGACCCCCGTGCGGCCGCCCGCGCGCACCTCCCTCCGGGCCTCGAGCGCGGGCTGCGCGTTCGTGAGGCGGCGCGCGGCGGCGAGGTGACGGTGGCGGTCCGCGTGCCGTCCGTGATCGGCGCGGCACGGCTGGGGCGGGTGTCGGCGACGTCGGCGTTCGCGGCGCAGCGATGACGGGCCGCGCTCGCGTCCGGGTTCGCTCCCCCCGCGGCCAATCGACGGTGGAGGTGGTCGGGCTGCTTCCGCTGGTCCTCGCGGCAGGGCTCGCGGCGTTCTCGCTCTTGCACGCGGGACGCGCGGAAGAGGCGGCCGCGAACGCGTCGGAGGTCGGCGCGGTGGCGCTGCTCCAGGGCCGCGAGCCGCGGGCGGCCGCGCGGGCGGCGCTGGGCGGGTGGCCGGAGCGGCGGGCGGAGATCGAGATCAGCGGGCGGCGGGTGACCGTGCGGGTCACGCCGCCCGGCCCGTTCGGCGCGCGCCTGCGAGCGAGCGCGACCGCGGACGCGGGGCCGCGGCGATGACCGGGCTGCTCGAGCGGGCCGCGTCCGCCTTCGGCCCGCCGGCCGTCGCGCCCGACCTCCCGCGCTTCGCGCCACGCGCCGTCGTGCTCGGTCGCCCCCACGACGCCGTGCCGGTCGCCGCGGCGCTGGCCGGCGGGCTGCGCGAGCAGCACCGCTCGGCGGGCGCGCTGCTCGCGGTGTGGCCGTCGGCGGCGCCGCCGCGCGCGGCGCTCGGGACGCCCGCGGCGACGCGCCTGGCGGCACGCCTCCAGGCCCGCGGGCTCATGGCGGTGGCGCGCGGCCGCCTGGCGTGGCTGGCACTCGGTCCTGATGACCTCGCGCTCGCCCCGCGCGCCGTCGCGGCAGTCGAGGTCCCCGCCGTCATCGCGATCACCGGCCCGCGGACGATGGCGACCGACGACCTCCTCGAGGACGTGGACCTGATCGTCCTCGTGGTCGCCGCCGACGCCGAGCCCGGCCTCGAAGCGCTCACGCTCGCCGGCCTGCAGCACCGCTCGGCTCCGGTCGTCGTCCAGCGCCCCCTCGACAGCCCGGGCGCGCGCCCGGCGGCGATGGCGGGGTGGGGGCGGGTGCGCGTGGAGGTGCCGGGGTGACGGCGCCGTGGCCGCGGGGCGGCGTGGCACCGGCGCGTCGAGCCGGCCGGGTGCAGCGGGTGCGCTCCGAGCCGGGTCAGGCGTCGCTGCTCGTGGTCGGCGGGCTGGTGGCGCTCGTCCTCGGAGCGCTCGTGCTCGGGCTCGTCGCGCGCGGCGGTGGGCGGGAGGCGCGGGCGCAGCGGGCGGCGGACCTCGCCGCGCTGGCCGGCGCGCGGGCGATGCACGACGCGTACGCGCGGCTGTTCGAGCCGGTCTACGCCGACCGCGCCCGGCCCGGCCCGCGTCATCTGGCCAAGGCGGCGTACCTCGCGCTTGGACGCGCGGCGGCGGACCGCGTTGCGGAGGCCAACGGCGCGCGCGACGCGCGCGTGGCGTTCCCCGACGCGGACTCGTTCGCGCCGACGCGGGTGCGGGTGAC
Source organism: uncultured Solirubrobacterales bacterium (assembly GCA_963787335.1). GTDB lineage: Bacteria > Actinomycetota > Thermoleophilia > Solirubrobacterales > Solirubrobacteraceae > DASQFQ01. The sequence goes on from CAWBCU010000014.1 coordinate 52,165, forward strand.
GGTGCGTGACCGCTTCGAGGTCCGGACCGGGGAGGCGCGACGGTCCGCGCCGATCACGGCGAGCGCCGAGGCGGAGCTCGCGCCGCCGGGGGAGCCGGCCGACGCGGGAGGCGGCTACGACGGCCCGCTCGCGGAGCGCCAGGGCGAGCGCATGCGCCCCGACGTCGCGCGCGCCTTCGATCGCATGGAGCGCGCCGCGCGCGCCGACGGCGTCGCGCTCCTCGTCGTCAGCGGCTTCCGCTCGGACGCCGAGCAGGCGATCCTCTACGCCCGCCATCCCGATCCGCGCTGGGTCGCGCCGCCCGGGCGCTCGCTGCACCGCCTCGGCACCGAGCTCGACCTGGGGCCGCCGAGCGCCTACGGCTGGTTGGCGGCGCACGCGCCCCGCTTCCACTTCACGAAGCGGTACAGCTGGGAGCCCTGGCACTTCGGCTACACGCTCAACGCCCACTCGTCACCGGCGGCGCGCGCCGACGGCGGCGGTGGCGGCACCCTGCCCGACTTCGTCCCCGCCGCGTTCGCCCCGGCGCTCGCGCGCGCCGCGCAGCGCTGGAACGTCTCCGCGACGCTGCTCGCGGCGCAGCTGTACGCGGAGAGCAACTTCAACCCGTTCGCGGTGAGCGGCGCGGGCGCGCAGGGGATCGCCCAGTTCATGCCCGGCACCGCCGCGGCGATGGGGCTGAGCGACCCCTTCGACGCCGAGCGCGCGATCGACGCGCAGGCGCACCTGATGCGCGACCTGCTGCGTCGCTTCCCGGCCGTCCCGCTCGCCCTCGCGGCCTACAACGCCGGCCCGAACCCGGTTGCCGCCTGCGGCTGCGTCCCCGCCAACGGCGAGACCCCCGGCTACGTCGCGCGCATCCTCGGCCTGATGTCCGGCGCCGGCGCGAGCGGAACGGCCGCGCTCGAGGTCCGGCTCGTCCGGTGACTCGCTCAGTCGACCGCGAGCACGACGAGCGTCGCGTCGTCCGCGAGCGGCTCGGTCCAGCAGCTCGTGACCGCCTGCTGGATCGCCATCGCCGTCGCGGCCGCGGTCGCGGCGGTCGAGTCGCGGACCGCGCGGCGGAGCCCGTCGACCCCGAACGTGCCGCCGCCCTCGACCTCGCGCTCGGTGATCCCGTCGGTGACGAGGACGAGGCGGTCTGCGCTCTCGAGGCGCAGCGTGGTCAGCTCGAACTCGCGTGGCTCGTTGACGCTGCCCAGCGCCGCGTGGACCGGGCCGTCGAGCTCGGTCAGCGTGCCGTCGGGGTCGGCGACGAAGCCTTGCGGGTGGCCGCAGTTGATCCACGTGAGCATCGAGGTCGGGGCGTGCCAGCGGGCCAGGATCGCGGTCAGGGTGAACTGCGGGTTCCCGAGCGCGTGGATCACGGCGTCCATCGATTGCGCGGCCTCCTCGAGGCCGTGTCCCGCCCGGCGCGCGGCGCGGAGGGCGCCGAGCGCGCTGGCGCCCAGGCCGGCGGCGGTCGGCCCGCTCCCGGCGGCGTCGGCGATCGCCAGCCAGGCGCCGTCGCGGTTCTCGACGAAGTCGAACCAGTCGCCGCCGACCTCGTACGTGGGCAGCAGCCCGCCCGCGAGCTGCGCGCCCGTGATGCGCGCGATGCGCGGGGGGAGGAGGTGGTGCTGGACCTCGGCGGCGGCCGTCGTCGGCTTGCGGCGGCGGGCCGACTCGATCAGGTCCGTGTAGTCGTTGGCGAGCTCGAGCGCCGCGGCGCCCTGCCGCGCGACGTCCTCCAGCTCGGTCAGCGGCATGCCCACGCACAGGAGCAGGCCGAGGACCCGCCCGCGCAGCCACAGCGGCGTGGCCTCGCAGCGTGGCATCGTCTCGCGCAGGCGCTCGTAGTACGCCGGCAGCCCTTCGGGAACGATCTCCGGGCCGAGCGCGGGCGGCGCGTCGAGCGTCTCGGGAAAGTCCTCGGAGCCCGCGAGCCGGATCAGCCGCGAGCCGTCGATGTCCACGACGTAGAGGCCGACCGGCACCCCGGCGACGCGGCGCGCCTCGGCGACGAGCTGATCGGCGATCAGGTGGGGCGGGACCTCGTCGAGGATGTGGGTGACCTCGAGCGCGATCGGCCGTTCGCGCCCCAGCCGGCCCGGCCGCTGGTAGGGCAGCGTCGACACGAGCGGCGCCGGCTCGCCCGCCGCCGCCTCGACGGCCGGCATCTGCTCGAGCGCCGCCACCAGGTCCTGGCGCGTCGCGAAGTGCCGGTACAGCGTCGAGCGGCTGACGTCCGCCGCCGCCGCGATCTGGGCCATGCTCGTGCGGCGGTCCTCGATCAGCGTGCGCGCCGCGAGCAGGATGCGGTCGCGGCTGGCCTGGGCGTCGGCGCGGCGCTCGGCGGTGGTCCCGGAAGTGACCTCCTCGTCATCTCGGGGTTGCGACGCGGCGGCCTCCATTGACGCCACGTTACCCGTCCCACGCCGGTCGCAGGAAATCGGACAAAGTTGGCGCCTTCGCGTCCCAACTGTCCTGTTTAGCCCTACGGATCCTTTGGTAGTCCCACAACGTCCTGCTGTTCCGGGACATGTGTCCCACCATCCCAGGAGAACGTATGGCTGCATCAACCCTTGAATCCATCCAGCCCTACGTCGAGCAGCTCTTCGACGACTCGGAGGTCCAGAAGCAGCTGGCCCGGGCCACGGCCAACCTCCGCGGCGCGAAGCTCGCGCGCCGGCAACGCCAAGTCGAAGAAGAAGGCGCTGCAGGACCCCACGCTGCGCCGGCGGCTGGTCAACACCGCGCAGGCGGTGGTCGCCGCCGGCGTCGCCATCAAGCAGGGGCCCGAGAAGAAGGCGAAGCGCAGCCGCCGCGGCTGGCTCGTCGCGCTTGCGGCGGTTGGCGCCGGCGCGTACGTGGCGACCAACGAGGAGGCGCGCACGAAGCTGCTCGGCTTGATCGGGCAGAACGAGAGCGCCACGGTGACGGAGCCGGCGGGCGCATGAGCGATCCAAGGGAGACTCAGATGGCAGCATCGCGGGCCGCGGGCCCCAACTCAGCCGGCGACGCCTCGACGTCCGAGCTGGTCAAGGCGCTCTCCGAGCAGACGAGCCGGCTCGTCAAGCAGGAGATGGAGCTCGCCAAGGTCGAGCTGTCCGAGAAGGGCAAGCAGGCCGGCATCGGCGCGGGCCTGTTCGGCGGCGCCGGCGTGTTCGGGCTCTACGCCCTGGGCGCGCTCACGGCGACGATCATCGCCGCGCTGAGCCTCGCCATGGACACCTGGCTCGCCGCGCTGATCGTGACCATGCTTGTGGGCCGCGGTCGCGGGCGTCATGGCGCTCATCGGCAAGACCCGCATGGAGAAGGTCACCCCGCCCATCCCCGAGCAGACCGTCGAAAGCGTGAAGGAGGACGTGCAATGGACAAAGACGAGCGCGCAGAGGGGTCGGCGATGAGCACCGAGAAGACCGAAGAGACCCGCTCCTCGGAGGAGATCCGCGCGGACATCGAGCAGACCCGCGAAGAGGTCGGCGACACGGTCGAGGCGCTCGCCGCCAAGACCGACGTGAAGGCGCAGGCGAAGGGGCGCGTCGACGAGGTCAAGGGCAACGTCAAGGCCAAGGTGGACGAGGTCAAGACGAAGGCGCAGAGCTCCACGCCCGAGAGCGCCCAGCAGGGCGGTCAGCAGGTCGTGACCAAGGTGCGCGAGAACCCCGCCCCGTTCGTGCTCGGCGCCGCCGTGCTCGTCGCGTTCCTGATCGGCCGGCGGACGGCGCGGCCATGAACAAGGTCTTCACCCCCATCGGCCTGGCTGTCGGGCTCGCCGCCGGCCAGCTCGCCAAGAAGATCTTCGACAAGGTCTGGGGCCTGATCAAGGACGAGGAGGCACCGCGGCCCAAGCATCGCGAGGTCCCCGTGGCCACGATGCTCATCGCGCTGGTCGTCGAGGGCGCGATCGCCCGCGTCGTCCGCGGCATGGTCGACCACGGCACCCGCCACGGCTGGCGGCAGCTGACCGGTGCGTGGCCCGGCGAAGAGCGCCCGGAGGAGGAGTAGATGTCCTCCGCTCCCGTCACCGACTCGCTCCCCGAGGAGCAGAAGCGCTCCGGGCGCCGGCCCGAGGGCCCGGCCCATGCCCGCAAGGGATCGCTGCTGCAGACCCTCAAGCGCACGATGACCGAGTTCTCCGAGGACAACCTCACCGACTCGGCTGCCGCGCTGACCTACTACGCGGTCCTGTCGATCTTCCCCGCCCTGCTGGCGATGATCTCGATCGTCGGCCTGGTGTTCGATCCGCAGACCATCATCAAGACGCTCACCGACGTCGTCAGCTCGATCGGGCCGGCCTCGGCAGTCGAGACGTTCAAGGGACCGATCGAGGGCCTGACCAAGAGCAGCGGCACCGCCGGCATCATGGTCATCGTCGGCATCGCCGGAGCGCTGTGGACCGCGTCGGGCTACGTCGGCGCGTTCATGCGCGCGGCGAACGTCATCTACGAGGTCGAGGAGGGCCGCTCGTTCATCAAGCTGCGCCCGCTGCAGATGCTCGTGACGCTCGTGCTCGTCGTGCTGCTGGCGCTCGTCCTGGTGTCACTCGTCCTGACCGGCCCGATCGCGGGCGCGGTCGGCTCCGCCGTCGGCCTCGGCGACACCGCGGTGACCGCCTGGAACATCGCCAAGTGGCCGGTCCTGTTCGCCGTGGTCGTGTTCATGATCACGCTCCTCTACTACGCGTCGCCGAACGCCAAGCTGGGCGGGCTGAAGACGATCGTGCCCGGAGCCGCGCTGGCGATCGTGGTCTGGCTGGTGGCGTCCGCGGCCTTCGCGTTCTACGTCGCCAACTTCGGCTCGTACAACAAGACCTACGGCGCGCTGGGCGGCGTGATCATCTTCCTCGTCTGGCTGTGGCTCACGAACGTCGCGATCCTGCTCGGCGCGGAGCTCAACGCCGAGCGCGAGCGGAGCAAGCAGCTCGAGGACGACGTCCCCGGGGCCGAGCGCGAGATCCAGCTCGAGGAGCGCTCGGAGCCCAAGGACAAGAAGCGCTCGCGGACCGCGTAGACCGACCGTGGCAGCCCGCTCGCGTCACGCGAGCGGGCGCGCCGCGCTGTCCTACTCGAAGCGGGCGATGAGGCCGGTGTCGCACACGCGGTCGATGATCGCGGTCGCGACGAGCGACGTGTCGATGCGGTAGTCGCCCCCGGCCAGGCGGTCGCGCATGCGCGCCACGACCAGGATCCGCGCCGGCGCGCTCTCGGGGTCGTTCCAGTCGATCGTGCGGGCCGGGCGACCGAAGCGGCCCACCGCCGTGGCGAGCAAATCTTCGAGCTGATCCTGCGATGTGGTGGTGAGTGTGTGGGCCATCATGCGACCTACATCGTCGGCCACTCAAGGTCCCCACATCGGGTCTAGACCCCAGGGACTTCCAAGTCCCAGGCGACCGTAAATAGGTGCGATGAACCGCCAGCTCAGCCGTGGAGCGGCAGCACGGCGCGCACGAGCGTTCCCTGGCCGGCAGGGCTCGTGACGCTCAGCGAGCCGTCGATCGCGCCGACGCGGTCGGCGAGGCCGCTGAGGCCCGAGCCGGTGCCGGCCTTGGCGCCGCCGATGCCGTCGTCCTGCACCTCGATGACGAGCTCGTCGGCGTCGTTGGCGAGCCGGACGGTCGCGTGCGTCGCCTGCGCGTACTTGGCCACGTTCGTCAGCGCCTCCGAGACCGTGAAGTACGCGGTCGCCTCCGCCACGGCCGGGAGGCGCTCGGCGGGGAGCGCGACGACCTCGACCGGCACCGCGGCGCGCGCGACCAGCGTCTCGATCGCGGGAGCGAGCCCGCGATCGGTCAGCACTGCGGGGTGGATGCCGCGCGCGAGCTCGCGCAGCTCCGCGGAGGCCTGCGCGAGCTCCGTGCCGAGGCGGTCGAGGAACGGGCCCGCGGACTCGGGGTCGGTCTTGAGCCGCGATCGCGCCACCCGCACGTCGAGCGCGAGCGTCACGAGCCGCTGCTGGGCGCCGTCGTGGAGGTCGCGCTCGATCTTGCGCCGGGCGGCGTCGGCGGCCTCGACGATGCGGGCGCGCGACGCGAGCAGCTCCGCCGTGCGTGCCTCCTCGACCTCGCGACGGCGCAGCGCCTCCTCGGCCTCGCGCCGGTCGGTGATGTCGAAGATCGCGCCGTCCATCCACAGCCGGCCGCCGGGGCCGCGGATGAGCTGGCCGCGGTCGAGCACCCAGCGCACGTCGCCGTCGGCGCGCAGGATGCGGTACTCGACGACGAAGGCGCCGTCCTCCTTGCCCGCCCGGGCGACCTCCGCCATCACGCGCTCGTGGTCGTCGGGGTGGACGATGCTCATGAGCGTGCGCTTCGCGCTGGCGATGAAGTTCTCGGGCGGGTAGCCGGAGATCCGCTCGATCTCGTCGCTGATCAGCGCGAGCGTGTGGCCGGCGTGCCAGGCCGAGCGGTAGATGGCGCCCGGGACGTTGACCATCAGCGCGCGCAGCAGCGTGTCGTCGGAGCGCTGTTGCGCCGCGCGCACACCGGCGCGGGTGCGGGCGAGCAGCTCCGTGCGCGAGAACGGGCGGGGCAGGTAGTCGTCTGCGCCTGCGTGGAGCGCGGCGACTGCGGTCTTCGAGTCCTCCCGGTCGGTGATCGCGAGCAGCCATGCCTCGCCGAGGCGGGCGTCGTGGCACAGCGTCTCGACGCTCGACTCCCCGTCGACGAGGATGAGCTGCGCCGGATTGTCGGCCAGCGCCTTCAACGCCGCCTTGGCGTTCGCGGCGACCCGGTACTCGTAGCCCGCGGCGCTCAGCCACGGCTGGACCTCGGGCTCGATCGGGCCGACCAGCAGGAGCGCGGACTCATGCCGCCGCAGGTATCCGGGTCCGGTCACCGGCCGATTATTCACGCATGCAGGCGTGCGAGCGCGTCGCTCGTCGGCAACACCTCGGCGAACTCGTCGTCGAGGCTCGCCAGCGCGGTGCGGTGCATGAGCTCGGCGGAGATCAGCTCGCCGTCGGGCGCGCGGCGCTCGTGGGTCGCGGTCGCGTCGCCGAGGACCCAGGTCTCGAACCCGAGGTTCGCGGCCATACGCGCGGTGGTCGACACGCAGTGGTCGGTCGTCAGCCCGATCAGCGCGACCGTCTCGACGCCGGCCGCGCGCAGCCGCGCCTCGAGGTCGGTGCCGATGAAGGCGCTGTTGACGTCCTTGGTGATGACCGGCTCGCCGTCGAGCGGCTCGGCCTCGGGCTTGAACTCGAAGGCGGGGGTGCCCGGGATGAAGCGCCCCCCGGGGTCGGCGCTCTGGTGGCGGACGTGGATCACGGGGGCGTTGTGCGCGCGCCAGGCGGCCAGGGCCTCCGCGATGCGCTGCTCGGCGTGCGGGTTGTTGCGCGAGCCCCAGCTGCCGTCGTCGAACGCGCGCTGGACGTCGATGACGAGGAGGGTGGGGGGCATGCGCCCAAGTTACGCGAACCGGTGGCGCGCCCGCTGCCGCGGCCGGCGCTACGCCTTCGGCTTCTTGACCTTCGGCACGTCGACCGCCGGCACGACCGGGGGAAGCGTCGCCTTCGGCGGCGGCTTCACCTCCGGCGGCTGAGCCGCCGGCGGCGCGACCTTCACGGGCTTGGCCTTGAGGGCTTCGCGGCCTGCGGCTTGACCGTCTGCTGCTCGGCCGGCTTGACCTTGTCCGGCTTGGCCTCTGGCGGGCTTCGGGGGCTTGACCGCCGTCACCTTCCGTGGCTTGGCGGGCTTGGCCGCGTTGATCCTGACCGGCTTGGGAGCCTGCGGCACGACCTTCTTCGCCGCGCCCTTCTGCGGCTTGGTGGCCCGCGAGCGCTTGTGCTTCGGCTTCACCTTGCGCTGCTGCTTGGCGCGGCGGGGCTGCGAGCCCGCGCGCGGGGCAGGTCGTGCGGCGACCGGCTCGCTCACGGCTGCGCTGTCGCCGAGCGCGGGATGCGCGCGGACCGGGGCGGGCTGGGCGCGCTTGGTCGCCCGCTGCGCACCGCCGCGGCGGCGGGGGTGACGACGGGAGGCTGCGGGGTCGAGACGCCGATGGCGACCGCGGCGGCGCCGGCCACGCCGGCGCTGACGCCGGGGGAGACGCCGCCGAGCCAGGCGAAGAGGCGTTGCGGTGCGGCGGTGGCGAACGCCGACCAGGCGACGGTGCGGCGACCGCGGTAGTAGCCGACGAAGGCGGCGACCGCGTCCCCGTCGAGTTGCCTCCCGGCTTCCGCCCGCAGCACGTCGAACGCGCGCTTGTGGCTGGCCGCGCGCCGGTAGGCGCGGTTGGAGGTCATCGCGTCGAAGGTGTCCGCGACGGCGATGATGCGCGCGCCGAGCGGGATCGCCTCGCCGGCCAGGCCGTCGGGGTAGCCCGCGCCGTCGAGCCGCTCGTGGTGGTGGCGGATCATCGCGGTGATGACCGGGTCGCCGACGCTGGTGGACATGTCGGCGCCGTCGCCGGGGTGGTTGCGGATGACCGTGAACTCCTCGTCGGTCAGGCGGCCGGGCTTGTTGAGGATCTCTCGCGGCGTGTGGAGCTTGCCGACGTCGTGGAGCGCGGCGGCGGTGCGCACCTGGGCGACCTCGGCCGGGGGGAGCCCCAGCTCGCTCGCGATCCGCTCCGCGTGCCGCGTGACGCGGAGGGAGTGGCCGTAGGTGAAGCTGTCGCGAGCCTCGAGCAGCGAGCTGAGGTCGGTCAGCGCCTGGACGCTGAGGCCCTCCGCCCGGCGGCCGAGCAGCGTCTCGGCGTGCGCGAGCCGGCGCTCTGCGCGCAGGCGCCGCAGCCAGCCCCACAGCATGAGGTCCGCGAACACGAGGTCACGGGAGCCGGGCACGCGCTTCCAGATGGCGCCACCCACGGCCGCCGCGAGCACGGACAGGAGCATCCCCAGCGGCACCGAGAGCGCGAGCAGCGCCGCCTCACCCCTGGGCACGACCATCCAGACCACGAGCGCGGGGAGGACCACGACGAACGCGGTCGCGACGATGGCGTGCGGCAGCCAGCGCTCCGTGCGGGGCGCGATCTGCGTCGGAGCGTCGCGGCCGGAGGGCATTGAGGTTGACGTCGGACGCCGCTCGACCGCGCTTGAGGAAACGGACACATGATGCGGTCGTTTCGGCCCGCCCGCCGCGGGGGTAGGCGCGGGCGAGACGACCACGTTGGGAGGCGGGGGCACATGCGTTCGAAGAAGGTGGCGGGTCTCTTGGTGACATTCCTGGCCGGAGCCGTGCTCCTGCCGGGCGCGGCGAGGGCGCAGGACGACGGGCCCGACGGCGAGGTCGTCGCGCTGCTCCAGCAGCTGATCCAGACGAACACGTCCAACCCGCCGGGCAACGAGGCGCAGATCGCCGAGCTGCTGAAGGCGCGGCTCGCGCCGCTCGGCTTCGAGACCGAGATCGTGCCGACGCCGACGGCCGGCAAGGCCCACTTCATCGCGCGCCTGCGGGCCGCGAACCCGACCGAGAAGCCGCTCCTGCTGGCCGGCCACGAGGACGTCGTGGGCGTCGAGCGAGACCTCTGGACCGTCGACCCGTTCGCGGGCGTGATCAAGGGCGGCCTGATCTACGGCCGCGGCGCCATGGACTTCAAGGGCGGCCTGGCCGCGTTCACCGTGGCCGCGTCGCGGATCGCGCGCTCCAAGGCGGCCCTCAAGCGCGACATCATCCTGCTCGCCGAGGCCGACGAGGAGGGCGGCGACTACGGCACGGGCTGGCTCGCCAAGGAGGCCTGGCCGAAGATCGACGCCGGCGTCTCGCTCAACGAGGGCGGCTGGGTCTTCGAGGACGGTCGCGGCACGCCGCGCCTGATGAGCGTGACGACGATCGACAAGAACTCGCTGTCGGTGACGCTGAAGACGCGCGGCAACTCGACCCACTCCTCGCGCCCGCTGCCCGACTCCGCGCTCGCGCACCTCACGCGCGCGCTCAACCGGATCGAGCGCTACGAGCCGGCGACCCCGCGCCCCCAGGCCGTCACACGGCGCTACCTGCGGACCTGGGCCAAGCGCTTCGGCGGCCGCACCGCGCGCGAGCTGCGCGCCTTCCTCGCCGCCAAGGGGGCGAAGGCCCGGCGCCGGACGGCGCGCCCGCTCATGCGCGGCAGCTACGGGGAGCTCTTCAACGGCATGCTGCGCACGATCTACGTGCCGACGATCGCCAACGGCGGCTTCCGCTCCAACGTGCTGCCGGGCAGCGCCGAGGCGACGGTCAACATCCGCCTGCTCCCGGGCGCGCGGCCGCGGCCGGCGATCCGCGAGCTCAAGCGCATCATCGACGACTAAAGCGTCAAGGTCGCCCCGATCAGCCCCAAGGGCGAGACGGCGGCCGAGACGCTGAAGCGCTTCGACGAGCGCGCCAAGCAGCCGCCGTCGAGCACCGACACCGAGCTCTACCGCGTCCTCGCCCGCGAGGGCAAGCGGGAGTGGCCGACGGTCGGCGTCGCTCCGGCGCTGTTCGAGGCCGGGACCGACGCGGTCCCGTGGCGCGAGCGCGGCATCCCCGTCTACGGCGTCTACCCGTACCCGATCACGCGCGCCGAGCTGGCCGACATGCACGGCAACGACGAGCGCATCTCGATCCGCCGGCTCGAGGAGGGGACGGACATGATCACCCGCGTCCTGCGGGGAGCCGCCGGGCGCTGAGGTGGAGGTCCGTCCCGCGACGGAGGACGACCAGCCGGCGATCCGCGCGCTGCACGATGCCGCCTTCGAGGGCACGCTCGAGGGCGACATCGCCGCGGCGCTGCGGGCGTCGGGTGAGGAGCGGATCTCGCTCGTGGCGGCCGACGGCTACGCGGTTGTCGGCCACGTCGTGCTGTCCGCGGGCCGCCTCGGCGACGCGGAAGTGCTGTGCCTGGGCCCGATCGGCGTCCTCCCCGCGCATCAGGGCCGCGGCACGGGGTCCGCGCTGATGCGCGCGGCGCTCGCGGAGGCAGCCGAGTCGAGCGCGGGCCTCGTCGTGCTCGTGGGTCATCCCGGCTACTACCCGCGCTTCGGGTTCGAGCCGGCGCGCAGGCTCGGCCTCGAGTGCAAGTGGGACCTCGACGAGCCGTGGATGGCCCTGCGCCTGCCGCGCTACGACCCGGCGCTGCGCGGCCTCGTCAGCTTCCCGGCGGCGTTCGGCTGAGGCTCGAGGTCCACGACGAGCGCCGAGTGGTCGCTGAGGCCACTCCGGCGCCACTCGTGCGCGTACTCGCAGGCGAGCGGGCGGAAGCCGCGGGCGAGCACGTGATCGAGGCGCCAGCCGCCGCGGTCCTGGGCGAACGTCCAGCTCGCGTGGCGGCCCTCGTACCCGTGCAGCGCGCGGAACGCGTCGACCCAGCCGCGCTCGCGCAGATCGTGGACGAGCGCGCGCTCCGCGCGGTCCCAGCGCTCGCCGCGGGCGGGCCGCAGCCGGCCCGCGCTGTCGTGGGCGAAGGTCAGCACGTCGCCGTCGGGGAGCTCGCGGCGCGGCGTGTTGAGGTCGCCGCAGAGGATCATCGGCCCGGCCGGGCGCTGCGCCAGATACGCCGCGACCGCCTCGTGCGTGCGGACCTTCGCGAGCTCCGGGGCGGGCGCGATCGGCGAGTGCAGGTTGACGATCTCGGCGTCGCCGAGGCGGCAGCACAGGACGCGCTCGGGCCACGGCGCCTCCGCCGGTGAGGGCAGCCGCTCGAGCGGCTCGCGCGCGGCGACGAGCACGCCGAGCAAGCGGCGGCCGGTCCCCGCGGGCGGGTCGTCGAGCGCCGCCTCGCACGCCACCAGGCCCGCCTCCGCCAGCGCGTCCCGCCACAGGGGCAGCGTCCGCGCCGTCACCTCCTGGAGCGCGACGACGTCCGCCGCGAGCGCGGCGACGGCGGCCGCCTGCTCCGGATGGCGGGTGACGCGCCCCGCGACGTTCCAGGTGACGAGCCTCACGCGCCGCGCAACTCGATCGCCTCCGCGGGCGCGAGCAGCATCGTCAGCCCGCTGCGCGGGTCGCGCGGCGACGCGCGCTGCTCGCGCAGGACGACGGCCGACCACGGCCGCCCGGCGTCGAGCTCGGGCGCGATCTCGGCGGCCAGCTCGCGCGGCACGAAGCCGGCCTGCTCGCCGCCCACCGCCTCGACGGCGATCGCGTTCGCGTCGTACGGGTTGGCCGGGTCGCGCCGCAGGACCAGAGGCTGCCCTGGGGCCAGCGCCTCCGACCCCAGCACGTCGGCATGGAAGCGCGCGGCGCCGGCCACGCCGGCCACGCGCAGCCCGCGCTCGACCAGCGCCGGCGCGTCGCGGGCGAGGTAGCTGCCGGACGCCGGGTCGACGACCTGGTAGCCCGCCAGCCAGACCTCACCGCCGTCGTCGGGGTACCAGTAGCGCTCGTCGTAGGCGACGTCGACGATCACGCCGCGCCCCCTCGAGGAGAGGGCGCGGCGTCGCGATCGTGGCTCAGCGGTACGAGCGGATGCGGAACGTCTTGCCGTGGTTGGACGTGTACTGGGCGTCGACGACGCCGGTCCAGACGCGGTAGTCGCCGCCACGCTTGATCTTGATGCTCTTCGAGTACTTGCCGCCGCTGCGGACGACCGTCCCGTTGATCGACACCCACCGGCCGTTGCTCTTCTTCTGGAACGCGATGTTCGCGCCCGGCCGGGCCGGCTTGATCGTGCCCGAGAAGCGGATCTTCTTGCCGCGCTTCACGCGCTTCTTGTTGACCTTCGAGCCGACGTAGAACTTCACGCCCGCCGTGACGATCGGGCTGGCGACCGCGGGCCGCTCGGGCATGACCACGCGGTACTGCGTGTTGAACGGCAGCGACAGGACCGGGAACGAGAAGCCGCCGGCCGAGTTCGTGAGCAGCTCGTTGCTCGCGTTCAGGAAGCCCTGGGTGTACGGCCACGGGTTGCTCTGCAGGACGATCTTGCGGCCTGCGTTGCCGGTCCCGCTCAGGGTGCCGGCCAGCGTGGTCCCGGTGCCGAGCTTGACCGGATTCGGCGAAGCGGCGAGCGAGACGCCGAGCGGCTGCTTGCGCGTGGTGAACGTGCGGCGCTTGCCGAGCGTGGTGCCCGACGCGTTCTGGGCGACGATCCGGTAGTGGTAGCGGGTCGTCGGGGCGAGGCCGGCGATGTCGACGCTGACCCGCACGCCCTTGTTGCCGGCGCCGACGGGCGTCACCGCCGTCTCGATGCCGAGGGCGGTCGTCGTCCCGTACTGGAAGTAGTAGTTCGTCGCCGTCTTCTGCGGGTTGACGGTGCCGCCGAGGCGCGCCGAGGAGAACGTGACGTTCGCGGCTCCACCGGTGGACACGGTCGCCTTCGCGGCCAGCGCCGAGCCCGGCAGCAACCCGATCACCATCACGCTCAACCCGAGCGCACTCAACCCCTTGAAACGCATGTTCATTGTCCTCCCGAACGTTGACTACCTGACCCCTACAAGCCATCGCAACACGGCGCATGGCCAAAAGGCGCGGTCCAGCTTGACATGACCCGTGGTGACCGCGAGCGTGACACAGCGTCGCGGATTCACTGCAAATCTCCATGCCGAGCACCGAAGCGATCATCGGGCGGGAAGCCGAGCTCCAGCGGCTCCGGGACTGTCTGCAGGGACCGGAGAGGCCGGTCGTCGCCTTCCTCGAGGGCGACGCCGGCGTGGGCAAGACGGCGCTGCTCGAGGCCGCTGTGGTGGAGGCGGAGACAGCCGGCACTCGCGTGCTGCGGGCCTGGCCCACCGCGGCCGAGGCGGGCAGCTCGTTCGCCGCGCTCGACGATCTGCTGCGTCCGGCCATCGGAGGGCTGCCGCGGCTCGCGGAGCCGCAGCGGCGCGCGCTGGCCGCCGCGCTGCTGCTCGAAGCGGCCCGGAGCCGGTCGACCCCCGCCAGGTCGGCCTCGCGGCGCTCTCGCTGCTGGAGGAGCTGCCCGGCCCCGTCCTGCTCGCCGTCGACGACTGGCAGTGGCTCGACGCCGCCAGCGCGACGGTGCTCTCGTTCGTGCTGCGCCGCCTCGCGCCCGGCCCGGCGCGAAGGTGATCGCGACGGTGCGCACGGGCGCGGCCGACGAGGCGCTCGCCGCGCTGCTCCGCGCCCTGCCCGCCGACCACGCGATCGAGCTTCCCGTCGAGCCGCTCGACCCCGCGGCGCTCGCGCGGCTCATCCACGCCCGGACGGGGAGCTGGATGCCGCCGCCCGCCCTCGCGCGCCTGCACGAGGCGTGCGGGGGCAACCCGCTGCTCGCGCTCGAGATCGTCGCGCGCGCCGGGTGCGGAGACGACGACGGACATCCGGCGGCTGCTCGCCCGCCGCGTCGGGGCGCTCTCGGCGGACACGCGCGCGACGCTCCGGTTCGTCGCCGCGCTGGCGGAGCCGACGCTCGAGGTGCTCGAGACGGTGGGCTCCGCGCCGGGGCTCGAGGCGGCGCTCGCCGCCGACGTGCTCGTGCGCGACGGCCAGCGCGTCCGCTTCAGCCACCCGCTGATCGGAGCGGTCGTGCAGGAGCGCACGCCCCCGGGCGAGTGGCGTGCGGTCCACGCCAGGCTCGCCGATGCTGACGGACCGCCCCGAGGAGCGCGCCCGCCATCTCGCCGCCGCGTCGGAAGGTCCCGACGAGCAGGTCGCGGCCGCCCTCGAGGCGGCGGCCGGCGAGGCCGCGACGCGCGGCGCGACGATGGCGGCGGCGGAGCTGGCCGAACGGGCCGCCGAGCTCACACCCCCCGGCGACGAGGCGCTGCGGGTCCAGAGGCTGCTCGACGCGGCCGGCGCGACGATGCTCGTCGGCGACGGCCCGCGCGCACGCGGCCTGCTGGGCGAGGTGCTCGCCCGCGAGGCGGCAGGGCCCCGGCGAGCGGATGCGCTCCACAAGCTCGCCTACCTGGTGACCGACGACAGCGCGCTGAGCCTGGCCGAGCAGGCGTCCGCCGAGCTGGAGGAGGAAGACGCCGCGCTGCTCGCCGAGATCTCGATCTCGGCTTCGATGTTCGCCGTCATGGGTGGCGGCATGGCGACGGCGCTGGGTCATGCCGAGGACGCCATCCGGCGCGCCGAGTCGAGCGGGCAGCCGTTCCTGCTCTCCCAGGCGCTCAGCACGACCGCGTTCCTCCGCCACCTCGCCGGCGGCGGCCTCCAGCGCGAGTTGCTCCTGCGCGCGGCCGCGCTCGAGCGCGAGGAGGGAGGGCATCCGGGCGACGACACGCCGCTCGAGGTCCTCGGCATGCAGCTCTACGTGGTCGGCGAGCTCGCCGAGGCGCGTGAGCTCCTCATCGGCGAGCGCGACCGCGCCCATGCCCGCGGCTACCTCGACCATGAGGGCTTCGCGCTGCTGCTGCTCGCCGAGCTGGAGGTGCGCGCCGGGCGGTGGCAGCTCGCGGAGCAGCACGCACGGGAGACGCTCGAGCTCTCCCTGGGCTCGGACATGTGGAACGCCGAGGCGGCGGGGCACTGGACGCGAGCGCTCGTCGACGCCCACTTCGGCCGGGTGGACTCCGCTCGAGCCGAGGCCGAGACGGGCCGCAGCCAGGCCGAGCAGCTCGGCGATCTCGCGTTCGCGACCCGCTGCTCGCACGTCCTCGGGTTCGTCGCGCTCTCGCTCGGCGACGCCGAGGCCGCGGTCCGGCACCTGGCTCCGCTCCAGCGCAACGAGGAGCGGCTCGGGCTGGTCGAGCCGGCGATGTTCTGCATCGCGCCCGACCTCGCCGAGGCGCTCGTGCTCGCGGGGGAGATCGATGCCGCGCGCGCGGTGCAGGCGGAGCTCGAGGCCCGCGGACGGCGGCTCGGCCGCACCTGGGCGGTCGCCACGGCGCTGCGCTGCCGGGGCCTGATCGCCGCGGTCGAGGGCAGCCCGGAAGGCGCGTTGGCGGATCTCCAGGAGGCGGTCGCGCTGCACGCCGAGGTCCCGCAGCCGTTCGATCGCGCGCGCACGCTGCTCGTGCTCGGGACCGCGCAGCGGCGGGCGAAGCAGCGCGCGGAGGCGCGCGTGTCGCTGGAGGCCGCGCTGGCGGTCTTCGAGGAGCTCGGCGCGGCGTTGTGGGCGGACCGGGCGCGCGCGGAGATCGCGCGGCTGGGCGGGCGGCGCGCCGAAGGACCCCGACGAGCTCACGGAGACCGAGCGGCGGATCGCCGAAGCTGGCGGCCGACGGCCGCTCGAACCGCGAGATCGCCGGCGAGCTGTTCGTGTCCGAGCGCACCGTCGAGGCCAACCTCACCCGCGCCTACCGCAAGCTCGGGGTGCGCTCGCGCACGGAGCTCGCGCGCCGGCTGCCCACCGAGTAGCTACGCCGCGATCGCGGCGAGCGCTTCGCGCGCGAGCTCTGCGGCGGTCTGCTGCCGGTCGGCCGGCGCCTTGGCCAGGGCCCGCTCGACCGCGTCGCCGAGCGAGGGGGGAAGCCCGGGCCGGACGTCGAGCAGCGCGGGCGGTGGCTCGTGGATGTGCGCCCACAGCTTCTCGACGTCGCTGTCCTTCTCGTAGAGGACGGATCCCGTGAGCGCCCGGTAGAGGATGCATCCGAGCGAGTAGATGTCGGCGCGCGCATCGACGCCGACGCCCTGCGCCTGCTCGGGCGCCATGTAGTCGGCGGTGCCGACCGCGAAGCCGGTGTCCGTGAGATCGGCGCCGGCCACGCGGTCCATCGTGATCCCGAAGTCGGTCAGGAAGGCGTGCTCGCGGCCGTCGCGCGTGGCGATGAGGATGTTGGCCGGCTTGACGTCGCGGTGCACGAGCCCGTGGCCATGTGCCTCGGTCAGCGCGGCGGCGACCTGGGCGACGATCCCGACCGCGCGCGCCGGCTCGAGCCGCTGCTCCTCGGCGAGGAGCGACCGCAGGTCGGTCCCGTCGATGTAGCGCATGGTGAGGTAGAGCGCCCCGCGCTCCGAGCCCGCGTGGAAGATCGGGACCACGTTCGGATGGTCGAGGCCCGCCGCCAGCCGGCACTCGCGCTCGAAGCGCGCGCGGAAGACGGGATCCCCGGCCAGCCGCGGCACCAGGAGCTTCAGCGCGACACGCCGGTCGAGGGTGATGTCGGTGGCCCGGTAGACCACGCCCATGCCGCCGCGCCCCGCGATCGCATCGATGCGGTGGCCGGCGAAGGTCGATCCGACCGCGAGCTCGGCGGCCGGGTCCGGCGCCGCCGCCTCCGGTGGCGGCGGGAGGGTCACCAGCCGCGCGCCGAGGTGGGGGTTGACGTAGGTCCGGCCGGCGGCCGCCGCGTGCACCGCGTCGACCAGCTCCGACTGCGCGGCCTCCTTCAGCACGAAGCCGGTCGCCCCGCCGAGCAGCGCTGCGCGCGCGTACTCGGGGTCGTCGTGCTGCGTCATGACGACGACGGCCGCCCCGGGCGCGCTCTCGTTCAGCTCGGGGATGGCGGGCAGGCTCGGACGGCCGGGCATGTTGAGGTCGAGCAGGATGACCGTCGGCCCGTACGCGCGCGCGGACCGCAGGCCACCGTCGACGTCGCCCGCCTCGCCCACGACGCTGAAGTCCTCCTGCTCCTCGAGCAGGAGCCGCAGGCCGCTGCGCACCATCGAGTGATCGTCGACGATCAGGATCCGGATCGGTGCCGAGGGACCGGAGTCGAGGTCCGCCACAGTTCCCCGAATCTAGCCTGCCGGGCAGCGAGCAAACCATGTGGGTTCCCCGCTTTCAGCGGCGGGGGGGCGTGCGTAGCTTCGATCGCCCCGACCAGGAGGCCCTATGCCCACCTCACGACGCCGCTTCGCCGTCCCTGCGGCGGCGCTCGCCGCACTGCTCTTGCTCGCGTTCGCCACCGCGGCCACCGCCCATCACGACAGGTCGGGCTCGCCGCTCGTGAAGCCCGGCCACCGGGTCCAGGGCGACACGCCGGGCCAATGGCTCGGCCGGTGGTGGACGACCGTGCTCACGACGTCCTCGCCCGAGGACCACTTCCCCGGCTGCGCCCCGCTCGGGCGCCGCGTCGTGGGGGTCTTCGTCCCGCCCTGGGGCGGCGAGGCGACGTGCACCGTGCGCAGAGGCAGCCGGCTGATGCTGGTACCGGACACCACGTCGTGCAGTGACTGGGAGCAGCCGCCGTTCCGCGGCGACACGCCCGCCGAGCGGCGCGCCTGCGCGAGGCTGATCCTCGAGGGAGCGGGGGTGCCCGAGGTGACGATCGACGGCCGCCACTTCCTGCTCGACGACGCCTACCGCGCCGTGGCGCCGGACCAGCGCGCCACGCTGCCCGACGACAACTTCCTCGAAGCGCCGGCGGGCACGCGGGTGCGCTTCGGCGGCGACGGCTGGGTGGCCTTCACGAAGCCGCTGTCCCGCGGCCGCCACGAGCTCGTCCTGCACGCCACGGGCACGTTCGACGGTGAGCCCTACGACGTCACCGGCGTCTTCCACGTCGACGTCGTCTAGGCGGCAACGCGACGTGCGCCGGCGGCCCTCCGGGGCCGCCGGCCGCGCTCCAGCTTCCCCCGATCGGGGGCGGGGCTACGCGGGGGCGAGCGCGGCGCCGAGCGCCTCGAGCGCGTCGGCGATGTCCTCGGCGCTGACGTCGAGATGCGTGACGGCGCGGACGGTGCGGTCGTCGAGCGCGCCCATGATCACGCCCTGGCCGGCGAGCTGGGTGCAGAGCGCCCGCGCGTCCTGGACCCGGAAGACGACGATGTTGGTGGAGACCGTGGCGGGGTCGATGTCGACGCCCGGCAACTCGGCCAGGCCCTCGGCGAGGACGCGCGCGTTGGCGTGGTCCTGCGCGAGCCGCTCGACGTGGTGCTCGAGCGCCCACAGCGCGCCCGCCGCGACGATCCCGGCCTGGCGCAGCGCGCCGCCCATCATCTGCTTGTAGCGCCAGGCCTCGTCGATCATCTCGGCCGAGCCCACCAGGACGGCGCCCATCGGCGCGCCGAGGCCCTTCGAGAAGTCGATCCAGGCCGTGTCGAAGCCCTGGGTCCATTCGGTCGTGGGCACGCCGCTGGCGACGACGGCGTTCATCAGCCGCGCGCCGTCCATGTGCAGGCGCAGCCCGTTCGCCTTCGCGACCTCGACGACCTCGCGCAGCTGCGCGAGCGGCCACACGTGGCCGCCGGCCAGGTTCGTGGTCTGCTCGACGGACACGAGCCGGGAGCGCGGGTGGTAGCGGTCACCGGGCGGGCGCATGGCCGCGGCCAGCGTGTCGGCGGTGAACATCCCGCGCTCGCCCTCGAGCGGGCACATCATGGCCCCGGAGATCGCGGCGGGGCCGCCGCTCTCGGCCTTGATCGGGTGCGAGATCTTGTGCAGGTAGGCCTCGTCGCCGCCCGGCCGGATGTGCAGCCGGAAGCCGATCGCGTTGCACATCGTGCCCGAGGGCAGGAAGACCGCGGCCTCGAAGCCGAGCAGCTCCGCCACCCGCTCGCAGAGCAGGTTGACGGTCGGGTCGCCGAAGTGCTGCTCGTCGCCGACCTCGGCCTCGGCCATGACCTTCCGCATCTCCGGCGTCGGCCGGGTCTGCGTGTCGGAGTAGAGATTGACCCGCGGCATGCCGGGGGCACGCTAGCGCGTGCCCCCGGCGCTGCGCAGGGTGACTAACGGGGCAGGCCCTTGATGCTCTTCTTGAACTGCTTGTACGCGGGACGGGGGGACCCGTCCGGGTTCACCAGCCCGGCGTCGAAGCGCGCGGTGCGCGGCTCGCCGAAGTAGCGGTAGACGTAGATCCGCTGCACGCGCTTGTACTTGCGCGCGAGCTTGAACATGTACTTCGTGGCCGACGCGGCGCGCTTCAGGTTGTACTTGAAGCTCGGCTTGAAGTTCACGATGCCGCCGGTCTCGGTCAGCCAGACCTTGCCCTTGACCACGGAGAGGACGTTCTTGACGCCCTTGCTCTGCTTGCGGTTGACGTCCTTGTAGTTGTGCAGGCCCCAGATGCGGCCCTTGCCCTTGGACGCGCGCAGGAACTTGCGCAGGTAGGTCTTGACGTCGCTCGAGTCGAGCACGTCGGCCGCCATGACGGTGCAGCCCTTGCAGGCGCTCTTCATCGTCTTGTAGTACTTCGCGGCCAGCTTGGGCTTCTTGTACGTCGGCTGGGAGACGTGGTTGACCTCGTTCCACGGCGTGAACGTCTTGGCGTACGGGAACTCCTTGCGGAAGCCCTTGACCGCGGCCTTGTAGGCCTTCTGGCTCGGCGCCTTGCACGCCTTCTTCTTCGAGTACCGGTTGTTGACGAAGCAGCCGCGCGTGGCGGAGAAGGTGGCGAGCACCTCTTGCCGCTTCGCGCGGGCGGCGTTCATGAACGCGGTGACCTCGGCGTGGTTGCCGGCGCTGCTTCGCGTAGTCCCACGGGAAGATGTAGCGAACTCGCTTGAGCTTGAGCTGCGTCCAGTTCGCTTGATCGAACACGGCGGGGCTCTGCTCGGAGAGGCCCACTCGGACCTTGGCCTGTGCCGCGGGGACCGCCACGAGGGCGGCCAGGAGCACGGCGATGGGGAGAATGAGTCTGTATCGCATAGGGCTCCAAACCTAGCCGCCCCCCCGGAAGTTGCGGCACGATTCGCTTCGTAGGATTGGTTGCACGAATGACGAAGCTCGCGGAGCAGCGCGCCGGCCTCCCGGATCAGCCCGGCGTCTACCTGTTCCACGACGCGCGCGGCCGCGTCATCTACGTGGGCAAGGCGAAGTCGATCCGCAAGCGCGTCGCGTCGCATTTCTCGGCCCGCGGGGTGCTGCACGAGTTCGTCGAGCAGATCGAGTACCTCGTCGTGGAGACCGAGGCCGAGGCGCTGCTGGCGGAGCAGAACTTCATCCGCCAGTACAAGCCGCGCTTCAACATCCGCCTGCGCGACGACAAGTCGTATCCCTACATCGCGATCTCGCTCGACGAGGACTACCCGCGGGTCTACTTCACCCGCGAGCGCCACCGCAAGGAGCGCGCCTACTTCGGCCCCTACTCGTCGGCCAAGCGCGTGCGCGGGACGCTCGACCTGCTCGGCAAGATCTTCCTGTTCCGCTCCTGCGAGGGCTCGGAGCCGGGGCGGCGCTCGGGCTCGCCCTGCCTCGACTACTACATCAAGCGCTGCGGGGCGCCCTGCGTGGGCTACGTGTCCAAGGAGGAGTACCGCGCCGGCATCGACGGCGTGATCGCGTTCCTGTCCGGCCGCTTCCGCGAGATCGAGCGCGACCTCGAGGACCGGATGTTCTTCGCCGCCGGCCAGCAGGACTACGAGCAGGCGACGATCGAGCGCAACCGCCTGCAGTCGGTGCGCGCGCTGCTCGAGCGCCAGCGCGTCGCCGACGATCGCGCCGGCACCTACGACGCCGTGGCGGTCGCGGTGGACGGGACGGAGGCGAACGCGCAGGTCTTCCAGGTCCGCGACGGCGTCCTCTCCGACCGCCAGTCCTTCTACCTCGACAACGAGGGCGAGTACGACGTCGCCCGCGCGGCCGAGGAGTTCCTGCTCCAGTACTACGCGAGCGCGATGTCGATCCCGGCGCTGATCGTGGTGCAGGGCGAGCTGGCCGACGGCTCCGAGCTCGCGGTGCTCGCCGAGATGCTGGCCGAGCGCCGCAACGGGCCGGTCGAGATCCGCGCCGCCGAGCGCGGGGGCAAGCGGCGCATCCTCGAGCTCGCCGAGCGCAACGCGCAGCTCGCGCTCGACCAGGAGAAGCTGCGCTCCGAGCGCCGCCGCCAGCAGCGCGTGGAGGCCCTCGACGGGTTGCAGAAGGCGCTGCGGCTGGACGCGCTGCCCCTGCGCGTGGAGTGCTTCGACATCTCCAACATCGGCGGCACCCACACGGTCGCGTCGATGGTCGTGTTCGAGGGCGGCGCGCCGAAGAAGTCCGATTACCGTCGCTTCACCATTCGCACCGTCGAAGGCAGCGACGATTTCGCCTCGATGGCCGAGGTCCTGGGGCGCCGCTACGCACAGTGGGAGAAGCAGACCGAGCGCTCGCCCTACGACGCCGACCGCGACGCGTCGTTCGCCTCGCTGCCGAACCTCGTGGTGATCGACGGTGGGCCGGGCCAGCTCTCCGCCGGGCTCGAGCCGCTGCGCGGCTTCCTCGACCGCGGCGTCGCCGTCGTCTCGCTCGCGAAGCGGATCGAGGAGGTCTTCTTCCCCGGCCGCTCCGAGCCGCTGCGGCTCGCCCACGACACGCCCGAGCTGCAGCTGCTGCAGCGCGTGCGCGACGAGGCCCACCGCTTCGCCATCACGCACCACCGGCAGCGCCGCGACAAGGCGATGACGGAGTCGGTGATGGACGACCTGCCGGGCATCGGGCCGGCCCGCAAGCGCGCGCTGCTCAAGCACTTCGGCTCCCCCGAGGCGGTGCTCGCCGCGCCGCGCGACGCGCTCGAGGCGGTGCCCGGCGTGCCGACGAAGGTGGCGCGCGAGCTGTACGCCCATCTCAATCGGACCGGGCGATAGGCGATGATCAGCCCATGAGCGGTAACGGCGCTGTGCCGCCGAGCCCCAATCTGGTCGATCTCGTGATCATCTCGGGGCAGTCGGGCGCCGGGAAGTCGTCCGCCATGAACGTGTTCGAGGACGCCGGCTACTTCTGCGTCGACAACCTGCCCGCCGAGATGATCCGCGCGCTGGCCGGGCTCTTCATGCACGACGGGTCGAGGGTCGAGCGCGCCGCCGTCGTCTCCGACCTGCGCGGCGGCGAGTACTTCGGCGGCCTCGCGCGGGTGATCGAGACGCTGCGCTCCGACGAGGTCGCGCACCGCGTGCTCTACCTCTGCGCCGACGACGAGACGCTGCTCAACCGCTACAAGGAGACGCGCCGGCGCCACCCGCTCGCGCCCGCCGGCAACCTCATCGACGGCATCCGCCGCGAGGGCGAGATGCTCGCGCCGATCCGCGAGCTGGCCGACTCCGTCGTCGACACGAGCGGGCTGAGCGCCGCGATGCTGCGGCGCAAGATCGCCAACGAGCTGCTCGAGGCGACCTCGCCACGGCGGCTCTCGGTCACGTTCGCGTCGTTCGGCCACAAGCACGGGCCGCCGCGCGACGCCGACCTCGCCTTCGACGTCCGCTTCCTGCCCAACCCGCACTACGAGGCGGACCTCCGCCCGCTGACGGGCTTCGACTCGCGGATCGCCGACTACGTGGGCCGCGACGGCCGGCTCGAGGAGTTCTACGGGCGTGTCATCCCGCTGCTCGAATACCTGCTGCCGCAGTACGTGGGCGAGGGCAGGGCGCACCTCGTCGTCGCGATCGGGTGCACCGGCGGACGCCACCGATCGGTCGTGATCGCGGAGCGCCTCGCAGCGCACTTCCGTTCTGACGATCGGTACTTCATCGAGATCCAGCATCGCGACGTCGACCGCGCACCGACGCGGGCGTGAAGCGCCCGCTAGCCTCCCCGCCCGGTACATAAGGCGATCGAGAGGTTTTCAGACATGGCCGTACGCGTGGGGATCAATGGCTTCGGCCGGATCGGTCGGAACGTCTTCCGTGCGGCGCACGAGCGCAACGCGGACATCGAGTGGGTGGGGGTCAACGACCTCGACGGACGCCAAGACGCTCGGCCACCTCCTGAAGTACGACTCGGTGCTACGGCCCCTACCCGGGCACGGTCGAGGACATCGGGCGACACGATCGTCGTCGACGGCAAGGACGATCAAGGTGACTGGCCGAGCGCGACCCGGCCGCGCTGCCGTGGGGCGACCTCGGCGCCGACGTCGTGATCGAGTCGACCGGCCTCTTCACCAAGCGCGAGGACGCCGCAGAAGCACCTCGACGGCCGGCGCGCAGAAGGTGATCATCTCCGCGCCGGCCACCGAGCCCGACGTCACGGTCGCGCTCGGCGTCAACTTCGACGAGGTCTACGACGCCGACGCAGCACCACATCATCTCCAACGCGTCGTGCACGACCAACTGCCTCGCGCCGGTCGCGAAGGTGCTGCACGAGACTGGTCGGGATCGAGCGCGGGCTGATGACCACGATCCACGCATACACGGCCGACCAGAACCTGCAGGACATGCCGCACAGGGACCTGCGCCGCGCGCGCGCCGCCGCCATCAACCTGATCCCGGCGAGCACCGGCGCGGCCAAGGCGGTCGGCCTGGTGCTGCCGGAGCTCAAGGGCAAGCTGACCGGCTTCGCCGTCCGCGCCCCCGTGCCGACCGGCTCGGTCGTCGACCTCACCGTGGACGTCTCCGCGCGAGACGTCGGTGGAGGAGATCAACGAGGCGTTCAAGGGCAAGGCCGACACCGGCGACCTCGAGGGCATCCTGCGCTACACCGACGACCCGATCGTCTCGTCGGACATCGTCAAGTCGACGCACTCGTCGATCTTCGACTCGCCGCTGACCGCTGGTGCTCGACGGCACGATGGTCAAGGTCGTCGCCTGGTACGACAACGAGTGGGGCTACTCCAACCGCTGTGTCGAGCTCGCGCAGCGTGTGCTGGTGCATGCGCACGCTTGACGATCTCGACGTCGAGGGCAAGCGGGTCCTCGTCCGCGTCGACTTCAACGTCCCGCTTGGACGACCGGATCAGAACATCACCGACGACGCCCGCATCCGCGGCGCGCTGCCGACGCTCGAGGAGCTGCGCGAGAAGGGCGCCGCGCAGCTCATCCTGCTCGCCCACCTCGGCCGCCCGAAGGACCGCGAGCCCGAAGTTCTCGCTCAAGCCCGCCGCGGAGCGCCTGGGCGAGCTGCTCGGCACCGAGGTCGCGCTCGCGGCCGACTTCGACGACGTTCCGGAGTCCGACGTGGTGATGATGGAGAACGTCCGCTACGAGCCGGGGGAGACGAAGAACGACCCCGAGCTGGCCAAGCGCTACGCCGCGCTCGCGGACGTCTACGTCAACGACGCGTTCGGCGCCGCCCACCGCGCGCACGCCTCGACGGAGGCGGTCGCGCACCTGCTGCCGTCCGCCGCGGGCCGCCTGCTCGAGCGCGAGGTCAAGACGCTCACCGGGATCCTCGAAGGACCCGCAGCGCCCGCTCGTGGCGGTCGTCGGCGGCGCCAAGGTGACCGACAAGATCGGCGTGCTCGACGCGTTCCTCGAGCGCGCCGACGTCGTGCTGATCGGCGGCGCCATGTGCTTCCCGTTCTTCTCCGCCCAGGGCCACGAGGTCGGCGACTCGCTGTGCGAGTCGGAGGGCGTCGAGCCCGCCCAGCACACGCTCGAGGGCGGCGGCGACAAGCTGCGGCTGCCGCAGGACCTCGTCGCGGGCCGCGAGTTCTCGGCCGACACCGAGGTGCGCGAGATCGACGGCGTCGACGTGCCCGACGGCTGGATGGGCCTCGACATCGGCCCCGCGCTCCTCGGAGGCCTACGCGGACGTCATCCGCGACGCCGGCACGGTGTTCTGGAACGGGCCGATGGGCGCGTTCGAGCTCGAGCCGTTCGCGGCCGGCACCCGCCGGGTCGCCGAGGCGATGGCGGAGTGCGAGGGCACGACCGTCGTCGGCGGCGGGGACTCCGCCGCCGCGCTCAAGGCGAGTTCGGCCTCGCCGATCGCGTCACCCACCTCTCCACCGGCGGCGGCGCGTCGCTCGAACTGATCGAGGGCAAGCCGCTGCCCGGCGTGGAGGCACTGGCATGAGCCCTGACCGCACCCCGTTCATCGCGGGCAACTGGAAGATGTACAAGACGATCGCGGAGGCCGAGGAGTTCATCTCCGGGCTGCTGCCGAGGGTCTCCTCGGTCGACGGCGTCGACGTCGCGATCTGCGTGCCGTTCCTCGCGCTGCAGGCGATGGTCGACTCTGCGCGCGGCTCGCGCGTCGAGGTGTTCGCCCAGACGATGCACGACGCCGACGAGGGCGCCTTCACCGGCGAGGTCTCGCCGCGGATGCTGGCCGAGATCGACGTCGACGGGGTCGTGCTCGGGCACTCCGAGCGCCGCGAGCTGTTCGGCGAGACCGACCGCGCGCTGGCGCTCAAGGTCCCCGCGGCACTCGAGGCGGGCCTGACGCCGATCCTGTGCGTCGGCGAGACCGAGGACGAGCGCGAGCGCGGCGAGACCGAGCGCAAGCTGCGCCACCAGGTCCAGGAGGGGCTCGAGAAGGTCCCGCTCGAGCGCCTGCCCGAGGTCGTCGTCGCCTACGAGCCGATCTGGGCGATCGGCTCCGGCCGCAGCGCCACCGCCGAGCAGGCCCAGGAGGCCGTCGCGTTCGTGCGCGCGCTCGTCGAGGGCTTCGACAAGCAGGCCGGCCAGGCCGTGCGGATCCTCTACGGCGGCTCGCTCAAGCCCGAGAACGCCGAGGAGCTGCTGGCGCTGCCCGACGTCGACGGGGCGCTCGTCGGCGGGGCCAGCCTCGACCCGGCCTCGTTCGCCCGCATCATCGAGATCGCGGCGGAGCTGAGGACCCGGTGAACACCGTTCCCTCCGTCTGCCTCGTGATCCTCGACGGCTGGGGGTTGGCGCCGGACGGGCCGGGGAACGCGGTCTCGCTCGCCGACACGCCCGTGTTCGACGGGCTGTGGGAGCGCTACGACCACACGCAGCTGACCGCCTGCGGTGAGGCGGTCGGGCTGCCGCCCGGGCAGATGGGCAACTCCGAGGTCGGCCACCTCAACCTCGGCGCCGGGGCGATCGTCCCGCAGGACCTGCTGCGCATCGACAAGGCGGTCGAGGACGGCTCGCTGGGCGAGAACGACGTGATCCTCGAGGCGCTGCGCGACGCGCCGCGGGTGCACCTGATCGGGCTCGTCTCCGACGGCGGCGTGCACTCCTCCGACCGCCATCTCAAGGCGCTGATCGAGATCGCCGCGAAGGAGGGCGTCGAGGACCTCGTCGTGCACGCCTTCACCGACGGCCGCGACACCTCGCCGCACGGCGGCGCGCCGATGCTCGCGACGGTGCAGGGGTGGATGGACGAGGCGGGCACGGGTCGGATCGGCTCCGTCGTCGGCCGCTACTTCGCGATGGACCGCGACACGCGCTGGGACCGCACGGAGAAGGCCGTGAAGCTCCTGATGGAGGGCGAGGCCGAGCACGAGGCCGAGTCCGGCGAGGCGGCCGCCAAGGCGGCCTACGAGCGCGACGAGACGGACGAGTTCATCACCGCGACGAAGGTCGGCGACGAGGACTCGACGATCCGCCCCGGCGACTCCGTGTTCGCGTTCAACTTCCGCCCCGACCGGATGCGCCAGATCACCGAGGCGCTGACCAAGGCGGGCGTCGACCGCTACGCGACGCTGACCGAGTACGAGGAGGGCTGGCCCTACCCGGTGGCGTTCACGCCCGCGCGGCCCGACATGACGCTGGCGAAGCTGATCGCCGAGCGCGGCGAGACGCAGCTGCACGTCTCGGAGACCGAGAAGTACCCGCACGTGACGTACTTCTTCAACGGCGGCGAGGAGGAGCCGTACGAGGGCGAGGTGCGCGAGCTCGTCGACTCCCCGCGCGACGTCCCGACCTACGACAAGAAGCCCGAGATGAGCGCGCGCGAGTCCTCCGACGCGTTCATCCGCCACTGGAAGGAGGACGCGCCGGTGTTCGGGATCATCAACTTCGCCAACGCCGACATGGTCGGCCATACGGGTGTCATCGAGGCGGCGGTCAAGGGCATCGAGACCGTGGACGAGTGCCTCGGCCACGTGGTCGAGGCGGTCCATGAGTCAGGCGGCGCCTGCGTCATCGTCGCCGACCATGGCAACGCCGACGAGATGCTGGAGGAGGACGGCTCGCCCGACACCGCCCATTCGCTCAACCCGGTGCCGTTCATCGTCACCGTCGACGGCGCGCGCATGGACGGCGAGGGCATCCTCGCCGACGTTGCGCCGACCGTGCTCGCGCTGCTCGGGATCGAGCAGCCGTCCGAGATGACCGGCCGCTCGCTGCTGGCCGCCGACTGAGAGGAGCAGACATGCCAGACCGTGCGAGCCACCCGCCCGGCACGATCTCGTGGACCGACCTCGCGACCACCGACCCCGAGGGCGCCAAGACCTTCTACGGCACGCTCCTTGGCTGGGAGTACGAGGACATGGAGGCCGGCGGCGACGCGATCTACTCGATGGCGAAGCTCCGCGGCCGCAGCGCCGCCGGGATCTCCCAGCAGCAGCCCGACGAAGCGGCGCAGGGCATCCCCTCGCACTGGAACCTCTACGTCACCGTCGAGGACCTCGACGCCACCGTGGGCAAGGTCGCCGAGGCCGGCGGCCAGGTGTTCGCCGAGCCCTTCGACGTGATGGACGTGGGCCGCATGGCGGTCATCGCGGACCCCTCCGGCGCTGCGCTCTGTCTCTGGCATCCCGGCACGAGCATCGGCGCCGAGGTCGTCAACGAGCCCGGCGCGATGAGCTGGGCCGACCTCGCCACGACCGACGCGCCCGCTGCGCAGGCGTTCTTCACGGCCCTGCTGGGCTGGCGCTTCCAGCAGATGAGCGAGACGCCGCCGTACTGGGTGATCTTCAACGGCGAGCGCAACCAGGGCGGGATGACGGTGCCGCCGCCCGGCGTGCCCTCGAACTGGTTCCCGTACTTCGTGGTCGATGACATCGAGGTTGCAGGCCAGACCGCCCAGGCGACGGGCGGCACGCAGTTCCTGGGGCCGATCGAGGTGCCCGGGGGCGGGCGCTTCTCGCTGATCGTGGACCCGCAGGGCGCGCCGTTCGGGATCCTCCAGGGCGAGATGGACGATTGACCTGGCTTGGCCGCCGCCCGTGAGGGATAAGCTCTGCTCGCGGTGAACGTACGCGCGCCAACCGAACCACAGGCAGAGCTCGGCGAAGCCGAGCTCGCGGCGTGGCGCGGCCTGGTCCGCGTGCACGCCGCCCTGGTCCGGGAGCTCGACGCCGAGCTCGACGCCCGCCACGGGCTGCCGCTGTCGTCCTACGAGGTGCTGCGCTGCCTCAGCCGCGCGCCCGCCGGCCGGCTGCGGATGGCCGAGCTGGCCGAGCACGTGCTGCTCAGCCGCTCCGGCATGACGCGCCTGATCGATCGCCTCGAGCGCGAGGGCATGGTCTGCCGCTCGACCTGCGACAAGGACGGCCGCGGCTGTTACGCCGGCCTCACCGACCACGGTCGCGAGACCGTCGAGCAGGCTCGCACGACGCACATCGCCGTGGTCCGCGCGGGCTTCCTGCAGCATTTCTCCGAAGACGAGATGCGCGATCTCGCGTCGATGTTCGAGCGCGTACTTCTCAAGACTTGATACGACCCGACTGAGATCGTAAAATCGGTCCAGCTGTCAAGTCACCTTTGTTCCGAAGGGAGGAACCTCGATGACCATTGTCCGCTGGGAGCCGCTCCGCGAGATCAACTCGTTGCAGAGCGAGATGAACCGGCTCTTCAACACCGCCTTCGACTCAGGATCCACCGGGCCCGCCCTGCGACGCTGGGTGCCGGCCATGGACCTGGTCGAGTCCGGCGACCAGTTCGTGCTGCGCGCCGACCTGCCCGGCATGTCCGAGGAGGACATCCAGATCGAGCTCGAGGAGGGCACGCTGACCGTCTCCGGTGAGCGCAAGGCCGAGCACGAGACGAACGAGGAGGGCTTCCACCGCGTGGAGCGCTCGTTCGGCGCGTTCTCCCGCTCGCTGACGCTGCCCAAGGGCGTCGACGGCGACGCCGTGTCGGCGAGCTTCGACCGCGGGGTGCTGGAGATCCGCATCCCGAAGCCCGAGGCGAAGAAGCCGCGCCGGATCTCGATCGCCGCCAACGGTGGCCAGGAGGCCATCGAGGGCCGCGAGGCGGTGCCCGCCAGCTGACCCGTCCCGGCGCAGGGGCGCCCGGCCCGTAGGCTGGGCGCCCGTGCCCGGCTTCGAGATCCACCACCGCGACCCCGCGTCGAGCGCGCGCTCCGGCACGCTGCAGCTCGCCCACGGCGAGGTCCGCACGCCCGCCTTCGTCCCGCTCGCGACGAAGGCCGTCATCAAGACGCTCGAGGTCGAGGAGGCCGCCGACCTCGGCTACGACATGGTGCTCGGCAACACGTTCCACCTCTTCCTCTCGCCCGGGCACGAGCTGATCCGGAGGATGGGCGGTCTCCACCGCTTCATGCGCTGGGACCGGCCCGTGATCACGGACTCCGGCGGCTTCCAGGTCTTCTCGATGGGCCACGGCACCGTCGCCGACGAGATCAAGGGCCGCCAGGCGCACGGCGAGCGCACCGGCTCGATCCTCGAGATCGCAGAGGAGGGCGTGCGCTTCCGCTCCTACATCGACGGCTCGGAGCGCTTCATGGCGCCGGAGACCTCGATGGAGGTCCAGGCCGCCCTCGGCTCCGACATCGCGCTCGTGTTCGACGAGTGCACGCCCTTCAACGTCACCCGCGAGTACACCGCGCGCTCGACCGAGCGCACCCACCGCTGGCTCGACCGCTGCCTCGCCTGGCACGCCGAGCACGGCTCACCCGACCAGGTCGTCTACGGGATCGTCCAGGGCGGCGTCGACGAGGACCTGCGCCGCGCCTCCGCCCAGGAGGTCGCCGCCCGCGCCACCGGCGGGATCGCGATCGGCGGCTCGCTCGGCGAGGACAAGGCCCAGATGTACGAGGTCGTCGGCTGGGCGGTCGACGAGCTGCCGGAGGAGCGCCCGCGCCACCTGCTCGGGATCGGCGACGTCGACGACCTGCTGCGCGGCGTCGAGCTGGGGATCGACACCTTCGACTGCGCGATGCCGACCCGGATCGGCCGCCACGGCATGGCCGTCGTCCCCGACCCCGCGACACGCTGGCGCGTCGACCTCGCCAAGGGCCGCTACCGCGAGGCCGACGAGCCGATCCTCGAGGGCTGCCCGTGCCCGGCCTGCGCGCGGGGCTACTCACGGGCGTACCTGCATTACCTGTTGAAGGCGCACGAGACGACGGTCGCGCGGCTCCTGACGATCCACAACCTCGCCTATCTGCAGGCGTTGATGGCGGCGTTGCGGGATGCGATCGCGGCAGGGCGGCTCGGTGAGGCGGTCGCGGCGGTGCGGGGTGGCGCGGCGCCGTGGGAGCTTCAGGACAACGGCAACTGCGCAGTGAGGAGAGGGTGCGAGCTGCCGCGGCGGCTCGCGAGGCCGGGTGTGCTGAGTTAGTGGGAATTATTGCGACAAACTCCGCACACCCCCGCCACCGACACCCAAACCTCCTTCCCCACCCAGCGCGCCGTTGACGTTCGCCGACGCTCACCGCGGACGCCCGCGCTAGCGGGTGTTGTCGTCGATCAACCCCTTGATCTCGTCGACCGCGTCCTGCACGTTGCCGCGCACGTCCTCGCGCAGCTGCACGGCCCTGGTCGCGTTGTCCTGCACCGTCTGGTACGCCAGCACCCCGGCCACGATCACGGCGAGCAGGAGCACCAGCGCGAACACCGCCCGGAACGGGCTGCGCCGCTTCGCCGGCCGGCGCTGAACGGGAGCGGGCGCGGCGGCCCGGGCGGGCGGCCGCCGGCGGGGCGGCTCGTCCAGCGGCTCCAGCGGCCGGCGGGTGCGCTGGGCTGGGCGGCGGGTCTCCGCGCGCGTGGCGGCGGTGGGGTCGCCGAGCATCCGCGTCGCCGAGGTGGAGTCGAGCGCGATGGTGGAGTCGGTGGGGTCGGGCGCGACGCCCCGGAGGCCGTCGCTGAGCGCGTCGGCCATCTCGAGCGCGCCCTCGTAGCGGCCCTCGGGCAGCGGGTGCAGCGCGCGCATGACGGCCTCGCCGAGCGCTCGCGGCACGTCCGGGTTGATGTCGCTGGGGGACCCGGGCGGGCCGGCCTCCTGCATGCGGGCGAGGTCGGTCAGCGAGGCCGCGTCGTAGGGCAGGCGGCCGGTCAGCAGCTGGTAGGAGACGACGCCGAGCGCGTAGAGGTCGGCCGGCGGCCCGGCCTTCTCGCCGCGCGCCTGCTCGGGTGAGAGGTAGGCGGCGGTGCCGAGCACCGAGCCGGCCTTCGTGATCTCGGAGTCCTCGGCCGCCTTGGCGATGCCGAAGTCGGCGAGCTTGACGACGCCTTCGTGGCTGCGCAGGAGGTTGCCGGGCTTGACGTCGCGGTGCACGACCCCGTTGCGGTGGGCGTAGTCGAGCCCCTTGCACGCCTGCGTGAGGATCGAGACGGACTCGTCGGGCGGGCGGGCGCCCTGGTCGCGCAGGATCTCGGCGCACGACTGGCCGTCGACGTGCTCCATGACGATGAAGTTGCGCCCGGTGCCCTCGTCGAGGCCGAAGTCGAAGACCTGCACGACGTTGGGATGCACGAGCCGCGCGGCGGCCAGCGCCTCGCGGCGGAAGCGCGCGACGAAGCTCTTGTCCTCGGCCAGGTGCTCGGCGAGCAGCTTGACCGCGACGTAGCGCTCCAGGCGCGTGTCGAACGCGAGCTGGACGGTGGACATGCCGCCGACGCCGAGCCGGTGCTCGAGGCGGTAGCGGTCTGCGAAGAGTGCGTCAGCCATCGTCATTCCCCGGGATCGACACCGCCGGAGTCCGGCGGTTCCACCGTCGGCACCTCGACGGTGGGGGTCGGGGTGGCCGTCGGGGTCTCCGTCGGCGTCTCGGTCGGGGTCTCCGTGGGCGTCTCGGTCGGGGTCTCCGTGGGCGTTTCCGTCGGCGTCTCGGTCGCGGTCGGCGTCGGGGTCTCGGCGGGCTTGCAGTCGTCCTCGATCCTGCTCCCGACCTGGTCCAGCCACTCGTTCAGGTTGTCCTTGAGGCCGGCGTCGACGGCGCGCGGCAGCTCGGAGACCTGGTTGCGGGCCCGCCGCAGCGCGCTCTCCGCGTCCTCGCACTTCTCGTCCTGAACCCGCTGGGCGATCTGGTCGACGGTGTCCTTGAGCTCCTGGGCGCGATCCTCGGGGATCAGCTTCGCGGACGAGCTGCCGCAGGCGGACAGGAACAGGGCGGCGACGAGCGCCAGCCCGAGGGGGAGCAATCGAGACATCGGCCTATTGACCGTACTGAAGGCGCTCGGCGAGGGAGTCGGGCAGGTTGGCCGCCCGGATCGCCGCCTGCGCCCCTGCGATGTCGTACTCGGCGCGCCGCCAGCGCGCCGTCCAGGCCTCGGTGTCGAGCAGCAGCCAGGCCGCCCGCGGGTCGCCGTCGCGCGGCTGCCCGGTGCTGCCCGGGTTGATCAGCCACCCGCCGGCGGAGATGTCGAGCTCGTCGCCCTCGCGGCGGGTGGAGCCGGTGGCCGACTCGCCCTCGTTGCGGTGGAACGACAGCGCGACGTGGGAGTGGCCGATGAACGAGACGCGGTAGTCCGTGGCGTCGAGGCACAGCTCCGCGGTCAGGCCGGAGAGGACGTACTCCCAGATCGGGTCGCGCGGGGAGGCGTGGTAGAGCCCGACGCCCTCGGCGCCGCCCTCCGGGGAGAGCGAGAGCAGGAACTCCCGCGTCTTGGGCTGGATCGTCTCCTTGGTCCACTGGGCGGCCAGCGCGGCGCCGCGGGAGAAGTCCTCGAGCGAGAGCACGTCGACGACCGCGAGGTCGTGGTTGCCGGCCAGGCAGATCGCGCAGTGCTCCTCCGCCAGCGCCACCGAGGCGTCGGGATCGCCGCCGTAGCCGACGAGGTCGCCGAGGCACCAGAGCTCGTCCGCCTCGGCGGAGGCGGCCTCGATGACCGCCTCGAACGCGTGCTTGTTGCCGTGGATGTCCGAGGCGATGGCGATGCGCATGCGTACAGTCTTTTCGGTGAGGAGGACGGTTGGCCTGCCGATCGCCTTGGTCGCCGCGGTGGTGGTGGCCGAGGTGGCCGTGCTCGTGCTGCGACCCCGCGATCTAGGGCCCGCTCCGCTTCCGGTGGAGGCGCGAGCCTATTTCAGTCAGGACCAGCTTGAAAAGGCCGTGGACTTCCGGACTGGACAGCTGTTGTTGTACGGCGCGACGCTGCTGATCGAGGGCGGGGTGCTGATCCTGCTCGTCCGCCGCCCGCCCGACCGCCTGCGGCGCGCCGGGCGGCGCCATCCGGTGCTGGCCGGGGCGGCTGCCGCCGCGGCGATCTCGGTCGCGGTCGGGCTCGCGCAGCTGCCGGTGAGCGCGATCTCGTCGGAACGGGCCCGGGACGTGGGCCTGGTGACCCAGGACTGGCTGGGGTGGGCCGGCGACGTCGCCAAGTCGCAGGCGATCGCGGCGCTCTTCGCGGCCGGGGGCGGCGCGCTGCTGATCGTCGGGATGCGTCGCTTCGGCCGCCGCTGGTGGATACCCGGGGCGGCCGTCGTGGTCGCGTTCGGGGTCATCGTCACCTACGCCGGGCCGGTCGTCCTCGACCCGCTCTTCAACAGCTTCAAGCGGCTCCCGGCGGGTCAGACGCGGTCCGACGTGCTCGACCTCGCCCGCCGCGCCGGGGTCGACGTCGGCCAGGTCTACGAGATCGACGCGTCGCGCCGCACGAGCGCCGCCAACGCCTACGTGAACGGGATCGGCCACACCAAGCGGGTGGTCCTCTACGACAACCTGCTGAAGGACTTCACCCCGGCCGAGCTGCGGCTCGTCGTCTCCCACGAGCTGGGCCACGTGCGCCATCGCGACGTCCCGCGCGGCCTGCTCTACCTCCTGATCGTGGCGCCCTTCGGCATGTTCGCCGTCGCCCGGCTGGGGGAGCGGCTGGCGCCCGAGGGCTCGGCCGGCACGCCGCTGGCGCTGCCGGGGATGCTGCTCGCGGTGGCGCTCGTCTCGACCGTCATCACGATGGAGTCGAACCAGCTCTCACGCGCCGTCGAGCGCAGCGCCGACGCCTTCGCGCTCCAGCTCACGGACGACCCGAAGACGCAGATCGCGTTCCAGCGCAAGATCGCGCTCCAGAACGTCTCGGACCCCGACCCGCCGGACTGGGTCACCTTCCTGCTCGGCACCCACCCGCCGACGATCGAGCGGATCGGTCAGGCCGAGGCGGCGGCCAGGGCCTCGTCGCGCGAGGGGTAGACGCGGAAGCGCCCGGTCAGGTTCGTGATCTCGAGCAGGCGCCGCACGGGGCCGTCGAGCGCGACGACGAACATCTTCTTGCCCGTGGCCTCGGCCTCGGTGGAGGCGTGCATGATCGCGCCGAGCGCGGTCGAGTCGATGAAGTCGACAGCGGTGAGGTCGAGGACGACGCACGGCTCGGTGCCGGCCGTCGCCATCGAGAGCACCGTCGCGAGCCGGGGCGCCGCGGCGAGGTCGAGCTCGCCGGTGCCGACCACCAGCAACGCTCCCTCCACCGGGTCGAAGTCGACGGTGTACCCCGAGTCCTCAGGCTGGGTCGCTTCCATGTCTCTCCTCGCCGATCTCGGGCAGGCTCTTGATGCCTTCCTTGGTACGCCACTTCCCGTAGTTGTCCTCGAGCGCGTCGATCAGCTCGCGCATCAGGCGCGGGGACAGGTTGACGCGGGTGACGACGACGCCGGGGACCTCGGCGTCCTCGACCTCGTGGTCCACCCGGGCGAAGGTGATGCTGAACTCGTAGTCGGAGTGGGAGACGTTCGCGAAGTTCGCGTAGTGCCCGGCCATGATCTCCGGGGTGGTCTGCAGGTTGATGTGGCGCTCGCGGTCGTCCTCGTCCATCCCGCCGTAGTATCGCCTAAGTGCGGTACCTCGTGCTCGCGGTCGGGCGGCTGCGCCCGCCGTTCTCCGACGACATCGAGCACTACGCCAAGCTCCTGCGCCGCCAGGCTCGCGTCGAGATCGTCGAGGTGGCCGACGACGAGGCGCTCCTGCGCCGGGTCCCGGAGCGCGCCTACGTGGTGCTGCTCGACGCCGCGGGCAGGCAGCACTCGTCGGAGGACTTCGCGCGCTTCCTCGAGCAGCGCCGCCAGGGCGGCCGCGACGTCTGCTTCGTGATCGGCGGCCCGTTCGGGACGGCGCTGGAGCGCCACGACCACCGGCTCTCGCTCGGCCCGATGACGCTGCCGCACCAGCTCGCCCGCGTGGTGCTGCTCGAGCAGCTCTTCCGCGCCCACAAGATCATCGCCGGCGAGCCCTACCATCACTGACCTCGAGGGTGGCGACCATCCGCCGCATGGTCGTGAGCGTTGCCTGCAGCTCGGCGACGCCGATCTCCGCTCCGACCCTGTCCGCCCAGGGTCGCTGCACGAGCGTGATCTGCCTGATGGCCCAGTAGCCGGCCTCGGTGCAGGCCATCAGCTTGGCCCGGCGGTGGGCGGCGTTCGGGCGGTACTCGGCCAGGCCGCGATCGACGAGCCGGTCGGCGACGCGCTGCACCCCCTGCCGGGTCATCCCCATCAGACGCCCGATCTCGGCCACGCTGTGCGGCTCGTCCAGCACGCCGCCGAGCACCTGCCACTCGGTCGCTGTCAGGCCGCCCTCCTGGGCGCGCTCGCGAGCGAAGTCCATCAGCCGGCCGTTGAGGCGGAACGTGGCGATGATGACGTCGGTCAGCGCCTGACCGGCCTCGGTCAGCGCCCCTGGGTCGGGCCATTCCTCGCGGGGCGGGACCGCGGGGGCGCTCACGCGGCGGTCAGCGTCGCGAACGCGGCCGGGTCGCCGCGGTGGAAGACGCCCTCGTAGGCGTCGAGGATCGTGGGGGAGGCGAGCCCGAGCCGGCCCATCGTCGCGCGCGCGAACTGCACCGGCGACTGTGGGCCCGCG
Source organism: uncultured Solirubrobacterales bacterium (assembly GCA_963787335.1). Classification (GTDB taxonomy): domain Bacteria; phylum Actinomycetota; class Thermoleophilia; order Solirubrobacterales; family Solirubrobacteraceae; genus DASQFQ01. The sequence continues at coordinate 88,411 of CAWBCU010000014.1, forward strand.
GTGACGAGGTCGCCGTCGACGACCGCGCGCTCGTCGACGTAGTGGGCAGCGCCCGCGTAGCCGGTCATGGCGAGGTACTCGGGGGCGGCGCTGGTGTGCCTGCGGTGGTCGAGCAGGCCGGCCCGGGCGAGCCCCGCGGTCGCGCCGCAGATGGCCGCGACGGGCACCCCGGCATCGAGGAAGCGCCCGGCCGCGGCGGCAAAGCTTTCGCCGCCCCCGGCATCCCAGAGGTCGGCGCCGGGCAGGACCAGGAGATCGCTGCCGGCCGGGTCGAGATCGGCCAGCAGCGCGCCGGGCAGGAGGCGGACCCCGCCCATCGTCGTCACGGGGTCGGGCGACTCGGCGACGGTGACGACGTCGAACGGCGTGCCCGTGAAGCGCCCCGTGCGCAGCTCGGCGAGCAGGTGGCCGACCTCCCAGTCGGCGAGGGTGTCGTAGATCGCGACGTGCGCGGTTCGGTTGGTCATGACAACAGAATGTCATGATGACAGCATATTGTCAAGTGCGGTGACCCCCCGGCTTTGTCATGCTGGGCGCATGGGTCCTGTCGAAGAGCTGCGCAAGGCGATCGAGGCGGCGGCTGCCGAGCTGCGGAACGGCAAGCCGGGCTCGGCCGTCCACCCCACGCTGGAGCGGCCGAAGAAGGCGGGCTTCGGCGACTACTCCTCGAACGCGGCGATGCTGCTCGCACCGGCCCTCGGCGCGCCGCCGCGGGAGATCGCGGAGCGGCTGGCGGGGACGCTGTCGAGCGCGCTGGGCGAGCAGCTCGACCACGTCGAGGTCGCGGGCCCCGGCTTCCTCAACGTCTTCCTCTCCGAGGACTGGTTCGTGGCGGCGCTCGAGGAGCTGCTCGCCGCCGGCGAGGCGTTCGGCGCGGGCGCGCCGGGGTCGCCCGAGAAGGTGCTGATCGAGTTCGTCTCCGCCAACCCGACCGGGCCGCTGACCGCCGCCAGCGGGCGCCACGCCGCCTATGGCGACGCGCTCGCGCGGATCCTCGAGCTGGCCGGCCACGCCGTCAGCCGCGAGTACTACTTCAACGACTCCGGCTCCCAGATCGACCGCCTCGGCCTGTCGATCCTCGCCCGCGCGAAGGGCGAGGAGCCGCCCGAGGACGGCTACCAGGGCGACTACGTCGACGCGCTCGCCAAGGACATCGACGGCGCGGCCGAGCTCGACCCGGCCGTCCTCGCCCAGCACGGCGTCGACGCGATCATGGCCGGCATCCGGGCGACGCTCGACGCCTATCGCGTGACGTTCGACTCGTGGTTCCTGGAGCGCAGCCTCCACGACGGCGCCCCGAGCGCCGTCGAGCGCACGATCGCGCTGCTCGACGAGCAGGGCCACGTCTACCGCTCCGACGGCGCGGTGTGGCTGCGCACGAGCGACTTCGGCGACGACAAGGACCGCGTGCTCGAGCGCTCCAGCGGCGACACGACCTACTTCGCCAACGACGTCGCCTACCACCAGGACAAGCTCGAGCGCGGCTACGACCGCATGATCAACCCGCTCGGCTCCGACCACCACGGCTACATCGCCCGCATGAAGGCCGCGATGGCCGCGCTCGGCGTCGATCCCGGCCGGCTCGAGATCCCGATCCTCCAGTTCGTGCACATCGTCGAGGGCGGCCGGCGCGCCTCGATGTCCAAGCGCCGCGGCGACTTCGTGACGCTCGACGACCTGATCGAGGAGATCGGCGTCGACGCGACGCGCTTCTACATGCTCAGCCGCTCACACGAGTCGACGGTCGACCTCGACCTGGAACTGGCGCGGGAGCAGTCGAGCGAGAACCCGGTCTACTACGTGCAGTACGCCCACGCGCGCATCGCCTCGATGCTCGCCAAGGCGGGCGACGAGCGCGTCGAGGCGGCGCTGGGCGCCGGCGCGCATCCGGAGGCGCTGCATCCCGCCGAGCGCGAGCTGATCAAGAAGCTGCTCGCCTTCCCCGCCGAGGTCGCCGAGGCGGCCGACCGGCGCAGCCCGCACCGGATCGCCGCCTACGCGCTGGAGCTCGCCCAGGTCTTCACGGCCTTCTACCGCGACTGCCACGTGGTGGGCGCCGAGCCGCCGTCGCTGGAGGACTTCCGCATCACCCTGAGCGTCGCCGCCCAGCGCGTCATCGCGCGGGCGCTGGGCCTTCTGGGTGTGGCGGCGCCGGCATCGATGTGACCGCGTCGTAGAGCGCCACCTGGCGCTCGGCGGCGCCGCGGTAGGCCTCGGTGCGGTCCGGGTCGGGCTGGAAGGTCTCGCCGAGCGGCGCGTCGACGTCCTCGGCGCGCTCGAGGTGGCCGAGCGCCTCGAGCGCGAGCAGGGCGGCGCCGCGGCTCGAGCCCTCGTCGACCTCCGACATGGCGATCGGGCGGCCCAGCGCGTCGGCCATGATCTGCGTCCAGGCGGGCGACTTCACGAGCCCGCCGCCCGTGCCGACCACGTCGCGCTCCCCCGGCAGCGCCTCCGACAGCTCGAGCTCGATCAGGCGGAAGCGCAGCGCGACCGCCTCCAGCCCCGCGCGCAGCAGGTCGAGCGGCTCGGTGGCGGGGGTGAGCCCGGCGATCGTGGCTCCGGCGGCGTCGCTCCAGCCCGGCCCGCGCTCGCCCGAGAGCAGCGGGAGCACCGTCAGGCCGTGCCCGTCGGGCTCCATCGCGGCGATCGCGCGCTCGGCCTCGGCGAGGTCCTCGGGCAGCCGCGTCAGCCGCTTCAGCCAGGCGAAGACGCTGCCGCCGTCCGACAGCGACCCGCCGATCACGACGCGCTGCGCGTCGGCGCGGTAGCGCCACAGGCCGCGCGTGATCTCGGGCAGCTCGTCGGTCCGCCACAGCACGCGCAGCGCGCCGCTGGTGCCGACCATCAGCGCCGCGCGGTCGAGCGTGCCGCAGCCGCTGCCGAGGTTGGAGCACGCGCCGTCGCCCCAGGCCGGGAACCAGGGGACGTCGCGCAGCCCGGGCCAGCGCTCGGCCCACTCCGCCGTGAGGCCGCTGCGCGGCGCGTCGTCGATCGGCGGCAGGCGGTCCTCGATCCCGCGCGAGAGCTCCTCGTCCCACGTGTTGGTGCGCTGGTCGAGCAGCCCGGTGCCGGAGGCCATCGAGACGCTCGCGGCGGCGTCGCCCAGCAGCCGCCGCTGGACGTACTCGCCGGGCGAGACCCAGAGGCGCACGCGTTCGAACGTCTCCGGGTCGCGCTCCCGCAGCCACGCGAGCTTGGCCGGCCAGTAGCTCGAATGCAGCCGGCAGCCGGTCCGGTGGTGGATCGCATCCTCGTCGAGCTCGCCGCGCAGCTTCGCCGCCGCCGCGGACGCGCGCCGGTCGGCCCACGAGTAGAGCGGCGTGAGCGGCTTCCCGTCGCCGTCGAGCCCGAGCAGCGAGTGCCAGAGCGTGCTCGTCGCGACCGCCTCGATCTCGGGGCCCTTCTCCATGGCGGCGTCGAGCGCCTGCGCGACGAGGTCGAGCAGCGCCTCGGGGTCCAGCTCGGCGGTGCCGTCCGGCGCGGCGCGGGCCTGGTGCTCGAGCTGCGCGGCCTCGCCCTGCGAGCGCGCCTGCTCGTCCCACAGCGACGAGCGCACCGACGACGAGCCGATGTCGAGGACGAGGATCACAGGCTCTTGAACACGTTGAGCCCGAGCGAGTCGAGCGCGTTCTGGGCCTCGCCGTTGAGCCGCGTCAGCTCGCCGGTGAGCAGCAGCACGCCCATCCCGATCAGGACGACGCCCGAGACGGCGGTCACGATCGTCCAGCGGTCGCGCAGCCAGCGGGAGGCGCTCGTCGCGCGGTTGAAGGCGATCGCGGTGAGCATGAACGGCACGGCAAGCCCGGCCGAGTAACACGCCAGCAGCAGTGCGCCCTTGCCGACCGTGTCCTGCACCGAGGCGGCGGTCAGGATCGCGCCCAGCGTCGGCCCGACGCAGGGCGTCCACGCGAACGCGAACGCCGCCCCGGCGATCAGCGGGCCGCCCGAGCCGGCGCGCGAGATCAGCGCGTCGGGCCGCCATTCGCGGTTCAGGCGCGGCACCAGCGGCGTGATCACGAACAGCAGGCCGAGCGCGATGATGACCACGCCGGCGATCTTGTCGAGCGTGCCGCGCGAGTCCTGGAGCGTCGAGCCGAGGCTGGTCGCCGTCATGCCGAGCGCGACGAAGACGACGGTGAAGGACAGGCAGAAGACGATCGCGGGCAGCAGCACGCGCGAGCGCTCGCCGCGCTGGAGCTCGCCCATCGTCACGCCGGAGACGGCCGACAGGTAGCCCGGCACGAGCGGCAGCACGCAGGGGGAGATGAACGAGACGAAGCCGACCGCGAAGGCCGCGAGGACGGTGGTGTCGACGCCGTCGGTCACCGGCGGTCGTAGGCTGCGAGCTCGGCGTCCAGGCGGCGCGCGTCGTCGTCGTCGAGCGGCTCGGACTCCGCCGCGGCCTCCTCCGGGCGGCGGCGGAAGCGGCGCGCCGCGACCGCCAGCGCGGCGAGCGCGCCAGCCAGCAGGCCGAGCGGCACGAGGTAGGCGGCGAGGTCGAAGCCCTTCTCCTCCGGCGTGGCCAGGACGCCCTGGCCGAACTGCTCGACGAGCGCGTCCTTGACCTCCTGCTTGGTCTTGCCGAGGGCGATCTGGCGGCGGATGAAGTCGCGCTCCTGCTCGGCGACGGCGGAGGTGGAGACGTTGAGCGCGGTCTTGCACTCGACGCACATCACCTCGTCCTCGATGTCGGGCAGCGAGGCCCGCGGCGCCGCGCCGGTGGCGAAGACGAGGAGGACGAGCGCGAGCAGCGCGAGCCTCATGCCTTCTCCTTCAGCAGCCGCGGCAGCGTCTCGTCCAGCCACTGCTGGTCGACCGGCCCGCGGCGGGTCGCGGCGATCCGGCCCCGGCGGTCGACCACGAACGTCTCGGGGAAGGCGCGCGAGCCGTAGCTGTCGGCGAACTCGCCGTCCTTGTCGCGCAGGCTGGGGTAGGTGAGCTTGAAGCGGCGCACGAAGCCGAGCGCGTTGTCGGAGACGTCCTGGTAGTTGGCGCCGAGCACGAGCGCGTTCTCGCCGGAGATCGCCTTGTGGGTCTTCTCGAGCAGCGGCAGCTCCTCGGTGCACGGCTTGCACCAGGAGGCCCAGAAGTTGAGGACGACGACCTTGCCCTTGTAGTCGGCCAGCGAGGACTCGCCGTCGGCGCCGAGCACCGGCAGGCGCGCCGTCGGCGCGTCGATCCGCTTCCCGGAGTTGGTCGCGTCGTCGATCGAGGTGTCCGTCCGCTTCGACGCGACGCCGTACGCCAGCAGCCCCACCAGCAGCGCGGCGGCGAGGATTACGGCCCAAGAAGCGCGGATGCGCATGCTGCAGAGGGTAGTTCCGGCGGAGAAGCGGCGAACGGGTCTCGAACCCGCGACCTCGAGCTTGGGAAGCTCGCGCTCTACCAGCTGAGCTATCGCCGCGCGGGCGTGAAGCCTACTTACCAGGCCTGGTCGGTGCCACAGTGCGGGCAGCCGACGGAGGTCGTGACCTCCGCCTTGAAGGCGTAGCCGCACATGCAGCGGTAGAGCGCCACATCCTCGGGTGCCGGGGTGCGCTGCGCGCGCAGGCGCTCGGAGGCCCGGAGGTCGACCGGGGCCGGTCGGCGCTCGCCCTGGCGGGGGCGGCGGTCCAGATGTGTGGCGCGCATGAACATGTCTTCGACAACAACAACGCAATACTTGCGCGAAGGTTTCTCCGGACGTCCCAACTCGGACTCCGGCGCCTCGCCATAATGAGGTTGTGGACCCCGCCCGCAAGCGCAAGTTCCGGTTCGTGATCGCCCTCAGCTGCGCTCTGCTGCTGGCTTCCGCGCTGATCTACACGAGCTTCTCGGCCTCCAGCGAGGCGCGCTCGCCGAGCCAGCTGGCGGCCTCCGCGAAAGCTGGCCAGGTATACGAGCTGACCGGAAAGGTCCAGCCGGGCTCGATCTCGAGCAACGGCACGACCCACACGTTCCGGGTCCGCGACCGCGAGGGCCACGTCTCCATCCCCGTGTCCTACACCGGCGCGCTGCCCGACCCGTTCCGCGACGGGCGCGAGATCATCGTCGACGTGCGCAAGCGGGGCGCGACGTTCGTCGGCGAGCGGGACTCCCTGGTGACGAAGTGCCCGTCGAAGTTCACGGCCGAGAAGAAAACCTGATCGCGTGCTGAGCCTCGGCTCAGGCTGCCTGTGGCTGGCGCTCGGTGTGGCGCTGTACGGGATCGGGGCGTCGCTCTACGGCGCCCAGACGGGCGGGCGCGCCTGGGTCGACTCGGGCCGCCGCGCGGTCTACGCGACCGCCGGCGTGGTGGTCGTGGCGTTCGGGGTGCTCGAGGCCGCGTTCCTGCGCTCGGACTTCGCCCTCAGCGTCGTCGCCGACCACTCCTCGACCACGACCCCCACCTTCTACCGCGCCACCGCGGTGTGGTCCTCGCAGGAGGGCTCGCTGCTGCTGTGGGTCCTGCTGCTGGGGCTGTGGTCGAGCCTGATGCTGTTCCTGACGCGCCGCCGCGCCCGCGAGGTCGCGCCCTACGCGGCGGCCGTGCTGCTCGGCTTCGCGGTCTTCTTCCTCTCGCTGCTGGTGTTCCTCGAGAACCCCTTCGACCGCGCGTCGACCGTGGTGGCCGAGGGCGCCGGCCTCAACCCGCTGCTGCGCCACCCGAGCATGATGATCCACCCCCCGATGCTCTACTCGGGCTACACGCTGTTCGCGGTGCCGTTCGCCTTCGCGGTCGGCGCGCTGATCACGCGGCGGCTGGACGCGGAGTGGATCCGGCTGACGCGGCCGTTCACGCTCGCCGCCTGGCTGTTCCTCGGCATCGGGGTCCTGCTCGGCGCGCGCTGGTCCTACACCGAGCTCGGCTGGGGCGGCTACTGGGCCTGGGACCCGGTGGAGAACGCGTCGCTGATGCCGTGGCTGATCGGCACCGCCTTCCTGCACTCCGTGATGATCCAGGAGAAGCGCGGGATGCTGAAGATCTGGAACGTCTCGCTGGTGCTGGCGACGGGCATGCTCGCGATCCTCGGCACCTTCCTCGTGCGCTCGGGGATCCTCAACTCGATCCACGCCTTCGGCGCCTCGACGCTCGGGATCCCGTTCCTGATCCTCATCTGCGGCCTGATCGCGGGCTCGGTGGCGCTCGTGCTGTCGCGGGCGAGCGACCTGCGCTCCGAGCAGCACCTCGACTCGCTGCTCTCGCGCGAGGCGGTCTTCCTGCTCAACAACCTCGTGCTGGTCGGCCTCTGCTTCGTGATCTTCTGGGGCACGTTCTTCCCGCTGATCTCCGAGGCGGTGACGGGCAACGAGGCGTCGGTCGGCCCGCCGTGGTTCGACCGCTACATCGTGCCGCTGTCGCTGGTCCTGGTGCTGCTGTCCGGGATCGGGCCGGTGATCGCCTGGCGCCGCGCGACGGCGGCGAACCTGCGCCGCAACCTCGTCCGCCCGGCGATCGTCGGGGTCGCGACGGTCGCGATCCTGCTGGTCGCGGGCGTGACCGGCTCGGTCAGCGCGCTGCTGATGTTCGGCCTCGCGGCCTTCGTGATCGCGACGGTCGGCCAGGAGCTGTGGCGCGGCGTGCGCGCGCGGCGGGCGATGTCGAGCGACTCCGTGCCGCGCGCGGTCGTCTCGCTCGTCCAGCGCAACCGCCGCCGCTACGGCGGCTACCTCGTGCACGTCGGGGTCGCGGTCCTGTTCGCCGGCGTGGCGGCGTCCTCGGCCTTCCAGGACGCGCGCGACGTCCAGCTCCAGGTCGGGCAGACCGCGAAGGTCGGCGGCTACGACATCAAGTACCTGAAGCCGACCAGCAACCTCGAGGCGGCCAGCAACGGCCGGCTGGAGAAGATCAACCTCGGGGCGGTCATGCAGATCTCGCGCGACGGCGACCAGGTCGGCACGCTGCGCACGGAGCGCTCGTTCTTCCCGTCCGTCGATCCGACGCTCGGCCCGGTCTCGCGCTTCTTCGAGGGCGAGGCGACGAGCGAGGTCGGCCTGCGCGCCGGCCTGCGGCGCGACGTCTGGAGCGCGATCTCGCCGAGCGTGCGCGACCTCAAGAAGCAGGTCGCGCGAGGGTGACCGCGTGTTCACCGACGCCAAGTCGCTGCCGGCCGCGCAGCGCCAGATCGCGCTCGCGCAGGCGCTCGACGGCCTCACCCGCTCCTACGCGAACAACCCGCCGCCCGCCACCTTCCGCCTGATCGTCTCGCCGCTGGTGAGCTGGATCTGGATCGGCGCGCTGATCGTGTTCCTGGGCGGCCTGATCGCCCTCTGGCCGCCGCTGCGCCGCGCCCCGCGGCCGGTCGCCGCCCGCTACGCGGCTCGCGTGGCGCGCGAGCTCGGCCGGGCGTAGCCTCCAGGAGTGGACGTGCTGCTGGTCCTCGTCGTGTTCGCCGTGGTCGTGTTCGTGGTCAGCGCGCCGCTGCGGCGCGGGCGCATCGAGGCGGTCGAGGCGTCGGAGTCCGCCCGCCGCGCCGCGCTCGAGGCGGCCAAGGAGGCGAAGTACGCCGAGATCCGCGACGCCGAGCTCGACCACCGGACCGGCAAGCTCTCGGACGAGGACTGGCGCGCCCAGGACCGCAGCCTGCGCGCCGAGGCGGTCGAGATCCTGCACCAGATCGACGCGCTCGGGCCCGAGTAGCGACTGGCTATCCTTCGGGGCCGATGTACACCGTGCTCTCCGTCGTCCAGGTCTTCATCGCCATCGGCCTGATCTTCCTGATCCTCCTGCACTCCGGGAAGGACGCCGGCATGTCGGGCGCCTTCGGCGTCGGCGTCAGCGGCGGCAGCAGCTCGGGAGGTTCGCTCATGGAGCGCAACCTGGACCGCTGGACGGTCATCTTCTCGATCCTGTTCGTCGCGAACACGATCGCGCTGCTGAAGGTCTAGGGCGCTCCGCCCTCCAGCTCCGCGCCGTCCTCGATCACGAGCTGGTCCGAGCCCTCGCTGGCGGACCTCGACCGCGCCGCGGGCGACGACGCCGCGCCCGAAGCGCACGTCGCCCTCGACCACGAAGCGCTCGGCCTGCACCAGCGACGGCGGGCCCTCGGGGAAGCGGGCGTCGAAGTCGCGCAGCCGCTTGAAGAACTTCGGGTCGAGCTCGACGAAGGGGGCGCCGTCCTCGAGCTCCGGCGCGACGACGATCTGGAAGTCGTCCGTGAGCACGTAGGCGTCCGAGCGCAGCAGCAGCAGGTCGTCGGTGGTCTTGACCGGCGCGAAGCGCGTGCGCGGGACGCTGAGCACGCGCGCGCCCTCGATCACGCCGAGCGCCGCGCCCATCGCGGTCTCGAGCTGGAAGACCTCCGGCGATTCGTCGTCGGACGGGTCGACGGTCTTCTTGTTGACGATCATCGGCAGCCCGAGCACGCCCTCGCGCTCGCGCAGCACCTCGGACAGCCGCCGCAGGTTGACCCACAGGTTGTTCGTGTTGACGTGGGTCCAGCGGTCGATGTCGCGGAACGAGTCCATGTCCTCGTCCGGGGTCTGGGCCGTCTCGCGCAGGATCAGCTGCCCCGAGTCCTTGCGCCGCGCGGGGTGGCCGCCCTTGCGGTCGGCCTCGGTCTTGCGCGTCACCTCCATCAGGAACGGGATCTCCTCGGCGGCGAGCCAGGCCAGGATGCGCGGGTCGAGGACCGCGCCGAGGTTGTCGGAGTTGGACAGGAACGCGTACTCGTAGCCGGCGTCGAGCATCTGCTCGAGCGTGCCCGAGGTCATCAGCGCCGTGTAGATGTCGCCGTGCCCCGGCGGGCACCACTCGAGCCCCGGGTCCGGCGGCCACTCGACCGGGTGCAGGTCGTCGACGCGGATCTTCGGCTCCTTGTTCTGGATGAAGTCCGCGGGCAGGTCGGAGGCGATGTCCGGGTGGCGCTCGAGCGCGGCGAGCGTGTCCTCGCTGGTGGAGAAGGAGTCCATCAGCACGAGCGGCAGGCGCGCGCCGTGCTGCGAGCGCAGCTCGAGGATCTGCCGCACGATGATGTCGAGGAAGGTGTGGCCCTCCTTGACCTCGAGCAGCGACTTCGCCTTCTCCATCCCCATGCTCGTCCCGAGGCCGCCGTTGAGCTTGATCACGACGGTGCGGTCGAGCGCGTCCGTGTCGACCTCGTCGGGCAGCGCCTCGGCCTCCGGGATGTCCTCGAGCTGCTCGAGGTCGGCGTCGGGCAGCATCCCCGACTCGCCCGCCACGAGCTGCTCGTAGTAGTGCTCGAAGGTGGCGATCGCCGCGTCGGGCACGCCCTCCGCCTGCATCTTCTCCTTCGCGGCCCGCAGCCCGTCCTCGCTCACCATGCCCCCTCGTAGAGTGCCATCAGCTCCGCGCGGTCTGCCCGCGGCGGCGTCAAGTCAAGCTCCGGGCGCTCGGAAGCGGCCGCGGCGCACTCGGCCAGGACGTCGCGCTCGACCCCGATGTCGCGCAGGCGCGTCGCGCCGGTCAGCTCGCACATGCGCGCCGCGGCGTCCGCAGGGTCGTCCCCGAGGGCGGTCCCCAGCGCCTCCATCCGCTGCGGGAAGCGCCACGCCAGCGCGCCCAGCGTGTGGCAGAGCATCACCGCGTTGGCGCCGCCGTGGCTCGCCCCGCCGAGGCGCACGAGCGTCTGCGCGAGCACGTGGTGCAGCCCGTAGCCGGTCGAGTCGATCACGTAGCCGCACAGCAGCGCGCCGAGCGCCAGGCCGTGGCGGTCGGGCTCGGCGCGCAGGGAGCGCGCGATCAGCCGGGCGCCGTCGTGGGCGGCCAGCGTCGCGACCGGGTTGGCCAGCGGCGTGCACGGCCCCTCGGCGGCGTGGCTGAGCGCGTTGAGCGCGCTGGCGGCGAGCTCGGCGACCGGCTGGGACGCTGACAGCGCGGGGTCGTTGACCACGACGCGGGGGCGCAGGTTCGGAGCCTGCGGGTCGCCGCCGCGGGCCTTGCGGTGGATGCGCGTCATCTCGGCGCCCGAGAGCGTGGTCGGGACGGCCATCGCGACCTGGCTGCCGCCCGAGGCCGCCGCCAGCGCCTTCGCGGTGTCGACCACGCGCCCGCCGCCGAGGGCGACGATGCGCTCGCGGGCGACGGCGCCGAGCAGGTCGCCCGCCAGCTCGTCGACGCGGCCGGCGGGAACCATGTGCACCGCTCCGGCGCCCTCCACGACCGCGGGCGCCATCGCGGCGGCCCGCTCGGTCGTGAGCAGCGCGTAGCCCTCGCCGCCGAGCGTCTCGACCGCGTCGTCGATCGCGCCCGCGCCGAAGCGGATCGTGCGCTCGCCGTCCCGCCAGGTGAAGCCGGTCGCCATCAGATCCCCCTCATATCACGCATCAGCCACGCCGCGAGGAACGGCTCGACGATGCGGACGCTCCCGTGGTCGCGCGCGACGAGCTCGTCGCGCTCCAGCGCCTCGACCGCGCGCTGGATCGTGGAGGGGGCGGGAAGGTTGTGGCGGCGCCGGTAGTCGCCGGTCAGCGGGCGCCCCGGCTCGAGCGCCAATTCGGTCAGGAGCAGCCGCTGCACGCCCGACGCGCGCTCCCACAGCAGGCTGAAGTGGGCGTGCTCGGAGCGCAGCACCTTCGTGAGCGCGGCGTCGACGTGCTCGGCCTCGGCGCGCTCGTCGGCGGCGGTCTCCTGCCAGGCGAAGTAGCAGAGCTCCTGCGTCGCGTAGGGATGGCCGCCGGTGGTGTCGAGGATCGCGTCGAGCGCCTCCGCCGCGACGTAGCGGTCGGTGCGCTCGAACTGGTGCTTGATGTAGGCGGCGAACGGCTCGCGCTCGATCACGCCGAGCTCGACCTGCTTGGCGCTGCGCCAGAACGGCTCGTTCTCGTCATTGAAGATCCGCTGCATCATGTGGCGCTTGCTCCCCAGATAGACGTGCGCGACCTGCGGCTGGCGCTGGAACACGGCGCGCATCAGGTTCGGCAGGCGACGGTCGATCTCCACGACCTCCTGGAACTCGTCGAGCACGAGCACGACCTGGCGCTTGCGGTCGGCCGCGAGCTCGCCCGGCAGCTCGAGCAGCCGCTCGATCGTGGCGTGGATGTCCTCCCGCCGCTCGCCGACGTCGAAGGAGAAGGAGACGCCGCCGGTCTGCGGGTCGACCGAGATGCTCGGCGTCACCTTCAGGTCGCCGAACACGCGCAGCCGCTCCTTCGCGCGCAGCAGCGGCGAGGCGACGTCGTCGTGGATCGTGCGCGCGAGCTTCTCGGCGAACGTGGCCGGCGTCGGCGCGGTCATCAGGTCGACCTGCGCGACCAGCGCCTTCTCGGCCGTCAGCTCCTGCGACGCGCGCCACACCAGCGACGTCTTGCCGAAGCGGCGCGGCGCGAAGATGACGACGTCCTGCCCGTTGCGGACGTCGGCCTTGAGCTCGGAGATCTCCGCCTCGCGGTCCGTGAACGCCTCATCGAGCGCGAGCGCGCCGTAGCGGAAGGGGTTGGTGCTGGCCATTACGCAGGTCAGCGTAACGCAGACCTGCGTAAGGCGGGGTTCAGGGGATCGTGGTGGGCGACATCTCCGCGTCCTCCTCGTACCAGGAGAGCGCGTAGCTGGGGTCGTCGAGGTCGCGCGACAGCGGCGTCAGCTTGAGCGGGCGGAAGGTGTCGCACATGACCGCGAGCTCCTCCGTGCGCTTGACGCCCAGCGACTTCTCGACCAGCCCCGGCTGCGGGCCGTGCGGCAGGCCCGACGGGTGGAGCGTGATCGCGCCGATGTCGACGCCCTTGCGGGAGCCGAACTGCCCGTCGACGTAATAGATCATCTCCTCCGACTGCAGGTTCGAGTGGTGGTACGGCAGCGCGATCGCGTTCTCGTCCCAGTCGAGCATGCGCGGGCAGAACGAGCAGATGACGAAGTTCGGGCCCTGGAAGGTCTGGTGCGCCGGCGGCGGCTGGTGCAGCCGGCCGGCCTTCGGCTCGAAGTCGTCGATGTTGAACGTGTAGGGGTAGACGTAGCCGTCCCAGCCCACCACGTCGAACGGGTGGTAGTCGAGGACGTAGTCCTGGTAGCCGCCGCGGACACGCACCTTGAGGTCGTAGGAGCCGCGCTCGCGCGAGGTCTCGAGGCTCGCCGGCGGGTGGAAGTCGCGGTGCGAGAAGGGCGCGTGCTCGAGCAGCTGGCCGTAGCGGTTGCGGTAGCGGTTGGGCGTCTCGATCTCGCCCGGCGTGTAGAAGGTCAGCCAGCGCTGCGGGCCGTCGAAGCGGAAGCGGTAGGTCGTCCCGCGCGGGATCACGACGTAGTCGTGCTTGCGGAACGGCAGCGAGCCGAACACCGTCTCCAGCACCCCGCCGCCCTCGTGGACGAACACGACCTCGTCGCCCTCGCCGTCGCGGAAGAAGTAGTCCGCCTCGGCCTCGGGGATGCACATGGCGATCTCGACGTCATGGTTGAACTGCATGACGCGGCGGCCCATGACCGGGTCGCCCATCGGCTCCATGCCCGCCGTGTTGGTGAGCCGGTGCACGTGCGTGTCGGGCACCCACTCCTCGACCACGATCGGCTCGAACGCGCCGACCTCCTTGACCCGGCACGGGCTCCAGAGGTGGTACAGGATCGACTCGTTGCCGGAGAAGCCCTCGAAGCCGAGGACCTCCTCCACCAGCAGCGGCGCCTGGCCGTTGGACGACTGCGCCGCCGGGTCGCGGAACACGACGTGGCGCTTGGCTGGGACCTGCCCGAGTGAGTGGTAACGCATGCCTAGAGGTTCCCTCGCTTGTCCTGCTCCCGCTCGATCGCCTCGAACAGGGCCTTGAAGTTGCCTTCGCCGAAGCCGCGGGCGCCGTGGCGCTCGATGATCTCGAAGAACATCGTCGGGCGATCGCCGATCGGCTTGCTGAAGATCTGGAGCATGTAGCCCTCGTCGTCGCGGTCGATCAGGATCCCGAGCCGGCGCAGGTCCTCCAGCGACTCGTCGATCTCCCCGATGCGCTCGGGCACGTCGTCGTAGTAGGTCGCGGGGATCGTGAGGAACTCGACGCCGCGCTCGCGCAGCTCGGTCACCGTGCGCACGATGTCGCGCGTGGCGACCGCGAGGTGCTGCGCGCCGGGGCCGCCGTAGAACTCGAGGAACTCGTCGATCTGCGACTTGCGCTTGCCCTCGGCGGGCTCGTTGATCGGGAACTTCACGCGGCCGTTGCCGTCGGTGACGACCTTCGACATCAGCGCGGAGTACTCGGTCGAGATCGCCTCGTCGGAGAAGTGCAGCATCTCCGTCATCCCGAACACGTCCTCGTAGAACTTCACCCACGTGTTCATGTGGCCGAGCTCGACGTTGCCGACGATGTGGTCGATGGCGAGCAGCCCGGTGCCGGGCGTGGCGTCCTCGCGCGCCTCGTAGCCGGGGAGGAAGGGGCCGTCGTAGGCGCCGCGCTCGACGAAGGTGTGCAGCGTCTCGCCGTAGGCCTGGATCGTGGCCATCTTCACGGTGCCGTGCTCGTCGGTCTGCTCCCACGGCTCGCGCACGCCGATCGCGCCGCGCTCGACGGCGGCGTTGTAGGCGTAGGCGGCATCGGGGACCGAGAGCGCGATCACGCGCGCGCCGTCGCCGTGGCGGGCGTGGTGCTGGGCGATCTCGTGCTCGGGGGTCAGCGCGCCCGTGAGGACGAGCCGGATGCGGCCCTGCTTGAGGACGTGCGACGTGCGGTCGCGGATGCCGGTCTCGAGCCCTGCGTAGGCGACCTCGCGGAAGCCGAAGGCGCGCGTGTAGAAGTAGGCGGCCTGCTTCGCGTTGCCCACCCACAGCTCGACGTGGTCGATGCCGTGGAGCGGCATGAAGTCTTCGGTGGTTCGGGGTGCGACAAGAGGTTGCGTGCTCATACGAGCAATGATCCGCCTCTCCGGCGCCGCTCTCAAGAGCGATCCGTTGCGTGGAGGCGTACTCTGACCTCTGAATGGACGACATCGACCGGCAGATCGTTGCGCTCCTCCGTCAGGACGCGCGGCGCTCGTTCCAGAGCATCGGCCTGCGCGTCGCGCTGAGCGCTCCGGCGGTCAAGCGGCGCGTCGACCGCCTCGAGGCGGACGGCGTCATCCGCGGCTACTCGGCCCAGGTGGACCCCGGCCGCTTCGGCTGGGGCACCCACGCCTTCGTCGAGCTCTACTGCGAGGGCCGAATGGCGGCGGCCGAGGTGCGCGACGCCGTCGAGCACCACCCCGAGGTCGAGGCGGCCTACACGGTGGCGGGCGAGGCGAGCGCGGTCGTGCACCTGCGCGCCCGCGACACCGCCCACCTCGAGGAGACCCTCGAGCGCCTGCGCGACCGCCCGGGCGTCACCCGCACCCAGACGCAGATCGTGCTCTCGACGCTGTTCGAGCGCCCCTTCCGCGAATAGCGAAAGGGGCGCCCTCCCTTGCTCAGCTCACTTGCACTTGAACGACTTGCCGCCGGGCGGGAGGCACACCTTCGTGGGCAGCTTCGGCGTGTTGCCCTTGCGCATGGTGTAGGTCAGCGCCTTGCCGATGAAGCCCGGCGCGGTGATCGTGATCGTGACGCTGCGTCCCGGGCGGGAGCTTCTTCTTCCTGAACGGCTTGCAGCAGGTTGATGCTCCCCGCCTTCGCGAACGTCTTGCTCTTGTAGGGGCCCTTCTTCTGCTGGCTCTTCTTCTTGGTCTTGCACTGCACCTTGACGCGAGACCCCGTCGGGAGCCCGTTGACCGAGAGCTGATCGATCTTCGTGAACTTCTTGAAGCCCAGGAAATGGTTCCTGATGCTCGAGCCGACCTGCGTCAGCTTCTGCGGCGGCAGCGGCGGTTGCGTGCCACCAGGGGGCGGCGCAGGCACGGCCGGCGTCGTGAACGCGACATCGGCTCCGAACACGGTGAACCCGAGGGCGTCTGTGGTCACCAGCCGGTAGTGGTATGTGGTGTTCGGCGCGAGGCCGCTGACCGATTGCGAGACCACGTGGTTGGCGGCGTCCGCGCCGGCGAACGCATGCGTCGCAGGGACTCTGCTCCCGTAACCCGTCGTGGTTCCGAAATCGAAGTGGTAATTGGTCGCGGTCGAGTGCGGATTGACCACGCCGTTCAATGTCGCGCCGTTCTGCGACACCGAGCTCGCCAGTGCCGTGGTCGCCGACGCGCCCTGGAACTTGGTGAAAATCCCGGTGGCGCCCGTGGGGTCAGGGCTCACGTTCTTCGGGGCGCAGCCGGCCAAGGATCTCGACCCGGTGGTGCCGCCGACGACGACCGGCGCACCGCCTGCCACGAGGTTCCTGTACTCGTAGGAGATCCTGCCTCCGCCTCCGCCACCGCCGTCGCCGTCGGTGCCTCCGGAGCCGCCCTGGCCGCCCCTGGCGCTGACCGTCCCTCTGACCTCCACGGTCTCTCCGTGGACGACGATGCCGCCGCCCGAGCCGCCGCCCGAGGCCCCGGTGCCGCCGCAGGCGCCGTGCCCGCCGTCGACGCGAACGGAGCCGCCGAGCGGGATCCTCACGGTGGAGCCGAAGAGCGCGATGGCGCCGCCGCCGCCGCCGCCGCCGACACCGCCGAAGAAGTCGCCGGTGGAGCTGCCGCCACCGCCGCTACCCCCCTGAAGTGCGAGCTTCAGATTGCCGTACGCCAAGCCACCCGCACCGGCCGGACCGCCGGCCGTGAGGCCGCCCCGGGCCCCCTTGCCGCCGAATCCGCCGCCGCCAGCCCCGTCGTTGGGCGTCGGGGGCGAGCCCCCGCCCCCGGGACCCGCACCCGCGTTCCCGAACTCCGCTCCGCCGGCTGCTCCGCCAGGACCACCGGCTACGGGACCGCGCGTGCCATCGGTCGCGCTGCCCCCGACTCCGTCGATCACGCCCGCCACGGTCAGGTTCCCGGATGCGACGATCTTGAAGGGGCGATTTCCCCGTACGTTGACGATCACACTGGCTCCGATATTCACGGTGCCGAACCTAAACACCCCGACGCCCCCCTCGGCGACGCCGGTGATGTCGGTTCCACCGGGACCGGTGAGCTTCAGCGTCGTGGTGTCGACCGCGTAGGTGCCCGCTGTCGGATTGAAGTCGGCCGCGGAGGCCGCCGCGGGCACGACGAGAAGGGCGGACAGGAGTGTGAAGAGGGCGGTGACGCGCAGGGCCCCTCGCCCACAGCGCTCCGTGCGTTGCGTGAGTCGTCGCATATCGAGCGACCGTAACCGGGGTCAGATCCCGGCCGCAAGGGCTCGATCGTCACGGCCGCGTTTAGCTCAACGGCAGCGTTCAAGGCCCCGAATACGCCTGCTGGGCGTCTGTCAGCGAACAGACTCGGCCGCTGACGCGCCACCCGTCACAGGGTGGCGCGCCGCGGCGCCCTGCTCAGCTCAGGCGCAGCTGCCGACCTTGCCGCTGGCCGACAGACAGCGCACGCGCACCTTGGGGATCTTGCCGTTGCGCGTCGTGTACTGGATCTGCTTGCCGAGGTAGCCGGGGGCCGTAATCGTGATCGTGATCTTCGCCCCGACCGGGACCTTCTTCTTCTTGTACGGCTTGCGCAGGTTGAGCTTGGCGCGCGCGCCCGACGTCGTGTAGCGCTTGCGCTTGTACGGGCAGCCCTTCTTCTGCTGCTTCTTCTTCTTCGTCTTGCATGTCACGGTCACCGTCGAGCCGGCCACGAGGTTCTTGACCGAGAGGGTCAGGAGCTTCGTGTACTTCCTGAACCCGAGCGAGTTAATGCTCCCGGTCGACGGCACGACGGTCACCTGTCCGGGACCGGGACCGGGACCGGGACCGGGTGCCGGGTTTGTGATCTGCGTGCTCCGCGTGTCGGACCGGCTGTTGCCGACGGCGTCGGTTGCGGTCGCCCTCACCGAGAACGTGCCTGGGCCGCCGAACACGTGGGACACCGAGCTGCCGCCGGCCGAGCCGCCGTCGCCGAAGTTCCACACGGTATTGACCGACGACCAGACGTCGGAGACCGAGGCCGCGTAGCCGAGCGACTGCCCCGTGACGCCCGATGCCGGCGCGCCGGTGATCGAGAGCCGCGGAGGGGCTGCGTCGAGTCCTGCGGACTCGACGGCGCTGCCCGAACCGGTGTCGCGGAACCAGGCGACGAGGGCGTTGCCCTCGGCGTCCACGCCGAAGCCCGCATACGTGCTGTAGTCGAGGCCCACGGCCGAGACGTTGGTAACGGCGCCGAAGTCACCGCCCTGAAGCCGCCTCGCCGACTGGACTCTGTAGGCCGAGCCCGACTGTCGGTTCCACACCGCGACCGCGTTGCCGTTGGCGTCGAAGCGGACCTGTGGGTAGGAGGCCGTCGCACCAGGGGCGGAGACGTCCTCCGTCGCTCGGAACGGGGCGTTGAGCGGGCGGCTTCGATACTGCACGACGTTCGGCCCCCCGGCGTTCGTGATCCACATCACGATTGCTTCGCCGTCGTTGTCGACCGCGACCTGGGGCAGGAAGGAGCCGCCTGCGACGTTGCTGATGATCTGCACCCCCTCGTAGCTTTCTGCGACTCCCGCCGGGCGGAAGGCGCTGAAGATCGAGCAGGGGCTGCAGGTCTCAAACACCAGCGTCGCGTTCCCGAAGCGATCGACCGCACCTTTGGGGTAGACGGACGTCGATCCGGTCGGGGCGGTGACGGTCTCGGCCGCGCCAAAGCTTCCGCCGGTGGGTCGGTAGGAGGACTCGCCGAGCGCGGGACTGCGCGTCCAGCTCACCAGCGCGTCTCCACTCGCGTTCATCGCAACGTCGACGGGCGGCGTCGGGGGGGAAGCGCTTACAGCGTTGCCCGACAGCGGCGCGGTCGGACCGTAGCTACCGCTCGGCGAGCGCACCACGGCCGTAGGTGCGCTGTTGCTGAGCCACGCGATCACCGCGGTGCCGTTCGCGGCCGTGTCGACCTGCGGATAGGTCGAGCTCACGCCGCTGGCCGTCAGGTCCTCGACCGGGCCGAAGCCACCGCCGGCAGCGCGGCGGCGCAGCTGGACGATGTTGCTGGTGCCGTTGAAGCGGTGCCAAACCGCGATCGCGTTGCCGTTGCCGTCGAAGTCGACGTGCGGCGTGTCGGCGTTCTGGCCGCCTTCGGAGAGGGTGACCGGCGCGCCGAAGGTCCCGCCTGCCGGTCGGTACGCAGCGCGGATGACCTGGTTTCCTCCGATGAACTGGCGCCACACGACGATCGCATTGCCGTTGGCGTCGACATCGGCGTCAGGCTGAGTGGCATCAGTTGCCGCGCGCGTGGTCGGGGCCAGCCAGGTGGGTGCGGCCTGCGCAGTGCCCGCTGCCACCAGCCACAACATCAACGCCAGCGCCACAGCGCCGAGCGACTGCCCCGAAATCCGCTTGCGATTCAAAATAAGCCTCCAGTTGCCGGTTTGCCGACCGTAACCCGAGCGCGATGACCGAAGCAAGGGCGCTGTGGCGCAACTAAGGAGAAGTTGAGCGGCGTGTCTCCGTGCGGACGACCGCCGCGACGGACGCGACGATGATCGCGGCCCCGGCGAAGGTCAAGCTCGTGACGGCCTCGTCGAGGATCGCCCAGCCCAGCGCGATGGCGACGACCGGGTTGACGTAGGCGTAGGTGGCGACCCTCGACACCGGTGCGTTCTGCAGCAGCCAGGCGTACGCGGTGAACGCGAGCCAGGATCCGAAGACGACGAGATAGGCGAGCGCGATGACCGAGCGGAGGCTGAACTCGGAGGGGTGCAGGTCGCCGAACTCGCCGACCAGCGCGCCGGTCAGCACGCAGACTCCGCCGCCGAAGAGCATCTGCCAGGCGCCCGAGACGAACGGGTCGCGCGGCAGCTTGAGGTGCTGCGAGGCGACCGACCCGCCGGCCCACATGACCGCCGCGGCGACGCACGCCAGCAGCCCGAGCAGCGAGGCGCCGCCGGTCTGCTCCCCGGGCAGCAGGAGCAGCCCGGCCCCGCCGAAGCCGACGAGCACGGCGGCGACGCTGCGGCCCGCGACCGGCTCGCCCAGCGCGCGGCGGTAGAGGATCACCCACAGCGGCACGGACGCGATCAGGAGCGCGGCCATGCTCGAGGGCACCTGGACCTCGGCGGCGCTGACGACCGCGTTGGCGCCCATCAGCAGCGTGCCGACCGCGAGGCAGGAGAGGAGCTGCTCGCGCGTGGGGCGCAGCACGCCCGTGCCGCGGCGGACGGCGAGGAACGCGAGCATCGCCGCGCCGGCGAAGGCGAAGCGCGCGCCCGCGCTGAGGAACGGCGGGACGGTCTCGACGGTGACGCGGATGGCCAGGTAGGTCGAGCCCCAGACCAGGTAGACGATCCAGAGCGCGACCCAGACCTGCCAGTCGGGGGCAGGGGCCGGCGCGCCGTCGGCAGGCGCGCCGGCCGGGAGGGAGCTGGGGGGAGTGGTGGCCGCGCTCACGCGGCCCGCGCGCGCGGCACGGGGCGCAGCCCCAGGCGCTCGGCCAGGCCGCGGCGCGCCTTCTGGCGCTTGGCCCGGCCGGCGCGCAGCTCGAGCAGCGCGATCAGCCCGGCGGTGGGGGCGAACGGGTTGGCGAACACGGCGCCGTCGTCGACCTGGATCGCGGCCTCGATCGCGCCGTCGACCTCGGCGACGAGCAGCTCCCCGCGCGGGGCGCGCTTGGAGTCGAGGGCGGCGAGGCGGGTGAGCGCATCGCCGTCCGAGCCGCGCGCGGCGCGCATGACGACGGATGAAGGGATGAGAACGGTGGTGGCGGTCATCGACATGCTCCTGAAACGGTCGGGCTGGACTGGGTGTGAGTCCAATGTGACGAATGTCTCGTATCAGTTCAAATGAAGCTTTGGCGGGTTGGGTATAAGCTTTGCTGATGCTTGACGTGCGCCGCATGCGGGTCCTGCGCGAGGTCGCCCGGTGCGGCTCGTTCTCCGCCGCCGCGGAGTCGCTGTCCTTCACCCAGTCCGCCGTCTCGCAGCAGATCGCCGCGCTCGAGCGCGAGGCCGGGACGACGCTCGTCGAGCGCAGCGTGCGCGGCATCCGCCTCACCGACGCGGGGCGCGCGCTCGTCCGCCACACCGAGGCGATCCTCGGCCGCCTGGCCGAGGCCGAGGCGGAGCTCGAGGCGATCGCGGGGCTGCGCGGCGGCCGCCTGCGCATGGCCTCGTTCGAGTCCGCCGGCGCGACGCTGATGCCGCTGGCGATCGCCACCTTCCGCGGGCGCCACCCCGCCGTCGAGCTGTCGCTCTCGCTGGCCGAGCCGATGGACTCGCTGCCCAAGCTCAAGAGCGGCGAGCTGGAGATCGCGCTCACCTTCGACCCCAACGACGTCGCGGTCCCGGCCGGCGACTCGATCGAGCACGTGCACCTGATCGACGACCCGCTCTACCTCGCGCTCGCCCGCGACCACCCGCTCGCCGGCAAGCGCAACCTGCGGCTCGCCGACCTCGCGGGCGAGGCCTGGATCGAGGGCACGCCCAGCTGCGCCTGCGCCGAGATGACGCGGCGCGCCTGCGAGCGCGCGGGCTTCGTGCCGCGGATCGCGTTCGAGTCCGACGACTACGGCGCGATCCAGGGCTTCGTCGCGGCCGGCGTCGGCGTCGCGCTGATCGCCGAGCTGGCGCTCACCACCGTGCGCGACGACATCGTGATCCGCTCCCTCGGGCGCGACGCGCCGATGCGCCGCATCCACGCCGCCGCGCTCGGCGGCGGCTACCGCTCGCCGGCCACCACCGCGATGCTCGAGATCCTCGCCGACGTGGCGGGCAGCTACCGCACGCGCCGGCCCGATCTCGAGCTCGTTGCCGGCTGAGCGGCTCGCAGGCTTCGGCACCTCCGTCTTCACGGAGATGTCGGCGCTCGCCGAGCGCACCGGCTCGATCAACCTCGGCCAGGGCTTCCCGGACGAGGACGGCCCGCTCGAGGTGCTCGACGCAGCCGCGGCGGCGCTGCACGCGGGCGCCAACCAGTACGCGCCGCTGCCGGGCGTGCCGGCCCTGCGGGCCGCGATCGTCGAGCACCAGCGCAGCCGCTACGGCCTCGTGCACGACCCGGAAGGAGAGGTGCAGGTGACCTTCGGCGCGACCGAGGCGATCGCGGCGGCGCTGCTCGGCCTCTGCAACCCCGGCGACGAGGTGATCGCGCTCGACCCGAGCTACGACTCCTACGCCGCGGGCGTGGCGCTGGCCGGCGCGCGGCTGCGGCGCGTGCCGCTGCGGCCGCCCGAGTGGCGCTTCGACCCCGGCGAGCTCGCGGCGGCCGTGTCGGAGCGCACACGGCTCGTGCTGCTCAACTCGCCCCACAACCCGACCGGCCGCGTGCTCGACCGGGCCGAGCTCGAGGCGGTCGCGGCGCTCTGCCGCGAGCACGACCTGATCGCCGTGACCGACGAGGTCTACGAGCACCTCGTCTTCGACGGCGAGCACGTGCCGCTCGCCACGCTGCCGGGGATGGCCGAGCGCACGCTGACGATCTCGTCGATCGGCAAGACGTTCAGCGTGACCGGATGGAAGATCGGATGGGCGTGCGGACCCGCCGAGCTGGTCGCCGCGGTCCGCGGCGCGAAGCAGTTCATGACCTTCGCGGGCGGCACGCCGCTGCAGCACGCCAGCGCCGTGGCGCTGGGGATGGCCGAGCGGCACGGCGCCGAGCTGGCGGCGGAGCTGGAGGCCAAGCGCGACCGCCTGTGCGACGGGCTCGAGCACGCCGGCTTCGAGGTGCTGCGGCCGGCCGGGACCTACTTCGTCAACGTCGACGTGGGCGAGGACGCGGTGGCGTTCTGCCGCGAGCTGCCTGAGCGCGCGGGCGTCGTGGGGATCCCCACCTCGGTGTTCAGCGGCGATCCCGAGCGCGTCGGGACGCTGGTGCGCTTCGCGTTCTGCAAGCGCGAGGAGGTCATCGACGAGGCGGCCCGCCGCCTCGCCGCCCTGCGCTGAGCACGGCGGCCTGCGGGTAGGGGTGGCCGAATGCTCGTGACGGTCGAAGATCTGGAGCCTCGCGCCCTCGTGCGCAAGGTCATCACCGGGATGGAGGAGCAGGACCTCCTGACCTACGCGAGCGCGATCGCGTTCCAGACGCTGACCTCGCTGATCCCGCTGGCGCTGCTGACGCTCTCGATCATGGGCTTCCTGGACCTCGGCGACGTGTGGACCGACGACCTCGCGCCGCAGGTCAAGGAGTCGGTCTCGCCGCAGGTGTTCGCGGTGATCGACGACGTGGCGCGGCGGACGCTGAGCAGCGGCCAGGGGTGGTGGCTGACGTTGGGCGTGGTGTTCACGCTGTGGCAGACCTCGGGCGTCGCGCGGGCGATCATGGGCGCGCTGTCGCGCGTCTACGGCGACGGCGAGGACCGCCCGTTCGCCCGCCGCTACCTGATCTCGTTCGGGCTCGGCCTCGCGGTGGCGGTGTGCGTGCTCGGCGCGCTGGCGATCGTGCGCTTCGGCAGCCACATCCTCGGGCTCGACGACGCCGGCTGGGCCGGGAGGACGCTGCTGATCGTGGCGCAATGGGGCAGCGCGCTCGCGCTCCTGACCACCGCGGTGTGGCTGCTCCTGCGCTTCGCGCCCGCGCACCCCGGGCCGCACCGCTGGATCTCGTTCGGGTCGGCGCTGTGCGTGATCGCCTGGGTCGGCACCTCGGCGGTGTTCGGCTTCTACGTCACCGACGTCGCCGACTACGGCTCGATCTTCGGCCAGCTCGCGACGGTGTTCCTGCTGATGACCTACCTCTACATCTCGGCCTGCGCGTTCCTGATCGGCGCGGAGGTCGACGCGATCGTGCGCCACGGCGAGACGGGCTCGCGCAGCGGCAGCTAACGTCGGCGTCGGTGCCGCGCGTCACGCTCAGCAACCCGGACAAGGTCCTCTTCCCGGCCGACGGGATCACGAAGGCGGACCTCGCCGCCTATTACGAGGCGGTCGCGCCGGCGATGCTCCCGCACGTCCGCAGGCGGCCGCTGAACCTGTGGCGCTGGAACGCGGGCATCGACCGCCAGCGCGTCGTGCAGCAGGAGATCCCGAAGGGCGCGCCCGAGTGGGTGCACCGCGTCAACGTGCCGCGCCGCAAGGACGACGGCGAGGTCACGCACGCGATGGCCGACGACGCCGACACGCTCCGCTGGCTGGCCCAGGTCAACTGCATCACCCCGCATGTCTGGACCAGCCGCGCCGACCGGCTCGACCGGCCCGACCGCATGATCTTCGACTTCGACCCGCCCGACGAGGGCGCCGAGTTCGACCACATCCGCGAGGGCGCGCTGGCGATGGGCGAGCTCCTGCGCGAGCTGGGGCGCGAGCCGTACGCGATGACCAGCGGCTCGCGCGGCATCCACGTCGTCGCGCCGCTGCGGCGCACCGCCGTCCACGACGTCGTGCGCGAGCGGGCGCGCGAGATCGCCGAGGAGCTCGCGACGCGCCACCCCGAGCGCCTCACGACCGAGTGGCGCAAGGCCAAGCGCGAGGGCCGCATCCTGATCGACACCGCGCGCAATACCTACGCGCAGACCACCGTCGCGCCGTACGCGGTGCGCGCGCGGCCGGGCGCGCCGGTCGCCACGCCGCTGCGCTGGGAGGAGCTCGAGGACCCGAAGCTGCGCGCGGACGCCTACACGCTCACCACGCTGCCCGCGCGGCTCGAGCGCGAGGGCGACCCCTGGGAAGGATCTAGTCGATCAGGGCCTGGTGGACCAGCTGGTGCAGCTGCGAGCGGATCGGATAGGTGCTCGACGGCAGCAGCTGGGTGAAGAACAGCACCGTCATCCGCTCCGCCGGGTCGACCCAGAACGCGGTGCTGGCCGCGCCGCCCCACGCGAACTCGCCGCGCGAGCTCGTGAAGCGGCTCGCGATCGGGTCCTCGACGACCGAGAAGCCGAGCCCGAAGCCGACGCCGTCGAACGTCGTCTCGGAGAACAGCGGGCGCCCGAACTGCTCGAGGTCGGCGTGGCCGGGCAGCTGGTTGCTGGCCATCATCCGCAGCGTGCGCGGGCTGAGCAGCCGCACGCCGTCGATCTCCCCGCCGCCGAGCAGCATGCGCGTGAAGCGCAGGTAGTCCGCGGCGCTGGACACGAGCCCGCCGCCGCCGGAGAGGAACTCGGGCGGGCGCGTGGCCGCGACCGACATCGGGCTGCGCGTGGCGCGCCCGGTCTCCGGGTGGGGGGTGTAGAGCGCGGCGAGCCGGCCGTGGTCGGCCTCGTCGGCGTGGAAGCCGGTCTCGACCATCCCGAGCGGGCCGAGCACGCGCGCGGCGAGGAACTCGTCGAGCGGCTGGCCCGAGATCACCTCGACCACGCGGCCGAGCACGTCGGTGGAGACGCCGTAGTTCCACTCCGTGCCGGGCTGGAAGAGCAGCGGCAGCTGCGCCCACTCGGCGCAGCAGGCGGCGAGGTCGAGCCCGGGCGGCGAGCCCCACTCGAAGCCGCGCTCGCGGTAGAGCGCGTCGACCGGGTGGGCGTGGTGGAAGCCGTAGGTCAGCCCGGAGGTGTGGGTGAGCAGGTTCCAGATCGTCATCGGCTCGGCCGCCGGCTCGGTCACGACCTTCGCCATCGCCCCGCCGCGGAACACGCGCATGTCGGCGAACTCCGGCAGCCAGCGCGAGACCGGGTCCTTGAGCTCGAACTGCCCCTCCTCCCACAGCATCATCGCCGCGACCGAGGTGATCGGCTTCGTCATCGAGTAGATGCGCCAGAGCGTGTCCTCCTCGACCGGGAGGTCGGCCTCGATGTCGCGCCGGCCGGAGCACTCGAGGTGGGTCTCGTCGTCGCGGTGGACGACGGCGAGCCAGCCGGGGAGCCGGCCGTCCTCGACGTAGCGGTCGAAGTGCGTGCGCAGACGCGCGAGGCGCGCGGGGTCGATGCCGCTCATGCCGCCACCTGCGCCATCAGCCAGCGGGCGAAGCCGACGATGCGCTCGACGGGATACTCCTCGGGGTCGGTCAGCAGCAGCCGCGCGCCCTCGTCGGAGACGGCGGACAGCGTGCGCGCGAACAGCTCCGGGTCGGGCGACTCGCGGCCGGGGCCGAGGCCCGGGCCGACGGCCTGGGCGAGGTGCGCGACGACGCCGGTGCGGCCGCGGGCGATGTGGTCGTGCAGCACGGCGGGCGCGCCTTCGGGCGGCATCAGCACCAGCTTCCAGGTCTCGGGATCGGAGCGCACGGCTTCGAGGTACCCGCGCAGCGCCGAGAGCAACGTGTCACGCGGATCGCCGTGGCCGAGGTCCCCGGGGAGGACGGTGACGAGCTGGTCGAGCGCGCGCGCCGCCTCGCGGTCGACGAGCGCCTCGAGCAGGCCGTTGAGGTCCTGGAAGTGGCCGTAGACGATCGGCCGCGTGATGCCCGCCTCGCGCGCGACGGCCTCGATCGAGACGGCGTGGAAGCCGCGCTGGGCCACAATGGCCTTGGTTGCGTCGAGCAGCTGCTCACGCCGTTCCCCGGCCTGCATCCGCATCGGCGTTATGTTACACCTGTGTAGGTTACGGGTGCGTAACTCATATGGACACCTTCGACGTCGACATCGCGATCATCGGCAGCGGCTTCTCCGGCCTCGGGATGGCGATCCGCCTCAAGCAGGAGGGGATCGAGGACTTCACCGTGCTCGAACGCGGGGACGACGTGGGCGGCACCTGGCACTTCAACACCTACCCGGGTTGTGCCTGCGACGTGCCCTCGCACCTCTACTCCTTCTCCTTCGCGCCCAACCCCGGCTGGACCGACACCTACTCGCGCCAGCCCGAGATCCGCGACTACCTGCAGCGGGTCGCCGACCGGTTCGGCATCCGCCCGCACGTGCGGCTGAACTGCGACGTCGGCGGCATCGAGTGGGACGCCGGCGGCTGGACCGTGCGAGACCTCCGACGGGCCGCTGCGCGCGCGCGTCGTGATCGCCGGCATGGGCCCGCTGGCGGAGCCCAGGACGCCGCCGCTCGAGGGGCTCGAGGACTTCCAGGGCGAGACCTTCCACTCCGCGCGCTGGAACCACGACTACGACCTCAAGGGCAAGCGCGTCGCCGCCGTCGGCACCGGCGCGTCGGCGATCCAGTTCGTGCCCGAGATCCAGAAGGACGTCGCCCAGCTGCACGTGATCCAGCGCACCCCGCCGTGGGTCATGCCGCACCCGAGCCGGCCGATCCGGCGCAGCGAGGCGCGCCTCTACGCACGCTTCCCGTGGCTGCAGAAGCTCGTGCGCGGCAGCGCCTACTCCGCCCGCGAGCTGCTCGTGCTCGGGTTCGTCAAGAACCCGCGGCTGATGAGGCTCCCGGAGCGGATCGCGCGACGGCACATGCAGAGCCAGATCGCCGACCCGGAGCTGCTCGAGAAGGTGACGCCGGGCTACACGATCGGCTGCAAGCGGATCCTGCCCTCGAACCAGTGGTACCGGGCGCTCTCCCAGCCGAACGTCGAGCTGCTCACCGGCGGCGTCGAGCGGGTCACGGCGAACACGATCGTGACCGGCGACGGCGAGGAGCGCGAGGTCGACGCGATCATCTTCGGCACCGGCTTCCAGGTCACCGACATGCCGGTCGGGCGGCTGGTGCGCGGGCCGCAGGGCACGACGCTCGACGAGCTGTGGCAGGGCAGCCCCAGGGCCCACCTCGGCGCGACCATGCCGGGCTTCCCGAACCTGTTCGTGCTGCTCGGCCCCAACACCGGGCTCGGGCACTCCTCGATGGTCTACATGATCGAGTCGCAGGTGGCCTACGTGATGGCGGCGCTGCGCCACATGGACCGCCACGGCGCCGACACGGTGGAGGTCCGCGCGGACGCCGCCGAGCGCTACAACGCCGACCTCGACGAGCGCATGCAGGGCACGGTCTGGAACACCGGCTGCGCGAGCTGGTACCTCGACCGGACCGGCCGCAACGCGACGCTGTGGCCCGACTGGACCTGGCGCTTCCGCCGGCGCACCGCGCGCTTCGACCCCGCGGACTTCGAGCTCACGCAGCGCACGCCCGGCTAGCTGCGGGGGAAGACGCGCTTCGGCGGGACGTTGCGCGGCCAGCGGCGCTCGATCGCGCGCACGGCGGCGAGGTCGGCCGGCGGCGCGAGCGCGGCCTCGGTGGGCGGGGGAGGTTCGGTCAGGGAGCGTGTGAAGCGGCCCGTCGGCGCTGGCTCGAGGGCGGCGGTGGGGGTCGATTCCATTGGCGCCATCCAACCGGCCGCCGCGGGCGCGGGCATCGGACACGGGGCCGAAGATCGTGCGTGCACTCCCGACACCCGGTCCAGGCGCGCGTAGACTCGCCGCCATGGCGCAGGACGGCTGGCCGGCGCTCTTCGCGACGGCCTTCAGGCAGTCCAAGAACGCCATGGCGCTCGTGGACGAGCAGCGCCGCCACATCGAGGTGAACCCCGCCTACCTGCGGCTGCTCGGCTACAGCCGCGACGGCGTGCTCGGGCGGCCCGTCTACCAGTTCGTCGTCAACGGCCCGCTGCTCTCGCCTGCGCGCTGGTCGGCCGCGCTGGCCTCCGGGCGGTTCCACGGCGAGGCGGAGCTCATCCGCGCCGACGGCACCCACGTCGGCGTGCAGTGGGCGGGCAACACGGAGTTCGTCACCGGCCGCCGGCTCGTGCTGTTCGTGGCGCTCGGCACGTCGCGCTGGGGCGCGAGCTTCCGCCGTGCACCCGAGGCCGATCCCGAGCCGCGCGCGCTGTCCGCGCGCGAGCTCGAGATCGTGCGGCTGATCGCGCGCGGGGAGTCGGGGCCCGAGATCGCCGCGGAGCTCCACATCGCCCACGACACGGTCCGCACGCACGTGCGCAACGCGATGACGAAGGTCGGCGCGCGCTCGCGCGCGCACCTCGTCGCGAAGGTGCTGGCCGAGGGCCACGCCCTCGCCTGAAGATCCCCCATCTGCGGTATCGACTGCGGGGCCTCGACACCCGATCATGGTCAGGCCGGGTGGGGGAAAGGGTCAGGGCAGGGGGTCGGGGTCAGACCGGACCGGGCGTGCGCGAGTGGGTGCTCCTGAGGACTCGCGCGCGCTCGGGGCCCGGTCCCGAGCGCGTCCGCGCACCGTCGAGGAGCCGCGTTGCGCCATGCTTCGAGGCATGGGTGTCTACGCCGCGCGTGGCAACAGCAGCCGTGTCTATCTCCACCGCTTCCTCGAGCGCGCCGCGCAGACGGTCGAGGCCGGTCAACTCGTCCTGGACGCCGGAGCGGGGCGCGCTCCGTACCGCGACCTGTTCGCCCACGCGCGCTACGAGACTGCGGATTTCCTCGCCGTCAAGGGCAAGAAGTACGTGACGCCGGACTACGTGTGCGACCTCGCCGAGATTCCCGTGGAAGACGCGAGGTTCGATCATGTCCTCCTCACCCAGGTGCTCGAGCACATCCCGGAACCCGCGCGGGTCGTCGCCGAGCTCCACCGGGTGCTCAAGCCCGGCGGGACGCTATGGCTGACGGCGCCGCTCTTCTACGCGGAGCACGAGCGGCCCTATGACTTCTTCCGCTACACCCAGTTCGGCTTGCGCCACGTGCTGGAAAACGCGGGGTTCGAGGTGCAGGAGCTGGACTGGATGGAGGGCTATCTCGGCACGCTGAGCTACCAGGCGCGGCTCATGGGCAGGTCGCTGCCGGCGTCACGCGCGGACTACGGGGGCGGCCTCAAGGGCGCAGCGCTGGCGTCAGTGGCGCAGGTGTCCAAGCGCATCGCGCCGCATGCCGCCGACGCACTCGCGAACCTCGATCTGAAGTACAAGCTCGTCGGCAAGGGGCTGCCGAAGAACTATCAGGCGGTGGCCAAGAAGGAGAGCTGACCGGGTGGGCCGCGGAGCGGTCCATACACTGCTGCGCGATGTCGAGGCAGCGTGCCGATCTGGTCAAGCTCGTCCGTCGCGCCCGGCGGCGGGCTGCCCGCTGGCTGGCGCCCGAATACGAGCAGGAGCTGCGCGAGACGCAGCGGAAGCTGCGGACGGCTCGGGGGCGGCTGCGGAAGGCTCGTGCCGAGCTGGACGCCACCCGCGAGCACTCGCCGCTCTTCGAGGGAGAGATGCCCGAGCGGGTCGCCGGCGTCGTCGCGGCGGTCCGCGACGAGCGCCTCACCTACCTGAAGGCCGAGATGCTCGAAGACCTGGCCGCCTGCGTGCTGCAGATCGAGCACGACGGCGTCGACGGGCTCGTCATCGAGGCGGGAGCCGCCCGCGGTGGGTCGGCGATCGTGCTCGCCGCGGCGAAGTCGGCCGACCGGCCCATGAAGGTCTACGACGTGTTCGGCACCATCCCGCCCCCGACGGAGCGCGACGGTGCTGACGTCCATCGCCGCTACGCGACGATCACGGCCGGCGAGGCCAAGGGGCCGGGGGGCGAGACGTACTACGGGTACCGGGACGACCTCTACCACGAGGTCGAGGACTCCTTCGCCCGCCATGGCGTCGCCGTCGGGGAGCACAACGTCGAGCTCGTGCGCGGGCTGTTCGAAGACACGATCCAGCTCGACGAGCCGGTCGCCTTCGCCCACCTCGACGGGGACTGGTACGAGTCGACGATGACGTGCATGACCCGGATCGCGCCGCTGCTCTCCAGTCAAGGCCGGATCGTGCTCGACGACTACTACAAGTGGTCCGGCTGCCGGCGCGCGGTCGACGAGTACCTGGCCGCTCACGAGGGCTACCGGGTCGAGCACCGGACGAAGCTCCATGTCGTCCGTGTCTGACGCCGTCACGCGGGTCCGGGCGCGCGGCTCCGGCGTGGCGAGAAACCTGCTCCGCCGCCTCCCGTCGCGCCCTGCGAAAGCGACGCCGCCTCCGCCCGCCGCCCCCGACGCGCCGGACGCGCCGGCCGCGCCGGCGCGACTCGCGCGGGCCGCTGGTCGAGCGGCTCGAGCGCGGTCGCGCGCTGGACGAGGCCGTGATCGACGAGGTGCGCGCCCTCGTCGCCGACGGCACGCCCGGTCGCGCGCTGGCGCTGGCCGAGTCGCTGCGCCGCGATCCCGCCACGAGCGCGCTCGGACATGTGGCGGCGGGCATCGTCGCCCACGAGCGCGGCTACGTCGCGCTCGCCCACGCCCACCTGCGCGGCCTCTCACCGGACACCTGGGCGCGACTCGCGCCGGCCGAGTACGTGCGGTCCGGCCTCGCGCTGGCTCCTGACGAGACGCTGGAGGCCGTCCGGGCGCTGGTGGACGAGGACCCGCCGGGCGTGCGGTCCGAGAGCTGGTACGAGATCCTCGCCGCCGTCTTCGGATTCGGGGCCCAGGAGCTCGCCCGCGAGGTCTTCGCCGTCTTCGACCGGCACGTCGACCGGGACGTGCCGGGCTGGCCGGAGGGTCCGGTGCACCGCGACTGGATGCGCTCGTGGGTCGAGGCCGACGCCGACTCGCCCACGGGTCCCGCCCCGCCGGGCGGGCGCCCGGTGCTCGCGATCATGGACTACGGGCACCCGGGTGCGAACCGGGCGTCGGCCAACATCGGCGATCACATCCAGAGCATCGCCGGGCTCGCGCACGTCGCGCGCCATCGCGGCGTGCGCCTCCACGGCGAGGACGAGCTGGTCGGTCTGCTCACGACGCTCCGCGACCGCACACGGCCGGAGTTCGGGCGCGACGATCTCGACGCCGACCTCGAGGTGATGGCGGTCCACCGCGACGCGTCGATGTACCAGCCGATTCCCGAGGGGACGTGGGTCCTGTGCTTCGGGTGGTACATGCACGCGCTCTTCACCATGCGCCATGGCTTTCCGCTGCACCGCAACCTGCGCCCGATCTTCATCTCGTTCCACTGCAACAAGCGCAGCCTGCTCACCCCGGACGCGGTCGAGTACCTCCGCCGCCACGGGCCCGTGGGCTGCCGTGACTGGACCACGACCCACCTGCTGAACTCGATGGGGGTCCCGGCCTTCTTCTCCGGCTGCGTGACGACCACGATCGGCGGGGTGTTCCCCGACGCTCCGGCTCCGCCGGCCGACGCGCCGGTCGCCTACGTGGACGTGCCCGAGGAGTCGCTCCCCGCGGACGCCGTCACCTACGCCCACAGCTCGCTCGCGGTGCGCCGCCGGTCGTTCGTCGCCAACGCCACGATCGCCCTCGAGCGGCTGGACACCTACCGCCGCGAGCACTCCCGCGTGGTGACCTCGCGGCTGCACTGCCATCTGCCGCTGCGCTCGATCGGCGTGGAGACCGAGTTCGTGCCCTCCAACCGGGCGGACATCCGCTTCGCCGGCCTCATCGACATCGACGACCAGCAGTTCGAGGCCATCCGGTCCGGCCTGACCGAGAAGCTCGAGCGGGTCCTCCGCCCGATGATCGCGGGCGCGCCCGAAGCCGACGTCTACGCCGCGTGGCGCGAGGCGACCGCCGACGAGGTCGCCGCCGCCGCGCGCGAGCTGACCCGCCCGGTGGACCTCGAGCCGCCGGCGGCCAAGTGGGCCGAGCGAGTCCCGGCCGTGGCCGGCGCGACGACGACCCACCCCTCGCGGGAGGCGAGATCCGAAGCGCCGGTGGACTGTGCCGTGTTCCTCCCCAGCCACCACAACGTCCGCGGCGCCGCCGCGCTGCTCGACTCGCTGGTGGAGCATGCGTCCAGGCCGATCCGGCTGTGGGCGCTCACGCCGCCGGGCGGCTCTGTCGAGCGACTCACGAGCGCCTTCCCGGAGGTGACCATCAACTCGATCGCGCTCGAGCCGCTCGGCACCCGCGGCCGCGCACTCAGCCTGGTCCTCCTGCCCGGCCTGATCCCGGACGTGGCGCGACTCGTGGTGCTGCCGACGCCGGCGGTCGCCACGGCCGACGTCTGCGAGCTCGCCGACCTCGAGCTCGGCTCACATGCGCTCGCGGCCCCGACGCGCCTCGGGACGGCGAACCTCAGCGGCTTCGGCGTCATCCACACGGCCGCGAATCGGCTGCGCAAGAGCCCGGCCGCCGCGGCCGAGCTGCGACGCGCGGCGCTGGCCCGCCACGGGTTCGACTTCGACGCCTTCAGCGTGGCACCCATGGTGCTCGACCTCGCCCGGCTGCGTGCGGACGGCTTCATGGATGAGGGCCTGAGGCTGGCCCGGACGTTCCGGCTCAACGATGTCGAGATCCTGCACCTCATGGTGGGCCCGGACCGGGCGCACGTCCCCGAGCGGTGGGCCGCCGTGCCGACCCGCACGCCCGAGCGCGGCCCGGGGCTGCGGTACTGGGCCGACGGTCCGAAGCCGTGGAGCGACGTGCTCACGCCCGAGCACGAGCTGTGGCACCGCCACGCCGTCGTCGCTTAGGGCCGGCCGGCGGCGAGCTCGCCGAACAGCGTCTCCCAGCGCGCGCCGATGGCCTCGATCCGATAGCGCTTGACGCTCTCCAGCGCGGCGTCGCTGAACTGACGGCGCCGGCTCGCGTCCTCCATCAACGCCCCGAGCGCGTCGACGAGGAGGCGGGTGCGGCCGTTCGGGACCAGATGCCCGTCGACGCCGTCGGTGATGATGTCCCGCGGCCCGGTCGGGCAGTCGTAGGCAACGACGGGCAGACCCACCGCCATCGCCTCGAGGAGCACCATCGGGAAGCCCTCGTTGCGGGACGTCAAGGCGAAGATCGACGCGCTCGCGAGCTCCTCGAGCATCCGCTGGGAGTGGCCGCACAGGTCGACGGAGCCACGGACGCCGAGCTTGTCGATCAGCTCCTCGAGCTCAGGACGCCGGTGGCCGGTGCCGAAGATCCTCAACCGCCAGTCCGGAAAGGTCGGGGCGAGTCGCGCCCAGGCTTCGAGCAGCCGGTCAAAGCCCTTGCGTCGCGTCAACGATCCCGCCGCCACCACGACCGGCGCATCGAGGGCGGGGCGCGTCCCCGGGTCCGCCGGAGCCGGGTTGGGGATGCACACGACCCGACCGCGCCGGCCCATCAGCTCCCGATAGCCGTCGGCGGTCTCCTCCGTGAGCGCCGTGACGGCGTCGAGCTTCGGATAGTGCTCGGCGAAGGCGCTCAGGAGACCTTCCCCGTAGGCACCCAGGTGCATGTGGTCCTGACCGATGCGGATCACCGGCTCCGACACATGCTGCGCGATGGCGAGGTTGAGGCCGGGCCGCGTCCCGATCAGCACACCGTCGCGCACGGACGCGAGGAATGGCAGCAGAGCGGCATCGGTGAGGAGGTTGAACCTCGGATAGCGGACGTCCTCGTCGTGGATCACCTGGCTGGGCGAGTCGCGCAAGGGGCTCCGGGAGCCCCCGCGCTCCACGGGCCGCAGGTCGGTCAGGCACGTGAGGCGCACGCGCGGGTCGAGCTCGAGGGCCGGCCGCTGCACGAAGCGGTAGACGCTCACCACCTCGACCTCGTGGTCGCGTGCGAGTTGGGCGGCCGTCGCGAAGGTCGTGCGGATCGTGCCGCCGACGGAATACGCGTCCGCTATGAGGAACCGAATGACCACGGGCAAGACGGAGTGCGAGCGGCCATCGGGGCAGTCGCCGACAGGAAGGTAGCGACTCCGCCTGGATCGGGGGGCCAGTCAGCCCTGCTCGTTGCGGACGGACGCGGCTGCCTCGTCCATGCGCACGCAGCGCAGGTGACCGGCGCGGGCGAGCTCGCTCACGCGCGAGAGCGCATCGGCGATGGCGGATACCGCGCCAGGCCGCTCCGACAGCAGAAACGGGTGGAAGAGCAGTACGAGGTGGCCGTGCACGTGCTCATCGAGCGCACCGAGCACCGCGTCGCGCAGTGCGGCCGGCGCCATCGGCTCCTCCGGGTCTCCGTTCGCGCGCCGCAGCCCCGCGAAGTGCGGCAGGTAGTAGTAGGCGTCGATCAGCGGCCAGCGGAAGGGCAGCACCGCGAGGTCGCCAAGTCGTCCGGCTCGCTCACCGGCCGGCGAGCAGTAGGTGAAGCCGAGCTCGGTGAGCAGCCCTGCGCTGCTCGCGGTCAGCTCGCCGCCGGGCGGCCGGAACCCTGTGGGCGAGCCGAGCGCGGCGTGCGCACGCGCCAGCAGCTCGCGCTCGCGCGCGGCGTCGAGCTGCGCCCACCCGTCTTCGTGGCGCCAGCCGTGGCAGGCCACCTCGTGCCCCGCGGCAACCATCCCGCTCAGCGCCTCGGGATAGAGCTCGCCGTTGAGCCCCTCGACGAAGAAGGTCGCGCGGATGTCCTCCGCCGCCAGCATCCCGAGCAGCTGCGGCAGCGCCTCGCGGACGCTGAAGTGCTCGCCCAGCGGCCGGCCCTGCGGCCACGTCCCGCGCTCGAGCTCCGATGCCTCGCCGAGGTTGTCGAAGGTGACGGAGACGGTCGGCTCGAGCATCAGGCGTGCGTGCGGCGGGACTCCCGGCTGAGCCCTTCGAGCAGCTCCAGCCACAGCGGGCCGATCGTCTCGATCG
The DNA here is from genome assembly GCA_963787335.1 of uncultured Solirubrobacterales bacterium. Classification (GTDB taxonomy): domain Bacteria; phylum Actinomycetota; class Thermoleophilia; order Solirubrobacterales; family Solirubrobacteraceae; genus DASQFQ01. Next base: position 123,434 of record CAWBCU010000014.1, read on the forward strand.
TGTACTGCTGCGCGGTCTCGATCGCCGCCGCCGCCGTGCTGCGGCGCAGCTCCTCGTCCTCGACCATCTCGCGGATCGCGCGCGCGAGCCCCTCGACGTCCTCGTGCGGCACGAGCAGGCCGTTGCGGTGGTCGTCGACGATGTCGGCGGGGCCCGTCGGGCAGTCGAACGACACGACCCCCATGCCCTTGCTCATCGCCTCCAGCAGGATCAGCGGGAAGCCCTCGAAGCGCGAGGAGAGCACGAACACCGAGGCCGCGGCCATGTCCGCGCCGATGTCCTCGGCCGGCCCTTCGAGCGTGACGGAGTCCTGCGAGCCCGTGCTCGGCGATCAGGCCCTCGAGTCGGCGCGTGAGGCGGCCGCTGCCGCGGAGCCGCAGCCGCCAGTCGGGGTGGGCGCGCGCGGTCTCGGCCCACGCGGGGATCAGCAGGTCAAAGCCCTTCTGATAGCGGAAGCGCCCCGCCGCATAGACGGTCTTGGCGGTGAGGTCGGCCTTGGCCCCGGGAAGCGGCCGCACGGTGTTGGGGATGCGGTGGAGCGGGACCCTGTCTCCGAGCAGCCGCTCGTAGGCCTCCCTGTCCCGGTCGGTGAGCACCACGAGCGCGTCGAGCTGCGGGTAGAGCCGGCGCATCGCGGCGCGCAGATGGCGGTTGTGCTTGCTCAGGTTCATCTGCTCGAGCCCGATCGCCTTCATCCCGGGGACGTTGAGGCGGGCCACCATCAGGTTCACGCCCGGCCGCGTGCCGAGCAGGAAGCCCGAGCGCCCGCGCAGCCGCCGCGCGAGCTGGACGTCGGTCCACAGGTTGAAGCCCGTGACGGCGCGGTCGGCAGTCGGCATGAGCACGCTCGAGAGCGGCCGCAGCACGCGCCGCAGCCGAGCTGCTGCACCGCCCGGACCCGCGCCCCTGCGGCGGTCGTCGAGCGAGGTCACGGCCACGCCGGCGGGGAAGCTGCCGAAGAACGGGACGTCGCGATCGCGCGTGCCCGAGATGACCTCCACCTCGTATCCGTGCTCGATCAGGTACTCGGCGAGGTTGAAGGCGGCACGGATCGTGCCGCCCATGCCCCACGCCGTCCACAGCAGGATGAAGACGCGCTTGTCCGCGCCCTCGAGATCGTCGGCGCGGGGGGTCGCGCGGACGTAGCGCAGCAGCGCCGCGCGCATGAGTTGGAAGGCGATGCGCTTGGCGCGGAGGACGATCCGGGCACGTTACTAAGGGACCGCTAGCTAGAGTCACCGCGTGCCCTGGAAGGAGACCATCAACGGCGTGCTGACCCGCGCGACGGGCTACCAGCTGCAGCGCGCGAACACGCCGGCGGTCAAGCCGTCGCGGCGCCCGCGCGTCGGCGAGCTGCGCGCCGGCGACCGCCTCGTCGAGGCCCCCGTGTTCGTGATCTGCACGTTGCGCTCCGGCTCGACGCTGCTGCGCGTGCTGCTCGACAGCCACTCGCAGATCCGCGCGCCGCACGAGCTGCACCTGCGCTATGTCTCGGTGCACTTCGACGAGCGGTGGTCGGAGCGCTCGATGACCGAGCTCGGCCTCGACACCAGGGGCGCCGAGCACCTGCTGTGGGACCGGCTGCTGCACCGCGAGCTGGCGGCCAGCGGCAAGCGGATCATCGCCGACAAGACGCCCAACAACGTCTTCATCGTCGAGCGCCTGCGCGAGGCCTGGCCCGACGCGCGCTTCATCTACCTGCTGCGCCACCCGGCGGCGATCGCACGCTCGCGCCAGTCCGTGCGGGGCGAGCACGCCGACAGCGACGAGAAGAACGTCGCCCTGATCCGCCGCTACTGCGTGGCGCTGGAGAAGGCGCGCCAGGCCTACCCCGGGCACACGGTCCGCTACGAGGACCTGACCGCCGAGCCGGAGCGCGAGACGCGCGCGATCTGCACGTTCCTCGGCCTCGAGTGGGAGCCGGGCATGCTCGAGTACGGGAAGTTCGACCACGGCCGCTACAAGGTCGGCCTCGGCGACTGGGCCGACAAGATCAAGACCGGCCAGATCCAGCCGCCCGAGCCACCGCCGGAGGACATCCCGCCCGCCCTGCGCGAGATGACCGAGAAGTGGGGCTATCTGAGCGCCGAGGTCCCGCTCGATCAAAGCGCGTAGCTGCGTGGCCGGCCGCGTCGAGATCATCGAGCGGCGGCGCCTGCGCGTGGGCGACCGGGAGATCGACCTCGCGAGCCTCGTGCCCGAGGGCGGTGGTGCGGCCACCCGGGAGATCGCGGCGTCCGGTGGCGCGGCGGTGGACGAGAGCGTCGTGCTCGGCACCCCCGCCGGGGTCTACCGCTTCAGAGTGACGCGCCCGCAGGGCGGCGCGCTGACCGTCGTGGCCGAGCCGTACGCGCCGCACGCGGAGGTCACGCGCGTGCGCCTCGACGGGACGGCGCTGCACGTCGAGGGGACCTTCCCGCTCGAGCAGGCCGGTGACGGCGTCCTGCTCGCGCGTCGCCGTGGCGGCGAGGCCGAGGTCGGTGCGCCCGCCGCGCGCGACGGCGACCGCTTCACCGCGAGCCTCGACCTGGCGGCGCTGGTGCTGCCCGGCGACCAGCGTGACGTCTGGGACCTGCGGCTGCAGATCGGGGACCGCGCGCTGCGGCTCGGCACTCACCTCGACGGCGTCGCGAACCGCGGCGAGGCGACCGAGTATCCGCGGGCGATCGTCGGGGACCGCAGCCTGCAGCCCTACTACACGGTCGAGAACAACGTCTCGATCCGCTCCTTCCTCGCCTCCGAGACGGAGGACGCCGCGCCGGCCCAGCCGGCCGACGAGACCGCCAAGCCGCGGCTCGCGCGCCGCGTCCTCGGCCCGCCCGCGATCCTCGTCCACCGGCTCGCGCTGCGGCTGGTGGCCGCGCGCCCAGGGCGCGCGCAGCCGCCCGACGGCCGCGACGTCCGCATCCTCCTGCTGCACGCGTGGGGGATGGGCGGCACCGTGCGGGCGGCGATGAGCCTGGCGGCGTCGCTGGTCGAGAGCGGCCGGTCGGTCGAGGTGGTCAGCGTCGTGCGGCGCAACGAGCGGCCGTTCTTCCCGTTCCCGGACGGGGTCGAGGTGACCGCCGTCGACGATCAGCGCAAGGGCGGGGGACTGCTGGCGAGGCTCCCGAGCCTGCTCGTGCACCCCGACGACTTCGCCTACCCCTGGTGCAGCCTGCGGACCGACGTGCTGCTCGTCCGCCGCCTGCGCGCGATGCGCGGCGGCGTGGTCGTGGGCACGCGGCCGAGCTTCAACCTCCTGCTCGCCGCGCTGCGGCCCAAGGGCACGCTCGCGGTCGCCCAGGAGCACATGAACTTCCACGCGCACCGGCGCGGGCTCGCGCGCGACCTCGAGCGCCGCTACCGCTCGCTCGACGCGCTCGCCGTGCTGACCGAGGAGGACCGGCGCGACTACGCGGCAGCGCTCGGGTCGACGCGGGTCGTCCGGCTCCCCAACGCGGTGCCGCCGCTGTCGGGCGAGCGGGCGCGGCCGGAGAGCAAGGTCGCCGTCGCGGCGGGCCGGCTGAACTCCCAGAAGGGCTTCGACCTGCTGATCGACGCCTGGCGCCCGGTCGCGGCCGCACACCCGGACTGGCAGCTGCGCATCTACGGCCGCGGCCTGCAGCGCGCGGCGCTGCGACGGCAGATCCTCGCCGCCGGGCTGTCCGACGACGTCCTGCTGCCGGGGCCCGACGCGCGACCTCGGCGAGGCGCTCTCGCAGGGCTCGGTGTTCGTGCTGTCCTCGCGCTTCGAGGGCTTCGGGATCGTCGTGGTGGAGGCGATGAGCAAGGGCCTCGCCGTCGTGTCCTTCGACTGCCCCCGCGGGCCGGGCGAGATCATCGACGACGGGCGCGACGGGGTGCTCGTCCCGCCCGGCGACGTCGGCGCGCTGTCGCGCGCGCTGCTCGACGTGGTCGGGGACGAGGAGCGCCGGCGCGCGCTCGGCGCCGCCGCGCTGGAGACGGCGCGCCGTTACGACCCCGAGACGGTCGGCGCCGAGTGGGTGGCGTTGCTGGATGACCTCGTGCGCTCGGGCTGAGCGCCCCGGGATACCCTGACGCGCCGTGAACAGCACAGCCACCGAGACCAGGCCGCGCCACCGCCCGGTGGCCGGGCGCCGCCGCTCGCCGGTCGCTCCCGGCTCGAGCGCGGTGCTCGTCGCGACCTCCGCCGCCGAGGGCGGCGGCGCCGCCGCGCTGCAGCGGTGGGAGGACACGACGCTGCTCGCGCGGCTGATCGACCAGTTCACGAGCCTCGGCATCGCGCGCGTCCACGTCCTCACGCGCCCGGCCTGGGCCGCGCCCGTCGGCGCAGTCGCGGGCGCGGAGGTCCACGCGGGCGAGGGTCCCGCCGACGACCTGCGCACGATCGGCCGCATCGCCGCCGAGGGGGAGGGCGCGCTCGTGGTCGCCTACGCCGACGTCGTGACGCAGCGCGAGGTGCTCGCCGGCCTGCTGGCCGAGCCGCGCATGGCGACCGGGATCATCTCGACGGGCGGAACCGCGGCACGGCCCTACGGCTTCAAGACGCGCTCGCGCCGGGGGCGCATCATCTCGGCCGGCTCGCCCTACCACGCCGTGCGCAGGCCGACCGGGACGTTCCTCGGCGTGGTCAAGGTCGCGCCCGCCGACCGCCACGGCGTCCCGGCGGTCACCGAGCGGCTCGCCGCGCTCGTCGAGGCCGGGCCGTCGCCCGACTGGCAGGAGGAGCTGGCCTACAAGACGCAGCACTGGCACCGCATGCTCGCGCTGGCCACGATGGACCGGCAGCGCGGGGAGCCGGCGCCGCCGCGCGAGCAGCTCGACGCGATGGCGCTGGCGCCGGAGGCCGCCGCCGAGCTCGAGCGCCGGCGCACGATGGCGCCCGACGATGTCACGGCGCTGCTGCTCGTCGGCCTCATCCGCTCGGGCGTCCACGTCAAGGCCTCGCACCTGCGCTCGCTGTTCTGGGCGCGGCCGCTGTCGCCGGCGGCGCTCGACCGCGCGGCGGCCACCATCCTCGAGCACGACGAGGACCGCGAGCTGCTCAACTCGGCGGTCAAGGGCTCCGACGGCTTCTTCACGACCTTCTTCGTCTCGACCTACTCGAAGTACATCGCGCGCTGGGCGGCCCAGCGTGGGCTGACGCCGAACCAGGTGACGATCATCTCGGTCTGCGTCGGCGTGCTGGCCGCCGCCGCCTTCGCGACCGGCGAGCGCCCGTGGATGGTCGCGGGCTCGGTGCTCCTCTATTTCGCGTTCGTGCTCGACTGCGTCGACGGCCAGCTCGCCCGCTACACGCGCCAGTTCTCCAAGCTCGGAGCCTGGCTGGACTCGATCTTCGACCGCACGAAGGAGTACGTGGTGTTCGCCGGCCTCGCCATCGGCGCGAGCCGCACCGGCGATCCGGTCTGGCTGCTCGCCGGCGCCGCCCTGACGTTGCAGACGGCCCGCCACGCGATCGACTTCTCCTATCCCGTCTCGCAGCACCAGGTGATCGCGGCGGCGCCGCAGCCGCCGATCGAGGATCCCTTCGACGGCCCACGGCCCGCCTCCCGGCTCACACAGCCGGTCGACGCCGAGGAGGCGGACTCGCTGCCCGAGCCGCCGCCGCCGACCACCGCCGGGCGCGTCACCATGCGGCAGCGCCTAGGCAGGCTGTCACGCGCGATCGACCGCCTGCCGGGGCTGCGCTGGGTCAAGAAGATCATCACCTTCCCGATCGGCGAGCGCTTCGCGCTGATCTCCATCACCGCGGCGCTGTTCTCCGCGCACACGGTGTTCGTCGCCCTGCTGGTGTGCGGAGGCTTCGCGGCCGCCTACATCCTCACCGGCCGGACGCTCAGGTCGTTTCTGGCATGACCGCCGCGACCGTCCCCACGGCCGCCGCTGCCACCGAGCGGGCGAGCGTGCTCGAGTTCTACCGCGACGACGGGCCGGTCGCGGCAGCCATCGGCGCCGCGACCGCCGGCCGGCTGCGGGCGCCGGCGATCGCGCTGCTGTTCCTCGCGGCGCTGCCCGGCCTCGTCGCGATCGTCCTCGCAGGGGACGGCGCCGCGCACGGCGTGGTCGCCGGCGCGATCGCCTGGGCCGTGCTGTTGGGCGGTCTCGCGAGCGGTCGTCCGCTCGACGACCGCCTGCGCTGGATGGTCCCGTCCGCGCTGCGCGTGATCGAGTACGCCGGCCTGCTGTGGATCGCCTCCGTCGCCGGCGCCTCGTCGCTGCCCGCCGTCTTCGCGCTGCTGTGCGCGATCACGTACCACCACTACGACGTCGTCTACGGCTACCGCCACCGCGGCGTCCCGCTCCCGCGCGCGGCCCAGGCGGCCGGCGGCGGCTGGGACGGGCGGCTGCTGCTCGCGCTGGTCCTGCTGCTCGCGGGCGGGCTGCCGGCCGGCTTCTACCTGATGGCGGCCGCGATCGCGGCCCTGTTCATCGGTGTCTCGATCGCCCAATGGCGGCACATCGGCCGCAGCGAGCGGCCGGTCTACGACGACGAGGAGGATGAGGACGACTGATTGGCATGGTGCTCGCGGCCGGCGCCGGACGGCGCTTGGAGTCGCTCACGGAGGATCTCCCCAAGACGCTGCTGCCGGTCGACGGCGAGCGGACCATCCTCGACATCGCGCTCGGCAACCTGCGCCGCGCGGGTCTCGAGACGGTCGTCGTGGTCACGGGCTACGCGGCTGAGCGGCTCAACGAGCGCCAGGCCGCGCTCGAGGAGCGCCACGACGTGAAGCTCGAGCTCGTCTACAACCCGAAGGCCGAGGAGTGGAACAACTGCTACTCGCTGTGGTGCGCGCGCGAGCACTTCGCGCAGGGCGTGCTGCTGTGCAACGGCGACACCGTCCACCCGCCCGAGGTCGAGGAGCGGCTGCTGGCCGGCCGCGGCGACGCCGAGCTCGTGCTCGCGCTCGATGACGCGAAGACGCTCGGCGAGGAGGAGATGAAGGTGCTGCTCGGCGACGACGGGCTGCTGCGCGGGATCAACAAGGCGCACGACCCGGCCGCGTCGGCGGGCGAGTACATCGGGCTGACGGTGATCGAGCCGGCGGCGGCCGAGGGGCTGGCCGACGCGCTCGAGACGACCTGGCGGCGCGACCCCGGCCTCTACTACGAGGACGGCTTCCAGGAGTACAGCGACCGCGGCGGGCGCGTCGGCGTGGCCTCGGTCGGCGGGCTCGACTGGGTCGAGGTCGACGACCAGGCGGACCTGGACCGCGCGCGGGAGGTGGCGTGGCGCTGCTGACCCGGATGGTCGGGGTCCCCCTGATCATCGACATCGGGGCGGGCGCGGTCGCGGGCCTGGCGCCGCTGCTGGCCGACCGCCGGATCTCGAGCGGCGGCCACGTCGCGGTGGCGGTCGGGCCGGGGCAGGGCGAGGAGATCGCGGAGATCCTGCGGCCGCAGCTGGAGAACGCCGAGATCTGGATGGTCGAGGGCGGCTCCGTCGAGGCGGCGACGGATCTGCGCGCGCGCCTGCGCACGGGGTTCTTCGACGCCGTCGTGGGGATCGGCGGCGGCAAGACGCTCGACACCGCCAAGCACGCCGCGGCGCTCAGCGGCCTCCCGATGGTCGCCGTGGCCACGAGCCTCGCCCACGACGGGATCGCCTCGCCGGTCTCCTCGCTCGAGGAGCACGGGCGCAAGGCGTCCTTCGGCGTGCAGATGCCGATCGCGGTCGTCGTCGACCTCGACTACGTGCGCGCGAGCGACCCGAAGATGCGCCGCTCGGGGATCGGCGACGTGATCTCCAACCTGTCGGCGATCGCGGACTGGTGGCTGGCCTCGGAGGAGCGCGGCGAGCCGGTCGACGGCCTCGCGGTGACGTTCGCGCGCACCGCCGCCACCGCGCTGCTGCACCGCGAGGACGGCATCGACGACGACGACTTCCTGATCGCGCTCGCCGAGGCGCTCGTGCTCTCCGGCCTCGCGATGGCGACCGCCGGCTCGTCGCGCCCCTGCTCCGGCGGCGACCACGAGATCCTCCACGCGATCGACCACCTCTTCCCCGGCACCGCCCATCACGGCGAGCTCGCCGGCGTCGGCAGCCTCTTCACCTCGTGGCTGCGCGGCGCGGACAACATGGCGCGCGACATCGATGCCTGCCTCACCCGCCACAGCCTCCCGCGCACGCCGCGTGACCTCGGCCTGTCCGACGACCAGTTCGCCGCCGCCGTCCTCGACGCGCCCTCGACCCGCCCCGACCGCTACACGATCCTCGAGCACCTCGACCTCTCCGAAGGGGAGGTGGGGGAGCGTGTCCGCGCGTACTCAGACGCCTACGATCGCTGAGCTGCGGGCGGTCACGCAGCCGGCACGGATCTTCGAGCGCAACTCCGGGGAGCACTGGGCGGGCCGGCTCTACGTCCGCCGCTACTCGCCCTACCTGACGCGGCGGCTGCTGCGCACGCGGCTGACGCCGAACCAGGTCACCGGGTCGATGATCGTGGTCGGGGTGCTCGCGGCCGCGCTGCTGACGATCCCGGGCGTCCTGCCCGCGGTCGGGGTGGTGCTGCTGATCCAGCTCCAGATCCTGCTCGACTGCTCCGACGGCGAGCTCGCGCGCTGGCGCGAGCAGTACTCGCCCGTCGGCATCTACCTCGACCGCTTCGGCCACTACTTCACGGAGACGCTGCTGCCGATCGGCCTCGGCATCCGCGCCGACGGCGGCTGGGACTCGATCGGCCCCTACACGACGCTCGGGCTGCTGGCCGCGGTGCTCGCGCTGCTCGTCCGGACCGAGAGCGCGCTCGTCGCGGTCGCGCGGCTGGAGTCGGGCAAGACCGCCGCCGACGACACCGCCGCGGTGGCCGCGCCGCGCACGTCGGGGCTGGCGCGGCTGCGCCGCGCGGTCGGCTTCTTCCCGTTCTTCCGCGCCTTCGTGGCGATCGAGGCGTCGCTGCTCGCGCTCGGCGCCGCCGTGATCGACGCGTTCGTGGGCGGCGAGCCGGCCACGCGGGTGCTCGTCATCGCCCTGGTCCCGATCGCCGCGATCACCGCCGCCGGGCACCTGGTCGCCATCCTCGCGTCGAGCCGCCTGCGGTGACGTTCGGCTGCGTCCTGCTGACGATGGGCCGCCGTCCCGACGACCTGCGGCGGGCGCTCGACTCGCTGCTCGCCCAGCGCGGCGTCGAGCTCGACATCGTCGTGGTCGGCAACACGTGGGAGCCGACCGGGCTGCCCGACGGCGTGCGCGGCGTCGGCTCGGCTGAGAACCTGGGCATCCCGGCCGGGCGCAACCTCGGCGTCCCGGAGACGACCGGCGAGCTGCTGTTCTTCCTCGACGACGATGCGTCGCTGGCGTCACCCGACGCGCTGGCGGCGGTCGCGCGGCGGTTCGAGGAGGACCCGTCGCTGGGGCTGCTGCAGCTGCGCGTGGCCCCGCGCGACGGCGGCGCCTCCGCGCGCGACTGGGTGCCGCGGCTGCGCGTCGGGGACCGCGCGCGCTCGAGCGACATCACCGTCGTGTGGGAGGGCGCGGTGGCGATGCGGCGCACGGTCTTCGAGGCGGTCGGCGGCTGGCCGGGCGACTTCCGGTTCGTGCACGAGGGGGTCGACCTCGGGTGGCGCGTGATGGACGCCGGCCACCGCGTCGCCTACGCCGGCGACATCGTCGCCCTGCACCCGTCGCCGACCGGCACGCCGCACGGCTACTCCTTCTACTACGGGGCGCGCAACCGGGTCTGGCTGGCCCGCCGCCACCTCCCGCTGCCGCTCGCGGTGCTGTACGTCAGCGGCTTCGTGCTGCGCACGCTGCCGCGCCTGCGCTCGGCGCAGAACGCGCGCGAGGCGCTGCGCGGCTACCGCGACGGCCTGCGCGGGCCGGCCGGGGTGCGCAAGCCGCTGAAGGCGGGCACCTTGTGGCGGATGACGCGCGCCGGTCGACCCCCGATCATGTGACCCTTCTAGCCTCAGTGCGCCCATGAGCAGCCCAACCGCCACGCGCCCGCATCGTCGCGAAGACGAGTTCACCGGCGAACGCCACGTCTACGAACCGCATTCCGTCGGCCTGCCGCCCATGCACTCCTACGTGCGCGAGCTGTGGCGGCGCCGCGAGTTCGCGCTCGAGCTCGCCCGCACGAAGCTGCGCGAGCAGAACTTCGACACCGTCTTCGGTCAGCTGTGGCTGGTGCTCAACCCGCTGCTGATGGCGCTCGTCTACTTCATCCTCGTCGACATCCTGCGCGCCTCGGACTCGCGCAACTCCGAGTTCTTCGCGCACCTCGTCGCGGGGCTGTTCCTGTTCCAGATCGTGCAGCACTCGTTGACGGTCGGCGTGCGCTCGGTGACCAAGGGCGGCCGGCTGATCCTCAACTCGGCGTTCCCGCGCGCGCTGCTCCCGCTGTCGGCCGTGATCACGGCGTTCATGCGCTTCCTGCCCACGATGGTCATCTACATCCCGATCCACTTCGCCTCGGGGCTGCCCGTCAACGCGAACCTGCTCTGGTGCGTGCCGATCGTCGTGCTCTTCCTCCTGATTGCGGCCGGCCTCGCGATGCTCGTAGCCGCCGCGCAGGTGTACTTCCGGGACCTCTCCAACTTCCTCCCGTACGTGCTGCGGATCTGGCTCTACGTCTCGCCGGTCCTCTACTACGCGGACGAGGTGCCCCAGCGCTACAAGTGGCTGCTCGACGTCAACCCGCTCGCCGGCCTGCTGACCGCCTGGAGCGACGTGCTCACCGCCGGCAACCCGCCGGACGCCGCAGCGATGCTCCAGGGCCTGGCGTGGGGGATCGGGATCTTCGTGGCCGCCGGCCTGTTCTTCCTCTCCCGGGAGCGTGAGTTCGCTGTCCGTCTCTGAGCGCACGGCGATCTCGGTCGAGGACGTCTCGGTCACCTACCGCACCAGCCTGGAGCGGGCGCCCACGCTGCGCTCGACGGTTCTGAAGCTCGGGCGGCGCGAGAAGATCGTGCGCGAGATCGAAGCGGTGCGGGGCGTCACCTTCGACGTGCCGCACGGCACGGTGCTCGGCATCGTCGGCGCCAACGGCGCCGGCAAGTCGACGCTCGTGCGCACGATCGCCGGCATCCTGCCGCCGAGCGCGGGGCGGGTCGAGGTCCACGGGCGCGTGAGCACGCTGCTCGCCCTCGGCGTCGGCTTCAACAAGAAGCTGTCGGGGCGCGACAACGTCGTGCTCGGCGGGCTCGCGGCCGGGCTCAAGCGCGGGCAGCTGGCGGAGAAGTACGACGACATCGTCGCCTTCGCCGAGCTCGAGGACTTCATGGACATGCCGATGCGCACGTACTCCTCGGGCATGTACGGCCGGCTGGCGTTCTCCGTCGCGGTGATGATGGAGCCGGACATCCTCCTGATCGACGAGGCGCTGTCGGTCGGCGATGCGAAGTTCCGCCGCAAGTGCGCGCGCAAGATGCGCCAGCTGTGCAGCGAGGACCGCACCGTCGTGCTCGTGTCGCACGCGCTCGGCACGATCGGGGAGCTCGCCGACCAGGCGATCTGGATGGACAAGGGGCAGCTGCGGATGTGGGACGAGCCGGAATCGGTGATCGACGCCTACACGGAGTTCCTCGACGTCAAGCAGGACGCGGTCACGCTCGAAGACGTGTAACGACGCTTCATTGGTGAAGACCACTGGTACGCTCCGGCGGTGCCCGCGCAACTCGCCGAGTCGCGAGCGGGATCGCAGTACGTCATCCGCGTCGAAGGGCCTGTCGATGTCCGCGGCGCGGTCGTGCTCGGCCGCCGCCTGCTCGCGGCGCTGAACGGCGGCGAGCGCCGGCTCCTGCTCGATCTCTCGGCCGCGCAGCCGCTCGCGTCCGGCGCGCTGATGGGCACGCTCCTGCGGATCGACCGCTACGCCGTGCGCCGCGAGGCCCGGCTGGTCGTCCTGTCCGGCCCTCCGACGAAGCGGATGCTCGAGCTCGGCAACCCGCAGCGACTGGTCACGGTCGCGACGACGCCCGCCGAGGCCGACGCGCTGCTCGCCTAGATGAGGTCGGCGAGGACGCCGATCCCGCGGCGGATCGCGGGCTCGCTGAGGGGCCCGTAGCCGAGCACGAGCGACGGCGGCGCCTGAGATGGGTCGGCCCAGTGCCGGGCGGCCTCCTCGACGAGGACGCCGCGGTCGGCGGCGGCCCGGGCGAGCGCCCGCTCGTCGACGCCGGCGGGCAGGGTCACGTGCAGGTGCAGCCCGGCGGCGGCGCCCTGGTGGCGGACCTCCGGCAGCCGCGCCTGGAGGGCGGTCACCGTCGCGTCGCGGCGGGCGCGGTAGATCGGCCGTACGCGCCGCAGGTAGCGGGCGAAGTCGCCGCGGTCGGCGAAGCGGGCGAACGCGAGCTGCTCGAGCAGGCCCGAGCCCATGTCGTCGAGGCGCTTCTCGCGCTCGAGCGCGGCGGCGTAGGCCGGCGGCACTGCGGCCCAGCCGAGCCGCAGCGCCGGGCTGACGGTCTTCGAGGCCGAGCCGAGATAGACGACGTGGTCGGGCGCGAGGCCCTGGAGCGCGCCGATCGGATAGCGGTCGTAGCGGAACTCCGCGTCGTAGTCGTCCTCGATGATCAGCGTGTCGTGGCGGCGGGCCCAGGCGACGAGGTCGCGGCGGCGGCCGGTGTCGAGCGTCGCGCCGGTGGGATAGGAGTGGGCGGGGGCGACGAGCACGGCGGCGACGTCGTGCCGGTCGAGCGCGGCGACGTCGAGGCCGCGCTCGTCGACCGCGACGGGCACCGGCTCGAGCCCGGTCATCGCGATCGCCTCGCGGTGGGGGGCGAAGCACGGGTCCTCGACGGCGATCCGCTGCGCGCCGGCGCGCTGGAGCGCCCGGCAGGTGAGCGTGACGCCCTGGCTCACGCCGGCGCAGACGAGGACGTGGCCGGGCTCGGTCGTGACGCCGCGGACGCGGCCGAGGTAGGCGGTCAGCGCGGTGCGCAGCCGCGTCGCCCCGCGCGGGTCGGGATAGGTCAGCAGCCGGTCGGGCAGCTCCGCCAGCGCGGCGCGGTAGTGCCGTAGCCACTGGGTGCGCGGGAAGAGCGCGGGGTCGGGCAGGCCGCCGACCATCCGCAGGGCCGGGGCCGGGCGCGCCCACGCCGGCGCCTCGACGGGCGGCGCGGCCGACGCGCCGTCGTGGCGCACGCGCGTGCCGGCGCCCTGGCGCGCCTCGAGGTAGCCGTCGGCGGTGAGGTTGGCGTAGGCGGCGACCACGACGCTGCGCGAGATCCCGAGCTCGGCGGCGAGCACGCGCGTGGGCGGCAGCGCCGCGCCGGCGACCAGCCGCCGCGACTGGATCGCCGTCCGCAGACCGTGCTCGAGGCGCTCGCGCAGGCCGCGGCCGTGCTGCGGCCGCAGGTCCACGAGCACGTCGCTCGGGAAGCCCTCCCAGCGCGGATTGGTCTGCTGCACGGCCACTGAATTGGACGTTGACACATACCGGTGCGGGGATGCATCCTGGCCGGTCGATGGCGCACCACGACTTCCACACGAGTGTCCTCGTGCGCAGCGAGGAGAGCGGCGGGCACGTCGCGTTCGTCGAGAACACGGTGCCCGCCGGCTGGGCCGGGCCGCCCCTGCACCATCACGACTTCGACGAGGCGTTCTACGTGCTCGAGGGCGAGCTCACCTTCGCGCTCGGGGACGCGCGCTTCACGCGCCGCGCGGGCGAGCTCGCCTTCGCGCCCCGGAACGTCCCGCACACGCTCGCCGAGCGCAGCGGGCGGAGCGCGCGCTACCTGCTCGTCTGCACGCCCGCCGGGTTCGAGCGCTACTTCGACCGCATCGCCGCAGAGCACGCCGGCGCCGAGCCGCCGCCACAGGCGCTCGGCCCGATCCCCGAGACGATCGTCGTCGGTCCGCCGATCGGCGACGGCTCGGCGCCGGCGTGGGTCCCGTCGCCGCCGCGCGGCCGGGTCAACGTCCTGCTGCGCAGCGCCGACAGCGCCGGGCAGGTGGCGGTGATGGACAACGCCGTGAGCGCGGAGGCCAAGGGCCCGCCGCTGCACCACCACGACTTCGACGAGGCGTTCTACGTGCTCGACGGCGAGCTGACCTTCCAGCTCGGCGACGAGGTGTTCACCCGCGGGCCGGGGGAGATCGCGTTCGCGCCGCGTGGCGCCCATCACGCGTTCGCCAACCACAGCGGCGCGGCGGCGCGCATGCTGCTCGTCTGCACGCCCGCGGGGTTCGAGCGCTACTTCCAGCGCATCGCCGCGCGCGAGGAGGGTGCCGAGCCGCCGCCGGAGGCGCTCGAGCCGTGGCCGGAGGTCGTCAAGGTCGGGCCGCAGATCGGCGCGACCGATGACATACATACGCGCGTTCAGTCATAGGGAAAGGTGGAAGAATCGGATGAGCATCCGCGGATGAGCCCTGCGCGCACCGGCGCGGTGATCGTGGCCGCGTTGGTCGCGGGCGCCGTCGTGGTCGCGCTCGAGCTGACCAGCGAGCACCGCGACGCCAAGGTGGTGTGGGCGGTGTTCGGGCCCGCGGTCGTCTGGAGCTTCGTCGGGACGGGCCTCTACGTGGTCCGGCGGCGGCCGGAGCGCCGCATCGGCGAGCTCATGATCCTGCTCGGGTTCGCGTGGTTCCTGTTCACGCTCGACGCCGCGAACTCGCCGCTCGTCTACACCTTCGCGCTCGTGACCGGCGGTCTCTGGGGCGCCGTCTTCCTCCATCTCGGCCTCAGCTTCCCGACCGGCCACCTGCGCTCGCGGGTCGACCGCGCGCTCGTGATCGCGGGCTACGTGATCTTCCCGCTCTCCTTCGTGCCGGCGCTGCTGTTCGCGGATCCGGAGCAGCTCGGCTGCAGCGACTGCCCGGAGAACCTGCTGCTGATCCGCAGCGACGACGCGCTCGCCGCCTTCTTCACCGCCTTCGGCGCCCTGCTCTACATCGTGCTGTTCATCATCGTGCTCGCCCGGGCGATCCGCCTGTGGCGCGGGACCGGTCCGTTCGAGCGGCTGCAGCTGACGCCCGTCTACGTCTGCTCGCTGCTGACCTTCCTGCTCGTCACCGTGGCGCGCGCGGGCGCGGGCGACGCCGCGTACTGGGCCGCGTTCATCGCCACCGCGCTGATGCCGCTCGCGTTCCTCGGCGGGCTCCTGCGCAGCCACGTCTCGCACCTCGACGCCGAGCTCCAGGAGCGCATGGAGGAGCTGCGCGCGTCGCGCGCCCGGCTCGTGACCGCGGGCGACGCCGCGCGCCGGCGCCTCGAGCGCGACCTCCACGACGGCGCCCAGGCGCGGCTGGTCGCGCTCGCGCTGCTGCTGCGGACCGCGCGCATCCGCGCACCCGAGGACAGCGAGCTGGGGCGCCTGCTCGACCAGGCCCAGGAGGAGCTGCGGCTCAGCCTCGGCGAGCTGCGCGAGCTCGCCCGCGGCATCCACCCGGCCGTCCTCACCGAGCGCGGCCTCGAGCCGGCCCTCCACTCGCTCGTCGCCCGCGCGCCGGTGCCCGTGACGGTCGAGGCGGCTGGGGCCGAGCGCCTGCCCGGGCCGGTCGAGAGCGCCGCCTACTTCGTCGTCTCCGAGGCGCTCGCCAACGTCGCGAAGTACGCCCAGGCGACCCAGGCCTCGGTGATGGTCGAGCGCCGCAACGGCCACGTGACGATCGAGGTCAGCGACGACGGGATCGGCGGCGCCGACGCCGGCCGGGGATCCGGGCTGCGCGGGTTGGAGGACCGGCTGGCGGCGCTCGACGGGTCGCTGTCGTTGGAGAGCCCGGAGGGCGAGGGGACAACGCTGCGGGCGAAGATCCCGGTGGCCTAGCGGTTCAGGATTCCTTGAGGCGCTTTGCCTCGGTTGCGTGGTTTTGAGGCGGCGAGCGTGGGGCGGCACGATTTCCAGGCGCGGCCGACGCGTGACTCAGTGCGGCTCCGGGCGCGGCGGCCGCGGCAATCGCTGTGGCGAGCGGTGACGGTGGCGGTGGCCACGGCGTAAACCGCGCGGTGAAGGAGGTGGCGACGCCCGACACGCCGGCGGTAGGCGATGGCAGTGCGGTCCAGACCGGCGGCGAGCAACTGCGGGAGCGACGATGCCGTGCTGCTAGCCGCCGCTCGGGCGATCAGAACGTCGGGTGTGCGAGTTCGTGGGATTATGCGACTAACACCGCACACCCGGCCACATGGCCCCCGGACCCGCCGAACAGGGAGCCGCGGCGCTTCTCACACCCTCAATGCGCAGTTCGTCACGAACCCCGGCACCGCCTCAGCCCATCCGCACCAACGCCCCGACCATCAGCTCGATCTCGGCCTCGATCTCATCCTCGGCCAACGCACTCGACGGAGCCGCGCGGCGCAGGTCGATCACGCCGACGTACAGCGCATAGGCAAGCCGCGCCCGGCGCGCAGCCTCCTCAACCTCCAGCCCCGCGTCGACGAACAAACGCCGGAGCGCCGACAAACGCGCAACCGTCACGCGCTCCAACACCGGCCCGACCCGCGGGTCCGACGCGGCCGCAAGCACGCCGGCCTGGGGGTCGGTGCCGCGGGCCGCGGTGCCGTAGGCGCTGCGGGCCAACGCGACGAGTCGTTCCTGGGGATCGGGAATCTCCTCGAGGGCAGCGACGAGCTCGACCGTGTCGCGCCGCTCCCACAGCTCGAGCGTCGCGGCGATCAGCTCGTCGCGGCTGGAGAAGTGCCAGTAGAAGGAGCCCTTGGTGGCGCCGAGGCGGCGGGCGAGCGGGTCGATCGCGACGGCCGACAGGCCGACCTCCGCCAGCGCTTCCAGTGCCGCTGTCGTCCAGTCGTCGCGTGACAGGCCCATCGCCATACTGTACGGTATGGTCAGACCGTACCCCACAGTATGGAGACGAGCGTGCTGACCATCGACGAGCTGCTGCCGGCCCCGCACTTCCGCGAGCACCACGAGCGCCGCATCGCCGCGCCGCCCGCCGCCGTGTGGGAGGCGATGCAGGACCTGCGGCTCCGCGACCTCACGCTGTCGCGCGCGCTGATGGGCATCCGGCTGCTGCCGGCGCGGCTCGCGGGCCGCACCCACGCCACGAGCATGTTCGACAAGGGCCTGCTCGACGGCGGGCCGGCGACGCTGCTCGCCTCCGACCCCGAGCACGGCGTGCTGGGCGGCGGCGTCATGCAGCCGTGGCGGCTCACCGGCGGCGAGGACCCACCCGAGCTCGACGCGCCCGCGCTGCGGGCGTTCTCCGAGCCGGGCTGGGTCAAGGTCGGCTTCGACTTCGTGATCGAGCCCAGCGAACACGGGTCGCGCGTGACCACGGAGACGCGCGTCACCGCCACCGACGCGCGCACCCGCGCCCGCTTCGGCCTCTACTGGCTGTTCGTGCGCGCCGGCTCGGGCCTGATCCGGCGCGACATGCTGCGCGCGCTCGCGCGCCGCGCGGAGGCCGCCTAGGCCGAGAGCAGCCGCTGGAAGAAGGAGCGGTAGCGCTGCAGCGCGACGCGCAGGTCCTCGGTCGAGACGTCCTCGCCCCGGGTCCACTGGCCCTCGAGGGTCTCGCGCTCGCGCGCGAAGCTCTCGGCGAGCTGCTGCATGACCTGGGCGACGAGCCCGTCGGCCTCCTCGACCGCGCGCCGCGGGTCGTCGACGAAGGTGCCCTGGATCGACTCCCAGCGGCTGCCGAGCTCCGCGCCCTCGTCCTCCCCGAGCAACGGGGCGTCGTCGCCGTGGCCGGCATTGTCGGCGGCGGGCTCGGCGCCGTCCGTCGTGCCGTCATAGCGGTCGGGCGTCTCCGCGTAGACGTCGTCGCGGTCCTGGTCGGTCTCCTCCCTCGCGGGCGAGGCGAGGTCGCGCGTGGACAGCTGCTCGTCGGGATGGCTCATGATCGGGTCTCCTGGTTGATGTCCTCGGATGTCCTGCCCCGCGGCCGATCCTCGCCTCCGAGCAGCTCCTCGAAGAGCGCCCGGAAATGGATCATCGCCTGCCGCAGGTCTTCGGTGCTCGCTTCGTCGCGGCCCGCGCGTCCCGAGATCTCGTGGGCTGAGCGGTAGTTCTCGACGACGACGGGATGCTCGACCGAGACGTCGGCCGCGCGCCGGTCGAAGTCGTCCTCGACCGGGTACCCGCGCTCGCTCATGACCTCGCTGACGAGCGCGTCGGCCTCGCCGACCGCCTCCGCCGGCTGATCGACGAAGGTGCGCTGCGCGCCACGCCAGCGTTCGGCGTAGCGCTCCCGGGCCTCCGGCTCGAGCTCGCGGATCTCGAGCTGCTCGTGCCGTTCGCGCCGCTCGCGCAGCTCTTCTTCGGCCGCGTGCCGATCACCGTGGTTGGCCAGCGTGCGGCCGTACTCCGGGCCGAAGCCCGCTTGCAGCTGTTGTGACCGTCGCTGGCGCGCGATCACGACGCCGGCGCCGACCAGCGCGATCAACAGGACGACGACCAGAATCCACTCCACGGCGCTCTCCTCTCAGTGAGCCGCCGGTGCGGCGGCTGGACGAGGGATGGATAGCCCCGCGGCGGCGCGGGCGCATCTCCGTCCGTCCGCGCTGGGACGTCCGCGCGCCGACTCAGCCGACGGGGGCGAGCAGCGTCTTCTTGCCCTCGAAGGCGAACAGCACCAGCCACGGGAGCCTGTCAAGCGGCCAGTAGACTGACCGGACAGGGTCACTTCACCATCGCCGCGCGCCGCACGGCGATCTCCGTGCCCGGGAAGGCAGCATGAGCAAGACGAAGACCGAGCCGTCCGGCTCCGAAGAGCCCGAGACGAGCCCGACCCTGATCGACGACGAGGGGCTCCGCCTGCTCGTCACGCGCCTCGCGCGCCCCCATCGCTCAGGCGGGCGGGCGATCGAGCGCGCCTCGCTGCTCTCCTCGGGCAGCGACTTCGACGCCGCCATCACGTGGATCGAGGCGCACGGCGGCGAGCCGGAGCTGCCGGCCGCGCCGCGCTCCTCGGGCGGCCTCCACAGCGACCGTCAGGGCGTCTCCGGCGGCTCGGCTCCGCTGCGCTGGGTGCTCCCCGCCGGCGCGCTCGGCTGACGAGCGATCACGCAGACGACCGGGGACGGCTCGAGGTCCGCGAAGCGCGGCGCCTCGACCGTGAACCCGTGGGCGCCCAGCGCCTCCATCACCCGCTCGGCGTGCGCCCGCGCGTCGGCCTCCGTCCGCCGCCCCGGCAGCTGATCGATCACGTAGAGCGCGCCGCCGGGGGCGACGTGGGCGCGCACCGCGTCCGTGCGCCAGAGCGCGGCGACGTGGACCCCGAACACCTTGTCGAACCGCTCGCCGAAGTCGGCCTGCTCCAGCGCGACGGTCTCGAAGCGCGCCCGGCCCGCGGCAACGTGCGCCTGGTTGCGTTGCGTCGCGACGGCGATCATCTTCTCGGAGCGGTCGATCGCGGTCACGTGCCCGCCGGCCTCGCACACGAGCGAGGCCGCCACGCCGTGCCCGCAGCCGACCTCGAGCACGCGGTCGCCCGGCTGGATGTCCAGCGTCTCCACCGCCCACACGAGCCGCGCCGAGGCCATGCGCTAGCAGTCCGGCGCCGCGAACACCCGCCACGACGCGTTGCGGTAGAGCAGCTGCGAGCCGGCGGGGCCGCTTGGCGGTCGGGAAGTTCTCGCGGTAGAAGCGCCGCATCTGCCGCGTGCGACGGGGGAGCAGGGTGAGCTGCGAGCCGCGCGTCGCCGCGCGGTCGACCACCGGGGCGACCGTGCCGGGCTCGCCGTCGTCGCCGAGCCACCAGCGCAGGTGCGGGATCGGGCGGTGGTCGGCCGTCGCGATCGGGCCGCAGCGCTCGAGCGCCGCGCGGACGGCGGGCGCCCGGCCGACCTCGCGCAGGTCGCGGTAGTAGGCGCCCTGGAACACGAGCCGGTCGTCGAGGCCGGAGAGCATCTTCGCGTGCCACGGCAGCCACACGAGCGAGAGCGCGGCCGCGACCACGCCGACGATCAACCAGCGGCGGCGCTCGTCGCCCGGCGGGAGCATCCGCCAGCCCATCACCGCGAGGCCGTAGAAGAGCGCGAGCAGGACGGCCGGCGTGCGCACGTAGCGCCCGATCAGCGGCAGGCCGAACAGCGGGCTGGCGAGGAACACCGCCAGCATCGCCGCCGCCACCACGAGCGGCAGCACCGCGGGGCGCAGCCGCTGCTTGTAGGCGAACCAGAGCCCGATCGGGATCCCGACCACGAGCGGCTCGCGCAGCGTGTAGCCGAGGTACTTCGCCGTCCAGTACGGCCCGGTGAGCGGGTCGCGGCGGCGGTCGACGGTCTCGGCCAGCGCGGCCGTGCCGTGCAGCGAGTGCAGCGCGTCGCCGGTCACGAGCCAGTCCATGAGCGCCCACAGCAGCGGGGCGGCCGCGGTCAGCGCCGCGTACAACGCGCGCTCGCGGTTCGAGGCCCCGCGCCACATGTAGAGCGCGTAGAGCCCGGCCAGCGCCCACGCCTCCGGCCGCATCAGCCCGGCCACCGCGAGCAGCACGAGCACCGGGGCCCCGCGTTTCGGGCGCCGCGACTCGAGCAGCACCGCCCACACGATCAGCACCGCGAACGGGGTGTCCTGGTAGCCGAGCAGGGCGTCGCGCTCGAGCGCCGGCCGCGTCAGCACCACGAGCGCCGTGACGACGCCGACCGCCGGCGAGAACAGCTCCGCCCCGAGCCGGTAGGCGAGCCAGACGAGCACGCCGAAGCAGAGCAGGACCGCCCACACCATGATCGAGTCGCCGTCCGGCCCGAACGGCACCGCCACGAGCGAGGCCAGCGTCTCGAGCGGGTGCGGCGTCGGCGCGTACGGGCCGGTGTAGTCCGGCGTCAGCCCCTGCGCGATGTCGCGCGCCCACACGAGCGCGTAGCGCGCGTCGTAGTTGAGGAACCACGGCTCGTAGACGAGCCGGAGCAGGACGGCCACCCCCACGACCGTCGCCACCGCGGGCAGCACGCGGCTGTGTGGCATCGTGGCGGGCGCCGCCGTCGTACGCGAGGCGGTGCCCATCCGCGGCGACGATAGCGGCCGCGCCGGTTCCGTCCGTGCCACCGCGTCGAATGTCGGGCCCTGGGTCTATGAGCCTTCGATGATCAGACCAACCTCCCTCGTCCCGCTCCTGCTCGTGCTCGCCGGCCTCGCGCTGGTCCCCGCGCCGGCCGAGGCGGCGAAGCGGCGCACGCCCGTGACCCCGTCGGGCTGGGCGATCCGCCCGGCTGGAGCGCAGATCTCGGTGGCGCGCTCCGCACAGGGCTTCCAGGGTCCGCTCGGCTCCGCGCTGTCGCCGTCCGGCAAGAAGCTGCTGTCGGTGTCGAGCGCCGCGACGCGCATCAACTCCGCCGACCTCTTCGACCTGCGCCTCGGTCGCCGCACCGGCACCGTGTCCTACGACTCCCGGCGGGGCATGGGCGAGGCCGTCTTCTACGGCGTCGCGTTCTCGCCCGGCGGGAAGCGCGCCTGGGCGTCGGGCGGCGGCCAGAACGTGGTCCATGTCTACGCGGTCGGCAAGGGCCTGCGCGAGACCGGCACGATCCCGGTCCCGAACTTCCCGGCCGGGCTCGCCTACGGCAAGACGCCTCGTGGCGACCGCATCTACGTCGCCAACAACCTCTCCGGCCCGGCCGGCACGTCCAACCCGCCGGGGCGCTCGGTCACCGTCATCGACCCGAAGACCAACCACGTGACCGGGACGATCGATCTCGGCCTGGCGCTGCAGCCCTATGGCGTCACGTTCAGCCGCAAGGGGAGCAAGGCCTACGTGACGAACTGGATGGGCCGGTCCGTCTCGGTCATCGACACACGCACGGAGACGGTGCGGCGGCGGATCCTGCTCTCCCCGCCGAGCAACCCGCTGCACGCCGACCACCCGAATGCCATCGCGACCAACCCGCGCCGCAACGAGGTCTACACGGCGAACGGCAACTCCGACACCGTCTCGTTCATCGACACGCGCCGCGACCGGGTGATCAAGACACTGCACGTGGGTCTGGTCAGGGGTGCGCGCCCGGGCGCGAAACCCAACGCGCTCGACGTCAGCCCGGACGGGCGGCGGCTCTACGTGGCTCTCGGGGGCGAGAACGCGCTCGCCGTCATCGACCTCGACCGTCGCCGGAAGATCGGCTTCATCCCGACGGCCTGGAACCCGACCGACGTCGACGTCACCCCGGACGGCGCGAAGCTCGCGATCACGACCGCGAACGCGGCGGGGCGTCCGCGCCGTTGCGCCGGGCCCTACGCGGTCGGCGACTGCACCACCGGCGACCTCGCGTACACCTCGGCCGCGATCCGGGTGAGCACCAAGGGCGGCATCAGCGTCATGCGCATACCGAAGAAGCGCAAGAGGGCCAGGCAGCTCACGCGCCTGGTGCTGCGCAACAACCGGGTGCGCGCCCGCCGCGCGCGGAAGCCGCCCGCGCTCGGAGCGATCCGCCATGTCATCTACGTGATCAAGGAGAACCGCACCTACGACCAGGTGCTCGGCGACATCGGCAAGGGCGACGGCGATCCCGGGCTGGTGCTGTTCGACGAGGACTCTGCGCCCAACCACCGCGAGCTCGCCCGCCGCTTCACGCTGTTCGACAACTTCTACGCCGACGCCGACGTGTCGGCCGACGGCCAGAGCTGGACGGTGGCCGCGGGCGTCACCGACTACATCGACAAGACCTGGCCGATCACGTACTCGCCCGGCTCCCGCCGGCGCCACCGTGCGCGCGACTTCGAGCACGTCGCCTTTGCCGACCAGTTCTTCACGGAGCCGCTGCCGTTCGACCGGACGGTCTTCCGCGGGGCGTCCGCGCTGACCCGCGGCTACCTCTGGGACAACGCCTTCCATGAGGGGGTCTCGTTCCGGAACTACGGGATGTACACCCGCCTGCCGGGCGACTGCACCGGCGCGGGCAACACCTCGGATGTCACCCACCTCGACGACCGCCGCTTCGGCGACAACAACAACGAGCGGTTCGCCGGCTTCAACATGCGCTGCTCGGACCACGCCCAGCGCCTGCCCGAGTGGCAGCGCGACTTCGACGCCTACGAGAACGCGTTCCGCGCGGATCCCTCCAAGGACCCGCTGCCGGCGCTGTCGATCCTGCGGCTGCCCAACGATCACACGTGGGGCACGGCGCCGGGGAAGGCGATCCCGGAGAGCTACATGGCCGACAACGACCTCGCGCTGGGCCGTCTCGTCGAGCGCGTCTCCAAGAGCCCGTTCTGGCCCAACACGGCGATCATGGTCACCGAGGACGACGCGCAGAACGGGCCCGACCACGTCGATGCGCACCGCACGCTCGCGTACGTGATCAGCCCCTACACGCAGACCGCGCGCGTCGACCACACGCACTACGACACCGCCGCGATGGTCGCCACGCTCGAGGACCTGCTCGGGCTGCCGCCGATGACGATCGTCGACCAGCGCGCGACGCGCATGTGGAAGGGCTTCTCGAAGAAGCCGAACCTCCGCCCCTACGACGCGAAGATGCCGGCGGTGATCCCGTTCGGCGCGGAGGGCGCGCCCGTCAACGCCTCCAACGCGCCGCTGGCCGGCGCGTCGTCGCGCTGGAACTTCGACATCGAGGACGCGACGCCGGAGATCCCGCTCAATGAGGCGATCTGGAAGTCCGTGAAGGGCCGGCGCTCGGCGATGCCCGCGCCGCGCCACGACTACATCATCGGCTCGCAGCCCGCGGACGCGGACGGCGGCTAAGTTCCCCCCGGTGACGCTCGCCGTCGCCCATCTCGCCGAGGGGACCGTGGCGCTCGCCGCGGCGCTCGCGGCCGCCTGCGTGCTGGTGCTGCGCGAGCCGCGCTCGCGCGCGCTCGCGATGCCGGTCGCGCTCGCGCTCGCCGCCGCGGCGGTCGGGCTGCTGTCGGCGTCGACGATCGAGGACGAGATCGGCGCGCGCGCCGGCCTGCTCGCCGTCGGGGGCGCGGTGGGGCTCGTCTTCCTGCTCGGCCTGGCCGTGCTCTTCTATCGCCGTCCCGCGCTGGTCGTGCTGTTCACCATCTTCACGCTGCCGTTCCGGATCCCGGTGCCGACCGGCGCCGACGACACCGCGAACCTGCTGCTGCCGCTCTACGTGGTGATCGCCGCGGCGTGCCTCGCGCACGTGTGGCGGGCGCTGCGGGGGGAGCCGGAGGCCGGCGAGGTCCAGCCCGAGGATCCGCGCATGCGCCGGCTGACGCAGGCGCTCGCGCTGGTGGTCGTGGTCTACGCGGTGCAGGCGCTCTACTCGACCGACGTCGAGCACGCGGTCAAGACGCTGGGCTTCTTCTATGTCCCCTTTGCGGTCAGCTTCCGGCTGCTGGTCGAGGTGCGCTGGACGCGGCGGCTGCTGCTGCAGGCGCTCGGGGTGGTCGTCGGGCTCGCGCTGCTGTTCGCGCTCGTGGGCTTCGTCGAGTGGGCCACCGGGCCGGCTGCTGATCTCGAACGAGAAGGTCCTCGCCGCCAACGACCTCAAGCCCTACTTCAGGGTGAACTCGCTGTTCTTCGACCCCAACGTCTACGGCCGCTTCCTCGCGCTCGTGATGGTGGTGCTCGCGGGGGTGCTGCTGTGGGCGCCGGCGCGCCGCGACGTCACGCGCGTGGCGGTGGCGCTCGCGCTGCTGTGGGCGGCGCTGGTGCTGACGCTGTCGGAGTCGAGCTTCGCGGCGCTGCTCGTCGGGCTCGCGGTGCTGGCCGCGCTGCGCTGGAAGACCTGGCCGGTGGTGGCCGTCTGCGGCGGGATCGTCGTCGCGGCGCTGGCGGTGGTCGTGCTGGCGCCGGGCGCGCTCGGCCTCAAGACGGACTCGTTCTCCTCCGTCAACGAGGCGTCGAGCGGCCGGGCGAAGCTGATCCGGGGCGGGGTGCGGATGTTCGGGGACCGGCCGCTGACGGGCTTCGGGTCGGGGTCCTTCGCCGACCGCTACCGCGCCCGCGAGCGCGTCGTGTCCTCGCGGCTGTCGGCCGAGTCGCACACCATCCCGGTCACGATCGCGGCCGAGCAGGGGGCGATCGGCCTCGCCTCCTACGCCTTCTTGCTGTGGACCGCGTTCGCGGTCGCGTTCGGCGGCCTGCGGCGGACGCTGCGAAGGCGGGAGGCGGGAGTGATCCTGGTGGGGCGCTGCGTGGTCGCGGCGGCGTGGTGCGCGCTGCTGCTGCACACCTTCGTCTACGCGGCGTTCCTGGAGGATCCGCTGACCTGGACGCTGCTCGCGATGGCCGCCGCGCTGCGGCGCGTGGACCCCGACGGCGCGGACGCCGCCGCCCCGGCGCAGGACCGCGCCGAGCCCGTTCCGACCTGAGCGGTTCCTACCCTTGACGGGTGCGCCGCCGCATCGTCGTGATCGCAGCGGCCGCTGCGACGGTCCTCGTGTTCGCGGGGGTCGCGGTGGCCGCCTATCTGACCTACCTCGCACCGGAGGACGCGCCGCGGACCCCGCAGGCGACGCTCGACGCGCCCGACCCGGCTGAGCAGGCGGGGCCGAAGCCGGCGCCGCCCAAGCCGAAGGCCGACGACTTCGTCTGGCGCCATTACGGCTACTCCAAGGACCACCGCCGCTTCTTCGCGCCCCCGGCCTCCTTCCGCGGCCCGTTCCTGGCCGTCTGGAAGCGCAAGGCCCCGGCGCTGCTCGAGTTCCCGCCCGTGATGGCGCGCGAGTCGATCTTCCAGCTCGCCGACAACGGCCAGCTGGCGTCGCTGCGCAAGAAGAACGGCAAGGTGCGGTGGAAGAAGAAGCTCGGGCGGCTCGCCGCGTCGGCCCCTGCGCTCGGCGGCGGGCGCGTCTACGTGACGCTCCTGGAGGGCGGGCGCGGCGCGGGCCGCGGGCGCGTGGTCGCGCTGCGCCAGCGCAACGGGCACCAGCGCTGGTCGCGCACGCTGCCGAGCCGCAGCGAGTCCTCGCCGCTGCTGCACGACGGGCGCGTCTACTTCGGCTCCGAGAACGGGACGCTCTACTGCCTCGACGCCGACAACGGCAAGGTGATCTGGACCTACCGCGCGGCGGGCGCGATCAAGGGCAGCCCGACGCTCGCCCACGGCAAGCTGTTCTTCGGCGACTACGGCGGCCACGTCCAGGCCGTGCGGGCGTCGAACGGCCGCCGCGTCTGGTCGGTGGGCGGCGCGGGGCGGATCTACGCGACCGCGGCGGTCGCCGGCGGCCGGGTCTTCCTCGGCAGCCTGTCGGGGCGCGTCTCCGCCTACTCGACCCGGTCCGGGCGGCGCCTGTGGTCGCACGGCACCGGGAGCTACGTCTATGCGTCGGCGGCGGTGAGTGGGCGGACCGTGTTCGTCGGCTCCTACGACGGCCGGATGTACGCGCTGCGCGCCCGCACCGGGAGCGTTCGCTGGTCCTACAACGCGGGCGGCCGGATCTCCGGCTCGGCGACGGTGATCGGCCGGGTCGTCTACTTCGCCGACCTCGGCCACCGGCGCACGACCGGCCTCGGCACCCGCACGGGCCGCGTCGTCTTCCGCAAGGACCAGGGCGCCTACGACCCCGTCATCTCCGACGGCAAGCACCTCTACCTCACCGGCAACCACTCCCTGACCGCCATGCGCCCGCTCCAGCGTCACGGCAAGGCGGCCGAAAAGCGGGCGCGGCGGGCGGCGAAGCGCGCCGCACGGCGCAAGGCGGCCCGCAAGGCGCGCGCCGCGCGCGGCTAGGCTCGGTCCCGTGCCCACGACCGAGGAAGCGCCGCCGGGCCTCGTGCTGCCCGAGTACGGGCCGACCGGGCCGGAGCTGATCCGGCGCCGCTTCGGGCCGCGCGCCCAGCGCGCGATCCTGATCGCCGTTGCGGTCGTCGTCGTGCTCCTCGCGGTGCTCTACGCGACGCGCTCGGGCGACGGCCTGACGACGCTCGAGCACCGCGCGAAGCCCGTCTTCACGCTGCTGCATCCGGCGCAGACGGTGCGCCGCGTCGCGCCCGGGCCGGGCGAGCTGGTGCGGTTGCGCTCGCGCCGCGGGCAGCTCCGGATGACGGTGAGCGTGCGCCCGCTCACGCTCCCGGCCTACAGCGGCAGCGTCAGCGGGCTCCTGCCGGTCTACGCCGACCGCCACGTCCAGCAGCTCGCCGCCGAGCTGCCCGGCTTCCAGGCCAAGACGGACGGCAAGGCCCGCGTCAACGACGCGCCCGGCTACCAGATCAAGTACGGCGCCGGGACCCGGCAGCGCCCGCTGACCGGCATCGACATCCTCGTGGTGCCCGAGGACGGCCGCCGCGACGGCGTCGTCCTCCGCTACCGCCAGACGAACCCGCCGCGGCCGCTCGACGACGCCGACCGCGATCTCGTCAAGGCGACGCGCAAGGCGTTCCGCTCGTTCCGCTTCGGGCTCGACCGGCCCTAGCTTCGCGGCCCCACTCCAGGCAGACTGCGCACGATGCGCAAGCTCCAGAGCCAGGGTGTCCACCACATCACGATCGTCGGGGCCGACCGGCAGACCTCGATCGACTTCTGGGAGGGCCTGCTCGGCATGCCCTTCGTGTTCGACCAGCCCAACCTCGACAACCCGTCGGAGGGCCACCTCTACTTCGACCCGGGCGACGGCCGCCTGATCACGGTCTTCACCAACGAGGAGCGGGTCGCCGACCCCGAGCGCACGCCGACCGACGCCGGCTGCGTCCACCACCTCGCCTTCGCGGTCTCGCAGGCGACCTTCTACCAGGCGGTCGAGCGCCTCGACGAGCGCAAGATCCGCCACAGCGGCGTCAAGGACCGCGGCTTCATGGACTCGATCTACTTCGAGGATCCGCTCGGGCTCCTGATCGAGCTCGCGTCCTACCGCTTCGAGCCGCCCGTCGGCTTCACGCACGCCGAGGTGCTGCTCGAGGCCCACAAGCTCCGCGTCGCGCGTGACGAGCACCACATCGACCGCGTCCACCTCGCGGACGCCATCGAGGCGATGACCGAACGATCACGAGCGTCGCTGTCCGACGACCGCTCGCCCAAGAACCCCTACTAAGCAGGAGGATCCATGGCCGCGAACACGCTCAACGTCCTGATGCCGAGCGTCAACAACCTCACGGCGCGGGTGTTCGTCCGCGCCGCCGGGCTCGACTATGAGGAGGTCGACGTGTGGGGTCAGACGACGACCCCGGAGTTCCTGACCAAGGACCCCGCGCACCTGACGCCGCTGCTCGAGGAGGAGGGGCTGCCGCGCGGGACGCTGTGGGAGAGCTGCGCGATCATGCAGTACCTCTGCAACAAGCACGGCCTCGACCAGTTCTACCCCAC
This sequence comes from uncultured Solirubrobacterales bacterium, assembly GCA_963787335.1. Lineage (GTDB taxonomy): Bacteria > Actinomycetota > Thermoleophilia > Solirubrobacterales > Solirubrobacteraceae > DASQFQ01. The sequence goes on from CAWBCU010000014.1 coordinate 151,441, forward strand.
CGATCCGGGGCAGCGGGCCATGGTCGACAGCGCGATGTTCTACCTGATCGGCACGCTGTATCCGCTCGTCGCGCGCGCCACCTACCCGACGCTCGGCTTCCCGCAGTACCCGGGCGAGGCGGCGACCTCCGACGCCGACGACACGATCAAGGCCCAGGCCCAGCGGGACGCCGAGGCCGCGCTCGCCGAGCCGCTCGACGCCTACCGCGCGTTCTTCCTCGACGGCAAGACGTTCATCGGCGGCGACTCGGTCTCGATCGCCGACATCCGGCTGGCCGCGACGCTCGAGTTCCTCAACGCGATCGACTACCCGTTCCCGGACTGGGCGAAGACGTACATGGCGGCGGTCGAGGCGACGCTCGGCGACGCCTACTCCGAGCCCGCGGCGGACGTGCGCGGCTTCGTCGCGTCGGTGAAGGGCTAGCTCCACGGACAAGGTCGATGGATGCGGTCCTCCTCGCCGGCTTGACCTTCGTCCTGGGCATCGCGACGAACTGGGCGACGAGCCGGCGCACGCTCGCGCTGCAGTACGACACCGAGCTGCGGCGGGAGCGTTTGGCCGTCTACGTGGACCTGTGGTCGCGGCTCGAGGTGCTCAACAAGTACGGGCGCTCGTCATCCCGGCTCTCGCGGGTCGACACCGAGAAGCTGGTGGCCGATCTCAAGCGCTGGTACTTCCAGGTCGGCGGGATCTACCTCTCCGAGCCGACGCGCAACGACTACTTCGCCCTCCAGGACGCGCTGCAGCACGCGCTCGCCACGGCTCGCGCCGATCGCGTGGCGGTGGAGAGCGCCGCTGACGAGGCGTTCGAGTTCGTGCGGCTGCGCGCGAGCCGGCTGCGGACGAGCCTCACGCGCGACGTCGGCACCCGCAAGGTGCTCAAGCTCCGCGGCGAGCCGAATCGGCCGCCGCTCCCATCCGAGCTCGGCCCCCGCTGGCAGGATCCGGAGAACACGACGATCGAGCTGTCGCGCAGGCGCACCATGCGACTCGGGAGCCTGCAGCTCGGCCGACCCGTCGCGGTCAGCGGGCCGTCCGGGCCCGCACGCGCGAAATGGGCGGACATGCGCTGGGACAACGACGCCTGGGCGATCCTGGCCGTGCGCGTGGAGGACGGCAAGCGCTACGAGCGGCAGCTCCTGCTCGAGCCCAACCGGCTCGTGGAAGGCCCCGCGGGCTGGCAGCCCGGCGCGGAGCAGCAGCAGCTCCCGCCGGTGACGTGGACGCGCGCGCCTTAGCGATTAGGCTCCCGGCGTGCGGGTGATCGAGCTGCGCGACGAGCGCCACGGCCTGGAGGCCTTCGTGGTCGTCGACCATGACCAGTTCCCGATGGCGGCGGGCGGGACGCGGATGCTGCCGGACGTGAACATCGACGAGGTGGCGCGGCTGGCGCGGGCGATGACGTGGAAGTTCGCGATCTGGCGCGTGCCCTATGCGGGCGCGAAGGCCGGCGTGCGGTTCGCCGGCGGCGCGCGCGACGAGGTCATCGCCGCCTACCGGCGGGCGCTCGAGCCCTACAGCGATGTCTTCCTCACCGGGCCCGACATGGGCACGTCAGCGGCCGATTTCATCGGAGGGCTGGAGGGTCCGCCGCCGCTGTGGGCGCAGACCTACGAGGGTGTCGACATGGACGACCTCGCCACCGGGCACGGCGTCAAGGCGGCCGCCGAGGCCGCGCTCGTCCATGGCGGCCGCGCGCTGGCGGGCGCGGCGATCGCCATCGAGGGCTTCGGCAAGGTGGGGGCCGGGATGGCGCTCGCCTGCGTGCGCGCGGGCGCCCGGATCGTCGGCGTGAGCACGGTCGACGGGCTGCTCGCCGATCCGGACGGCCTCGACGTCGACGAGCTGTTCTCGCTGCGCGAGCGGTTCGGCGACGCGCTCGTCGCGCACGGGCCGGCGCCGGTCCGCCCGCGCGAGGAGCTGTTCGACCTGGAGTGCGACGTGCTCGTGCCCGGCGCGCGGCCGGACTCGATCACGCGCGACGTCGCCGCGCGCCTGCGCTGCACCGTCGTGGCGCCCGGCGCGAACGTCCCGTACGGCCCGGGCGCGATCGAGGAGCTCGGTCGTCGCGGGATCGTCGCCGTTCCCGACTTCATCGCGAACGCGGGCGGCATCCACCTCTACGAGTCGATCGGCGAGGGCACGTCCCCGCCGGAGGCGCTCGCCCAGATCGAGACGCTCATCCGCGAGGCGGTCACCCGCACGCTCGTCGCGGCGGACGAGACCGGGGTCACGCCGCTCGCCGCGGCCTTCCGCGCCGGCCGGGAGTTCCTGGCCGAGACCGGCGCGCAGGACGAGCTGCTCGACGAGATCTTCGCCTGAGCCGCTACTCGGGATCCATCGGCTGCCAGAGCTGGATGCCGTTGCCCTCGGGGTCGCGCAGCTCGGCGAAGCGGCCGTTCGGGTAGCGCTCGTGGTCGACGTCGACGGTCTCGCCCGCGCCTCGCAACTGGTCGACCATCGCGTCGAGGTCGTCGACGCGGAAGTTGAGCATCCACGTGTGCTTGGGCGGGCCGATCATCTCCGAGTCCTGCGGGAAGGGCGCGAACACCGTCTCGCCCGCCTCCTGAACCCAGGGCGTGCCGTCGTAGCTCTGGGGCACGAGATCGATCCCGAGCCGCTCCTGGTACCAGGTCGCCAGCGCGTCGGGATCCTCCGCGCGGAAGAAGAAGCCGCCGATGCCGGTCACCCGCTCCACGGCCGGGAATCCTAGGCCACGCCCGCGTCGATCAGCAGCTTCCAGATCTCCGCCTGGTCGACGACCTCGACCTCCAGCTTCTCCGCCTTCGCGATCTTGCTCGCGCCGACGTCGGTGCCGCAGATCAGCATGTCCGTGTTCGCGGAGACCGAGGAGGCGGTCGTCGCGCCGGCGCGCTCGACGAGCCGCTGGAACGTGGGCCGCGGGATCTTCTCGCCGCTGCGCGGGTCCGCGATCGAGCCGGTCACGACGACGGTCTTGTCGGCCAGCGGGGCGCCGGAGACGACCTCCGGCGGCAGGTCCTCCTCGCGCACGTCGAGGTCGACGCCGAGCTCGCGCATCCGCACCAGCTCGGCGCGCATGGTGTCGCGGTTGAGGTGGGCGTGGAGGCTGGCCGCGACCTTCGGGCCGATGTCCTCGACCTGCTGGAGCGCCTCCTCCCCGGCGTCGGCGACCTCCTCGAGCGACTTGTAGCCCGCCCGGCACAGCCGCGTGGCGGCGGCCTCCGACGCCATCGGGATCGCGAGGCCGATCAGCGCCCGCCGCAGGCCGACCCCGCGGCTGTGGTCGATCGACTCGATCATGCGGTCGGCCGAGACGTCGGCGATGCGGTCGAACCCGAGCAGCGTCTCGCGGTCGAGCGCGTAGAAGTCCGACACGCGCTCGAGCAGCCCGGCCTCGTTGAGCCGCTCGATCCACACCGGGCCCGACCGCCTCCATGTCGGCGGCGGCGCGCGAGGCCCAGTGGATCAGCCGCCGCACCGTCTGCGCCGGGCAGGTGACGTTGGTGCAGTAGAGCTCGCGGCTGTTGCCCTGCTCGGTGAGCGGCTTCCCGCACGACGGGCACTCCGAGGGCGGGACGATCTCGCGCTCGGCGCCGGTGCGCTTCGAGGCGTCGAGCACGCCGGCCACGAACGGGATGACGTCGCCGGCCCGGCGGACGAGCACGGTGTCGCCGATGCGCACGTCGCGGGCGCGGATGACCTCCTGGTTGGCGAGCGTCGCGCGCGTCACCGTCGTCCCGCCCACGAACACCGGCTCGAGCACGGCGACCGGCGCGACCTTGCCGATCTTGCCGACGTCCCACAGCACGTCGGCGAGCAGCGTCGTCTTCTCCTCGGCCGCGTACTTGAAGGCGAGCGCGCCGCGCGGGCTGTTGGAGCGGGTGCCGGCGGCGGCGAAGGCGTTGCGGTCGGCGAGCCGCAGGACGGCGCCGTCGAGGTCGTAGTCGAGCTCGTTGCGCTCGGCCTCGATCGCCCCGATCACCTCCTGCGCGGCGGCGGCGTCGTCGCAATGGCGCATGTCGGCGGCGTCGAACCCGAGCGTGCGCAGCGCCGCTTCGAGGTCGGCGTGGGTGCCCTCGGAGGTGTCGAGGTCGAAGGCGAAGAAGCGCAGGTCCCGCCCCGCGACGTTCGCCGGGTCCTTGGCGCGGATCGTCCCGGCGGCGGCCCCGCGCGGGTTGATCAGCGGCTTGTCGGGGTGCTCGGCGTTGTAGGCGGCGAAGGTCGAGCGCAGCATCACGAGCTCGCCCCGGACCTCGACGCGCCCGCCGGCGTCGACCGTGTCCGGCACGCCCGCGGCGAGCGCGCGCACGAGCGGGGTGACGTCGTCGCCCGTCGTCCCGTCGCCGCGCGTGATCGCCCGGCGCAGGCGGCCGTCCTCGTAGACGAGCGCGAGCGAGAGCCCGTCGAGCTTGGGCATGACCACCACCGGCTGGCCGGGGAAGCGGTCGAAGAAGGCCACGACCTGCTCGGGCTTCGTCGCCTTCTCGAGCGAGAGCATCGGCCGGCTGTGGCGGACCGGGGCGTGCAGCGCCGCCGGCGCGCCGACGACCTCGAGCGGGTTCGGGTCGGGCGTGAGCTCGGGGTGCTCCGCGACGAGCGTCCGCAGCTCGTCCTCGAGCGCGTCGTAGTCGGCGTCGGCGACGAGCGTCTCGCCGCGGTAGTAGGCGTCGCGCAGCTCGGTCAGCCGGGCGGCGAGCTCGTCGATGCGCGCCTTGGTGTCGGTGCTCGTGCTCATTGCCGTCAACGCTACGGCTTCACGGCGAACGGCGTCCCCTTGTTGCCGGCTGCGTCGGAGAGCACGACCCAGGCGCTGTAGAAGGTGTCGAGCCGCGACTTGGAGCCGAGGACCATCTCCTTGGAGTCGGAGGCGTCGATCCTCGACTCCTTCAGGTTCTTGGGCCCCGCGATCGGGTTGGTCTTGTAGATGTGGAACATGTCCTTCGGCCGCTCGACGATCACGCCACCGTGGCCGCCCCGGTCGCCGGTGATGGCGGCTTTGGCGTCGGCCAGGGTCTCGTGGCGGGAGCGGTAGTCCCACGCCTTGATCACCTCGCCCCAGGCGTAGTCCGCGTCGATCTCCGCCAGGTTCTCGCCGGGCCGGATCAGCGTGGGACCCTGGTTGGTGAAGCGCTGGACGTGGCTCATGGCCCGGAAGCCGGTCATCGGCGGAAGTGACGGCAGGTTGAACTTGTTCCCGTCGTACAGCCATCCCTCGTGCGAGTAGGCGACGACGGCGGACGCGAGGTCGCCGGGCGAGCCGCACTGGATCTCCTTCGGCGGTGCGACGCCCTGGTCGGAGAAGAACCAGGTGCCGTCCTCCTGGCGGCCGAGCAGCATCGCGTGGCCGCCGCCGGTCGCCTTGATGATCCAGTTCAGCTGGCCGACCTCGCCGGGCTCGAGCTTCGTCACGGCGTCCGACGCGAGGACCTCTGCCAGCGTGGCGCCGCTGCCGTCGGCGAACGGGCGGAAGCCCATCCCGTTCGCGAGCTTGCCGATGTCTCCCGAGCTCATACCGGCGCGGCCGTTGTAAAGGATCGCGAACGCCATGCCGAGCACCTCGTAGTCCGTCTGCCCGAGCTTGGTCCCGGCCAGCGCCGACTCGCGCACCAGCTTGATCGAGTCGATCGCCGTCTTGTTCGCCTTCGCGTTGTCGTTGGCGGTGAGGACGAGGTCGCAGGCGTGGATGACCGCGGTGTTGGCCGTGCCCGGCCGCTCGAGGTCCCACATGAACAGCGCGGTGACCAGCGATGCGGCGCCGCAGGTGTCGCCCTTCTGAGAGAAGCCGGGCAGTGCCGGCGCGCGCGCCAGGCGCCGTCTCCGTAGGAGCGAGGTGACGGCGGCGTTCCCGGCCGATCGCTGCAACGCGAGCACGGTCGCGACCGCCGGCGCCACGCCGTCGGGCGACCGGATCGCCGAGGGGGCCGCCACGTCCGGCGCCGCCGACTCGACCGCTTGACGCGCGCCATCCGCCATCGCCCGATCATCCTCAGGCGCGGCGGGCGGTGTCAATGACGACAATGCGGCGATGGCCCCGCTCGCGATCCTCGACGCCCCGCTCGACTGCTCCGGCGCCGGCCGCGCCGAGGAGCACGCGCCCGCCGCGCTGCGCGCCGCCGGGATCGTCGAGCGGCTCGGGGCGCGCGACGCCGGGGAGGCGGACGCGCGGATCGACGACCCGCGCCGCGACCCGGCGACGGGCGTGATCGGCGCGGCCGCGGTGCGCCGCGCCACGGCGGCGATCGCCGCGCGGGTCGGGGAGCTTCGCGACGCCGGCGAGGTGCCGCTCGTCCTCGGCGGCGACTGCACGCTGTTGCTGGGTGTGTTCGCGGCGCTCCCGCGCGGCAGCGGCCTGTGGTTCGTGGACGGCCACGCGGACTTCTACGACGGGGAGAGCTCGCCGACCGGCGAAGCGGCGGACATGGATCTCGCGATCCTCACCGGTCATGGCCCGCTGTTCGAAGCGCCGCTGGTCGACCCCGCCGACGTCGTCCTGCTCGGCCACCGCCCCGACGAGCTGCACCCGGACGTCGCGGAGGAGAACGCGCGCCTCGACCCGGCGATCCGGGCGCTGACCGCGCCCGAGGTGCGCGAGCTCGGCGCCGGGCGCGTGGGGAGCGAGGCTGCAGCCCAGCTCTCCTACGGGCCGGCCTGGCTGCACGTCGACCTCGACGTGCTCGACGAGTCCGCGCTGCCCGCCGTGAGCTACCCGCAGCCGCTCGGGCTCGACTGGGACGAGCTGGTCGCGCTCGCCCGCCCGCTCGTGGCCGCGCCGAACCTGCTCGGCGTCTCGGTCGCCGACTTCAACCCCGACCGCGACCCGGAGGGCGTCCACGCCGCGCGCATCGTCGGGGCGCTGGAGGCGCTGTGGGCGTGAATCGCCCGTTCGGCTGACCAGACGGCCCTTGACCGCGCCGCCGGGAACCGGTCGAATGGATCGATGCCGCGCGCACATGCCGTTCGGGCACTGGAAGATCGCCCGGACGCCGAGCGCGCGCCCGGACGCCCCGGGCCGCCCCACGCCGACCGCGTCCTCCAGCTCCAGCGCACCGCGGGCAACCGCGTCACCACGCAGCTGATCGCCCGCGACGAGACCGCGACGGCCACCGCAGAGGCGCCCGCCAAGGCCCCGCGCCTCGTCAAGCGCAAGGAGGTCGACCGCGAGATCGAGGAGACGATCAGCCACGCGCCCGCCGCGTTCGCGGCCTGGGAGGGCACGTACCGCTGGCGCGCGAAGTGGCGCCTCAAGCTCGACATGCGCCCCGAGCAGGCCGAGCTGAACGTCAAGGTGCGGCTGCACTCGCCGGCGTCCGCGTCGACCAAGCGCAAGTGGAGCCGCGCGATCCGGCGCAAGTGGTCGGGCAAGTTCGCGTTCGCGGTCAAGCGCGACACGGCGATCGACCTGCCCGACGGCGGCAAGGACGAGTTCGAGGAGATGTACCCGATCAACATCGAGATCGAGTGGGTCGACGATCCCGCCAAGGCGCACTACACGATCGCCGCCAACGCGGCCGGCGCGATGGAGGGCGGCCGCGCCGGGTTGGGCGGCACCACCAGCATGACGGGCTGGGGCGAGGCCGACACGACGGACGTGACGCACGAGTTCGGGCACATCCTCGGCTGCGCGGAGGAGTACTTCACGACCGACGGCGTGGACTACTCGCGCGGCGGCCGGCGCGCGGGCTTCCGCGACCCGGGCGGCGGCGTGATGAACAACCCCGCGGGCCAGGCGCTCGCGCGCAACTTCAACACCATCCGCAAGGAGGGCGCGAAGCTGCGCGGCGTCAAGCTCAACAAGACGAAGGTGGTGCCGTGGCTCTGACGGCCGCGCTGCGGCCGGCCGGCGACGGGGTCGAGGTGGAGATCGCCAACGGGGGAGCGGACCCGGTCCGCTTCTCGACCGCGACGATGCTCGGCTCCGCGGCCTTCGAGCTCGCGGACGCCGACGGGCGGCCGGTGCCGCTCGGGCCGCCGCCGATGCCGCCGTCCGACCTCGCGGCCGGGCTCGTCACGCTCGCGCCGGGCGAGTCCACGACGCTCAGCTTTCGCCTCGGCGACCTGCTGCCCGACGGGCCGGGGAGCGGCCGGCGGCTGCGCTTCGCCGCGGCCGCCCCGCCGCTCGAGGGCGCCTGGTCGGGCAGCCTCGAGTCGCCGTGGCTGGAGCTCGGTCAGGCCGAGACCTCGTAGAGGGTGATCGGCTCGCGGTGGTGCCGGCGCGCGAACACCCAGGTGCGCAGCGCGACGTAGCGGGTGACGGTGGCGGCGGTGCTCGCCGCGATCAGGACCGCCAGCTCGACGCCGCGCGGCGGGTTCGCGGACAGCCCGTGCAGGACGGCGAGGGCGCCGCTCGTCAGCCCGAGCGTGAGGAAGAAGACGAGCGGCGCCCATCAGGTGCTGGCGCACGAGCCCGGCGCGGCCGCGGACGCCGAAGGTCAGGCGCCGGTTCGCGGCCGTGTTCGCCACCGCGGTCAGCGCGAGCGCCACGGCGTTCGCGCCGCCGGCGCCCAGAGGCCCGCGCAGGGCGAGGTACAGCAGCGCGTAGGCGATCGTGCTCGCCACGCCGACGCCCATGAAGCGGAAGATCCGCCCCGACGACATCAGCCGCGCGACGCCGCGCAGGTCGTCGAGCGCGGTGCGCACGATCGCGACGCGCGAGTCCGGGTCGTCGATCCAGTCGACCGGCACCTCGTGGATCCGCAGCCCGCGGCGCTGGGCCAGGACGAGCAGCTCGGTGTCGAAGAACCAGGCGTCGTCGCGGACCTCCGCCAGCAGCGGCGGCAGCGCCTCGCGCCGGACGGCCTTGAAGCCGCACTGGGCGTCGGAGAAGCGGGCGCGCAGCGCGGTGTGCAGGATCGCGTTGTAGGCGCGCGAGATCAGCTCGCGCTTCGGGCCCCGCACGACGCGGGCGCCGCGGGCCAGCCGCGTCCCGATGGCGAGGTCGGAGTGGCCTGAGAGCAGCGGCGCCACCAGCGGCAGCAGCGCCCGCAGGTCCGTCGAAAGGTCGACGTCCATGTACGCGACGACGCGGGCGTCGCTCGCCGACCAGGCGGCGCGCAGCGCGCGCCCGCGGCCCTTGCGCTCGAGCCGCAGCACCTGCACGCCGCCGAGCTTCCGGGCGAGCACGCGGGCAATCGCCGGCGTGTCGTCGGTGCTCGCGTTGTCGGCGATCACGATCCGCCACGTGAACGGGAACTCGGCGTCGAGGAAGCGGTGGAGCCGGCGGATGCTGCGCTCGAGCCCGGCCTGCTCGTTGTAGACCGGGACGACGATGTCGACCTGCACGGGAGGCAGGAGCCGGGCGCGGTTGGGCGCGGGGAGGGGGGTCTGGAAGAGGGTGGGAGCGGCCATGACCCCACCCTCGGCGGTGGGCGTGGGGAGCTGCTGGGGGCTCCCTGGGAGCTGGCTGAGCAGATGGAGCCGGGGTTTGTGACGAACTGCGCATCGAGGGTGTGACGAAGCGCCCGCGGCGCCCCTGTTTGCCGTCCTGAGCCGCGATTGTGGGCCGGGTGTGGTCGATTGAGTCTGCATAGTCAGACCGAAGTGACCACACCCGACGTTGCTGCTGGCCGAATTGGCGGCTCGCGCAGCACGGGGTGGTCACGCTGGCGCAGCTGCTCGCCGCTCGGCTTGGACCGCGACGCGATCAGGTACCGCCTGCGCATCGGGCGGCTCCACCCCCTTCACCGCGGGGTCTACGCCGTGGGGCACCCGCGCCGTCAACGAGGCCCAGGTCCAGCGCAACCGCGACGCTGGACCTCCTCAGTGCGGGGTTCCCGACACTCCGCATCACCGACCACGCCTCAAGCACCACCAAGGCCGCAGCTAGCTGAGCGCGGCGGCGACCGGCGCCGCGGGCAGCGTCACGACGAACGCCGCGCCGCCGCCCTCGGCGTTGGCCGCCGACACGCGGCCGCCGTGCGCGGCGACGATCGCCGCGACGATGGCGAGCCCGAGGCCGGCGCCGCTCTTGCCGCGCTCGCGCCCGCCCTCGGCGCGCCAGAAGCGCTCGAACAGGGAGTCGGGGTCGTCGGTCGGCAGGCCGGGGCCGTGGTCGCGCACCTCGAGGCGCACGTTCGGCGCCCTCGGCGGCGACGCTGATCCGGATCGGCGACTCGGCCGGGGTGTGGACGAGCGCGTTGCGCAGCAGGTTGGCGAGCACCTGGCGCAGCTGGTGGGCGTCGCCCATACGACGGTCGTCCCGTCGTGCTCGAGCTCGATCGGGCGGTCGGGCGCCGTCGCGCGGGCGTCGCCGGCGGCGTCGTCGGCGAGCCGGCCGAGGTCGACCTCGCTGTGCGGCGCGTCGGCCACCTCGTCGAGCCGCGCCAGCGTCAGCAGATCCTCGACGAGCACGCCCATGCGCGCCGCCTCGTCCTCGATCCGGCTCATCGCCTTCTCGACCTCCTGCGGCTCGCGCGCCGCGCCCATGCGGAACAGCTCCGCATAGCCGCGGATCGAGGCGAGTGGCGTGCGCAGCTCGTGCGAGGCGTCGGCGATGAACTGGCGCAGGCGATCCTCGCTCGCCTGGCGCTCGGAGAACGCGCGCTCGAGGCGGTCGAGCATCGCGTTGAGGGCGAGCCCGACGCGCCCGACCTCGGTGCGCTCCTCGGCGACGGCGACGCGGTGCGACAGGTCCCCGCCGGCGATCCGGCTGGCGGTGTGGCCGATGCGGTCGAGCGGCAGCAGCCCGACGCGCACGAGGATCCACGCGACGGCCGCGAGCAGCAGCAGCACGCCCGCGATCACGAAGCCCTCGACGAGGATCAGGCGGTCGAGGGTCTGGTTGACGTCGCGCAACGGGACCGCCACCACGATGGTTCCGCCTCCGCCCCGCTGGGGCATGGCGACGACGCGGTAGCTGGCGTCGTCGCCCTTGCGCCCGGAGACCGTGCGCGGCTGGTTGAGCGGGAGCTTCGCCGGGATCGCGGGCCTGGCCGTCACGTTCTGCCCGTAGTCGAGGACGATGCTGTGGACCTTGCCGCTCGCATCGCGCAGCTGGCCGTAGGTGCCCGCGGGCAGCCCGACGCCCGGGCCGCCGCCGCGCGGCGGGCCGCCCGGGAGCGGGCCGCGCGGCGGCTCCTCCCCGTCGCCGATGCCGCGCAGGGCGAGCGCGCCCTCGACCGCCCGCGCGCCGGAGCGGGCCTGGTCGTCGGCGCGGTCGAGGAGGAACGAGCGCTGCTCCGCGTAGGTGATCGCGGCCAGCAGCACCAGCCCGACCGCGGCCACGATGAGCACGGCCGCGACCAGCCGTGCCCGCAGCGAGGACATCACGTGCGCGGCGTCCGCAGCGCGTAGCCGACCCCGCGCACCGTGTGGATCAGCGGCGGGCCGTGGACGTCGAGCTTGCGACGCAGGTAGGACACGTAGGTCTCGAGCACCCGCGCGTCGCCGCCGAAGTCGTAGTCCCACACGTGCTCGAGCAGCTGGGTGCGGGTGAGCACGCGGCGCGGGTTGAGCATCAGGTAGCGCAGCAGCCGGTACTCGGTCGCGGTCAGGTCGACGTGCGAGCCGCCGCGCATCACCTCGTGGGCGTCCTCGTCGAGCTCGAGGTCCTCGAACACCAGCCGGCTCGACTCCGCCTCGGCCAGCCCGCTGCGGCGCAGGATCGAGCGGATGCGGGCGATCAGCTCCTCGAGGCTGAACGGCTTGGTGACGTAGTCGTCGCCGCCGAGGCCGAGCCCGCGGATCTTGTCGTCGGTCGCGTCGCGCGCGGTCAGGAAGATGATCGGCACGCGGCCGCGCTGGGCCCCGAGCCGCTTGGCGACCTCGAAGCCCTCGATGTCGGGCAGCATCACGTCGAGCACGATCAGGTCGGGCTTGAAGGCACTCACCGCGGTCAGCGCCTCGGCGCCCGTGCCGGCGGCCTCGACGGTGAAGCCCTGGAAGCGCAGGGCCATCGAGATGACGTCGACGATGTTCGGCTCGTCGTCGACGACCAGCACGCGGTGGGAGGCGGAAGCGTTCACGGCACGCAGTATCGCCACGGTCCCTGTGAGGTTCCTGAGAGGAACCTGTGCGCCATGCTGGAAGGCATGAAGACTCTTTACACCGCCACTGCCACCGCCTCCGAGGGGGGCCGCCAGAACGGGCGCACCCGCACCGACGACGGCAAGCTCGACCTCCAGCTCTCCGTGCCCGCCTCGCTGGGCGGCGACGGCGGCGAGGGGACGAACCCCGAGCAGCTCTTCGCCGCGGGGTACGCCGCCTGCTTCGCCAGCGCGGTCGTCTCCTCCGCCGCGCGCGACGGCAACGCCGAGGCCGTCGAAGGCGCGACGGTCACCGCCCACGTCGACCTCGGCGCGCTCGGCAAGGGCGCCTTCGGCCTCGCCGTCAAGCTCGATGTGAAGCTCCCCGGCCTGCCGCAGGACGCCGCCGAGGAGCTCGTGGCGCTGGCCCACGAGCGCTGCCCCTACTCCAACGCCACGCGCGGGAACATCGAGGTCGAGCTGGCGGTCGAGGGCGCCTAGTACGCGTCGACGCCGAGCTTGACCGCGAGCCCGAGGCCGAGGACGCCGATCGCCGTGCGCAGGATGGTCGGGTTGGAGTGGCGCACGACGATCGGCCCGAGCCGGCCTCCGGCGAACAGCCCGAGCGCGAGCGGCGCGACGGCGAGCCAGTCGACCGGCCCGAGCAGGGCGAAGGCGACCGCCGCCACCACGTTCATCATCGCCAGCACGATGTTCTTGAGCGCGTTGCTGCGCGCGAGCGTCTCGCGCGTGGCGGCGAGCATGAGCGCGAGCAGCATCACGCCGGCGGCGGCGCCGAAGTAGCCGGCGTAGATCCCGGTCGCGAACACGCCGCCGAGCAGGCCCCGGCCGACAGCGCGGTGCTCGCCGTCGGCGCGCGCCGCCCCGACGCGAGGCCGCACCAGGATCGTCAGCGAGGCGGCGGCGATCAGCCACGGCGCGATCCGCTCGAACGTGTCCGACGGCGTGAGCAGCAGCAGGCCGGCCCCGGCGATCCCGCCCAGCACCGCGGCGAGCCCCAGCTCCCGCACCCGCACCGCCTGACCCTCGAGCTCGGGCCGCGACCCCAGCACCGCACCCGCGCCGACGCCGACCAGCGCCACCGTGTTGGTCACGTTGGCGGCGATCGGCCCCAGCCCGACCGCGAGCAGCGCCGGGTAGCTGAACAGCGAGGCCAGCCCGCTGATGCTCCCGGCCAGGCCGCCGCACAGCCCGGCCCCCATCAGCAGCAGCAGCTCGAGCCCGGACACGGCGTCATTCTCCGTCAGGCAGGTGGAGTCCCAGCGCGGCGATGGCCGCGCGGGCCTGCTCCGGCTCCGCGCCGTCGGCGACCGCAGCCAGTGCCGCGCGCCAGGCCGCCGCGAGCACCCGGCCGAGCAGTGGCGTCGCTTCGGCCCCGGCGGCGAGCATCTCGGCCAGGCGATCGTGCTCCGTGCCCGCCGGCGGGTCTCCCACGATCCGGAGGAAACGCTCGCGTACGGCGAAGTCCAGCCCGACCAGCAACGCCGCCGTCACGGCTGACGCACGGCCCGACTCCGGCCGCGCGGCCGCGACCGCGCCCTCCATCCGATCCAGCAGGCGCCGCTCGACGTCCTCGCGCACGAACGCGTAGAGCCCGAGCTTGCTCCCGAAGTGGTGGTAGAGCGCACCCGTGGTGACCTTCGCCGCCGTCGCCAGCTCGGCGACCGTGACCTCGTCGAACGGGCGCGACCCGAACTCCTCGACCGCCGCGAGCGCCAGCCTGCCCTTCGGGGAGGTCGAGACCGGAATCCACTCACGCATGCCTGACATAATGGCGTTATGCTGAGACGGAATCCAGTTACGTCCCCGGAGGACACGCCATGAAGCTCGAGTTCCTGCTCACCCCCACCTCCGATCTGAAGGCGTCGCTCGCCCTCTATCGCGACGGCCTCGGCTTCAGCGAGGTGTGGCGCGAAGGCGACGCGACGGTCGCGCTGGCGCTGCCGGGCACCGACGTGCAGCTGATGCTCGATGCCAACGTCCCCGACGCTCCGGGCGGGCCGCTGTTCGTCGTGGACAGCGTCGAGGCCTTCCACGCCGCACGCCCGGAGACGCTCGCCGTGCTCGATGAGCCGTCGGAGATCCCCGGCGGCTTCCTGGCCACCTACCAGGACCCGGGCGGAGGGGCGATCTACGTCATGGACCAGTCGACGGACCAGGTCGAGGGCTAGAGCTCCTCGGGCATGTAGTAGTAGGTGCGCTGAAGCGCCAACATGCGCTCGGCCACGCCTCCCTGGCGCGGGAGCGGAACGGCGGCGGGCTCTGGCGAATCCTGCGCCTCGGCCCCGACGCGCTCGTGCATGGGGGGACGCTATCCGAGTGGATCGGAGCGCGCTGAGTTCTTAGAATCTCCACCGTGAGCGAGCAGCAGGACTCGTCGGTCGAACGGCTCGTCCGGAAGAGCCTCATCACCGAGGACGCGCTCGGCCGCCCGTTCTCCGAGCGCATCCGGCAGTCGCGGCGGACGCTCGAGAACTACCTGAAGGCCGGCGGGATCCCGCGCTGGATGGAGCGCGTGATGGAGGTGGACGCGCGGATCGCGCAGGAGCACCAGCGCCTCGCCACGACCTACCAGGCGCTCCAGGCCGAGTGCGACGGAGACGCCGCGCTGTTCGCCCGGCGCTGGACCGCGTTCGCGCAGGCCACCCGCTACGAGGAGCTCAACGAGCTGATCCGCCAGCACAACGAGTGGTACCCGATCGAGCGCGACCTTCCGATGAACCCGCGCACGGGCGACTACGTCCAGGTCCACGGCCGCTCCTACCGGCGCCCCGAGCTCGGCCCCGAGTGGGTGCTCGCTCACTTTCCGCCCTGATCCGTCGACTGGAGGCCACATGCGCGAGCGCTGCTCGATCGCCTGCATCATCCCGCCGGTCCTGCTCGAGGAGCTGGTTCGCAGAGCGAGTGACGCGGAGCGCGACGCGCTGCTGCGCACGCTCTCGCTCGACGCCAGCCTGCGCCTCGCCCGCGTCCACAACTCGCTGACCGCGGCGCGCCACACGCGCGCGACGATCCGCCAGAGCGCGACGGCCGGGCGAGCCGCAGCGCACGATCTTCGACTGCCACGGGCTCGAGCCGCCGAGCGACCCCGAGCGGGTGCGGGCGGAGGGCGACCCGCCGACCGACGACGTCACCGTCAACGAGGCCTACGACGGCCTCGGCGACACCTACGCGTTCTTCTGGGACCGGTTCAACCGCGACTCGATCGACGACCAGGGCATGCCGCTGCACGGCTGGGTCCACTACGGCTTCGAGTACGACAACGCGTTCTGGGACGGCGAGCAGATGGTGTTCGGCGACGGCAAGATGTTCGACCGCTTCACGAAGTCGCTCGACGTGATCGGCCACGAGCTCACCCACGGCGTCACCGAGCACGAGGCGGGCCTGCAGTACCTCAACCAGTCGGGCGCGCTCAACGAGTCGGTCTCCGACGTCTTCGGCAGCCTCGTCAAGCAGTACAAGCTCGGCCAGGCCGCCGACGAGGCCGACTGGCTGATCGGCGCCGATCTCGTCAAGCCCGGCTTCCCGGGCAAGGCGCTGCGCTCGATGGCCGAGCCCGGCACCGCCTGGGACGGCGACAACCAGCCCGCGCACATGGACGGCTACGTGCAGACGATGAGCGACAACGGCGGCGTGCACACCAACTCGGGGATCCCGAACAAGGCCTTCGCCGAGCTCTCCCTGGCGCTGGGCGGGCCGGCGTGGGAGCGGGCCGGGCGCATCTGGTACGAGACGCTGCGCGACCCGCAGGTGCGCACGAACGCGACCTTCCGCGAGTTCGCCGGGCGCACCGCGGCGGCCGCGCGGCAGCTCTACGGCGCCGGCAGCGACGAGGTCAACGCCGTCACCGCCGCGTGGGACGGCGTCGGGGTCAGCGCGCTCTGATGGAGCCGGAGCGGATCGAGTTCGAGCGCAGCGGGGGCTACGCGAACATCCCGCTGCGCGCCGAGGTCGCGGCCGGCGATCTCGATCCGCGAGGAGCGCGCGGCGCTCGACGCGCTGCTCGCGCGCGAGCCGGCCGGGTCGGAGGCCCGCGCGGGCGCCCCCGACCGCTTCCAGTACGACGTCACCGTGGTGGCGGGCGGAACCCGCCACCACGTGCGACTCGGCGAGCGCGACGTCGACGCGACGCTGCGCGCCCTGATCGACCGCCTCGAGGCCGCCGCCTAGACCATATGGCCGGTCGGGCCGAGCGTCCGGTGGTGGATGTGAGGGTCGGCACCCGCGCATGAGGTGCGCGGGTTGAGGGTCGAGGGGTGGCCTGGGCGGCGACCGCAATCATGGGGGTGCCGACGTGGCGCAGGCTAAGAGCTGGGCTGGCTTTCGATGTGCATGTCGGCGAAGCGTGCGTGGCGGCGACGCTGGATGGGCGAGTCGGGGGAGCTGCGGGTGCAGCGGCTGCCGGGGCGAGCGAGCGAGGTGGTCGGCGTTCGCGCGGGCGTTGCCGGGGCCGGTGAAGCGTGGCCTATGAGGCCGGGCCGACCGGGTTCGGGCTCGCGCGCGAGCTGGCCGCGGTCGGGATCGAGTGCGTGATCGCGGCGCCGGGCAAGATCGCGCGGGGCGCCGCAGGATCGCGTCAAGACCGACCGGCGCGACGCTGAGCGCCTGGTCCGGTTGCTTGATGGCGGGCGAGTTGCATCCGGTCGGGGTCCCGAGCGACGAGCGAGGAGGCGCTGCGTGACTTGGTGCGGGCGCGGGAGGATCTGCGCGGGGATCTGATGCGCGCGCGTCATCGCGTCGGCGAAGCTGTTGTTGCGCCACGAGCTGCGCTTTGAGGGCAGCAGGCGAACTGGACCCAGGCGCATCGCGGCTGGCTCGCCGGTGTCGAGCTCGACGCAGCCGGTCGTCCAGCGGGTGCTCGAGGACGGTCTCGGCGCGATCGACGCGTTGATGATCCGCCGCGAGCAGCCTGGAGCGCCAGATGACCGCGCTGGCATTGCCCGAGCTCGCCGTGGGCGACAGACGGTCGCGCCGGTTGCGCTGTCTGCGCGGGATCGACACGCTCTGACCGCGCTCGGCTTGTGCGCCGAGATCGGCGACTTTGACCGCTTCGAGCGGCCCGGCGCAGCTGATGAGCTACCTCGGCGTCGTCCCGTCAGAGAACACGACCGGCGACAAGCGTCGGCGCGGGTCGATCACGAAGTCCGGCAGCCAGCACGCCCGCCGGCTGTTGGTCGAGGCCGCCTGGCACTACCGGCGCCCGCCGAGGGTCGGGCGCGAGTCTCGCGCGCCGCCAGGACGCGCCAGCGACAGCAGGTGACCGCGATAGTCTGGAAGGCGCAGCGGCGGCTGCATCGCACCTGGCAGCGGACTGGAGCACGACGCGGCAAGCGCCGCACGCTCGTCGCCGTCGCCGCCGCGCGCGAGCTCGCCGGCTTCTGCTGGGCGGTCGCGACCGCCGACTGACCCGGCCGCAGCACGACGTTGGTCGAGGAGGCGGCGGGACCGGGCCCCTTCGCGCCAGAGCATCCGTGACTCAGCTATGGGCAGCCGCCAGCGGTCGGCGACGCTCGATCCTAGACGGCGGGCGCTGAGACGAAACCCGGTCCTGCGGCTAGCCGGATCCGCGAATATCAGCCTGACCGCGCGTCGCGCACCCGGCCCGGCCCGCCGCCCCCTCGACCAACAAAAAGGCCCGCTCAGCGGGCATTTCGTGCTGCGCACTTGACAGAACCGACGTCCATATCAGCTGGGCTGCGGCACGATCCGGATGTACGGCTTGGGGGACTCCCAGCCGTCCGGGTAGGTCTCCTTCGCGGCCTCGTTGGAGACCGAGCCGGCGATGATCACGTCGCCGCCCTGCTGCCACTGCGCCGGGGTCGCGACCTTGTGCTTCGCGGTCAGCTGCAGCGAGTCGATGACCCGCAGGACCTCGTCGAAGTTGCGGCCGGTCGTCATGGGATAGACGAGGATCAGCTTCACCGTCTTGTCCGGGCCGATCACGAACACGTTGCGGACCGTCTGGTTCTGGGCCGGCGTGCGCTCCGTGGCCTCGCCCTCGACGTCGTCGGGCAGCATCCCGTAGAGCTTGGACACGTTGAAGTCCGAGTCGCCGATGATCGGGTAGTTCGGGGCCGTGCCCTGGGTCTCCTCGATGTCCTTCGCCCACGCCTCGTGGTTGTCGAGGTTGTCGACCGAGAGGCCGATGATCTTGGTGTTGCGGCTGTCGAAGTCCGGCTTGATGCTGGCCATGTAGCCGAGCTCGGTGGTGCAGACCGGGGTGAAGTCACGCGGGTGGGAGAACAGCACCACCCATGAGTCGCCGGCCCACTCGTGGAAATTGATCTTGCCTTCGGTGGTCTCGGCCTCGAAGTCCGGGGCCGTATCGCCTAGTTGAAGCGCCATTCGTAGCTCCTCCTGAATCTCGTGCGGGTTTTATGAGATTACCGCTCCCGATGAGTTCTGCCGCCACGCGCGGTCTACTCGTCAGTCGCAAGCGAACGAGAGCGAGGAGCGGGACCGTGGATGATGCCGTCGAGGCCGAGGGGTTGGTCAAGGATTACCGGAGCCGGGCGGGCGTTGTCAACGCCGTTCGCGGGGTCGACCTGCAGGTGAAATCCGGCGAGATCTTCGGCTTCCTGGGGCCGAACGGCGCGGGCAAGTCGACCACGATCCGCATGCTCACGACGCTGCTCACGATCACCTCGGGCACCGCCCGCGTGGCCGGGGTGGACGTCGCGCGCGAGCCCGACGCCGCCCGCCGCGCGATGGGCGTGGCGCTCCAGGAGGCCGGGCTCGACCCGCGCCAGAGCGGCCGCGAGACGCTCGTCCTGCAGGCGCGGCTGTTCGGGATGTCCGCCCAGCAGGCGGCGGCGCGCGCCGAGGAGCTGCTCGAGCTGGTCGAGCTCGAGGAGGCGGCCGACCGGCGCGTCAAGGGCTACTCGGGCGGGATGAAGCGCCGGCTCGACCTCGCCACCGCGCTCGTCCACCAGCCCGAGGTCCTGTTCCTCGACGAGCCGACGACCGGGCTCGACCCGGCGAGCCGCCTGACGGTGTGGGACGAGGTGCGTCGGATCAACCAGCTGGGCACGACGGTGTTCCTCACGACCCAGTACCTCGAGGAGGCCGACGCGCTGTGCCAGCGGCTGGCGATCATCGACGACGGCCGGCTCGTGCGCGAGGGCACGCCGGCCGCGCTCAAGGCCGAGCTGCGCGAGCGCCAGGGCCTGAAGTCCGACCCGTCGCTCGACGACGTGTTCCTCGACGCGACCGGCCGCACGCGCAGCCGAGCCGCCGGCGACGTCCAGGAGGTGACGGCATGACCGCCTGGGTGCTGGGCCAGCGCGCGCTGCGCGAGGCATGGCGGACGCCGGAGGCGCTCGTGCCGACGCTGTTCATCCCGCTCTTCTTCCTCGTCGTCAACGTCGGCCAGGCCGGCAAGATCTTCCCGGCGACGTCGACCGAGTTCCTCTACGGCCAGGGCTACGCCGCGTTCCAGCTGCCCGTGTCCCTGCTGCTGGCGGCGTCGTTCGGGACGGCCGCGCTGTTCCTGGTCGAGGACATCGAGGGCGGCTACTTCGACAAGCTGCGCTCGGCGCCGATCCCGCGCACGTCGATCGTCCTGGGGCGCCTGATCGCGGAGGGGACGAAGGGCCTGCTCATCTCGGTCGCGATCGTGCTGCTCGGCATGGTGTTCGGGATCACGATCGCCAGCGGCGTGCTGGGCTTCGTGCTGCTGGTCGTCATGACCGCGCTGTGGTCCGTCGTCTTCGTGGGCTTCATGCAGCTGATCGCGCTCAAGACGCGCAGCGCCGCGGCCACCAACTCCGGCGGCCTGATCTTCTTCCCGCTGCTGTTCCTGACGCCCAACTTCGTGCCGCGTGAACTGCTCACGCGGCCGATGGAGGTGGCGGCGTCGATCAACCCGGTCACCTACGTGATGGAGGGGCTGCGCTCACTCATCCTCGAGGACTTCGAGTGGAGCGCGATCCTGCCCGCGTTCGCGGTCGTGGGCGTGACCGGCGCGCTGATGCTCGTGCTCAACGTGCGGCTGATCAACCGCTACGACTGAGCTTTCGCCTACACTGGGTCACATCGTGCCGGGCAGCCTGCCCGGCGAAGCAGTGCCAGCGTTCGTTTGTGGTTGCACTTCGCACCTCCCGCGTATCGCCCGCACGACAACTCCCGGGAGGGAACCTGATGGCAACTGGAACCGTGAAGTGGTTCAGCGACGAGAAGGGCTTTGGCTTCATCACGCCCGACGACCAGGGCAAGGACCTGTTCGTGCACCACAGCGGCATCGCCGGTAGCGGCTTCAAGTCGCTCCCCGAAGGCGCGAAGGTCAGCTACGACGCCGAGACCGGCCCCAAGGGCCCCAACGCGGTGAACGTGCAGACCGTCTAGCAGCCGCTCCCTGGCAGGTCCCCACAACCGAGGATGGTCGAATGGCGTCAAGTTCCAAGAAGAAGACCACGATGGCGAAGCTGAACCGCGAGAGCGCCGTCCGCGACAAGCGGCTTCGCAAGGCCGCCAAGAAGGACGCCCGCAAGGCGGCCGCGGCAGCCGAGCTGCTCAACCCGACCGTGGAGACCGACGAGGAGACCCCGGAGGGCGAGGTCGACGAGACCCTGCCCGCCGAGGAGCGCTCGCCCGAGGCCGCCCGCAGCTAGCTCCACCGCGGGCCGCCGGCGCGGCCCGCCGCTTCACCCGACGCGCGCAATCCGAGGGAACTCGGGGTTGCGCGCGTTTTTGTTTCGTGCCATACTGAACCTAATGGTTCAGTATCAACCGATCGACCGCACGTTCGCCGCCCTCGGCGACCCCACGCGCAGGAGCGTGCTGGAGCGCCTCGGCCGCGGCAGCGCGACGATCACCGAGCTGGCGGAGCCGTTCGGGATCTCGCTGACCGGGATGAAGAAGCACGTGCGGGTGCTCGAGGAGGCCGGGCTCGTCACCACCGAGAAGGTGGGGCGCGCGCGGCTCTGCAGCGCCGGCCCGCGGCGCCTCGAGGACGTCGAGATCTGGACCCAGACGTACCGGCAGATGCTGGAGGAGCGCCTCGACCGCTTCGGGGAGCTGCTCGAACGAACGAACAAGGAGTGCGCGCCATGAGTGCCCAGGCCACCGGAGCCACCGTGACGAAGCCGTCGGATCGCGAGATCCGCACCGAGCGGGTGTTCGCCGCCCCGCGCGACCGCGTGTGGGCGGTCTACACCGACCCCGCGCTGATCCCCGAGTGGTGGGGCCCGCGCGGCGTCACCACGGTGGTCGACAAGATGGACATGCGCGTCGGCGGCGACTGGCGCTTCGTGATGAAGACCGACGGCGGGGAGTCCGGCTTCCGCGGCACCTACCGCGAGATCACCCCGCCCGAGCGCGTCGTCCAGACGTTCGAGTGGGAGGGCCTGCCCGGCCACGTGCTGATCGAGACGGTGGAGTTGGAGGACCTCGGCGACCGCACCAAGGTGACGACGACCTCGCTCTTCCACACCACCGAGGAGCGCGACGGCATGTTCGACGCGGGCATGGAGGACGGCCTCAACGAGAGCTACGCCCGCCTCGACGAGCTGCTCGCGCGGCTCTGAGGGATGACGGTCCAGACTTCCCACACGGCCGACCTGGACCCCGCGACGCTGAGCGCCGCCCGGGCGCTCCTCTACGACGTGTTCGACGACATGACCGAGCACGACTGGGAGCACAGCCTGGGCGGCGTGCACGCGATCGCGTGGGACGGGGACGTGCTGGTCGGCCACGCCGCCGTCGTGCAGCGGCGCCTGCTGCACGGCGGGCGCGCGCTGCGCGCCGGCTACGTCGAGGGGGTCGGCGTGCGCGCCGGCCACCGCCGCCAGCGGCCACGCCGCCGCGATGATGGACGCGCTCGAGCGGGTGGTGCGCAACGCCTACGACCTCGGCGCGCTCGGCGCGACCGACGAGGCGGTCCCGTTCTACACGCGGCGCGGCTGGAAGCTGTGGGAGGGACCGGCCTCGGCCTTCACGCCCGACGGCATCCAGCGCACGCCCGACGAGGACGGCGCGATCTACGTCCTCCCGGGCACCGTCCCGCTCGACCTCTCGGGCGAGCTGACCTGCGACTGGCGGGGTGGCGACGTGTGGTAGGTTTGTGGTGCAAACCAGTTTGAACAGGTGGAGCCATGGAACGAAAGCACCTCCAGTCGGCCGCGGTCAGCTACACGTACTTCAAGGGCCTGTACGCGATCCCGGGCGGGCTGCTGGCGATCGTCGCGGCGCTCGGCAACTGGGGATGGGGCCCGCTCCAGCACAACTGGGTGTTCCTCGCCGTCGTCGCGCTGCTCGGCGCCTCGTGCCTCCTGATCGCCCGCTACTACGACGAGCACTACGGCCGCGCGACGCTCTCCACGCGCGACCAGTGGCGGGCCGGCATCGTCGTCGTGGCCGGCGCGCCGCTCGTGTTCGGGACGTCGCTGCTGCTGCGCAGCCGCGCCGAGTGGTCGCTCGACCTGCCGGTCAACCCGACCGCCGCGTCACTCGGCGCGCTGATGCTCGCGAGCTACGCGGCCGGCGGGGTGCTGCGCCGCCACCACGTGGTCGTGTTCGGCGCGCTGCTCGTGGCGGGCCTGCTGCCGGTCTGGAACGGCGCCGACCCGAGCAACATCGGGCTCCTGCTCGCGGGCGTCGCGTTCATCGTGGCCGGGATCCTCGACCACCGCGAGCTCGTCCGCACCTTCGGGCCCGCCGACGGCCTGCGGCTCGGCAATGCCGGAGCCTGACCGGGAGCTCGTCCTCGACCGGCTCATCCACGAGCCGGGGCGGCTCGCGATCCTGACCGTGCTGTCGTCGGTGAAGGACGCCGACTTCGTCTTCCTCCAGCGCACGACGGGGCTGACGAAGGGCAACCTCTCCAGCCACCTGACCAAGCTGGAGGAGGCCGGGCTGGTCACGATCGAGAAGCGCTTCATCCGCAAGAAGCCGAACACGAATGTCGCGCTCACCCCGCAGGGCAAGCGCGGCATCGCCCATCACTGGGATCAGCTGGAGCGGCTGAAGCGCCTCTCGAAGACCGCTACGGCCTGACGAACTCGTCCGGGTCCGGGCCGGTGCGCTCGCCGCGGTCGAGTGCTTCGATCTGCGCCATCTCGTCGGCCGAGAGGCTGAAGTCGAAGATGTCGATGTTCTCGTGCAGCCGCTCGACCGTGACCGACTTCGGGAAGACCACGATCCCGAGCTCGATGTGCCAGCGCAGCACGACCTGGGCGGGCGTCTTGCCGTGCGCCTCGGCGATCGCGACGATCGCGGGGTCGTCGAGCACCAGGCCCTGCGCGATCGGGCTCCAGGCCTCGGTGACGATGCCGCGGTCGGCGTGCTCGCGGCGCAGGCCGGCCTGCTGCAGGTAGGGGTGCAGCTCGATCTGGTTGACGGCGGGGGTCACGCCGGTCTCGTCGATGATCCGGCGCAGGTGGTCGGGCTGGAAGTTCGAGACGCCGATGGAGCGGGCGAGCCCGGCCTCCTGGCCCTCGATGAACGCCTGCCAGGTCTCCACGTAGCGGTCCTGCGAGGGCACCGGCCAGTGGATCAGGTAGAGGTCGACATAGTCCATCTCGAGCTGCTCGAGGCTCGTCTTGAGCGCGCGCGTGGCGGAGTCGTAGCCGTGATCGGTGTTGAAGCACTTCGTCGTGACGAAGAACTCGGAGCGGTCGAGGCCCGACGCGCGGATCGCCTGGCCGACGCCCGCCTCGTTGCCGTAGGCCTTGGCGGTGTCGATGTGCCGGTAGCCGGCCTCGATCGCCGCCAGGACGTTCTCGGTCGTGTCCTCCGGCGGAACCTGGAAGACGCCGACGCCGAACTGGGGGATCGAGAGGTCGCCGGGAAGGGGGATGCTCGGGATCTGAATGCTTGAAGTCATGGGTTAGCCCTTTCCGGACTCAGCCGGGGCAAACATGATCTGGCGCCTACGTGCGCAAGGATGCGCGGGTGACCGACACCGACGCCACGCGACTCGCCGTCCTCATCGACTCGGACAACACGACCGCGAGCCTCACCTCCGAGCTGCTCGCGGAGATCGCCAAGTACGGGACGCCGACGGTCAAGCGCGCCTACGGCGACTGGACGACACCGAACCTCGCCGGCTGGAAGGACCAGCTGGTGCGCAACGCGATCCAGCCGATGCAGCAGTTCGCCTACACCCGCGGCAAGAACTCCACCGACTCCGCGCTGATCATCGACGCCATGGATCTGCTCTACGCGGGGAACCTGGAGGGCTTCGTCATCGTCTCGAGCGACAGCGACTTCACTCGGCTGGCGACGCGGCTGCGGGAGTCGGGGATGACCGTCTACGGGCTCGGCCGCCGCAACACGCCCTCCTCCTTCGTCGCGGCCTGCGACCGCTTCATCTACCTCGACCTCCTGCGCCAGGAGCCGGAGGAGGCGGCGCCGCCGGTCGCGGAGGACGAGGAGCCGACGCCGCGGCTCCCGGAGCTCAAGCGGATCCTGTCGGCGGCGATCAGCAGCACCTCGAAGGAGGACGGCTGGTCGCACCTGGGCGAGGTCGGGTCGTTCCTGGTCAAGAGCAACGCGGCCTTCGACCCCCGCGACTACGGCCATACGAAGCTCGGGGAGCTGGTCCGCGGGGAGCCGTACGTCGAGGTGAGGGACGTGCCCGGCCCGGGCGGCCCGAGTCAGCTGTGGGTGCGGCTCAAGCCGACGGCTCGCAAGCGCGCCCGCTCAGCCTGAGCGCCGCGCCGGCGCGACGTGCAGGGCGGCCTCGGTGCGGTTGCGCACGCCGAGCTTCATCAGGATGCGGCTGACGTGGTGGCCCGCGGTCTTCTCGCTGATCACGAGCGTGCGGGCGATCTGCGCGTTGGACATCCCCAGCGCGATCAGGTCGAGCACCTCCAGCTCGCGCGCGGTGAGCTCGCCGGAGACGCGCGCGCGGCCGCCGGTGCCCCCGCCGAGGTCGCGCACCAGCGCCGCGGCGGCGTCGACCGCCCGCGACGCGCCGAGCTCGCGGAAGGCGGCGAGCGCGGCGCGCGCCTCGTCGGCGGCGATCTCCGGCGACTGGCCGGCGATCGCGCGGGCGAGCTCGAGCCGCGCCTCGCCGACGTCGAACGGCATCGCGAGCGCGTCGAAGCCGGCCAGCGCGCGCCGGGCCGACTCGGCCGCGTCGCCGTCGTCCGCGGCGATCGCCACGCGCGCCGCCGCGAGGTCGGCGCGGGCGGCGATCAGCCGGATGCCGGACGCCTCCGCGAAGGTGGCGAGCTGGTCGGCGGCCACGCGGGCGCCGGCGACGTCGCCGCAGGCGAGGCGGGCGTCGACGAGCGGCGCCAGCATCTGCGCGGCCCGGACGGCGTTGCCCTCGCTGCCCCGCAGGCCTCGCTCCAGCAGCCCTGCCGCCACCTGGGGCCGGTCCTCGGCGAGGCGCAGCAGCGCGAGCGCCCGCAGCGACGCCGGCTGCTCCGCCGCGCCGGCCAGCAGCTGCGCCGCCTCCGCCAGCCGGCCCTGGCGGACCCGCAGCTCGCCCATCCGGGCGGTCGCGGCCGCGCCCATCTGCGGGACGTAGCGCTCGTGCGTGGCCAGCGCGGTCTCGAGCGCGTGCTCCGCCTCCGGCCAGCGCCCCGCCGCCACCAGGACGTCCGCGTGGACCGTGCGGCAGGCGCCGAACAGCGGCGAGACGGTGTTCGTGCGGGCGAAGTCGTCGACCGTCTCGCACCACTCCTTCGCGCGCTCCCAGTCGCCCGCGCCGGCGCACGCCTCGATCAGGTTGCAGTACGCCTCGCCCAGGGTGTGGAGGTTGCGCACGCGGCCGGCGGTCGCCGCGGCCATCGCCTCCTCCAGCAGGTCCATGCCCTGCCGGCGCCGTCCGGCGTTGACCTCTGCGCGGCCGAGCAGGCTGAGCGCGTAGACCTCGAGGTCGCCGGCGTCGTGCTCGCGCGCGATCTCCATCGCCCGCCGCGCGTGCGCGATCTGCTCCTCCACGCTCTCGGCGTGGCGCGCCCGCTCGACCGCGACCCAGCCGTGACCGGCGCAGCCGTCGACGTCCTCGAGCGCCCGCTCGGAGCGGGCCAGCCAGCCGCGGGCCGCCGAGACGCGGCCCGCGATCAGGTGCTGGTGCGAGACCCACACCGCGATGCGCGCGCCGTCGCTGCAGCGGCCGTCGCGCACGAGCTGCTCGAACGCGCGCTCGCGCATGGCGATGCCACCCGCGATGTCGCCGAGAAACCACATCGCCTGCCCGAGGCCGGCGCGCGCGTCAGCGGACTCGCCGGCGGCGAGCGCGGACTCGAACGCGACGCGGGCGGACTCCCAGTCCGCCCGGTCCAGCGCCTGCATGCCCTCGGCGAGGGCCGGGATCTGCTCCATGGGAGCGAGTATCCCGGCCCGGTCGGCTCCGCTCAACTCGCCGGGTCAGACCCTCGTGCCGACGGCGAGCAGGTACTCCATCTCGAAGCGCGCCTTGTCGCCGTCGCCGCGGTCCCACTCGACGCAGAAGGCGTCCAGCGCCTCGTCGAACTCGGCCTCGCGCCCCTCGCGGGCGGCGTTCGCCCGGGCGCCGATCGCCGGCCCGTACAGCGTCTTGAAGTGCTCGGCGTAGTCCTGCGGCCGCTCGAAGGCCGTGATCTCGAGCACGTCGCGCTCGAGCCGGTCGAACTCGACGCGGCCGCCCATCAGCGCCTGCAGGTGCTCCTCGCCGCCCCACAGCGGCGGGGGCTGCGCGCCCGGGGGCGGGGGCGGCATGAACGGCTTCATCAGGCGGAAGAGCGCGCCGAGCATCCCCTCGGGCGTCCAGGACAGCAGCCCGACGGTGCCACCGGGGCGGGTGACGCGCACGAGCTCGTCGGCGGCGGCCTGGTGGTGGGGCGCGAACATCACGCCGATCGACGACATGACGACGTCGTACGAGCCGTCCGCGAACGGCAGCTGCTCGGCGTCCGCCTGCGTCCACTCGAGCTCGAGGCCCTCCGCGTCCGCGCGGCGCTTACCGGCCTCCAGCAGCTCCGGCGTCAGGTCGCTCGCGGTCACGCTGCCGCCGAGCGCGGCGGCGGGCAGGGAGGCGTTGCCGGTGCCCGCTGCGACGTCGAGCACGCGCGTGCCCGAGGAGATGGGCAGCGCGCCGGCCAGCCGCGGGCCGAGCGGCAGCAGGAAGGTCTCGACCATCTGGGGGTAGTCGCCGGAGGCCCACATGGTGCGGTGGCGCGCCTTGAGCTCCGAGTCTGCGACGTCAATCGCCATCTTCGTTCTCCGTTCGGTCTGGGTGTGCGAAGCGAAGGATCCGCTCCGGCGCATCCGGGCGCATCGGGACATCTCCCTATCTGCTGCCCATCGGAGGACTCGCGGTGGCTCCCGGCGATCCGTTCGGTTATCCCGAATGCGGGCACCCCGGCCAGGCTCCAGAGTCAACGCCATGCCACGCCTCATCCTCCTCGCCTCCCTCTGCCTCCTCGTCCTTCCCGCCACCGCGCTCGCCGCGCCGGCCAAGATCAGCCCCCGCGCCTCCGCGGTCTCCGAGTCCGGCGTCGCGACCGTCGAGGTCGCCAACCCGAACCGCTACGCGCTGCGCGGCACCGCCAAGGTGACGGCGCGCGGCCGCACCGTCGCCAAGCGCAGGGTCCGGCTGCCCAAGCGGTCCGTCAGCACCGTCAAGCTCCGCTTCCGCGCCCCGGCCGTCGCCGCGC
Source organism: uncultured Solirubrobacterales bacterium (assembly GCA_963787335.1). Taxonomy (GTDB): domain Bacteria; phylum Actinomycetota; class Thermoleophilia; order Solirubrobacterales; family Solirubrobacteraceae; genus DASQFQ01. The sequence continues at coordinate 178,992 of CAWBCU010000014.1, forward strand.
TGCGCGAGGCCGCGGGCCGCGCCACGATCAAGCTGCAGCTGCGGCGTCCGGGCGGCCGCAAGTCGTCCGCGCGGCGGACGCTGACGCTGCGCCTCCCCTCCGGCGCGCCGCAGCCGCCCGCGGATCCCGGCGGTCAGCCCGCGCCGCCCGCCTCCGACCGCTGGGTCGGCCGGATGGGCAGCGAGGGCGCCTACGACGATCTCGAGCTCACCGTCAGCGGCGGGCAGCTCCAGCTCACGAAGGGCTCCTTCGTCCCCGTCTCCTGCTTCGAGATGGGCGGCTCCTACCGCAGCGCGATCTCGCTCGAGCTGTTCGACGCCCCCGGCCCGTGGACGATCGGGACCGACGGCCTCGTCGCCAAGCAGGGCATCGCCGTCAACCAGCTCGTCTCCAGCGGCGCCCGGACGATCAACTACAAGGTCACCGGCACGACGCAGCAGGCCGACAAGCTGGCCGGCACGCTGGGCATCTCGTTCTCCGACTCCAAGTACGACATCTTCACCAACACGATCACGTTCATCAACTGCGCCGGCGCCCAGTCCTTCGAGGCGGTGCCGGCCTAGTCGAGGATCTTCCAGAAGGAGTCCTTGCGGCTGATCTTGCCGCCGCTGAACTCGAACAGGTCGCACCCGCGCACCTCGATGGGCTCGCCCGTCGCCTGGGTTCCACGGATCGTCCACTCGGACACCCCGCGGTCGCCGGACGTGAAGTGGCGCTCGTCGCCGTAGACGATGTCGGGAATCCCGTCGAAGCGCGCCTGGAAGCCCTTCCGGACCTGCTCCTTGCCGACGAATCGCTGCCCGCGCGGCGTGTCGAGGACGCAGTCGTCGGTGAAGAACGCGAGGATCGCGTCGACGTCGTGGGCGTTGAAGGCGTCGAGCAGCCCTTCGAGATCGGGCCCGCTCACAGCTCCACGCCCGTCCCCACCGCGAAGCGCCGCTTGCCCCACTCGCCCTTGCCGGTGCGCAGGCCGCCCTTCGGGTCGACCGTCGCCTCGACGGGCGCCCCGAACACGGCGTGGATCCCCGCGCCGCGGAGCAGGGGATCGCTCTCACCGGTGAACGGGTTGGACGTCGTGCCCGCGGTGGGCGGCGCGCCGACGTCGCTGTTGTCGCTCATCGTCGCCGTCGCGGCGTCGTAGGAGCCCTTGTCGATGGCGGTGATCGCCCCCGAGATCTCGTCGACCCAGCCGATCCCGTTGATGCCCTGGACGCTGCTGGGGCGGAAGGGGTCGGTCGGCGACGTCGGCGCGAGCGCTCGGGCCAGCGCCTCGGCGTAGGAGCGGTTGAACGGGTAGATCTTCGCCGTGTCCGTCGCCAGGCGATGGCGGCTGTCGGCGGCGCTGTGGCAGGAGACGAGCTTGATCTTGCCGGTGAACGGCGTCTTCAGGGACGACGTGACGCCCAGCCATCCGAGGCCCCACACGTCCTCGTTGCTGAAGCGGTCACGCAGCCACTGCGCCATCTGCGTGGGCGACATGTCGCCGATGCTGGCGTTGTAGCGCGAGCCGTGCGCGAGGACGTAGATCGTCTCGCTGGCGCTCGCGAGCAGCGGGCGCATGTGGAACTCGAGCTTGCTGCGGACGGCCGGGCCGGCGACCTTGCCGCGGGCGCCGCCGTCCGCGAACTCCGCTCCGCCCTTCTTGTAGCGCAGGTTCCAGAGGCACGCGCGGGTCGCCCGCTTGGACGCCGCGCTGTCCGTGTCGCCGTCGATCGCGACGGTCATCCGCTGCACGTACTGCTGCGTGGCGCGGTTGCCCGCCGTCCGTTGCAGGGCGAGGAGGCCCGCGGGCGAGAGCCCCCGGCCCGGCGGCACGGCAGTCGGCGCCGGGCCCGTCTCCTCGCGGGTGTGACCCTGCTCCTGGCGGCTCCGGTCGAGCACGACCTTCCGATCGTAACCTCGTACACGCGTCGAGTGAAGTGGACGCGCGGGGTCCGCTGACCAATAGTGGCTCGAGCGAACCGACGTAAGCGCGGCGGCGCAGCGTCGGCGACTGGAGGCGCGATGCGCTCCTGCGCGGACCAGCGGGCCTCCGACCGTCATCGACCCGACGCGCTGATGCGCCGGCCAACGTCTCGCGACGGACAGCCCGACGGCTGATTCGCACGACTTCTCCGGGCGCAATGACCGAAGGCGATCGGGTTCCGCCGGATCTCGATCGACGACCTGGATCGGTGGCCAGGCCCATTGCCAGACGCTGATGCCCGGCGTGCGGGAGAACCGGATCTGCCCGCGGGTCCCTTCGACTGAAACGCGCGGCCAGGATTCGGCGATGCCGGCCCGGTCCGTCCCGTGGGAGCGCAGCACGTCGGCGAGGACGGCGATCGTGTCGTAGCCCTCGAAGGCGACGAAGGAGGGCGCCTGGGCCAGCCGCTCGCGCAGGGCCGTCTCGACTCGTGCACCGAGCGGGTCGAGGCGCTCGGGCCGGTAGCGCAGGAACGGGATCGCGGTGCCGTCGTCGCCCAGCAGCGTCGCCCATTCGGCGAACTCCGGCTGCCCGGCGGGAGCGCCGATCAGGACCTCGGCGAGGCGCTGGTCGCGGCGCACGGCCTTGACGATCGACACCGCCGGCTCCGGGTGGCCGACCAGCAGCAGAAGGGCCGTCGCGCGACTCCCGGCGAGCTCGTCGCACACGCTCGTGGGGGCGAGCGTGCGCATGTCGAGCTCGATCACGGTTCCGCCGCGCGGAGCGAGGTGGTCCCGCAGGATCCGCGCCCCAGAGGCCCAGTAGACGCTCGGCTGGGCGGCGACCGCGATGCGACGGTGGCCCGCGCCGAGGAGGAAGTCCGCGTAGATCTCCCAGCCGTGGGACTGGGCGGGGGCGAGGCGCGCGACCCATTCCGTCGGCTGTTCGGTGAGCGCGTCGAGAACCGCCGAGGAGCAGAGGAACGGCACCCCGAGGGCGTCGGCCCTGGCGGCAGCGGCGCGAGCGACGACGCTGTGATATTCGCCCGCCAGGGCAGCCACGCCCAGGCGAGCCAGCTCATCCACCGCCGCCGAGGCCCGCTGTGGATCGGCCGCGGTGTCTCGGACCACCAGCTCGAGTGGACGCCCGAGGATCCCGCCGGCGTCGTTGACCTCGCGAACGGCGAGCTCGAGCCCGGCGAGCAGATGCCGGCCAGCCTCGACCCAGCCAGGCCGGGTGAGCGGAGCGAGCGCACCGATCTGCACGGTTGATCCGTCGCTTCGCGCCGCTGTATGCAGAGAGGGTGGCGTGTTCATGAGAGCTTCGCCGCGACCGCCGATGAGTTTCGCCGGCGGGGCCGGTCTACCAGACGCACGCCATCGAACCACCGACTGGAGACCCGCCATGACCACCCCCGCACACCCCGGCCGCATGCTGTTCGTGAACCTCCCCGTCGCCGACCTCGAGCGCAGCAAGGCGTTCTTCGCGCAGCTCGGGTTCAGCTTCAACCCGGCGTTCGAGGACGAGACCTCCGCCTGCATGCTGGTCGGCGAGCATGCCTTCGTGATGCTGCTCAGCCGCGAGAAGTTCGCGGAGTTCTCGAAGCTGCCGATGGCCGATCCCACCACGCACACGCTGGCGCTGTACTGCTTCAGCGTGTCGTCCCGCGACGAGGTCGATGCGGTCAGCGCCGCCGCGCTCGCGGCGGGCGGCACCGAGGTGGACGACGCCGAGGACCACGGCTTCATGTACTCGCGCAGCTTCTACGACCTCGACGGCCACGGCTGGCAGGTCATGTGGATGGACCCGGCGGCGGCGGAGCAGGGCCCCGAGGCGGTCGCGGCCTCGACGTGATGCTCCGCTCCAGGTGAGCCGTAGGCTTCCGCCATGTCCGACACAGAACTGTCCGGCTCGCCCTACGAGACGCTCGACCCGCGCTTCGACGCCATCACCAACGGGAGCGCGAAGCTCGAGCGCCTCGCGACCGGCTGCCGCTGGGCCGAGGGCCCTGCCTACTTCCCGGCCGGCCGCTACCTGGTGTGGTCCGACATCCCCAACGACCGCATCCTGCGCTGGGACGAGTGCGACGGGAGCGTCTCCGAGTTCCGCTCGCCTGCGGGCTACACCAACGGCCACACCGTCGACCGCCAGGGCCGCCTGGTCAGCTGCGAGCACCTCGCGCGCCGGGTCACGCGCACCGAGTTCGACGGCAGCGTCACCGTGCTGGCCGCCCGCTACGAGGGTGCGCGCCTGAACTCGCCGAACGACGTCGTCGTGCGCTCCGACGGGTCGGTCTGGTTCACCGATCCGTCCTATGGCATCGACCACGACTACGAGGGCCTGCGGCAGGAGCCCGAGGTCGACGGCTGCCACGTCTATCGGTTCGATCCCGACACGCTCGAGGTCAGCCGCGTCGCCGACGACTTCGCCCGCCCCAACGGCCTCGCCTTCTCGCCCGACGAGTCGCGGCTCTACATCGCCGACACGGGCGCCACGCACGACCCCGACGGGCCCCGCCACATCCGCGTCTTCGACGTCATCGACGGGCGGACGCTCGCGGGCGGGGACGTGTTCGCGACCTGCGATGCCGGCCTGTTCGACGGGTTCCGCCTCGACGAGGCCGGGCGGGTATGGACCTCGGCGGGCGACGGTGTGCACTGCTTCGAGCCCGACGGCACCCTGATCGGGAAGATCCGCGTGCCCGAGACCGTGTCCAACGTCTGCTTCGGCGGCCGCCACCGCAACCGTCTCTTCATCACGGCGACGACCTCGCTCTACTCGATCTACCTGCTGCTGCGCGGCGCTCCGACGTTCTAGGCGGCGATGTCCTCCGCGTCGCCGAGCTGGAGCTCGAGCGCCGCCAGGTTCTCGCGCAGGTGCTCGATCGAGAGCGTGCCCGGGATGGGGAGGACGACGGGCGAGCGCTGCAGCAGCCAGGCGAGCTTGACCGCGTTCTCGCTCACGCCGAGGCGCTCGGCGGCGGCCGCCGCGCCGGGGACGTCGCCGCGCAGCGGGAAGTACGGCACGAACGCGATCCCCTCCCGCGCGCAGAAGTCGATGACGTCGTCGTGGCCGCGCTCGGCGAGGTTGTAGCGGTTCTGCACCGAGGCGATCGGGACGACCCGGCGGGCCCGCTCGATCTGCTCGACGCTCACCTCCGAGATCCCGACGTGGCGGATCGCGCCGCGGTCGACGTAGGACTTGATCGCGCCGAGGCTGTCCTCGAGCGGCGTCTCCGGATCCACGCGGTGCAGGTAGTAGAGGCCGATCGCCTCGGTCCGCAGCGACTGCAGGCTCTGCTCGATCTGGGCGCTCAGCACCTCGGGCCGGCCCTCGCCGGCGCGGAAGCCGCCCTTGGTGGCGACGAGCACGTCCTCGGAGGCGCCCTCGAGCGCCTCGCCGATCGCGCGCTCGCTGTCGCCGTCGGTGTAGAGATGCGCGGTGTCGATGTGGCGGATGCCCGCCGCGACCGCCTCGCGGATGAAGGTCACGTGCTGGGACGCGGGCGTGAGCCGGTTGGTGCCCAGGCCGATGCGGGGCACGTCGACCCCGGCGAGTTCGAAGTTGGTCATCCCATTGAGGCTAGGACGGACGGCGTATCGTCCGCGCCATGTTGTCGCTGATCGAGTTTCCCGCCGACGATCCCGAGCGTGCCCGGCACTTCTGGGCGACCCTGCTCGGCGTCGAGCTCGGCGATCGCGCGGCCGGAGAGGGCGAGGGCTGGCAGACGCACGCGGGCGGGCCGGCGCTCGGCATCCACGCTCGCGGGCGCGGCCCCGGCGACACCTTCTCGCTGCCGTACTTCGCGGTGCCCGACATCGCCGAGGCGCTGGAGCGGGTCGCGGCGCTCGGCGGGACCGTGATCCATCCGGGCGCCGCGTGGGCGATCTGCAAGGACTCCGAGGGAAGCCCGTTCGGCCTCGCGCAGGCGGGCTAGGACTCGGGCTCCCAGCGCAGCAGGTCCCCCGGCTGGCAGGCGAGCGTCTCGCACAGCGCGGCGAGCGTCGTGAAGCGCACCGCCTTGGCGCGGCCGTTCTTGAGCACGGCCAGGTTGGCGGGGGTGATCCCGACGCTCTCCGCCAGCGCGCCCACGGACATCTTGCGCCGGGCCAGCATCACGTCGACGTCGACGACGATCGGCATCAGATCACTTCGTCCAGCTCGGCCTGGAGGTGCTGCGCCTCGGCGTCGCGGGCGAGCGCCTGGGCGAGCAGCATGCGCAGGATGAGGACGATCAGCGCGACCCCGGCGACGATCGCGGACACCCCGCAGATCAGCAGCACGATGCCCGGGGCGACGCCCTCGCCCGGTGCGAGCACGACAGCGATCCCGAACGTCAGCAGCGACGCCGCCGCGACCGCGCCGAAGATGACGTCGACGTAGCGGAAGGCGGCATTCGAGAACACGGTGCCCCGCGCCACCATCGTCACCAGGCGCCAGACGCAGACCACGCAGACCTGGATGGTCACGATGCCCAGGACCACGATGACGACGATCGGGAGGCGGACGCGCACGCCGTCCGGGCCGTCGAGGTCCATGTAGAGCAGCGGCACCATCACCGTCTGCACGAACAGCGAGCCGGCGAACACACCCGCGAGCACGATCCGCAGCGCGAGGACAGTCAGCTTTCCCATCGGACCTCTTTCGATCGATTCACAGCATGAATCTATCGATAAACGGCAGGTTTGGCAAGTGTGCCCGGCTCAGCCCGCCACGATCGTCGCCGCCAGCGCGACCCGGTGGTCCTTCGTCCACGGTGGCCCCAGCCGCGCCCGCGGTCCCTCCAGGACCTCGCCGGCCCGCTCCGCCAGCAGCCCGGTCGCCTGCCCGACCACGGCCTTCGCGTCGTAGAGGTGCACGGCCCAGCCACGGGCGTGGGCGAGCTCGGAGAGCTCCTGGCGGTACATGATCGCGTCGGCCCGGGCCTCGTACGGCACGCGCCGCTGGACGGCGATGTCGGCGGGGAAGTCGGGCGGCCAGGCGCGCAGCGAGATCGAGACGACCGGAGCGGGGAGCGCCGCCGCGAGCTCGTCGAGCGCGGCCGCCGCCGCCCGCGCGGCCGATGCGCGCACCTCGGCGACCAGCGCCTCAGTCGCGGCGACGTCCAGGCGCGCGCTCTCGTAGTGGATCGGCGCCGCCGACAGGCCGGGCTCGACCAGCTCGATCCGCCGGCGGTCGACGACCGCGTGGTCCTCCGACGCCGTCACCGCGACCGCCCAGCCGAGATGGTCGGCGATGCCCAGGCGCATTCACCTGAAGCCCACGTAGTTCTCCGCCAGCGACGTCGCCGCGGCCCGCGAGTTGCAGACGTACTCGAGCTGGGAGAGCTGCAGCTTGGCCTCGAACGGGTCCTGGCCGGGCGGGCGGTGGAGCATCGAGGTCATGAAGAACGAGAAGTGCTGGACACGCCAGACGCGGCGCAGGCACTGCTCCGAGTAGGACTCGAGCCCGCTGGTGTCGCCGGAGCCGTAGAAGGACTCGAGCGCACCCGCGAGCACCTCGACGTCGGCGACCGCGAGGTTGAGGCCCTTCGCGCCCGTCGGCGGGACGATGTGGGCCGCGTCGCCGGCGAGGAAGAGGCGGCCGTGCTGCATCGGCTCGACGACGAACGAGCGCATCGGGGTGACGCCCTTGTCGAAGATCTCGCCCTCGTTGAGGCTGAAGCCCTCGTCGAGCTCGAAGCGCGTCTGGAGCTCCTCCCACACGCGCTCGTCGGGCCACTCGTCGAGGTCCTCGTCGGGCGAGCACTGGAGGTAGGAGCGGACGACCTCGGGCGAGCGCATGCTGTGCAGCGCGAAGCCGTTGGCGTGGTTCGCGTAGATCAGCTCCTCGGAGGACGGCTTGGCGCGGGCGAGGATCCCGAGCCACGCGAAGGGGTACTCGCGCTCGAACACGCGCAGCGCGCTCGCGATCGCCGGGCGGCAGACGCCGTGGAAGCCGTCGCAGCCGGCGATCACGTCGCAGCGCAGCTCCACCTCGGCGCCCTCGTGCGTGAAGCGGACCGCCGGGCGCTCCGACTCGACGTCCGCGACCGACACGTCGGACACCTCGAACAGCAGCGGCAGCCCCGACTCCACCCGCGCGGCGATCAGGTCCTTGACGACCTCCTGCTGGCCGTAGACCGTGATCTTGCGGCCGCCGGTCAGGCCGCTGAGGTCGATCCGGTGGCCGCGGCCGCCGAAGCGCAGCTCGACGCCCTCGTGGACCATCCCCTCGCGGTGCAGGCGCTCCGACACGCCGGCCTGATCGAGCAGGTCGACGGTGCGCTGCTCGAGCACGCCGGCGCGCACGCGGCCCTCGACGTAGTCGCGCGAGCGCAGCTCGAGCACGACGGCGTCGATCCCGCGCAGCTCGAGCAGGCGGGCGAGGACGAGCCCGGCCGGCCCGGCTCCGACGATCGCGACCTGGGTCTCCATCACGCCTTCCCCTCCTCCAATCGAACCGCGCGCGAGGCGGGCAGCCCCGGCGCCAGCTCCAGCAGGCACATCGCCGCCAGCACGATCAGCGCGACGGTCCAGCCACCCGTCAGGTCGTGCGCCGCCCCGAGCAGCCACGGCCCGGCGGCGGCGACGATATAGCCGACGCACAGGGACATCGCGGTCAGCGACGCGACCGAGGGCGCGTCGGCGCCGCGCAGCACCGGCAGGATCAGGCCCAGCCCGAGCGCGCCGCCGTTGCCGAAGCCGAAGACGAGGATCCAGAGCAGCGCCGCGCCCGGCGCGACGATCAGCCCGATCACGCCGACGGTCGAGAACGCGACGATCGCCGCGAGGATGCCGATCTGGTTCCGGCTGCGCGCCGCGAGCATCGGCACCGTGAACGCCGGCACGAGCTGGACGAGCGCGCCGAGCGCCTGCAGCGTGCCCGCCTCGCCCTCGGAGAAGCCCGCGTCCTCGAGCACGCTCGGGAGCCAGCTCAGGCCCGAGTAGAAGACCATCGACTGCACGCCCATGAAGAGGCTGACGTTCCACGCCAGCCGGTTGCGCCACAGCCCCGGCGACGGCGGGCCGGTGACGGTCGTGCCGGTCCGCAGCGCGGCCGGCAGCCACACGAGCGCCGCCAGCGCGGCCGGCAGCGCCCACGCGGCGAGCGACGCCTCCCACGAGCCGAGCGCCTCCTCGAGCGGCACCGCGAGCGCCGCGGCCAGCGTGGCCCCGAGCCCCAGCGACATCGAGTACGCGCCCGTGAGCAGGCCGGTCATGTCGGGGTGGCGGAGGCGGATGAAGACCGGCAGCACGGCCTGGGCGAGCGCCACCGCGAACCCGGCCAGCGCGCAGCCGAGGTACAGCGGCGCCACGCCGCCGAGCGCCCCGCATGCGCCGCGGCGACCGCGGTCAGGAGCCGCGCAGCCGACGAGCACGCGCTCGATCGAGACCCGCCGCGTCAGCCGCGGCGCGAGCGGCGCGAAGGCGCCGAAGGCGAGCACCGGCAGCGTCGGTCAGCAGCCCGGCCGCGAACCCGGAGAGGCCGAGGTCGGCACGAATATCCGTGAGCAGCGGCGGCAGGCTCGCGACGAGCGTGCGCAGGTTCAGCGCGAGCAGCACGATCGCGGTCATCACGCCCGCGGTGGTCCCGCGGCGCGCGGCCGACGCGCCGGCGGAGCGCACCGCTGGGGACCCGGACGGCGGAGCCGCCCGGGCGAAGGCGAGGATCGAGGTCATCCGCCCGTGGATCTTCGCGGGCGAGCGGACTGCGCGACGCGCAGGTCGGCCTCGATCCGCGCGGCGGTCGCCAGCAGCGCCGGCACGAGCCGGCGCCGGCCCTCGTCGATCGACAGCCGGCTCGCGTGCGCGGACAGGTTGACGGCGGCGATCGTGCGGCCGGTGCGATCGCGGATCGGCGCGGCGATCGAGCGCAGGCCCTCCTCGAGCTCCTGGTCGACGAGCGCCCACCCCTGCGAGCGGACCTTCGCCAGCTCGACCCGCAGCATCTCGCGCGAGGTCAGCGTGCGCGGGGAGAGCGGCACCAGCTCGATCCGCTCGAGGTAGGCCTCGAGATCAGCGTCGGGCAGGCGCGAGAGCAGCACGCGGCCCATCGAGGTCGCGTAGGCGGGGAAGCGCGTGCCGACGTTGATCGACACGGCCATGATGCGCGCGGTCGGGACGCGCGCGACGTAGACGATGTCGTCGCCGTCGAGCACCGACACCGAGGAGGACTCGTGGACCTCGGCGACGAGGCGCTCGAGGTGCGGCTCCGCGACCTCGGTCAGCGACTGGCTCGCGAGGTACGCGTAGCCGAGCTCGAGGATGCGCGGGCTGAGCGTGAACCAGCGGCCGTCGTTGCGCACGTAGCCGAGGTCGACGAGCGTGAGCAGGAAGCGGCGGGCCGCCGCGCGCGTCATGCCGGTCACGCGGGCGACGTCGGACAGCGTGAGCTCGGCGTTGTGCTCGTCGAACGCGCGGATCACCGCGAGGCCGCGTTCGAGCGACTGCACGAAGTGCGGCGCGCGGCCCTCCTCGGCCTCAGACGTTGAAGAAGGCGGTTTCATCGGGACCTTGGAGGCGCACGTCGAAACGGTAGCCGTCCTCCTCCCGGGCGGCCACGAGCGTCGCGCGCGCCGCTTCGTCGAGCCCGGCCAGCACCGGGTCGGCGGCGTTCGCCTCGTCCTCGTCGGCGAAGTAGATGCGCGTGACGATGCGGTGCAGCAGCCCGCGGGCGAAGACCGAGACGGCGATGTGCGGCGCCTGCCCGCCGGTCGCGCCCGGCTTGACCGTATGGATCGCCCAGGTGCCGTCGGCCTCGGTCGGGCAGCGGCCGAAGCCGCGGAAGCCGGGGGTCTCGTAGCTCCCGCCGGGGTCGGCCTGCCAGGTCTCGATCATCGCGTCGGGGATCGGGTCGCGCGCGCCGTCGAGCACGGTCCCGCGCAGCCAGATCGCGCCCTCGGTGCCCGCGGGGACGACCTCCGGGCCGTCGGGCCACGGTAGCCCGATCGAGAAGTACGGGCCGACGGTCTGGGCGGGGGTGGTCATTCGAACGGGGTCGCCTCGCGCCCCTGCAGCACGATGTCGAAGCGGTACGCGAGCGCCCAGTCGGGCTTGGTGGAGGACAGGTCGAACGCGCAGATCATGCGCCGGCGGGCCTGCTCGTCCCGCACCGAGTTGAAGATCGGGTCGAACTCGAACAGCGGGTCGCCCGGGAAGTACATCTGCGTCACCAGGCGCTGCGTCAGCGCGCGCCCGAACACCGAGAAGTGGATGTGCTGCGGGCGCCAGGCGTTGGGGTGGTTGCCCCACGGATACGCGCCGGGCTTGATCGTGATGAAGCGGTAGCGGCCCTCCTGGTCGGTCACGCAGCGCCCGACGCCCTCGAAGTTCGGGTCCAGCGGCGCCGGATGCTGGTCGCCGGCATGGCGGTAGCGCCCGCACGAGTTGGCCTGCCAGATCTCCACCAGCGTCTCGGGCACCGGTCGCCCGTCGCCCTCGAGCACCTGCCCGTAGACGATGATCCGCTCGCCGAGCGGCTCGCCGTGCCCGTGCACGGTGAGGTCGTGGTCGTGCTCGCCCAGCGGCCGGTCGCCCAGGCGCGGCGACGTCAGCTCGGTCTCCGTGAGCGTCAGCGGCCGCAGTGGTGCGGATGGCGCAGGCGCGTCGACTTGTAGTCGGCCCAGTCGAGCGGCGGGTGCGAGCTCATGCCTCGATCACCACCGCCAGGCCCTGGCCGACGCCGATGCAGATCGCCGCGATCCCCCAGCCGCCGCCGCGGCGGCGCAGCTCGTGCGCGAGCGTGCCGAGGATGCGCACCCCGGAGGCGCCGAGCGGGTGTCCGATCGCGATCGCGCCGCCATTGACATTGAGCTTCTCCGGGTCGAGGTCCTTCCATTCACCGAGGCAGGCGAGCGACTGGGCGGCGAACGCCTCGTTGAGCTCCGCGACCTCGATGTCGCCCCAGCCGATGCCGGCGCGCGCGAGCGCGCGGTTGGCCGCCTCGACCGGCGCGATCCCGAACACGTCGGGGTCGACGGCGAAGGTGCCGCGGCCGGCGATCCGCGCGATCGGCTCGAGCCCGGCCGCCGCGGCGCCGGCGGCGTCGCCGATCAGCATCGCGCCCGCGCCGTCGTTGAGCGGGGACGCGTTGCCCGCCGTCACGGTGCCGTCCTTCGCGAAGGCGGGCTTGAGCTTGGCCAGCGCCTCGACCGACGAGTCGGGGCGGATGCCCTCGTCGCGCGTGTGCTCGCCGTCGCGCACCGGCACCGGCACGACCCACGGGTCGTAGAAGCCGCCGTCCCACGCCGCGGCGGCGAGCTGGTGGCTGCGGACCGCGAACGCGTCCTGGTCCTCGCGCGAGATGCCGTAGATGCCCGCCACCTTCTCGGTGCTCTCGCCCAGCGAGATCGTCCACGCCTCGGGCATCTCCGGGTTGACCATGCGCCAGCCGAGCGTGGTCGAGTGCAGCGTCTCGTGGTTGCGCGGGTAGGCGCGCTCGGGCTTGAGCAGCACCCACGGCGCGCGGCTCATCGACTCGACGCCGCCGACCAGCATCAGCGAGGCGTCGCCGGTCTCGATCGCCCGGCTGGCCTGCATCGCGGCGTCGAGGCTCGAGCCGCAGAGGCGGTTGACGGTCGAGGCCGGCACGCTGGTCGGCAGCCCGGCCAGCAGCACCGCCATGCGCCCGACGTTGCGGTTGTCCTCGCCGGCGCCGTTGGCGTCGCCGAAGACCGCGTCGTCGATCCGCGCGGGGTCGAGCTCCGGCGCGCGCTCGAGCAGCGCGCGCACGGCGTGGGCCGCGAGGTCGTCGGGCCGGACGCCGGCCAGCGCGCCGCCGGCGCGCCCGAACGGCGTGCGCACCACGTCGAGGATGAAGGCCTCGCCGCTCATGCCGGGGCCACCGACGCCTCCAGCTCGCGCAGCGCCGCGAGCTCCTCGTCGGTCGGCTCATCCGAGGTCTGCAGGTCGTCCGCCACCTTCAGCTCCCAGCCGGTCTCGGCGCGCGCCTGCGCGACGTCGGCGCCGGGGTGGACCGCGGTCAGGGTCAGCTCGCAGGTCTCGGGGTCGGGCTCGAGCACGCCGAGGTCGGTGATCACGCGCACCGGGCCGCGGCCGCGCAGGCCGAGCCGCTCGCGGTCGCCAGGGCCGCTGCCGTAGCCGACGGAGGTGATGAAGTCGACCTTCTCGACGAACGAGCGCGGGGTCTGGCGGACGATCACCACGACCTCGCCGCACGACGCGGCGATCTCGGGCGCGCCGCCCGCGCCGGGCAGCCGCACCTTCGGATGCAGGTAGTCGTCGCCGATGACGGTCGTGTTGATGTTCGCGAAGCGGTCGATCTGCGCGGCGCCGAGGAAGCCGACCTCGATCCGCCCCGGCTGCAGCCAGTAGTTGAAGACCTCGGGGACGCTCACGACGGCGTCGGCGGTCTCGGCCAGGATGCCGTCGCCGATCGACATCGGCAGGCGGGTCGGCTTCGCGCCGATCGCGCCGGCCTCGTAGATCAGCACGAGCCCGGGGGCGTGGGTGCGGCGGGCGAGGTTCGCGGCCTTGCTCGGCAGGCCGATGCCGACGAAGCAGGAGGCGCCGTCGGGCAGCGCACGCGCGGCCGCCACGCTCATCATCTCGTCGGTCGTCCAGCTCACGCCGGCACCCCTTCGCGCAGCTCGGCCAGCCACGCGCTGAAGCTGTTGCGGTCCTTGCTGATCGCGTCCCACTCGCGGTAGTAGGCGTTGTCGCGCTCGTAGTAGTCGTGGGCGTAGGACGGGTGCGCGCCGCGCGGGACCTCGGCCACGTAGGTCACGACCCAGTTCGGCAGCACGACGGCGTCGGGGCGCGGGTCGAGCTCGTCGACGATCTCCTCGACGGTGACGAGCGAGCGCTTGGCCCCGAGCACCGCCTCCTTCTGCACGCCGGTCAGCCCCCACATCTGCACGTTGCCCTCGCGGTCGGCGCGCTGCGCGTGGACGATCGCCACGTCGAGCGCGAGCGCCGGGACCGCGGTCAGCTGCTCGCCGGTGAAGGGGCAGGTGATGGGCGCGATCGTCGCGGTGTGCTCGGGCAGGTCGGTGCCGCGGTAGCCGCGCATGACCGCGAACGGCAGGCCGGAGGCGGCGGCGACATAGCGGTTGGCGAGCCCCGCGTGGCTGTGCTCCTCGATCTCCAGCGGCTCGGGCCAGGCGTTCTGGATCGCGTCGCGGAAGCGGTGCAGCGAGCCGACACCCGGGTTGCCGCCCCAGGAGAACACGAGCTTGCGGGCGCACCCGGCGCCGATCAGCTGGTCGTAGACGATGTCCGGCGTCATCCGCACGAGCGTCAGGTCGCGGACGCGGCGGCGGATGATCTCGTGGCCCGCGACGACCGGGATCAGGTGGGTGAAGCCCTCGAGCGCGACCGTGTCGCCGTCGTGGACGAGGTCGGCGACGGCCGTGCTCAGCGGGACGATGCGGGCGGTTGGTGTTCGCATGACGGTAGGAGTGTTCTCAGAGCGCACTTTAGGGATCCGCCCCATTGGGTACCTGGACCTTGAGGAGGCTACACCTGTGCGCTATGCGCACACATTCTTTGGGAGGAGAGTGAATGTCCGAACGCACCCGTCCGCCGTTCCGCGCCGACCACGTCGGCAGCCTGCTACGGCCACCTGAGCTGCTGGAGGCGCGCGAGGCGCACGCCGCCGGCCGGCTCGACGACGCGGGCCTCGCGCAGGCCGAGGACGACGCGATCCGTGACGTCGTCCGCATGCAGGAGGAGGCCGGGCTGCAGTCGGTCACCGACGGCGAGTTCCGCCGCGCCTCCTGGCACATGGACTTCATCTACTCGCTCGACGGCGTCTCCAAGGCGCCGGGGAACATGTCGGTGCAGTTCCACAACGCCGAGGGCGACATCGAGTTCACCCCGGCCGCGCTGCACATCGACGGCAAGCTCGGCGTGTCCGAGACGATCTTCGAGCGCCCGTTCACGTTCCTGCAGTCGGTCGCGAGCGAGGCGCAGACGCCGAAGCTCACCATCCCCTCGCCGAGCATGGTCCACTACCGCGGCGGCCGCGCGGCCGTCGACGAGTCGGTCTACCCCGACATGGACGGCTTCTGGGACGACCTCACCTCGGCCTACGCCGAGGAGGTCCGGCGGCTCGGGGAGCTGGGGTGCACCTACCTCCAGTTCGACGACACGAGCCTCGCCTACCTCAACGATCCCAAGCAGCGGGAGATGATCGCCGCCCAGGGCTCGGACGCCGAGCACCTGCACGAGTCCTACATCTCCCACATCAACGAGGCGCTCGCGGAGCGCCCGGAGGGGATGGCGGTCACGACGCACATGTGCCGCGGCAACTTCCGCTCCTCGTGGGTGGCCGAGGGCGGCTACGACTTCGTGGCCGAGGCGCTGTTCGGCCAGCTCGAGGTCGACGGCTTCTTCATGGAGTGGGACGACGCGCGCTCGGGCGGGTTCGAGCCGCTGCGCTACGTCCCGAAGGGCAAGCAGGTCGTGCTCGGGCTCGTGACCACGAAGCGCGGGGAGCTCGAGTCCAAGGACGACCTCAAGCGCAGGATCGAGGAGGCGTCGCAGTACGTCGACGTCGACCAGCTCTGCCTGTCGCCGCAGTGCGGGTTCTCCTCGACGGTGGAGGGCAACGCGCTCTCGCGCGATCAGCAGGCGGCGAAGCTCGCGTTGATCGTGGAGACCGCCAAGGAGGTCTGGGGCTGATGCGCAGGGGTCTGGCAGGCATCGTGGTGGCGGCGCTGCTGGCGCTCGCCGGTTGTGGCGACGACGGGGGTTCGTCGAGCGCGGGGGAGGGCGGGGTGACGAAGGTCAAGGTCGGCGTGCTGCCGATCTCCAACGTCGCGCCGCTGTACCTCGGGATGAAGAAGGGCTTCTTCAAGGAGGAGGGCCTGGAGGTCGAGCCGTCGATCGGCCAGAGCGGCAACGAGCTCGTGACCGGGATGGTCTCCGGCTCGACCGACTTCGCCTTCCTCGGCTACGTGCCGCTGATGTCCGCGCGCGGGCAGGGGCTGCCGGTGAAGGTCGTCGCCAACGCCGACAACGGCGCCGAGACCGAGGACAAGGAATGGACGCTGATCCTCACCAAGAAGGGCAGCCCGATCAAGGAGCCCGCCGACCTGGCCGGCAAGACGATCGCGGTCAACGCGCTCAAGGGTGTCGGCGAGGTCGCGATCAAGGCCGCGCTCGAGAAGCGCGGCGTCGACCCCAACAGCGTGAAGCTGCTCGAGGTCCCGTTCCCGGAGATGCCGGTCGCGCTGTCGAAGGGCCGCGTCGACGCGATCTGGGCGCCAGAGCCGTTCCTCACCTCCGTGCTCGGCGAGGGCGGCCAGGACGTAGAGGCACCGCTGACGACGCTCGGCCCGAAGTTCCCGAACGGCAACTACGCGACGACGGAGAAGAAGATCGCGGAGGACAAGGACGTCGTCGAGCGCTTCGCGCGCGCGATCAACAAGTCGTCCGAGTACGCCACCTCGCATCCCGACGAGGCGCGCGCGACGATCCCGACGTTCACGAAGATCCCGCCCGACGTCGCCAAGAAGATCCGCCTGCCGCTGTGGCCGCCGGAGATCGACCGCGACCAGCTGCAGACGCTGCTCGACTACGCGGTCGAGCACAAGGTGATCGAGAAGCCGCCGAAGCTCGATGACGTGATCTGGGAGGGAGCGAACTAACGGTGCTCGCACCGCTGGCCGCCGTGGCGGTGCTGCTCGTGCTCTGGGAGCTCGTGGTGCAGGGCGGGATCGTCGCCGAGACGAACATCCCGCCCGCCTCCGCGGCGCTCTCGGAGCTCGCGACCCTGCTCGGGGACGGCTCGTTCTGGTCGGCGGTCGGCTCGACCCTCCAGGGCTGGGCGATCGGGCTCGGGATCGCGATCGCGCTGGGGGTGCCCTTGGGGCTGCTGATCGGGTCGAGCCGCTGGGCCTACCGCGCGCTGCGCGTGCCGATCGAGTTCCTGCGCCCGATCCCGTCGGTCGCGCTGATCCCGCTCGCGGTGCTGATCTACGGCCAGGGGCTGCAGAGCAAGGTCTTCCTGGTCGCGTTCGCGTCCTTCTGGCCGCTGCTGATCCAGACGATCTACGGGGTGCAGGACGTCGACCCGGTGGCGACCGACACCGCGCGCTCGTTCGGGCTCGGGCGGCTGGAGCGGATGTGGCGCGTCACGGTGCCGAGCGCCGTGCCCTACATCGCGACGGGCATCCGCATCTCCTCGGCGGTCGCGCTGATCCTGGCCGTCACCGCGGAGCTCGTGATCGGGGCCGCGGGGCTCGGGCGCGAGATCAACGTCGCGCGCTCCGGCGGCAACCTCGACGCGATGTACGCGCTGATCGTCGCCACCGGCCTGCTCGGCTGGCTGCTCAACGTCACCACGACGGCCGGCGAGCGGCGCGTGCTGCACTGGCACCCGTCCCAGCGCGGGGTGGTGACGTGAGCGCGCGCACGCGGCGGATCGCCGAGCTGGCCGTCGAGATCGCGGTGCCGCTGCTGATCGTCGCGGCGCTGTTCGCGTGGACGGCGGGCAAGCCGACGTTCTACTTCCCGCCGCTGTCGGACGTCTTCGAGCGCTTCGGCGACACGTGGGTGTTCGAGCGCTTCGGCTCGGACGTGTGGCCGAGCCTGCGCCGGATGTTCATCGGCTACTTCATCGCGGTCGTGCTGGCGGTCGCGGCCGGCATCGCGCTCGGCAGCTCGCCGCTGCTGCGCCGCGCGACCGCGCCCGTCGTCGAGTTCCTGCGCTCGATCCCGCCGCCGGCGCTGATCCCGTTCGCGATCGTGGTGATCGGGATCGGCGACGACATGAAGATCTTCATCATCGCGTTCGTCTGCGTGTGGCCGGTGCTGCTGAACACGATCGACGGCATCAACGGCATCGACCCGACGCTCAAGGACACCGCGCGCGTCTACGGCATCTCCGGGCGCGACCGGCTGATGCGGATCACGCTGCCGGCGGCGAGCCCGCAGATCTTCGCGGGGATGCGGCTCTCGCTGTCGCTCGCGCTGATCCTGATGGTGATCTCCGAGATGGTCGCGAGCACGAACGGGATCGGGTTCTTCGTGTTGCAGTCGCAGCGGTCGTTCGCGATCCCCGAGATGTGGTCCGGGATCTTGCTGCTGGGCATCCTGGGGTACGTGTTCAACGTGGCCTTCATGATCATCGAGCGGCGGGTGCTGGCCTGGCACCGCGGCGCACGGGCGAGCTCGCTCGGATAGGAGACCCATGGCGCTGCTGGAGATCAACGGGCTGGGCAAGACCTACGGCGAGGGCGAGAGCGCGACGCACGCGATCGGCGACGTCTCCTTCTCGCTCGACGAGCGCGAGTTCGTGTGCGTGGTCGGGCCGTCGGGGTGCGGCAAGACGACGCTGCTGAAGTGCATGTCGGGCCTGCTCGAGCCGACGCGCGGCGAGGTGCTGCTGCGCGGCGCGCGCGTCGACGGTCCGCCCGAGGCGATGGCCCTGGTGTTCCAGGAGTACTCGCGCTCGCTGCTGCCGTGGATGTCGGTGCGCGGGAACGTCGTGATGCCGCTGCGCCACAAGAAGCTCGAGAAGGCCGAGACGGCGCGGCTGGTCGAGGAGGCGGTCGACGCGGTCGGCCTGACGCAGTTCATCGACCGCTACCCGTGGCAGCTCTCCGGCGGGATGCAGCAGCGCGTCGCGATCGCGCGGGCGCTCGCCTACCAGCCGCAGATCCTCCTGATGGACGAGCCGTTCGCCTCGGTCGACGCGCAGACGCGCGGCGACCTCGAGGACCTGATCCTCGAGGTCCGCGACCGCTACGACATGACGATCCTGTTCGTGACCCACGACATCGACGAGTCGGTCTACCTGTCCGACCGCATCGTCGTGCTGTCGCCGTCGCCGACCGAGGTGCGCGAGATCCTCGACGTGCCGCTGCCGGCGCCGCGCGACCAGGTGGAGACGAAGGAGCTGGCCGAGTTCGCCCGCCTGCGCGCGCACGTCTACCGGCTGATCAAGCGCCGCAGCGAGGCGCCCGCCGTGCCCGCGGCGTGACGCTCGCGGCGCTGCTCGCCCTCGGGGCGGCGCTGTGTTACGGGATCTCGAACTTCGCCGGGCCGCGGCTGGCGCGCCACCTGCCGCTCTACACGGTCCTGATCGCGGGCCAGCTCGTCGCATTCGCCGTCAGCGCCGCCTTCGTCCTCACCGAGCTCGACCACGGCGTGCCGAGCGCCGGGGAGGCGGGCGTCGCGTTCCTGGCCGGCGCCGGCAACGCGATCGGGCTGCTCGCCTTCTACCGCGCCGCGTCGGTCGGGCCGCTGTCGATCGCCGCCCCGCTCGGCTCGCTCGGCGCGTTGGTTCCGGTGCTGGTCGGCGTGGCGCAGGGGGAGAGCCTCGACGGCCTCAAGCTCGCGGCGATCGCGCTCGCGATGACCGGCGTCGCGCTCGCCGCCCGCCGCGGGACGCCGCCCGGCGCCGTCGTGAAAGGCCCGAACGACCGCCGCGCCGCGGCCGGCTGGGCGCTCGTGTCCTCCGTCGGCTTCGGCATCTTCCTCGCCGGCATGGCCCCCGCCGCCGACGCCGGGATCTTCTGGGCCGTCGCGGTCTCCCGGGTCTCCCTGCTCGTGATCTTCGTGGCCGTGGCGGTGCGGGTGGCGAGCCCGTTGCGGGTGGGTCGTCGTGACGTGCCGCGCGTGATGGTCCCGGGGCTGCTGCTGTTCGGCGGGACCTTGCTCTACACGGCCGCGACGCGCGAGGGCGACCTGTCGGTCGTCGCGGTGCTGGGGTCGCTGTTCCCGGTCGTCACGGTCGGGTTGGCGTTCGTGTTGCTGGGGGAGCGGCTGACGCGGGTGCAGGGCCTGGGCGCGGCGGCCGCGATGGTCGGGTCGGTGTTGCTCGCGGCCTCGCGCTGAACTGCGCCGACTCTGTGACGAGTTCGTGGAGGGGGCAGGCGAACGGCGGCTGGTGAGGGAGGGTGTTCTGGGTGTGGGGCACATTTCGTGACACTCGATCGGGCTCGCCGATGGCCTTGTCACTTAATGTGCCTGGGAGGCACACAACGTGACAAAGCCTCTTGGGGTGGGAGTCGAGTGTCACGAAATGCGCCCTGATCGGCGGGTCCTGCTGCTCGCCGGGCGTCAACAGGGGGTCGTGACGTCGGCGCAACTCCTGGACGCTGGGCTGACTCCGAAGGCGATCAGGCACCGTCTTGCGACCGGGTGGCTCGGGCGGCTTCATCGCGGCGTGTTCCTGGTCGGTCCGCTCGTGGCGCCGCTTTCGCGACGCAGGCGGCGTTGCTGGCCGTCGGAGAGGGCGCGCTGCTGAGTCACTTCGCAGCGGCCGAGGTGTGGGAGCTGTGTGCGGCGCGGCCGGGCCCGATCGACGTCACGGTTCCCGGCCGCAACGCCCGCAACCGCGCGGGCGTCCGGGTCCACCGAGTCACCCACCTCCATCCCAGCGACATCACCCGCCGCCACGACCTCCCCATCACCAGCCCAGCCCGCACACTCCTCGACCTCGCCACCCGCCTCACACCCCGAGACCTCGCACGAGCCACCGAGGAAGCACAGGTGCAACGGCGGGTCACATCGCATTCCCTCAATGAGCAGTTCCGGCGCTATCCCAACCACCGAGGCACCGCGGCACTGAGAAGCGCCACCCCGACCAACCCGTCCCTCACGAGATCAGAGGCCGAGCGCCGCCTGCTCGAACTGATCCGCGCAGCACGCCTCCCAGCGCCACAGACGAACCGGAGAATCGCAGGCCACGAGGTCGATTTCCTCTGGCCCGCCCAGCGCCTCATCGTCGAGGTCGACGGCTTCGCCTTCCACTCCACCCGCGCCGCCTTCGAGCGCGACCGCGTCCGGGACGCGGACCTGCTGCAAGCCGGCTACCGCGTCATCCGCATCACCTGGCGGCGCCTCACCACCGAGCCTGAAGCCGTGATCGCGACGCTCGCCGCCGCGCTCTAGAAGACCACCGCCGCGGCGGCCGAACTCAGACGCGGTCGGTCTGGGGTACCGGGTCCGAGGCGTGGTGGTAGGCCTCGTGGAGGTCCCAGTCGCACTCGGGGCACCGCGCCGCGTCGCCGGGCGCGGGCATGCGACAGCGCGGGCAGGTCTGCTCTTCCGGCTCGTCCTGGTGGCGGAAGCGCTTCAAGAAGCTCATGGCGTCACTCCTCCGAGGCTCGTGATCCGTGGCCTCGAGGCTAAGTGCGCGCCGCGGCCTGGCACATGGGCGCTACTCCCCATCTCGCGCTTCGGTGCGCGCGCCCCACCAGTAGGCGAGGGCGAGCGCGGCCAGCGCTCCGGGGAGCGGCCACAGCGCCGCCTCCAGCCCCGGTGGGTTGTCCGGGGGGACGCCGGGCGTCGGCAGCGCCCAGCCGGTCAGGATCGCGCCGCCGAGGGCGTAGAGGAAGGCGCCGATGATGCCGCCGTGGAAGCGGTCGGGGAGCAGCACGGTGAAGTGCCACAGCGCGATGCCGACGAGCGTCCAGACGAGGATGCTCACGGCTCCACCAGCCCGCGCCGGATCGCGTAGCGGGTGAGCTGCACGCGGTCGCGCATCCCGAGCTTGGCCATCAGGTTCTCGCGGTGGCGCTCGACCGTGCGCGGGCTGATCGTCAGCAGCTCGGCGATCTCCTCGCTCGTGTACGCCTCGGCGACGAGCTTGACCACCTCGAGCTCGCGCGCGGTCAGCGGCTCCTCGCGGGCGCCGTCGCCGTCGTCGTCGGCGCGCTCGAGGTAGTCGCGGATGATCCCGCGCACCGCGGGCGGGTAGAGGAACGGCTCGCCGCGCATCGCCGACCGGCACGCCTCGACGAGGTCGCGGCCCGCCGCGGTCTTGAGCACGTAGCCGGACGCGCCGGCCTTGATCGCCTCGAAGAAGTACTGCTCGACCTCGTGCATCGAGAGCATCAGCAGCTTCAGGTCGGGCCGCCGCCGCGACAGCTCGCGCGCGGCCTGGAGCCCGGTGCGCCGCGGCATCGCGACGTCGAGGATCGCGAGGTCGATGTCCTCGCGCAAGGCCCGCTCGACCGCCTCGATGCCGTCGGAGGCCTCGGCCACGACCTCGAGGTCGGGCGCCGCCTCGAGCACCATCCGCAGGCCGCGCCGCACGACCGTGTGGTCGTCGGCGAGCAGGATCCGGATCTTCAGCGGGTGCTCGCTCATGCGGGTGCCTTGACCGGGAGCCGCAGGGTCACCTCGGTGCCGTGCGGGGCGACGCGCACGACCTCGAGGTCGCCGCCGACGAGCAGCGCGCGCTCGCGCATCCCGCGCACGCCGTGGCCGGAGCGGACACCGGCGGCGTCGATGCCGCGGCCGTCGTCGCGCACGCGCAGGACGACCGCGCCGTTCTCGGCCCCCAGGCTGACCTCCGCGCGCGTCGCGCGCGCGTGGCGTGCGACGTTGACGAGGCTCTCCTGGGCGACGCGGTAGACGACGAGCTCGTCCTCCTTGCTGAGCGCGGGCAGCTCGCCGTCGAGCTGAGGGGAGACGCGCAGGCCGCTGTGCTCGGCCAGCTCGGAGCCGAGCGAGACGAGCGCGGAACGCAGGCCGAAGTCGTCCAGCGCCTCGGGGCGCAGCCGGCGCACGATCTCGCGCACCTCCTCGATCGCCGCGCGCGCGGACGCCTCGAGCGAGCGCAGCGGCGCGCGCAGGTCATCGGGCGCCGTGCGCTCGAGCGTCTCGAGCTGGAGCACGACCCCGGTCAGGGTCTGGCCGATCTCGTCATGCAGCTCGCGCGCCATCCGCCTGCGCTCCTCCTCCTGCGCGTCGAGCGCGCGGCGGGCGCTGTCGCGCCGCTCGCGCTCGAGCCGGTCGAGCATGTCGTTGAACGCCACGCTGAGCTCGGCCACCTCGGCCACGGGAGCGTTGAGGTCCACGCGCTGGCCCGGGGCCAGCGGGTCGACCCGGCGCATCAGCGCGGTGAGGCGCTCGAGCGGCCCGAACACGCGCCGCATCAGCACGACGTTCGCCACCAGGACGAGCGCGACGCCGAGCGCCAGCACGACCACCTCGCCGAGCTGGATCTGCTCGCTGACCGTCGCGGGGGAGACGGCGAGCACCACCACCGCGGCGACGAGCACCGCCCCGTTGATCGCGACCACACGCCAGAAGAGGGACACCCGATCATGATGCCCCAACCGGCGCGGCCGGACCATGGGCGCCGCTCCCCAACTGGCAGAGTGCGTGCCATGACCGAGCTGACCTTCCGCGAGCGCCCGGCGGCCGGCGACCCCGCCGGCCTGCTCGTCCTGCACCACGGCCGCGGCGCCGACGAGCACGACCTGCTCGGCCTCGCCGACGTGCTCGACCCGCAGCAGCGGCTGCACGTCGCCACCCCGCGGGCGCCGCTGACGCTGCCCGGCTGGCCGGGGCACCACTGGTACATCGTGCCGCGCGTCGGCTATCCCGACCCCGAGACCTTCCGCGCGGCCTACGCCAAGCTCGCGGGCTTCCACGACGAGCTGTGGGAGCGCACCGGCCTCACCCCTGAGCAGACCGTGTTCGGCGGCTTCTCGATGGGCTCGGTGATGAGCTACGCGCTCGGGCTCGGCCCCGACCGCCCGGCGCCCGCCGGGATCCTCGCGTTCTCGGGCTTCGTCCCGATCGTCGAGGGCTGGCAGCCCGACCTCGCGAGCCGGCAGGGCACGCGCGCGTTCATCGCCCACGGCCGCCGCGACCCGGTGATGGAGGTCGGCTTCGCCCAGCGCGCCCGCGACCTGCTCGAGGCGGGCGGCATCGAGGTCGAGTACCACGAGTCCGACGCCGCGCACCACATCGACCCGGCGCACGTCGGCCCGGCGACCGCGTGGCTCGCCGGAGTGATAGGACTCGGCGCTCCACCGTCCCAGTAGAGGAGGAACCGCATGGCCGACAGCGTGTACCGCGTGACCGAGGTGATCGGCGTCAGCTCGGAGTCATGGGAGGCGGCGGCGCGCAGCGCCGTCGACACCGCGGCCAAGTCGGTCCGTGACCTGCGGATTGCCGAGGTCGTGCGCCAGGACGTCACGGTCGGCGACGGCGGCGTCGTCAACTTCCGCGTCCGCCTCGCCATCTCGTTCAAGTTCGAGTCGGGCGAGTAGCGTCTCAGGCCCGCGGCTCGCCGGTCTAGAGCTCGGCGAGCCGCGGCGGCGACGCGCCGGGGCGCTCGCACGTGCGCGCGGCGACGAGGCACGCGAACTTCGTGGCCTCGACCACGGCGTCCGTCCGCTGCAGGTCGCCCGCGCCCAGGCCCTCGCGCCGCCACCAGGCCAGGAAGCCGCCGCCGAACGCGTCGCCGGCCCCGATCGTGTCCGCGACCTCGACCCGCGGCGCCTCGACCTCGGTCTCGCCGTCGGCCCACAGCACCGTCGCCCCGCTCGCGCCGCGCGTCAGAAGCACGACGGCCGGGCCGAGGTCGAGCAGCGCGCGGGCGGCCTCGACGTCGGGGCGGCCGGGGTCGAGGTACTCGAGGTCGGCGTCCGAGGCCTTGACGACGTCGCAGCGCCGCAGCAGGCGGTCGAGCCGCGCTCGGTAGCCGTCGGGGTCGGTGATCGCGGAGGGGCGGCAGTTGAGGTCGATCATCACCAGCGCGGTGTCCGCGATCTGCTCGACGACCGCCTCCATCGCCATCGCGGTCGGCTCGAAGACGAGGCCGAGCGTGCCGGTGTGGATCATCTCGACGCCGTCCGGGATGACCGCGAGCGCGTCCTCGACGGTCAGCCCGCCCGCGGACGTGCCGTCGCGGTAGAAGCGGTAGGTCGCCGCGCTGTCGGCGTCCAGCTCGGCGAGCGCGAGCGTGGTCGGGTCCTCCGTCGTGACGACGGCCTCGAGCCCGACCCCGTCGGCCTCGAGCTGCTCGCGCAGCCGCAGCCCGAAGCGGTCGGTGGAGATGCGGCCGAGGTAGGCCACCGGCTGCTCGAGCCGGCCGAGCGTGCGCGCGCAGTTGAAGGGGCCACCGCCCAGGTGCGCGCCGACCTCGTCGCCGTCACTGAGCACGAGGTCGACCAGCGCCTCCCCGCCGACGAGGATCATGGCCCCAAGTCAACCAGCCCGGGCGATCGAGCGGCGGCCGGGTGTCCGCAGAAGCTTTCCTGACCTTTCGGTCATGCTCGCGCGTGCTCCCGCCGATGCACCCGTATGGGGCTTGCCCGATGCTGCTGAACGCGCTCAACGACCTGGGACACCTCGGCGACACGCCGAAGGTCGCTCAGACGATCCTCGCGCTGATGCCCGACAGCGGCGTCATGGTCATCGACACCGACATGCGGGTCGTCCTCATGCAGGGCCCGGTCTTCGAGCGCCACGGCTACGACCCGTCCAGCACGATCGGCCGCAACCTCCACGACGTGATCCCCGCGAGCGCGTGGGACCGCCTCGGCCGGCACTGGGGCGCGGCGCTGACGGGCGTGTCGCACACGGTCGACAGCGAGTCCTCCGACGGCCACCGCGACTACTGGCTGCACTTCTCGCCGCTGCAGACGAAGGCCGGCGTGGTCGGCGCGATCCTGATCGCCCAGGACATCTCGGACCGCGTGCTCGGGCGCGAGGACATGGCCCATCGCCTCACCCAGCAGGCGGCGGTCAGCTCCCTCGGCTCGCTCGCCCTCCAGGGCAAGAACCTCCCGGAGCTGTTCGAGGCGGCCGCGCGGGTGCTCCACGGGGCGCTCGCGAGCGACGTCGTGATGGTGCTCGAGACCTCCGCTGGACGGCAGCATCTCGGTCCGCGCGAGCGCCGGCGAGGCGCCTCCGAGCCCGCCCGAGCCCTCACCCCACGTGCGCCGGAAGATCGGGGACATGCGGGCGGCCGGCGAGACGCTGCTCACCCGCGGCCTGGCCGAGACGACGTCACGCGCACCCGGGCTCGCCGGCGAGGGCATGGTCAGCCTGGTCGCCGCGCCGGTCGGTGCCGGAGCGACCGCGTTCGGGGAGCTCGTCGCCTGCAGCCGCCGCAGCGGCGCCTTCTCCGAGGACGACCTCGCGTTCGTCGAGTCGATCGCGAACGTGCTGATGGCCACGGTGGAGCGCGAGCGCGCCGTGGCCGAGCGCGACGAGGAGCAGGCGCTGGCCAGGCACCGCGAGGAGCAGCTCAACGACGCGCAGCGGCTGGCGCAGATCGGCAGCTGGGACACCGACTTCGCGACGCACACGCACACGCTCTCGGAGAACCTGCGCGTGATGCTCGAGATGAAGTCCTGCGTCTGCTCGGACAACGCCTTCTTCGAGCGCACCCATCCCGCGGACCGCAAGCGGATGCGGGCGATCATGAGCAGCGCGCCGGAGGACAACGCGACCAGCGAGCACCGCGTGCTGCTGCCGAACGGCCGCGTGCGGACGTTCGCGGCGGTCTTCCGCTCGATCCGCGACGAGCACGGGATCCCGATCGGCCTGCGGGGCACGGTCAAGGACGTCACCGAGACGCGGCTCGCCGAGGCGGCCCTCAGCCGCTCCGAGGAGCGCTTCCGCCAGGGCTTCGACAACGCGCCGATCGCGATGTCGCTGATCGACCCCCGGACCACGCGCCACGTCCGCGTCAACGACGCCTTCTGCGCGATGGTGGGGAGGACGCGGGAGCAGCTGCTCGCGCGCTCGTTCGCCGAGATCAGCCATCCCGACGACCGGCCCGCGCTCAAGGCCGAGCTGTCCGAGATCATCAGCGGCGACCTGCCCCAGCTCGTCACCGAGAAGCGCTACCCGCGGCCCGACGGCACCGAGGTCTGGGCGTCGGTCAGCATCACGCCGGTGCGCGAGCTCGACGGCTCGATCGACGTCCTGTTCGGGCAGATGGTGGACATCACCGAGCGCAAGGCGCGCGAGGCCTCGCTGAAGGCGCAGCTGGACGAGATCGCCGGCCTGGGCGAGATCCGGCGCGCGTTCGAGGACGACCGCTTCGAGCTGCACGCCCAGCCGATCATCGACCTCGCCACGGGCGAGACGGTCCAGCGCGAGCTGCTCATCCGCATGCGCGGCACCGACGGCGCGCTGATCCCGCCGGGCGACTTCCTGCCCGCCGCCGAGAAGCACGGGGCGATCCGCGACATCGACCGCTGGGTGATCGGCAAGGGCGCCGACCTCGCCGCCACCGGCATCGACGTCGAGATCAACATCTCGGCGGCCTCGATCGGCGACCCCGGGCTGATCGCCACGATCGAGTCGGAGCTCGAGCGCACCGGCGCCGACCCGTCCAAGCTCGTGTTCGAGATCACCGAGACCGCGCTGATCGAGGAGACCGAGGTCGCGGTCACGCTGGCCGAGCGCCTGCGCCGCCTCGGCTGCCGCTTCGCGCTCGACGACTTCGGCAGCGGCTACGGCGGCTTCCACTACCTCAAGCACCTGCCGATGGACTTCCTGAAGATCGATCGCGAGTTCATCCGCGACGCGCGCACCGACGAGGCGGACCAGCACGTGATCCGCGCGATCGTCGGGCTCGCCCAGGGCTTCGGCCTGCAGACGATCGCCGAGGGCGTGGAGGACCAGGAGACGCTCGAGATGCTGCGCGACTTCGGCGTCGACCACGTCCAGGGCTTCCACGTCGGTCGCCCGGCGCTGCTGGTGGGCGCTGCGGCGTCATCCGGCGGCGCTTGCTAGAAATTCACGTTCGAGGACGCCACGCCCCGACCCCGAGCGCTCGGCGGACTCTGTGTTCGGAGAGTCTGAGGAGGCTTGGTATGAGCAGCGAGCCCAGCCCCGACGGTCGGGGCCTTGATGGCGATGGTGACGGCGACGGGCGCCGCGCGGTCATGGATCGCGGGCGCAGTCTGGTGCGGTCCGACGGGTCGCCCGCGGCGGAGATCTCGCGCGCGATCGTCCAGCTGATGGCGCGCACGGCCGGTCGCGGGCCGACCAAGGCGCGGACCACGATCGACGGCGGCCACGCGCTCGTCGTGGTCGAGGACGCGCTGACGACGAGCGAGCGGGGGCTCGTCGCGGCCGGCGAGGCCGGGCTGGTGCGCCGGCAGCGCGCCGCGCTCCAGACGCTGATCCGCGAGGACGCGATCGCGGCGGTCGAGACGGCGACGGGCCGCAGCGTCCGCCTGCTGCTGAGCGACATCGCCCCCGAGGAGGGCGTGGCGATCCAGCTCTTCCTGTTCGAGCCGGACGTGGACGGCCGCGCCGGGTAGGGAGCACCCCCCTCGCGGCTCGGGCAGGCCGCACGGTCGCTCGCGGGGAAGCACGCTGGCCCGGCGGCGCGCCGATCCGCATGCTTGTCCGCACGATGTCCCGCGCCCACCTTCGCTCCGTCCCGCGCTCCGCCGCCCCGCCGCTCATCGGCGTCGTCACGCACGAGCTGGTGGCCGACAGCGCGCCGGGCTGGGCGGCTGCCCCCGGCCGCAGCGAGCGTGACCTCGTCCCGCAGCGGCTGTCGATGCGGCTGACCTACACGCAGGCGCTGCAGGAGGCCGGCGCGATCGCGGTCGTGCTCCCGGCGCACGGCTACGTCGACGACGCGGGCGCGCTGCTCGACCGCCTCGACGGGCTGCTCGTGAGCGGCGGCCCCGACCTCGACCCGGCCGTCTACGGCCAGGCGCCCCACCCGGCGCTCGGCCCGCAGGTCGACCGTGCCTCCGACGAGTACGAGCTGGCGCTGCTGACCGCCGCCGCCGAGCGCGACCTGCCGCTGCTCGGCATCTGCCGCGGGCTGCAGGCGCTCAACGTCGCGCGCGGCGGGACGCTGCACCAGCACCTCCCCGACCGCAGCGAGCTCGCGCACCTCCAGCGCCACGAGGGCTTCGCCCCGGCCCATGACGTCGATGTCGTCCCCGGGTCGCTCCTGCACTGGCTGACCGGGTCCGACGGCCTGGCGGTCAACTCCTTCCACCACCAGGCCGCCGACCGCATCGGCGCCGGCCTCGAGGTCTGCGCGCGGGCGCCCGACGGCACCGTCGAGGCGCTGTGGGACCCGGCCGCGAGCTTCTGCCTGGGCGTGCAATGGCACGCCGAGCTGCTCACCCACCGGGCCGAGCAGGCGACGCTGCTGCAGGGCCTCGTGGACGCCGCGTGCGGCCTGCCGGCGCAGCTCGCCCTCGCCGCCTGACGCGGGCTGCCACCATTCCCCCATGGCCACCTGTAGTCACCTCGACAGCGTCGAGATCCTCGAGGTTCCCGACTCCATCCCCGGCTGCGAGGACTGCCTCGCGATCGGCTCGCAGTGGGTGCACCTGCGCATGTGTCAGACCTGCGGCAAGATCGGCTGCTGCGACAACTCGCCCAACCGCCACGCGACCGCGCACAACGCGGAGACCCAGCACCCGATCATCCGCTCGGCCGAGCCGGGCGAGGAGTGGAGCTGGTGCTACGAGGACGAGCTGATGTTCCGGCTCAAGCCGTCGTAACCGGCACCGAGCGCTCCACCATCCCGCGCCCGAGCACCTCGACGGACTGGCCGGGCGCGCAGGCGGCGATGTCGTGCTGCTCGCTCTGGAGCCGCTTGCGCAGCACCGCGAGCGCGGGCAGCCCGAGCGCGGCGGGGATCGCCAGCAGCAGCCCGCGGTAGGCGATGACCGCGACGGCGGCGTCGCCCGCGTCGACGCCGTAGAGCACGAGCGTGCCGATCAGCCCGCCGTCGACGCCGCCGATGCCGCCGGGGATCGGGATCAGGCTGCCGAGCTGCCCGATCAGGTACGCGACGAGCAGGACGCCGGGGGGCGGGACCTCGTGTCCGAAGGCGGTGAAGCAGACGCCGAGCATCGCGACGTCGAAGAGCATGTAGCCGGCCGCGCCGACGTAGATGGCGGGGTTGCCGGTGCGCAGCAGCCGCAGCGCCTCGTCGACGCCGTCGCCGACCGCCTCCGCCGTCGCGACGAGCTTCTCCTTCATCCAGCGCCGCGCCAGCAGCTTCGCGACCGGGCGCACGCCGAGCGCGAGCCCGATCGCGGTCAGGCCGGCGATCGCGGGGATGATCCCGAGCAGCGGCATCGACGCGCCGTGCAGGATGCCGACCGCGAGCAGCGTCCCGCCGAGCGCGAGGAAGCCGACGTTGGCGAGGCTCGTGAGCAGGAAGAAGGCGACGGTCCGGCGCGCGATGTAGGAGGCGGGCAGCCCGCCACGGCGCAGGATCCACGCGCCGAGCGCGAGCCCGCCCGCGCCACCGACCGAGAACACGGAGTTCGCGGCCAGCTCGGACAGCCCGATCTCGCTGCTCGTGCGCCAGCTCATCCGCTGGCAGAACACGGCCCGGAACACGAGCACGTAGCACGCGCACGAGCAGAGCTGGAGCAGGCCGGCGAACAGCAGCCACTCCGGCTGGGCGCCGGCGAAGCGCTCACGCAGCGAGCTGAGCCCTGGGACCAGCACGATCACGGCGACGACCACCGCGACGATCGCGCCCAGGATCAGCAGCGAGCGCTTCAGCCGCGACGACGAGAACTCGTCGGGGAGCGGCTCGGCCTCGATCTCGACCGGCTCCAGGTACTCGATGGTGAAGCTCGGCCGATCGCTCATCGAGAGACAGGTCTAGCAGCGGCGCCGCCCGCCTAGCGGAAGACGTAGCGGAAGCGCGTGCCGTCGCACAGGCCGCGCAGCGCGTTGCCCATGGTCGCCCCGTGGGAGCGGTTCTCGGAGCTGGGGACGTAGCGGACGTCGGCGCGCCAGCGGCCGCGGCCGACGGCCGGCGGGTACTCGTCGCGGTCGTAGCCGTCGCGCGTGACGAGGTCGTCGAGCAGGCGGTCGCGGCGAGCGTCCGCGCCGGGGCGGTTGAGCACGAGCGTGCGCGGCCAGCCGCGGCGCAGCGCGGCGCGGAAGTGGCGGCGGACGTTCGGGTACTTGGCGCGGCTGAAGGAGAGCGTGGTGACGCCCCGCGGCGTCGTGCAGCGCTCGCTCGCGAGCGCAGGCCGGCTCGGGAGCGAGAGCAGCGCCAGCAGGAGCAGGCAGAGGGGTGCGGCGCGGAGCATCTCCGCGTTGCATCGGCGCCCGGTACGCCGAGCGTGAGGCGGCGTCCTACTGTTGGGCGGCGATGCGCGTGCTCGCCCTCGCCGACAAGCGGCCGCCGATGGACCCTGCGCTGATGGCCGAGAAGATGGGCGTGCAGGCCGTGCTCACGCTCGGCGACCTCGACCTCGCCTGGATCGAGTCGCTCCGCAGCCTCCGGATCCCGAAGCTCGGCGTGCACGGCAACCACGACGCGCCCGACCTGCTGCGGGAGGTCGAGGTCGAGGACCTGCACGGCCGCCGCACCTCGCTCTTCGGGCTCACCGTGGCCGGCTTCGAGGGCTGTGTCCGCTACGGCAACGGCGGCGCGTACCACTACACGCAGAAGAAGGCCTCGAAGCTCGCCAAGCGGCTCCCGGCCGCCGACATCCTGATCTGCCACTGCCCGCCGCTGGGCGTCAACGACGACGCCGACGATCCCGCCCACGTGGGCTTCGAGGGGCTGCGCGACTGGGTCGACCGCCATCAGCCGCGCCACATCCTGCACGGCCACACGCATCCGATCGCCGGGCTCGCGGCGACCAGCTACGGCGACGCGCGCGTGCACTGGGTCCAGGGCGCGCGCGTGCTTCAGCTCGACTGAGCGACCTGCGCGTAGACGGCGCGGAGGTCGTCGGCGAACGCCGCGCGCTCGCGTTCGCGCGCCTCCGCGTCGCGCTGGCGCACGATCGCGGCGGGGTGGATCGTGGCGGCGGCGACCGGCGCGAGCTCCGACTCGATCAGCTCGCCGCGATGCTGGGTGAGCCGGAACTGGGCGCCGAACAGCGCCTTCGCGGCCGTCGCGCCGAGCGCGACGAGGCCGACGGGCCGGACGAGCTTGATCTCGGTGTCGAGCCACGGGGAGCAGGCGTCGATCTCGCCCTTGCGCGGGGTCTGGTGGATGCGCCGCTTGCCACGCTCCTCGAACTTGAAGTGCTTCACGACGTTGGTGACGTAGAGGTCGTCCCGCTCGATCTCCGCCGCCTCGAGCGCCCGGTCGAGCTCGCGGCCGGCCGGGCCGACGAACGGGTGCCCCTCGCGATCCTCGCGGTCCCCCGGCATCTCGCCCACGAGCATCACCCGCGCCTTCTTCGGGCCCTCGCCGAACACGGTCTGCGTCGTGCCCTGCCACAGGTGGCAGGCGCGACAGCCCGCGGCCGCCTCGCGCAGGCGGGGAAGGGTCGGGCGCTCGGGGAGGTACTCGCGCGCGCTCTCCGCCATCAGTCCGACGCGAAGCGTGACTCGAGATCGCGCAGCTCGGGCAGGCCGACCATCCCGGTGAACTCGTCGAACGCGGGCACGTCCAGCCCCGCCGGCGTCCCGTCCTCGCGGATGCGGGCGAGCGCCTCGCCGACCGCGCGGCTCGCCGCCAGCAGCGTGGTCACGGGGTAGATGACGAGGCGGAACCCGAGCTCGCGGATCCGGTCGAGGCCGAGCGCCGGGGTCTTGCCGCCGTCGACCCAGTTGAACACGAGCGGCGTGTCCGGGAACGCGTCGGCGACCGCGGCGATCTCGTGCTCGCCCTCGGGCGCCTCGACGAAGAGCAGGTCGGCGCCGGCGTCGCGGTAGCGCCGCGCGCGCTCGAGGGCGCTGTCGAGGCCCTCGACGGCGCGCGCGTCGGTGCGGGCGATGATCACGAGGTCGGGGGAGCGGCGGGCCTCGACCGCGGCGCGCACCTTCTCGACCATCTCGCTCGCGTCGATCACGTCCTTGCCGTCCATGTGGCCGCAGCGCTTGGGCGCGACCTGGTCCTCGATGTGCAGCCCGGCGACGCCCGCGGCCTCGTACTCGCGCACCGTGCGCATGACGTTGAGCGGGTTGCCGTAGCCGTCGTCGGCGTCGGCGATCACCGGGACCGCGACCGCCTGCACGAACCGGCGCGCGTGCCCGGCCATCTCGTCGAACGAGAGCAGGCCCACGTCGGGGCGCCCGAGCAGCGTCGCCGACGCGCCGAAGCCCGTGAGGTAGACGGCCGGGAAGCCGGCGCGCTCGACCAGTCGCGCCGACAGGCCGTCGTAGGCGCCCGGCGCCAGCACCGGCTCGTCGCCGCCGAGGAGGTCGCGGAGCGCCGCCCCGCCGCCGTTGCCGTCCGTCAGCTCCGCCATCGGCGGCATGGTTTCACGTGAGCGGCTCGCCTGGGACACTGCCCGTATGACCGACGTCGTCGACCGACTGCTCGCGCTCGAGGTCTCCGCGGTCTGCGACGCCGACAAGGGCCTGCCGGTCGTCGACCCGGCGATCCGGGCGATGGTGCCGGACGTGCGGATGGCCGGCCCGGCGTTCACGCTGCTCGCCCCCGACGACCATCTGCCGACCTTCAGCGCGCTCGCGGAGGCAGAGCACGGCGACGTGCTGGTGATCGTGACCGGCGAGGGCAGCGTCGCCGTGCTCGGCGAGCTGTTCGCGACCGAGGCGAAGCGGCGCGGGCTCGCCGGCGTGGTCATCGACGGCCTCTGCCGCGACGTCGCGGGACTGCGGCGCAACGGGCTGCCCGTGTTCGCGCGCGGCACGATCCCGCGCTCGGGCGGGACCATCGCGCGGACCCCGCTGAACGAGCCGGTCACGTGCGGCGGCGTCGACGTGAGCCCTGGCGACATCGTCTTCGCCGACGACGACGGGATCGCGATCGCGCCCGCCGAGCGCTTCCGCGCCGCGCTGGAGGGAGCTGAGCACATCGGCCGCGCCGAGGGTGCGATGCTCGAGGCGATGCGGCATGAGGACGTTCCGTTGCACGACCTCACCAACTGGGCAGAGCACGTCGCGGCGCTGGACCGCGGAGAGGAGAGCAGCTTGAGGTTCGAGGTCGATGTCGACGGTTGACACGAGCGACTGGACGCGCGCGTTCTCGCAGCGCGCGCTCAACCAGGGCGATACCGAGCTGGCGACGATCCTCGCCGGCTCCCCACCCGGCGTCCTGTCGGTGGCCGGCGGGTTCCCGAGCCCGACCACGTTCCCGACCGACGTGCTGAACGAGATCGTGGCGCGGCTGCTCCGCGACGACCCTGGCGTGGCGCTCCAGTACGCGCCCAGCGAGGGCATCCCGAGCGTCCGCGAGTACCTGATCGATCGCCAGGAGCACCTGCAGGGGCGTCGCCCCGAGAAGGACGAGCTGATCGTCACCAGCGGCGGGATGGAGTGCATCACGCTGGCCGGCCTCGCCCTGCTCGATCCCGGCGACAGCGTCGTGGTCGAGGCGCCCACCTACCTCGGCGCGCTGATGGCCTTCGCCGGCTTCGAGGCGCCCGTCACCGGCATCCCGATGGACGAGCACGGCCTCCAGGTCGACGTGCTCGAGGCGCGCCTCGCCGACGGCCTGCGCCCGAAGCTGATCTACCTCATCCCCGACTTCCAGAACCCGACCGGGCGCACGCTCACGCTCGATCGGCGCCACGCGCTGATCGAGCTGTGCCGGCGCCACGGCATCCTGATCCTCGAGGACGTCGCCTACCGCGAGATGTCCTTCGACGGCAGCGCGCTGCCGTCGCTGTGGTCGCTCGGCCCCGACGTCGTCGTGCAGGTCGGCACGTTCTCGAAGATCTTCTGCCCCGGCGTCCGGCTCGGCTGGGCGGTCGGGCCGGCGGACGTGATCGCGCAGCTGGCGGCGGCCAAGCAGACCGGCGACCAGTGCGCGAGCGCGCTCGCGCAGCGGATCGTCGAGGAGTACGGCCGCGCCGGGCACTTCGGGCGCCAGATCCCCCAGTCGCGCGCGCTCTACGAGCGCGGCTGGCGCGCGGTCGAGGGCGCGCTGCACGAGCACATGCCGCCCGGCGTCGCGCTGGAGCGAGCCGAGCGGCGGGTTCTTCACCTGGCTGACCTTGCCGGACGGGCTCGACGCCAGCGAGCTGCGCTCGGCCGCGCTCGAGGCCGGCGTGAACTACGTGCCCGGCCGCCCCTTCTATCCGGGGGATGAAGGAGCGGCCGAGCTGCGCGTGTCGTTCAGCTACCTCTCGGAGGAGGAGCTCGCCACCGCGGTCGAGCGGCTGGCCGGCGTCATCGCCGCCTAGCCGCGACGCCGATGTCGGGGTTGTCGGTGAAGACGCCGTCGACGCCGAGCGCGAAGAACTGCCGGATCTCGGCCTCCAGGTCGCCGATCCCGTTGGGGTCGGCCGACGAGCGCAGCTCGAGCGGCAGGAACTGGTTCTCGCGCCGGAACGTGTACGGGTGGACCTGCAGCCCGGCCGCGTGCGCGTCGCGCACGAAGCTCGTGGGCGGCAGCGACCGGCCGTCGGCGTCGCGCGGCACGATGTAGTTCTTCGACGGGCCGACGCCATCGGCGTAGCGGGCGATGCTGCGCAGGCCGGCCGGGGTCGCGAGCTCACCGTAGGTGGGCTTCGCCGGGTTGCCGGCCGGGTGGAGCGTCGGGGCGTCGAGCAGCTGGACCAGCGGCACCTTCAGCCACGGGTCCATCGCGCGCAGGTTGTCCTGCTCGAAGGACTGCACGAACACCGGCGCGCCGCGGCGGTTGAGGCCGTTGCGGGTCAGCGCGCGCACGAGCCCCGGCTCGAGCGGCAGGCCGAGCGAGCGGAAGTAGGTCGGGTGCTTGGTCTCGGGGTAGACGCCGATCGGCCGGTGCAGCTTGCGCGAGAGCCGCGCGCGCAGGTTGAGGACCTCCTGGAAGGTCGGGACCTCGAACTTGCCGTCGTACCTCGTGTTCTGCGGGCGGACGTCCGGGAGGCGCTCCTTCGCGCGCAGCGTCTTGAGCTCGCGCAGGGTGAAGTCCTCGGTGAACCAGCCTGTGAACGAGATGCCGTCGATGATCTTGGTCGTCCTGCGGGCGGCGAACTCGGGGTGGTCGGCGACGTTCGTGGTGCCGCCGATCTCGGGCTCGTGACGGGCGACGAGCACGCCGTCCTTGGTCGGGACGAGGTCGGGCTCGATGTAGTCGGCGCCCATCCGAGCGGCGAGGGTGTAGGAGGCGAGCGTGTGCTCAGGGCGGTAGCCCGACGCGCCGCGGTGGCCGATGACCAGCGGCTGGGCGTGATGGCCGTGGCCGTGGCCGTGGTGCGGGCGCGCCGGGGCGGCGGCCGGCAGCGCGAGGAGAAGGAGGAGGGCTCCGATCAGGAGCAGGCGGATTGATCGCATGCCCCCTCCCTACCCGCGGTGGTCAGCGGTAGGCGATCGTCCACGCGACGTTCACATGCGCGAGTATTGCGGACCATATGACTGAACCTCGCTTCACCTTCGGACTCTGGACGGTCGGCAATCCCGGCCGCGACGTCTTCGGCGAGCCCACGCGCGCGCCGGTCGACCCGGTCGACTCGGTGCACAAGCTGGCCGAGCTCGGCGCCTGGGGCGTCAGCCTGCACGACAACGACCTGATCCCGTGGGGCACCCCCGCGGCGGAGGCCGACCGCATCGCGGCGCGCTTCAAGGCGGCGCTGGAGGAGACCGGCCTCGGCGTCGGGATGGGCACGACCAACCTGTTCGGGCATCCGGCTTTCAAGGACGGCGCGTTCACGTCCAACGACCGCGGCGTGCGGCGCGCGGCGATCGGCAAGGCGATGCGCTCGATCGACCTGTGCGCGTCGCTCGGCGCCGAGGTCTACATCTTCTGGGGCGGCCGCGAGGGCACCGAGGTCGGCAGCTCGAAGGACCCGCGCGATGCGCTCGAGCGCTACCGCGAGGCGATCAACGTGCTGTCCGAGTACGTGCTCGAGCAGGGCTACGACATGCCCTTCGCGATCGAGCCGAAGCCGAACGAGCCGCGCGGCGACATCTTCCTGCCCACCGTCGGGCACGCGCTGCACTTCATCACCACGCTCGACCGCCCCGATCGCGTCGGCGTCAACCCCGAGGTCGCCCACGAGACGATGGCCGGCCTGTCGTTCCTGCACGGCGTCGGCCAGGCGCTGTGGGCGGGCAAGCTCTTCCACATCGACCTCAACGGCCAGCGCATCGGCCGCTACGACCAGGACTACCGCTTCGGCTCCGAGGACATCAAGGAGGCCTTCCACCTCGTGCGCCTGCTCGAGCGCGCGGGCTACGCGGGGCCGCTGCACTTCGACGCCCATGCCTACCGCAGCGAGGACGCGGCCGGGATCTGGGACTTCGCGGCGGGCTGCATGGCCACGTACCGGGCCCTCGCGGAGCGCGCGGCGCACTTCGACTCCCTGCCCCAGGTGCAGGAGGCGATGGAAGCCGCCTCGGTCGCGGAGCTGGGCGAGGCGTCGACGAGCGGCGTGGGGGAGGCCGACGCGCTGAAGGCGGAGGCAGAGGGCCTCGACGCGCTCGCGGTGCGCGGCTACTCGAACGAGCGGCTCGACCAGCTCGTGGTCGAGGTGCTGCTAGGCCTGCACTGACGACGGCACCGGCGTCTTGCGCGCGCGGCCCTTGGCCGTCGTACAGCGCGGCGTCGCCGCGGCAGATGAGGTCGTCCAGGCTCTCGTCGGCCAGCAGCTCGACGACGCCGACGCTGATGCCGGCGTCGTCGTACTCCCGGGCCAGCTCCTCCTGGATGTCGTCGAAGCGGGCGGCGGCCTCCTCGGGGTTGGCGCCGGCGAGCGCGCAGATGAACTCGTCGCCGCCGTAGCGCACGACGGGGTCGAACGAGCGCAGCCGGTTGCGCATCGCGGAGACGACCGCCTTGAGCACTGCGTCCCCCGCTTTGTGCCCGTCGCGGTCGTTGAGCGCCTTCAGCTTGTCGACGTCGACGAAGGCGAGGACGAGACGGCCGTCGCCCCGGCGCGCGCGGTCGATCTCGTGCTGGAGCGCGACCTCGCCCATCTCGCGCCGCAGCGCGCCGGTGAGGTCGTCGTGGTAGGCGTGGCGGAGCTCGATGGCGGCGCGCGCGCGATCCTCGGCCGACGCGGCACGGTCGGCGGCGGCGCCCGCACGATCCGCGGCCGCGCGGGTGCGGTCGTGCGCCGCTCGCGCGCGCAGCGCCGACAGGCGCTGTGCCGCGGTCTGCTTCGCGCCGTTCGCCGCGGCGGCGGACTCGAGGGCCTTGGCGGCCTGGTCGCGCTCCACCGCGGCATGGTCGCGGGCGCGCGCCGTCACGTCGCGCTCGTGGGCGGCCCCGAGGCGCTCCGCCGTCGTGCGCGCACGCTGCGCGGCCGTCACGAGCCGCTGGTCGGTGGCCTTGCGCCGGTCCGCCGTGGCGGCGCTGTAGTCCGCCGCGTTCCCAGCGTCGTCCCGCTCGCGGTCCGCCGCGGCCTGATCGAGGTCCGAAGCCTGCTGGTCCCGGTCGGCATTGGCCTGGTCGCTGTCGGAACGCGCCTGGTCGCTGTCGGCGAGCGTCTGGTCGGAGTCCGCCAGCGTCTGATCGCGCAGGACCTGGGTGTGAGGTGCGTTCTGCCCGGCGCCGCCATTGCCGGAGGGGCCGGCGCCTTCGCTCTGGGTCATGGGGAGCCCTTGTCCTGGTCGTGCCGACCGCGCAAGCCCGGCGGCACTCCCTTTTTTGGCGTCCTGGGAGCGTGCTCCCCACCGGACGTGCTGAATATTGGTCAGGAATCCTACAACAATGGGGAAATCCGGCTGGCAGGGGTTCCCGTAGCCTGACCGGCGTAGCCGATGCGCGTCACCGCCCTCGACCACCTCGTCCTCACCGTTGCCGACCTCGACGCGACGGTCGCGTTCTACGAGCGGCTCGGGATGGAGAGCAGGCGCTTCGGCGACGGCCGGCTGGCGCTCCACTTCGGGCTGCAGAAGATCAACCTGCACCTCGCCGGCGCGGAGTTCGAGCCGCACGCCGTGCGACCGGAGCCGGGCGCGGCCGACCTGTGCCTGCTGGTCGACGAGCCGATCGCCGTCGTCGAGCGCGAGCTCGGCCGGGCGGGGATCGAGATCGAGGTCGGGCCCGTGGAGCGGGACGGCGCGCAGGGGACGCTCGAGTCCGTCTACGTGCGCGACCCCGACGGCAACCTGATCGAGCTCTCGCACCCCCGCTGAGCTTCAGCCCAGCGAGATGCGGGCGTGCACGCGCGTCCCGCGCCCGGGCGGGCTGCAGACCTGGAAGCGCCCCTGCATGGCGCTGACGCGGTCGGCCAGGCCGCGCAGGCCCGACCCGGCGGACGGGTTGGCGCCGCCGATGCCGTCGTCGCGGACCTCGACCTCGAGCCAGTCGCCGTCGCGGCGGACGGCCACCACGGCGAGCGAGGCGAGGCTGTACTTGCCGACGTTGGTGAGCGCCTCCGCCACCACGAAGTAGGCCGTCGTCTCGACCGGCATCGGCAGCCGCTCGTCCAGTTGCGCGTCGAGCTCGACCGGGACCGGCGACCGGCTGGCCAGCGTCTCCAGCGCGGCCACGAGCCCGCGGTCGGTGAGCACGGCGGGGTGGATGCCGGCCGCCAGGTCGCGCAGGTCGTCGATCGCCGCCTGCGCGTGCTCGAGGGCGTCGTCGACGAGCCCGCGCGCGCGCTCGGGCTGCTCCTCCCAGCGCTTCTTGGCGAGCTGGAGGTCGATCACGACGTTCACGAGCTCCTGCTGGGCGCCGTCGTGGAGATCGCGGCCGAGCCGCCGCCGCTCTTCGTAGCCGGCCTGCAGGATGCGGGCGCGCGAGGCGGCCAGCTGCTCGCGCGCGTCGGCGTTGGCGACGGCGTCCGTGAGCAGCTGGGCGAAGCCGGAGATCCGCTCCTCCGCGTCGTCGGGCAGCCCGAACGGGCGGCCCGAGGCGGCGATCACCGCGCCCCAGAGGCGGCCGGCGACGACGATCGGCGCGCCCACCGCCGCGCGGATGCCGACCGCACGCAGCTGCACCGCCAGGTCGTCCTCGAGCTCGTCGTAGGTGTCGACGCGCACCGGCCGGGCGCTGCGCAGCACGCGCGGCGCGACCGTCTCGCCGTCCATGGGGAGGTCCGCGGCGACCGGGAACGCGGGCGCGCCGCGCGCGGCCCAGGACCCGAGCACCGTCGCGTTGCCGGAGTCCTCGTAGCGCACGAGGTTCGTGGTCGTCACGCCGAGGATCAGCCCGACCTCCTCGCAGACGGCGGCGAAGATGCGCGCCGGCTCCTCGTCGCGGGCCACGAGCGTCGCGACGCGCCGCAGCGCCGCCTGCTCGCGGACGAGCGCCTCCAGCCGGGCCGGCGAGTGGGCGGTGTCCGTCATCGCGACCGCAGGTAGGTCAGCACCGCGAGGATGCGGCGGTGCGCCTCGCCGCTGCGGTCGATCCCGAGCGTGTCGAAGATCGACGTGACGTGCTTCTCCACCGCGCTCTCGGTGATCACGAGCTTCTCGGCGATCCCGCTGTTGGAGCGGCCCTGGGCCATCAGCTCGAGCACCTCGCGCTCGCGCGGGGAGAGCTCGTCGAGCGGGTCGGTGCGGCGGCGGCGGCCGAGCATCTGCCCGACGACCTCGGGGTCGAGCACCGATCCGCCGTCGCCGACGGTGCGGACGGCGTCCGCGAAGGCGTCGAGGTCGCCGACGCGGTCCTTGAGCAGGTAGCCGACGCCCTCCGCGCAGTCGCCGATCAGGTCGACGGCGTAGCGCTCCTCGATGTACTGGGAGAGCACGAGGACCTTCGTGTCCGGGTGCTCGACGCGGATCTCCATCGCCGCGCGCAGGCCGTCGTCGGTGTTGGTCGGCGGCATCTGGATGTCGACGACCGCCACGTCGGGCCGGTGCGCGCGGACCTTGCGGCGCAGGTCGACCGCGTCGCCGGCCTGGCCGACGACGTCGAAGCCCGCCTCCTCGAGCAACCGGCTCAGCCCCTTGCGGAACAGCAGCTGGTCCTCGCCGATGACCACCCGCATCGGGGCATCACCGAGATCCACGTCCGCCATGGCCCTCCTCATGCGCAGCGCTGCTCCCACAGCGCGCCGATCTGCGAGTTTGCCAGCGCGGCCTTGGCGACGAAGCCGAGCGCGCCCGAGCGGCGAAGCAGCGAGCCGACGCGCTCGTCCTCGTCCGCCGACGTGAGGACCACGCGCGGCGCGGGGCGCTCGAGCCCGAGGGCGGCCGCGAGCGCGAAGCCGTCGATGTCCGGGAGATGGACGTCGAGCAGCACGGCGTCGGGGTGCAGCCGGCGGCACGCCGCGAGCGCGGTGACGCCGTCGCACGCCTCGCCGACGACCGAATAGCCACCCTCCTCGAGCAGCGCTCGCGCGAGTTCCCTGAAACCCGCGTGATCGTCGACGACGAGGACGGTTCTGACCATGACCGACCATGGTGTCAACGCGCCACGCGGTCCACAGTGCGGCTAGCCAGAGAGCTGCAGCGGGGACCGCCGGGCCATGGACAGCGCGGCGCTCTCGCGAGAGTTGTAGCTTCGTGCTAAATCGGGCCGAGAGCGATCGTCGCAATCCGCTGTAAGCACGGGTTGAGGCCCGGGCACACTGTTTCGCATGACAACTCTTCGCATGGCGCGACTCGAGCGCCAGATCACCGTGGCAGCCGTCGTGCTGCCCTTCCTCGGCTTCCTCGTTGCCCTCTGGCTCCTGTGGGGCGGTGCGGTGACCGGCCTCGACCTGGCGATCCTCGCCGTCATGTACGCGCTCGTGGGCTTCGGCGTCACGATCGGCTTCCACCGTCTCTTCACGCATCGTTCCTTCCAGGCCAAGCCCTGGCTGCGCGGCACGCTCGCGATCCTCGGCTCGATGTCGGTCCAGGGCGCGGTCATCCACTGGGTGGCCGATCACCGCAAGCACCACACCTTCACCGACGAGGAGGGCGATCCGCACAGCCCCCACACCCACGGCGCCCCCGGCTGGCGCGGCGTGCTGAGCGGCCTCTGGCACTCGCACATGGGCTGGCTGTTCGACGGCGAGCACTCCTCCGCGCGCCGCTTCGCGCCGGACCTGCGCAAGGACCCGCTGATGCGCAAGATCGACAAGCTGTTCCCGGTCTGGGCGCTGCTCGGCCTCGCCATCCCCGCCGTCGCCGGCTTCATCCTCTCCGGCTTCGAGCCGATCGCGGCGCTGACCGCGTTCGTGTGGGCCGGCCTCGTGCGCGTCTTCCTGCTGCACCACGCCACGTGGAGCGTCAACTCGATCTGCCACATGTACGGCAAGCGGCCGTTCGAGACCGAGGACGAGAGCCGCAACAACTGGGCCGTCGCGCTCGTGTCGCTGGGCGAGGGCTGGCATCACACCCACCACGCCTTCCCGACCTCCGCGCGCCACGGGATGGAGCGCCGCCAGTACGACCCCTCCTACCAGCTGATCAAGCTGTTCGCCCGCCTCGGCTGGGCCTGGGACGTCAAGGAGCCCAAGCCCGAGCAGGTCGAGGCCAAGCGGGTCGAGAACGTGCGCGCCGAGCAGGCCGCCGCCGACGCGCAGCCCGCGACCGAAGAGCGCGAGCTCGTCGGCGCCGGCGACCGCTCCTAGCTCCGGAGAAGCAGAGACATAAGCTGGGTGCGTGGATCGCACCCAGCGACTGAGCCTGTTGGCCGCGATCATGGGCTCGTTCGTCGTCGGGCTCGACTCGACGGTCGTCAACGTCGCGCTGCCCGCCATCGAGAACGACCTCGGCGGCGGGCTCGCGGGGCAGCAGTGGATCTCCAACGGCTACCTGCTGGCGCTCGCGTCGCTGATCCTGGTCGGCGGCTCGCTGGGCGACGTCTTCGGCGAGCGGCGGGTGTTCTCGATCGGGCTGGTGGGGTTCGGCGCGACGTCGCTCGTGTGCGCGCTGGCCCCGAGCATCGAGGTGATGGTGGGCGGGCGCGTCGCGCAGGGCGTGTTCGGCGCGCTGCTGGCGCCGAGCGCGCTGGCGGTCATCGTCGCCGCCTTCTCGCCGGCCGAGCGCGGCGCGGCGGTCGGCTCCTGGCTGGCGTGGTCGGGCATCGCGACCATCATCGGGCCGCTCGTCGGCGGTCAGTTGATCGACGCCGCCTCGTGGCGCTGGATCTTCGCCATCAACGTCCCGTTCGTCATCGCGACGCTGGCGATCGTGCTGGTGGCCGTGCCCCAGCGCACGCGGGTGGGCGAGCGGCCGCCGGTCGACTGGCCGGGCGCGCTGCTGTCGTTCCTCGGCCTCGCCGGCCCGACGCTCGCGCTGATCCGCCAGCCCATGTCCGGGTGGACCGCGCCGGACGTGCTGGTGCCCGGCGTCGCGGGCGTCATCTTCTTCGCCCTGTTCCTCCTGCGCGAGGCGACCACCGCGTACCCGATGCTGCCGCTGGCGCTGTTCAAGCGCCGCAACTTCGCGGCGGGCAACATCGAGACGTTCGCGATGTACGCCGGGCTGTCGGCGCTGTTCTTCTACCTCGTCCTCTTCCTCCAGCAGGTCGCGGGCTACAGCGCGCTCGAGGCGGGGGCGGCGACGCTGCCCACCACGGCGGTGATGTTCGTGCTCTCCAAGCGCGCGGGCGCGCTCGCGGACCGCTACGGGCCGCGCCCGTTCATGGGCGGCGGGCCGCTGCTGGCCGCCATCGGCCTGGCGCTGATGCTGCGGGTCGACGCCGACGCCGACTACCTCACCGAGCTGCTGCCGGCGCTGCTCGTGTTCTCGCTCGGGCTGTCGGCGACCGTGGCGCCGCTGACCGCGACGGTGCTCGCCGACGCCGACGAGGAGAACGCCGGGATCGCCTCCGGGGTCAACAACGCGATCGCGCGCGCCGCCGGGCTGCTCGGGGTCGCGGCCATCGGCGCCGTGATCGCCGCGCAGTTCGCGAGCGAGCTGAACGACCGCATCGACCCCTCGACGCTCTCGCCCGCCTCGATGGCCGTCGTGCGGGTCGCCGAGGACCGCGCGCTGGTCGGCGCCGACGTGTCCGGACTGCCGCCCGGGGAGGGCGCGCAGGTCGCCGCCGCGGTCGAGGCGGCCTCGGTCAGCGCCTTCCACACCGGCATGGGGATCAGCGCCGCGCTCGTCGGCCTCGGCGGGATCCTCGGGATCGTGCTCGTCCGGACGCCCCGCCGCCACGTCTGTGCCGAGGACTGCGCGGGCGGCCAGCTCGTCGCGGCGCCGGCCGAGGCGGTGCGCGAGCGGGTGCCGGTCGCCGCGTGAGCCTCAGCTGGTCTTGATCAGGCCGCCGAGGTCCATCTACTGCTCGTAGTGCTCGACGACGTCTTCGGGGCGCACGCGCGCCTCCTCCGGGTTTCCGCCCGACTCGCGCAGCGCGCGCCGCCGGCGCAGCAGGTCCCAGAGCTGGTCGAGGCGCACCTCCAGCGCGCGCTGCTCGGCCTGCTCCTCCTCGCTGAGGCCACGCCCCGCGGCGTGGCTGCGCAGCTCGTGCTCGCGCGCGATCAGCGTCTCGATGTTGTCCTCGACGGGCTGGTCTGGATCGGCCATGGCTATGCGAACCGCTTGACGAACTCGAGGGCCTTGTCGGCGACCTCGCGCCAGCCGCTGTCGATCGTG
Source organism: uncultured Solirubrobacterales bacterium (assembly GCA_963787335.1). Lineage (GTDB taxonomy): Bacteria > Actinomycetota > Thermoleophilia > Solirubrobacterales > Solirubrobacteraceae > DASQFQ01. The sequence continues at coordinate 222,894 of CAWBCU010000014.1, forward strand.
AGCGCATGCCCGCGGTCGGGCACCTCGAAGATCTCGGTCACGCCTTCGTTCTGCGCCTGCTTCTTGTAGGCGGCGTTGGCCATCGCCCACGGGATCGTGTGGTCCTTCTCGCCGTTGAGGATCAGCAGCGGGCCGCGCTCCGGGTTCTTGGTGTCGACCTTGACCTCGGTCCACGGGTTGAGGTTGGCGGCCGCGGCCTGGAACAGCGGCGCGCCGGGGGCCGGGACCGCGTACGTCTCGTGCAGCTCCTTGGCCTCGTCCTCGCTGACGGCGTTCGCGAACGAGTAGCGGAACTGGTCGAAGGTGAGCGGGATGGCCTTGTTGCGGTTGGTGGGGTTGCCCAGCACCGGGCTGCCGGCCTTCAGCGCCGAGATCGGCAGCGGCAGCACGCCGCGGAACGGCGCGGGGTCGATCGCCACCGAGACCTTGGCGAGGCCGCGGCCGGCGAGGATCTGCGTCAGCAGGCCGCCGAAGGAGTGGCCGATGACGGCGGGCTTGCGGTCGAGCGTGCGGATGATCTCGTCGTAGTGGTCGGCGATCTGGCCGACGGTCTTGCCCGCGAACACCTCGGGATGGGCGTTGGCCTCCTCGACGGTCTCGGGGTCGTCGGGCCAGCCCGGGGTCAGCGCCGTGAAGCCGGCCTCCTCGAAGACGGTCGCCCAGCGGTCCCAGCTGCTCGGGAGCAGCCACAGGCCGTGGATGAAGACCACCGGCTGCAGCCCGGTCGCGTTGGCGCGGCTGACCTGCTCCGCCTCATGGCTTGTGGCGGTCGTCTCGGCGGTGTCCGACATGCGCTGCTCCCGGGTTGCTTGCGTCCGCACCCAACCCTACGCCTGACGGAGCGTCAGCGACAGTCCGCGAGCGCGCGGTCGAGGATCTCCAGGCCGAGGTCGATGTCCTCCTCCGCGATCGTCAGCGGCGGGGCGATCCGGAGCACGCTGCCGAGCCCCGCGAACTTGACGATGTTCACGTTCAGGCCCAGCTCCAGGCAGCGCTCGGTCACCGCCATGCCGAACGCCGCGTCCGGCTCGCGCGTCTCGCGGTCGGAGACGAGGTCGACGCCGAGCATCAGCCCGACGCCGCGGACGTCGCCGATCGGCTCGTGGCGGCGCTGGAGCTCCTCGAGCCCCGCGCGCAGGCGCGCGCCGATCGTGATCGCGCGGGCGCCCAGGTCCTCGGCCAGCACGGTCTGGATGACGGCGCGCCCGACGGCGGCCGGGAGCGGGTCCGAGACGTGCGAGGTGACGTGGAGGAAGCCCTTCTCGAACGCGTCCTGCTCGATCGCGTCGGTGGTGATCGTGGCCGACAGCGGCAGGCCGCCGCCGAGCGTCTTCGACAGCGCCACGAAGTCCGGCACCACGTCGTGCTGCTCGAACGCGAACATCGTCCCGACCCGGCCGAGCGCGGTCTGCGCCTCGTCGAGCACGAGCAGCATCCCGCGCTCCTCGCAGCGCTGCTTGAGGCCGGCGAGGTAGCCCTCGGGCAGCGGCACGATCCCGCCCGCGCTGAGGATCGGCTCGACGATCGCGGCGGCGGGCGCGCCGACCGACTGCGCGTCGGTCATCGCGAGGCCGGCGTCGAGGCAGGTCAGGTCGCAGCGGTCGCGGCAGTGGGAGATCGGGCAGCGGTAGGGGTTCGGCGTCGGCAGCGCCATCGTCCCGGGGAGCGCCGGGCCGTAGCCGCGGCGGCCGGCGCTGTAGGTGCTCGATGCGGCGCCGGCGGTCATGCCGTGCCACGAGCCGGCGAAGGCCAGCACCTCGTGGCCGCCGGTGTTGAGCTTGGCCAGCCGCAGCGCGGCCTCGTTGGCCTCCCCGCCGGTCGACAGGAACATCGCGCGCGAGAGCGGCTCGGGCAGCAGCGCCATCAGCTCGCGGGCGAGCTCGGTGACGTCGCTGGAGATGAAGCCGCTGAACAGGTGCACGGCGCGGTCGCCCGCGCCGCGCATGGCCTCGAGGATCGCGGGGTGGCCGTGGCCGAGCGTCGAGCACATCTGGCCGGAGGTGAAGTCGAGGATCCGCCGCCCGTCCTCGGTCTCGAGCCAGCTCCCCTCGGCGCGCTCGACGAGGAAGTCGGGGAACTCGCCGGCGTAGCGGATCAGGTGATCGCGGCCGGCGCGGAGGCCGTCCTCGGCGCGGGTCGTGGGGGAGGTGTGCGTGCTCATGCCTGACATGTCAGCATGCTCTGTCTGACATGTCAATAGACTGGCGCGCCATGGACCCCGCCGTCGCCGGATCGAGCGCCGCCGCCCACGAGCGGCTGCGCCACGCCATCGTGCGGCTCGAGCTGGCGCCCGGCACGCCGGTGTCCGAGGCCCAGCTCGTGGCCCGCTTCGGCTTCTCCAAGGCCGCGATCCGGGGCGCGCTGGCGCGCCTGCGGGTCGAGGGGCTGGTGCTGGCCGAGCCGCGCCGCGGCCACGTCATCGCCCCGCTCACCCTGCGCGACGTGCGCGAGATCTACGAGCTGCGGCTGCGGCTCGAGCCGCCCGCCGCCGCGGCCGCCGCGGGCCGGATCCCGCCCGCCGAGCTGGAGCGCCTGCGCGCGCTGTCGGAGCCGGGGCTCGACCTCGACGACCCGGGCTCCGTCGACCGTTTCATGGCGGCCAACCGCGCCGTCCACGTGACCGTCGCGGCGGCGGCCGGCAACGGCCGCGCGGCGGCCATCGTCGCGCGCCTGCTCGACGACTCCGAGCGCGCGCGCCTCGTCGCCCTGCGCGGCGGCGCGGCCGGCCGCGGCCGGCGCGCCCGCGCCGAGCACCACGCGCTGCTCGACGCGCTCGGGGCCGGCGACGGCGCCGAGGCCGAGCGCCTGATGGCCGACGCCATCCGCGCGTTCAGCGACGAGGTGCTCGAAGCGCTGCGCGCCGCGGTGCAGGACGCACCGCTCCCCGCAGCCTGACCCCGTCCGCGATCTGACGAGCCTCGAAAGGTCCCGGTTGGAGCAATTCGACCGGGGGGAACTGTGATCGCTCACATGCTCAGACTCGATGTCAACGCGGTCGACTACGCGATCCTCTTCGTCTACTTCGTCGTGGTGCTGGGCATCGGCTTCGCGGCCAAGCGCTACATCAAGACGAGCCTCGACTACTTCCTCTCCGGCCGCTCGCTGCCGGCGTGGATCACGGGCCTCGCGTTCATCTCCGCCAACCTCGGCGCGCTCGAGCTGCTGGGCCAGTCGGCCAACGGCGCGCAGTACGGCATCGCGGCGGTGCACTTCTACTGGATCGGCGCGATCCCGGCCATGGTCTTCCTCGGCATCGTGATGATGCCCTTCTACTACGGCTCGAAGGTGCGCAGCGTGCCCGAGTACCTGCTGCGGCGCTTCGGCAAGGCGGCGCACCTCTTCAACGCCATCGCCTTCGCGCTCGCCACGATCCTGATCGCGGGCGTGAACCTGTACGCGCTGGCGCTCGTCCTGCAGCTCCTGCTCGGCTGGCCGATCCTCCTCGGGATCGTCGTCGCGGCCGGCATCGTCCTCGTCTACATCACGCTCGGCGGGCTGTCCTCGGCGATCTACAACGAGGTCCTGCAGTTCTTCCTGATCGTGGTCGCCGTCGTGCCGGTGACGTACATCGGGCTCAAGGCGCTCGGCGGCTACGACGGGCTGACCGATGCGATCTCCAAGAACAAGGACCTGGGCCCGGAGGGGACCCATTCGTGGAAGGGCCTGGGGATCGGGGACACCACGAACCCGATCGGGGCGAACTGGGTCGCGATCGTGTTCGGGCTCGGGTTCGTGCAGTCGTTCGGCTACTGGACGACGAACTTCGCCGAGGTCCAGCGCGCGCTCAGCGCCTCGAGCCTGTCGGCCGCGCGGCGCACGCCGCTGATCGGCGCGTTCCCGAAGCTGCTCGCGCCCGCCATCACGATCATCCCCGGCATGATCGCGGTCGTCGTGGTCCAGGGGCTCGGCGGCGACGACCCCGAGCTGCAGTACAACAACGCGATCCCGCTGCTGATGAACGAGTACTTCCCGAACGGGATGCTCGGGCTCGCGCTCACCGGGTTGATGGCGGCGTTCATGGCCGGCGTCGCCGCCAACGTCAGCGCCTTCAACACCGTCGTGACCTACGACCTGGTCGAGCCGTACATCCGCCGCGACCGCGACGACGCGTACTACCTGCGCTTCGGGCGGATCGCGACGATCGGCGGCATCGTGATCTCGATCTCGACCGCGCTGATCGCCTCGGGCTACACGAACATCATGAACTACATCCAGGTGCTGTTCTCGGTGTTCAACGTGCCGCTGTTCGCGACCTTCATCATCGGGATGTACTGGAAGCGGATGACGCCCGCGGCGGGCTTCTGGGGCATGGTCGCGGGCTCGATCGGCGCGCTCGGGACCTACCTGCTCTACAAGGGCGGCGTCTGGGACTTCGGCTCCGATCTGTCCCAGGCGTTCTGGGGCGCGATCATCGCCTTCCTGCTCGACGCGATCGTCTCCGTGGGGGTGACCTTCGTGACCGAGCCGCGGCCGATCAGCGAGCTGCAGGGCCTCGTCCACGGCATGGCCAACGAGGACGACACCTGGACCGAGGCCGACGCCGGCTGGTACCGCTCGCCGACGCTGCTCGCCGTCACGGTGCTGGTCCTGACGGTGGCCGTGAGCCTCTTCTTCATCTGAGAACGGAGACGACCATGGCCCAGGATCCCAACGCCGAACCCGAAGTGAACGAGGAGCGCGAGCTGCGCGCCGCGACCCTGTTCGACATCCGCCGGATCATCGGCGGCCTCTTCCTGCTCTATGGCATCACGCTGACCGTGCTCGGGCTCGGCGCCTCCGACGAGGACATCCAGCGCGCCGAGGGCGTCAACGTCAACCTCGTGGTCGGGATCACGCTGCTCATCATGGCTGCGATGTTCATCGGCTGGGCGCTGTGGCGCCCGCTCGGGCGCGAGCTGGCCAAGAAGCAACCCGGTGACGGCTAGCCGGCTGCAGCCGCTCGGCGATCACGCCGTCACGCTGGATCCCAGCGGCCTGCTCGGCGCCTGGCAGGCCCTCAACCGCGACGCGACGATCGACCACTGCATCGAGCGGCTCGAGTCGACCGGAGCGCTCGACAACCTCCGCCGCCTGCGCGACCCGGCCGTCGGCGAGTTCCGCGGCCTGCGCTTCGCGGACTCCGACCTCTACAAGGTGCTCGAGGCCGTGGGGTGGGAGGGGGGATGGAGCGCGTGGGTCGACGACGCCGTCGCGCTGCTGCGCGAGGCGCAGGACGAGGACGGCTACCTCAACTCGTGGATCCAGGGCGTGCATCCCGAGCAGCGCTGGCAGCACCTCGAGCACAGCCACGAGCTGTATTGCGCCGGGCACCTGATCCAGGCGGCGGTGGCGCTCGGCCGCGACGACCTGCTCGAGGTCGCGCGCCGCTTCGCCGACCTCGCCGTCCGGCGCTACGACGAGCAGGGGGAGCCCGATCTCGACGGCCACCCGGAGATCGAGATGGCGCTCGTCGCGCTGTCGCGGCACACGGGCGACGAGCGCTACCTCGCGCTGGCCGCGGCGATGGTCGAGCGCCGCGGCCACGGCCGCCTCGCACCGCAGGGGTTCGGGCCGCAGTACCTGCAGGATCACGCGCCCGTGCGCGAGGCGACCGAGCCGGTCGGCCACGCGGTGCGCCAGCTCTACCTGGCGGCCGGCGTGACCGACGTCTACCTGGAGACCGGGGACGCGTCGCTGCTCGAGGCCATGGAGGAGCTGTGGCGCCGGACCTTCGCGGAGAAGACCTACGTCACCGGCGCGCACGGCTCCCGGCACCGGGACGAGGCCTTCGGCGATCCCTACGAGCTGCCGCCCGACCGCGCCTACGGCGAGACGTGCGCGGCGATCGCCAGCGTCATGTGGAACTGGCGGCTGCTGCTCGCCACCGGCCGCGGGCGCTACGCCGACGAGATGGAGCGCGCGCTCTACAACGCCGTCGCCGTCTCGACCTCGCTCGACGGCTGCCACTTCACCTACTCCAACCCGCTGCACCTGCGCGAGGGCCACGACGGGGCGAGCGAGGACGCGCCGTCCGAGCGCCTGCCGTGGTTCACCTGCGCGTGCTGCCCGCCGAACGTCGCCCGGCTCGTCGCGGCGCTGCACCGGCACGTCGCGACGCGGGACGAGGACGGCATCCAGCTGCACCACTTCACGGCCGGCCGCGTGGAGAGCGAGGCCGCGGCGCTCACGGTCGCGACGGGCTACCCGTGGGACGGGCGCGTGGAGATCGCCGTCGAGGGCGACGGGAGCGAGTGGACGCTCTCGCTGCGGATCCCGGCCTGGTGCGAGGGCGCGACGATCGACGGCGAGCCGGTGGCGGCCGGCGCCGACGGCTACCTGCGGCTGCGCCGGGCGTGGGCCGGCCGCACGCAGGTCGTGCTCGACCTGCCGATGCCGGTGCGCGTGCTCACCCCGCACCCGCGCATCGACGCCGTCCGCGGCTGCGTGGCGCTCGCGCGCGGGCCACTCGTCTACTGCGTCGAGCAGGCCGACCACCCCGGCGTCGCGGTCGAGGACCTGCGCCTCGACCCCGCCGCGCCGCCCGCGCCGGGCGGCCCCAACCGCGAGCTCGGCGTGCCCGTCACCCTCAGCGGCCCCGCCACGATCGCCACCGGCGCGCCGGACGAGCTCTACCCGGCGCTGCGCCCGCGGCGCGCCGCGCCGGCGCCGGCGACCCTCACCGCGATCCCCTACTTCCGCTGGGCCAACCGCGGCCCGAACGCGATGCGCGTCTGGATCCCGACCGCGTAGCGGCGGCTCAGGCGGGCACCTTCGCCCGCTCGTCGCCGACGGTCTTCTCGTCCAGGCCCTCGACGAGATGGCCCTCCAGCGACACGTCGGGGAGGATGCGGTCGAGCCAGGCCGGCAGCCACCACGCGCGGTCGCCGAGCAGCGTCACGACCGCGGGCGCGATGACCATGCGCACGATCAGGACGTCGATCAGGATCGCGAGGCCGAGGCCGACGCCGAACATCTTCCCGATCACGTCCGGCTGGGTGACGAACGAGGTGAACACGGCGGCCATGATCAGGCCGGCGAACAGCACGACCTTGCCGATCCGCGACATGCCGTGGATCACGCTCGCGCGCGGGGCGTCGCCCTCGTTGTAGGCCTCGTGGATCCGCGAGAGCAGGAAGACGTTGTAGTCCATGCTCAGCCCGAACAGGATCGCGAACAGCATCACCGGGATGAACGACACGATCGGCACGCCGCTGTCGACGCCGATCAGGCCCGCGCCGATGCCCTCCTGGAACACGGCCACGACGACGCCGTAGGCGGCGCCCACCGAGAGCAGGTTGAAGACCGCCGACACGAGCGGGATCCACAGCGAGCGGAAGGCGGCGATCAGCAGCAGCACCGAGAGGCCGATCACGACGCCGATGAACAGCGGCAGCCGCGAGGCGACCTTGTCGGAGAAGTCCTCGAAGCCCGGCGTCTGGCCGCCGACGTAGACCTTCAGCGGCGTGTCGGCCGTCGCCTTCGGGATCACGTCGCCGCGCAGGCGCTCGAGCAGGTCGCTCGTCCTGGCGTCCTGCGGGGCGGTGGTGGGGACGGCGATGATCGTCGCCATCTCGCCGTCTTCGCTGAGCGTCGCGGGTGCGACCGCGGCAACGCCCTTGGTGCCGGCGACGGCCTTCTCGAGGCTCGCCAGCTGCGCCTTGGTGCCGGCGTCGCCCTTGGGCGTGTCGACGGCGAGCAGGAACGGGCCGTTCGAGCCCGGCCCGAAGGCCTTGCTGAGCTCGTCGTAGGCGACGCGCTGGGTGCGCTCGGTCGGCTGGTTGCCGTCGTCGGGCTGGCCGAGGCGCAGCTGGGTGACGGGGGCGGCGAAGACGAGCAGCACGAGCACGCCGGCGGCGATCGAGAGCCACGGGCGCGCGGTCACGATCTCGCCCCAGCGCCCGAAGGCGCGCGAGGGCTCGACGTGCGCGGGCTTCTTCGGCTTGAGGCGCTTCGCGAACGCCCCGACCATGATCGGCAGGATCGTCAGCGCCGACACGACGACCGTCCCGACGCCGAGCGCCGCCGCGATGCCGAGCTTGCCGATCAGCGGGATCCCGATCACGAGCAGGCCCGCGATCGCGACCATCACGATCAGGCCGGCCGCGACGACCGAGGACCCGGCCGTGGCGGCGGCCTTCGCCGACGCGTCGCGCACGCTGTCACCCGCCGCCATCTGTTCCCGTACCCGGGCGATGATCAGGAGCGAGTAGTCGATGCCCGCACCCAGGCCGAGCATCACCGCGATCACGGTCGCGAAGGCCGGCAGGTCGAGCGGAGCGGCCAGCGCGGCCAGCAGGATCTGCCCGACGACGACGCCGATCAGCGCGCCGGCGAGGGTGACGGCCATCGCCGCCAGCGAGCGGAAGAGCAGCGTCAGCAGCACGATCGCGATCGCCACGCCCACCAGCTCGCCGACCGGCGCCTCCTGCTCGGAGGCGAGGTCGATGAGGATGCCGCGCTCGGACACGCTGACGCCGTCCTTCTCGCCGGTCTCGGCGGCCTTGACCAGCGCCTCGCCGTCCGGCTTCTTGAGGTCCTGGGGCTCGGTCGAGTAGCGGACGGCGACCGACGCCAGCTTCCCGTCCTGCGACAGCGTCCCGCCCTTGGCGAACGGGTCCTCGACGACCTGGACGCCCTTGAGCTCGCGGACCTTGTCGAGCGCGCCCGTGACCGCGGCGCGCGGGGCGGGATCGGTGATCTTGCCCTGGTCGACGGTGAAGACGAGCGTCGAGTCGGCGCCCGCGAAGGCGGGGCTGTGCTTCTTGAAGAGGTCGAGCGCCTGCTGCGATTCAGTGCCCGGGATGTTGAAGTCGTCGGCCGCCTCGCCGCCTGCGCCGGCGGCTACACCCAGCAGCACGACGACGGCGATCGCGCCGGCCAGGCCGCGCTTCCAGTGGTGGGTGAGGGTGCGGGCGATCCGAGCGAGCAATGACGACATGAGTTCTCCGAGCGGCTGGGGAGGGAACCGGCGGCGACCGATTATTGCAGGTCATGCAACTTTGCACGATCTGCAACAATGCCGGAGATGCAGATCGAGGAGGAGGAGCCGCTGGGCCTGCGCGAGCGCAAGCGGCAGCGGACGCGCGAGACGATCGCGCGCGTCGCGCTGGAGCTGTTCGACCGCCAGGGCTTCCAGGAAACGACGATCGCGCAGATCGCCGCGTCCGCCGACGTCTCTCCGCGCACCGTCTCGGGCTACTTCCCGCACAAGGAGGACCTCGCGTTCCCGGACGTCGAAGCGGACCTCGCCGCCTTCGACGCGCGCCTCCACAACCGGCTCCCGGGCGAGACCGCGATCGACGCGCTGCGCGAGTTCATCCGGTCGATGCTGGAGGAGGACGAGCCGCGCGCGCGGCGAGCGCCGGACCCGTCAGCGGGTCATCCACGCCGACGAGAGCCTGCGCGTGCACGAGCACCACTCCTGGGCGCGCGTGCAGGAGAGCCTCGCGGCCGCGATCGCCCACGACCTCGGCGCCTCGGCCGACGACCTCGAGCCGCGGATGGCCGCCGCGGCCACGCTGACCGTCTTCGAGCTGCTCGGCGGGCACGAGGACGACGCCGACCCCGCCGAGACGCTCGCGGCCATCGACCGCGCGCTGCTGTTCATCGCCGGCGGGATCAGCGCTCTGCGCTGACGAGCGCGAGCAGGCTCGCGTGGTCCTCGTCGCACGCGGGGCAGCCCTCGAGGTGCGCGCGCATGCCCGGGACCTGCTCGTCGGCGGCCGCGCCCGCGACCTCGAGGTCGACGTAGCGGTCGAGCAGGTCGAAGCACTGCTCGCAGGTCAGCTCCGGGCCCGCGGGCCCGAGCAGCCGTCCGATGAGGTCGCGATCGGGTGTGGTCATGACAGCTCCCGTGCCGCCAGCGCCGCGCGCAGCTTGCGGCGGGCGTCGTGGATGGTCTTGTACAGCGCGCCGCGGGTCGTGTCGAGGCGCTCGGCGAGCACGTCGATCGGGACGTCGTGGAGCGTGACGGCGAGCAGCACCTGGCGCTGGTGCGGGCTGAGGTCGCGCGCGATCGCGTCGCGCAGGTGGCCGAGCAGCTCCGCCGTCTCGAGGTCCTCCTGCGGCGTCGCGCCGCCGCGCGGGATCAGCTCCCAGTGCTCGGGCTCGAGCTGGACCTCGCGGTCCTGCCAGGCGCGCCGGCGGGCCTTCACGCCCGCCTCGAGCAGGGCGAACTTGTAGGCCCAGGTGGTGAAGCGGCTGTCGCCGCGGAAGTCGGGGAGCCGGCGCAGCACGGCGACGAGCGCGTCGTCGGCGCTCTGCTGGGCGAGGTCGTCGCCGTCGGCCACACCGCGGCGGCTCAGCTCGAAGCGCGCCGCCTTCAGCAGCAGCGCGTGCAGCTCCCCGACCGCGGCGTCGCGCTCGCGGCTGTCCGGGGCGAGCCGGTCCAGCCACGCCTGCGACTCGGCGTCGAGCACGGCCATGGGAGCCATCATCACCAGCATGGTCCCTTAGTGGCGGGCGGGCTCGATTTCTTACCCACGTAAGAGACCGGCCGCCGCCGCCACTAAGGGGGCATGACGCTCATCGCCCTGCCGGAGACCCACGAGCCCGGCCGACCCATCGACACGCCGGCCGCCGAGCGCGCCGCGGCGGAGCTGCTGGCCGCCCTCGGCGCCGAGCTGGCCGTCGCCCGCTCGAGCTCCACTGCTCGCATGCGATCGCCGCTGCGGGCGTGCAGAAGTTCGGCGCCCAGACCGTGACCTCCGCCCTCCACGGGGTCGTCCGCGACGACCCGCACCCGCCAGGATTCCTGGCCCTGGCATGTTCGTGATCGTCGGCGCGGGTCTCGCGGGTGCCAAGGCCGCCGAGACCCTGCGCGAAGAGGGCTACGACGGTCGCGTCGTGCTGCTCGGCGTCCGAGGACGAGCGGCCCTACGAGCGCCCGCCACTGTCCAAGGAGTACCTGCGCGGCGAGGCAGAGCGCGCGGCCGCCTACGTGCACGACGCCGGCTTCTACGCCGAGCACGACATCGAGCTGCGGACCGGGACGGCCGTGACCGGCCTCGACGCGGGACGCGAGCTGACGCTGGAGGGCGGCGAGCGGCTCGCGTTCGACCGGCTGCTGCTGGCCACCGGCGCGGCGCCGCGGCGGCTGCAGCCTGCCGGCGCGCGGACCTCGACGGCGTCCTGAGCTGCGGACCTTCGCCGACAGCGACGCGCTGCGCGCGCGCTTCGACGCGGGCGGCCGGCTCGTGGTGGTCGGCGCGGGCTGGATCGGGTCGGAGGTCGCCGCCTCGGCGCGCCAGCGGGGGATGGAGGTGACGGTCGTCGCGCCGGAGGCGGTGCCGCTCGAGCGCGTGCTCGGGCTCGAGGTCGGTGCGGTCTACCGCGACCTCCATCGCGACCACGGCGTCGACCTGCGCATGGAGGCCGGCGTGGTGGGCTTCGAGGGCGACGGCCGGGTCGAGCGCGTGCGCCTCCAGCACGGCGCGGCGATCGACTGCGACGCGGTCGTCATCGGCGTGGGGGCGGCGCCGCGCACCGGGCTGGCCGAGGCGGCCGGGCTGGCCGTCGAGAACGGCGTGCTCGTGGACGGGCGGCTCGAGACGAGCGTCCCGGGGATCTTCGCCGCGGGCGACGTCGCCAACCACCTGCATCCCGTGCTCGGGCGCCTGCGCGTCGAGCACTGGGACAACGCGCTGCACCAGGGCCCGGCGGCGGCGCGCGCGATGCTCGGCGCGGACGCGCCGTACGCGCGCACGCCGTACTTCTTCTCCGACCAGTACGACGTCGGGATGGAGTACTCCGGCCACCCGGCCGGCTGGGATCGGGTCGTCCTGCGCGGCGACCCGGCGACGCGCGAGCTCAGCGCCCTGTGGTTTGCCGGCGACCGCGTCGTGGCCGCGATGGGAATGAACGTGCCCCTGCCCGAACTGTCCACCCTCTCCCAAGGAGGATCCTCATGAGCAGCACCATCCTGCGGCCCGTCCCCTTCCCCACCGCGAGCGCCCTGCGCGGCGACCCGGTCGCGCAGTCGTTCCTGCTGCTGCGGGTCGCCTTCACGGTCGCCCCGATCCTGTTCGGGCTCGACAAGTTCGCGGGCGTTCTGACCGACGACTGGACGCGCTACCTCGCGCCGGCCTTCAACGACATCATCCCCGGCAGCGCGGCCGACGCCATGCACATCGTCGGCGTCGTCGAGATCCTCGCGGGGCTCACCGTGGCGGTCGCGCCGCGCTTCGGCGGGCTGCTGGTGGCCGGCTGGCTCGCCGGCATCATCGTCAACCTGCTGATCGTCGGCGGCTACGGCGACATCGCGCTGCGCGACTTCGGCCTGCTGCTCGGCGCGCTCACGCTGGCTCGCCTGGCGACCGCGCAGCCGCACGTCCGCTAGCGCGGTGGGAGCAGGCTGACGGCTCTCAGCCTGCTCCCAGCTTCGGCTCACGCCGCTCACAGTCGCGGCCCCGAAGCTGCTGCCCATGACTGCGACCTCGCTCTTCCTCGACCGCCCCGCGCCCGAGACCTCCACCGAGCCGCCCCCCGCGGCGGCCGCGCCGCGGCGGCGTGCGCTCCGCCGCGTGCGGCCCGAGCTGGCCCTGCTCCTGCTGATCGCCGGCGTCCTGAACCTGTGGGGCCTGTCCGAGAACGGCTGGGCCAACGAGTACTACAGCGCCGCCGTGCGCTCGATGAGCTCGAGCTGGCACGCGTTCCTCTATGGCTCGTTCGACGCGTCCGGGGCGATGACGGTCGACAAGCCGCCGCTCGCCTCCTGGGTCCAGGTGGCGTTCGTGAAGGTGTTCGGCTTCCACTCGCTGAGCCTGCTCGTGCCGCAGGCGCTGATGGGCGTCGCGACGGTCGCGCTCGTCTACGACCTGACGCGCCGCCTGTGGGGCCGCCCGGCCGGCTTCGTCGCGGGCCTCGCGCTCGCCACGACGCCGATCGCGGTCGCGATCTCGCGCCACAACAACCCGGACGCGCTGCTGATCCTCTGCTGCGTCGGAGCGCTGTGGGCGACGGTCCGCGGGCTGCAGGACGGCCGCACGCGCTGGATCGTGCTCGCGGGCGTCTGCGTCGGCCTCGGCTTCGAGACCAAGATGGCGGCGGCGCTGCTGGTCGTGCCGGGGATCGTCGCGGCCTGGCTGTGGATCGCCCCGCGCGGGCGGCTCGTCGCGCTGCGCCAGCTGCTGGCGGGCGGGGCGGCGATGGTCGCCGTCGGCGGCGCGTGGCCGCTGCTGGTCGCGCTCACCCCCGCGGCCGACCGCCCGTGGGTCTCGGGCACGAGCGACAACTCGATCCTCTCGCTGATCTTCGGCTACAACGGCCTCGGCCGCCTCGCCGGCCAGGCCGGCGGCCCGCAGGCCTTCGGCGGCGGCGCGGGTGGGGGCGGCGGCCCGTTCGGCGGCCCTCCGGGTGTCCTGCGGCTGCTCGACTCCTCGCTCGGCGGGCAGGCGGGCTGGCTGCTCGGCTTCGCCCTCGTCGCCGGGCTCGGCATCGCGGTCGCGAGCCGCCTCCGCCGGGCCGACGAGCGCACCGGCTGGCTGATCGTCGTCGGCGGCGCCGCGCTGACCTGCGCGGTCGCCTTCAGCGCCGCCTCCGGCATCTTCCATCCGTACTACGTCTCCCAGCTCGCTCCGTTCGCGGCCGCCCTCGTCGGCGCCGGCGCGGGCCAGGTCCTCAGGGGCGGGCTGAGCGCGCGGCTGATCGCCGCGCCGGCCATCGCGGGCGGCGTCGTCACGACGCTGGTCGTGCTCCACAACAACCCCGGCCGGCTGGAGTGGCTGCCGCCGGTGCTCATCACCGCCGGCGTGCTGGCCGTCGGCGCGATCGCGCTGCTCGGCGGCCGCCACCTCCGGACCAGCCTCGCCGTCGGCCTCGCCGTGCTGTTCATCGCGCCCGCCGCGTGGGCGACGCAGACGCTCGGCCACGCCACCCAGGGGACCTTCCCCGCGGGCGGGCCGACCTCCGCGTCGGCCGGCGGCTTCGGCGGCGGCGGGCCGGGCGGCATGCGCGGGGGCTTCGGCCGCCGCCGCGGCGTCCCGCCCGGAGCGGGCGCGGGCGGAGCACCGCCCGCGGGCGCCTTCGGCCCGGCGCGCCGGGCGGCACCGCGCGCCGGCGGGCTCGGCGGCGGCGACAGCCAGTCGATCACCGCCGCGCTGACCTACATCAAGGCCCACGGCGGCGGCACGCTCGCGGTCTCGAGTCAGAACGGCGGCGCGTCGACCACGATCATCGACGCGGGCGCCGACGTCGTCGCGATCGGCGGGTTCTCCGGCCGCGAGAGCCAGGTCACCGCGGCGTGGCTGGCCGACCGCGTCGAGTCCGGCCAGATCCGCTACGTGCTCACCACCGGCGGCGGCATGGGGCCGGGCGGCGACAGCCGCGTCGGCGCCACCGACGTGATGGCGAAGGTGGCCGAGACGGGTCGCGCCGTGAGCTCCGTCAGCGGGCTCTACGACGTGTCCGGCACAGCCGCGGCGCTGCGGTCATGAGCGCTCGCGATCGGGGTCAGCCGGAGCGGCGGTCGATGACGCGCGCGGCCTTGCCCGCGCTGCGCGGGAGCGAGCCGGCGGGCACGAGCTCGACGTCGATCCCGATGCCCCGTGCGCTCGCGCAGCGCCTCGTGCACGCGCGCGCGCAGGTCCTCGCTTGCGTCGCCGACCGTCTCACAGCGCACGGACACCA
>CAWBCU010000015.1:0-107669 GCA_963787335.1 uncultured Solirubrobacterales bacterium
ATTTACATGCGCTCGCCGGTGGCCATCCCGGCATTGAGTGCCGGCGAGATTCAGTACACGACCCATTTCGCTTCCGTCGTGCGCAGCGCGGTGAAGGGCTTTCCGGTTCGGGTCATTCTATCGACCTCGGATCGACAAATGTTCTTCCTGGTGGCGGCGAAATCAATTAAAAGGATCGAGGACCTCAAAGGTAAGGCCGTCGCAGTTTCTAATCCGTTGGGAATTCATGCGTACGTCACCCAGCAGATTTTGAAAAAGTTCGGTTTGGAACCGGGTAAGGACCCGCGCTTCGTCTATTTGGGTGAGGAGTCGGCCTGGGTAGGCGCCATGGAAACGGGCCTGGTCTCGGCGGCTTTCATTCAGCCGCCGACGAGCTTGGTCTTGAAGCGCAAGGGCTACAATATTCTGGTCAATGCTGGCGACCACATCGAACTGCGGGTCACCGGATTGTCGGCGTCGGTCGAGCGCATACAGAAAAACCCTGAAGAAGTGAAAGCGGTTCTACGTGCGATTCACCGCGGGCTGCGGTTCATCAAGGAGAATCGCGAAGGCTCGGTTCGAATGATCATGAAATTTCTTCGGGTGGAGCCGGCTGTCGCCGAGGAAACCTACGATCTTAGCGCCAAGTATTTGTCGGACTCGGGAATCTCCAGCGACCGGCGGTCAAGCGGCGATAGAAAATCTCGGCGGCACCGGGGATGCTAAGATCGATCCATCCACAGTCGCCGATTTCAGCCTGCTGAGGGAAGTCATCAAAACTTCGCGGCGCTGAGGGGTGACATCGCTGCGAACTATGGGGTGGGCATGAACGCAAATATTGCGAACGTAAATAAACTGGGCGCGCTGGGCGACGGCATGTCCAGCTATGAGCGCTGGGCGAGCGAGCAAGGAGTACCGATCGTCAAGGCGTTCTTCATTCAGAACCTCAACGACGTGGCGCTCGGCCCTTGGGAGCGCAAAGGCGGCCGCGGGGCGATCATAAATCTCGAAGGCACGGGCGACACCGATGACGCTTATATCTGTGAGATCGCGGCCGGCCGAAAATCTTTTCCCGAGCGCCATCTTTACGAAGAGTCATCTATGTGGTCGAGGGTCGCGGCGCGACCAGCATCTGGCAGGAGAGCGGCGCCAAGCAGACGTTCGAATGGCAGGCCGGGAGCCTGTTCGTGGTCCCGCTCAACGCGTGGTTTCAGCACTTCAACGGCAGCGGCGACCAGGCGGCGCGTTATATTGCGTTTACCTCGGCGCCGCTGATGATGAACCTTTTGAACGACCAGGATTTTATTTTCAATTGCCCCTATGTCTTTCGCAACCGCTTCGACGGCGAGACCGACTATTTCAAGGGCGAAGGCAATTATTTCGGCGAACGAATCTGGGACGTCAACTTCATCGCCAATATCCACGATCTCAGTCTCAAGCAAAGCGAAGAGCGCGGCCGCGGCAACCGTACCACCATCATCGAGATCGGCTGCAGCGCGCTGATTGCGCACATGTCTCAGTTTTCCGTCGGCCGCTATAAGAAAGCGCATCGGCATGCTGCCGGCGCGCAGATCATCATTCTCGAGGGCGCGGGCTATTCGCTGTTGTGGCCGGAAGGCTCTGAGCCGAAGCGCTGCGATTGGCAGCCCAGCAGCGTGATCTCACCGCCGGACCAGTGGTTCCACCAGCATTTCAATACCTCCGAGAGCGAAACACGCTATCTGGCGATCCGTTGGAACAGTAAGAAGTACAAGGTGTTCAAAGACATCGTCGATCGGAGCGTCAAGGAAGGCGGCACGCAGATCGAATATGAAGATGAAGATCCAAAGATCCGGCGGGATTTCGAGGCCGAGCTTGCCAAGCGCGGCATTCAGTCACGCATGAGCTGACGCGGGCTCTGTACCTATTTCATCAGTCGAAGAGAGGATAACGATGGAGAATTTCAATCTCGATCCACTGATCGATAGAATCAAGACGATGGCCAACGAACATCATAAAACACCGGAGGTCCGGTACCTCTTCGGCACGCGCTTTACTCCGGCCCGGGCACGCGCTTGGACTATCCATCAGGCGTACTTCGTCCGAAACCGGCGCGACTGCTGGGCGCTGGCCATGGGACAAGCGCCGTTGGACGTGAAGCGCGAAATCTGGCTGCACGAGCAGGACGAGCTCATCAGCGATCCGCGGGCTGCCGGCGAAGATCACTATACTCTCACGACGAAAGAGGCCAAGCTGCTTGGCGTGAGTGAGACCGATATCGAGCACGCTGAATTGCACCCTTTCGTCGCGGCCTCATTCGAGGCATGGCTGCACCTGGGAAAAAAAGATTGGCTGCAGTCTTTCGTCTCAGTGGCGATGGTCGAAGCGATCAATTCCGGAGCCATTGTGCCGACGGGCGGTTTCTCGTATCAGGCGAGAGAGCGGCTGGTTTCTGATCTGGGCATTCCGCGGGAAGCGCTGGTCAACAGAAATGTGCACGTGGAGGCGGACCAGGAGCACGCGTTGGTTCTCGAACGGGTCTTGCGCCGGCACATCAAAAATCAGGTCATGCAGGAGACCGTGATCGACGCGATCAAGAAGACCCTCGTTATCGATCGTGCCTATCGCGCCGGCCTCGCTTTCGTCATGAATCAGATCGCGGAAAGCCGAGCCGCGTAAACGCGGCGGGTGAGGAAGTACATTCATGAGTCGTTCTTCGGACGATAAAAGCCCCATCGAAGCTTTCGACACAGACCTCGCCGGCCGACATATTGAAGGAATGTGGAACCTTGCTGCGCCGCCAAGTCAGGAGCCAAAAAAATCGCTCGTGCCTTGCCTGTGGAAATGGTCCGAAATAGAGCAGGATCTCGGGCGTGCCGGCGATATCGTCGATTTGGGACCAAAAGAAGAGCGAAGAGTGCTTCGCCTGGTCAATCCGGGCATGCAAGGTAGACGGGCGACCACACACACGTTGCAGATGTCGTATCAGCTCGTGAAACCCGGCGAGATCGCGCGCGCCCACCGACACACGATCGCCGCGATTCGCTTCGTCGTCAAAGGCAGCGGCGCCTTTACCACGGTTGAGGGTGAAAAGCTCGAAATGTCGTCGGGTGATTTGATTCTGACGCCGAGTTGGATGTTTCACGATCACGGCAACGATTCCAACGAACCGGTGGTTTGGATCGACGGGCTGGACAGCCCGTTAGTGAGTTACCTCGGGGTCGGTTTCTTCGAGCATTTTGCTCACGAACGCCAACCGGTGCGAAAAGGCGGCGAAGCTCTTAATGAGCACTCCCTATTGCTGCGGCCGGTTGCCTACGGTTCCGCGCAACCATCGTTGCTTAAGTATCCGTGGCACGCGACTCTCGGTGCGCTCCATGCGCGACAGGACGATGCCGGATCGCCTTTCGACGGCATGCTGCTCGAATATTCGAACCCGGCGACCGGAAGCCACACGTTTCCAACGCTTTCCTGCTCGATCCAAATGCTCCGGGCCGGCGAAAAAACCCAGGCCCATCGTCATACGAGCGGCGCCGCGTATCACGTCGTTCGAGGTCAGGGAACCACCATCGTTGGATCGGCCGAGTTGGCATGGGAAGCCGGCGACTGCTTTGTTGTTCCGCCGTGGTATTCTCACCGACATATCAATCGTTCGTCAAAGTCCGACGCGATTCTTTTTTCCATAAGCGATAGTCCGGTGCTGGAGGTCCTTGGTTTGTTGAGAACCGAGCCGGTGCACGAAGACATTGTGGTTGAATGAAGATGCATGCGCGTACGAGACGACATCTCTAATTGAGCTAAGATAGTAGAAGGAAGCTTTACACTCGGGTTATTCATACTGTGAGCATGCCTCGACGAATTCCCAATGGTGTAAAGAACTAGCGCGAAACCTCACACCAGTCGGGCCCTAAGTCGAACTAGATACAGCGTGCTGCGACCAGATAGGACGAGACAAATGTTCAGAGCAATCGTCGAAGCGAGGCATAGTTATGAGCTTGGATCTAACCAAACATTCGGCCTACATCGATAAGACGCCCTACGAAGTGTGGCAAGAAACGGAAGGCGTGCCTGTTTACAAAGGCCTTGCCATCGATGACGTGAGAACGGTTGCCGTTGAACCGTGGAAACGCAAACGCGCTTTAGGCGCATTTATTAATTTGACGGGTGCAGGGCGTAGTTGTGACGCTTACGCGTGCGAGATCCTTGCCCAAGGTCAAACCACGCCCGAACGTTACCTTTTTGAAGAGTTGATCTACGTGGTGAGGGGGCGCGGCGCAACGAGCGTTTGGAACGAGACGGGCCGCAAGCACACGTTCGAATGGCAGGAGGGCAGCATGTTCTCGCCGCCCCTCAACACCTGGCGCCAGCATTTCAACGCCCAGGGTGACGAGCCGGCAAGGTTCGTGGCACTGACGGATGCGCCTGTCATGATCAATCGGTTTCGTAATCTGGACTTTATTTTCAATAACTCATTCGCTTTTTCGGATCGGTTCAGCGGCGAAGAAGGTTACTTCAGCGGCAAAGGCAAGATCGTTGAAGGCCACCGCACCTGGGATTCAAACTTCATCGCGGATGTTCCAGGGTTCAAGCTGATCGACCACAGCGCCCGCGGCCAGGGAGCGAGCGGCATTCTGTTGCATTTTTCAGCCAATACCATCAGCGCTCACATTGAGGAATATCCGGTGGGAACTTACCCGAGGGCTCATTGGCATGGGCCGGGGGCTCACCTCGTGATTCTTTCGGGAGAAGGATACTCGCTATTGTGGGAGCCGGGAAAGCCGCGCACCCGCATCGACTGGCGGCCGGGAACGCTTCTTGTGCCGCCGGCCAAATGGTTTCATCAGCATTTCAATCCTGGAAAAGAGCCGGCCCGTTACCTGGCTCTGAAGCCGTGGGGTTTTACTTACCAGGTGGAAGATCTGGTGAAGACCCTGGAAGTCGAATCGGCGGGCGGAACTCAGATCGATTACAAAGATCAAGACCCCGAGATTCATCAGACCTTTGTTAGTGAATGCGCGAAGCGCGGGGTCGAGGTGCGGTTGAAATTCTGAGTCCGCAACAGCTAGCGACGAGGAAAGCAACGATGCATGTGAAAATGAATGGCGACGAAGCCAAAGCTTACGTCGAGCTGCTGTTGACCGCCACCCTGTGCCTGCTCGCGGGCGGTGCGGTGATGGTCTACTCGGCGTCGAGCGCGCGGACGCTGCTGGAGGGCGACGGCGACGGCACCGCCTACCTGGTCAAGTACCTCGTCTACGGCGCCGTCGGCCTCGTGCTGATGCAGGTGATCGCGCGCCAAGGGCTCGCCTCGGTCCGCCGCTACACGCCGTACCTGCTGCTGATCGCCTTCGTCCTGCTGCTGTTGGTGCTGATCCCGGGGTTCGGCGTGAAGATCAACGGCGCCCGCCGCTGGCTCGGGGTCGGCCCGCTGCAGTTCCAGCCCGCGGAGATCATGAAGATCGCGCTCGTCCTGCACGCGGCGGCGATCATGTCCGCGCGGCCCAAGCTCGCGCTCAACCTGCGCACCGCGGCCGGGCCGATCCTCGGGGTCGGCGCCGCCGCGGTCCTGCTGGTGGCGGCGCAGCCCGACCTCGGCACCGCGCTGGTCATCAGCTTCACGCTCGCCGCGATGCTCGTCGCGGCGGGGATGCCGCTGCGCCAGCTCGGGCTGCTCGCGGCCGTCGGCGCGTTCCTCGTGCTCGTCTTCGCGATCTTCGAGCCCTACCGGCGCGCGCGCCTGACCGCGTTCATGAACCCGTGGGCGGACGCCGGCGGCAGCGGCTTCCAGTCCGTGCAGGGCCAGATCGCGCTCGGCTCCGGCGGCTTGTTCGGGCTCGGCCCCGGCCAGTCGGTGCAGAAGATCTTCTACCTGCCCGAGGCCCACACCGACTTCATCCTCGCCGTCATCGGCGAGGAGCTCGGGGTGGCGGGGATCTGCGTCCTGCTGTCCCTCTACGGCATGATCGGGTACGCGGGGCTGCGGACCGCGAAGGCGGCCAAGGGCGCGTACGCCAAGCTGCTCGCCGCCGGCCTCACGAGCCTGATCCTGTGCCAAGCGCTGCTCAACATCTACACCGTCCTCGGCCTCGCGCCCCTCACCGGCGTCCCGCTGCCGTTCATCTCGTCGGGCTCGACGTCGCTGATCGTGCTGCTGTGCTCGATGGGGCTGCTGCTCAACGTCGCCCAGGGCGGCACGCTGCCGCTGCGCGCGGTGAGGCCGTCGCGTGACGGGGACGAGCGCAAGCGGGCCGCCGACGATCGTGATCGCGGCCGGGGGAACGGCGGGCCACGTCGTGCCCGCGCTGGCCATCGCCGACGCGCTGCGGGCTGAGGGCGCGCAGGTCGTCTTCGCGGGCGGCGAGCGCGCCGAGGCGCAGCTCGTCCCGGCCGCCGGCTACGAGCTCGAGCCGCTGCGCGTCGAGGGCATCTCGCGCTCGAACCCGCTCAAGGCCGCCCGCGCCGTCGTGCGCGCGGCCGGCGCGGTCGGCGCCGCGCGCCAGGTGCTCGCCCGCCACGGCGCCGACGCCGTCCTCGGCGGCGGCGGCTACGTCGCGGGGCCGGTCGGCCTCGCCGCGCTCACGCAGCGGATCCCCGTGGTCCTCACCGAGGCCGACTCCCACCTGGGCCTCACCAACCGCCTGCTGGCGCCGCGCGCCCGCCGCGTCTGCCTCGCCTTCCCGATCGCCGGGCGCGAGGGCGATCGCTACCTGATCACCGGCCGCCCGGTGCCCCCGCTGGTCGGCGACCGCGACACAGCGCGCGCGGCGTTCGGCATCCCAGCCGGACGCCACCTGCGTGCTGATCTTCGGCGGCTCCCTGGGCGCGCGGTCGATCAACCTCGCCGCCGTCGAGGCCTTCGCCGATGCCCCCTTCCACGTCCTCCACGTGCCGGGAGCGCGCGACTTCGCCGCCCTGCGCGCGCCCGGCCCGCACTACGTGCTGCGCGAGTACGTCGACCCGTTCGGGAGCGCGCTCGCCGCCGCCGACCTCGTCGTCGCGCGCGCCGGCGGCTCGGTCTTCGAGCTCGCCCAGTACGGACTGCCGGCCGTGCTCGTGCCCTATCCCCACGCCTCCGCCGACCACCAGACCGCCAACGCGCACTGGATGACCGAGGCCGGCGCGGCCACGCTCCTGCGCGACGACGAGCTGACGCCGCAGCGGCTGCGCGCGGAGGTCGACGGGCTGCTCGCCGACCCGGGTCGGCTGCGCGCGATGGCCGAAGCCTCGCGCTCGCTCGCCCGCCCGGACGCCGCGCAGGTCGTTGCGCGGGAAGTGCTCGCGGCCGCCCGCGACCGCCGCTGACGACCCACTCCAGAAACCCTCACTGTGTGGGATGCTCCGTTCCAGTGCTGTCCGTCAACGACTGGATGAACCGTGCCACCATCGCCATCGAAGCCGAGGCGGAGTACCTGACGCAGCTCGATGTGGTGATCGGCGACGGCGATCACGGGACCAACATGATGCGCGGGATGCGCGCGGTCACCGCGGCCCTGGCCGACGCC
Organism: uncultured Solirubrobacterales bacterium; assembly: GCA_963787335.1. Lineage (GTDB taxonomy): Bacteria > Actinomycetota > Thermoleophilia > Solirubrobacterales > Solirubrobacteraceae > DASQFQ01. The sequence goes on from CAWBCU010000015.1 coordinate 7,461, forward strand.
GATCCGTACGCGCCGCCCGGCCAGCGGCTGATCCTGGCCGGCAAGACGCTCGTCTCGACCGTCGGCGGGGCCAGCGGGCCGCTGTGGGGGACCGCGCTCCGTCACGCCGGGCGCGCGCTCGGTGACACCTCCGAGCTCGACGGCCCCGCGCTCGTCGAGCTGCTGACCGCGGCGCTCGCCGCGGTGCAGGATCTCGGCGCGGCGGAGCCGGGCGACAAGACCATGGTCGACGCGCTGGCGCCGGCGCTCGCGGCTCTGCGTGACGGGATCGAGGCCGGTGACCCGGTCGAGGCCGCGCTCGCCGCGGCGGGCGATGCGGCGGAGGAGGGGGCGCGGGCAACGACGCCGATGCAGGCCCGCAAGGGCCGCGCCTCCTACCTCGGTGAGCGCTCCGTCGGACACCAGGATCCGGGCGCGACATCGACCGCGCTGATGGTGCGGGCGCTCGGAACCGCCTTCGTCACCCCGGGTTGATCAGCGGCTGTCAATACGTCGAATCAACGTCCAGCAAACTCAAGTCGCCTCCTTTACATGCCGTTGATGTGGCGGATGGCCTGTCCCCCGAAATCCCGCCGCTTCCGCGACCAGCGCGGCTTCACGCTGATCGAGCTGCTGATCGTGATCCTGATCATCGGGATCCTCGCGGCGATCGCCCTGCCGGCGTTCCTGAACCAGCGCACGAAGGCCCAGGACACCGAGGCCAAGGCCGCCGTGCGCAATGCCCGCACGACGCTCGAGACGTACCACACGGACCGCGGCACCTACGACACGGACGCGCCGGCGCTGATCGCCCTCGAGCCCGCGCTGGCATCCGCGAAGAACCTGACCATGAGCGGTGCGGACGACACCTTCAGCCTCTCGGTCGAATCGAAGGCCGCCGCCGGCGGCGGCGTCTACACGATCGAGCTCGCTTCCGGCGGCAGCGTCACGCGCACCTGCTCGCGCCCCGGCAAGGGCGGCTGTCGGTCGACGGCCGACTCCTCCGGCAACCGCTGGTAATCGCCACCATCTAGCCTCCCGCGCCATGGACTCGGCGTGGTCAGGCCGCCGCCTGCACTTCGTGGGCATCGGCGGCGCAGGGATGAGCGGCCTCGCGCTGGTCGCGCACGAGCTCGGCGCCGAGGTCACCGGCTCCGACCGCTCCGGCGGCTCCTCGTACGCCGCGCGTCTGCGCGAGGCGGGCATCGAGCCCTTCGTGGGCCACGACGCCGCCAACGTGCCGGACGGCGCCGAAGTCGTCTACTCGACCGCGATCCCGCCCGACAACCCGGAGCGCGCCGCCGCCGCGAGCGAGCTGCACCGCGCCGACCTGCTCGGCGAGCTGACGCGCCTGCGGCCGACGATCGCCGTCTCGGGCACGCACGGCAAGACGACGACCTCGAGCATGCTCGTCCACGCCCTGCGCGGCGCCGGCGCGGACCCCGGCTACCTCGTCGGCGGGGAGGTGCGCTCGACCGGATCGAACGCCGGCTGGGGGGCGGGGGAGTGGCTGGTCGTCGAGGCCGACGAGTCCGACCGCTCGCTGCTCAAGCTCGAGCGCCAGGTCGCGATCCTCACGAACGCCGAGCTCGACCACCACGCGACCTACTCCTCCCAGCGCGACGTCGAGGCGACCTTCCGCGCCTTCCTCGCCCCGGCGGAGCACGCGGTGGTGTGGGATCGCCCGGCTCTGCTCGCGCTCGCCGGCGACGGCTCCCGGCTCTGGCCCTTCGACGCGGCGCCGGAGCTGTCGCCGGGCGGCTCGCGCTTCCTCCTCGACGGCCTCGAGGTCGAGCTGACGGTCCCGGGCGCGCACAACGCGCTCAACGCGGCGGCCGCGCTGACCGCCTGCCGCGCGATCGGCGCCGACGTCGCGGCCGCCGCCGCCGCGCTGCGCGACTTCACAGGGGCGGGCCGGCGCTTCGAGCACGTCGGCACGTCGCCGGCGGGCGCGCTGGTCGTCGACGATTACGCCCACCACCCGACCGAGGTCCGCGCGACGCTCGAGGCGGCGCGGACGCTCGCGCCGCGGCGGCTGATCGCGGTCTTCCAGCCGCACCTGTTCTCCCGCACCCGCCACCAGGCGCGCGAGTTCGGCGCGGCGCTCGCGCTCGCCGACCTCCCGGTGGTGACGGACATCTACCCGGCGCGTGAGCGTGCCGAGGACCATCCGGGCGTCACCGGCCGGCTCGTGGCCGAGGCGGCCGCCGACGCGGCGGGCGGGCGGCGCGTCGCCTGGCTGCCGGACTTCGACTCGGCCGAGGGCTTCCTGCGCGCCGAGCTGCGCGAGGGCGACCTGCTGCTGACGCTCGGCGCGGGCGACATCGACGCGCTCGGCAGGAGGCTGGTGGGTCCAGGTCGAACCCCCGGAGGGTGAAGCGGATCCTCGCGGGAGTTCTCGTGGCTGCCTGTGCGGTGGCCGGAGGCTGGCTGTGGGTGCGCGACTCCTCGCTCGTGGCTGTCCGTGACGTCTATGTGACCGGCGTCAGCTCCTCCGAGGGTCCGCAGATCCGCACCGCGCTCCGCAACGCCGCGCTCGACATGACCACGCTGCACGTGCGCGAGGACGCCCTCCGCACGGCCGCGGCGCAGTACCCGTCGATCAAGGGCTTCGACGTCGACGCCGACTTCCCGCACAAGCTCTCGATCGTCGTGCACGAGCGGGCGCCGGTCGCGGCGATCCAGAGCGGCGGCGCCACCGTCGCCGCCTCGGCGGACGGGCTCGTCCTGCACGGGATGCGCGCCCGCGGGCTCCCGACCCTGCGCGTCCGCGCGACGCCCGCCGGCAAGCGCGTGACCGACCGGCGCACGCTCGGCGCGCTCGATGTCGCCGGTGGCGCGCCGTCCGAGTTGCGCGACCGCATCCAGCGCCTGTGGTCGGGCCCGCGCGGCCTGACCCTCGACCTGCGCGACGGCCCGGACCTCGTCTTCGGCTCCGGCACCGATGCCCATCGCAAGTGGGCCGCGGCCCTCCGCGTGCTCGCCGATCCGAGCTCGGCGGGCGCCACCTACCTGGACCTGCGGGTGCCCGAACGGGTGGCCGCAGGCGGCCTCGGACCGGTCGAGCCGGAGGCCGATCCCGCGACTACACCTGACCCTCAAGCTCCGGTCGAGAGTGGGGCTACTCTCGACCCGTAGTTGAGACTTAGGAAGGATGCAAGACCTCTTGCGGTCCTATCCTCGTGTTGACAGAAACGCCGAAATCGCCGTAACGTGCGAAAATCCGAACCACGTCGGGCGGAGGGGAACGCTCGACTCCTACTAGAGGTCCGGACGGGAAACTTATGGAAGCTGGAAGCTATCTCGCAGTCATAAAGGTCGTCGGTGTCGGCGGCGGTGGCACCAATGCGGTCAACCGCATGATCGACGCTGGGCTCTCCGGCGTCGAGTTCATCGCCTGCAACACCGACAACCAGGCGCTGCAGATGACCGATGCGGACATCAAGCTCAACATCGGGTCGGGCTTGACGAAGGGCCTCGGCGCCGGCGCCAACCCGCAGGTCGGGCAGGGCGCCGCGGCGGAGTCGCGCGACGAGATCAAGGAGGCGCTGAAGGGCGCCGACATGGTCTTCGTCACCGCGGGCGAGGGCGGCGGCACCGGCACGGGCGCCGCGCCCGTCATCGCCGAGATCGCCAAGAACGAGATCGGCGCGCTCACGGTCGGCGTGGTCACGCGGCCGTTCGAGTTCGAGGGGTCGCAGCGCGGGCGCCAGGCGCAGGAGGGCATCGACCGCCTGCGCGAGATGGTCGACACGCTGATCGTCATCCCGAACGAGAAGCTGCTCTCGATCGTCGAGCGCCGCACCAGCATCCTCGACGCGTTCCGCGAGGCCGACAACGTCCTGCGCCAGGGCGTCCAGGGCATCACCGACCTGATCACGATCCCGGGCCTGATCAACCTCGACTTCGCCGACGTGCGGGCGATCATGGCCGACGCCGGCTCCGCCCTCATGGGCATCGGCTCCTCCAACGGCGAGAACCGCGCGGCGGAGGCGGCCAAGATCGCGATCTCCTCGCCGCTGCTCGAGGAGTCCGTCGAGGGCGCCACCGGCATCCTGCTCAACATCACGGGCGGCAAGGACCTCGGCCTGTTCGAGGTCAACGAGGCCGCCGAGCTGATCCACTCCGCCGCCGACGCCAACTCGAACATCATCTTCGGCGCGGTCATCGACGAGGAGATGGGCGACGAGATCCGGGTCACCGTGATCGCGACCGGCTTCGACCGCGGGCGCGTGCGCAGCAGCAGCCCCGGTGGCTACACGACGACCCGCGAGGGTCGCCGCACGCCCGACCGCGGGCCGCGCATCGACGACCGCCAGCGGTCGTCGCTGGAGATCTCGGACGACGAGATCGACATCCCGCCGTTCCTGCGCTGAAAGACCCCTCGAAGTTCTAAAGGCCTGCGCTCGCGGGCCGATACACCGGTATGTCCCCGAACGCTCGGCGTGCCGTCATGATCGCCTTCGCCGTCCTCGGCGCCTGGGTGGTCGGGCTCGAGCTGCAGGTCGTCGCGCTCCCGGGCCTGGAGCTGGGCCCGGTCTTCGGCGACTACTCGCACAACGTCATCGAGGTGCTCGCGGGCGTGTTGTGCCTCGGGGGCGCCTGGCAGGCGCGGCGCGAGCAGACGGCGTGGCTGCTGATCGGCATCGGCGTGCTCGCGTGGGCGCTCGGCAACCTCTACTACACGGTCGTCCTCTACGACCTCGAGGCGCCGCCGATCCCGTCGCCCGCCGACGTCGGCTTCCTGCTCTTCCCGCTGCTCGCCGGCGCCGGGGTCTTCGCGCTCGTGCGCGCCCGCACCCGTGACGTCCCGACCGCGCTCTGGATCGACGGCGCGATCGCCGCGCTGGCGGTCACCGCGGTCAGCTCCGCGATCGTCTTCCAGACCGCCTTCGAGAACGTCAGCGGCAAGCCGGTCGAGGTCGCCACGACGCTCGCCTACCCGCTGGCCGACCTCATCCTGATCGGCGTGGCCGTCGGCGCGCTGTCGGCGACCGGCTGGCGCATGGACCGCACGTGGGTGCTGCTCGCCGCCGGCATCGCGACGTTCTGGCTCGCCGATTCCTTCTACCTCGTCGAGTCGCTGCTGGGCACGCTCCAGTCGCCGGCCTGGTACGACATCTGCTGGACCCTCGGCCTGCTGATCGTGGCGCTCGCCTCCTGGCAGCCCGCCATGGTCCGGCGGCCCGCCTCGCCGGACGGCCTGCGCTTCATCTCCGCCCCGCTCGGGTTCGGCGTCGTCGGCCTCGGGATGCTCATCTACGGCTGCCTGGCGGACCTCAACCCGCTCGCCGTCGCGCTGTCGGCGCTGGCCCTGGTGGCGGTGATGGCGCGGTTGATGCTGACCTTCCGCGACAACGTCACGATCCTGCGCGCCTCGCGCGACGAGGCGATGACCGACGCGCTGACCGGGCTCGGCAACCGCCGCGCGCTGGCCCGCGACCTCGAGCTGATGCTGCCCGAGGCCGACGACGCCCGCCCGCTCGTGCTCGTGCTGTTCGACCTCGACGGCTTCAAGCACTACAACGACACCTTCGGCCACCCCGCGGGCGACACGCTGCTCGTCCGCCTCGGCGGCAACCTCTCGAACTACCTGTCCGGCCGCGGCCGCGCGTTCCGCATGGGCGGCGACGAGTTCTGCGCGCTCTTCCACCCGGGCGACGAGGTCGCCGACCCGATCATCGCCGGCGCCGCCAGCGCGCTGACCGAGCGCGGCGAGGGCTTCACCGTCACCTGCTCCTACGGCGCGATCGTGCTCCCGCGCGAGGCGATGGACGCGACCGAGGCGCTGCGCATCGCCGACCAGCGCATGTACGCGCAGAAGAACGCCGGCCGCACCTCCGCGACACGGCAGAGCAAGGCCGTGCTCGTGCGCGCGCTGAGCGAGCGCAACCCGGAGCTCTTCACCGACCTCGAAGGCGTCGCCGAGCTCGCCGAGGCCACCGCCCGCCGTCTCGGCCTGGGCGAGGAGGAGGCCGAGCAGATCAGCCACGCCGCCGAGCTGCACGACATCGGCAAGGTCGCGATCCCCGACGCCATCCTCTCCAAGCCCGGCACGCTCGACCCGCGCGAGTGGGAGTTCATCCGCCGCCACACCCTGATCGGCGAGCGCATCATCGCCGCCGCGCCGGCGCTCGGCGCCGTCGCCAAGCTCGTCCGCTCCAGCCACGAGCGCTGGGACGGCACCGGCTACCCGGACCGCCTCCCGGGCCAGAACATCCCGCTCGGCGCCCGCGTCGTCGGCGTCGCCGACGCCTTCAACGCGATGACCTCCGAGCGCCCCTACAGCCCCGCGGTCACGCCCGATCTCGCGATCATGGAGCTGCGCCGCCACGCGGGCACGCAGTTCGACCCCGTGGTCGTCGAGGCGTTCTGCGCGTCATGGGCGGAGCTCAGCGCCGCCCGCGCCGCGCTGGCTACGGGCTGACGAGAACCGAGACCCGGCGCGACGTCGCGCCGCGGTACGGATAGCCGGGCTGCGCCACGAGCCGCGCCTGGAACCGGTAGCGCGCCTTCACGAGCGTGCGCCGGAAGCGATAGCTGAAGCGGAAGCGACCCTTCGCGTCGGCCCTGACGTTGCCGATCGGAATCCGCCGCCGCGCATCGGGCACGAGCACGTCGATCGTCACACGCGTGCCCTTGCGAGCAGGCCCGCCCTTCAGCCGCCCGCGGAACACCACGCGCTGGCCGTTGCGCACCTTCCGCGGCGCGAGCTTCAGGCGGAAGCCGGCGCGGACGCCAAGCGTGACCTTCGCGCTCGAGACCGGCGCGGGGTCGAGCGTGTACGCCTTGTACTCGAACCGCAGCTCCCGCGACGGACCACGGCCGATCCGGTAGGAGAACCGACCGTCGTCGCGCGTCGTCACCGTCCCGGCCCGCTTGTCCTTCGCCCCCGGCCGGTCCACGTTCGCGACGACATCGAGCACCGCCCCGCCGATCGGCTTCCCCTCCGCATCCGTCAGCCGCCCCTCGGCCGTCCGCACCGACCCATACGGCACCACCGCCGAGGCCCGCTGCTTCGCCGTCCGCGACCGCAACCACGCCGCGAGCTTCACGAACCGGCTCGCCCCACGGCCGTTCGGCCGCGACCCGTTCCGGGTCGTCACCACCACGGGATCCGACCGCGTCTCGTTGCCGGCGGCGTCGGTGAGGGAGACCTGGACCGCGTGCGGGCCGTTCGGGAGCGTCGCGGTGTCGAGCGTGAGGGCCACACGCCCGGAAAGCGGGCAAGGGATCGTGACGACGTACGGCGTGCGCGCATCGAGCGCTCGTCCCATCCAGCCGGCGCTGGACCAGGGTCGCGCCGTCGACAACGACGCCGGCGCGCGCGATACCGGATCCCTTGTCGGTACCCGCGAAGCTCAGAGCTCGCGTACCCACGAGCGGCTCGCGGGTCTCCGTCAGCGTCCCGGTCGGTGGATCGGTGATGACGGGCGCGTGGGCGTCAATGAGCCCGAGACGCGCCTGGTAGATCGCGAACCCTCCTGGGCTGTGCCACAGGTGGACAGGAAGGGGCGCCTCCCGCGCACTCCATCACCGCGATGAGGCGCTTGAGGTCGACTCCGGTGCGGCCCTTCCGGTTCGCGTCGGAGTACGGATGGGCGGGATCCCCTCGCGTCCCGCACGGCGTCATGTAGTCGAGGCAGAACGTCGGCGACGAAGCGGGGGTCGAGCGGGACCCGGGCATCGTGGTAGAGGAAGTAGGCGTGGCTCCAGTTCTGACCTCCCTCCATGCCAGAGACTGGGTGGATGGACCGCCAGAGCGTGTAGCTCCCGATCGTCGTATTCGGCGGTGCCGGAAACGACCACCCCACGTACGCACCGTTCGCGACCCTGGTGTTCGCGAGCTCGCCGTCGAGACGACGGGCGCCCCCGATGCCGCCGCGGCACTCGTCCCGGCTGCGTTCCGGCTCCGGCGACGCTGAACGGCTCCCACCCGTCTGCGCTGAGCGTCGCTCCTGCCGAGCCCGTGCAGAGCGTCACCTCGTAGCTGCCGGCGTTCGCGTGGCCAGGCATGCAGAGCAGGACGCCGATCGCCAGGGCGATCGTTCGGCTGGATGCGAGCAGGAAGCGGCGGGCGGGCGGCACGTGCATCCCGAGTAGGCGCGCCGGCGTCAATCTCGCCCCCGTTCCTCTCAGCCGACTCGGACCGTCAGCGCTCGCGAGTAGCCGAGCTCGAACGGGAAGCTCGACTGGCGCCGGATGCGGACGCGGATCGGGTAGCGGCCCGGCCGGCCGCTGAAGGTGTAGTTGACGTGCCATCGGCCCTTGCCGTTCGTCCGGGTGTCCTCGAACGTGCGCCAGCGTCCCTGCTCGCGGCCCTGGAGGACGAGTACGAGGCCGCGGCCCGGGACCCGCTCGCCGCCGCTGCGCAGACGGCCGCTGAAGCGCACGCGCGTCCGGCCGGACACGCGGGTGCGTGACGCGCGGATCGTGCTCGACGCCGGTACGCGCACCGAGACGGTGCGTGCGGCACTGAGGGCGCCGGCGCCGCCGGTGAACGCGAGCCGGTAGGTGCGGCTCGGGCCGGCGGGAACCCGCAATGAGAAGCGCCCGCGGCGGTCGGTCACCGCGCTCCCGGCCGCCTTGGCGGGCGCGCCGCCGCGGCGGACCGTCGCCGTCGCGACGATTGTCTGGCCCGCGAGCGCTTGGCTCGCGGAGCGCGTCAGGCGTCCGCGGAGCCTCGCGGTGCGGCCGAAGGGCACCTTGACGCGGCCGGAGCGGACCTTGCGGCTGCGCCGGCCGAACTTCGCGCTCGTTGCCGTGAGGCGGGTCGGGGCGCCCTGCGCGACGTTGCCCGCCGCGTCGCGAACCGTCACGCGCATGTCGACGCGCGAGGCACGGCCGCGGTCGAGCCTGGCGGAGAGCCGACCGTTCTCGACCTTCGGCGGCGAGCGCCCGGTAGGGCTCGGTCGACTTGTTCCGGACCTCGAGCGACGCGCTCGCGACGCCAGACGCGGCGTCCTTGAGCGACAGCACGATCGACCTGCCCTTGGCGCGTACGAGCGAGGCCGTGGGCGGGGTGCCGTCGACCCGGATCGTGCGCTGCGCGAACGTCTCGTTTCCGGCGGCGTCCGGTGACGACCACGCGGCCGAGGTGCGTCCCGTCCGGCACGCCTGCGGGCACGCCGATCGATGCGCGCCTTGACACCGAGCACGGCGCGGGGCGGTGGTAGTCGCACGGGCGCGCGTCGCGCTGCGTGCGTCCGGCGATGTCGAGCCGCCCGGCGCGGATGCCGGTGCTGTCGGCCGCGTCGATAGGTGACGCGGTCGGTCGCGCGATGCCAACCGGCCGCGATCAACGCCCCGCCGACCTTCAGCGTCGGCTGGACGTTGTCGGTGACCGTGACCCGCGTGCCGAAGACCTTGACTGTCGCGATCGGCGTGTTCTCGATCGCCCGCGGACAACCGGAGAGCTCCTCGCACGAGACGGCGTACGAGATCCTCGCCGCGTTGATGCTGTAGACGGCGCGCGAGGCGGCGCTCATCGGTGAGTCGGCTCCGAACGAACAGCCGATTGCTCCGGCGGGCGCGGAGCAGCTCTCGCCGAAGACGCCGCCGATGAGCTGTGCACCCTGGTCGCGGGCAAAGACCCTCCACGGATCGCCCTGATCGCCGTCCCGGCTGGGCTCAGGATCGTCGGCGCTGGTGCGCAGCCGCACGCCGAACCGCCACGTCTCGAGGCTGGTGAGCCGCGTGCCGGCAGGAGCGTCGAAGATCCAGTTGCCGCTGGTGAGGAAGGGTGCGTTGCCGGCCGCGGTCGATGAGCTGACCAGCAGCTGCGTGGGGCACTGGTTCGCGATGTTGTACGAGCCGGGATCGGGCGGGATGTTCGGATCGCCGTCGACCGGATCCCTGAAGCCGCCGTACTCCGGACGCCACGCAGCGTTCACGCCGCCCGCGCCCGGCGCGCCGCACGAGACGACGTTGTAGCGTCCCCGCCGAGGCGGTCGGGACGGCACGCCAGCATCGCCGCGCACGCGACGACCATCCCCGCCACCCCTCGCATCCCTGCTCGCATCGCGCGGGAATGTACTCCTCTGGAGGGGTCATAACCGCTGCTAGGGTCCGGCCGCGAATGGCCGCGGGCACCGAAACGCTCAAGCGCACGCCGCTGCACGATCGCCACGCGGCCGCGGGTGCGCGGCTGGTTCCGTTTGCGGGCTGGGAGATGCCGGTGCAGTACGCCGGGATCCGTGAGGAGCACGTGGCGGTGCGGACGAAGGTCGGCGTGTTCGACGTCAGCCACATGGGGGAGATCGAGACGTCGGGGGCCGGGCGCGGAGGCGTTCCTCCAGCGGATCCTCTCCAACGACGTCAGCAAGATCGCCGAGGACGGCGCGCAGTACTCCGTGCTGTGCAAGGACGACGGCGGGGTGCTCGACGACCTCTTCACGTACCGCCTCGGGCCTGACCGCTTTCTGACCGTCACCAACGCGTCGAACCACGAGAAGGACCTCGCGTGGTTCCAGCAGCACGCGGCCGGCCATGACGTCAAAGTCGAAGACCGCCTGCACGACTACGCGATGCTCGCGGTTCAGGGCCCGGACGCCCGCGCGCTGGTGCAAACCCTCGCGGACGGCGAGCTGCCGAAGCGGTTCCGGACCGCCACCCTCAGCGTCGCCGGAGCGCCCGACGTCCTCGTCGCCGGCACCGGTTACACGGGCGAGGACGGGGTCGAGCTGCTGCTCCCGCCCCAGCACGCGACCACGGTGTGGGACGCGCTGACCCAAGGGGGAGCCACGCCCGTCGGCCTCGGCGCGCGCGACACCCTCCGCCTCGAGGTCTGCTTCCACCTCTACGGCAACGACCTGTCCGAGGACCGCGGCCCGATCGAGGCCGGCCTGGGCTGGTGCTGCAAGGAGGACACGGGCTTCATCGGCTCCGAGGCCGTCCGCGACGCCCGCGCCGAACGGGACGGCCGAGCAACTCGCCCCGTTCGTGCTCACCGGCCCCGGCATCGCCCGTCAGGGCAACCCCGTCGTCGGCGGCGGCGAGGTGACGAGCGGGACCCTGTCCCCGTGCCTGAACCAGGGCATCGGCATGGCCTACCTGCCGACGGGCAGCACCGAGCCCGGCACGGCGTTCGAGATCGACGTTCGCGGCAAGCAGCGGCCCGCCGAGGTCCGCACGAAGCCGCTCTACCGCAAGGAGGGCTAGTGGCTGAGGCGTCCTATCCGTCGGACCTCAAGTACCACCCGGAGCACGACTGGGCCCGGATCGATGGCGATACCGCCACGCTCGGGATCACGTGGTACGCCCAGGAGCAGCTCGGCGAGGTCGTGTTCTTCGACCCGCCGGCCGTCGGGACCGAGGTCAAGAAGGACCAGCCCTACGCCGAGGTCGAGTCCGTGAAGGCGGTCTCCGACGTCGTCGCGCCCCTGTCCGGCGAGATCGTCGAGGTCAATGAGACGCTGGGCGACACGCCCGAGCAGATCAATGACGACCCGTACGACAGCGGATGGATGGTCAAGATCCGGCTGTCTAACGTAGACGAGGTGGAACAGCTGATGGATGCGTCCGCCTACGAGGGCACCCTCACTTAATGAGCCGCTACACCTCCGCCACCGATGCCGACCGCCAGGAGATGCTGGAGGCCATCGGCGCGAGCTCGATCGACGAGCTCTTCGACGCCGTGCCCGAGGCGGTCCGGCTCGGGCGCCCGCTCGACCTGCCGCCGGGCAAGCCGGAGCAGGAGGTCTACACGCGGCTGCGCGACCTCGCCGCGCGCAACGTCTCGACCGAGGACGAGATCTCGTTCCTCGGCGCGGGCATGTACGACCACTACGTGCCGAGCCTGATCGACTCGATCCTCAGCCGCTCGGAGTTCCTGACGCCCTACACGCCCTACCAGCCCGAGATCTCGCAGGGCGGGCTGCAGGTGATGTTCGAGTTCCAGACCGCGATCTCGGAGCTCACCGGTCTGCCGGTCTCCAACGCGAGCGTCTACGAGGGCCCGAGCGCGTTCGCCGCCGCCGCCTACCTGGCGAAGCTGCACAACAAGCGCACGCGCTTCCTCGTCTCCGCCGGCGTCCAGCCGCAGTCGCGCGAGACGCTGGAGACGACGAGCGCCGGCTGGGGCACGACGATCGAGGAGCTGCCGCTGGTCGACGGCGTCACGCAGACTCCCGACTCATCGGCGACGACGTGTCCGCCGTGCTCGTCCAGTACCCGAACTTCCTCGGCGCGGTCGAGGACCTGCAAGCGCTGACCGACGCCGCCCACGAGGCCGGCGCGCTGATGATCGTCCTGTGCGACCCGCTGACGCTCGGCGTGCTCAAGCCGCCCGGCGAGTTCGGCGTCGACGTCGCCGTGGGGGAGGGGCAGACGCTCGGCAACCGGCTCGACTTCGGCGGCCCGTCGTTCGGCTTCTTCGCCGCCCAGGAGGCCTACCTGCGCCGCATGCCGGGCCGCATCGCCGGCGAGACGCGCGACGTCGACGGCCGCCGCGGCTTCGTGCTCACGCTGCAGACGCGCGAGCAGCACATCCGCCGCGAGAAGGCGACCCACAACATCTGCACTGCGCAGGCGCTCAACGCGCTGGCCGGCGTGATCTACCTGAGCTGGCTCGGCCGCCGCGGGCTCGTCGAGCTGGGCGAGCTGCTGCTGCAGCGCACCGCCTACGCGCGCTCAGCCGTCGCCGCGCTCGACGGCGTCGAGCTGCTGCACGAGCAGCCCGTGATCCGCGAGTTCGCGGTCAAGCTCGACGCGCCCGTCCACGCCGTCATCGACCGCTGCGCCGCCGAGGGCATCAACCCCGGCTTCCCGCTCGAGGACGACGGCCTGCTGATCGCGATCACCGAGCAGCGCTCGCGCGAGGACATCGACCGCCTCGCGGACGTCCTCGGCGCCGCGGTCGCGGCGGAGCGCAAGCCGGTGCACGCATGAGCGCGCTCAACGACAACCGCCTCCACGCCGACCCCGAGATCCAGGGCGACCACGCCGCACGCCGACCGCAGCGCGCCGTTCGAGACCCCGATGCAGCGCGACCACGCGGTCACGATCTTCGAGAAGTCCAAGCCCGGCCGGCGCGCGTTCGTGGCTCCCGAGCTCGACGTGCCCCACCAGGACGACCTCCTGCCCGAGAACCTCCGTCGCTCCGAGCCGCCGAAGCTGCCGGAGATCGCCGAGCCGGAGATCGTGCGCCACTACAACCGGCTCTCGAAGCGCAACTTCGACCTCGACACCGGCTTCTACCCGCTCGGCTCGTGCACGATGAAGCACAACCCGAAGCTCCACGAGCGCGTCGCCGCGCTGCCGGGCAACGCGCGGCTGCACCCGGCCCAGGCGCCCAAGCGCGCCCAGGGCGCGCTGCAGCTGATGTGGGAGCTCCAGCAGGCGCTGGGCGAGATCGCGGGCCTCCCGCACGTCTCGCTGCAGCCGAGCGCCGGCTCGCACGGCGAGCTCGCGGGCGTGCTGCTGACGCGCGCCTACCACGAGGACCGCGGCGAGTTCCGCACCAAGGTCCTCACCCCCGACACCGCCCACGGGACCAACCCGGCGACGGTGACGATGGCCGGCTACGAGGTCGTCAAGGTCGGGACCGACGAGCGCGGCGGGGTCGACGTCGACGACCTGCGCGAGAAGGCCACCGACGACGTCGCGTGCCTGATGCTCACGAACCCGAACACGCTCGGGCTCTTCGACGAGAACATCGCCGAGATCGCGAAGATCGTGCACGGCATCGGCGCGACGCTCTACTACGACGGGGCGAACCTCAACGCCGTCATGGGCCGCACGCGCCCGGGCGACATGGGCTTCGACATCGTCCACTACAACCTCCACAAGACCTTCACGCAGCCGCACGGCGGCGGCGGCCCGGGCGCCGGCCCGATCGCGGTCTCGGAGCGCATCGAGCCCTACCTGCCGCGTCCGCAGGTCGTCCGGCTCGACGGCGAGAACGGCCACGGCCCGAGCTTCGACCTCGACTACGACCGGCCGAAGTCGATCGGCCGGCTGCGCGGCTTCCAGGGCAACTACGGCGTCTTCGTGCGCTCCTACGCGTACATCCTGTCGCTCGGCGGCGACGGCCTCCAGGAGGCGTCGGAGACCGCGGTGCTGAACGCGAACTACCTGCTCGCGCGGCTCAAGGAGCAGGGGATCGCCGAGTACCTGCCGGCCGCCTACGACCGCGTCTGCATGCACGAGTTCGTGCTCTCGGGCGCGCCGATGAAGAAGCAGCTCGGGCTCAAGACGCTCGACCTCGCCAAGCGGCTGCTCGACCACGGCTTCCATCCGCCGACGGTCTACTTCCCGCTGCTGGTGGACGAGGCGCTGCTGGTCGAGCCGACCGAGACGGAGACGAAGGAGACGCTCGACGCCTTCGCCGACGCGATCGGCGAGATCCTGCGCGAGGGCGCCGAGGATCCGGAGATCGCGCGCAACGCGCCGTACTCGACCCCGGTGCGCCGGCTCGACGAGGCCGCCGCCGCGAAGCACCCGGTCATCCGCCAGCCGCTCTGAAGCGCCTCGCGCCGCGGCCTGTCAAGGCGTCCTGACAGCACCGTCAGAAGCGGAACTGGGACAGCCGCTCACGGGCACCGCGGCGTGCCGGGCTGGTTCTCCCAGACGATGGTGCATCGTCCGAAAGACCAAATTGCGGTTGTCCACAGGCGAAGACTCCGGTTCGTCGATAAGCCACTTTTCGAGCGACGGCGGTGACGGGAGGACCCGGGGCGGTCCACCGACCATTCCGGAGGTAAGGAATGAACAAGTCACGCATGGCGGTCCTCGGGGCCGTCGCAGCGTTCGCGCTGCTGCTCGTCGGGGGCGCCGGCCCGGCCGCCGCCCAGACCGAGGGCACGCCGCTCACGAAGGTGGTCAAGATGACCGCCGCCGCCAAGAACGGCAAGAAGTTCAAGGGCACCTACACGATCAACCGTTTCACGCAGAGCGGCGGCAAGGTCTACGCCGTCGGCGCCCTGAAGGGCAGGCTCAAGGGCCGCAACGTCAAGCGCTCCGGGGTCCGCATCCCGGTCACGCTCGCCCGCCATCAGACCGCCGGGGCCTCGCAGCTGCCCAACCCGACGCCGGGCGCCTGCCAGATCCTCGATCTCGTGCTCCAGCCGATCGACCTCAACCTGCTCGGGCTGCGCCTCGCCACGAGCCGCATCGAGGTCCTGCTCGAGGCCGTCCCGGGCGCCAACGCGCCTGCTCGGCAACCTGCTGTGCGCGATCACCGGCATCCTCGACCCGCAGGCCGCGACGCCCGCCGCGCCGTCGCAGCTCGCCCAGGTCCTGAACGCGCTGCTCGCGCTGGTGCCCCGCACCGCGTAAGTCCGCAATCTGCGGTCCCGCTCCGGCCTCCGCGCCGGGGCGGGCCGCTATCTTCGGCCGCTCGTGAGGATCTTCTCCGGCATCCAGCCCACGGGCCGCAAGCACCTCGGCAACTACATCGGCGCGATCGTCCAGTACGTCGCCGGCCAGGAGCGCGGCGACCCGGCGATCTACTGCATCGTCGACCTGCACGCCGTCACGGTCGACTACGACCCCGCCGAGCTGCGCGAGCGCACCTACGACACCGCCGCGATCCTGATCGCGGCCGGCCTCGACCCCGAGCGCTGCATCCTCTTCCGCCAGAGCGACGTCCAGGAGCACTCCGAGCTGTCGTGGCTGCTGTCGGGCGTGACGCCGCTCGGCGAGCTCAACCGCATGCACCAGTTCCGCGACAAGTCGACCGCCCAGCGCGATCTGGTGTCGTCCGGGCTGCTCTTCTATCCCGTCCTGATGGCCGCCGACGTGCTCGCCTACCGCGCGCACGAGGTGCCCGTGGGCGAGGACCAGCGCGAGCACGTCGAGCTGATGCGCAGGGTCGCCGAGCGCTTCAACCGCCGCTTCGGCGAGACGCTGATCGTGCCCGAGGTCCGCATCCCCGAGGTCGGGGCGCGCATCCGCGACCTGCAGGAGCCGACGCGCAAGATGTCGACGACCGGCAGCTCGGAGCTGGGCACGGTCTACGTGCTCGACGAGCCGGGCGCGATCCTGAAGAAGTTCAAGCGCGCCGTGACCGACTCCGGCACCGAGATCGTCCGCGGCGAGGACAAGCCCGGCATCTCGGGCCTGATCGACATCCTCGCGGCGGTGCGCGGCACGAGCGCGGAGGCGATCGAGCAGGAGTTCGCCGACAGCCGCTACGGCGACTTCAAGGTCGCGGTGGGCGAGGCGGTGGTCGAGTACCTCGCGCCGGTGCGCGAGCGCTACGCCGCGCTGCGAGCCGACCCGGCCGGGCTCGAGGAGATCCTCGCGGGGGGCGCCGCGCGGGCCCGCGCGCTGGCCGCCGAGACGCTCGTCGACGTGCGTGCGCGGATGGGCGTCGGGCCCGCTTCCGTCGACCCTGCCGCCTAGCCTCTCGCGGAAGTGTCAGCCGCCGCCGTCCACCACCTGGAGCTCGACCTCGACGTCTTCGCGGGCCCGTTCGACCTGCTGCTGTCGCTGATCCTGCGCGAGGAGCTCGACCTGCTCGAGGTCGAGCTGGCCGACGTCGTGCTCGCCTACCTCGACCACCTCGAGGCGCGCGACGAGCTCGATCTCGAGGCGACGACGGAGTTCCTCGTCCTGATCGCCGCGCTGCTGGAGCTCAAGTCGCGGCTGATGCTGCCGGGCGAGGAGGTCGACGAGCTCGACGAGCTGGTGCCCGCCGAGGCGGCCGAGGAGCTGCTGGAGCGGATGCTGCGCTACGCGCGCTTCCGTGGCGCGGCGGGCTGGCTGCGCGAGCGCGGCGGGCTCGCCGAGGCCGTCCTCTACCGCTCGGCGCCGCTGCCCGACGAGCTGCGCCGGCTGTCGGTCGAGCAGGCCCAGGCCTCCTACGACCCCGCCGTGCTCGGCTCCGCGCTGGGCGGCCTGCTGCGCACGCCGCCGCCGGTCGACCTCAGCCACATGGCGAGCCCGCGCGTCACGCTCTCCGAGCGCCTCACGCTCCTGCGCGAGCTGCTGCGGCGCGGCTCCTTCGACTTCGACGAGGCGGTCCGCGACGCCGACCGCATGACCGTCGCCGTGACCCTGTTCGGGCTGCTGGAGCTCTACAAGCGCGGCGAGGCGAGCTGGGACCAGGCCGAGCCGTTCGCGCCGATCACGGTGAGCGGCCGCGTGACCCCGCTGGCCCGCATCGTCGAGGCGCTGCTCTTCCTGTCGCCCGACCCGGTGTCGCTGGAGGACCTCCGCGACGCGACCGAGCAGGACGAGTGGGCGGTCCTCGACGCGCTGACCGAGCTGCGCGACGGCCTGCACGGCCGCGGCGTCGCGCTCAAGGAGATCGGCGGCGGCTGGACACTCGCCACGCACCCGGCGGCGGAGGAGGCCGCGCGCCGGCTGCTCTCGAAGCCGCGCACCCCGGCGCTCACGCCCGCGCAGGCCGAGACGCTGTCGGTCGTCGCCTACCTGCAGCCGGTCTCGCGGCCGGAGATGGCCCGCATCCGCGGCGTCGCCTCGGAGTCGGCCACCTCGGCGCTGGTCGAGCGCGGCCTGATCGAGGAGGCCGGCCGCTCCTCCTTCGGCGCCGTCCTCTACCGCACGACCCCGCTCTTCCTCAAGCTGTTCGGCCTGCGCTCGGTCGAGGAGCTGCCCGAGCTCGAGCAGTGGGACCCGAGCCCCGAGGACCAGGCCGCGCTGCGCGACCGCCTCCTGCGCGCGGGCGACGAGCGCGCCGGCGGCGTGGCGCAGCAGCGCCCCGCCGGCGTGTAGCGGCTTTCCGTCCGGTTTTCAGCGCGCCGCCCGGCGGCGCGGATAGGGTCGGGCATCGACAACCTCGGAGGCCTAGCCATGCCGCGTCCCCTGCTCGCTCTGACGATCGCGGCGTGGATGGTGACCGCCGGGTCGCCGCGGCGGCGCCCGGCCTCCGCCGCTGCCCGGGCACATCGGCTTCGAGGCCGGGGCCGAACTCGCCGATGACGGTGGGCGGTCTGCCGAGGGCGATCGCGGTCGGTGACCTCAACGGCGACGCAGCACGCTCGACTTCGCGACCGCGAACGGTGCTGCAGACACGGTCACGCCGGCGTACGGCAACGGCTTCGGCGGCTTCACCACCGGCCCGCCGGTCGACGTGGGCGACGACCCGGACGGGATCGTCGTCGCCGACCTCGACGGGGACGGGCGGCGGCGACATCGCCACGGCGGACCGCGGCGATGACACGGTGCAGCGTGCTGATCCAGGACGAGGGCGGGGAGTTCAGCGCGCTCGAGCCGATCCCGAGCGGCGGCAACGCGCCGGTCGCGATCGCGGCGGGGCGGCTGGACGACAACGACTCGCCCGACCTCGTGGTAGCGCAACAGCGGGCGAAGACGGCGCCGGCCCGATCAACGTGGCGGTGCTGCTCAAGGACGGGGACACGCTTCACCCCGCCCGAGGGCGGCCGCTCCCGGCCAACGCCGCGAACGATCTCGTGCTCGAGGACTTCGACGAGGACGGCGAGCTCGACATCGCCACCGAGGGGACGTTCCTGCGACTCGGGCTGGGGGACGGACGTTCGGAGCGGCCACGCCGGTCGCCGACACGGGCGACGCGGCGGATCGTGCCGGGGGACATCGACGGTGACGGCCATCGCGACTCCTCGCCCGGCGCGTCGGTCTGTCACGCGACCCGATGGTGCTGCTCGGCAACGGTGGGGGCGGATTCCACGTCGACGAGCAGGAGCTGTTGGCGGACGGCGAGCCGTTCCGCCCGATGGGGTTCGCGATCGGCCGCTTCAACGCCGACCCGCAGGGCGACCTCTTCGGCACGCTCAAGCGCGTTCGACCCGGCGGGCGCGGAGACGGATGGCACGCGCGCGTCTTCCTGGGCGGCGACGACGGCGGCCTGAGCTCGATCGCGCGACGGCCCCTGGCCGGTGGGGCCGGGCGCGACCGCCGTGGCGATCGCGGACCTCAACGAGGACGGCCGGCCCGACGTCCTCGACGGCGAACTCGGCCGGCCCGGCCACGAACACGGTGTCGGTGCTGCTCAACACGACGCCGTGGCCGCTCCTGCAGTTCCCCACCGGCGACGTCGCCGAGATGGGCGAACTGGGCGGTCAACACGATCAGCGGCTTCGCGACCCTGAACATCCAGAACACCGGAGGGGACGCGCTGCGCGTGCGGCGGACCGAGTTCGCCGGCACGAATCCGGACGAGTTCTTCAAGACGACGGACACGCTGCACGGGGATGAGCATCCCGCCGCAGGGCTTCTGCGCGATCAACGTCCGCTTCGCGCCGACCGTCGCGAGCGACGCGCTCGGCGACCCTGCGGCTGTTCGACAACACGACCGCGGGCTCCCACACCGCGTTCGCTGAGCGGCGTGGGCACGGCGGCGACGGGTGGCGGCGGCACCGGGTCCGCAGGGACCGGCCGGCCCGGCCGGCCACCGGCCCGCGGGCACGAACGGGCCACGGCGCGGCCGGCCCGCGCGGGCGCCCGGGACGCGGACGGCCGCGACGGACCTCAGGGCCCCGCCGGAGCGCCAGGGCGCGACCGGGCCGCGCGGCCCGGCGGGCCGCGACGCGACGGTGCGCTGCAAGCCGAAGCGCTCCCGCTCGGGCAACGTGCAGGGTCACCTGCACGGTGCGCTTCGCCTCGCGGGTCGCGCGCTCGACGGTGCGCGTGCGGCTCGGTCCGCGGCAGCACCGTCTACGCGACCGCACGCCGCACGGTCGCGAAGTGGCCGGGTCGCGATCCGCGTGCGTCGCCCGCGCGCGGATGCAGCACGCCCGCTACCGGCTGCTGCTCACGTTCGTCGACCGGAAGGGCCGGGCGACGACCGTCTCGCAGCGGGTGCGGGTCAGCCGCTAGGCCGCGGCGGCGGCCTTGGCCGCCAGCTGCCCGCAGGCGGCGTCGATGTCCTGCCCGCGCGTAAGGCGCACCGTCGCCGACAGGCCGTTCGCCTCGAGCGCCGTCTTGAACGCGTGGATCGCGCCGCGGCTGGACCCGTCGTACACCGAGCCGGTCGGGTTGTACGGGATCAGGTTGAGCTTGTAGATGCGCGGGTCGAGCAGCTTCGCGAGCGCCACGGCCTGGCGCGTAGGAGTCGTTGACCCCGCCGAGCATCACGTACTCGACGAAGATCTTGCGGTGCCGGCGCTCGTAGTGCGCCTCGCACGCCTCGAGCACCTCGGCGATCGAGAAGCGCTCGTTGACGGGCATGATCTTCGAGCGCAGCGCGTCCTCGGGCGCGTGCAGGGAGAGCGCGAGCCGGATCGGCATGTCGGACTCGGTCAGCTTGCGGATGCCCGGCGCCCAGCCGACGGTGGAGATGCCGGTGCGGCGGTGGGTGATGCCGAGGTCGGGCAGCCGGCGCGACGCGGCCAGCACGTTGTCGAGGTTCATCATCGGCTCGCCCATCCCCATGAACACCAGGTGGTTGACCGGGCCCATGCGGCGGAAGTGCAGGACCTGGTCGAGGATCTCCGAGGCGGTCAGGTTGCGGCCGAACTTCATCGCGCCGGTCGCGCAGAACGTGCACGTCAGCGGGCAGCCCGACTGCGAGGAGACGCAGACCGAGCGGCGGCCGTCGCGGTAGCTCATCAGCACGGCCTCGACGGGGCGGCCATCGTGGGTCTGGAACAGCGCCTTGATCGTGCCGTCGCGCGAGTGCGCCTCGTTCAGCACCGACAGCGTGGAGTAGGGGACCTCGCCGGTGAAGCTGCTCGCGCAAGGGGGCGGGCAGGTCGGTCATCTCCTCGTAGCCGGCCGCGCCGCCCGCGGTCCAGCGCCACGCCTGGCGGGCGCGGAACGCCGGGCTCGCCGGCGTCGGCGAGCGTGCGGTCGAGGAGCTCCAGATCCATCGCCTCCTATGGTGGCAGGGGCATGCGCCTCGCCAAGCACCTCGCCCACGCCGGGGTGGCCTCGCGCCGCGCCGCGGAGAAGCTCGTGTTCGCCGGCCGCGTGACGGTCGGCGGCGAGGTCGTGCGCGACCCCGCGCGCGACGTCGGCGAGCAGGACGAGATCGCGGTCGACCGCAAGCCGATCGGCGACTCGGAGGGCCCGCGCGCGGTCTACCTCGTCAACAAGCCCGCGGGCGTCGTGTCGACCGCGCACGACACCCACGGCCGGCGCACGATCGTCGACCTGATCAAGGGCGACCGGCGCCTCTACCCGGTCGGCCGCCTCGACGCCGACACGACCGGGCTGATCCTGCTCACCGACGACGGCGAGCTCGCGTACCGCCTGACCCATCCCTCCTTCCAGGTCCCCAAGGTCTACCGCGCCGTCGTGCGCAACCCGCCCGTGCGCGAGGCGGCGCTGCGGCGGCTGCGCGAGGGCGTCCAGCTGGAGGACGGGAAGACGTCGCCGGCCAAGGTCCGCCGGGTCGCCCCGAACGAGCTGGAGCTGACCATCCACGAGGGCCGCAAGCGCCAGGTGCGGCGGATGCTCGACGTCGTCGGCCACCGGGTCGAGACGCTCGAGCGGGTGTCGTTCGGCCCGCTGCGGCTCGGCACCCTGCCGCCCGGCGGCCACCGGCGGCTCACCGCGGCCGAGGTGGAGCGGCTGCGCGGCACGGGCAAGGCCGCCCGCGGCCGCAGCGGCTCGCGCGGCTGATTGAATGCCGCCGCCGATGCGCCTCTATGCCCTCCGCGGCGCCACCAGCGTCACCGTCAACGACCGCAACGCGATCCTCGCCGCCACCGACGAGCTGATGCGCGCGCTGCTCGAGCGCAACGCGCTCGCGGTCGACGACCTCGTCAGCTGCATCTTCACGCTGACCGAGGACCTCGACGCCGAGTTCCCGGCCGTCGCCGCGCGCGAGATGGGGCTGAGCTCGGTGCCGCTGCTGTGCACGCGGGAGGTGCCCGTGCCGGGCTCCCTCCCGCGCATCATCCGCGTGCTCATCCACTGCTACTGCGAGCCCGGCCACGAGCCCCAGCACGTCTACCTCGGCGAGGCCGCGGCGCTCCGGCTCGACATCACCGGAGCCCAGTAGGCTCGCCCCATCGCGCTGGTAGCGGGGGATCGCGAGGAGGCGGCGAAAGACGCGAGATCAGCACGACGACGAAGCGGAGAGTGGTGAGGACGGGTGCTGCAGAGTACAGAAGTAGGGAAGAGGGAAGGTAGGGAAGTGGAAGAGCTAAAGCATAGAGGTAGAGAGAGAGGTCAGAGGGTTGATCTAAGGCGAACTAGCGCAGAGGGGAAGGCAGGAAGGAGACAGGCGACGAAGATCAAGGACAGGAACATCAGCGGAGAAGATGAACGACATCGAGATGAAGTAGGCGAAGTAGGGGTAGCGCACCAGCAGAGCAGAGGTAGGTCCGCGCACGTCACCGCGAAGGCGGAGAGCAGCAGCAGCGGAAGGCAGCGGCGGTCTACAGCACGCTGCAGTGAGGCGCACAGCGGACGAGCAGGAAGCAGATAGAGACGGTAGTACGATGACGCTCGCGAGCTAGACTATCTCGGCGATAGTGCGCGAGGCGATCACGGAGCGGCGAGAGATAGGCAGCGTGCGCAGGCGGTATATGAGGAAGCTGCGGATGTAAAGAGGAGACGCAGACGGCGATAGCTAGGGAGGGTGCAAGATCATCGATTGGGCGAAGATAGCCGAGACGAGGTAGGCGTGGTAGTCGAGGCGAGGGATAGAGATAGCGCTGCAGAACAAGTAGGTGAACAGCACGACGAAGACGACGGGGAGGATGGAAAGCGCGGAACGACTTCTCGGAGGATGCGAGGGGATGTGGCGCAGCTGCGACTACGCCAGCAGGCGGATCTCGTCGATGGTCTGAACGCGCGGTCGGGGTGACTTCTTCGAGGGCGTCCCGTGTGGACGGTGAAGACGAAGAACGAGTCGTCGAGCGTACGGCGGAGCTGAGCGCGGCCTCCTCGACGGCGAGGCCGGCGTCTCTCGAGCGCGTCGAGCGCGCCCGCAGGTCGCAGCGCGCCCTCGGGGGAAACCGGAGAGCCGAGGAGAGGAGGTGAGCTGCATCGTTCACGCTGACCGAGGACCTCGACGCCGAGTACCCGGCCGTAGCGGCCACGCGAGATGGGGCTGGGAGCGCGCGTGCCGCTGATGTGCACCACGGGGAGGTACGGCGTCGCCGGGGTCCCTCCCGCGCATCATCCGCGTGCTGATCCACTGCATACGCGTGCGAGCGGCCACGACGCCCCCGCACGTCTACCTGCGGCGACGGCGCGCCGGCTGCGCATCCGGACCTGGACGCCGCGCAGTAGAGAGGGGCCAATCAAAACGATGAGCCTCGAGTTCGGCGAGAAGGTCCGTCGCATCCCGGTCTACCCGGCGGCCGACGGCTACGCGTCGGAGGGCCCGGTCGCGAAGCTGGCCTCCAACGAGAGCCCGTACCCGCCGATCCCCGAGGTCCTCGAGGCGATCACCCAGGCGCTCGGCGGCCTCAACCGCTACCCCGACCCGACGAACTCCGCGCTGCGCACCCGGCTGTCGGACCGCTACGGCGTGCCCGCCAACCGCATCGCGATCGGCAACGGCTCGTGCGACATCCTGCTGGCGGCCGGCGACGCGCTGCTCGAGCCCGGCGCCGAGATCGTCTACGCGTGGCCGTCGTTCTCGGTCTACCCACACCTCGCCGCGGCCTCCGGCGCCCGCGCGATCGAGGTCCCGGTCGACGAGCACCACCGCCACGATCTGGCGCAGATGCGCGAGGAGATCACCGTCGCCACGCGGCTCGTGATCGTCTGCAACCCGAACAACCCGACCTCCACCGCGCTGCCGCTGGAGGAGATCGCCGCCTTCATCGACGACGTCCCCCGCCACGTCGCCGTGATCCTCGACGAGGCCTACTGCGAGTTCAACATCCTCCAGGACCCCGACGAGTCGATCGCGCTCCTCAACCGGCACCCGAACCTGGCGCTGCTGCGGACGTTCTCGAAGGTCTACGGCCTCTGCGGGCTGCGCGTCGGCTTCGCGCTCTGCGGCTCGGAGGCGTTCCGCACCGCGGTCGACCAGGTCCGCCAGCCGTTCTTCTGCAACGCCGCCGCGCAGGCCGCCGCGGTCGAGGCGCTCAACCACCAGGACGAGGTCACCCGCCGCGTCGAGCGCAACCTCGCCGAGCGGATCGGGCTGGAGGACGGGCTGCGCCGCCTCGGCCTCGAGCCGGCCGAGTCGCAGGCCAACTTCGTCTGGTTCGACCTGCCCGAGGCCGAGGAGCCGGCCGAGGCCGAGCGCGACGTCCTGAAGGGCCTCGCGCAGCGCTCGATCCTCGTGCGCAGCGGCGACTCCCTCGGCCGCCCGGGGGCGCTGCGCGTCACCGTGGGCACCGAGGCGGAGAACGAGCGCTTCCTCGAGGCGCTGGCCGCGCTGCTCGAGCCTGAAGCTGGTACAACTTCCCCTCGCGTGTCTGACCGCTCCGCACACCCCGCTCGTACTTATGCCACCGGCATCGCCGGTGCCGCGGGTCGTCGCGACGCGTACGCCACCTGGCGATTTCTCTAGGCGCTCGGCCGCGAAGAACCGGTCGACGACCGGTCTGCCGGGCGCCTGTCGTACGTAGAGTGTCCAGTGGCGTGAATCCGAGGAGCACCAGATGATGATTGTCATGAAAGCGGCGGCGACGGAGGACGAGATCCAGTCCGTCATCGAGCGGATCGAGGCGGTGGGCGCTCGTGCGCATCCCTCGCGCGGGGAGTCGGTGACGGTGATCGGCGCGATCGGGGACGTCGAGCACATCGCTCGCCTCGAGCTCGACGGCGCCCCCGGGGTCGACCACGCGATGCCGATCCTGAAGCCCTACAAGCTGGCCTCCAGTCAGCTGCGCATCGGCGAGCGCACGGTGGTCGAGGTCGACGGCCGGCAGATCGGCGGCGAGCACTTCTCGATGATCGCCGGGCCCTGCACGGTGGAGTCGCGCGACCAGCTGATGACGACGGCGCGCATCGTGAAGGACGCCGGCGGCTCGCTCCTGCGCGGCGGCGCCTACAAGCCGCGCACCTCGCCCTACGCCTTCCAGGGCCTCGGCCAGGAGGGCCTGCGGCTGCTCGCGGAGGCCAAGGCCGAGACCGGGCTGCCGATCGTCACCGAGCTGATGGACGCGCGCGACCTCGAGCCGGTGCTCGAGGTGGCCGACGTCATCCAGGTCGGCGCGCGCAACATGCAGAACTACCCGCTGCTGTCCGAGATCGGCCGCTCCGGGCGCCCGGCGCTGCTCAAGCGCGGGATCTCCGCGACGCTCGACGAGCTGCTGATGGCGGCGGAGTACATCCTCAAGGAGGGCAACCCGAACGTGCTGCTGTGCGAGCGCGGCATCCGCACGTTCGAGACCGCCTACCGCTACACGCTCGACCTGACGGCGGTGCCGGTGCTCAAGGAGCTCACGCACCTGCCGGTGATCGTCGACCCGAGCCACGCCGCCGGGCGGCGCGACCTCGTGCTGCCGCTGTCGCTGGCGGCCGCCGCGGTGGGCGCCGACGGGATCATCGTGGAGATCCACCCGGACCCGGAGGCCGCGATCTGCGACGGGCCGCAGGCGCTCTACGCCGACAAGTTCCCGGACTACCTCGAGCTCGTCGAGCAGGCGGCCGCGGTCGCCGGCAAGGCGCTCTCCGCCGTCAGCAACTTGATCGTCGCCGTCCTCGGCGTCGGGCTCATGGGTGGGTCCGTCGGGCTCGCCGCGCGCGAGCGCCTCGACGCCGAGGTACGCGGCTACGACCCGGCGCCGGGGGTGCTCGACCGAGCGCTCGAACACGGCGCGATCAGCACCGCGTGCGCGACGCCGGCCGAGGCGCTCGCGGGCGCCACGGCCGCCTTCGTCGCCGCACCCGTGCGCGTGCTCCCCGACGCGGTGCGCGACGCGCTGGCGGCGGCCGCGCCCGCGTGCGTGGTGACCGACGTCGGCTCGACCAAGCGCGAGCTGGTGGGGGAGGTCGACGACCCGCGCTTCATCGGCGGGCATCCGCTGGCGGGGGCCGAGACGGCCGGGGTCGAGCACGCGCGGGCCGGGCTGTTCGACGGCGCGACCTGGTACCTCACGCCGACCTCGCGCACCGAGGGCGTGCTCTACGACCGCCTCTACCGGCTGCTCGCCGACCTCGGCGCGCGCCCGTCCGCGATCGACCCCGAGACGCACGACCGCCTGATGGCCTCGGTCTCGCACCTGCCGCACGTGCTCGCCAACGTGCTCGTCGCGCAGGCGGCGGGCGCGCTCGAGTCCGAGCGGCTGCCGCGGACCGGCCCGAGCTTCCGCGACGCGACCCGCGTCGCCGGCGCCTCGACCGCGATCTGGGGCGACATCTACCTCTCCAACGCCGACGCGCTCGTCGCCGCGATCGACGACACCGTGGAGCGGCTGGGCACGGTGCGCGCCGCGCTGGCCGGCCGTGACGCCCCGGCCGTCGGCGCCTGGAACGACGCCGCCCGCGAGGATCGCCGGCGGCTGCTCGAGGCCGACCTCGCCGGCGGCGAGGTGGTCGAGCTGCGCGTCTCGGTCCCCAACCGGCCCGGCGTGGTCGCCGACGTCGCGCTCGCCCTCGGGCGCGCCTCGGTCAACATCGTCGACATGGCGCTCTACCCCGCCGCCGACAACACGACCGGCTCGATCGCGCTGTGGATCGCGGGCGACGAGGACGCGCGCGAGTCCGAGCGCCTGATCGACGCGCTCGGCTTCACGGTGGCGCGGCCGTGACCTTCTTCGCCCCCGCCACCGCCGGCCTGCGCGGCACGCTCGTGGCGCCGCCCGACAAGTCGATCTCCCACCGCGCCGCCCTGCTCGCCGCGATGACCTCCGACCCCGTGCAGGTCACGGGCTACCTGCGCGCCGAGGACACGCTGTCGACGCTGCGCGCGGTGCAGGCGCTCGGGGCGATCGTCGAGCTCCGCGACGAGGAGATCCTCTTCCGCGGCCCCGGCCTGCGGGCGGCCGCGCAGCCGGCCGGCCCGATCGACGTCGGCAACGCCGGCACGCTGCTGCGGCTGCTGCCGGGCTGGCTCGCGGGCCAGGCCGAGGGCGTCTGGGTCCTCGACGGGGACGAGTCGATCCGCCGCCGCCCGGTCGACCGCATCGCCGAGCCGCTGCGGCAGATGGGCGCGCGGCTCGACGCGCGCGAGGGCCGCTTCACGCCGTTGACGGTGTCCGGCAGCCGCCTGACCGGGGTCGAGTACGCGCTGCCCGTCGCCTCGGCCCAGATCAAGTCCTGCATCCTGTTCGCCGGCCTGCTCGCCGCGGGCGCGACCCGCATCCGCGAGCCCGGCCCGAGCCGCGACCACACCGAGCGCATGCTGGCCCAGGCCGGCGCCCGCGTCGAGAAGGACGGTCCCCTGCTGACCGTCCACCCGCAGGACGAGCTCGAGGTCGACCGCATCGACGTCCCCGGCGACCCCTCCTCGGTCGCCTTCCACGCCGCCGCCGCGATGCTCGTGCCCGGCTCGCGGATCGTGCTCCAGAACGTCGCGGCGAACTGGACGCGCGTCGGCTTCTTCCGCATCGCGCAGCGGATGGGCGCGGTCGTCGTCGGCCCGCTGGAGGAGCCCCAGGCCGGCATCCCGGCCGCCGAGCCGATCGCCGAGCTGGACATCGCCGACTCGGCGCTCGGCGGCACGGTGGTCGAGGCCGACGAGGTGCCGCTGGCGATCGACGAGCTGCCGCTGGTCGCGCTGCTCGGCTGCTTCGCCGAGGGCGAGACGCTGGTCCGCGGCGCCGCCGAGCTGCGGCTGAAGGAGACCGACCGGATCGCGACCGTCGTCGACGGCCTGCGCGGCCTCGGCGCGACCATCGAGGGGACGCAGGACGGCTTCGTCGTGACCGGCACGGGCGGCCTGCGCGGCGGCACGATGGAGGCGCACGGCGACCACCGGCTGGCGATGCTCGGCGCGGTGGCCGGCCTGGCCTCGCGCGAGGGCGTCGAGGTCGTGGGGATGGAGGCGGCCGCCGTCTCCTACCCGGGCTTCACGGCCGACCTCGGGCGCCTGCTCAGCCCGGCCTGACCAGCGCGGCGGGCAGGGACAGGGGCGGGAGCTTCGCCCGCGGCGCCTCGTCCAGCCGCACCAGCAGGCCCTCCGGCCGAGCATCGACCGCCGGGACGACCGCGCGCCGCAGCCGGCGCCGCGGCGGTTCCGCCTCCGCCAGCGCCGCGGCGACGGGCGCGCGGTAGCGGCCGCCGAACCAGGTCAGCCAGGCGGGCTCGCGCGGGAGCCCCTGCCACCCGCCGCGCGCCAGCGCCGACCCGCGCGTGCGCCGGCCGGCGTCGATCGACAGCCGGTTGTTGCTCGACACCCGCCAGCCCGGCTCCACCCAGCCCTCGGCATAGAACGCGCCGGCGCCCGTCGCCATGGCGGCGAACAGGTCGACGGCGGTCTCGCGCCAGCGCGGGTCGCCGTCGAGCACGCGCGAGTCGAGGTCGACCCCGAGCTGGCCGATCGCCTCGTCGGGCGGCCGCGCGTGACCGCCGAAGGATGGGCGCGAGGCGAGCCAGAACGTGTCCTCCGCCGCCGCAAAGGCCGCGAACCCGTCCGCCTCGTAGGCGTGCTGGAACGGCTCCGAGGCGCCGTAGCGCCGCGGCAGCACCTCCGGGCAGCGGCGGGCGATCGCCCGCAGCAGCACCGCCGGGGCGCTCGGCCAGCGCTCGGCGGGGACGTACCACTCGAGCCGCACGATGCTCGTGTTCTCCGCCTTCAGCGCCGTCGCGCGCTTCGGGCGCGCCTCCGGCCAGATCAGCGTGTCCTGCTGCGGGTCGAACGCCGCCCCCTCGTGCGCCCGCGCCAGCCCGCGGGCGAGCGCGCGGACGCGCTGCCGGCGGCGTTGCGAGGCGTCGGACGCGACGGACAGCGTCGTCAGCCAGCGCGGCGCGAGCACCACCGCGGCGAGCGGCTCGGCGAGGTCCTCCGGCTCCACCGCCAGCGGCCCTTCGACGATCACGTCCTCCAGCCCGTCCAGCGCAGGCGGCTCATGCGTCACGATCTCGACGGCGTAGCTCATCCGAGCCGCTGCAGCCTAGCCTTCTAGTCTCGACCGTCATGGTCATCGCCATCGACGGTCCCGCCGGGGCCGGAAAGTCCAGTGTCGCCCGCGCCGCCGCCGAGCGGCTCGGCTTCACGTACCTCGACACGGGGGCGATGTACCGCGCGGTGGCCTTCCGCTCCAAGACCGACGGCACGCACCCGGCCGAGGTCGCGCGCAGCGCCCGCCTCGACCTCGGCGAGCGCGTGCTGCTCGACGGCGAGGACGTCACCGAGCGCATCCGCGAGCCGTGGGTGTCCGAGGCCTCCTCGCGCGTCTCGTCCGACCCGGGCGTGCGCGAGGCGCTCGTCGCCCAGCAGCGGCGCCTGCTCGGGCAGGGCGACTGGGTCGCCGAGGGCCGTGACATCGGCACGATCGTCATGCCCGATGCCGAGGTCAAGGTCTTCCTCACCGCCTCGCCCGAGGAGCGCGCGCGCCGCCGCGCCGCCCAGCTCGGCAGCGACGCCGCCGTCGTGCTCAAGGAGCAGACGATGCGCGACGAGCGCGACCGCAGCCGCGAGCACTCGCCGCTCGCACCCGCCGCCGACGCGGTCCCCGTCGACACGACCGGGCTGTCGCTCGAGCAGGTCGTCGACCAGATCGTCACGCTGGCCGTCGAGGCCAAGGAGATCGGGTCATGAGGAAGATCGCCGTCGTCGGCTACCCGAACGTCGGCAAGTCCTCGCTCGTCAACCGGCTCACCCAGTCCCGTGAGGCCGTCGTGCACGAGACGTCGGGGATCACGCGCGACCGCAAGGAGCTGGCCACCGACTGGAACGGCCGGACCTTCGCGCTGATCGACACCGGCGGCGTCGACCTCGAGGACACGGAGCCGCTGGCCATCTCGATCCGCGACCAGGTGCGCGAGGCGCTCTCGGACGCCGACATCGCGCTGTTCGTGGTCGACGCGAAGGCCGGCATGCGCGCCGGCGACTCGGAGGTGGCCGAGCTGCTGCGCCGCGGCGGCGTGCCCGTCGTGCTGGCCGCCAACAAGATCGACTCGCCGACCGACGTCGCGCTCGTGCACGACTTCTACAGCCTCGGCCTGGGCGAGCCGCTGGCCGTCTCGGCGGCGCAGGGGCTCGGCACCGGCGACCTGCTCGACCGCCTCGTCGAGATGCTGCCCGAGGACGAGGACGAGGAGCTGGAGGAGGAGCTCGTGCGCCTCGCGGTGATCGGGCGCCCGAACGTCGGCAAGTCCTCGCTCGTCAACGCCTTCCTCGGGCGCGAGCGCGTGATCGTCTCCGACGTCGCGGGCACGACGCGCGACGCGATCGACACACCGATCGAGATCGACGGCCGCAAGCTGCTGCTGGTCGACACGGCCGGCATCCGCCGCGCGGCGAAGGTCGTCGGACTCGGTCGAGTACTACACGACGCTGCGCTCCGAGCGGGCGGCCGACCGCGCCGACGTCGCGCTCGTGGTCTGCGACGCCACCGACGGCGTGACCTCGCAGGACCTGCGGATCGCCGACATGGCGATGAAGGCCGGGTGCGCGACCGCGCTCGTGCTCAACAAGTGGGACCTCACCAGCGGCGACGACTTCGACCTCGACCACGAGCGCGCGCGGGTCAACCGCAAGCTGCGCCTGCGCCCGAAGGTGCTCACCACCTCGGCGCTGACCGGCCGCCACGTCAACCGCATCCTGGTCGAGGCGCTGTCGCTGGCCGAGCGCGCCAGCCACCGCATCCCGACGCCGGAGATCAACCGCTTCCTGGGCGACCTCGTGGCCTCCCGCGAGCCGCCGCAGAAGCAGGGCCGCCGCCTCAAGCTGATGTACATGACCCAGATCGAGACGCGCCCGCCGCGCTTCTCGATCCACATCAACCACCGCATGCGACTGACACGCGACTACGCCTACTTCGTGGAGAATCGCCTGCGTGAGCGCTACGCCCTGGAGGGCATTCCGCTGGTCATCGACTTCGTGGAGCGCAAGCAGCGCCGGCGCGGTGAATGACCCGAGGTGAGCGCGGGCCGCTGCTCGTGCTCGCGGGGCTTCCGGGCGGCGGCAGTCCCCTGAATCCCGCCCAAGATTGAGTCGCTAGGCTTTGTCGACGTACGCCAGCTTCTCGCGCTAGGCGAGCAGACCGGGCTGACCGCCGATGTTCTTCGCCCGGTCCGCGCCGCCGCCGCCGTCATCGAGCGCGAGAAGGACGACACGACCGCGGAGCTTTCCTTCGAGATCCCATGAGTGACCTGACTGACAACGAGTACCTGTTCACCTCCGAGTCGGTCACTGAAGGCCACCCGGACAAGATCGCCGACCAGATCTCCGACGGCGTCCTCGACGCCGTGATGGCGGAGGACCCGACCGGCCGCGTGGCGTGCGAGACGCTCGTGAACACCGGCCTCGTCGTCGTGTCGGGCGAGATCTCCACCACGACCTACGTGGACATCCAGGAGATCGCGCGCGAGACGATCCGCAAGATCGGCTACGTCGACGCCGACCTCGGCTTCTCCGCCGACTCCTGCGCCGTCCTCAACGCGATCGACAAGCAGTCCCCGGACATCGCCCAGGGCGTCGACTCGGCCTACGAGAGCCGCACCGACCCCTCCGACGACGATCAACTCGACATCGCCGGCGCCGGTGACCAGGGAATGATGTTCGGCTACGCGAGCATCGAGACGGATGAGCTGATGCCGCTGCCGATCTCGCTCGCGCACAGGCTGGCCAAGCGCCTCGCGGACGTCCGCAAGGCCGAGGTCGTGCCCTACCTGCGCCCGGACGGCAAGACCCAGGTCT
This sequence comes from uncultured Solirubrobacterales bacterium, assembly GCA_963787335.1. Classification (GTDB taxonomy): domain Bacteria; phylum Actinomycetota; class Thermoleophilia; order Solirubrobacterales; family Solirubrobacteraceae; genus DASQFQ01. Next base: position 39,043 of record CAWBCU010000015.1, read on the forward strand.
CCGTCCGCTACCAGGACGGCCGCCCGGTCGAGATCGAGAAGCTCCTGATCTCCACCCAGCACCGCGAGGGCGCCGAGTCGCTGATCCCGGACGACCTCTGGGAGCACGTCGTCGAGCCGATCCTGCCGAAGGACCTCTACGACGAGAAGAAGCTGCGCAAGAACTTCCTCGTCAACCCGACGGGGCGCTTCGTCATCGGCGGCCCGGTCGGCGACGCCGGCCTGACCGGCCGCAAGATCATCGTCGACACCTACGGCGGCATGGCCCGCCACGGCGGCGGCGCCTTCTCGGGCAAGGACCCGTCGAAGGTCGACCGCTCGGCGGCCTACGCGGCCCGCTACGTCGCGAAGAACGTCGTCGCGGCCGGGCTGGCCGAGCGCTGCGAGGTGCAGGTCGCCTACGCGATCGGCGTCGCGCACCCCGTGTCCGTGATGGTCGAGACGTTCGGGACCGAGAAGATCGGCCGCGGCCGCATCGCCGAGCTCGTCAACGAGCACTTCGACCTGCGCCCCGGCGCGTTCCGCGAGTACCTCAACCTGCACCGCCCGATCTACCAGAAGACCGCGGCCTACGGCCACTTCGGCCGTGAGGACGAGGACTTCACGTGGGAGAAGACCGACAAGGCCGAGGCGCTGCGCGCCGCGTCCGGGCTCGGCGAGCGCGAAGGCGCGAGCGTCGCCTGACCCAGAGATCCGAGGGTGGGCGCGCGCGCTGAAGGTGAGCGCGCGCGCCCGTTTTCGCTGCGCGTGTTCAAGGACGCCGCCAGTGGGTAACTGAACCCGCGGTCCGGCGCGCTGAGCGCCTATCTCGAGGTGGGGGAGGTTCGGGGTCGATGCTCGCGCAATCGGAAGTGCGGCTGGATACGAATCTGGTCGACTACGCGATCCTGGCGATCTACTTCGTCGCCGTCCTCGGGATCGGGTTCGCGGCGAAGCGCTACATCAAGACGAGCCTCGACTACTTCCTGTCCGGGCGCTCGCTGCCCGCGTGGATCACGGGCCTGGCCTTCATCTCGGCCAACCTGGGCGCGCTCGAGGTGCTCGGCATGGCGGCCAACGGCGCCCAGTACGGCGTCTACACCGTCCACTACTACTGGATCGGCGCCGTGCCGGCCATGGTCTTCCTCGGCATCGTGATGATGCCGTTCTACTACGGCTCCAAGGTCCGATCGGTGCCGGAGTACCTGCGCCTGCGCTTCAACAAGCCGACGCACCTCTTCAACGCGCTGACCTTCGCGTTCGCGACCGTGCTGATCGCGGGCGTGAACCTGTACGCGCTCGCGCTCGTGCTCAAGCTGATGCTGGGCTGGCCGATCCTGCTCGGCATCGTCGTCGCCGCCGTCGTCGTGCTCGCTTACATCACGCTCGGCGGCCTCTCCTCGGCGATCTACAACGAGGTGCTGCAGTTCTTCGTGATCCTCGCCGCCCTGATCCCGCTGACCATCGTCGGGCTGCACGACGTCGGCGGCTGGGAGGGCCTCAAGGAAGCGGTCGCGACCAAGACCGACGACGACCTCTTCCACTCGTGGCAGGGCACGGCGGTGGGCAACGTCGACAACCCGCTCGGCGCGTCCTGGGTCCCGATCGTCTTCGGCCTCGGCTTCGTGCTCTCGTTCGGGTACTGGACGACGAACTTCGCGGAGGTCCAGCGCGCGCTCAGCGCCAAGAGCCTGAGCGCGGCGCGCCGCACGCCGCTGATCGGGGCCTTCCCGAAGGTCTTCATCCCCGCCGTGACGATCATCCCCGGCCTCGTCGCGCTCGCGACGATCCCGGGCCTCGGCGGCGACGATCCCGACAAGGAGTACAACAACGCGATCCCGCTGCTGATGAACGAGTACCTGCCCAACGGCATGCTCGGGATCGCGCTCGCGGGCCTGCTGGCGGCGTTCATGGCGGGCGTCGCGGCGAACGTGTCGGCCTTCAACACGGTCGTCACCTACGACCTCTGGGAGCCCTACGTCCGCCCGGCAAGAGCGACGACTACTACCTCCGGTTTGGCCGTATCGCGACGGTCACGGGCATCGTGATCGGCATCGGGACCGCCCTGATCGCGTCGGGTTACAACAACATCATGGACTACATCCAGCTGTTGTTCTCCTTCTTCAACGCGCCGTTGTTCGCCACGTTCATCATCGGCATGTACTGGAAGCGAATGACGCCGTGGGCGGGGCTCTGGGGCCTCGTCGCGGGCACCCTCGGCGCCGCCGTGGCGCACTACGGGAACAGCTGGGACGTGTTCGACCTCGGGTCCCCGCAGGCAGCGGCGTTCTGGGGCGCGATCGCGGCCTTCGTCGCCGACGCGGTGGTGACCGTGATCGTCTCGATGTTCACCACGCCCAAGCCGATCGAGGAGCTCCAAGGGCTGGTCCACGGCATGGCCAACGAACCCGAGGAGCTGTCCGCGGAGGAGAAGGTCTGGTACCGCAAACCGTCCACGCTGGCGATCATCGTGCTCGGCATGGTCCTCGTCCTGAGCATCATCTTCTGGTAGGAGACTGATCGACATGGCTGATTCCACCGACGCATCCCCGACCGGCGATCCGCACATCGCCCAGAGCGAGCAGGCCGAGGCCGACGCGCAGCGCGCCGCCAAGGCGGCGCGGCTGTTCGACATCCGCCGGCTCATCGGCGGCCTGTTCCTGATCTACGGGCTGATCCTCACCGTGCTCGGGCTGGGCGAGTCCGACGCGTCGATCGAGAAGTCCGCGGACATCAACATCAACCTCTACGCGGGGATCTGCATGCTCATCATGAGCGCCTGCTTCATCGCCTGGGCGATCTGGCGCCCGCTCGGGGACGAACCCGAGGGCTGAGCGTCAGAGCAGGTGCGCCGGGGGCCCCGGCGCGACGACCGTGGCGCCGTCCGGCAGGGCGGCGCCGGGGGGGAACAGGGACAGCACCGCGCCGCCGAAGCCGCCGCCCATCATCCGCGCGCCGGCGGCGCCTGCTGCCTTGAGGCGCTCGACCGTCGCCTCGACGTCGGGCACCGAGGCCTCGTAGTCGTCGCGCAGGCTCGCGTGCGACGCGTCGAGCAGGCGGCCGACCGCCTCGAGGTCGCCGTCGCGCAGCGCCTCGATGGTGGCGTCGACGCGGCCGTTCTCGCTGAGCACGTGGCGGGCGCGGCGGCGGCCCGGCCCGGGGAGGCGCTCGGCCGCCGCCGGGTCGGCGGCGCTCAGGTGCTCGACGCCGAGCTCGCGGGCGGCCGCCTCGCACTCGGCGCGGCGCTCGTTGTAGCCCGAGGCGGCATGGTCGTGGGCGGCGCCGGAGTCGACCGTCGCCAGCTGCCAGCCGCGCAGGTCGAACGGGACGGGCTCGATCGCGAGCGTGGCGAAGTCGATCCGCAGCGCGCGGCCCTCCTCGCCCAGCAGCGAGGCGATCTGGTCGAGCAGCCCGGTCTCGGCGCCGACCCAGTCGTTCTCGACCCGCGAGCAGAGCTTGGCCAGCTCGAGCCGGTCGGGCTCCTCGGCCCCGGCCACGCCGAGCAGCGCGAGGCACAGCGCCGTCTCCAGCGCCGCCGAGGAGGACAGGCCGGCGCCGCGGGGGACGTCGCCGGAGAAGCTGACGCGCGCCGGGACCAGCTCGACGCCGCTCGCGGTGAGCTCCGCGACGATGCCGCGTGCGAAGGCGCGCCAGCCCTCCGTCCGCCCGGGGTCCGCGAGCGGGAAGGCGTCGTCCTCGCCGAGGTCCTCCGCCACGAGCTCGAAGCGGTCGCCGTCGAGCGGCTCGGCCGTGGCGGTGATGCCGCGGTCGATCGCGAACGGCAGCGCGAGCCCGCCGTTGTAGTCAGTGTGCTCCCCGATCAGGTTGACGCGGCCAGGGCCGCGTGCGCTAACGGTCGGCGCCGGGATCGTCGTCGCCGCCGTTGCCGTTGCCGTTGCCGTGCCGTGCGGGTTCGGGCGCGGCGGCGAGGGCCGGGCGGGAGTGGAGGTGGGCGCGGGGGTCGGCGCCGGGGTGGAGACGGCCGGGGCCGGCTTCGAGGGCGTCGGCGTCGGCGCCGGGGTCGACTTCGGCGTGGCCTGCTTCTGCGGAGTGACCCTGGTGCGATTCCTGGCCACGACGCGCTTCGTGGGGCGCGGCGCGGCGGCGACGGGCGTTGCGGCGCTCGTCTTCTCCTCGGCCGTCGTGTCTGAGTCGGGCGTGGCCGTGGCCTCGGGCGCGCTCTTCCCGGCGGCGGGGGCGCGCTTGGCCTTGCGCTTGCTGCGCTTGACGGCGACCCGCTTGACCTTGGGCTTCGCCTTCTTCGCCTTGATGCTGATCGGCAGCTCCGCCGTCAGCGTGGCGTGAGCGGCGGTCGGCTTCGCCTGATCGCCCGCGATCGCCGCTGCGACCGAGGCGTCGGAGGCGGCGAGCTTCGGCTCCGACGAGCCGAGGCCGGCGGCGTACGTGACGATGCCCCCGACGATGAGCCCTGCGCACAGGGTCAACAGGGCGCTTCTCAGCTTGTCGTTGCGAAGCCAGGCGTGCATTGCGATGAGCCAGCGTAGCCCGCGAAGCCGAGAGCGGAAGCTCGCAGCGAGAGAGTCCCGGTTGCGCGCGCCGGTTTCAAGTGCTCTGGACGGGCGTTGCTCCGGCGCAGCGCTCGGTGGCGAGGGCCACGGCGCCAGGGCTCTCGTCCATCAGCAGGTAGCGCCGCTCCAGCTTGGCGGCGACCGCCCCGAGCGTGCCCGAGCCCGCGAACGGGTCCATGCAGAGGTCGCCCGGGCGGCTCGAGGCCTGGACGAAGCGCCGCACCAGGCCCTCGGGCTTCTGCGTCGGGTAGCCCGTCTTCTCGCGCCCGGTGGGGGAGACGATCGTGTGCCACATCACGTCGGTCGGCCGCTTCCCGCGCGCGACCTTCTCGGGGGTGACGAGCCCGGGCGCCATGTAGGGCTCGCGGTCGACCGCCTCGGCGTCGAAGAAGTAGGCCGCGGGATCCTTGACGTAGACGAGGATCGTGTCGTGCTTGGGGGGCCAGCGGCGCTTCGGCTTGGCCCCGTAGTCGTAGGCCCAGATCAGCTCGTTGAGGAAGCACGGGCGCCCGAACAGCTCGTCGAGCAGCAGCTTGCAGTAGTGCGCCTCGCGCCAGTCGATGTGGAAGTAGAGGGTGCCGGTGGGATGCAGCAGCCGCCGCACCTCCAGCAGCCGCGGCTCGAGGAAGCCGAGGTAGTCGTCGAACGCGTCCCGGTAGGAGGACTCCTCCAGCAGCCGCGTCGCGTAGCGGCGGCCGCCGAAGCCGGTGCGGTCGCCGTTGACGTCGGCGGTCGTGGTGAGCGTGCGGCGCGTGCGATCCGAGCCCGTGTTGAACGGGGGGTCGAGGTAGGCCATCTGGACGCTCTCGGCAGGCTCGGCGCGCATGAGCTCGAGGTTGTCGCCGAGCAGCACGCGGTTCGCGCTCACGGCCGATGAGCCTAATAGCGTCATCGGTCAAGTGGCCATCGCGCAGGTCGAGCCCCTCACCACCACCCGGCGGCTGTCCGGGCCGTTCGACTATGCCCTGCCGGCCGAGCCGCTCGTGGTCGGCTCGGTCGTGCGCGTGCCGTTCGGCCACCAGAAGCTCGACGGGGTGGTGGTCGGGCTCGCGGAGGCGAGCGAGCTGCCGCCGGAGCGGCTGGTGGCGCCGAGCGCGGTGCGCGCGGACTCCGTGCCGCCCGACCTCGTCGCGCTCGCGCTGTGGATGGCGTCCGAGTACGCCTCGACGCCGGCCCGCGCGCTCTCGCTCGTGCTGCCGCCGCCGGGCAAGCCGCGCATGCGGCTGTGGGCGCGGCGCACCGACGCGCCGCTCGACGGCGAGCGGCTGAGCGAGCGCCAGCGGGCGCTGCTCGAGCGGCTGCCCGCGGTCGCGGGTGCCGACCTCGGCTCGCTGCGGCGCCTGGAAGCGCGCGGGCTCGTCGCGCTGGAGTCGCGCGCGGAGCGCCGCGAGCCGCTGACGCGGCCGCCGGCCGACCGCACCGTCGAGCTGACCTCCGAGCAGGCGGCGGCGCTCGACGCGGTCGCGGCCGGCGGCGCGCACCTGCTCCACGGCGTCACCGGCTCGGGCAAGACGGAGGTCTACCTGCGCGCGGCGGAGGCGGCGCTCGCGCGCGGGGAGGGCGTGATCGTGCTGGTGCCGGAGATCGCGCTGACCCCGCAGACGGTCGGGCGCTTCCAGGCGCGCTTCGGCGACACCGTGGCGCTGCTGCACTCGGCGCTGGGGGAGGGCGAGCGCTACGACGAGTGGCGGCGGCTGCGCTCCGGCGAGGCGCGGATCGCGGTCGGGCCGCGCTCGGCCGTCTTCGCGCCGGTCGCGAACCTCGGGCTCGTCGTGGTCGACGAGGAGCACGACGCCTCCTACAAGCACGAGGGCGACCCGCGCTACGACGCCCGCCGGGTCGCGGCCGAGCGCGCCCGCCGCGCGGGCGCGCGGCTGCTGGTCGGCTCGGCCACCCCGCGCCCCGAGACGTGGCGGGCGATGCCGCGGCTGACGCTGCGCGAGCGCGCCGACGGGCGCCCGCTGCCGCCCGTGCGGGTGCTCGACATGCGCGGCAGCGGCCACCCGCTGCACCCGGAGACGCGGCGGGCGCTGGGCGACGCGCGCAAGTCGATCGTGCTGCTCAACCGGCGCGGCTGGTCGAACTTCCTCACCTGCCGCACCTGCGGCAAGGTCTGGGAGTGCCCGCAGTGCGACGTGGCGCTCGTGCTGCACCGCGCCCAGGGCGCGATCGCCTGCCACCACTGCGGCCACCGCGAGCCGGTGCCGCAGCGCTGCGACGCCTGCAACTCGCTCGCCGTCGCGCGCTACGGCGCGGGGACCGAGCGCATCGAACACGAGCTGACCGAGGCGCTCGAGGTGCCGGTGTTCCGGCTCGACGCCGACACGGCCGGCACCAAGGACGCGGTGCCGGACCTGCTCGCCCGCTTCGACGCCGCGCCCGCCGGGCTGCTGCTCGGCACCCAGATGGTCGCCAAGGGCCACGACTTCCCCGACGTGACGCTCGGCGTCGTGCTCGACGCGGACTCGACCCTGCGCTTCCCCGACTTCCGCGCCGAGGAGCGCACGTTCGCGCTGATCGCGCAGCTCGCCGGCCGCGCCGGCCGCGGCCCGCGCGGCGGCCACGTGCTCGTCCAGACGACCTCGCCCGACGCGCCGGCCATCCTCGCCGCCGCCCAGCACGACACCGAGGGGTTCGTGACCGGCGAGCTGGGGCGCCGCGAGGCCCTGCGCTACCCGCCGTTCTCCGACCTGATCCGGATCGTGTTCCTCGCCGAGGACGGTGTGGCGGCGCGCGCGGCCGCTGGCTACGTCGGCGACGCGCTGAGCCGGCGCGCGGGCGAGGGCTCGGAGGTGCTGGGCCCGGCGCCGCTGTTCCGGCTGCGCGGGCGCGAGCGCTTCCAGCTCGTCGTGAAGACCCGGCGCCGGGAGGCCGCGATCGCCGCGGTGGGCTCGATCGTCGAGCGCGCGGCGCGCGACCGCGCGCACCGTCACGTGGCGTTCTCAGTGGACGTCGACCCGCAATAGACTGACCGACCCGAATGGCAGAGCACGCCGATCCCATCCCGCCCGTCGAGGTCGAAGCGCCGGAGGTCCCGCCCGAGGACCGGGTCTCGCGCCTGGACCCCGAGACGCGCGCGCGCCGCGACGCCGCGCTGCGGCTCGTGCGCAAGTACGGCGACCCGTCGCTCAAGAGCCGCGCGCTGCCCGTCGAGCGCTTCGACGACGCGCTGCGCGAAGAGGTGCGGCGGATGGGCCAGCTCATGCACGACGCGCTCGGGATCGGGCTCGCGGCCACCCAGCTCGGGGTCATGCACCGCGTGCTCGTCTACCGCGTGGAACCCGACGCGCCCGTGGCGGCGCTGGTGAACCCGGTGCTCGAGTGGTCGGGCACGGAGACGGAGGCGCTCGAGGAGGGCTGCCTGTCGCTCCCCGGCGTGCTCGTCGACGTCGACCGCCCCATCCACGTCCGCGTGCGCGGGTTCGACGAGTACGGCGATGAGCTTCTGATCGAGGCCTCCGGCCTCGAGGCGCGCGTGATCCAGCACGAGATGGATCACCTCGACGGGGTCCTCATCCTCGAGCGCACGTCGCGCGACGAGCGCAAGCAGGCCATGCGGATCCTGCGCGAGGAAGCCGGGGCAGCGCCGCTCGGCGTCGCCTCCTAGCGTCAGCTGATGCGCATCGTCTATCTCGGCACCTCGGACTTCGCCGCCGCGGTGCTCGACCGCCTCGCCGGTGGTCCGCACAAGCCCGTGCTCGTGATCTCGCGCCCGGACAGCCGGGCCGGCCGCGGGCGCTCGCTGAGGCCGCCGCCGGTGGCGGTGCGGGCGCAGGCGCTCGGCCTCGAGCTGATCCAGCCCGAGCGCCTGCACGAGCCGGACGTGCTCGAGCGGATCGCCGCCGCCAAGCCCGAGGCGCTGGTCGTGTGCGCCTACGGCGTGCTGATCAAGGAGCCGCTGCTCTCGGACTACGAGATCTTCAACGTCCATCCGTCGCTGCTGCCGCGCTGGCGCGGCGCCGCGCCGGTCGAGCGGGCGATCATGGCCGGCGACGCCGAGACCGGCGTGTCGATCATGCGCCTGACCGCCGGGCTGGACTCCGGGCCCGTCTGCCTGGAGGGGCGCGAGCCGATCGCGCCCGACGACGACTACGGGACGCTGTCGGCGCGCCTGCGCGAGCTCGGCGGCGACCTGCTCGTCCGCGCCCTGGACGAGCGGCCGCCGTTCGTCGAGCAGGCCGAGGAGGGCGTGACCTACGCGCACAAGATCGAGGCGCGCGACCGTGCGCTCGACCACACGCGCCCGGCCGAGGAGGTCGAGCGCGTCGTGCGCGCGCTGCGCCCGCACATCGGCGCGCGCCTGCCCCTCCCGGACGGCTCCTACCTCGGCGTCGTCGCCGCGGAGGTCGACGGCGAGACGCTCGCGCCGGCCGGCGGCCGTGTGCGGGCCGAGGGCGAGCGGCTGCTGCTCGACTGCAACGGCCGCGCGCTCGAGCTGCTCGAGGTCCAGCCGCCCGGCAGCCGCCGGATGTCCGCTTCCGACTGGCTGCGCGGCCGCCCCGATCCCGCGCTCGTCAACTTCTGGCTCGACCAGCGGCTGCCCGCGCGCTCGATCGACGAGCTCGTGGAGCTCGCGATCAACGAGTGGCGGTCCGACGCCGAGTGGCCCCCGTACATGGCCGCGCTCGCCTGGCGCGGCGACGAGGAGGTGCTCGCGGCCATCCACAAGCTCTCGCGCCGCGAGGACCCGCGCGCCCGCGCCGTCGCCGCCTACGTGCTCGGCCAGCTCGGCGTGCCCGAGCGCACGTTCCCCGAGGCGAGCGCCGCGGCGCTGGAGGAGCTCGAGGGGCGCGAGGAGGACCCGGAGGTGCTGGCGACGATCGCGAGCGCGTTCGGCCACCTCGGGGCGCCGCACGGCACCGAGACGCTGCTGCGGCTGCGCCGCCACGCCGACGCGCGCGTCCGCGAGGGCGCGGCCGACGCGCTCGGCGGCCGCGACGACGAGCGCGTGTTCGAGGCGCTGATCGAGCTCACGGGCGACCCCGAGCCGGGCATCCGCGACTGGGCCACCTTCGCGCTCGGCACGCTGTCGCCGGAGAACACGGAGGCGCTGCGCGACGCGCTGGCCGCGCGGCTCGACGACCCCGACGACGACACCCGCATCGAGGCGGTCCACGGGCTGGCGCTGCGCGGCGACGTGCGGGCGCTCGAAGCGGTCCTCGACCTGCTCGGCGAGGTCGGCCCGCACGACGACGGCGGCAACGCCGCCGACACGATCTGGAAGCGCTACGCGCTCACGCAGGCCACGGTGCGCCTGGCCGCCCTGACCGGCGACCCGCGCCTGAAGGAGCACCTGCCCGCGCTCGACGAGCGCCTCGTCGGCACGTCGATCGAGCCGGAGCTTCGCCGCGCCTACGAGCTGACGGACGAGAAGAAGGGCTAGCCGGCGAAGCGGGTGCCGTGGCCGCCGCGATCGGCGTGCCGGTCGCCGGCGTCGTCGGCGGGAGCCGGGGCGGGCGCGGCGGGCGCAGGGGCGGACTGGTCCGGGCCCGGATCGGTCGCGGGCGGGGTGTCCGGCTGCGTGTCGGGCGGGGTGTCCGGCTGCGTGTCGGGCTGGGGTGGTGTCCGGCACGGGCGACGGGTTGGGCGACTCGTCGGTGTCGGCCGGCAGGGACGGGCCCGGGTCGGGCGTGGGGGCGGGCGGCTCGCCACCCTGGTCGGGCGGCGTCGGGTTGTCCGGGGGCGTCGGGTTGTCGGGCGCGGGGTTGTCGGGCGCCGGGACCGGGGTCACCTGCGGGTCGGTCTGGCCGTCGTCGGGGTGCTCGGGCGCGGGCGGCGGGGGGACGTCGTCGCCTGAGCCGCCGTCGTCCTCGACTTCGGTGTCCTCCTCGATCACCGCGGGCCCTGGATCCACCTCGGGCTCGACGACGGGCGGGACGTCCTCGCTCGAGCCCGGGTCGGTCCCCGCCTCCTGCTCGGACAGGTTCGGGGCGCCGTCGCCGTCGGGGTCGTCCTGGGCGTCGTTGATGCCGTCGTGGTTCGAGTCGGCCTCCCACGGGTTCGAGGCCGCCTCGATCTCGACGCGGTTGCGCAGGCCGTCGCCGTCGGAGTCCTCGTCGCCGTCGTTGACGCCGTTGCGGTCGGAGTCCGCGCCGTTCGGCTTGGTCCGGATGTGCAGCTCGGTCAGGTTGTCGAGGCCGTCGCCGTCGGGGTCCCCCGCCGCGTCGGCGGCATCGTGGGGGTTGAGGCCGTAGCGGTTCTCCCAGGCGTCGGGCAGGCCGTCGCCGTCGCTGTCCTCGCTGGCGGTCGCGAGCGGGGCCGTGCGGCGCGGGGCCGTCGAGCGCGGCGAGCGCTCGGTCACGCCGAGGACGCGGTTGAGGCCGGGCGCGGAGCCGGCGGCCCGGCGCTCGGCCGCGCTGCGGAACGGGCCGGTCGCCACGAGGCGCCCCGCGGCATTGGCCGCGATCTGGCGCGCGGCGCGGTCGGAGGACAGCGCGGCGGGGGTGGACGCATGCGCGGCGGGCTTGCTGAGCCGGATCGTCTGGTCGCGCTCGCGCGCGTTCGGGGAGGGGGAGTTCCAGGCGAGCAGCGGCGCGACCAGCGCCGCGAGCGTCAGCACCGTCGCGATCATGCCCGCCGAGACGAGCCCGGCAAAGCGCAGGTCTGACCGGCGCCGTTGGGACGCCGGGCGACGGGGGCTATTGATATGCGACATGCGAGAGTGCCTCTTCACCGACTACGTCGGCAGGGTGGCGCACCCGGTTGAGCCGCTGGGCCGATGCTGGACGTTTGTCGTATGCCCGTGGACGAAGTTCGCAGCCCCGCCCCGACCGTCGCCGCCGCGCGGCGGTGCGCCTACGCGGTCCTGCGCCGGGTCTTCGAGGATGACGCGTGGGCCGATCGCGCGCTGCGCGGGGAAGCGGAGCGGCTGCGCCTCGATGCGCGCGACCTCGGCCTCGCCACCCGCCTGGCCTACGGCGCGGTCCAGCGGCGCGCCACGCTCGACCACGTGATCGCGGCGCTCGCCGGGCGCCACGTCGACCGCCTCGAGCCCGCGGTGCGGGCGGCGTTGCGGCTCGGGATCTTCCAGCTCGCCTACCTCGACCGCGTGCCGGCCCACGCCGCGGTGGGGGAGTCGGTGGAGCTCGCCAAGGAGGACTCGCGCGGTGGCGCCGGGCTCGTCAACGCGGTCCTGCGCCGGGCCACCCGCGAGGCCCGCGGCCTGATCGAGGCGCTGCCCGAGGACACCCCGAAGGCTGCGGCGCTGCGCCACTCGCACCCGGTGTGGATCGCCGAGCTGTGGTGGGAGACGCTCGGGCCCGAGGGCGCGCGGGCGCTGATGGCCGCCGACAACGAGCCCGCCGAGCCCGCCCTGCGCGCCAACACGCTGCGCACCACCGCGGCCGAGCTGGCCGCCCGCCTGCCCGTGGCCAGCCACCCGGCGCCCGACCTGCCGGAGGGGCTGGTGCTGGAGGCGCCGTTCGACGCCCACGGCGCGGCCGAGTGGCGCGAGGGCCTGTTCATGCCGCAGTCGCGCGCGGCGATGATGGTCGCGCGGCTGCTCGACCCGCAGCCGGGCGAGCGCGTCCTCGACCTCTGCGCCGCCCCCGGCGGCAAGACCACCCATCTCGCCGCGTCTGATGGAGGACCGCGGGGCGCTGGTCGCGGTCGAGCGCCACCGCGGGCGCGCCGCCGCGCTCGCCCGCACGGCGCAGCGGATGGGGGCGAGCTGCGTCGAGGTGCGCGCGGCCGACGCCGCCGCCGGGCATGAGCCGGGGGCCTACGATCGCGTGCTGGTCGATCCGCCCTGCTCGGATCTCGGCACGCTCGCCAGCCGGCCCGACGCGCGCTGGCGCAAGACCGCCGACCAGCCCGCGCGGCTGGCGGCCACCCAGGGCGCGATCCTGCGCGCCGGCGCGGCCGCCGTGCGCCCCGGCGGCACCCTCGTGTACTCGACCTGCACGATCTCTCCCAGCGAGAACGAGGGCGTCGTAGCGGCGTTCCTGGCGGAACACACCGCTTTCGAGGCAGACGACCTGCGCGAGGCGGTCCCCGTCTGGCAGCATCCAGGTGTGCCCCGCCACCTCCAGACACTGCCGCACCGCGACGGCACGGAGGGCTTCTTCATCGCTCGCCTCCGGAGGCGCGCCGGCTCGTGACCGAGCCCGAGGTGGATCTGGGGCCGATCTGCCCGGCCTGCCATGAGCCGTGGCTGCGCCCGACGCAGCTTCCCGGCCGCTACCGCTGCGTCAACTGCCTCAGCCGCTTCGAGCTCAGCTCGGTCTGCCCGAACTGCGGCGAGCACTCGACGATCGTGCGCATGTCGGACACCGCGCTCTACAGCTGCAACAACTGCGGGAGCTCGATGCTCCAACCCGTATGACCGAGCTGTCGGGGGTCGCTCCCTCCATCCTGGCCGCGGACTTCTCGCGCCTGGGCGAGCAGGTCGGGGAGGTGCTCGCCGCCGGCGCGCGGGTGATCCACGTCGACGTGATGGACGGCCACTTCGTGCCGCCCATCACGATGGGCCCGCTGGCGGTGGACGCGCTCGCCGAGCAGGTCCACGCCGCGGGCGCGCTGATCGACGTCCACCTGATGATCGAGCGTCCGGAGCGCCAGATCGAGGACTTCGTGAAGGCGGGCGCCGACAACATCACGATCCACGCCGAGGCGACCCCGCACCTGCACTACACCGTCTCCGCGATCAGGGAGGCCGGTTGCCGCGCCGGGGTCGCCCTGACCCCCGCCACGCCGGTCGCGGCCCTCTCGGACCTCGCCGAGGACCTCGATCTCGCGCTTTGCATGACCGTGAACCCCGGCTGGGGCGGCCAGGCGTTCCTGCCCCGGAGCCCGGGAAAGATCAGGCAATTACGCGCGCTGCTTGGCCAGGGGCCTGCCCTGGAGGTCGACGGCGGGGTCGACGCCAAGACCGCCGGCACGTGCGCCGAGGCGGGCGCCACGGTGTTCGTGGCGGGCTCCGCCGTGTTCGGCGCCGATGATCCGGCCGCCGCGTTCCGACAGATATCGGACGCGGCGGGGGTGCGGCCAGCCGTATAGGAGATGTTGTCCACCCCGTTCACAATGGCCCCACGATGGCCCTGAGCGTCCTCATCGTCGACGACCACCCCTCCTTCCGTGCGAGCGCCCGCGTGCTGCTCGAAGCGGAGGGGTTCGACGTCATCGGCGAAGCTGCTGACGGCGCGTCGGGGATCGCCGAGGCGAAGCGCCTGCGTCCCGATCTCGTGCTGCTCGACGTCCAGCTGCCCGACATCGACGGGTTCGACGTCGCCTCGCGCCTCTCCAACGGGGCCGGGCCCGCCATCGTGCTGGTCTCCAGCCGCGACTCGTCGGACTTCGGACCGCTCGTCGCGCGCTCCGGCGCGCTCGGGTTCGTGCCGAAGGCGGAGCTCTCGGGCGCTCGGATCCACGAGCTGCTGTAGAGCCGACTAGTCTCTCGCGCATGAGCGACCCGATCCGCGTCGTGCTCGCCGACGACTCCGTGCTGCTGCGCGAGGGTCTCGCGCGCCTGCTGGAGGACTCCGGCTTCGAGGTCGCCGGCCAGTCCGGCGACGCCGAGGACCTCCTCCGCAAGGTCGGGGCGCACAAGCCCGACGTCGCCGTCGTCGACGTGCGCATGCCGCCGTCGCACACCGACGAGGGGCTGCGGGCCGCGCACCAGATCCGCGCCGACCACCCCGGCGTGGGCGTGCTCGTGCTCTCCCAGTACGTCGAGGAGGCCTACGCGCTCGAGCTGCTGTCGGAGTCGACGGAGCGCACCGGCTACCTGCTCAAGGACCGCGTCGCCGACGTGGACACCTTCACCGACGCGGTGCGCCGCGTCGCCGGCGGCGGCTCCGCGCTCGACCCCGAGGTCGTCGCGCTGCTGCTCGGCCGCCGCCGCCGCGAGGACCCGCTGGAGGCCCTGACGCCGCGTGAGCGCGAGGTGCTGGGCCTGATGGCCGAGGGCCGCTCCAACGCCGCCATCGCCGCCGCGCTCGTCGTCACCGAGCGCGCGGTCGAGAAGCACGTCACGTCGATCTTCACCAAGCTCGATCTCACGCCCGCCTCGGAGGACCACCGGCGGGTGCTCGCGGTGCTGCGGTACCTGCAGTCGAGCTGAGGATGCCCCGGACGGCGCTGCTGGCGCTGCTCGCGGTGATCGCGGGCTCGCTCGCGTTCCACGTCTACCGCGCCGAGCACCCGACGACGAGCTACCAGTCCGCCGACGAGCGCTCCTACGGCAAGCTCGCGGTCGGGATCGCCGACGAGCACACCTACGGCAACGGGCTCAAGGACCCGCTGCACTGGCCGCCGGGCGCGCCGTTCCTGTTCGCCGCCGGGCACGCGGTCGCGCCCGACGCGGCGAGCGCGGAGACGTTCGACATCCCGGCGGCGTACTGGCTGCAGGCGCTGGTCTCGCTCGGGACGCTGCTGGCGGCGTTCGGGATCGCGGCGCTGCTGGCGGGCGCGTGGGCGGGCGTGGCGGCGGCTGCCCTGGTCGGGCTCTACCCGCCGCTGATCCTCGCGACGGGCGAGCAGATCTCCGAGCCGCTGGGCGCGTTCTTCCTCACGCTCGCGTTCCTGCTCTTCGTGCTCGCCGCGCGGCGGGGGCGGGTGTGGGTGTTCGCGGCCGGCGGGGTCGCGCTGGGCGCGGCGGTGCTGACCCGCGCCGACCTGCTGCCGGTGCCGTTCGTGCTCGGGCCGCTGGTGGCGCTGTGGACCTGGCGGGCCGGCGGCGGCCTGCGCCACGGCCTCGTGGTCGGCGGCGCCATCCTCGGCGGGGCGGTGCTGGCGATCGCGCCCTGGAGCGCCTACGCGTCCGAGCGCGCGGGGGAGTTCGTGCCGGTCACGCGGGGGTCGGCCTCGGCGCTGTTCGTGGGCACCTACCTGCCGGGCAACGGGACGACGGTCGGCATGAAGCGCGCGCTCGGCGCGGAGGCGAAGCGGCGCAACCCGAAGCTGCGCGGCCGCGACGACTTCGACCTCGAGGCGCGCTCGGTGCTCGCGGTGGTCGCCGACCGCCACCCCGACCTCGAGTTCAACGAGGCGATCGCGCTGGAGGCGCGGCGCAACGTGTCGCGCTACGTCCGCGAGGACCCGGTCGGCTACGCCGGGATGATGCTCAACAAGGTCCAGCGGATGTGGTCGCGCTACGCGCGCGGCGGCGCGCGCCACACCTCGCCGTTCATCCGCGGCTGGCACATCCTGATCGTGCTGCTGGCCTTCGCCGGGCTGGTGCTCGGGACCGTCCGCTGCCGCTCGCTGCTGCTGGCGACGATCCTCGCCGCCGCGCTGACCTCGACGGCGATCCACATGCTCGTGGTCTCCCAGGCCCGCTACAACCTGCCGCTGATGCCGGCGCTGCTCGCCGGCGGGGTCGCGGGCTGGGTGATGTTCCTGCGCGGACAGCGCGCGCGCTCCGAGGCCGTCCATCCGGCCAGAATCGGGGTCGAGCGGTTGCCTTCGGTCGCGTCCCACCGGTAGCGTCGCGCGGATGCGCCGCGCCCTGCTCGTCCTCTCGGCCGTCGCGGCACTGGCCGTGCCGTCCTCCGCGAGCGCGGCGGTGACGGCCGATCGTGACGCCGCTGATGTCGCCGCGGCGATATCCGCGCCGGCCGCAGCCGCCGCCACGGTGGCCACGAGCTGGACGACCCTCGCGCCGCTCGGCAACCCGGCCGCGATCTCGGACGGGCTGCTCGGCGGCTTCCCGACGAACGGGAGCAGCTTCGCGGTGCTCAGCTCCGGCGACGCCACCAAGGCCGATCCCGCCGTCGAGCCGGGGGACGGCGTAAACGGCGGCGCGCCCGACCGCGGCGGGCCCGCGGCCGAGCGTCTATGACCTCACGACCCTGCGCCTCGATCTGCGGGTGCCGGCGGGCGTCAACTGCGCGGTGCTCTCCTTCCGCTTCCTCACCGACGAGGAGCCCGGGAGCGCCGAGTTCAACGACGGCTTCGTCGCCGAGCTCGACGCTGTCGAACTGGACCGCGCTGGGGGGCGACCTCGCGGCGCCGAACAACTTCGCCTTCGACGCCGCCGGCAACGTCATCAGCGTGAACTCGCCCGGCTCGACCGGCCTCACGGCCGAGCAGGCCGACCGGCACGGGCTTCGGGAGCGCCACCGCCCGGCTCACCGCCGCGACGCCGATCGCGAGCGGCGCGCACCGGCTGTTCTTCTCGATCTTCGACCAGGGCGACGACGTCTTCGACTCCGCGGTCTTCCTCGACGACCTCGACCTCCAGAACCGCCCGGCGGGCGAGTGCGTCCGCGGCGCGCAGGACGAGATCGCCCCGGCCGTCACGCTCACCACGCCCGCCAACGGCGCCGCCTCGTTCGACGACACGCCCACCTTCGCCGGCGCGGCCGGGGAGGCGGCGGGCGACGCCGCCACCGTCGGGGTCCAGGTCCGCTCGGGCGACACGGTCGTGGCGACGATGACGGCACAGCGGTCCGGCGCGGCCTGGTCGGTCGACTCCTCCCATCTCGGACCGGGCACGTACACCGTCAGCGCGACCCAGGGCGACGAGGCCGGCAACACCGGGGTGAGCGAGACCCATACCTTCACGGTGCTCGCGCCGCCGGTGGACCCGCCCGACCCGGAGGACCCGCCCGACCAGCCGGATCCGAAGCCCGTGGTCGGCAAGTCCGTCGTCGCCGGCGTGGTGTCCGGCACCGTGCGCATCAAGCTCAAGGGCGGGAAGTTCCGCCGGCTCCGCGCCGACGAGGCCATCCCGGTCGGCAGCACCGTCGACGCGACCAAGGGCCGCGTGAACATCACCTCCGCGGCAGGGAAGGGCAAGACCCAGTCCGGCGACTTCTACAAGGGCGTGTTCGTCATCACCCAGACGCGTGGCTCCAAGCCGATCACGCAGCTGGCGCTGTCCGGGAAGCTCAGCTGCGCGAAGAAGAAGCAGGCGACGACGTCGGCCAAGAGGAAGAAGGTCCGGCGGCTGTGGGGCGACGGCAAGGGCCGCTTCCGCACCAAGGGCAGGCACGGCGCCGCCACCGTCAAGGGCACGAAGTGGCTGACCGAGGACCGCTGCGGCCGCACGAAGGTGACGGTCAAGCGCGGCACGGTCATCGTCCGCGACTTCGCCAAGCGCAAGAACAAGGTCGTCAAACGGGGCCACTCCTACGTGGCTCGCGGGTAAGGTCGCGCGATGCGCCGAACCGTCCTCATCGTCCTCGTCGGGCTCCTCGCGCTGCTCGGGCTCGCGGCACAGGCCTCGGCCGCGGTGATCACCAACGGGACCGTCACGCTGGGCGTGAACCCGTCGGGCGACCTCAACGACGCCCGGCCCGAGCGAGACCGTGATCGGCGTCACCTACAACGCCACCCAGAACGACGGCACCCGCGGTGGCTGCCTGTGCGAGGGGTGGGGTGCCGGCGCCGGCGGGCCCACGCAGTTCCAGGGCCGGGCCAACGAGGCGGCGGGCCACGAGGGCTACCGTTCAGGGGCCGTTCACGAGCACCGCGGACAGCGCCGTCTCGGCCGTCGACATCCTGCGCGGCGAGACCCCGGCGCTGCGCCTGACGCAGGACTTCCACCCGTCCCCGACGACGCCGAACCTCTACGAGATCACGACGACGCTCGACGAACATCAGCGGCGGGCCGCTGACCGACGTGCGCTACGAGCGCGACATGGACTGGGACGTCGAGCCGACCGCTGAATCCGAGTTCGTCACGATCAACCGCGGGCCGACGGCCGCCGACCGACCTCCTCTACTCGGACGACAACGGCTTCGCCGACAACTACCCGTTCTCGGCCGTCGACGAGGCGTCCGGGAACGGGCCGATCACGGCCGACACCGTGAACGCGGACGTCGTCGACAAGCGGCCCCGACGACCATGGCGCCCGCTTCCGGTTCGGGTTCGGCGACCTCGCCGCCGGCGAGAGCAAGCAGTTCTTCCTCTACTACGGCGCGGCCGGCGACCGAGGCGGACGCGAACGCGGCCGTCAGCGCCGCGGCGCTCGAGGTGTTCTCCTACGGGCAGCCCAGCACCGAGGGCGGTGCCACGCTCGGTACCCCGAACACCTTCATCTGGGGCTTCCGCGGCGTCGGCGGGACCGCGGTGATCCCGCCCACGCTGACCTTGACCCCGGAGAGCGCGACCGAGCGCCACCGGCGCCGCGCACTCGCTGACCGCGACGCTGACCGACAGCGGCGGCGACGCCGGTCCCGGGCGCGCAGATCGCCTTCGCCGTCGCCGGCGCGAACCCGGCGGGCGGCAGGGGGACGACGGACAGCAGCGGCCGGGCCGGCTTCACCTACACGGGCCCGAACGCCGGGGACGACACGATCACCGCGTGCCTCGACGCCGACAACAGCGGGACCTGCGACCCGGGCGAGGTCACCGACACGGCCACCAAGCGGTGGGAGACCCCGCCGCCGCCACCGCCCCCGCCGCCGGTGACGATCCCGCCGCCGGTCGTCGGCAAGACGGTCGTGGTCGACGTGGTCTCCGGCACGATCAAGATCAAGGGCAAGAACGGCAGGTTCCGCACGCTCAAGGCCGACGAGTCGATCCCGGTCGGCAGCACGATCGACGCGACGAAGGGCAAGGTCCGGCTGACCTCGGCCGCCAACCGGTCCGGCGCGACGCAGAGCGCGGTCTTCTACCAGGGCCAGTTCGCGGTCACGCAGACCAAGGGCGCCAAGCCGATCACGCAGCTCGCCCTCAACGCCAAGCTCAGCTGCGCGACCAAGAAGAAGGGCAGGAAGGCGAGCACCTCGGCCAAGAGGAAGAAGGTCCGGCGGCTGTGGGGCGACGGCAAGGGCCGCTTCCGCACCAAGGGCAAGCACGGCGCCGCCACCGTCAAGGGCACCAGGTGGCTGACCGAGGACCGCTGCACCCGCACGCTCGTGCGCGTGAAGCGCGGCAAGGTCACGGTGCGCGACTTCGTCAAGCGCAAGACCGTGACGGTCAAGCAGGGCCGCGCGTACGTGGCCCGGGCGAAGAAGGGGTAGTCGTCCGCGGGCGGCCGCGGTGAGCGAGGCGGACGTCAACGGCGTCTGGGTGGGAGTGGGTCCCGGCCGCGAGGGCACATTTCGTGACATTCGACGGGGGCTCGGGATCGAGTGTCACGTTGTGTGCCTGTGAGGCGCACTAAGTGACAAAGCCCTCGCTGCGGGCGGTCGAATGTCACGAAATGCGCCCTCCGGCCGCTCCTACCCAGCCGCCGTTGACGTTCGCCGGTCACCCGCGCGGTACACGACCGCCAGCAACGCGACCAGCAGCGCCGCGGCCCCGCAGTAGCCGATCTCCGCGCGCAGCAGCTCGTCCTCGACGAGCGGGCTGACCATGAAGGCCACGAACACGGCGGCGGTGAAGAGCCAGCACGCTGCGGCCGTGCCGGCGCGGTCGCGGGCGAGCGCCGCCTGGTTGAGCGTGCCCGCGGTGAGGTGGGCGCCCATGCCGAGCGCGACGACCGCGAGGCCCCAGCGGCCGTAGGTGAAGGAGTCGTCGAACAGCAGGTCCATCGCCCACGGCCCGATCAGCACGAGGCCGAGCGCGACGGCGCCCGCGAACCCCGCGATGGCGAGGATCGTGACGCGGATCGCGCGGGCGAACTCCTCGCGCCCCTCGCGCGCCTCGAGGCCGGCGAGGTGGGGGAGGAGCGAGCCCTGGATCGCCTGGAACAGCTGCAGCGGGGCGCGCGCGATCAGCAGCACGTTGAAGACGAAGCCGGCCACCGCCGCGTCCGCCGCGGTCACGTCGACGAGCAGGACGGCGGCGTTGAGCAGCGTCTGCTCGGCGATCATCACCGCCAGCACCGCGAGCGCGAAGCGCCCGCCGCGCGCCAGGCCGAGCGCGTCCGGGTCGTCCTTTCGCTCCTGCGCGGGCGGCCGGCGCGAGAACGCCCACGGGACCACCACCAAGGAGACGAACGGCGCCGCCGCCATGCCGAGCGCGACCGCCGACTGCCCCTGGGCGATCCCGACCGCGACCGCGAGCGCGAAGGCCAGGCGCGTGGTCGCCTCGAGGAACACGAGCCCGCCGTAGAGGCCGAACCACTGATGGCCGGCGAGCCAGCCGCGCGCGAAGTAGCTCGCCGCGTAGGCGAGCACCGCCACGACGAGGATCCAGTAGAGCGTCGCCGAGCCGTCGAACAGGTCGTCCTGGATCGGCCCCCGCAGCGCCAGCGCGAGGACGAGGAACGCGAGCGCGAAGCTCACCTGCAGGATCAGCGGCGTGCGCAGCGGGTGGTCGTGCTCGAAGCCGCGCGCGCGGCGGTCGGCGATCGTGCGCGAGAGCAGCAGCTCGATCGGCCGGTAGATCACCGAGACGGTGATGAACAGCACCGACCACAGCAGCGAGATCTCCTTGTAGGCGACGTCGTCGAGGACGTACGACGCGACCGAGAAGTACGCGAACGTGACCACCCCGGTGAGGGCGATCCCGATCGAGAGGATGCGGGCGCCGCGGCCGTAGCCGGACGATGACACCGTGCCCGCCCGCCCGCCCGCGCGCGTGCTCAGAGCCGGACGAGCAGCATCGTCCACGGGAACGGCGAGCGCGCCTCGACGACCTCGCCGTGGCGCTCCAGCAGCGACACGAACGAGCGCTTGGACCAGTGGTTGACGTGCCCGGGGGTGTTGCCGAGGTCCTTGAGGTAGGCGCCGCGGGCCATGTTGACCGTGCGCCACAGCGGCTCGCGCGGCACCGACACGAGCAGCCAGCGCTCGGCCACGCGCGCCATCTCGGCCACCGTGTGGGCCGGGTCGGGCACATGCTCGAGCACCTCGATCGCGGTCGCGACGTCGAACTCCGAGTCGGCGAACGGCATCCGCTCGGCCTTCATGATCCGGTACTCGAGGTTGGGCGCCTTGCGCTGCTCCCACTCGGCCTGGATCGCGGGGTCCTCGAGGTCGATCCCGACCACGCGGCGCGGCGCGAGCGACTGCGCCCACTTGTAGGTCAGGACCGCCTCGCCGCAGCCGACGTCGAGCAATGACTGCGGGTCGGCCTGGTTGAAGAGCTCCCCGAGCGTGCGCTCGAAGCCCGCCATCAGGCGCCGGACGACGGGGTTGGTCGAGCCGTACTTGTCGTAGGTGTTGCCGGTGACCGTGCCCTCGGCGTCGCGCGTGACCGTGCTCACAGCTTCAGCGCCTCGCGCTCCTCGGTGTGGCCGCGGCGGCCGGCCTGCGCGCCCGTGGTCGCCTCGTGGCCGGTCGGCTGCGCGCCGGGCTCGTAGTGCGAGGGCGGGACGCCGAGCTCGAGCTCGATCCGGCGCACGCGCTCGAACGTGCGCTGGAGCATGATCCGCTGGCCCGAGAGCAGGTCGCCGATCACGCCGAGCGCGGCCAGCAGCATCGCGGCGTTGAACAGCACGGCGCCGAGGATCAGCGACTGGACGTGGCCGGAGCCCTCGCTCTCGAAGACGTAGAAGTAGAAGAAGCGGCCCCACACGACGGCCGCGACGAGGCCGATCAGGATCGCGCCGAGCATGAACACGCGCAGCGGCTCGTACATCGAGTAGATGCGGAAGATCGAGACGCCGTTGCGGCGGATGTAGCTCGACATCGACGGGAACAGCCGCGACTCGCGCAGCTTCTCGTTCGTCCTGACCGGGACGTGGTCGACCGCGATCAGCATCTTGCCCGCCTGGATGATCGTCTCGAGCGTGTACGTGAAGTTCGAGACCACCTGCATGGCCAGCGCGGCCTCGCGGTTGTAGGCGCGGAAGCCGGAGGTGGTGTCGGGCACCGAGGTCTGCGAGGCGCGCCGCACGACCCACGAGCCGAGGCGCTGGAGCGCCTTCTTGAGCGGCGAGAAGTGCTCGATGTTCTGGACCTCGCGGTCGCCGACCACCATGTCGGCGTCGCCGCGCAGGATCGGCTCGACGAGCTTGACGATGTCGCCGCCGAAGTACTGGTTGTCGGCGTCGGTGTTGACGACGACGTCGGCGCCCAGCTTGAGCGAGGCGTCGAGGCCCGCCTGGAAGCCCGAGGCGAGGCCCTTGTTGTTCGTCAGCCGGACGACGTGGTCGACGCCGTGCTCGCGCGCGACCTCGATGGTGCGGTCGGTCGAGCCGTCGTCGATGATGAGCCACTCGACCGTCTCGAACCCCGGGACCTCGCGCGGAAGATCGCGCAGCGTGACCGGGAGGGCGTCCTCCTCGTTCAGGCACGGGATCTGGATGATCAGCTTCATGGCGGAAGAGGACGTTACCGTCAGGGGCTCATGGAGAGTGCGGCACTCACCCGGCGCGAACCGGGCTCAGGGATAGCAGCGCGCGCACGCAGAGTCGAGGTCGACACGCTCGTCAAGGTCGGCTTCGCCGTGCTTTGCGTCGGCTTCCTCGTGGGCTTTCTGGTCTTTCCCACGTACCCGAACTACGACTCCTACTACTCGCTGTTGTGGGGTCGCGAGGTGCTCGATCTGGAGGCCCCGTTCTTCGAGGGCTTCCGCGTCCCGACCGAGCATCCGCTGGCGATCGCCGCGGGCGCGCTGCTGTCGCTGCTGGGGGAGGGCGGGGATCGCGTCTGGGTGGCGATGACGCTGGCGTCGTTCCTGTGGCTCGTGTGGGGGATCTACCGGCTCGGGCAGGTCGCCTTCACGCCGCTGGTCGGCGCGATCGCCGCGCTGCTGCTGCTGACGCGCTTCGACTTCGCGTTCCTCGCCGCCCGCGGCTACGTCGACGTGCCCTACATGGCGCTCGTCGTGTGGGCCGCGGTGATGGAGGCGGTGCGCCCGCGTCGCGGCTGGCCCGTGTTCGCCCTGCTGGCGCTGGCCGGGCTGCTGCGGCCCGAGGCCTGGATCCTCTCCGGCCTCTACTTCCTGTGGATGAGCCTCGGCGCCACCTGGGGCGAGCGCGTGCGCTACGCCGCGCTGGCGGCGATCGCGCCGCTCGGGTGGGCGGCCGTCGACTTCATCGTCACCGGCGACCCGCTGTTCTCGCTGCACTACACGAGCTCGTCGGCCGAGGACCTCGGCCGCCAGCGGACGCTGGGCGAGATCCCCTCGGCGCTGCCGTCGTTCTTCGCGAGCATCATCAAGCTGCCGGTCCTGCTCGGCGCGCTGGCCGGGCTCGGGTTCGCGCTGCTCGCCGCCCCGCGGCGGGCGGTGATGCCGCTCGTGCTGCTGCTGAGCGGCATCGGGACGTTCGTGCTGATCGGGATCGCCGGCCTGTCGGTGATCGAGCGCTACCTGATCGTCGCGGCGCTGGCGCTGCTCGTGTTCGCCGCCGTCGGGCTCGGGGGCTTCACGATGCTGCGGCCGGGGCGGGTGCGGACCGGGTGGGCGATCGTGTCCCTCCTGCTGGTGCTGGCCGGCGTCGGCTTCACCGCCACGCGCGTCGACCTCACGCGGCTCACCAACGAGCTGCAGTTCCGCGGCGACGCCCACACCTCGCTGGTGCACGTGCTCAACGACCCCGCGGTGAAGGCGGCGCTGCGCTGCGGGCCGCTGACGGCGCCGAACCACAAGCTCGTCCCCGACGCGCGCTGGATCCTCGACCTGCCGCGCGACAAGGTGCTCGCCCGCGCCGACCCGGACGTCAAGAAGCGGGACATCTCCAAGGGCGTGGCGCTCTACGTGACGACGCGCTTCGCGATCTTCCGCCACGCGTTCACGAACCCCGTCGACCCGACGTCGATCCAGATCCCGCCGCCGGGCTGGCGCCGGATCGCGACCAGCGACTACGTCGCCGCCTATGCCCGCTGCTGACGGGCGCTCGGTCGCGTGGCCGTTCGCCCTCGCCGTCGCCGCCCTCGTCGTGGGGGCGCTCGCGCTGCGCCTGTGGGGCTTCCGCCAGGGCCTGCCGCTCGTCTACAACGCGGACGAGAACGCGCACTTCGTGGCGGGCGCGATCGGGATGTTCGGGCACACCTACAACCCGAACTACTTCATCAACCCGCCCGCCTACACGTACCTGCTGCACGGGGCGTTCGCGCTCGGCTTCGGCGGGCGCGACGGCGTCTCGGAGGCGTTCGCGAAGGACCCGGGCGACGTCTTCGCCGTCGCCCGCGCGCTCTCGGCCGTGCTCGGCGCCGCCGCCGTCGGCTTCCTGGTGTGGGCGGGGGCGCGGCTGTTCGACCGCCGCGTCGGCCTCGTCGCCGCGGCGCTGCTGGCCGTCGCCTTCCTGCCGGTGCACTACGCCCACTTCGCCCTCAACGACGTGCCGACGCTGGCGCCGGTCTGCCTCGCGCTGGTCGGCGTCGCCGGCGTCTACGCCCGCGGGCGCCTCGGGGACTACGCGCTCGCCGGGGCCGGCCTCGGGCTCGCCTGCGCCACCAAGTACACCGGCGGCATCGTGCTGCTGCCGCTGCTGGCGGCGACCCTCGTCGGGCCGGGGCAGACCGACCTGCGGCGGGTCAGCGGGATCGTGCTCGCGGGCGTGCTCGCGCTGGCGTTCTTCCTCACCGCCAACCCGTTCGCGCTGCTCGACTTCGACTCGTTCCGCGACGGGCTGAGCGAGCAGTCGGCGGCGTCGAGCGACGGCGGCGGGAAGCTCGGCCTGACCGGCGACAGCGGCATCCTCTACTACCTCGGGACGACCACCTGGGGGCTCGGCTGGGTGCCGGCCCTGGCGGCGCTCGGCGGCGCGGTGGCGCTCGCCGTGCGCGACTGGCGCCGCGCGCTCGTGCTCCTGCCGTCGATCCTCGTCTTCCTCGTCTTCATGGGCACGCAGGACCGCTTCTTCGCCCGCTGGCTGCTGCCCGTCTACCCGCTGCTGTGCCTGCTCGCCGCCTACGGCACGGTGCTGCTGTGCGGCTGGGCGATCGAGCGCCTCGGCCGGCCGCGCCCCGCATGGGCGGCGGCCGCGGCGGCCGTGCTGCTGTGCGCGCAGGGGCTCGTGTTCGCGATCCACAACGACGTCGTGCTCGCCCGCACCGACACGCGCCAGCTCGCCCGCGACTGGATGGTCGAGAACGTCCCGGCCGGCACCAAGGTCGTGATCGAGCCGGTGGTCCCGGACGCGTGGGCGAGCGACACCGGGCGGGCGCTGCGCGCCACCGGCAACGGCGCGCGCTGGAGCAAGTGGCCGACCTCGCGCTCGCGCCTCAAGCCCGACGGCACGCCGCTCAAGGGCGGGGTCGGGCCGGTCGTCAAGCTCGAGGACTACGAGCGCACGCTGTTCCCGGGCCTCGTGCGCCAGTACGAGCGCCGCGGCTACTGCACCGTGCTCACCGGCTCGACCCAGTTCGGCCGCGCGCTGGCCGAGCCGGAGGAGGTCCCGCAGGCGATCGAGTACTACGAGGCGCTCAAGCGCAGCGGCCGCGTCGTCTACGCCGCGCGCCAGCCCGGGAAGGCGTTCTCGTTCGACTCGTCCTTCAACTCCTACCCGCTCTCGTTCAAGCGCCCGGGCCCCGAGATCGTGATCTACCGCCTCACCGGCGGGGCCTGCCGCGGTCGGTGAAATATCCTCTGGGCACCGTGACCACGCTGCTGCAGACCGACCATGCCCCGCTCGCCCGCTCGATCGAGCTCGCGGAGCAGGGTCGCGGGCGCGCGAGCCCCAACCCGCTGGTCGGCGCGGTGGTGACCCGGGACGGCGCGACGCTGGGCGAGGGCTGGCACGCCGTCTACGGCGGCGCGCACGCCGAGCGCGCCGCGCTGGCGGCCTGCGGCGAGGCCGATCTCCGCGGCGCGACGCTGTACGTCTCGCTCGAGCCCTGCTGCCACCACGGCCAGACCCCGCCCTGCACCGACGCGATCCTCGAGGCCGGCCTGGCGCGGATCGTGGTCGCCTCCGACGACCCGACCGAGAAGGCCTCGGGCCGCGGCCTCGGCATCCTGCGCGACGAGGGGGTCGAGGTCGTGATCGCCGACGGCGAGCTCGCCGCCCGCGCCCGCTGCCTCAACCAGGCCTTCCGCAAGCACGCCCGCACCGGGCGCCCGCAGGTCGTCTTCAAGTCGGCGATGTCGCTCGACGGCAAGGTCGCCACCCACACCGGCGACTCGAAGTGGATCTCCGGCGAGGACTCCCGCTTCCGCGCCCACCACTGGCGCGCCGAGCGCGACGCGGTCGTGGTCGGGATCGGGACCGCGCTGGCCGACGACCCCCAGCTGACCGCGCGCGTCGAGGGCGACTTCACGCAGCCCGCCCGCGTCGTGTTCGACTCCGAGGCGCGGCTGCCGCTGGACTCGCAGCTCGTCCGCGGGGCGCTCGAGATCCCGCTCATCGTCGTGGTGTCGCGCGCCGCCTCGCGCCTGGCGACCGACGCGCTCGAGGCCGCCGGCGCCGAGGTCATCGTCGCCACCGGCGAGAACGAGCCCGCGCGCATCCGCTCCGCGCTCGACCAGCTCGGCGCCCACCGCATCACCTCGATCCTGCTCGAGGGCGGGCCGCGCCTGGCCGGCGCGTTCTTCGACGCCGGCGAGGTCGACGAGATCCGCCTCTTCATCGCCCCCGTCGTGCTCGGCGGGTCGAGCGCCCGCGACCCGCTCGAGGGCGAGGGCGCCGAGCGCATCGCCGAGGCGACGCGCGCGCTCAGCCTCGACGTCGAGCGGATCGGCGACGACGTGCTGGTCTCCGCCCGCCTGAGGGAGTGGTAGCCGTGTTCACCGGGCTGGTCGCCGACCTGGGAACGGTCGAAGCGATGGAGGCGACCGCCGACGGCGTGCGCCTGCGCGTCTCCAGCTCGCTCGCCGGCGACCTCTCCGAGGGCGACTCGGTCGCGGTCAACGGCGTCTGCCTGACCGCCACGCAGGTCGACGGCGGCCAGTTCACCGCCGACGTCATGCACGAGACGCTGCGCCGCTCCTCGCTCGCCGAGGTCGCCGACGGCACCCTCGTGAACCTCGAGCTGCCGCTGCGCGCATCCGACCGCCTCGGCGGCCACGTCGTGCAGGGCCACGTCGACGGCGTCGGCGCGATCCGCGACCTGGCCGAGGACGGCTTCGCCCGCGTCGTCACGATTCGCGCGCCGGCGGACCTGCTGCGCTACGTGGTGGAGAAGGGGTCGATCGCGGTCGACGGCGTGTCGCTGACCGTCGCGAGTGTGACCGCGGACACGTTCTCCGTGTCGCTGATCCCCGAGACTCTTGAACGGACGAACCTCGGCGCCGCCGCTCCCGGCACGCCGGTCAACCTGGAGGTGGACGTGCTCGCCAAGTACGTGGAGAAGCTCATGGTGCCGGCCACATGAGCGGCGCGTTCGCGGCGATCGAGGACGCGATCGAGGAGATCCGCGCCGGCCGCATGGTCGTCGTCTGCGACGACGAGGACCGCGAGAACGAGGGCGACCTCACGATGGCGGCCCAGTTCGTCACGCCCGAGGCGGTCAACTTCATGGCGACGCACGGCCGCGGGCTGATCTGCCTGTCGCTGACGCCCGAGCGCTGCGACGAGCTGGGGCTCGACCTGATGGCGGCGAAGAACGAGTCGCCCTTCCAGACGCCCTTCACCGTCTCCATCGAGGCCCGCGAGGGCGTCACCACCGGCATCTCGGCGGCCGACCGCGCCCGCACCATCCAGGTCGCGATCGACCCCGCCACGCGGCCGCGCGACCTCGTCCAGCCCGGCCACGTCTTCCCGCTCAAGTCCAAGCCCGGCGGCGTGCTCGAGCGCACCGGCCAGACCGAGGCGGCGGTCGACCTCGCGCGGCTCGCCGGCCTGACGCCCGCCGGCGTGATCTGCGAGGTCATGAACGACGACGGGACGATGGCGCGCGTGCCCGACCTGATCCCGTACTGCGAGCGCCACGGGCTGAAGATGATCACCGTCGCCGACCTGATCGCCTACCGGCGCAAGCACGACAAGCTCGTCGAGCGCGTGGTGGAGACCCGGATGCCGACCGCGTTCGGCGAGTTCAACGTCGTCGGCTACCGCTCGCTGGTCGACGACAAGCACCACGTCGCGCTGGTCAAGGGCGAGGTGGCCGGCGCGGCCGACGTGCTCGTGCGGGTGCACTCCGAGTGCCTGACCGGTGACGTCTTCCACTCGCTGCGCTGCGACTGCGGCGAGCAGCTCGAGTCGGCGCTGGCCCAGATCGAGCGCGAGGGCCAGGGCGTGCTGCTCTACCTCGCCCAGGAGGGCCGCGGGATCGGGCTGCTGAACAAGCTCCGTGCCTACAAGCTCCAGGACGGCGGGATGGACACCGTCGACGCCAACCTCGAGCTCGGGCTGCCGGTCGACCTGCGCGACTACGGCATCGGCGCGCAGATCCTCGTCGACCTCGGGCTCGGCACGATCCGGATCATGACCAACAACCCGAAGAAGATCATCGGGCTCGAGGGCTACGGGCTGTCGGTGACCGAGCAGGTCCCGATCCAGCACGAGGCCAACCCGCACAACGCGGCCTACCTCAACACCAAGCGCACCCGCCTCGGCCACACGCTCCACCACCAGGGGCTGCCGCTGGACGAGGAGATGCTGCACGCGGAGCACGAGCACGACCGCGACGTCAGCGGGGCGGAGCGGCCCGCCACGCGTGACTGACGCGCGCTTCGCGATCGTCGTCGGCCGGTTCTACGAGGACCTGGCCGAGCGGCTCGTCAGCGGCGCGCAGCGCGCGTTCGCGGAGGCCGGCGTGGCGGAGGCCGAGGTCCATGAGGTGCCGGGCGCCTACGAGCTGCCGCTGGCCGCGCTCTACCTCGCCCAGACCGGCCGTGTGACGGGCGTGGCGTGCCTCGGCGCGGTCATCCGCGGGGAGACCACCCACTACGACTACGTCTGCGCCGAGGCGGCGCGCGGGATCCAGGACGTCCAGCTGCGCACCGGCGTGCCCTGCGCGTTCGGGGTGCTGACCGTCGAGTCGATGGAGCAGGCGCTGGCGCGCTCGGGCGGCGACCACCGCGACACCGGCTATCACGCCGCGCAGGTCGTGCTCCAGATGGCCGCGCTGCGGTCGGAGCTGGCGTGAGGTACGACACGATCGGCCGCAGCTACACCGCCACGCGCGGCACCGACCCGCGCATCGCCGCGGCGATCTGGGAGGCGCTCGGGGACGCCCGCACGGTCGTCAACGTCGGCGCCGGCACCGGCAGCTACGAGCCGCCCGACCGCGAGGTGACGGCGGTCGAGCCGTCCGAGGTGATGATCGCCCAGCGCCGTCCGGACGCCGCGCCGGCGATCCAGGGCTCGGCCGAGGCGCTGCCGTTCGAGGACCAGAGCTTCGACGCCGCGATGGCGGTGCTGACCCTGCACCACTGGACCGACTGGCGCGCGGGGATCGAGGAGCTGCGGCGCGTGGCGCGGCGGGTCGTCGTGTTCTCCTGGGACCCGACCTTCGCCGACCGGCTGTGGATCAGCGCCGAGTACTTCCCGCAGCTGATCGACGAGGACGTCGCCCACTTCCCGAGCCTGGCCGACCAGGTGGGCGCCGTGCGGGCCACGCGCGTCGTCGCGGTCCCGATCCCCGCCGACTGCCGCGACGGCTTCTACGGGGCCTACTGGCACCGTCCAGAGGCCTATCTCGATCCCATGGTGCGCGCCGGCATCTCGGTCCTGGCCCGGCGCCCGCCCGGCGACCTCGCCGCGGGCCTCGCCCGGCTCGAGGACGACCTGGGCTCCGGGGTGTGGGCCGAGCGCCACGCCGAGCTGCTCGCGCTCGACGAGCTCGACCTCGGCTACCGGCTGCTGGTCAGCGGCGAAGGCGCTGCTGCGCCCGCCGCTTGAGCCGCCGCAGCGCGCCCGCCGCCAGCGCCCCGAGCGGGCGGCTCGTCTCGACCGAGTAGCGCCGCGGCTCGCCGGGCGCCTTGCGCGCCCAGCCCCACCACTCGTCCTGCACGCGCACGTCGGTGAACGAGGGGTGCTGGGCGACGATCAGGTCGAAGACCGCGCGCAGGTGCGGCTCGCTGCGCTCGGGCGCTGACAGCTCGCGGTGCACGATCCCGTCGGTCGCGTCGCGGCCCGGGTCCTGGGCATAGCTCCAGTCGAGGTCGTCCATCAGCAGCCAGCCGCCGGGGCGCAGCAGCTTCTCCACCAGCACGACCGCGAGGCCGTCGATCGTCCAGTTCTTCGCGCCGTCGAGGTAGACGAAGTCGTAGAGCGGCTCGACGTTGCCCGCGCGGTCCGAGCGCGCCTGCACCTGCTCCTTCAGCCACCACGTGTAGGAGGAGAACTCGCGCACGATCTCCACCCGTCCGGCCACCCCGGCGCGGCCGAGGACGGCCTCCGGCGGCGGGTCATAGGAAGCGCCCGCGAAGTCGACGGTGGTCAGGCGGCCGGCGCCGTTGTCCTCGAGCCCCGCGGCCAGGTAGGCGGCGCCGACGCCGTGGGCGGTGCCCAGCTCCAAGACCTCGGCGGGGCGGTTGGCGCGGACGTGGTCGTAGACGAGGCGCCCCTGCTCGGGCGACATGAAGGGCACGCCGGCGACGGCGCGGGCGACCTCGTCGAACCCCATCCGGCCGCGCAGTCTGGCAGGGCGCGAGCGTCAGGCGGAGGCGGGCGCGAGCGCGAGCGCGCAGGGGCGCCACCGGGTTGCCGGCGCAGAACGCCTCGACGACCCGCGGGTCGAACTGCTCGCCGGCGCAGCGGCGCAGCTCGGCGATCGCGTCGTCGTGGCTGCGCGCCGGTGCGTAGGCGCGGTCGGAGGTCATCGCGTCGTAGGTGTCGCAGACGGCGATGATGCGGGCGCCGACGGGGATCGCCTCGCCGCCGAGGCGGTCCGGGTAGCCCTCGCCGTCCCAGCGCTCGTGGCTGAGGCGCACGAGCCGGGCCACCGCCTTCAGCGCGGGCGCGGCGGCCAGGATGCGCTCGCCGACCAGCGTGTGCTGGCGCATGATCCGCCACTCCACGTCGTCGAGCGGGCCGGGCTTGTGGATGATGTCGTCGGGCACGGCCACCTTGCCGATGTCGTGGAGCTCCGCTGCGCGGGCGACGACGTCGAGCTCCTCGGGCTCGAGCCCCAGCTCGCGCCCGGTGCGCGCCGCCAGCTCGGAGACGTCGGCCATGTGGCGGCGCAGCTCGGGCTCGCGCTCGGCCAGCACCTGGATGAGCACGTCGCGCGCCTGGCGCCGCGAGGTCGCCCGGCGCGAGTCCTTGTGGGCGTACATGCGCCCGTCGGCCAGCTGGAGGGCGGCCTCGGAGCTCTCCGCCTCGGAGGGGATCTGGACGACGCCGTACGAGGCGGTGACGACGAAGCCCTCGCCGTGCTCGCTCAGCGCGAGAGCGGCGGCCGCCACGATCGGGGCGCTGCGGCTGGTCTCGTGGTCGAGCAGGACGCAGAACTCGTCGCCGCCGAGGCGGTAGGCGGCGCCGGAGCCCGCGACCGAGGTGGCGAGGTCGCGGCCGAGCCGGGCCAGCAGCGCGTCGCCGGCGTTGTGGCCGAAGGCGTCGTTGTAGGCCTTGAAGCCGTCGAGGTCGAAGAACACGAGCGTGCGCCCGGACTCCGCGGTCGCGGAGCCCAGCGCCAGCTCGAGGTCGCCCATCAGCCGCCGCCGGTTGGCGAGCCCGCTGAGCCCGTCGGTCAGGGCCTCGACGCGGCTGTGGCGCAGCAGCACGAGGTTCTCGCGGAAGGTCAGGCCGGCACGGGCCATCGCGGCGAGCAGCCCGGCGGCGGCGAGCACGCCCGCGAGCGCCGGCAGGTCGGCGACCCAGCCGTACAGCAGCAGCCCGAGCGCGATCACGGCGAAGGCCGACGGCATCAGGATCGCCAGCGCGTCGTTGCGCACGGCGCCGCGGTGGCTGGGCTGCCAGGCGGCGGCGGCCATGGCGAGGACGCTGGCCGGCCACATCGTGCTGAGGATCGAGCCGTCGGCGTAGGTGCCCGCGCTCTCGAGGTAGGAGTAGACGGCGTCCGCGATCGCCGTGAGCGCGAGGCTGAGCGCGATCAGGCCCCAGGCCCACCCGGGGCGCCAGCCGGTGATGGCGAGGGCGACCCCGACCGAGCACAGCAGCAGCAGGTCGCCGACGGGGTAGGCGAGGGAGACCGCCACGGTCGTGGGGTCGCCCGCGGTGGCGGAGAGCAGGGGAGCGAAGAGGAGGGCCGTGGCCAGCGCCGCGAGCGTCAGGCCGCTGACGGCGCCGTCAAGCCAGAGCGACGCCCGCACCGGCCGCAGCCGCGCGCGCAGCAGCAGCACGAGCCCGATATAGGCGCACGGGTAGGTCGCGAGGTAGAACACGTCCGCCAGGTTCGGCGAGGGCGGGTCGTCGAGGTGGTTGTAGTGCAGCGTCCACATCAGGTCCGCCGCTGCCCACAGCGCGAGGTTCGCGGTCATCGCGATCCAGGCGGCGCGCTCCTGGCGCACGCTGATCGCGCGGGCGAGGCAGAGCGCGACGCCGCCCCACATGACGGCCGTATAGACCCAGTCGTTGAAGAAGTGGTTGTCGCTGGCGCCGCCGAGGCCGTGCACCCCGTGGGCGAGCACGCCGAGCAGCAGCACACCGATGACGATCCTCAACAGCCGCGGATGAGCTCCCGTGTGCACAAGGGAGAATCGGCGCGGCCGGCCGAGTCCTTTACTCCCCGGCTTCGGCCTTCGCCCTCTTGAGCTCCGCCTCGACCGCGGCCCGCTGGTCGTCGGGGTAGCGCTGGAGGCGCTGCTCGAGCGTCTTGACCGCTCCCTCGGCGTCGCCGGTGCCGCGCTGGGCCTTGGCCAGCTCGAACAGCGCGTAGCCGCACGGGCTCACCTTGGCGTCGGGCGTGCAGCCGAGCCGGACCGCCTTCTGCGCGACCGGCAGCGCCTCCTGGGACTTGCCGGCCCGGTTGAGGTTGTAGGCCTGCAGCTGGAGCCGTGCGGGGTTGTTGCCGGCCGGCTCGTTGCCGGCCGGCTTGTCCGGGGTCGCCTCCGGGGTGGCGGTCGCCGTCGCCGTCGCCGTCGGCGGTGGCGGTGGCGGTCGGGCTGGGCGTGGACGTCTTCTCCGCCGTCGGTGTGGGGGTCGAGGTCTTCTTCGCCTCCGGCGTCGCCGTCTGCTTGGCGGTCTGGTTGCCCTTGTTGCCGTCGCCGTCGCCGCTCAGGAGCACGAAGGCGACCACGACCGCCGCCAGCGCGACGAGGCCGGCGATCAGCACGGCGGCGCCGGGGCCCGAGCGGCCGGGGCGGTCCGCGGCGGCCGCAGCCCGCCGCGGCGGCTCGGGCGGCGGCGGCGTGCGGTCGCGGTCGGCCATCAGGCGGGTGGAGCGCGTCGGCGGGGCGGGCTTCGCCTTGGCGGCGCGGCGCGGCGGCGGCGCGGCCAGCGACTCGTCGAGGCGCTCCGCGAACTCGACCGCGGATCCCCAGCGGTCGTCGGGGTCCTTGGCCATGCCGCGGTCGATGACGGCGTCGACGCGGTCGGTCAGATCGGGGTTCAGCTCGGAGGCGCGCGGCGGGTCGTCCTCGACGTGGGCGCGGGCCTGGGCGGCGAAGTGCTCGGCGTTGAAGGGCTTCTCGCCGGTCAGCAGCTCGAACGCGACCACGGACAGCGCGTAGCGGTCCGACGCGGCGGTGGCGGGCTCGCCCATCGCCTGCTCGGGGGCGAGGTAGGCGGCCGTGCCGAGCACCTGGCCGGTCTGGGTGACCTGCTCCTCCCAGGCGAGGCGCGCGATCCCGAAGTCGCCGATGCCGAGGCGGTCGTGGTCGTCGAGCAGCAGGTTGGCGGGCTTGACGTCGCGGTGCACGACCCCGGCGGCGTGGGCGGCGTCGAGGCCCGAGGCGGCTTCGCGCAGCCAGCGCAGCGCGCGCTTGTGGCTGATCTCCTCGTCGCGGCGCAGGACGTCGGCGAGCGAGCCGCCCCGCATCAGCTCCATGACCATGAAGGCGCGGCCCTCGTGCTCGGCGACGTCGTAGATCGTCACCACGTTCGGATGCGAGGACAGGCCGGCCGCGGCGCGCGCCTCGCGCTCGAAGCGCTTGCGGGCGCGATCGTCGTCGGAGAGGTGCTGCGCGAGCACCTTGACCGCGACGGCGCGGCCGAGCAGCTCGTCCTGGGCTTCCCAGACGCCGGCCATCCCGCCGTTGGCGATATGACGGATGACTTTGTAACGATCCGGCAGCGAAATTCGAGCCGGTGAGACCGGGGGCATGGTCAGAAACGGTACCCACCCGACGGCCGCCCTATACTTCCCCGTCGCTATGGCCCGCGTATGTCACTCATGCGGCAAGAAGCCTGCCTTCGGGCAGAGCCGGTCGCACTCCATGGTCGCTACCAAGCGGCGGTTCGATGCCAACCTCCAGAAGGTCCGCATCACCGAGGCCGGCGCTCCGCTGCGCGTGTACGTCTGCACGCGCTGCCTCAAGGCTGGCAAAGTCACCAAGGCATAGGCGGCCCGGCTTCAGCCGTGGCCGATCCCAGCCTTCTTCGGTTCCGCACTGTCGTCGAGGGCGCCCTCGGCGAGCTCGAGGCACGCCGCCAGGAGGTCAACGACCTCAACGTCTTCCCGGTCGCCGACGGCGACACCGGCGACAACATGACGCTGACGCTGCGCGCCGTGCTCGACGAGCTGGACCGGCTCTCCGAGCACGAGGGCCCGCTCGACGAGATCGGGCGCGACGAGATCGTCGACTCGGTCGCCCGCGCGGCGCTGCTCGGCGCCCGCGGCAACTCCGGCGTGATCCTCTCGCAGCTGATCCGCGGCGCGGCCGAGGAGCTGATCTCGCGCCCCGGCGAGCTCGTCGACCCGGTGCTGATCGGGGCGGCGATGGCGCGCGCGTCCGATCGCGCCTACGGCTCGGTGCGCGCCCCCGCCGAGGGCACGATCCTCACCGTGGTGCGCGAGATGGCGCACCGCGTCGCGACGGAGCTCGCCCACATGCCGCAGACGCGGCTGACCGACGAGAGCCACGCCGACGTGCAGGACGCGCTGCTCGCCGAGCTGCTCGAGCGCGCGCTCGACGCCGGTGAGGAGTCGGTCAAGCGCGGGCCGGACCT
Organism: uncultured Solirubrobacterales bacterium; assembly: GCA_963787335.1. GTDB lineage: Bacteria > Actinomycetota > Thermoleophilia > Solirubrobacterales > Solirubrobacteraceae > DASQFQ01. Next base: position 74,230 of record CAWBCU010000015.1, read on the forward strand.
GCTGCCGGTGCTGCGCGACGCGGGCGTCGTCGACGCCGGCGGCTACGGCCTGACGGTGATGTTCGCCGGCGTGATCGCCGCCCTGCGCGGGACCCCGCCGCCGCCGCTCGAGCACCACGCCCCGGCGCGCATCACCCATCCCCAGCACCACTCCTCGAGCTACCGCTACTGCACGAACTTCGCGGTCACCGGCGACGACCTCTCGCCGGCGCCGTGGATCCCGCAGCTGGAGTCGATCGGCGACTCCGTGCTCGTGGTCGGCGACCGCCACACGCTCAAGGTCCACGTCCACACCGACGACCCGGAGCTCGCGACCGGGCTGTTCGAGGGGTCGGCGGCCGTCTCCCGGCTCGACGTCGCCGACATGCGCCTGCAGATGGCCGCCCGCGCCGAGCGGATCGGCAACGGCGACGGAGCGGGGCCGGTCGCCGGCGCGCACTGCGCCGCGCTCGCCGTCGTCGCGGGCGAGGGCATGGCGGCGCTGTTCGCCTCGCTCGGCGCCGAGCCGCTCGACGGCGGCCCGACGCTCAACCCCTCCACCTACGACCTGCTGGCCGGCATCCACGGCGTGCACGCCGAGCAGGTGGTCGTGCTCGCCAACTCGCCGAACGTGGTGATGGCCGCAGAGCGCGCCGCCGAGCTGTCGGACCGCACGGTCTCCGTCGTGCGCACGCGCTCCCAGCAGGCCGGGCTCGCCGCCGCGGTCGCGCTCGACCCGACCGCCGACGCCGCGGCGAACGCCGCCGCGATGGCCGAGGCGCTCACCCACGTGCGCACCGGCGCCGTCACCGAGGCGGCGCGCGACGACACCGGCGATCGCTTCCAGCGCGGCGAGGCGATCGGCTTCGTCGACGAGGAGCTCGTGGCCTGGGGCGAGCCCGCCGCCACGCTCGAGGCGGTGCTCGGCGCGCTCGCCGAGGACGCGGAGCTGGTGACGCTGATCGCCGGCGACGGCGTCCCGCTCGACGAGGCCGCCGTCACCGCGCTCGCGCCGGACGAGGTCGAGGTCGAGTACTCCTACGGCGGCCAGCCCGCCTATTGGTGGCTGATCTCCGCCGAGTAGCCGGCCGCTAGCTGGTGGCCTTCTCCGGGTCGGGGCGGACGAGCACCGTGTCGGCCACCTTGATGACCTCGGTGGCCGGGAGGCCGGCGCGCTCGGCGTGCTCGCGCACCTTCTCCTCGCTCGAGCCCTGGTAGATGCAGACGGTGCCGAGACCGCCGTCGGGCTCCTCGATCACGTACGAGCGGATCCAGCGGATGTCCTCCGACATCTCCTCGTCGCCGACCTGGGTCGACTTGGCGGCTGCCTCTTCGAGCGCGGGCCCATCGGCCCAGCCGTTGCGGCGGAGGATGACGTAGGTGTCCATGACGTCGCCTTTCGTTGTTCCGAGCCGTCCGGGCGATGCTATGCGACCGCCTCGCGGGTCACAATCGACGTCGTGATCCGGACCTTTGCCAGCGCGGAGCCGCTGCCCGACGCCGCGCTGCACGCCGTCGGCCCGCCGCGCTATCCGCGGCCGTCGCGGCTGGAGGTGCCGCTGCCGGTCGCGCCGGCGCCCGCCGCCAAGGGCGCGGAGCGGCTCGGGCTGCTGACCGTCGGCGACCTGCTCGACCACCTGCCGCGCGACCGCCAGGAGGCGCGCACGATCGGCCAGCTGGCGATCGACGAGACCGCGACGGTGGTGGCCGAGGTGCGCTCGATCACGAGCCGCTCGGTGCGCAGGCGCGGGATGAAGCCGCTCGTCGAGGCGGTCGTCGCCGACGCCACCGGGGCGATGAAGGCGACGTTCTTCAACCAGCCCTGGCTCGAGCGCAAGTACCGGCCGGGCACGCGGCTGCTGCTCCAGGGCAAGTACCAGGGCCGCAACCGCTTCCGCGTCTCCTTCCACGCGCCGACCGGCGAGGCGGTCGGCGACGCGGGGGAGATGGCGACCTACCCGGCCACCGAGGGCCTCTCCTCGACGCAGATCCTCGCGCTGGCCCGCGAGTGGCGGGGCGCCGCGCAGGAGACGCTGGAGCCGCTGCCGGCGCGGCTGCGGACGCTCGAGCGCCTGCCCGACCGCGCCGCGGCGCTCGACGCCGCCCACTTCGGCGACCACGAGGGCGGCCGCCGCCGGCTCGCCTTCGAGGAGCTGATGCTGCTCCAGATCGCGCTGCTGCGCCGCCGCGCCCGCCGCCGCGAGGGCGCGCGCGCCGAGGCGCTCGAGCCGCCGGGCGAGCTGACGCGGCGCTGGCTCGCCGACTCGCTGCCGTTCGAGCCGACGACCGACCAGCGCCACGCCATGGAGACCGTCGACGAGGACCTCGCCCGCGACCGCCCGATGCAGCGGCTGCTGATGGGGGAGGTCGGCTCCGGCAAGACGGTGGTCGCGCTCTACGCGATGCTGCGCGCGGTCGAGCAGGGCGCGCAGGCGGCGCTGATGGCGCCGACCGAGACGCTCGCCGAGCAGCACTTCCAGACGCTCCAGCGGCTGATGCCGGGCGAGCTGGTGCAGGCCGCGCTGCTGACCGGCTCGACGCCCGCCGCGCGGCGCACGGACCTGCTCGGCAAGCTCGCGACCGGCGAGCTGCGGCTGCTGGTCGGCACGCACGCGCTGATCGAGACGGCGGTCGAGTTCGAGCGCCTCGCGGTCGTGGTGGTCGACGAGCAGCACCGCTTCGGCGTCAACCAGCGCCGCGCGCTCGACCGCAAGGCGCCGGCCTCGCTGTCGCCGCACGTGCTGCACATGACCGCGACGCCGATCCCGCGCACGCTCGCCCTCACCGCCTACGGGGACCTCGACGTCACCGTGCTGCGCGAGCTGCCCGCGGGCCGGCGCCCGATCGACACCTACGTGGCCTCCAGCGAGCGCGAGCGCGAGCGGGCCTACGAGCGCATCCGCGAGGAGCTGCGCGCCGGCCGCCAGGCGTTCGTGGTCTGCCCGCTGGTCGAGGAGTCCGAGGCGCTGCAGGCGCGCGCGGCGACGGCGGAGTTCGAACGCCTCCAGAAGACCGAGCTGCGCGACTTCCGCGTCGTGCTGCTGCACGGGCAGAAGAAGCCGCGCGAGAAGCAGGAGGCGATGGCGGCCTTCGCGGGCGGCGGCGCCGACGTGCTGGTGGCGACGACGGTGATCGAGGTCGGCATCGACGTCCCGAACGCGAGCGTGATGCTGGTCGAGAACGCCGAGCGCTACGGGATCTCGCAGCTGCACCAGCTGCGCGGGCGCATCGGCCGCGGCGAGCACGCGTCGGTGTGCGTCCTGTTCGGGCCGAAGGAGTCGCCGCGGCTGCGCGCGCTGGCCGAGCATCGCGACGGCTTCAAGCTCGCCGAGATCGACCTCGAGCTGCGCGGCGAGGGGGAGATGCTCGGCACCCGGCAGTCCGGACTCGCACAATTCAAGATCGCGCGGCTGCCCGAGGACGCGGAGCTGCTGGAGCGGGCGCGGATGCGGGCGCGCACCGTGCTCGACGAGGATCCGCGGCTGCAGCGGCCAGAGCACGTGCTGCTCGAGGACGCCGTGCGCGCCGCCTACGGGGCGGAGGCCCTCGAACCGATCCCCGCGTAGGCGGATACGCTCGCCGCATGTCCCAATCGACCTCTCGCCGCGCCACCGCGGTGCTGCTCACGGCGCTCTGCGCCGGGGCCGCGCTCCCGGCCGCCGCTTCCGCCAAGGCTCAGGACCTCAAGGTCATGACGCGCAACGTCTACCTCGGCGCGGACCTGATCCCGCTCGCCGCCGCGCCCGACCAGGCCGCGTTCGAGACGGCTGCAGCGCAGCGCTTCCAGACCGTGCTGAACAACGACTTCCCGACCCGCGCCAAGGCGCTCGCGGCCGAGATCCGCAAGGCCAAGCCCGACATCATCGGCGTGCAGGAGGCCGCGATCTGGCGCCGCGGCGCCGACGGCGTCAAGGACGGCGCGACGACGCCGGCCACGCAGGTCATCTACGACTCCAGCAAGGAGCTGCAGAAGGCGCTCAAGGCCGCCGGGACGCCGTACAAGGAGGTCGTGGGGCGCGACTGGTTCGACTTCGAGGCGCCGACCGCCCTCAACTACGACGTCCGCGTCACCCAGCGCGACATCATCCTCGTCCGCAAGGGCTCGAAGCTGAAGGTCAGGAAGACCTTCCAGGGCCGGTTCACGAACCACTTCGACCCGCCGACGCCGGTCGGCGTCGCGCGGCAGTTCCGCGGCTGGGTCGGCATCGACGGGACGCTGGCGAAGAAGAAGTTCCGCTTCGTGACCACCCACCTCGAGGCCTACAGCCCCGCGATCGCCAACCAGCAGATGCAGCAGCTGCTGAAGTCCGGCGGTCCGCTGGCGTCGAAGAAGAAGCAGTCGATCCTCGTCGGCGACTACAACTCGGCCCCGGGCTCCAACGCCAACGACCGCGGCACGACGCGCAAGGACAACGCCTACGACTCGGCCGTCAAGGCCGGGTTCCGCAACAACCTGCCGCGGCGCAAGACGTGCTGCTTCGCCGAGGACCTGCACGCGACCAGCGACAAGCTCGAGACGTGGATCGACCACATCCTCGTGCGCCCGAAGGTCAAGCTGCTCAAGTCCGGGATCGTCGGCACCAAGCAGGTCGGCGGCCTCTACCCGTCCGACCACGCGGGCATCACCGCCACGCTGCGCCTGAAGTGAGGATCGTCGCCGGCCGCTGGGGCGGCCGGCGCCTCACCACCCCCAAGGGCCTCGCCACGCGGCCGACGTCGGACCGCGTGCGCGAGGCGCTGTTCTCGATCCTGGGCGATCGCGTGCAGGACGCGCGGGTGCTCGACCTCTTCGCGGGGTCGGGCGCGCTCGGGCTCGAGGCGCTCTCGCGCGGCGCCGCCGAGGCCACGTTCATCGACTCCGCGGCGGCATCCGTCGCGGCGGTGAAGGCCAACCTCGAGGCGCTCGGGGGCGAGGCCGAGGTGCGCCGCGCCGACGCATTGCGGTTTCTTCGGGCGGCATCGGGGAAGGCTCGCCACTACGATCTCGTCCTTCTCGACCCGCCCTACCGCTTGGCGGAGCGCCTCGGGCGCGAGCTTTCGGAGACGCTGCCGGCGGTGCTGGCGCCATCCGCGCTCGTGATCTCCGAGAGCGACCACCGGGCGCCGCTCCCTCTCGACCTGCCCCTCACAGACGAACGCCGCTACGGCGACACCCTCATCCGCATCCATGAACCCCGATAACCGCATCGCCGTCTGCCCCGGGTCCTACGACCCGATCACGAACGGCCACATCGACGTCATCTCGCGCGCCAGCGTGATGTTCGACGAGCTGATCGTCGCGGTCGTCAACGCCTCGGTGCGCAAGTCCAAGGGCGTCTTCGAGGTCGAGGAGCGGGTGGGCTTCATCGAGGACGCGACGCGCCATCTCGGCAACGTGCGCGTGGACACCTTCGACGTGCTGATCGTCGACTACGCGCGCAACGTCGGGGCGAAGGCGATCGTCAAGGGATTGCGCGCGATCTCCGACTTCGAGTACGAGCTGGAGATGAACCAGCTCAACCGCCACCTGGCCGCCGATGTCGAGTCGGTCTACCTGATGGCATCGCCGCAGTACAGTTTCTTGTCCTCGAGCGGAGTCAAGGAGATCGCCACCTTCGGAGGCGACGTCTCGGCCCTCGTTCCAGAGGAGGTGGCGGTTCGATTGCAGGAAGCTCTCGGCCGCTGACGAAAACACGGAGCGCCCATGGACGTCCTCGTACTCATCGACAAGCTGGACGATCTGGTCCACAACGCCAAGACGGTCCCCATGACGGGGACGGTCCGCGTCGACCAGGAAGAGATCTACGACATTCTCGATCAGATGCGCGCGACGATCCCGGAAGAGATCAAGCAGGCGCGTTGGATCGTGAAGGAGCGCCAGGAGATGCTGGCGGAGGCCAAGCGCGAGGCCGAGCGCATCGTCAAGGAGGCGCGCGAGCGTCAGACGGCGCTGATGTCGCAGCAGGAGGTCACCAAGCAGGCCGAGCGCCAGGCGGAGGACATCGTCGAGGACGCCCGCGCCCGTGAGCGCGAGATCCGTCTCGGCGCGGAGGACTACGCCGACGAGATCCTCAACACGCTCGAGGTCAACCTCTCGAAGTTCATCGCCGCGGTCCAGCGGGGCCGCGAGCGGCTGCAGGGCAAGGACGAGCCGGCCGAAGTCGGCTAGCGGGCCTTCCCGCAACGATCCGCCCGAGATCGACGGCCGGTCTCTCGGCCGGAACGTCACGAGAAGACCCGCTAGCTCAAGCTCACTTCTCGCCAGGTCGATGCCCGTGGGATGCGGGCGGTCCTTGCACTTCTGTTGTCGGCGGTCGCCCTTTCGGGTTGCGGCGGCCCGCTCGCGGCGGTCGCGGCCAAGCCCGACGTCGACGGCTGCGCCGGCTCGTGGCTGCGCCCCGTGCCCGGCAACGAGGTGAAGGTGCGCGCCGCGACGCTGTGCCTGATCAACGTTCGGCGCGAGCGCAGCGGGCGCGTCCCGCTGACGCAGAACATCCAGCTCCAGCGCGCGGCCGAGCTGCACTCGCTCGACATGGCGAGGCGCAAGTACTTCGAGCACCGCGACCCCGGCGGCGAGCAGCCGGACGCGCGGATCGTGCACCAGGGCTACCCGCCCATCCTCGTCGGCGAGAACCTGGCCTGGGGCGAGCTCGAGCAGAGCACGCCGGCGAACATCGTCTCGCTGTGGATGAAGAGCCCGGGTCATCGGGCCAACATCCTCGAGGCCGGCTATCGCGAGATCGGCCTCGGCTTCGCCTACCAGGCGCCCGAGATCCAGGAGAAGCCGCGCCAGGCGGCCATCTACACGACGACCTTCGGCGCGGGCGGGCGCTGAGGCGCACGACATCCGGCGGCGACTCTCGCTATCGATGTAGGGGTGCTGGAGGTCATCGACCTGTCGCGCCGGTACGGCGACGTCGTCGCTCTCGACCACCTCTCCTTCACGGTCGAGCCGGGGCAGCTATTTGGCTTTGTGGGGCCAAATGGCGCTGGCAAGACGACCACGATGCGCATCATCCTCGGCGTGCTCGAGCCCGACGGCGGCGAGGTCCGCTGGCGCGGCCGGCCCGTCGATCTCGACACGCGCGCCCGCTTCGGCTACATGCCGGAGGAGCGCGGCCTGTACCCGAAGATGCGCGTGCTCGACCAGCTCGCCTACTTCGCCTCGTTGCACGGCCTGCCGCGCGCCGAGGCCTCGGCGGCCGCGGAGGGCTGGCTCGAGCGGCTCGGGTTGACGGAGCGCGCCGGCGACCGCGTCGAGTCGCTCTCGCTCGGCAACCAGCAGCGGGTCCAGCTCGGCGTCGCGCTCGTGCACGGCCCTGAGCTGCTCGTGCTCGACGAGCCGTTCTCGGGGCTGGACCCGGTCGGCGTCGACGTGCTGAGCGGCGTCCTGCAGGGGCTGGCCGACGAGGGCGTGCCGGTCGTGTTCTCCTCGCACCAGCTCGAGCTGGTGGAGCGGCTGTGCGAGTCGGTGGCGATCGTCAAGGACGGGCGGCTCGTGGCGTCAGGGCGCGTCGAGGAGCTGCGCGAGCGCGGGACGAGCGGCCCGACCGTGCGCGTCGCGGTCCACGGGGCCGGCGAGGACTGGCTGGCAGGCGTGCCGGGCGCCGAGGTCGTCGACCGCAGCCCCGGCGGGCTGCTCGTCGCGCTGCGCGACGGCGCCGGCCCCGACGCGCTGCTGGACGCCGCGCGCTCGGCCGGCAACGTCACCCATTTCGCGCTCGAGCGGCCGACGCTGAGCGAGCTCTTCCGCAAGGCGGTGGCGGCATGAGCGGGCTCCGCGGCCGCCCCGCGATCGCGCTCGTCGCCCGGCGCGAGATCACCCAGCGCATCCGCGAGAAGTCGTTCCTGATCTCGATGGCGGTGACCGTGGTGCTCGTCGTGGGGGTCGCCGTGATCCCGCCGCTGTTCGGGTTCGGCGGCAAGCAGACCTTCACGGTCGCGGTCGTGGACGGCACCTCGCTGGCCGTCGCGCAGGCGGCGGACCGCAGCGCGAAGGCGTTCGACGCCGACATCAAGGTCCGCCGGCTGTCCGCGGAGGACCCGGACGCGGCGCTGAAGGACGGGAAGGTCGACGTCGTGCTGTCGCAGCGCGGGCTGCAGGCGCAGGAGGAGCCCGACTCCACGCTGCTGGGACTGCTCGACACCGCCCAGCGCGAGGTGGCGCAGGGCCAGGCGCTCAGCGACGCGGGGCTGAGCGCCGCGGAGGTCCAGCAAGCGCTCAACCCGCCCGCGCTGAAGGTGACGACCGTCGAGCCGATCGACCCCGAGGCCGACCGCAAGGGGACGTTCGCGTTCGTCGCCGTGCTCGCGCTCTACGCGCAGCTGCTGACCTTCGGCTACCTGCTCGCGAGCGGGGTGGTGGAGGAGAAGGCCTCGCGCGTCGTGGAGGTGCTGCTGGCGACGATCCGGCCGAAGGACCTGCTGGCGGGCAAGATCGTCGGGCTCGGCGTGCTCGGGTTCGGCCAGATGCTCATCATCGCGGGGGCGGGCCTGGTGGCGGCGGCCGCGACGGGGGCGCTCGAGGTCGACTCCGACGTCCTGGTCGCGGCCGCGCTCGCGGTCGGGTGGTTCGTGCTCGGCTACGCGTTCTACGCCGGGCTGTTCGCCTGCGCGGGCGCGCTCGTGCCGCGCCAGGAGGAGCTGCAGTCCTCGATGACGCCGCTGACGATGCTGATCCTGATCTCGTTCTTCCTCGCCTTCGCGGTGCTCGACAACCCCGACGGGACGCTCGCCCAGGTGACGTCGTTCATCCCCTTCTGCGCGCCGATGACGATGCCGCCCCGGATCGCGCTCGGCGAGGCGTCGGCGCTGGAGATCGTCTCCGCGCTCGCGATCACGGCGGCGTCCGCCGCGCTGCTCATCCCGCTGGCGGGGCGGATCTACAGCGGCGCGGTGCTGCGCACCGGCTCCGCGGTCAAGCTGCGCGACGCCTGGCGCGCCGCGGCGTAACGAACGTCAACGGCGGCTGGGTAGGGGTGGGTGCGGAGCGCCCCGGCGGCCACGAGTGTCAGCTCGATGGCGCATGCCGCCATCGAGATGACATTCGTCGCGACGCGGCGGCTCGCGCCCGACTCCCACCCAGCCGCCGTTGACGTTCGACAGCCCCGAGGGGCGGTACAGGCGACTCCTAGAACCCGAGCTGGACCTGACCGGGGATCGGCGGCGGGCGCCACGTACGGCTCCTCCGGCTCGACCTCGACCGCCTCGTCCTCCGCGGAGCATTCCGCCTCGGCCGGCGCGGGCGGAGCGAGCAGCTCCTCGCCCGGCTCGCTCGCGGCGAGCAGCAGCTCGACCTGGAGCAGCTGGGCGCGGACGGCGACGGCCATCGCGTCGAGGATCTCGGCGCCCTTGTTGATCGAGGTCTTGGCCCCGGTGAGCTGCTGCTTGACGCGCAGGACGTCGCCCATCGCGCCGCCGGCGCGCTCGATCGCCTCGCGGATCGCGGCGGAGTCCACGCCGTCGGCCTCGCCGCGCGCCATCAGCACGCGCGCCCGGGCCAGCTTGTAGGCGACCTCGAGCGAGAGCGCGGAGCCGTCCTCGGGGTCGAAGCAGACGACGAGCTTGTCGCCGCCGTACTCGCGCAGCTCGTGCATGCGCGCCGGGATCCGCTCCTCGTCGGGCACGACGAGCACGGCGTAGTCGGCGTTGCGCTCGGTGCGGGCGCGGTCGAGCTCCTCGACCGCCTTGGGCTTGGACAGCCGCGAGGCCTTGGCCTCGAAGACGATGCGCCCGCGCGCCGGGCCGGTGCAGCCCTCGATCGCGACGACGACGTCGCCGGTCTTGCGCGTGGTGCCCTTGACGTCGCCGACCGCGTCGCAGTCGTCGCCCTGGCGGACGGCGATCTCGTCGAGCACGTCGTAGACGGCCTCCTCGAACGAGCGCCCCTTGGCGGTGCCGCGGTCGGCCTCCTGCGCGACCGCCTCGGCCTTCTCCTTGTCCGCGCGCACCCGCTCCAGCTCGATCCGCAGGCCCTGGATCGTCTCGTTCATCTCCTGCAGGCGGGTGTTGTGCTGGTCGGAGCTCTGCTTGACCACGGCCAGCGAGGCGCGCTGGTAGATCGCGAGCGGGTTGTCGTCCGAGTCAGCGGTGAACTGCTTGCGCAGGTCGTCGCGGATCTGCACGGCGGCCTCGGCCAGCATCGCCTTCACCCGGTTCTGCACCGCGACCGACGACCCGTCGCCGAAGTGGCGCTCGAGCGCCTTGCTCACGTGCCCGTGGTCGGGCGCGAAGGCCTCGTCGAACTTCTGGTCGAGCCGCTCGGCGACCTTGCGCGAGCGCTCGACGAACTCCGTGTCGAGCTCGCGCGCCGTCTTCTCGAACTCCGCCTTGACGAACTCGACGTTCGCGCCGGTCTGCTCGCGGTGCAGCACGCGGGCGCCGATCTCGATCGCGTCGCCGACGACGCGGGCGGGATCGTCACCGGCCTCCTCGCGCGCCCGCACCAGCTCGACGGCCGTGGGATCGTCGATCGCGAGCCCGTCGACGAGCACGCGGTTGGCGAGCACGGTGACGCGCGTGTGGCGGAGAGGAGTGGCAGCTTCCATACGGAGAACGTCGCAGGCTATGCCCACGACCTGACAGAACCGCTGCAAACGCCGCTAAGTGGCGGAGCGGCGCGCGACCGCGGAGCGCAGCAGGCCTGCGCCCATGCGCTCGTCCAGGAGGTCTTCCTCCTTGCTGCCGCACGAGGTGCAGCCGCAGTTCCCGCCGCCGCAGCGCTGGATCGACTGCGGGGCGATGGCGCGGGTCACGGCGGCGTTGCCGGCCGTGCGCTGGAGCGACAGGATCGCCTGCCGGACCGTCGAGGCGCTGCGGCGCGGGGTCTGGGCGGCCGCCGGGGCGGCGCTCTGGGCCTGCGGTTCGCTGCGCACAGCGGTGGTGGCCATCGCAGGAGCAATCCAACCGCGTCCTGCGGGCCGCGTCAAGTCACTCGCGGACCTCGAAGCGGCGCAGTCCCTCCGGCTCCTCCGTGTCGACGTCGACGCGCTCCACGTCGGAGCTGCCGGGCCCCGAGCGCACGAACCACACGAGCGCCTCGACGTCGTCGGCCTCGCCCTCGAAGACCGCCTCGACCGAGCCGTCCTTGGCGTTGCGCACCCAGCCGCCGACGCCGCGCCGCTCCGCCTCCTCGCGCGTCGAGTCGCGGAAGAAGACCCCCTGGACCTTCCCGTGTGCCTTCACGTGCCTGCGGAATCTGGCCATGGCGGTACGGTAGCCCGATGGCGACGGTCGAGGTCCTCGACACCGACATCACGACGCTCAACGTCGACGCCATCGCGAACGCCGCGAACACCGATCTGGCGCACGGGGGCGGTGTGGCCGGCGCCATCTCCCGCGCGGGTGGGCCGACGGTCCAGCAGGAATCTGACACCAAGGCACCGATCGGCCTGGGCGAGGCGGTCGAGACGAGCGCCGGCGACATGCCCTCGCGCTGGGTCATCCACGCGGCCACGATGCACCTCGGCGGCCCGACCGACGCGGACATCATCCGCCGCGCCACCGCCGCCACGCTCCAGCTCGCGGACGACCTCGAGGCCCGCAGCCTCGCGCTCGTCGCGTTCGGCACCGGCGTCGGCGGCTTCCCGCTCGAGGAGGCCGCGCGGATCGAGGTGGAGGAGGTCCGCCGGCACCTCGACGGCGTCTCGCGCCTCGAGCGGGTCGTCTTCGCCGTCCACGGCGAGCCGGCGCGCGCCGCGTTCGCCGCCGCTCTGGCCTCGTGAGCGAGCCGCTCGCGGAGGAGCTCGCGGCCGCGGGCGGGGTGGCCGCGCCGCCGCAGGCGACCGCGCGGCTGCGCCACCTGCTCTCGGACGCCCTCCGCTACGGGACGGCCGAGCTGGGCGACAAGCGCTCGGGCACGCGCGAGCGCCCCGTGACGGTCGTCCTGGCCGCCGACGAGGCGCGGCTGCTCGCCGCCGTGCCGGTCGGGGCCGAGCTGCACGCCGACGCGGAGGCGATCAGCGAGCGGGCGTGGCTGCTCGTCGCCGCGGTGGTGGGCGCGATCGTCGACCTCGTCGAGCCGGGCGCGCCGGCGACGCCGGAGGACCTCGCGGTCAGGACGGGGGAGGGGGCGGGCGGGCTCGCGATGCTGGCCTACCCCGCGCCCGGGCTCGACCCGGTGACGCTCGAGGAGCTCGGGCCGCTCGCGTTCGAGGACCACGCCGGCGGCATCGACCGGCTGCGGGCGCGCGCGCTCGTCGTCCCCGCCTTCGTGCTCGGCGACGCGCCCGCGCTGCGCGAGCCGCTCGGGGCCGCGCATCCGCTGCGCATCGCCGAGGCCGTCGCCCGCCTCGGCGGCCGCCCCGCCGACCCCGTCTCGGTCGAGGAGCACGACGAGGCGGTGCTCGCGCTGCTCGGCGCCCGCGGCGCCGCCTCGCGGCCGCACGAGGACCCCGATCCGGCCCTGCGCGTCGCCCGCCGGATCCTCCAGCGGCTCGACGGGATGGGCAAGTGGGGCGGCTACCACACCGACTTCGCCCACCTCGCCCGCGGCTTCGCCGGCAACGACCGCCAGCTCGCCTCCGACGTCGGCGAGGCGCTGCTCGCCGCCGGGCTGCTGGCCGAGAAGCCGTCGGTCGGCCAGCGCCACGTCTTCCTCAACCCGCGGCGCGCGGGCGACATCCGGCGGCTGATCGAGACGGGCGAGGAGCCAAGTGGATTGAGGCTCGCCCGAAAGTGAGATATTGGCGGCACCAATGTCCCTTCACGCGCAGGTCTCCACCAAGCTGCACACGCTCGTCACGCTGACGGAGGCCGGCGTCATCCGGGCCCAGCGTCCCGACCGTCTCCTGCGCACCGCCGTCACCCTGATCCGCTGGGGCGCCACGCCCGCCGCGGGCTACCAGGCATCCGCCCTCCGGTATCCGGACGAGGTCGGGCTGATCGACGAGCTCGGGCAGCTCACCTTCAAGGAGATCCACGAGCGCACCAACGCGCTGGCGCACGCGCTCGCCGACGAGGGCGTCAACGAGGGGGACAACGTCGCGATCATGGCCCGCAACCACCGCGGGTTCGTCGAGTCCGTCGTCGCCTGCTCGAAGCTCGGCGCCCACGCCCTGTTCATGAACACGTCGTTCTCGGGCCCGCAGCTGACCGACGTCGCCGACCGCGAGAAGCCGAAGGCGATCATCTACGACGAGGAGTTCGCGGAGGTCCTGGCCGACGCCGGCCACCGCCGCAAGCGCTACATCTCGTGGGCCGAGCCCGAGTCGGAGACGAAGGACACGACGCTCGAGGAGCTGATCGCGCGCGGCGACCCCGCCGGCGTGATCCCGCCGTCGGAGCCGGGCAAGGCCGTGATCCTCACCTCCGGCACCACGGGGACGCCGAAGGGCGCCTCGCGCAGCCAGCCGAAGTCGCTCGATCCCGCGGCCGCGCTGCTGTCGCGGATCCCGCTGAAGGCGCGCGAGAAGACGATGATCGCGGCGCCGCTCTTCCACGCCTGGGGCTTCGCGCACTTCACGCTCGGCATGGGCCTGTCCTCGACGATCGTGCTCAACCGCAAGTTCGACGAGGAGGCGACGCTGTCGCTGACGGCGCAGCACGGCTGCACCGCGCTCGTGGTCGTGCCGGTGATGCTCCAGCGCATCCTCGAGCTGCCCGACGAGGTGCTCGACCGCTACGACCTCTCCGCCGTCAAGGCCGTCCCCGTGTCCGGCTCGGCGCTGCCCGGGAACCTCTCGGACCGCTGGATGGACCACTTCGGCGACAACCTCTTCAACCTCTACGGCTCGACCGAGGTCGCGTGGGCGACGATCGCCACCCCGCAGGACCTGCGCGCCGCGCCCGGCACGGCCGGCAAGCCGCCGCGCGGGACCGTCGTGAAGCTCTACGACGACGACGGCAAGCCGGTCTCGAAGGGCGAGACCGGCCGCATCTTCGTCGGCAACGACCTCCAGTTCGAGGGCTACACCGGCGGCGGCAACAAGGACGTCATCGACGGCCTGATGTCCTCCGGCGACGTCGGGCACTTCGACGACGAGGGCCGCCTGTTCATCGACGGCCGCGACGACGACATGATCGTCTCGGGCGGCGAGAACGTCTTCCCGCAGGAGGTCGAGGACCTGCTCTCGAGCCACGACTCGATCAAGGAGGCCACGGTCTTCGGGGTCGACGACGAGAAGTTCGGCCAGCGCCTGAAGGCCGTCGTGGTGACCAAGGGCGCGAAGCAGCTCTCGGAGGCGGAGGTCAAGAAGTACGTCAAGTCCAACCTCGCCGCCTACAAGGTCCCGCGCGACGTCGACTTCGTCAGCGAGCTCCCGCGCACCTCGACCGGGAAGGTCCTCAAGCGCGAGCTCCAGGAGGACGGCGGGAAGGGCTGAATCGGGCGCTATAACGGAAGCCATGCCCCAACGCACCGACATCTTCTCGCTCGGCCGCATGGGGCTCACCTCGGGGGAGGGCCGGCGGCTCGAGCTGACCGTCGCGCTCGCGCCGCTCGACCTGGGCGGCGAGCGCTACACCCCCGATCCCGAGCTCGTCCCGGTGCGCCTGGACATCTCGCGCACGACCGGCAACGGCTTCGCGCTGCGCCTGCGCTTCTCGGCGACGCTGACCGGCCCCTGCATGCGCTGCCTCGGCCCGGCCGCGCCCAGCTTCGACATCGATGCACGCGAGGTCAACCAGCCCGGCGCGGGCGACGAGGACCTCAGCTCGCCCTACGTCGACTCCGACGACGACCTCGACCTCGCGGCCTGGGCGCGCGACGCCTTCGCGCTCGCCGTGCCCGCGCAGATCACCTGCATGCCCGACTGCCGGGGGCTCTGCCCGGAGTGCGGCGCCAACCTCAACGAGGACCCGGAGCACGCCCACGAGGCCGAGCCGGACCCGCGCTGGGCGAAGCTCTCCGAGATCCGATTCGACTAGTTCCCACCGACGGCACCACCCGCTACCCTTCCGGTCGCCCATGGCCGTCCCCAAGCAGAAGCAGTCGCACGCTCGCACCAACCAGCGCCGGTCGCAGCACAAGATCTCCGCGCCGGTCCTGAACGAGTGCCCGCAGTGCCACCAGCCCCGCCGCCCACACCGCGTGTGCGGCAATTGCGGCTTCTACAAGGGTCGCGAGGTGGTCGCGGTGCAGCACGACGAGCACGACCACGATCACGACCACTAGCGGCCGCGCTTGACCGACCCGGTCGCCGTCGCGGTTGATGCGAACGGGGCCGACCACGGCCCCGCCGAGGTTGCGCGCGGAGCCGCCGCCGCGGCGTCGGAGTACGGCGTGCGCGTGCTGCTGTTCGGCCCGGCCGCCCAGATGGGCGACCTGCCGGACGGCGTCGAGGTGATCGACGCGCCGGTCTCGATCGCCAAGGCCGAGGATCCCGCGCGCGCCGTGCGCGCCAACCCGGACGCCTCGATCGTGGCCGCGGTGGGCGCCGTCGCCGACGGTCGCGCCGACGCGCTCGTCTCCGGCGGCTCGACGGGCACGGCGCTGGCCGCGTCGCTGTTCCGGATCAAGCGCGGGCGCGGCATCCACCGGCCGGCGCTGGCGGTGCTCGTGCCGGTGCCGGGCGCGCCGTTCCTGCTGCTCGACGCGGGCGCCAACGTCGAGGTCCGGCCCGAGCACCTCGTGCAGTTCGCCCACATGGGCGCCGCGTTCATGGAGACGGCGATGGGCGTCTCGCGGCCGCGGGTCGGGCTGCTGAGCAACGGCGAGGAGGCCTCGAAGGGGCCAGAGGACCTCGTGGCCGCCCACAGCGTGCTCTCCGACGACGAGTCGCGGCTGAACTTCATCGGCAACGTCGAGGGCTTCGCGATCGGGACCGGCGAGGCCGACGTGATCGTCACCGACGGCTTCACCGGCAACGTCGCGCTGAAGGTGATGGAGGGCACGTCGGCCGTCTTGCTGGGCGCGGTGCGCGACGCCGCGACGTCCTCCAGGCGCTCGACGATCGGCGGCCTGCTGCTGCGGCCGGCCCTGCGCGAGCTGCGCGACCAGCTCGATCCGCAGGCCGTCGGCGGCGCGGTGCTGCTCGGCCTGCGCAAGCTCGTGGTGGTGCCGCACGGCTCGTTCGAGGCGGGCGGGATCACCAACGCGATCGGGCTCGCCGCGCGCGGCGTGCGCGAGGACGTGGTCGGGCGGACGCTCGAGACGCTGGCGGCCGCCGGGGCGCTGCGGCGGGCTCCGGCCGAGGTGTCCGCCGTGGCCTCTAGCGTGCCCGATCAGCCATGACCCGAGAGGAAGTATTGGAGGCCATCCGCGCGCACCTCGCCGACGAGCTCGAGCTCGACCCGGCGCGCGTGACCGAGGGCACCCACTTCAAGCAGGACCTCGAAGCGGACTCGCTCGACCTGTACACGTTGGTGCAGGAGCTCGAGGACACCTACGGCGTGGTGATGTCGGACGAGCAGGCGGTGAAGATCCAGACGGTCGGTCAGGCCGTGGACTTCGTGCTCGCTCACGCTCCGGACGCGCAGGCGAGGCCCTGAGCCCTGGACAAGCTCAACGACCTGCTCGAGTCCCTGCCGGCGGATCTCGCTCGGCAGGCGGTCACGCACGCGTCGTGGACCGAGCAGCGGTCGGACTCCTACGAGCGCCTGGCGTTCCTCGGGGACTCGGTGCTGTCGCTGGCGGTCACCACGCACCTGTATCCGC
The DNA here is from genome assembly GCA_963787335.1 of uncultured Solirubrobacterales bacterium. Lineage (GTDB taxonomy): Bacteria > Actinomycetota > Thermoleophilia > Solirubrobacterales > Solirubrobacteraceae > DASQFQ01. The sequence continues at coordinate 90,782 of CAWBCU010000015.1, forward strand.
GGCTCGCGGCGGAGTCCCACGGGGCCGGCCGGCTGACGAAGATCCGCGCCCAGGCGGTCTCGGGGCGCTCGTGCCGGGTGGTGGCGGAGCGGCTCGGGCTGCCGGAGCGGCTGCGGGCGGCGGCGCCGCCGGACGCGGGCGTGGCGGCGACGGAGCTGCTGGTGCGGACCGAGCGCGTGCTGGCCTCGGTGATCGAGGCGGTGATCGGCGCGTGCTACCTGGCCTACGGCTACGAGCAGACCGCGCCGGCGGTGGTGGAGGCGTTCACGCCGGAGATCGAGGTGGCGTTGGTGAGCCCGGCGGACTTCAAGTCGGCGCTGCAGGAGCGCCTGGCCCGGCGCGGGGCCCTGGTGCGCTACGAGGTGGTGGGCGAGGACGGCCCGCCCCACGACCGCACCTTCGAGGTCTCGGCGACGGTCGAGGGCGCGGAGGTCGCGCGCGGCTCCGGGCGCTCGAAGAAGGACGCCGAGCAGGCCGCGGCCGCCGCGGCACTCGACGCGCTCCCGCACTAGTGGGCCTTCCCGCAACGTTTCACCCGAAATCGGCGCCCGCCGATCACCGCCAGGCGGCGTCCTCGACCACTCGAAATACCAGGGGTATTCCTTCGGGTCTGCGTCCTTGCCTGGCGGCGCCGGCGGCCGGTCTTTCGAGTGAAACGTCACGAGAAGACCCACTGAGGGATCTGGCATGCACCTGAGGTCGATCTCTTTGAAGGGCTTCAAGTCGTTCCCGGACCGCACGCGGCTGGAGTTCTCGCCGGGCGTGTCCGTGGTCGTCGGCCCGAACGGCTCGGGCAAGTCCAACATCACCGACGCGGTGCTGTGGGCGATGGGCGAGCAGTCCCCGCTGGCCGTCCGCGGCCAGTCGATGCAGGACGTGATCTTCGCCGGCGCCCACGGCGTGCAGGCGCGCTCGGAGGCCGAGGTCGAGGTCGTGCTCGACAACGGCGACGGGACCGTCGACCTGCCCGCGAGCGAGATCGCGATCACGCGCCGGCTCGACCGCGCGGGGGAGGGCGAGTACCGCGTCAACGGCGCGAAGTGCCGCCTCGTCGACGTGATGGAGATCCTCTCCGACACCGGCCTCGGCAAGGAGATGCACTCCGTCGTCTCCCAGGGCCGCGTCGAGTCGATCGTCACCTCCAAGCCGCGCGACCGGCGGCTGTTGATCGAGGAGGCCGCGGGGCTCGGCAAGCACCGCAAGCGCCGTCGCCGCGCCCAGCTCAAGCTCGCGCGGACGCAGGACAACCTGGATCGCGCTCTGGACATCGAGCGCGAGGCGCGGGCGCGGCTGCGGCCGCTCAAGCGCCAGGCCGAGGCCGCCGAGCTGCACGAGCGGCTCGAGCGCCAGACCGACGAGGCGCGCTGGACGCTGGCGGGCGAGGACGCGCGAGCGGCCCGTGCCGAGCTGGGGCTTGCGATGGACCAGGTGCGGTCGGCACGCGAGGCCTACGCCGCCGTGGAGGCGGAGCTCGCCGGGCTGCGCGCCGCGCGCGAGCAGGCGGAGGCGGCCCTGGCCGCCCGCGGCGCCGAGCGCGAGGCGCTGGCCAACCGCGCCTACGCGGCGCGCTCCGCGGCCGAGCGGATCGAGCTCCGGCTCGAGTCCGCCCGCGCCGCCGTCACCGCGATCGAGGACCGCACCCAGCGCCGCCGCGCGTTGGTGGCCGGGCTCGAGGCCGAGGCGGGCGACGACGAGGGCGACGACCCCGGCGCCGCCGAGCGCGTCGCGGGCATGGAGGCCGAGCTCGAGCAGCTCGCCCAGGACCGCCACGAGCGCCTGGCGCGCGACCTCGAGGAGCTGGAGGAGAAGCGAGCCGTCGCTGCCGCGGAGCTGGAGCGGCTCTCCGCCGAGGCCGACCGCGTCGGCGAGGCGCGCCGGGTGGCCGACGCCGCCTGCGACGCCGCCCGCAAGGCCCGCCGCGAGGTCGAGGCCGGCGTCGAGCGCGCCCGCCGCGAGGCCGCCAAGGTCGGCGCCGAGCTCGCCGCCGTCAACCAGTTCCTGCGCTCGCACGTCGGCGCGCCGGGCGGCGCTCCGGCGCTCGCCGACGCGCTCCGGGCCGAGCCGGGGTACGAGCTCGCGCTCGCCGCGGCGCTCGGCCCGCGCTTGCGCGCCGCTGTTGCCGCGAACCTGACGGAGGCCGGCGCGCTGCTCGACGGAGCGGGCAAGGACGGTGGTGCGGCGCTCGTGGAGGCAAAGGACGGCTCGCCCGCAACGCTCTCTTCCTCGCCCGCCCCCGGCGCCGAGCCGCTCCGCTCGCGCGTCCGCCCCGAGGGCGACGGCGCCGCCGCGTCGCTCGCCGAGCGGCTGCTGGCCAACGTGTGGGTGGTCGAGACGCTCGACGGGCTCCGGCCCGACTTCCGCGGCGTCGCCGTGACCCGCTCCGGCCGCGTCTGGTCGCCGCTCACGCGCGAGCTCCGCCAGGTGCCGGGCGGCGGCGAGGACCGGCTGCTGGCCGAGCGCAACCGCCGCGACGAGCTCGTCCAGGCCTCCGAGCGCGCGGCGCAGGCCGAGCGGGCCGCGATCGCCGAGGGCGACGGTGCGTCGCAGGCCGTCGCCGCCGCGGACGCCGCCCGCGACGAGGCCGACCGCGCCGCCCGCACCGCCTCCCGCGCTCGCGACGAGGCGAGCGAGGCCGTGCGCCATGCCGCGTGGCTGCTCGACCAGCGCAAGAAGGCGCCCGACGAGGGCCCGATCGCGACCCGCCGCGCCCAGCTCGGCGCGGCGCTCGCCGCCGAGCGCCGGCTCGCCGAGCGCGCGGAGCGCGAGCGCCGCGACCGCGAGCGCCGGCTGACCGTCGAACGTGCCCGGCTCGCCGCCGACGACCAGCTCGCCCCGGCGGCGCAGCGGCTCGTCGACGCCCTCGCGGCCGCCGGCGAGGCCGTGGGCGAGCGCCAGGCCGCGCTCCAGGCCGAGCTCGACGCCGACCGCGCCGCCGGCGAGCGCCTGGCCGCCGACCTGCGCGCGGGCGCCGCCGCCGAGAACGCCGCCCAGACGCGGCTGCACGGCAGCTCCGAGGCGGTCACCGTCGCCGAGGTCCGCGCCCAGCAGGCGCGCGACCGCGCCCAGGAGGTCGGAGCGGTCCTCGGCGAGCTCGCGACCAAGCTCGGCCTCGACCCCGAGCCGGCCGGCGACCCGCTGCCCGAGGGCGAGCGCGACGCGCTCGCCGCCCGCATCGAGCGCCTGCAGAAGCGCCGCGAGCAGCTCGGCCCGGTCAACCCGCTGGCGCAGGACGAGTACGCCGAGGCGATCGCCCACGTCGAGGAGCTCGAGGCCCGCCGCGAGGACCTCGAGGACGCGCTGCGCGAGCTCAAGGGCCTGATCCGGGACACGGACATCAAGATCCGCGAGGCGTTCGAGGAGACCTTCACCGCCGCGGCCAAGAACTTCGAGGAGGTCGCCGAGCAGCTCTTCCCGGGCGGCCGCGGCCGCCTGCGCCTCGTCCGCGAGGACGCCGGCCCGCGCCCCGTCCTCGGCGGCGCCGAGCCCGAGGAGTCACCGAGCGACGAAGAGCGGCTCGAGCAGATCGCCGAGTCGGAGGAGAGCGGCGACCCCGACGACGGCATGGGCGTCGAGATCGAGATCACGCCGGCCGGCAAGTCGACCAAGCGCCTGACGCTGCTCTCGGGCGGCGAGAAGTCGCTGACCGCGCTCGCGTTCCTGTTCGCGGTCTTCCTCGCGAAGCCGTGCCCGTTCTACATCCTCGACGAGGTCGAGGCCGCGCTCGACGACCTCAACATCGACCGCTTCCTCGGCGTCCTGCGCCGCTTCTCCGACCGCGCGCAGTTCATCGTCGTCACCCACCAGAAGCGCACGATGGAGGCAGCGGACTGCCTCTACGGCGTCTCCATGGCGGGCAACGGCGTGTCGAAGGTCGTCTCGCGGCGGCTGCCGCCGCGCGTCGCGGCTTAGGAGCCTAGGGCCAGCGCATCCGCGGGCCGAGGTACGGCTCGTCGCGGCTGCGGTACTTCTGGCGGGGGGTGATGAGCTTGCGGGAGCGGAGTTCTTTGGCGATTGATTCGAGCATGTAGGGGAGAACGACGCAGCCGCCGCGCGTATTCCCGGGTTAGGCTCCCGCCATGGACGAAGACAGCGGGAACGCCGCCGTCGAGGGCTCGGCCGCCGTCAGCGGCAGCGCGGGCGTCGTAGGGAGTGCGGCGGTGGTCGGCAGCGCGGGCGTGGTGGGCAGCGCGGCGGTCGTCGGCAGCGCGGGCGTGGTCGGCAGCGCCGCCGTCAGCGGCAGCGCGGGCGTGGTGGGGAGCGCGGCGGTGAGCGCGAGCGTCGGCGTCGTGGGGAGCTTGGGCGTCGTGGCCGGCCTCGGCAACGTCGGCTGCCTGGGCTGCGTGGCGTGCATCGGGTGCGTCGACTGCGTGGGCTGCGTCGGATGCGTGGGCTGTGTCGGCCTGCGCGGCGCCGTCCGCAAGGTGGGCGTGCGCGGCTAGCGCCGCCGGTGCGCGGGCGCCAGCGCGACCGCCAGCACCGCCACGACCAGAGCGAGCAGGACGAACCCGCCGGCGTCGGTCCACCACGACCCGGCCCAGGCGTCGAGCGCGAGGGCGCACACGAGCACGAGCCCGACGCCCACCGGCAGCGCGACCGTCTCGCCGAAGACCAGCTTCCGCAGCTCCCGCATCAGGCCGGCACCGGCTCGCGCACGAGCGCCCGGATCTCGACCTGGGAGACGATCAGCAGCGTCGCGGCGATGTAGAGCAGCGCGACGTCGCCGCCCGGCCACTCGACGCTGAGGCCCTCGCCGAGGAAGAAGACGCCGAAGGACGAGAGCACGATCCCCACCGCGTACTTGAGGTGGGACTCCGGGAGCCGCATCAGCGGCCGGTGCAGCACGATCCCGACCGCGAGCGTCAGCACCACCGCCAGGCCCGCCCCGGCGATCGCGGGCGCCAGCCCGTCCGGGCCTGCGCCGAGCGCGGCGACGATCAGCACGACCTCGACGCCCTCGAGCAGCACGCCCTTGAACGCCACCACGCGCGCCGGCCAGTCCGGCTGCCCGGGCGGGACCGCCGCCATCCCCTCCAGCGCCTCGCGCTCCTCGAGGTACTCCTGGAACGAGTTCGAGAGCGAGCGCCGGCCCGCCAGCCGCAGCACGCCCTTGCGCAGCCACTCGAGCCCGAACAGCAGCAGCGCGGTGCCGATGACGACCTGCAGCGGCTCGAGCGGCAGCCGGGCGAGCAGCAGCGGCCCGACCGCCACGACCACCACCGCCAGCAGCACCACCGCACCCGCGGCGCCGATCAGCGCGTCGCGCCAGCGCCGGGTCGAGCCGACCGCCAGCACGATCGCCAGCGCCTCGAGCAGCTCGAGGCCGACCGCCAGCGCCGCCCCGCACAGCGTCAGCACGAACGCGGTCACAGCGCCTTCTCGCCGTGGTACGCCGCGTAGGGGTTGTCGTTGTAGTCCGCGACGGTGCGGTAGCCGGCCGACTCATAGAGCGCCTTGGCGTGCGGCTGGCTCGCCCCGGTGTCGAGCCGCACGCGCTCGTAGCCGAGCTCGCGCGCGGCGTCCTCGATCGCCGCCAGCAGCTCCCGTGCGAGCCCCCGGCTGCGCGCCGCCGGGATCACGTACATCCGCTTGACCTCGGCCACGCCGGGCCCGAGCCGCTTGAGCGCGCCGCCCGCGACCGCCCGCCCGTCCTCCCAGCCCACCACGTAGGCGCCGCCGGCGGGCGGGTCGAGCTCCTCGGTGCTCGCCGGCGTCGGCATCGACCGCATGTCGTAGAGGTCGAACATCTCCTGCTCCATCGCCTTCAGGAGCGCCTGCGCGGCGGGGCTCCCGGCGGGCTCGCGGCGGAACTCGATCACCGCTCTATTCTCACCGCTCCCGTGGCCCGAGACTGGTACGACCTCTTCATCACGAACAACGGCGCGCCCCCGCCGGTCGAAGAGGCCGAGCGCGAGCAGCAGCGCCGCGGCTTCTTCCGCCGCATGCGCGAGAACATGCGCAAGACGCGCGAGGCGCTGCAGGCCGAGGTCCAGGCCACGCTGTTCCAGGGCGACCTCGACGAGGAGACCTGGGAGCGCCTCGAGGAGGCGCTGATCTACGCCGACGTCGGCGCCCGCACGACCGCGCAGGTCGTCGAGCGGCTCGAGCAGGAGGCCGAGGAGGGCCAGATCACGGGCGGCGAGGCGCTGACCGAGCGCCTCAGCGAGCTCCTCGCCGACCTCGCGAAGACCGGCGACGACCACATCGACCTGCGCCCCGAGCCGACCGTGATCCTCGTGGTCGGCGTCAACGGCACCGGCAAGACCACGACGATCGGCAAGCTCGCCTGGCATCTGCAGCAGACGCTCGGCCAGAAGGTCCTGATCGCCGCCGCCGACACCTTCCGCGCCGCCGCGGTCGAGCAGCTCGAGCGCTGGTCCGAACGCGCCCAGCTGCGAGTTCGTGCGCGGCCCCGATGGCTCCGACCCCGGCTCCGTCGCCTTCGACGCGATCGCCCGCGGCCGCGAGCGTGGCGTCGACGTCGTGATCATCGACACCGCCGGCCGGCTGCACACCCAGACCGACCTGATGGCCGAGCTGACCAAGGTCCGCCGCGTCATCACCAAGCAGATGCCCGACGCCCCGCACGAGACGCTGATGACGGTCGACGCCACCACGGGCCAGAACGGCGTCCGCCAGGCCAAGCTGTTCGGCGAGGCCGTCGACGTCACCGGCGTGATCCTCACCAAGCTCGACGGCACCGCCAAGGGCGGCATCGCGCTGGCGATCGCGAACGAGCTCGGGATCCCGGTCAAGCTGATCGGGATCGGCGAGCAGCTCGAGGACCTGCGCCCGTTCGACGCGCAGGACTTCGCCCGGGCGCTCCTGACCTGATCCGCGGCACTCTGTAGATTCGGCGTATGGATCCCTGGGTGCTCTGGCTGATCGCGGCGGTCCTGCTCGCCCTTGGCGAGATCGCCACGATGGGCTTCTTCCTGGCCCCGTTCGCGGCCGGCGCCCTGGCGGCGATGGTCACCAGCGCGGCCGGGGCCGGCACGGCCATCAACCTGATCGTCTTCCTCGTCGTCTCGGTCGTCGCGCTCGGCGCGCTGCGGCCGCTGGCCCGAGCGCATAAGCGCCAGCCTGCGCTCAGCCGCACCGGGACCGCCGCGCTGGTCGGCCAGCATGCGATGGTGCTCGAGCGCATCGCCAACGACGAAGGCGTCGGCTGCGTGCGGCTCGACGGCGAGGTCTGGACCGCGCGCGCCTACGACGAGGACGAGGTCATCGAGCAGGGCAAGCGGGTGCAGGTCATCGAGATCCGGGGCGCGACCGCGCTCGTGAGCGAGGAGTAGGGAGCAATCATGGGTGCAGGGATCATCGCGCTGCTGGTGCTGGCGTTCTTCGTCTTCGTCGTGGCGGCGTCGGGCGTCCGCATCGTGCCGCAGGCGCGCGCCGGCGTGGTCGAGCGGCTCGGCCGCTACGCCCGCACGCTCGATCCCGGGCTGACGCTGATCATCCCGTTCGTCGACCGGGTCAAGCCGCTGATCGACCTGCGCGAGCAGGTGGTCACGTTCCCGCCCCAGCCGGTCATCACCGAGGACAACCTCGTGGTCGGGATCGACACCGTCATCTACTTCACGGTCACCGACGCGAAGGCCGCCACCTACGAGGTCGCCAACCCGCTGCAGGCGATCGAGCAGCTCACCGTCACCACGCTGCGCAACGTGATCGGCGGGCTCACGCTCGAGGAGGTCCTGACCAGCCGCGACAACATCAACGCGCAGCTGCGCGTCGTGCTCGACGAGGCGACCGGCCGCTGGGGCATCCGCGTCAACCGCGTCGAGCTGAAGTCGGTCGAGCCGCCGCGCACCGTCCAGGAGGCGATGGAGAAGCAGATGCGCGCCGAGCGCGACCGCCGCGCCACGATCCTCACCGCCGAGGGCGCGCGCCAGTCCCAGATCCTCACCGCCGAGGGCGAGAAGCAGGCGGCCGTGCTGAAGGCGGAGGGCGCCCGCACCTCGGCGATCCTGCGCGCCGAGGGCGAGGCGAAGGCGATCGAGACGGTCTTCCAGGCGATCCACGACGGCGGTCCCGACGGGCCGCTGCTCTCGTACCAGTACCTGCAGATGCTGCCGCAGCTCGCGCAGGGACAGGCGAGCAAGATCTTCGTCATCCCGAGCGAGTTCACCAAGGCGCTCGGCAGCATCGGCAACGCGTTCGGCGGCGACGAGGGCGGCCCCGAGGGCGGCGTCCCGCCGCGGCCGCCGCGCCCGCGCTCGGAGCGCGCCGACGAGGTCGACGAGAAGGCCGCGGCCGACGCCGAGGCCGCGGCCGCCGCGGCGCGTCAGGCCACGGCGGAGGCGCAGGACGCGACCGCCGGGCTCTCGCGCGGCCTGGGGGAGGGCCAGCCCGCGCTGATGGACCGCAACGAGCCGCCGGCGCCCGAGCCGCCCGCGGCGCCGCCGCCGCCCGGCCCGGCTACCTAGGCGCGCGACCTACACTTACGGGAGTGTTCGACTCCCTCTCAGAGAAGCTCCAGGAGACCCTCTCCGGCGTCCGCGGCCGCGGCGCCCTGACCGAGGAGGACATCACCCGCGCGATGCGCGAGATCCGCCTCGCGCTGCTCGAGGCGGACGTCAACTTCAAGGTCGTCAAGCAGTTCACGTCCTCGGTCAAGGAGCGCTGCCTCGGGGCGGAGGTCCAGAAGCAGCTCAACCCCGGCCAGCAGGTCGTCAAGATCGTCAACGAGGAGCTGACCGCGCTGATGGGCGGCGCCTCGGCCGGCCTGGCCTTCTCGCCGCGGCCGCCGACGGTGATCCTGATGGCGGGCCTCCAGGGCTCCGGCAAGACGACCGCCACGGCCAAGCTCGCCCGCTTCCTGCGCGAGGAGAACGGGTCCTCGGTCGGCGTCGCCGCCTGCGACGTCTACCGCCCCGCCGCCGTCGAGCAGCTGATCAAGGTCGGCCACCAGGCCGGCGCGACCGTCTACGAGCGCGGGACCGACGCCGACCCGGTCGAGATCGCCGCCTGGGCGCGCGACCAGGCCGAGCGCGACGGCAAGGACGTCCTGATCGTCGACACCGCGGGCCGCCTCCACATCGACGAGGCGCTGATGGCGGAGCTGACGAACATCAAGAAGGCCGTGCGGCCGACCAACGTGCTGCTCGTCGTCGACGCCATGACCGGCCAGGACGCGGTCAACGTCGCCGAGCAGTTCGCCGAGGCGGCGCAGTTCGACGGCGTGATCCTCTCCAAGCTCGACGGCGACGCCCGCGGCGGCGCCGCGCTGTCGGTCAAGGCCGTCACCGGCAAGCCGATCCTGTTCGCCTCCACCGGCGAGAAGCTCGAGAACTTCGAGCGCTTCCACCCCGACCGCATGGCCCAGCGCATCCTCGGGATGGGCGACGTCCTCTCCTTCATCGAGAAGGCCGAGAAGCAGGTCGACGAGGACGAGGCGAAGGTCCTCGAGCGCAAGCTGCGCAAGAACGAGTTCACGCTCGAGGACTTCCTCGACCAGCTCCAGAAGATCCGCAAGATGGGCCCGCTGACCTCGCTGCTGGGGATGATGCCCGGGCTCGCCGGCCACCAGCTCTCGAAGATGAACGTCGACGAGCGCGAGCTCGACCGCGTGCAGGCGATCATCACCTCGATGACCGCCTGGGAGCGCCGTCACCCCGAGGCGATCAAGGGCTCCCGCCGGCTGCGGATCGCGAGGGGCTCGGGCACCAGCGTCCAGCAGGTCAACCAGCTGGTCAAGCAGTTCCAGGAGATGCGCAAGATGATGAAGGGCCTCGCCTCCGGGAAGATGCCGGATCTCGGCGCCCTGATGCGCCAGCGCTGAGCGCCAGCCCGGCGATCACGAGGATGGCGCCGAGCGCCTGCGGGACCCCGAACGGGTTGCCGAACGCGAGCACGCCCGAGGCCACGCCGACGACCGGCTCGAGGTTGACGAACGCGCCCGCCAGCTCGGCGTGCACGCGCGCCTGGCCGTAGGCGTAGAGCGCGAACGGGATCAGCGAGCCGACGCTCACGAGCGCGCCCAGCGCGATCGCCTGCTCCGGCGTCGGCGATCCCACGGGCAGCGGCGCCGGCAGCGCGGCCAGCAGCGAGAACGCGCCCGCGGCGGCCATCTGCACGGCGGTCACGGCGACCGGGTCACGGCCCTCCAGCAGCCCGCCCTGGACCACGATCAGCGCGGCACCCAGCACGGCGGAGGCGAGCACCAGCGCGTCGCCGGCCAGCGACGCCTCGCCGCCCGACCCCGCCACCAGCGCGACGCCGCCGAGCGCGACCGCGAAGCCGGTCCACGCCGCCGGCCCGGCGACGGCGCGCCCCAGCAGCAGCGCTGCCGGCCGCGACGAAGACGGGCACGGCGCCGAAGATCAGCGCCGCGTGCGTGACGCTCGTCTGCTCCACCCCGAGGTTCTGCAGCACGACCATCGCGCCGTAGCCGAGCGCGCCCCACGCGGCGATCCGCAGCGTGGCCGCCTCGCGCAGCGTCTTGCGCGCCACCAGCGCCAGCACCGGCGCGGCCAGCCCGAAGCGCACGACCGCGAGCCAGGTGGGATCGAGCCAGCCGAGGGCGAGCTTCGAGAGCGGCACGGTGACGCCGAACATGAGGCCGGCGGCCGTCAGGGCGAGAAGGGCGGAGCGGTTCATGCGTCCAACGTGGCACAGACGGCCCTGCGACCTTGCGGTTGACCCTCTACACGAAATATTCTTCACACATATGGCACGAACACTTGACGAAATCGACGTCTTGCTCCTCGATGAGCTCCAACGCGACGCCGACCGGCCCAACGTGGAGCTGGCGCGCATCGCCGGCCTCTCGCCGGCCGCGACGCTCAACCGCGTCCGCCGCCTCAAGGAGTCCGGCGTGATCGCCGGCATCCACGCGAAGGTCGACGAGGCGGCGGCCGGCTTCGGCCTCCACGTCTACGTCTCCGTCACGCTCGGTCACCACGAGGAAGCGCTCGAGCGGCGCTTCGAGAAGGTGCTCGGCGAGCTGCACCAGGTGACCGCCGCCGCGTGGGTCGCGGGGGAGACCGACGCGCTGCTCACGGTGGTCGCGCGCGACCTCGCCGAGCTCCAGCGGGTGCTGGTCGCCTTGTCCACCCGCGGGGGCGCGCAGCGGGTCGTGACGCTGCTCCGGCTGCGCTCGATCAAGCCCGACAGCCCACTTCCGCTCGGCGAGTCGCGCCGGCTTCGCTAACCTGCCCGGCCATGTCCGTCAGCATGAGACTCACCCGCGTAGGCGGGAAGAAGGATCCGGTGTGGCGCGTCGTCGTCGCCGACGCCCGCTCGCCGCGCGACGGTCGCGTGATCGAGACCATCGGTCGCTACAACGCGCAGACCGACCCCTCGACGATCTCGATCGACGAGGATCGCGCCCGCCACTGGCTCGGCCAGGGCGCCCAGCCGTCTGACGCGGTGCGCAAGCTGCTGAAGACCCAGGGCATCCAGCCCGCCGCGCGCTAGCCGCTCGTGCGCGAGCTGCTCGAGTACCTCGTCCGGGCGCTCGTCGACAAGCCCGACCAGGTCAAGGTCGAGGAGTTCGAAGAGGACGACGGCACGCTCGTGTTCGAGCTGTCCGTCGACGACGACGACTACGGCCGCGTGATCGGCCGCGGGGGTCGCACGGCGCAGGCGCTGCGCACGGTCATCAAGGCCGCCGCGGTCAAGGACAACCGCCGCGTCCTCCTCGACATCGTCGAGTAGCCCCGTGGACGCGGTTCCTCGAGGCGGGGCGCGTCGGCCGCGCCCACGGCCGCGACGGCTCCTTCCACGTCATCGCCCCCCGCCCGCGCCTGCTCGTGCTGGGGACGCCCACCGACGCCGGCGAGATCGTGCGCCGCGCCGGCACCGACGAGAAGCCGGTCGTGCGCCTGCGCGGCTGCGACAGCCGCGAGGCGGTCGAGCGCCTGCACGGCACCGTGCTGCGGGTCGCCCTCGCCGACGCCCCGAAACTCGACGAGGGCGAGTACTGGGCCCACGAGCTCGAGGGCTGCGCGGTGACCGACGGCGAGCGCGCGGTGGGGACGGTCAGCGAGATGCGCGAGCTGCCCTCGGTCGAGGTGCTCGCGGTCGTCCGCGAGGACGGCGAGGAGCTGCTGGTGCCGATGGTCGGGGACGCGGTGCGCTCGATCGACGTCGCCGCCCGGCGGATCGACATCGACCTGGGGTTCCTCGGTGCGGATTGACGTCTTCACCCTCTTCCCGCACTGGTTCGACTGGTTCCGCACCCAGCGTCACGTGACCAACGCGGCCGCGCTCGGCCACACGGTCGAGACGGTCGACTATCGCGAGACGACGCCGATGAAGAACAGCCGCGTCGACGACGTTCCCTTTGGCGGCGGGGCGGGGATGGTGCTGCGGGTCGACGTCGTCGAGGCGGCGCTGCGCGCCCGCTACGGGATCGACCCGGTGGAGCTGCGCGAGCAGCGCCGCGTGATCGCCCTGACCCCGGGCGGGCGCCTGCTCGACGACGCGCACGCCGACACGCTCGCGGGCGAAGCGGACATCACTGTGCTGTGCGGCCGCTACGAAGGCTTCGACCAGCGTGTGATCGACCACTTCTGCTCCGAGGAGCTCTCGATCGGCCGCTACGTGCTCGCCGGGGGCGAGCTGGCGGCGATGGTCGTCGCCGACACAGTCCTGCGGAAGTTGCCGGGCTCGCTCGGACACGCCGACTCTGCGGCGGAGGAGTCATTCAGCGCCGCCCTGGAAGGCAGCCCTGAGTACCCCCACTACACGCGCCCGGCCGAGTGGCGGGGCTGGACGGTGCCGGACATCCTGCTCTCGGGACACCACGAGCAGATCCGTCAGTGGCGCCTCGAGCAGAGCCGCCGCCGCGGGGCGGGGGGCGCCGAGGGTCCGCTACCATAGGCCGCCGCTTCCGCGGTGGGGCAACGCCCGCGGACGCTTTCTCGTTATGAGCACTGTCATCGATTCCCTCGAGCGCGCACAGCTGCGCCGCGTCCCCCGCTTTCAGGCCGGAGACCGTCTCAAGGTGCACTTCCAGGTCGTCGAGGGCACCCGCCGCCGTACGCAGGTGTTCGAGGGCGTCGTGATCAAGCGTCAGGGCGAGGGCGTGCGCGAGACCTTCACGGTCCGCAAGCAGTCCTTCGGCGTCGGCGTCGAGCGGACGTTCCCGGTGCACTCGCCGAAGATCGAGCGCATCGAGGTCTCCGCCCGCGGTGACGTCCGCCGCGCCAAGCTCTACTACCTGCGCGGTCGCGTCGGCAAGCGCGCCCGCGTCCGCGAGCGCCGCTACACCGGCCAGGCGGAAGAGGTCGTTCAGGCAGGGCTGCTGCACGATCCCGCGGCTGAGACCGCGGCGGCAGCGGACCCCGAGGTGCCGGGCGAGGCCGTCGACGCGCAGGCGCTCGACGAGGCCCCCGAGACGGACGCCACCGAGGCGACCGCCGGCGGCACCGACGACTCCAGCACCTGAGTTGCCGTCCAAGGGCTCGTCAGCCTCCGGCTCGCTCCTCGAGCTCGTCCTCATCGTGGCCGTGGCCCTCGGGCTCGCGCTCGGCATCCAGGCCTTCCTGATCAAGCCGTACAAGATCCCGAGCGAGTCGATGGTCCCGACGCTCGAGATCGGCCAGCGCGTGCTCGTCAACCGCATCGGCGCCCGCTTCTCGGAGCCCGACGTCGGCGACGTCGTCGTCTTCCACCCGCCGACCGGTGCGGAGCAGGACGACATGTGCGGCGCCCCGCCCCCGGAGGGCCAGGTGTGCCTGAAGCCGACGCCCAGGAAGGCCGAGGTCAACTTCATCAAGCGCGTCGTCGCAGGCCCTGGCGACAAGCTCCAGATCCGCAACGGCCGGGTGATCCTCAACGGCAAGCGCCAGAAGGAGCCCTTCATCCGGCCCTGCCCGGGGAGCGACGGCTGCGACTACCCCAGAGAGGTCACGATTCCGGCCGGGCACTACTTCATGATGGGCGACAATCGTGGCTCGTCGGACGACAGCCGGTTCTGGGGGCCGGTCCCGAAGAAGTGGATCATCGGGGCAGCCTTCGCGACCTATTGGCCTCCCAAGCGCATCGGCCTCCTCTGAACCGGTAGAAACCCGGGCCATGCGTCGAGCATCGAAACGACGCCGGACCGGCCGCCGGTTGTTCGCCTACGACCGTGACCTCGGGCACCGCTTCGTGGCGGGCGCCGACGAGGCGGGCCGCGGGTGCCTGGCCGGCCCCCTGGTGGCGGCGGCGGTGCTGTTCGACTACGAGCGCATCGGGCTCGCCGACCGGCGCGCGCTGACCGCGCTGAACGACTCCAAGCAGCACACCGAGGAGGGCCGCGAGGAGCTCTACCCGCGCGTCCTGCGGATCGCCACCAAGGTCGCGATCACCTCGCGCTGTGCGCGCGGGATCGACGAGCGGGGGCTCCACGTGACGAACCTCGCCGCGCTGTCGGACACCCTGCGCCGGGTGGGGGTCGAGGGCTGCGTCTGCCTCTCGGACGGCTTCCCGGTGCCGGCCACCGGGTTCGAGCAGCGCCCCGTCGTGGGCGGGGACTCGACGAGCGCCGCCATCGCCGCCGCCTCCGTGATCGCCAAGGTGACGCGCGATCGCTTCATGCGGCGGATGGAGGAGCGCTACCCGGGCTGGGAGTTCGCGACCCACGTCGGCTACTCGACTCCGGAGCACCGGGCGGCGATCGAGCGCCTGGGCGTCTCGCCGCTGCACCGGCTGTCGTTCCAGTCGATGGCCTACCAGCAGCTGGCGCTCTGAAGGAGTACTACGAGCAGCGCGCTCGTGAGTACGACGAGTGGTACGAGGCCACGGGGCTCCACGCCTCCCGTGATCGCCCCGGCTGGGAGGCGGATGTCGCGGCGCTGGTCGAGGTGGTGGCCGCGTTGCCGCCGGCGCGGACGTTGGACGTCGCCTGCGGCACCGGGTTCCTGACGCGGCACCTGCGGGGCGAGGTGGTGGGGCTCGACGCGAGCGAGGCGATGATCGAGATCGCGGCCGCGCGGATGCCGGGGTCGGAGTTCGTGGTCGGCGACGCCTTGTCTCTGCCGTTCGCCGACGACTCGTTCGACCGCGTCTTCACGGGGCACTTCTACGACCATCTGCAGCCGGGGGAGCGCGAGCGCTTCCTCGCCGAGGCGCGGCGGGTGGCTCCGGAGCTGGTGGTGGCCGACTCGGCGCTGCGCGACGGGGTGGAGCCGGTCCAGTGGCAGGAGCGCGTGCTCAACGACGGCTCGCGCCACACGGTCTACAAGCGGTACTTCACCGGCGACGGGCTGGCCGAGGAGCTCGGCGGGGGAGAGGTGCTGATGGACGGGGCGTGGTTCGTGGTCGTGCGCGTTCGCGGCTAGCGAGCGGACGTCAACGGCGGCTGGGGGGTGGGTCCGATCGCCGCAGCAGCGGCGTCGGCTTCGGGCGGTTTCCGGGGGGTGTGCGGAGTTTGTGGGAACTATTCGACAAACTCAGCACACCCGGCCTCGCGAGCCGCCGCGGCAGCTCGCACCCTCTCCTCACTGCGCCGTCGAAGTTGCGGCTAGAGCCGGCCGGTGAGCTCGTCGCGGTCGATCCCCTCGGCCGCCAGCAGGCGCGGGACGGTCCCGTGCTCGGCGCGCAGGAGGCCGAGCAGGATGTGCTCGCAGCCGATGTGGCGGTCGCCGCGGCGCTTGGCCTCCTTGACCGCGCGCTCGAGCGCCTGCTTGGCCGAGGCGCCCCAGCGCGGCTTCGTGCGGCGGCAGTTGGCCGGGAGGTCGACCCCGCTCGCGTCGATCCCGACGCGCTCCAGCGAGCGCTCGAAGTCGCGCTGGATCGCGTCGCGCACCTCCTGGGGCTCGAGGCCGATCTCGCGCAGCGCGGCGCCGGCGGGGTGGTCCGTGCTCGCCAGGGAGACGAGCAGGTGCTCCGCCTCAACGCTCGACGAGCCCAGCCCGGCGGCGACGGAGTTGGCTTCGAGGGCGACGACGCGCGCGTCCCGGACGAACCGCTCAAACATCCCTCAGCCTCCTCGCGTGCTTCTTGTGGACCGCCTGCCGCGTGACGCCGAGCGCCTCGGCGACCTGCGCCCAGGTCCAGCCGTCCCGCAACGC
The DNA here is from genome assembly GCA_963787335.1 of uncultured Solirubrobacterales bacterium. GTDB lineage: Bacteria > Actinomycetota > Thermoleophilia > Solirubrobacterales > Solirubrobacteraceae > DASQFQ01. The sequence goes on from CAWBCU010000015.1 coordinate 106,783, forward strand.
CCGCTCGACCTGCGCGTCCTCCATCCGGTCGGCCAGGCGGCGGAGGGCGACGACGGCGGCGAGGCCGTCGCCGGGGTCCTCCGGGTGGGTGAGCTCGGTGGCGGTGGCCGGCATCGTCGCGCAACGTTAGTTGACAACGCCGGCCGTTGTCAACCTGGGTTGCGCGACCGCTCAGGCGGCGAGCGCTCGCTCCTCGCCGATGAACGCCAGCACGTCCGGGTTGAGGCGCGCGTGGTCCGCCGCGTAGAGGCCGTGGCCGGAGCCCTCGTAGACCAGCAGGCGGCTGCCCGTGATCAGCGCCGCGGTCCTGCGACCGGTCAGGTCGATCGGCGCGGACGCGTCGAGATCGCCGTGGATGATCAGCGTCGGCACCCTCACCGACGCGAGATCCGCGCGGAAGTCGGTCGTCGTGTATGCGGCCGCGGTCTCGAGCAGGATCTGCAGCGGGGTGTCGACGATCTGCCGCGTGACCCATTCGACGAGCCCCGGCGATACGGCCGTCGCTCCGAAGAACGGCCGGGCGTTCTCGGCGCACCACCCGGGGACGTCCGCCATCAGCGATGCGGCGCCCGCGGCCAGGATGGCCGGGTCCACGCCTTCGGGGTTGTCCCCGGTCTTCGCGATCAGTGGGGTGACCGGCGCCAGCAGCACGGCCCGTTCCACGCGGTCGTCGCCATGGCGCGACAGGTAGCGGACGACCTCGCCGCAGCCGGCGGAATGCCCGACGAGCGTCACGTCGCGCAGGTCGAGCTGCTCGATCAACGCGGCCAGATCGTCGGCGAAGGTGTCGTAGTCATAGCCTCGCCCCGGCCGGTCGGAGCGACCGTGGCCGCGCCGGTCGAAGGCGACGCAGCGCAGGCCCGACGCGATGAACGAGGGCAGCTGGT